>NZ_JBPVJQ010000015.1:0-105614 GCF_051942715.1 Acidovorax sp. BL-A-41-H1 | reverse complement strand
CTGTTGTAGTGATTTTTGAGGGGCACACCCGGCGGGGACCCGCAACCTGCAATGATCGCCCAGCCGGGCCTGCCTCCAGCGTACGTACAACCCACAATCGCCCGGCCCGCCGCCTGCGGGACCGCCGGGCGGCGGGCGGTCTGAGACAATCCCCCGGGTGGACACCTCCAATCTCATCCAAACCGTTCTGATCTACGCCCTGCCGGTGCTGTTTGCCATCACCGTGCACGAGGCGGCCCATGGCTACGCGGCGCGCCACTTTGGCGACAACACGGCCTACATGATGGGTCGCATCACGCTCAACCCCCTCAAGCACATCGACCCGGTAGGCACCATCCTGATGCCGCTGCTGCTGTACTTCGCCACCTCGGGGGCATTCCTGTTCGGCTACGCCAAGCCAGTGCCGGTCAACTTCGGCAACCTGCGCAAGCCCAAGCAGCACATGATCTGGGTGGCACTGGCAGGGCCGGCATCCAACTTCATCCAGGCCATTGGCTGGGCCGTTCTGCTCGTGGCGCTGTTGGGCTCTGGCGTGGAAGAGCGCTTCTTCATCGAGATGGCCCGCGCGGGTGTGCTGGTCAACCTGGTGATGTGGGCCTTCAACCTGTTTCCGCTGCCCCCGCTTGACGGCGGACGCATCCTGGTGGGCCTGCTGCCCTGGAAGCAGGCGCACATGGTCTCGCGCATCGAGCCCTGGGGCTTTTTCATTGTGATGGGCCTGGTGATTGCAGGCGTGGTGGGGGCCCTGTGGCTGCGTCCGCTGATGGCACTGGGCTACAGCACCATCAACCTGCTGCTCACGCCCCTCACTGCCCTGCTGCGCTGAACTTCCCTTTTTCTTCTCCTTTCCAGCTGATTTGTTCCCATGAGCACCACGCGTTTTCTCACCGGCATCACCACCACGGGCACGCCCCACCTGGGCAACTTTGTCGGCTCGATCCGCCCCTCGGTGGCGGCCAGCCTGCAGCCTGGCGTGCAAAGCTTCTACTTCCTGGCCGACTACCACGCGCTCATCAAGTGCGAGGACCCGGTGCGCATCCAGCGCTCCACGCTGGAGATTGCGGCCAGCTGGCTGGCGGCGGGCCTGGACCCCGAGAAGGTCACCTTCTACCGCCAGTCCGACATCCCTGAGATCCCCGAGCTGACCTGGCTGCTGACCTGCGTGACCGGCAAGGGCGTGCTCAACCGCGCCCACGCCTACAAGGCCAGCGTGGACAAAAACACCGCCGCCGGGCGCGAGCAGGACGACGGCGTGACGGCGGGCCTGTTCATGTACCCCGTGCTCATGGGCGCGGACATTCTGATGTTCAAGGCACACAAGGTGCCCGTGGGACGCGATCAGATCCAGCACATCGAGATGGCGCGCGACATGGCGGCCAGCTTCAACCACCTGTATGGCGAGCACTTTGTGCTGCCCGAAGCGGCGATTGACGACCATGTGGCCACGCTGCCCGGCCTGGACGGGCGCAAGATGAGCAAGAGCTACGACAACACCATCCCGCTGTTCAGCTCGCGCGAGCAGCTCAAGAAGCTCATCGGCTCCATCCTCACCGACTCGCGCGCGCCCGGCGAGGCCAAGGAGGTCGAGGGCTCGGCGCTGTTCCAGATCTACCAGGCCTTTGCCACGGCCGACGAAACAGAAGCACTGCGCAAGGCCTATGCCGACGGCATTGCCTGGGGCGATGCCAAGCAGGTGCTGTTCGAGCGCGTGGACCAGGTGATTGCGCCCATGCGCGCCAAGTACGAAGACCTGATCCACAACCCCGCCCGCATCGAAACCACGCTGCTGGCCGGTGCCGAGCGCGCCCGCGCGCTGGCCACACCGTTCATCCGCGAACTGCGTTCGGCCGTGGGCCTGCGCAGCCTGGCGCAGGCCAGCACGGCCGCCAAGCCAGCGAAGGCCGCCAAGGCTGCCCTGCCCACGTTCAAGCAGTACCGCGAGGCCGATGGCAAGTTCTACTTCAAGCTGGTGGACGCCGATGGCCGCCTGCTGCTGCAAAGCACGGGTTTTGACGCACCCAAGGACGCAGGCCAGGCCATCGCCCGCCTGCAGCGCGAAGGGCTGGGCGCACTGGCGGGGCAGCGGGCGCCTGTGGATGGCGTGGCAGATGCCGATGTGGCAGCGGCACTGGCTGCGCTGGCCGCGCATGCAGAGGCTGCAGCCTGAGCATCCGGCACACTTAAGTGCTATATATTTAATAGCATAAACCGCTGAATGGTCGCGCGCAGAGGGCCTAAAAAGCCCTCAAAAACTGTGCTCAATCCATGCGGTAACGCAGGCTGGTCCACAGCGTGGGGCGCACGGTGCCATGCAGCGGTGTCTGCAGCGTGCCCGTCCACGCCCAGCGGCGGTCGGCCGATTCGCGGAACAGCACGAGGTTGAAGCTCCAGCCCGCGCCCTGGGGCTGGGTGTTGGCCTCGTCGGCAAACCGCGAGCCCCGGTAGACCAGCGACGCCAGCGTCAGGTCGCGCGCGCCGTGCCGCCAGACATTGGCCAGCACTCCCGTGTGCTGCGGCACGCCCGGCAGCAGCTTGCCCGCGTGTTGCACGCCGGTGTTGCGCGACTGGGCCCAGGTGTAGCTGCCCAGCACGCTCCAGTGCGGGGTGAGCACCCGGTTCAGCGCAGCGCCCGCCTGGTGCAGGCGGCCCTGGCTGAAGTAAGGGTTGCCGTTATAGGCATCAATCACCACCTGCCCGGACGCACCCACCGGGGCCAGCACACCCGCCCGGTCTGACACCGAACTGCCCAGGTTGGGTACCAGCAAGCTGCCGTCTGCAAACGTGGGGTTGGCAATGGACTGGCTGCTGAGCACGCCCCAGGCAAAGGTGCGCGCGTCGATTTCCCAATCGAGCTGCACCGCCCGTTTGCGCGCCAGGCTGCCCAGGCGCTGGTACTGGTGGTCGATGGCGATGGCGCCCACGGCCACGGGTGCCAGGGTGTGGGATGCGGGCGCGTGCATGCTTTCGATGTAGGCCGCGTGCAGCGCACGGCCGGGCCCCATGCGGTAGGACAACCCGGCGCGGGGCCGCAGGCGCCGGGTGTGGCCGCCCTCGGTGATGTCGGGGGCAAAGAAGTCTTCGTTGGTGATCTGGCTGTAGTAGCGGTTGACGTAGCGCGCGCGCAGGCGCGGCCAGGCGGCGCCGACCTCCCACGCCCAGGCGCCGTGCTGCCATTCGGAGGTGATCCAGGGCATGTCAAAACGTGCGGTGGTGGTGCCGTCCGACGCTTCCCAGGGCGTGCCGGGGTCGTACAGCCCGGAGCGGGCCTGGGCGCGGACGTTTTCCCACCCGGCACTCAGCCGCTGCCCGGGCAGTTGCACCACATGCCGCAGCATCACGCCGTCCATGCCGTCCTGCACCCGCGAGTTCTGCGGGCCCCAGGCGTCGAAGTCGAGCACGCGGGTGTTGGTGCTGCGCACGTGGTGCACCTTGAGCCAGGTCTGCGCGTCGGCCGACCAGCGCCAGGCCCCACCGGCATCGGTGCGCGCGGCGTGGGTGCGCGCCACGCCGTCAAAACGCGCAGGCCCCAGGTCCAGCCCGCCCGGGTAGCCCACGCGGTCCCAGCCCTGGTCGTGCACCACAAACAGGCCCAATTGGTCGGTGGGCCGCGCGCCCCAGCCGAGCGTGGCCATGGGTGCGGTCATCCAGTACGAACCCGACCCGCCCCGGGGCCACATGCGCAGCCCGGTGGCGCGTGCCAGCCAGGCCATGGGCACCGCGCTGGCATCGAGCCCGCGCAAGGTCACCGCGCCCACCAGGGCCGAATGCACGGGGTTGCGTTCGGCGCTGGCGGTCCACACGGTTTCGTGGCCCTCGGTGGGCAACACGGGCACCTGGCGCTCGCCCAGACCCAGCGCCAGCGGGTCGGCCAGGTAGCCCTGGTACAGCTCGGAACTGCGGCTGTAGTCGCTCTCGTGCCGATTGGCCATGAAGAAATGGCTGCCCGCCCAGAGCGGGTAGTACGACTGCTGCGCATAGGCGCGCGCCCAGTGCTCCAGCCCGAAGTCGCCCAGCGCCTTGCCCAGGTTGGCCGAGCCCTGGCTGTCTGACACCAGCGGGTTCAGCGACTTGAGGGCGGGCAGCCGCACCAGCGCCTGGCGCGCGGCGGCCATGGCGGCCTCGGGCTGGCCGCTGTCGTTGCGCAGGATGGCTTCGATCTGCCAGGGCAGCGGGTCGTTGGGGTCGGCCAGGCGGGCACGGTCCAGCGAATCCAGGGCGGCGGCCAGCTCGCCCAGCCGGTACTCGGCCACGGCCAGCCACACCTGGGCGCGGGCGTAGCGGGGTTCGATCACCAGCGCCTTGAGCAGCTGGGTGCGCGCGCCCTCGGCGTCGCCCCGCTGCAGCGCCAGCAGGCCCGCACCGGCCAGGCTGGTGTAGTCGTCGCCCGCCAGCGCCAGGGCGGCGTCCAAGCCGGTGCGTGCGTCGGCCAGCCGCAGCGCCTCGGTGTCGGCCGTGGCCAGCTCGGCACGGTAGCCGGGATGGTCGGGCGCCAGCGCCACGGCGCGCGCCAGGGTGGTGCGGGCGGCATGCAGGTCGCCCCGCTCCTGCAGCGCACGGCCCAGGCCCCACAGCGCAGCGGCCTGCGGCGCCGTGCCTGCGGGCGCCGCGTCGGCCGCCTGGCGGTACAGGGCCAGGGCGGCGTCGCCCCGGCCCTCCAGGCGGTGCCAGTCGGCATCGGCCAGCAACAGCTCGGGCGCGGCGGGGGCGGCGGTGCGGCTGGTGTCCAGCCAGGCGCGGGCCTCGGCGGGGCGGTCCAGCGCCATCAGCAGCTCCGCACGGCGGGCGGCGATGCGCGGGTCTTGTGTGCGCGGCCAGGCAGCGGCCAGGCGGGCCTGGGCGGCGTCCATCTGGCCGTTTCGCAGGTCCAGGTCGGCCAGCACCAGGTGCACCACGGCGCTGGCGTCGCCCCGCGCTGCCATCTGCTGCAGCTGGGCCTGCGCAGTGCTCCATTGGTCTGCCTGCAGCGCTGCGCGCAGGTCGGCCAGCGCGGGTGCGATGTCGGGGCGCTGGAATTCGGCCCAGCGTGTGGTGTCGGTGGGGTAGGCCGCGACCCACTGCACCCGCTCGCGGGGGTTGACCAGCACGCGCTTGACGGGCGCCCGCCCCGGCTCCACAAAGCCCTGCTCGGCCGGACCCAGCTGTACGCTGCCCTGGGCGTTGGACAAATCCACCCGGCCCGAGAGCACGGTGAGCGTGGTGCGCCCGGCCGCGTCCACCTCCACGTCCCAGTCGGTGCCGCGCACCACCGCCAGGGCGGCGGGGGTTTGCAACTGCAGGGTGGCCGGGGTTTTCTTGGTGCGGGCCCACAGGCGTCCAGCGGCGAGCTCCAGCAGGGTGTGCTGGGGCTGCGACTCGCACAGCCGCACCTGGGCGCTGGCCGACATGCGGATCTGGGTGCGGTCGGCCAGCAGCAGGGCGGCGGACGACAGCGCCAGCGTGCGCATGTCGGCCCCGGCCCCGAGCTGCTGCGCCAGTGCGGCGGGCGACCAGGGCTCCACACCGGGCGCGCGGGTCTGGCCCTGGCCCGCCAGCGCCACGATCTGCGCTGCCGACGCGCCGGGCACGGGTGCGCCGCCTGCGCACTGCGCCCAGGCGGTGGCACTGCCCATCGCACCGAGCGCGAGGCCCAGACGGGTCCAACGGAAGAAGCGGCGATGGGATGGCATGGTGTGGCCTTTCATCGGGAGGTTCGGAGTCTTCTATTTGTCGAGTGCACGGGCGCCAAAAGACGGTGGCGTGGCCGGGGCCTGCGATGCGGTATCGGCCAGGGCCAGCACCCGGGCCTGGAGTTGCTCGGCGTGCTGCGCCCACTGTGGCGCCTGGTGGTGCGCATGGGCCTGCCATTGGGCGCAGCAGGCCAGGGCCGCAGCCCACTCAGCGGCCTGCAGGTGGTGGTGCAGCGCCTGGCTGGTGGCCACCAGCGTGGCGTCGTCGCATGGGGTGTACACATCCAGCCCCGCACTGCGCCCGGCCAGCACCACGGTGTCGAGCCAGAGCAGGTGCGCGTGCTCGGGGGCCCCGGCGGGCAGGGCCGCGCGCGTGGCGCCGGAGAGCAGGATGTTGGAGCCAAAGGCCTTGTTGGCCCCTTCGAGCCGCGCGGCGGTGTTCACTGCGTCGCCCACGGCGGTGTAAGTAAAGCGTTCGTGCGAGCCCAGGTGGCCCACCGCCGCCTCGCCCGTGTGCAGGCCGATGCGCAGCTGCACCTGCGCAAACGGTGTGCCCGCCCATTGGGCGCGCAGGGCCACCATCTCGGCCTGCATGGCCTGGGCACAGGCCAGTGCGCGCGCCGCATGGGCAGGCTCGGGCAGGGGCGCATTCCAGAAGGCCATGACGGCGTCGCCAATGAACTTGTCGAGCGTGCCGCCATGCTGGTGCACGGTGTGGGTCATGCGCGAGAAATAGGCGTTGAGGGCCTGGGCCACGGCCTCGGGCGGCAGGCGCTCGCTGGCGGCCGTGAAGCCGGCCAGGTCGGAGAACAGCAGGGTCAACACGCGGCGCTCGCCTTGCAGCACCGGGGCCGCGCCTTCGGCCACCAGCGCATCGACCACTGCGGGCGGCACATAGCGGGCAAAGTCTGCGCGCAGCTGCTCGCGGCGGCGGTGTTCGCGCCAATAGCTGTCAGCCGCCCCCACGTTGAAATGCAGCGCCAGGCCTGCCAGCGTGGGCAGCGCGCTCCACCACAGGCCCGCCACCAGGGCCCACCACCCGCCCGCCACGGCCAGCAGCGCCGGCACGGCGCTGAGCCATGCGGCCCGCGCCCCGCGCCAGCGGCGTGTGAGCGCTGCCACCGCGCCCACCGCCAGCACGGCTTGCACGAACGGCCCCAGGGGGTGCGCGGGCCGGATCCAGTCGCCCGCCAGCCCGTTGATCAGCGCCGTGGCATGCACCAGCACACCCGACTGGGTGCCCGCCCCCAGCATATGCAAGGGGGTGGCGAACTGGTCCACGCCGTCCACCGGCGTGTTCTGCCCCAGCAGCAGCACCCTGCCTTGCAAGGCGCCCGGCGCCAGCATGCGCGCGGGCTCCAGCGCCTGGGTGTAGTGGGCGTAGGGCAGGGGCAGCTCGGGCGCGTAGTAGCGCAGCAGCGCGCCCTCGGGCGGCGGAGTGACCACACGCCCTGCAGCCTCGGCCAGCACGCGCCACAGTGCGGCATCGTGCCCCGGGGCGCGGCGCAGCACGCCGTCGCCATCCGGCTCGACGGCCACACTGCCAAACCGGGCATGGGGGAACACGGAGGGCACGGTCTGCCGGTACTGCGCCACCTGCGAGCTGGGCACCTCCACCTCGGCCGTGGCCAGCACCACGGGCAAACGCCCTTGCAGCGCCAGGGCCAGGGCCGCGTCGTCCTCGGTCGTCTGGGGTGCGGCAAACAGCATGTCGATGCCCAGCGCGGCGGCGCCTGCGGCCGATACGGCGTCCACCAGCTGCGCATGCAGGCGGCGCGGCAGGGGCGGGCTCATGTCCAGCGCGGCCAGGCTGGGCTCGTCGAGTCCCACCACCAGCACACCCACATCGGGCCGCACCGGGGCGGTGAGGCTGGCCAGCAGGTCGTATTCCAGCCGCTGCAGCGGGGCCCACACCGGCAGCGCCTGCAGCAGGGCCAGCAGGCCCAGTGCCCACAGCACCCGCAGCGCCCAGGCGCGCCAGGCGTCTTGTGTGACCGGTGATTGCGTGCCTGCCATCCCGCCCCCTCTTTGGCTGGCGCCACACGATGCAGCCCAGCATGGTGAACACACTGTAGTGCGTCATCCGCCCCGTGCACAGCGGGGATATACGCAAACGTGCCCAGCGGCCGCTTCCTTGCACCCGGCCCTTAAACTGGGCGCCTGGACTGATCTGGAGAACCCTATGAAACTGCTGTTTGCCTCGGTCTCTGTGCTGGCCCTGCTCGCCGGTTGCAATGCCACCCAGCCCCACCACCCCTCCGGGCCCATGGCCTCGGGACGGGACCGCACCTTCAGCGTGCCGGTGTACGGCCCAGACACCTCCCAGGCCTACGCCACCGCCAGCCGCGAATGCCAGCGCCTGGCGCTGCACGCCAAGCTGCTGCGCAACGATGGCTCGCGCCTGGTTTTTGAGTGTGTGAGCGAACTGCCCGACAAACCTTGATGCCCGCAGCCCGCACCGTACGCACCCGCCGTGCGGGCGCCCGTGGGGCCCTGATGGCTCTTGCCGCGCTGCTGGCGGGATGCCAGCACGCATCTCGCCCGGAGCCCCCGGCCGCCTCCACCTGGGTCAACAGCCTGGGCATGGTGTTTGTGCAGGTGCCTGCGGGCCGGTTCTGGATGGGGGGCCTGCCCCCGGTGGAGATGCTAGCCCAGACCTACCCGCAGCTGGAGAAAAAGCGCTTCACCGACCTGATCGATGAAGCGCCCACCCATGAAGTGCACATCCGCCGCGCGTTCTACCTGGGCCAGCACGAGGTCACGGTGCGGCAGTTCCAGCGGTTTGTCGAAGCCTCGGGCTACCAGCCTGAGTCCGAGGCCGATGGCACGGGAGGCTATGGCTACAACCCCCAGTACGACCCTGCCACCACCCCGCGCGGCGACGCGTTCGAGGGGCGCTTGCCCCGGTACTCATGGCGCAACCCCGGGTTTGCGCAGGGCCCGGACCACCCGGTCGTCAACATCACCTGGAACGACGCCCAGGCCCTGGCGCGCTGGCTGAGCCGCACCGAAGGCCACCACTACCGCCTGCCCACTGAGGCCGAGTGGGAATACGCCTGCCGCGCGGGCACCCGCACCCTTTATCCCCATGGCGACGATCCGCAAGGCCTGGTGCGGGTGGCCAACACTTTTGACCAGGACGCCGCCCCCCTGTGGCCACGCTGGCGCAATCATGCGCTGGCGGGCAGCGACGGTCATGCCTTTACCTCCCCTGTGGGCAGCTATGCCGCCAATGCCTTTGGCCTGCACGACATGCTGGGCAACGCCTGGGAATGGGTGGCAGACTGGCACGACGACAACTACTACGCCCACTCGCCAGAGGCCGACCCCCAGGGCCCGGCCGAGGGCGGTGTGCGGGTGCGCAGGGGCGGCTCGTGGCATACCTGGTCGTTTTATGCACGTTGCGGCTTTCGCAACTGGAACACGCCACAGACGCGGTATCCGCTGGTCGGCATGCGGCTGGTGCGCGAAATCGCCCCCATGGCAGCACCCTGGCCGCCATCGCCCTGATGGCGCCCCCTGCGTCTGCCACACACAACAAAGGGTTAACAAATGTCAAACCACCTGCCCACGCGCGCGGGGCCACTAGGCCAGGCGCGGGATATCGCGAATAATTCCCGGCTTCGATTTCGATGGGAGACACCATGCGCATAGCCGCTCTGGACGACGATGCGCTTCAGCTGGATCTGATCAAGCAGGCCACAGAGGCGATGGGCCATGTCTGCCACACGCATTTGACGGGCGCCGAGTTGCTGCGCACGCTGCGCCGCGAAACCTTTGACCTGCTGATCGTGGACTGGCACCTGCCCGACACCACCGGGCCCGAGGTGGTGCGCTGGGTGCGCAAGAACGTGGCCGCGCAGTTGCCCATCCTGTTCGTGACCAACCGGCAGGAAGAGCGCGACATCGTCGAAGGCCTAGCCAGCGGGGCCGACGACTTCATGGTCAAGCCTGTGCGCATCGGCGAACTCAACGCCCGCGTAGCCGCGCTGCTGCGCCGTGCCTACCCCGACAACGCAGCCAGCGTGCTGGAGTTTGGCCGCTACCGGTTTCTACCCGAAACCCGCGCCATCGAAATGGACGGTGTGCCCGTGGAGCTCAAGAACCGCGAATACGACCTCGCGCTGTTCCTGTTCCAGAACATGGGCCGGTTGCTGTCGCGCGACCACCTCAAGGAAATCGTCTGGGGCCAGGTGGCGGACGTCATGTCGCGCTCGCTGGACACCCACATCTCGCGCCTGCGCACCCTGCTGGACCTGCGCCCGGCCAATGGATTCATCGTCACGGCGGTGTATGGCGTAGGCTACCGTTTTGAAGCCGTCGAAGCCCAGCGCAAAGGCTGACCCAGACATGAAAGAACCCCGCAGGCCCCGCCACAAGCGGCCTCGCCTGCTCCGGGCCGCATGAAGGAGACTTGACTTGACCCCCACCATCCCGCACATCCGCTGGACCCCCTGCACTGCCGCTGCGCTGGCTCTGGTGACCCTCACAGGCCTTGCAGCCCGGGGAGCACAGGCCAGCCCGCACTCCTCCCAGGGGGATGAGGTGGCCCACATCGTCAAGGAGGGGGACACCCTGGAAGGCCTGGCCCGGGACTACCTGGCCGCACCCCGGCAGTGGCAGCAGCTGCAGACCCGCAACAAGGTGGCAGATCCCCGGCGCCTGCAGCCGGGCTCGGTGATCTGGATCCCGGTGCGCCTGCAGCCCAGCGAGTCGGCCACGGTGCAGTTCGTGCAAGGTGCCGTCACGGCACAGGCGCGGGCCGGTGATGCTCCCGCACCTGTCAGCCCTGGCGGCAAGCTGGAGGAAGGCACGTCGCTGCAGGTGGGCCCGGAATCCTTTGTGGCCGTCAAGCTGGCCGATGGCACGGTGGTCCGGGTGCAGGCGCAGTCTGAGCTGCAGCTGCGGCAGTTGCGCCGCCGTGGCCGCGCGGGCAGCGTGCAGTCTGTGCTGGAGATGCACAAGGGCGGCGTGGAATCGACCGTGCCCCCCAGCAACGAACCCCTGCGCCGGTTCGAAATCCGCACCCCGCTGGCCGTGACCAGCGTGCGCGGCACCCACTTCAGCGTGGCCATGGCGGACTCGGGCCAGACCACGGCCTCGGTGCTCAACGGCTCGGTGGCCGTGCAGTCCCGGCGCGACACCGACAGCCACCCCGGCGCATCGCTGACCGCCCCCACCGCCTTGCTGGCGCCGGGCCAGGGCCTGGCCGTGGCCACCGATGGCACCGTGGGCCCAGCCCGCCCCCTGCTGCCACCGCCCGACACCTCGGGCATGCCCACCATGCTGGGCGATGCCAGCCTGCTGGCCATCGACCTGCCCACCACCCCGGGCGCCACGCGATATGTGGCCCAGGTGGCGCAGGACGAAACACTCACCCAGGTGCTGCGCCACGGCAGCTTTGCCGATGGGCGCCTGCGTTGGAAAACACTCGAAGACGGCCGCTATTACCTGGCCGTGCGGGCCGTGGACGAGGCCGGGATTGCAGGCCAGCCCGCCGTGCAGCCCTTCACCATCAAAACCCGGCCCGTGGCACCGCTGCACCAGTCCCCCGCGCCCGGCGCCGTGGTGCCCAGCGGCGCGGCCGAGCTGCGCTGCACCGAGGTGCCTGGCGTGCGCTGGTACCGCGTGCAGGTGGCCGCCGATGCGAAGTTCTCCGAGCCCCTGCGCGACGAACAGCGCCTGGACGAATGCCGCCTGCCCATTGGCGCCCTGCCCGTGGGCAACTACTTCTGGCGCATGGCCAGCGTTCAGCAGTTGCAGGGCGGCCAGGCCGACCAGGGCCCGTTTGCCCCGCCGCAACCCTTCACCGTGGCCGAGCGCCCGGCCACGCTGTCCCTGCAGGCCTTGCAGGCAGACGACGGCGAACCCACGGTGCGCCTGCACTGGCCGGCCCAGCCGGGCCAGCGCTTCCGGCTGCAGCTGGCCGCTGCCTCGGACGCAGCTTTTGCCCAACCCGCCCAGGACACAGTGCTGGACGCCCCCAGCTGGACTGGCAGCAACCTGCCCGCAGGCGAGTACCTGGTGCGCATCCAGGTGCTGGACCCCAGTGGCCTGGAAAGCGAGTTCTCGCAGCCCCGCAAAATCCGCGTAGGCACGGGCATCCGCACCGGCGCCGGGCTGCCGGTGTCCACCTCCAGCGGAGCGCCGGTGGGGCGCCCTTGAGCGCGCATTGCAGCCGCTGTGCCCTGGCGGGCACCGACGGCACATGCCCCTTTGCAGCGCCCCGCCCGGGCGCTAACACCGCCCCATGCTGAGCATTGCCCACAGCCGCCGCCGCAGGCGCCGCCTGGAATGGTCGGTGCTGGCCCTTGTGCTGCTGGCCCTGGTGGCATGGCTCAGCACGCCTGAGAGCCTGGGCCGGGTGAACCACCTCGTGCAGGACGCCGGGCTGCGCCTGGTCTCTCGCGCCCCGCACCCGGACATCGTGCTCGTGGCCATTGACGACCCCAGCATTGCCGCCATCGGCCGCTGGCCCTGGCGCCGGGCCCTGCATGCCGAACTCATCACGCGGATCTCGGCGCAGAACCCGCATGTGATCGGCATGGACGTGTTGTTCAACGAAGCCGACCTAGACTACCCCGAGGACGACCTGCTGCTCACCGACGCCATCCGGCGCAGCGGGCGGGTGGTGCTGCCCGTGTTGCGGCGCGGCTATGGACCCACGGGCAACGCCACCGACCTGCCCTGGCCCACATTTGCCCAGGCCGCCGCCGACCTGGGCCATGTGCATGTAGCCCCCGACGGCGACGGGGTGGTGCGCAGCCTGTACCTGCGCGAAGGCCCGGCCGCCGCGCCCTGGCACCACTTCAGCATGGCCCTGCAATGTGTGGCGCAGGCGCGGCAATCTGGCGCGGCGCCCTGCCCCCGCCCAGCAGCCCTTGCCGCCGATGCAGGCCCCTGGGAGCGCACCGACCGGGCCCTGATCGCCTACGCAGGCGGCCCCTCGCAGTTCACCACCTACTCCTACATCGACGTCCTGCGCGGCGCGGTGCCTGCCGATGCCTTCCGGGGCAAATACGTGCTGGTGGGCGCCGCCGCATCGGGGCTGGGCGATATGTTTGCCACGCCGGTCAGCCAGCAGTCGCGCCTGATGCCGGGGGTGGAGGTGGTGGCCCATGTGCTGGATGCACGCCTGCTGGACGAGCAGATCGTGCCTGCCTCGCGCACGCTCAATACCCTGTTCAACCTGGTGCCTGTGGCGGCAGCCCTGCTGGCCCTGTTGCTGATTGGCCCCCTGGCAGCGCTGCTGACCAGCGCAGCACTGGCCGTGGGCACCCTGGTGCTGAGCGTTTGCCTGCCCTGGTGGGCGGGCCTGCAGTTTGCCCCGGCGGCTGCCCTGCTGGGGCTGGTGCTGGCCTACCCGCTGTGGAGCTGGCGGCGTCTGAGTGCTGCGGCGCACTTTCTGCGGCTGGAGATGGAGAACCTGCAACGCCAGGGCCTGTCGATGCGGCTGCGCAGGCGCCCCGGGGACTCGGCCGATTTTCTGGAACGGCGCATCAACGCGGTCGAGCGCGCGTCGCGCCAGTTGCGCGACCTGCACCATTTCGTGAGCGAAAGCCTGCAGCAGTTACCCTCGCCCAGCCTTGTCTGCGACCCCGAGGGCCAGATCCTGCTGGCCAACCGGGCCGCCCGCGAGCACCTGGGCGGCGGCGCAGAGGCCGCGCTGCAGGGCCAGTCGGTGGTCGATCTGCTGGCCGACCTGGTGCATGCGGGCAGCCGCCAGCCACTCATCACGCGGGAACAGTTGCACCAAAGAACACTGCCTGAACACAGCGAAGGCACCGATGCGCAGGGCCGCAGCCTGCTGGTGCAGTGCAAGCCCTTCACCGACCTGGCCAACGCAGGCTGGCTGCTGACGCTGGTGGACCTGACCGACATGCGCCGTGCCCTGCAGCAGCGCGACCAGGCGATGCACTTCATATCGCACGACATCCGTGCGCCCAACGCCTCCATCCTCACACTGCTGGAGATGCAGCGCGCCTACCCCGGCCGGATGGCAGACGATGAACTGCTGCGGCGCATCGAGCGCTATGCACAGGCATCCCTGGGCATGGCCGAGAGCTTCGTGCAGCTGGCCAGCGCACAGGCACAGGAGTACCGCATGGCGCCGATCGATCTGGTCGCGCTGCTGGCCGAAACCACCGACGACCTCTGGGCCTTGGCCCGTGACAAGCAGGTGGATGTGCGCACCATCGCCTCCCCCGACGCCGCCCTGTGCCTGGGGGACCAGGCCCTGCTGCGCCGCGCCCTGGCCAATGTGATCAACAACGCCATCAAATTCAGCCCGGAGGGCGGCGTAGTGCAGTGCGCCATCGCAGAACGGGGCCCGCACTGGGTGGTGTCGGTGCGTGATCAGGGCCCCGGCATTGCGCCCGAACTGCAGGACAAGCTCTTCACCCCTTACCAAAGGCTGCACGACCGCAGCCACCCTGCCGTGCAGGGCGTGGGCCTGGGCCTGGCGCTGGTGGCCACCGTGGTGCAGCGCCACGGTGGCAGCCTGGAGGTGGACAGCGACACAGGGCGCGGCGCCGAGTTCCGGCTGGTGCTGCCCCGCAGCGAGCACGGGCCGGAAGACAACGGCGGCTAAACCGCCCTCCCGCCTGCCGCATCTGCCGCGCCCACCGTGCCTGCGGTGGAAGCAGATGCACGCAAGTAATCCAGCACCGCCCGCCGGTCGCCCTGGAACACGATGCGGCCCGCCCGCTGGCGTTGCTGGTAGGCATACATCGGGTCGTAGTAATCGCGCACCAGCGGGGCGATCCAGCCCCGGTGCAGCGCGGGGTCTGCATGGTCCTTTTGCCGCGCCAGCGCCGCCAGCATGGTCGCGCGCAGCGCCCGGTGCCGGTCGCCGCCCAGGCGCTTGGCGAGTTTGTCCAGGCTTTCGAGCAAGCGGGCCGCAAACAGATCAGTGCCCACCGCCTCGCCATGGGCCGCCACGAAGTCAGCGCATTGCAGCACCACATAGTCCTGCAGGATGCGTTCGACCCGGGCATCAAAGCCGTCGTCCAGGCACACGATGGGGGCTTGCTCCAGCCGCTGCCGCAGCGCCAGCGGCACGGAGCAACTGCCCACATGCCGCCCCTCGTCTTCGATCACAAACGCTCCATGCCCTCGGTCGCGCTTTTTTAGCAGGTCAATGGCCAGCCGATTCTCGAAATCGATCTGCGAAGGCTGGCCGCTCACACGCTGGCCAAAGCTGGAGCCCCGGTGGTTGGCAAACCCCTCCAGGTCCAGCCCGTGGGCCAGTTTCGCAATCACCTCGGTCTTGCCGGTGCCGGTGAGACCGCCCAGCACCACAAAACCGCACTGCGCCGAGGCCGCCTCCAGGGTCTCGATGAGAAAGCTGCGCAGGGCCTTGTAACCGCCGCGCACACGGGGGTAGTCGATGCCCGCCTCACTTTTCAGCCACTGCTGGACAATCTGGGACCGCAGGCCGCCCCGAAAGCAATAGAGCACGCCCTCCGGGTGGGCCCGTGCAAACTCTGCCCAGGCCGCAATGCGGGCCTGCTTGGTGGCCCCAGACACCAGCTGGTGCCCCAAGGCAATCGCCGCATCCTGGCCCTTGTGCTTGTAGCAGGTGCCCACCTGCTGGCGTTCGCCATCATTCATCAGCGGGCGGTTGACCGCCCCGGGGAACGCGCCCTGCGCAAACTCCACCGGCGCACGCACATCCATCATGGGCACACCGTTCAGAAACAGGTGCCGGAAGTCCGACAGAGCAGCCAGCATCAGCGCAACACCACGGCCAGGGCGCTCCGCTCCGTCATCCGGCCAATGGGGGCCAGCGCCAGGCCCAGCCCGCTTGCCACCGCCAGGAACTCGTCCTCGCCCTCGGGGCTCACGGCCACCAGCAGCCCGCCGCTGGTCTGCGGGTCGCACAGCAGGTGCTTCTGCTCGTCGGTCAGAGGCGCAATCTTGGCGCCGTAGCTGTCGAAGTTGCGCAGCGTGCCACCGGGCACGCAGCCCTGGTCCATGTAGTGCTCCACCCCCGCCAGGCGCGGCACGGCGGCGTAGTCGATCTCGGCGCTCAGGCCACTGCCCTCGGCCATCTCGACCAGGTGCCCCAGCAGGCCAAAGCCCGTCACGTCGGTCATCGCCATGACCCCCGCGAGCCGGCCAAACCGGCTGCCGGGTTGATTCAGCGCGCACATCAGGTCACGCGCCACGCCCACGTCCTGCGGGCGCAGCCGGGCTTTTTTCTCGGCCGTGGTCAGGATGCCAATGCCTAGCGGCTTGGTCAGGTACAGCCGGCAACCCTCCGTGGCGGTGTCGTTGCGCTTGAGGTGGCGCTTCTCCACCACCCCGGTCACGGCCAAGCCAAAGATGGGCTCCGGCGCATCGATGGAATGCCCGCCCGCCAGCGGAATGCCCGCCGCATCGCACACGGCACGCCCGCCGCGCACCACCTCGCGCGCGACCTCCGGAGGCAGGACATTCACCGGCCAGCCCAGGATGGCAATCGCCATCAGCGGGTCGGCCCCCATGGCGTAGATGTCGCTGATGGCATTGGTGGCGGCGATGCGGCCAAAGTCGAAGGGGTCGTCCACGATGGGCATGAAGAAGTCGGTGGTGGACACCACCCCGCGCTCGCCATCCAGCGCATACACGGCCGCATCGTCGCGGGAGGTGTTGCCCACCCACAGCCGGGGGTCCAGGTTCTGCGCCCCGCTGCCCGCCAGGATCACGTCCAGCACCTGGGGACTGATCTTGCAGCCGCAGCCTGCGCCATGGCTGTATTGGGTCAGGCGGATGGGAGGGTTTGTCGGCAGTTCTGGGGACATACAGGGTTCTTTCCGGGCATCAGGCGCAAACCGCGCAGCCCTCCATTCTGGCGGTGAGGGCCCGGCGGCTCAACACGCCAGCCCCACCCCCCATGCCCGTGAGCAATCAGCAAAAGCTGCTGGACGGTATACCAAGCTGGACATACTCCAGCCCGATCAGCCCCCTAGAATTGCACCAGAACGGTGCAATGGCGCTGCATGACTACCCCAGGCGATGGTCGCGCCTTGCAGGCCCTCGTCCCCCAACCCAGGCATTTCGCCAGCCCCCTCCCTCATTCATGCTCAGTCTTGACCTTCGCTCCCTGACCATCATGGCGGGTCTGATCGGCATCGTGATGGGGCTGGTCTTGCTGGGCTTGCGACGCAGCTACCCGCCGTCGATCCGGGGCATGCGGCTTTGGGGCGCTGCGCCCCTGCTGTGCGCCAGTTCCACCCTGTTTTATGGCCTGGACGGCGTGCTCCCACCCACCCTCGTGGCCCTGACGGGCAACGCACTGCTGCTGGTGGGCGTCACGCTGTTCCTGCTGGGAAGCGAGCAGCTGTATGGCCTGCCATCCTCAGGGCGCCGCTGGGCTGCGGTGATCGCGGCGGTTTTGCTCACCCTTGCCTTCTTCATGCATGCTTACCCCGACTACCGCATCCGGGTGCTGGTCTTCAGCGGCACCCTGGCAGCGATCGTGGCAGAACATGCGCGCCTGCTGGGCCGCCATGGCAACCGGGGCTTCGCCCCCCGCTTCACGGCCATGGTGCTATGGGGGCAGGCAGCGGTACTGGTCTGCCGTGCCGTCTCCACCCTGTGGCTGGACCAGGCAGACACCCAGCGCTTCGCGCAGTCCTTCGTCCAGACCCTCTACATCGCCGCCTTCAGCTTTTCGGTGCTGCTCGTCAGCATCGGGGTGTTGCTGATGGCCGGCGAGCGCGTGCGCGCAGAGTTTGAGCATCTGGCCACCCACGATTCCCTGACGGGGGCACACACCCGCCGGGCGGTGCTGGCGGCCTGCGCCGACGAACTGGCCCGCTGGAGCCGTTATGGCAAACCGTTTTCGCTACTGATCCTGGACATCGACCACTTCAAGCGCATCAACGATACGCATGGCCATCTTGCGGGTGACCAGGTCCTCACACACTTCGTGCAGCTTGCCCATTCGCACCTGCGATCGGCCGACCGGCTCGGACGCTATGGGGGCGAGGAATTCGTGGTGCTGCTGCCAGAAACCGCCAGCGCCGACGCACAGGCCGTGGCCGAACGCATGCGCGCAGCACTCGAAGCCACCCCGGAGGCCGCAGGCCTGCCGCACTGCACCGTGAGTATCGGGGTGACCACGGCACAGCCGGGCGACAAATCGGTCGATGCCCTGATCGCACGCGCCGATGCCGCCCTCTACGAGGCCAAGGCACAAGGCCGCAACCAGGTCCGGGTCGGCTGAAGAACAATTGGGAAGGGAAAGCGTGGGCAAGGAGGCCCAGAAACCAGAAAGGGTTTGCTTCTATTTTCATAGCAGCAAACCCTTTGGATACTGGCGGAGAGGGTGGGATTCGAACCCACGGTAGTGTTGCCACTACGCCTGATTTCGAGTCAGGTACATTCGACCACTCTGCCACCTCTCCTGTGAGTCGAAGCTGCGATTATAGCAAGGTTTTCCGGCGCTCAGACGGGCGGCTCCCGCATGTTCCGTCTGCCTCAGCCGTGTCGGCGAACGATGTGCCCAGGCCCCAGGTCAGTGCAAGCTGTGGCACCCAGCATGGCGAGGTTGCGGTCCACCTCGTCGCGTAGCAGCCCGATGGCGTGCTGCACCCCGGCCTCCCCAGCCACAGCGGCCTCATCCGGGATGGTGGGTAGCATGATGGGTTGTCACTACTCTCGGACGAGCGGCTAAGCTATGCCTAACGCAACTACCGAGGATGGATCATGGCGACCTGGGCAATCAGTGAGGGCGCGGATAAACAGTGTCCGCAGTGTGGCTCGATCTATGCCGTGAAGCACCACCAGGTCCCGGTCAAAGATGATGACTCAGCTGACTGCGAGGTCTGTGGGATCGAGCTGGAGCGGTGGAAATCCACCCGCTACCCCATCTATACCCTGAAAGAGCGTGGTCATTGGCCGAAACAACAGGACACACCCTGACGAGTGTGTGTAACAGCTATGGGACTGAGGGATAAGAAGCGCCAGAGCACCCTAGTACAGCTCAGTCCGTAGCGCCTCAAACTCCCATCGTAGGAACCGCCCAAGGCCAACGATGTCCGGAAACAGAGATTTCGCACTCACGCCCTTCTCCTCGGACAGAAATCTCAAGATGTCTCGCTTGCGGCTGGCCCGGATGATGTGACGACCAAACGATTGACCTGTACGCTCATTTCCGTGACGTAAGGTAGCGAGCCTCCAAAGGAGCTGGGCGTGGTCAACAGTTGCATTGTCGCTTGCCGTCAATCGCCCATGCTGAGCTGCGAGGCGCGCATTGGACGCGGGCTCGACTACCGCTAGTAACGGCATCCCCCATCTCGGGTGGTACTCAGCAGGGCGTCCGCCAATCGAGGCGGCAATGCGCTCCCGCACTGCCGACGCTGGCAGCTCATCTGGCGTCAAGTCAAGTAGTGAGCTATCCACAAACCAAAGCTCCGCATCCTTGCTGGCGCTGGACGCACACGCGAAATAGGCGGCCACCCACACACTCGCGGACCAATCAAGTAACCGACTCGGTACCTCGTAGTGCTGCATAAGACTCAGCACGTCAACATCTGATCGCGCCACTACATCATCAGCCGATGGCATATCAGCAGGCAACGTCTTGAGGTCACGATAGTGCGTCCGGAAATTCCTGATCAGTTGCCGCTCTAACAACGCGGCAGCGTCGTGCGCACCACCTTGGGTAGCACGGGCCAATGTTGGTTGAAGGTTTGTATATGTCTCGGCTTGCCCTCTGAAGAGCATTGGCCCTTGCTCAAGATTCAGTCGCTCTAGATGCTCGGCCCATGTCATCAGATCTGACGGGGATGCAATCTCTGCGCGGGTGATCTCATTAAGGTTCATGGCTGGCTGAATATAGGAACGGACACATCCACCGTTTCCAGATGATGTTGCCACAAGGGGCCGCCACCGAAGACCACCCCGCCTCCGCGATCTGATCCCCGGTATGGCCGCGTAAACAGCCCTGCACCTCTCCCCCTCGCACTACCCACCAGCGCTCTCCCTGGCTGAGTCTGTCCCGTCGCCGAGACACCTGCACCACCCTGGAGGCGCAAACACAAGGCAATCAACCCTCAATTGATGCAAGCGCACACTCACTTAATTACATAACTCAAAGTGATGGAATAACTCACCATCTAAGCGAATTAGCCGCACATGTGAAAGCGACATATCCCAATGCAATATGGGCATGATGCAAGCAAGCCATTGATTTACTTAGATATTTTTCGATGCGCTGAAAATTTGAGCGCGATTTTTGGCAGTTTTTGGGGGTTGAGAGGGCTGCTATCAATTTTGATTTCGCACTTATAGGTAGTCAGGGGCCCTTTGTCTCCTGGCACTACTAGGAGCAAATCATGATCTACGAAGATCAATTCACCCTCTCTCTGCTGACCGCCTGTGTCATGCAGCAAAACCAACTGCTGACGCAGCAGATCGCCGTACAGCGCGACCTCATGGATCGCGTGGACTCGGTGGGCGATCTCCTGTGGCGGATGGATCTCCGCAACGGCAGCACCCGCTCGCAAGTCGATCAGACCGGGCCGGGCAAGCGGACGGCGAAGAAGCGCCATCTGGCCCGCAAGAAGGCTACCTCCCGCAAACACGGGGGGCAAGAAGGCCTGATCTGAAGCGATAGGGGCCCAGCCCTCATCCATACCCGCATGTCGCAGATGCCAGGAAGGCAGGGCAATAGCACGCCCGACTCCCGCATCTTGCGCATGCCCATCCAATATTTGCTAGGAAACAAGAGATGCTGAACCAGCACATCATTCCCTCGGACAACTCCGAGACCGATCCCCTGAAATCTGCCGCCATCATGTTCACCGCTCGGCGTAGGGAGCAAGAAGCCGCCGAGTTGTCGGCAGAGAACCAGCCGACCAGCAGGCGCTCCAATCCGTTTGCAGCAGCTATGGTGGCCGAAATTTTGGGGAGCAAGACCGAAGCTATCCCTGAGGAAGCAAAGGACGCCGGAGCCTCTCGCGATACGCCGAGTCTGGAGGCGGAAAAACTGCTCGCGCCCTCAACCGAGGCCCAACCTCCAGGCACCGTGCAAGACGATGCGCCCCATGCTGACCACGAACGGCCGGAGCCCAGCTTGCCAGAATCTGAGCTGAAGATCGACGAAGACAGCGATCCAGTGCGGCTGCCCAAACAGGCACGGGAATTCGGGTTGCTCACCCGCGCCGATGTACAGGCCGAGCCATCCGCGATTCCGCTCATCCATGGACTGATCAGCAAGGGACAGCTCGTCATGATTGCCGGGCCATCTGGCAGCGGTAAATCTGTGTTCCAGTTGCACCTGGGCGCGGCCTTGCTCAATGGGCCCGTGGTATTCGGTCACGCAATTCCGAAGCGCGCTCGCATGCTGTACGTCAATCTGGAAGGCGACCTCAAGCCCCGGCTGGAGGCCATTGAGCAGCACCATCCAGGGTGGTCATTTCCGGCACCGGACGCAATGTTCCTGACAAGGCCATGGCGCTTGAATGACAGGGATTCCGTCGAAGACCTTGCAAACCACGTCAATCAAGCTGGTGGCGTGGATGTGATCTTCATCGACACCTTGAACCGTGCTACCCCTGGCAGTGACGAGAATCTCTCCACCGACATGGGGATGGTGATCGCGCATGCCAACCTGCTCATCAATCTGACAGGGGCGGCTGTCGTGCTCACCCACCACACCGGCAAAGCCAAAGAGCGGGGCCCACGGGGTCACTCCAGCCTCTATGCGGCCCTCGATACCTGCCTGATGGTGGATGAGACGGAGTCAGGCATGCGGATGGTCGAACTGGTCAAGACTCGCCAGGGGCCCGGTGGAAAGAAGTATTACTTCACCATCGAGAATATTGCCTTGGGTGAGGATGACTACGGCCTGCCCATCGTTGGCCCTGCGCTCATGGAAGTGGAGGGCTCACCCGAGGTGGAGAAGGCTGCGACAGCACCTGCGCTGACGCCACAGCAGAAGGAAGCCCTCCTCGCACTGACTCTGCATATGCAAAATGGCCTCAATGGTGAACCGCTCGAAGGGGTGAGCCGTGACGAAGCGCTGGAGGTCGTGAAAGCAGCATTCAGCGCGGTGTCCAGCAAGCACCGCTCGACCCGGGCTCGGGAAGCGATTGATGCACTGATCGAGGCCGGTCGATTGCTGCAAAACGACAGCGGTATGCTGACCATTGGCTCATAGTACGTCGCGCCAGGTGAGCCGCCACTCCGCCCTCCCATCCTGTCCCCATGGGACCGGGCGGGTGGGGTGGCCACCCAAGCAAGCTACACATCCGAGGAGCATAGAGTTCAGAGCACAGCAATCACGGCCCATCTGGATGTTCAGTTGCCTCCAACAGTCGAAATCATCTCACCGCGACCACGGAGGCATGTTCCAGAGTGCGCGCTTCAAAGGTCATGCATACTAGGTCCAGCCAAGGGGGACGATCAATGCCGATGGATTACAAGCAGTATCAAGACGAAATTTGCGCAGATGTAGCCGAGGTTCTCAGCAACGCTGAGTGCCAGCCGATTCTTTTCGTTGGGTCCGGATTCACGAAGCGGTATGCCAGTGGCCCAAACTGGGAACAGCTACTGACGAAGCTAGCGCATGAGTGCCCGCTGATTGATAAAGAATTTGCATATTACAAGCAAGCTCATGGCGGTGACCTCAAGCGCATTGGCTCAGCATTTACAGAGTTGTATCGCGAGTGGGCTTGGGGCGCAGGTCGATCATCCTTTCCCCCCGAATATTTTGCGGCAGAAGCTCCTGGCGATATCTTTATCAAGCACAAGATTGCGGAACTTCTGGAAGATCTTGGCCCTGTTGATGGATCGTATGGATCTCCCGAACTTGATGCCGAGATCGAGGCGCTAAAAAACATCAGCGCACACGCGATTATCACAACTAATTATGACGAAGTAATTGAACCGCTTTTTCCGGACTACGAGCGTATTGTTGGTCAGCAGATCATGCGAAAGGGATACCTGTCAATCGGTGAAATTTTCAAGATTCACGGATGCCGCTCAATCCCGCAGTCTATCGTTATTAATGAGGCAGACTACCAAAGATTCGAAGAAGATCAAAAGTACCTAAGTGCAAAACTTCTTATGTACTTCATCGAACACCCGCTAATATTTATAGGTTACCGCGCCGAAGATCCAAACATAAAATCCATACTGTACGACGTTGATCGAATGGTGCGGGCTGAATTTCAATTGGTGCCAAACATATACATTCTGGAGTGGAATGACAAAATAAACGAAACATCGTATCCAGCACGCGACAAAGTTATCTCTGTTGCACCGGATGTAAACATTCGAATCAAGAGCATTAGCGCATCATCATTCGAATGGGTATATAAGGCATTCGGACAAGCGGGCAATCTGGAAAAGATCAATACAAAGCTCTTGCGAGCATTGATGGCGCGCTCGGTAGAGTTAATTCGATCCGATATCCCCAAAAAACACGTTGAAATTGACTTTCAACAACTTGAACACTCTGTAGAGTCTGGCGAGACATTCGCGAAGCTGTTTGGCGTCACTGCGATATCTGATCCTTCACAGGTCAATCTTGACTATAAGTATGCACTCACTGGCGTTGCACAACAGCTAGGCTTCAAGACTTGGCATAAGGCTGACGACCTGATCGCCCTTTTGCGTAACCAAACAGGCTACGACATGAAGGCTACTGACAACAAGTACCACATCGCCATCAAATTGGGGCACGCATCAGATCAGAAAGGCCACCGCTACACAGATGCAGCAGTCGATTTGCTGAGAAAGGTACTCAACGGCGAGGCGTATCAAATCGACAAGGGGACAGTGGACGTGAACACACTCACTGGTGGCGCTGCAGCAGGCAGTTAAACACCGATGCTGTCCTATGCCTGATCGCGGCTGACCCACCACCCCGCCCTCCGCCTCTACGGGGCCGGGCCGGGCGGGGTGGGTGGGGTGGGCAGTCGAAATCCAATTGCATCCCGGGGGAGTAGGTCGCCCAGTCTGCAGTCACACCACGTGAAGAATGCCCCGCCTGCGTATCCCCTGGGTCCACGGCGAGGCCACAGACACCTACCCATGCCCCTCTTAGTGGATGACTGCACGACACGCAGGAGATGCTGCATCTTGACGCCTGCAGCAACGAAGCTCTGACAATCCTCTGGCCTTCAAACCGCGTCGCAAATGCAAAATTGAACTCACCGCGATAGCTCCGACCGCAGGTGTTGACTTGCAGTGTGTGCCAAGTGAGTCATACTTGCAGTGCAGTAGAGTGGCGCATTGAGGGGGACGCGCACGTCGCCTTCCAACACACAAGGGGGACTAATGGCAGTCAAGGTGTCAGTAATCAACTTCAAAGGCGGGGTAGGAAAGTCTACTCTCACATTCCACCTTGCAACTTTGTTGGCGACGAAGTCTAAAGTCTTAGTGGTAGATGTTGATCATCAATCAAGCCTTTCAATCGTAATGATGGGGGGGAATCTTTGGGATAAAGCGACGGCCGACAGGAAGACCTGCAACGTTATCTTTGAGTCGTTTTGCAATCGTAGGGTGTCAATGCCGGGGGATGAAATAATTCACAAAAACGTCCTCCACAGTCGTGATGCTCGGTACAACTTCTACCCGAACTTGGACTTGGTTCCGGCTCAGTTTGAGCTTGATGACACTGAGATTGAAATGGCGTCTACGACTATGGGATCAGCTATGCTTTCCGAGTGGCACAAACGCACTCTGATCGCAGAATGGCTCGATGTAGTCGAAGCGGACGACAAATACGACTACATTATTTTTGACTGCCCGCCTGCAACAAAACTAGTTAGCCAGAATGCGCTCGCTGCTAGCGACTACTTTGTTATACCTGTGATTCCAGATGCAATGTCAAGCCGTGGCGTGACTCATTTCAGATCGCTTGTCACTAACAAGATTGACAAGAAACTCGAGTTCTTGCGGACCGGATCATCGATTGCTGACAAGGATGTTCCGAAAGCCTATATTCCCACAACAAAAATGGCAGCTATCGTTCCGTTCATGGCGAAAACTGCCGGTAATGCAGCATCGGGATTAACAAATATCCACACTGAGCAGCTTTCCGCTCTAAGGCGTAAGTGGGGGGACGACATGATCAAGCCAGTCGTAACCCATATGACTGGCGTGGCCGAAGCTATTGATGCGGGATGGCCGGTGTGGAACGCATATGCGACACCGAACATAAAGAAAGTTATACCTATGATGACCAAAGCATGCGTTGCAGTTCAGGAAAGACTAATTTGAACAATGAGAGAGGCGCCAAGGGGCTCCAAACGACCTTTACCGACGTAGTGGTGTTATTGGAAAAGAATCTTCGCTACGTCGAAGCGTTGGGGATTGATGAAGTCACTTTGCAGGCTTACCGCAAAGTCGTCTCGCATCTTCGCGCCCGATCCCCCGATGAAATTGAGAGGATCATCGGCGGGAGAACTGCGCTTAAGAAACCTTCGAAAGTTAGCGATCCAGAATTGACAGTAGGTCAAATTGCGAAGCTAAGTAGTGAGCAGGTTAATCACTACCTTGCTGCAGAGACTGTTTCGCGAGTATTTCTAGAGCGCATCGCTACTTCTCGCTTTGGAATGACAAGAGGGGCCTTATCTACACTGCGTAGCAGAGACTCTTTAATAGAAAAACTGCACACTTTGTTGAAGCATGAAAGCACTCACGAGGTGATATCGCGTGCTGCACTTGGCAAGCAGGAGAACGACTCCATCGCGTCCGAAGACTGATAGACAAGTGCGATTTGTTGTAAGGGATGAAAGGAACGTATTTCTTTTCAGCCTGAGAATATGAGGCGATGCGCACGTAATCCCATCGACTGCCGCCAGCCGAACTCCAGAATGCGGGTCCGAGCGCATCCCAATCTCCACCGCCCAACTCCCCCCGCCCGCTCCCCCTGAAAGGGGGGGCGGGGGGGAGTCGGGCTGGGGTGAAAGCTACTGGGCAGCGCGCAGACGGATCAACCCGGGATGGGAATCCCCGGGCGAATGACGGCCACAGATAACAAGACGTCAAACTGATGACAGAGCAGGCGAGCCCCTACCACGCGATGGTGCCGAAACCGCACGGAGTGGTACCAAAGAGCTGCAGGAAGAACCTAGCCGCTACCCCCACAGTCACAGGCCCCACGAAACACGCCTAAGCACCCCTCTGACCTCAGGGAGCCCAGGGGCAGCAGACCAGCGTGACGGCTCGTGCCGAGCCTCCCGGAAGCCACATCCCGCCACCCATACCCGCCCCCGCCCGCCCGTCCCCTACGGGGACGGCGGGGCGGGCGGGGGCTGGGGTATAGGGGAAGTGGACGCGCGGACCGGTGACCCAACGGCCTCAAATCAGGTCGGGTAGATCATGAAACGCTCCCGCCCGAAACTCGGGGCTACCGGGCGGGGCGCCGGGTAAGGCAGGAGGCGAAACAGACTCGCTCGACCTCGGAGATAGCGCATACGGCCCTCTCCGCTGAAGCACCTCGTCCAAACACTCAAGTCGGCGGCTCTCTCAATAACCTATCGAGAGCCAATCCCGGCCGAACACCGCACGTCACACACCACCGCGCAAAGATCAGCACATCCACGTAGTTTTCCCCACGCTCCAGCTTGGAAACGTAGGACTGGCCCACGCCCAGTTGCTCCGCAATCGCGGTCTGAGTCAGATTGGCCTTGACGCGCATAGCGCGCAACGATTCCCTTACCGCTTCGTAATCAGCATGGTAAAGGGACGTGGACATCCCCAAATCGTCTAGTCACATTCAGAATAGTCGTAATACGACTAAATAGATGTACGATTTATTTGGCATCACAGACCACGCTGTCACGGGTGCCATGGAACACACGCACCTGAAAGGCACTATGTACGAGATCTATCACTCCGAACACGACGACCAATGGCGCTACACCCTGGGCACCATAGGCAAGCGCCCACTGATCACCATCGGAGTCAACCCCAGCACGGCCACCCAGGAGAAGCTGGACAACACGGTCACCAAGGTGGAGAAGGTCGCGCAGCAATGCGGATTCGATAGTTTCATCATGCTGAACCTCTACCCGGTGCGGGCCACCGATCCCCAAGACCTGCCGTCCAAGCCTGCGCCCATGGCCTGCGAGCGCAATCTGGAAGAAATCGAGAAGATCATCGCTCAGTACCCCACTCCCACCATCTGGGCAGCCTGGGGCGAACTGGTAATGAACCGTCCGTACCTCTACCGCACCCGGGACGAGCTATTCCAACGGCTGGCGAAATACAACCCTCAGTGGCGCCGATTCGGTGAGCTGACGGCCAATGGTCATCCGCGCCACCCGCGTGGCCTGAGCTATAGCTGGACCCTGGAACCCTACGAACTGGCCTGAACAAATGGCGGGTAAGGCTACCCGCTGATCTCCCCTCCATGCTCCCCATCGCGGGGAAGTCTCCGTGTCTCGCGTCGCAAGAAAACTCGCCCCCTGTCTCGTCCCTCAAGACAGCGCGCCCGCTCCGGACACCCCCTCTCCGCCTCTGAAAAAAGCTATTGAAAATCAATGACATAGGAGTCATTGATATGAAATTGATAGCAACAAGCCCAATAAAATTGGGGAGAGGAGAGCATCGCCTTGCCCCATGCGGGTTCCGGGACGATGAAATCGAAATTTCCTATAAGCCCTCCAAATTCTCCAGAGTGGCGGTCAAGGAGGAAATTCGATTGACTGCACCGAACCCGCCTGCACCTCTGCAGGTCGTCTATCTCCACCAGCGCGACGCCGGGATGATCGCCCGCTACCGCGCATGGACTGACTGGCTATCCGAGGGCCGAACTCGCGCCGTCGAGAGTGAGCTGATCGCCATGGATGGGGGTGACCCTGCCCAGGCCCTATCTCGTGCCTCGGTGTGCGACTGGCAGGTACTGATCTATGAGCCCCCTGGCTATCCGGGTCCTGCGTCAGCGGAGGTGCAGCCATGATGCCCCGCGAACCTCGCAAGGAGCTGGGCGCGGCGCAGGTGGCAGCCCTCTGGCGCCGTGGCACCAACCATGTCGGCGGTGTGCGCGGCCTGATCCTCAACGTCACGATGTACGGCTCGCGCAGCTGGGTATTGCGCTATCAGGTGGCAGGCAAACGGCGCGATCTTGGCCTGGGCTCGTATCCGTCCGTCACGCTGGCCGAAGCGCGGGAGGCGGCTCGGGCTGCCCGTGCCAAATTAGCGCAGGGTATCGACCCTATCGAGGATGCACGCAGAGCGCGGGCCCGTCTGGTCGCTGAAATCCACACCAGCATGACATTCGGTGAAGCGGCCAAGCGCTACATCGCCTCGCATGAGAAGGGCTGGAAGAACGCCAAACACGCGCAGCAGTGGCAACGGTCGCTGGATATGTATGCCACCCCTGTGCTGGGCAAGATGCCTGTGCGGGATATATCGCTGGCAATGGTGCTCAAGGTGCTGGAGCCGATCTGGTCCAGCAAGACGGAGACGGCTACCCGCCTGCGCGGTCGCATCGAATCCATCATCGACTGGGCCATTGCACGGGGCTACCGTACCGACTCCAACCCTGCACGCTGGAAGGGGCTGCTGGACAAGCTGTTGCCTGCGCCGGGCAAGGTGACCAAGACCACGCATTTTCAGGCGCTGCCCTATGCGCAGTTGCCAGTATTCATGGAGCAGCTGGTGGGTCAGGAGGGCATGGGGGCCAAGGCTCTGCTATTGGCAATCCTAACGGCAGCCCGCTCCGGAGAAGTTCGCGGCGCTACCTGGGAGGAAATCGATCTGGCTGCGCGGGTGTGGACGATCCCCCCTGAACGCATGAAGGCCAGCAAGGCCCATCGGGTCCCCCTGTCGGATGCGGCCATTGCACTACTGCAAGAAATGAAAGCGCTCGCTCTCGCAGCGGGACGCACCTCGGGCAAAGCGTATGTATTCCCGAGCCCCAACAGCCGTGACCCTGAACTGGGTAGCCAACTCTCGGACATGACGCTCACGGCGGTACTCCGTCGCCTGAAGCTGGAGGCAGTGCCCCATGGGTTCCGCTCTACGTTCCGCGACTGGTGTGCGGAGCAGACCGACTACCCGAACGAGGTCGCAGAAATGGCACTGGCCCATACGGTGGGCAACAAGGTGGAGGCTGCGTATCGGCGTGGTGACCTCCTCGCTAAACGGCAGCAGCTCATGCAGGACTGGGCGAATTACGCCCTCGGTCGCAGTGCAGGAAACATGACCGACGGTCATAGCTCTGACCCACTCGCATCAACACGGGTCAACACACCCGATCAGCACAACAACACAGAGGGAGCAACGTAATGAAGAACTATCTCGCCACCAAATGGAAATCTCTCAGGGCATGGTCATCGGTCACATGGGCGCAGGGGCGCATCGGCAAGGCGAAGGTAGTGCTGGCGTGGTACGGGCTGGCTGTCGCAGTCATGGCCCCGGTCGCACTGCTCATACCGGACGTAGAACTGGAACTGCGCCCTGCCATGACAGAGCCTGCCCTGCTGTGCCGTGAGCAGCAATCACTCGATGAAATCGTCGGTGCCAAGGATGTGACCAACCAAGCTCTCCTGGAGAAATTCCGCAATCAACCGGACATGCAAAGACGCATCATCACCAGCGACACCTACATGCAGCGAGATGCAGCGGCATGGAGATCGGAGGCCATGCGCAAGATCGCACGCGGGCAATGCCGTGAGGTGACGCATGGTGATCCCGTAACAGCGGACTGGATGGAATGGCAATCATCGAAGGATGCAGATCACCTCAAGCCCAAGCGCATGCGGATCAGTTACCAAGGGCAGGCCTACTGGGCATATGCGGGGCAATGGCAGAAGGTCACTGGCAAAACCGTGGCAGCCGAGGATCGCGCGCCACTCATGATCTCTCGCAAGTCACCAGACGGGCGTGATCGCTCGCTGCCGCCAGTGGTGGATGAAACCCAGGCCCAGACCGGCATCAAACGGCGTCCTGTCCCGCCATTCGCTCGCACCGAATCCTATGCACAGGTGCGAGTGGTGCTCATGCGTGATGGCTGGCAGCCTGTGATCTCCAAAGAGGCAGATCAATGTATGGAGGGTGACAGCCGATGCGAGGGTCATCCGGAAATGCAGACCTGCAGTGGGTCAGGGCTTGCCATGTGTAGATTCCGCTGGCAACGTGATGGGCATCAACTGACCATCTGCACCGCTGGCGAGGAGCAGGCCATGTTCCACAGCGTCTGCGAATGAGGGCCCCATGACCATCAACAACATAGCGAGAAAATACCTCCTCGTGCCACTCTGCATGATCACAGGGGCCTGGATGGGGGAGGCCATGGCGGGCACCTCGGAGTGCTACGCGATCAAGGATGCGGACAAGCGGGCGTACTGTCTGGCGCAGGTCAAGCGGGACTCTGGAAGTTGCTACCGCATCAAGGATGGTGACAACCGCAACCAGTGTCTGGCAGAAATCAAGGGATCACGGGATCGCTGCTATGCCATCAAAGACCAGGACAGCCGCAAGGCGTGTCTCGCTCGGGCAATTTCACGTTGACGGAACCGCCTGCAGTAGTTGCAATAGTGCCAGGGCAGGATGTGGGATCGTGCTCATCAAACTCGATGGTAGGCGCGAAGGACAAGCATGCATCCAACACTCGGCCACGCTCTCCGCTCCATAGTATTCCTCGCTATCTGCATGGTGGGCTCTGGTGCGAATGCAGGCCCACTCTATAAGTGCGAAGTCAACGGGAAGACCGAGTATCAAGATCGACCCTGTGTTGCGGCCAACCAGAAAGTGGCCTGCATCCAGGGTGATAACCAGGAAATCCAGTATGCGGACAAGTTGTCCGAGCCGTGCAAGCCTACGCAGGCAGAGTCGTACTCATCGGGCTATGGTGGTAGCAGCTATGCGTACAGGGGCTCAACGGGGTATGGAGGTGGCTCCTCATCCACTGCAGGAACCGACGTGACTGTGCGCGGATACACAAGATCCAACGGCACCTACGTACAAGGGCATACGCGGAGCGCACCAGGTCGTGGACGAGGTAAATGACTGCGTGGGGGCGCATCGAGTAGTCGGTGTCGCGCAGTAGTCACCCAGGGTCAATTGCAGAGCCCGGCTGGGTGGGGCTGGAAAATGTCCATTTCGCCCCTGAAATAACAGGTGCCAACAACAAAGGGCGCAAGAGCTATGAAGAAATTTGTTCGGTGGCTGAGGGAGATCGGCCGTTGGGTAAAAAGGGTCCCTATCAGCAATTCCTATTGGTGGGCAATTGCATTGGTAGTCATATCCATCGTTGTTGTTGGCTCGCTTGGCTGGACTGAGAAATCATTTCGTCTGGCTGGCATGTGCTTGCAGCTAGGCGGTGTACTCACGGTGGTATGGGGCATCCTGAAAACACGGGCTGAATTTGGGCAGCCGACCGTCCGCTCGCAGTTCAAGGCATGGATAAAGGTATTCCCTCCACTCAATCCTCCTGCGATAACGGCCACTATGAACATAGTCTTGCCGGGGTTGTCTGCCCAGGGGTATGGCTACTCCACTCACGGACCCTCGGCTGACCAGAGTATCGAAGGTCGCGTGGGTCACCTGGAAGGCATCGTCAAGAAGTTGGAAGATGCGCAGGGTAGGACATACATAACGGTCCTGCAGGCCGAAAGCAAAGCGCAAGAAGCCCTGAACGCACAGGCACGCCAGTTGACAGGGCAAATTGATGCCGTATCAAAGAAGATCGAATCCACCGCGACTGGCGGAGTCCATGTGTCAGCTGTTGGCGTAGTTTTACTGTTCGTCGGGACGATCTTCGGTGGGGCTGCACCAGAACTACAGCAGTGGCTGACCAATAGACCGTCGGCTATACAACAACCCCTGCACCACGATAGATAAATCGCCGGGAAAAACCTATGGCTGGCGGAAATCAAACGATCACGAGATCGCTGCTGCACCATCAAAGACTAGGACAGTCAAAAGGAGAGCCTCTCAAGGGGCCAATAACTCCCTCCTCCAAATTGGTGGACGGAACCAAGCTCAGAGCGTACTGAGGCTGCGAGAAAAGGCGTGGTCACGGGTACGATAGGTCTACCCGAGCTATTCGCGCCTGCCATGCCAGAACTGCAAGACCGCCCGCTAGGAACATCCCCAGAGCACAAGGTGCTGCAGGCCATGCATCTGACCGGCTCTCGACTGGTCGGAGATCGTTTTCTCGCCAGCTATCTCACCGACTGTCTGCACATGGTGGGAGGCCTGGGACCGGTCCACAAAGTCTTGCTGGCGGATGCGGGACTGAAGAGAGGCGCAGCTCCTGAGACGATCACAAGACTCGTCGCTCAAGCGGAAGACAACATGCGCTGGGTATCTGAAATGCAAGCGGAGGACTATCACCGCGTCAATGTGCTCGCATTCCTGAGTCTCTGGTCCGCATACGAGAGCGGCACTGAGAACATCATCGCGGCGGCACTGGAGACGATCAACTCCGCCGCAACAGCTGCTGCCGACAAATTTGCTCGCGGAACATATGACATGGCAGCTTGGCCATGGTCAGATGAGAAATGTCTAGAAATGGCTCAAAAACTTGACCAGAAAGCGAAACAAAAAACTCCCGACGGTGGATGGGATGTTGCCGCTAGGTTGACGACGCTATTCGGTTGGCTCGGAGCCGACGTAGCGATACCGCCCCATGCATCAAACACTCTGAATGAGGCATCTATGGTGCGCAACGTGCTCCTCCACAGATACGGTCGGCTGGGCCCCCGCGATATTGAGCGAGCGCCGCACCTAGCCGTAAATGCAAACAACGCTGTGCAGATCACCCGCGAAAGACTGGGTCAGTACTCGCAGGCCGTAAACGAGACGCACATTGCCGTCATGGAAGGTGTGTACGCGGCAGGCTGGAAATGAAAAAGCCTCAGCTAACTGCTAGACAGCAAGGCCCCGTGTCTCAGCGAACTCACCGCTGCGATAGATAGAGCGGAAGGTAGAAATGCAAAACGGGCCACTCGGGCCCGTCTGATATGAATACTTGCAGTGGAGGGTGGGATTCGAACCCACGGTAGTGTTGCCACTACGCCTGATTTCGAGTCAGGTACATTCGACCACTCTGCCACCTCTCCTGTGAGTCGAAGCTGCGATTATAGCAAGGTTTTCCGGCGCTCAGACGGGCGGCTCCCGCATGTTCCGTCTGCCTCAGCCGTGTCGGCGAACGATGTGCCCAGGCCCCAGGTCAGTGCAAGCTGTGGCACCCAGCATGGCGAGGTTGCGGTCCACCTCGTCGCGTAGCAGCCCGATGGCGTGCTGCACCCCGGCCTCCCCAGCCACAGCGGCCGCGTAGTTGAAAGGGCGCCCCACCAGCACCATGCGTGCGCCCAGTGCAATGGCCTTGAGCACGTCAGAGCCACGCCGGAAGCCCCCATCGATGAGCACCGGGAAAGCAGGCCCCACCGCCGCCACCACGGCCTCCAGCACGCGCATGGCGGACACGGCGCCGTCGAGCTGGCGACCTCCGTGGTTGGACAGCACCACCCCGTCGGCCCCCAGGTTCCGGGCCTGCAATGCGTCGTCCACACTGAGCAGGCCTTTGACAACCAACGGCCCCTTCCAGCGGCGACGGATGGCCTCCAGGTGGTTCCAGCTGAGGTGGTCGCGCGCGGAGAAGTCGCGCAGCACTGAAGACGACACAATGGGCGCGCCCCGCGTGGCAAACGAGTTCTCGAAGTGCGGCATGCCATGGTGCAGCAGCGTGCGCAAAAAGGTGCCAGCCACCCAGCGTGGCCGCACCAGGCCGTCCCACGTCAGGCGCAAGCCGGGCCTGAGCGGGGTTGAAAAACCCGTGCGGATGTTGTTCTCGCGGTTGGCCGAGATGGGGATGTCCACCGTGACCACCAGCGTGCGAAAACCTGCGCGCTCCACGCGGTCGATGAGCGCATCAATGCGCGCCTGGTCGCCGGGCAGATAGGCCTGGAACCAGGTGCCCGGGCTCGCGCGCGCCACGTCTTCCATCGGGATCAGCGAAGTGCCACTCATGACCGACACGATGCCTGCGCGCTGCGCCGCACGCGCCAGCACCAGATCGCCCCGGTAGGTGGACAACGCATTGATGCCCATGGGTGCAATGCCGAAGGGGCTGTTGTAGCGCTCGCCAAACAGCTCCACGGCCTGCGAGCGCTGCGAGACGTCGCGCAGCACACGCGTGGTGAAGGCGTACTCGCCAAACACCTCGCGGTTGTCGCGCAGCGAGGCATTGTCCTCGGCCGCGCCTGCGATGTAGCCAAAAATGGGCCGGGGCAGCCGCCTGCGCGCGGCGTCCTCAAAGTCGTGCAGCGACAACATGCGGCGCAGCACAGCCGGGGGGCGCGGCAGTGGCGTTGCCGCAGGAGGCAAGGGATCAGTGGCGGTGGTCATGGTGTGGACATCGGTACAAGCGTTCAGAACGCGTTCATGCGAGTCCCCACTCTAGGCAGCATTCGATGCGCATAAAAGCGAAATATCTAGAATGAAATTGTTCGCTTTTTCGACCAAAGACCATGCCAAGCCCTTCCATCAAGCAGCTCGAAGCCTTCTGGTGGGCCGCCACCTGCGCCAACTTCACCACCGCTGCAGACCGCGTGCATGTGTCGGTGTCGTCGCTGTCCAAGCGCATCGCCGAGCTGGAGTCGGTGCTGGGCCAGCCACTGTTCGACCGCAGCGGCCACCGTGCCGTGCTCACCGAAGCGGGCGAGCGCCTGCTGCCTGCAGCGCTTGATGTGCTTCAGGCCATGGCGGCGCTGGGCCAGGCGGTGGATGCACGCGCGGCACTGACCGGCCGGTGCCGTTTTGGTGTGGGCGATCTCTCGGCGCTCACCTGGCTGCCCGCGTTTGTGGCTGCGGCCCGGCAAGCCCATCCCCGCCTGGTGCTGGAGCCCCTGGTGGATGTGGGCAGCGTGCTGGAACGCCGCCTGGACGATGGTGAGCTGGACTTTGCCGTGATCGCCGGACGCTCATCCCGCAGCAGCCTGCTGTCGCAGCCCATAGGCGCAGCCCACTTCACCTGGGCGGCCGCACCAGGCCTGCCCGGCGCGGGCCGGATGGGCGCAGGGGCCTTGCTGCAGCGCCATGCCCTGGTGACCCTCCCCCCCGGCGCGGGCACCACGCGGCTGCTGGACGACTGGCTGCTGGCGCACCGCGTCACAGCGCCTGAGCGCATCCTGTGCAACAGCTGGGGGGCCGTGGCGGGAATGCTGCGCGCGGGTGTGGGTGTGGGTTTTTTGCCGGCTGGCTGGGTCCACACCCTAGGCCTGCGTGCCGTGGGTGGGCGCACGCCGCTGGCGCCCCTGCACTACGCATACCAATGGCGGCGGGGCGATACGCGGGCGCTGGTGGCGGCGATGTTGCGCCTGGCCCAGGCACAGGTGGATTTTTCAGCCCCGCCTGCCCTGGCGGCCTGAGCCCCTGCACAAGGCTTTACTCGTTCTCATGGCACCCATACGCGTCACGCGTGCATGAACGGGAAGTGAAAAACACAACGGGCCACAAGGGCCCGCTGTAGGAGTCGATGAATCAGACAAGCCCGAGCGGACCTGCCGGGCTGTCTCACGCGGCCTCAGGCCTGCAGCACAGTCTGGCCGCCCAGGTAGGGGCGCAGCACCTCGGGCACCACCACACTGCCGTCGGCCTGCTGGTAGTTGTAGTTCCGGCACGCTTCGCTTCACTTTCGCGCTGCGAAAGTGAGCCTACACAGAAACTATCCGCTCAGGTCGGAGCAAGCTCCGACACTCCGCCCATGTATGGGCGGAGAACGGACGGAACCTCGACGGTTCCGTCCGCACGCTGATAGTTTTCCAACACCGCCACCAGCGTGCGGCCCACGGCCAGGCCAGAGCCGTTCAGGGTGTGCAGCAACTCGTTCTTGCCTTGCGCGTTCTTGAAGCGGGCCTGAAGGCGGCGGGCCTGGAAGGCTTCGCAGTTGCTCACCGAGCTGATCTCGCGGTAGGTGTTCTGCGCGGGCAGCCACACTTCCAGGTCGTAGGTCTTGGCGGCACCAAAACCCATGTCGCCGGTGCACAGGCTCATCACGCGGTAGGGCAGGCCCAGCTTCTGCAGCACGGCTTCGGCGTGGCGCGTCATTTCCTCCAGCGCTTCGTAGCTCTTGTCGGGGTGCACGATCTGAACCATCTCGACCTTGTCGAACTGGTGCTGGCGGATCATGCCGCGCGTATCCCGGCCGTAGCTGCCCGCTTCGGAGCGGAAGCACGGCGTATGGGCCGTTAGCTTGATGGGCAGGTCGGACTCGGCCACCACCACATCGCGCACAAAGTTGGTCAGCGGCACTTCGCTGGTGGGGATGAGGTAGAGCGCTGCGTTGTCGGGCACGGGCTCGCCGTCCTGGCCGCCCTTCTTGGCAGCGAAGAGGTCGCCCTCGAACTTGGGCAACTGGCCTGTGCCCTTGAGCGAGTCGGCATTGACGGCGTAAGGCACGTAGCACTCGGTGTAACCGTGCTCTTGCGTCTGCACGTCCAGCATGAACTGGCTGAGCGCGCGATGCAGGCGGGCGATGGAGCCCTTCATCACGGTGAAGCGCGAGCCCGAGAGCTTCACGCCCATGTCGAAATCGAGCCCCAGTGGGGTACCCACATCGACATGGTCCTTCACTTCGAAATCGAACTTCGCAGGCGTGCCCCAGCGGCGCACTTCCACATTGCCTGCTTCGTCGCTGCCCACTGGCACGGATTCGTGCGGCAGGTTGGGCACGGCCACCAGCATGGCCAGCAGCTCGGACTGGATCTGTTCCAGGCGGGCGGCGGATTGTTCCAGCTCCACCTTGCCTGCGGCCACCTGGGCCTTGACGGCTTCGGCGCCGTCCTTGTCACCCCGGCTCATCAGCATGCCGACCTGCTTGGACAGCTGGTTGCGCTGGGCCTGCAGCTCTTCGGTGCGGGTCTGCAGCGTCTTGCGCTCGGACTCCAGGGCCTGGAAAGCGGACACATCCAGGAAGGCCTGGGGCTTTTTGCGGGTTTCCAGCCGCGCGATGGCGGTGTCGAGGTCTTTGCGGAGGAGAAGAATGTCAAGCATTGCAGGATTTTAAAGGGGTGGTCGGCCTGGGCTCAGGCGAGGCTGGCCGGGTCGAAGTTGGCGCCGCAAAGAATCAGGGCCACGGTCTCTTGGGGCTGCGGTTTGTACGCGCCGGTCTGCAGCGCGGCAAGGCCTAGCGCGGCAGCGGGCTCCACGGCCAGTTTCAGCTCCTTCCACAGCCAAAGCTGGGCAGCGCGGATGGCGTCGTCGGGCAGCAGCAGCGCGTCGTGCACATGGCGCTGGCTGACCTCCCAGCCAATGGCGCCGATGCGGCGCGCGCCGAGGGAATCAGCGGCCACGCCACCCACGTCCACATCCACCGGCTGGCCCGCAGCGCGCGCGGCGTGCAGGGTGGGCGCGCGTTCGGGCTCCAGCGCGACCACATGGGCGCGGCTTTCCACCCAAGCGGCCACGCCGCCGATGAGGCCGCCGCCGCCCACGCTGACCAGCACCGTGTCGGGCAGACGGCCGCCCTGCTCTTCCAGCTCCAGCGCCAGGGTGCCCGCGCCCGCCACCACTTCGGGCTGGTCGTAGGCATGGGCCTGCAAGGCGCCGGTGGTCTTCTGGCGGGCCACACAGGCTTCAAAGGCTTCGGAATAAGCAGCGCCGGTGACGACCACCTCTGCCCCCAGGGCGCGCAGGCGGGCACGTTTGGCTTCGGGCGAGACCTCGGGCACAAACACCTCGCAGCGCACGCCCAGGGCCTGGGCAGCCGCCGCCACGGCAATGCCGGCGTTGCCGCCCGAGGCGATGATCACGCCGCTCTCGGGCACCGGGTTGGCCAGCAGCCGGTAGAGCATGCCCCGCGCCTTGAAGCTGCCGCCCACCTGCAGGTGCTCCAGCTTGAGCCAGACCTCGGCACAGTCCACACCCAACGACTTGCCGAACAGGCGCATCAGCGGCGTGGTGCGCAAAAAGTCGGGCTGGGTGGCCAGTTGGCGGCGGGCAGCGGCAATGGCGGCGCGGTCGATCATGCAGGGGCTCCGGATGGCAGGTGGTGTCAAAAGAAGGGGCAGTGTAGGGGTTGCCCGCAACATGCAGACACAAGACTGACTGCACGCGCGCCCCACAACTGCCGATAACATGGACAGAGCAGCCCCCACCAACGCCCGTTGCGGGCCTGCCTGCAGGAGGAAAGACATGTTCTTTGTGTTCGGCCCGTCGGGCCAGATGTACCGGGGCGGCCCGGAGAACCTGGCCCAGATCTCGTCGGTGCGGCGCGTGCAGCGGCCCCAGGCACTGCGCACCCGGGCGCTGGACCTGCCGGGGGAGCCCGTGCCCGTCTTCCCCGCCCCGCCCCACGCGGCCACGGCAGAAGCCGCCCCCCCTGTGGTCAACCTGCGCCTGCAGGACGCCGTGAGCGCCTACTCGCAAACCGAACAAGGCCCCCAGCATGCCCGCCAGCCGCTGACCCGGGTGAGCGACGTGATGACCCGAGGCGCGCTCAGCGTGCAGCCGGATGCCCGTGTGAACGACGCCTGGCAGACCCTGGCCGAGCACAAGGTGGCCCAGGCACCCGTGGTGGATGCATTGGGCCGCGTGATCGGCCTGCTGGTGCGCGCCGACATGGCGCCGCTGGACCTGCTGCCCGAACCCGGCGCCGTGAAGCAGGCCATTGACCTGGCCCGCCGCCCGGTGGCGGAGGTGATGGTGAGCCCCGTGCCCACGGTCTCGGCCGACACCGAGCTGCGCCGCGTGGCCGCCGTGTTGCTGGACACCGGCCTGCCGGGCCTGCCGGTGACGGACGAGGCCGGGGTGTTGTCGGGCTTTATCTCGCGCACCGACATCCTGCGCGCCGTGGCGGCCGACCCGCCGCTGGACCTGTGGAGCGGACCTGCCGTGCCGCTGTGACGAAAAATTTGAATAAAAATGGCCGCTACCGCGCGATGGTCAAGCGATTAAAGCTATCAATTCAGGAGCAAAAAAGGGCGCCTATGAGCGCCCTTCTTCTCGACTGAACCGCCCCACCGTCAGTGCTCAGTGTGCAGACGGCCCCGTCTCGGGCGTGCGCTCGCGGATCTCCAGTCCCGTGGCCGCATCGATCTTGAGCCCCTTGGGCAGCGGGAACTTGATGGTCTCCTCGATGCCCGCCATGCTGCGCACAGACACCGCGCCCAGCGCCTTGATGCGGTCGATGACCTGCTGCACCAGGATTTCTGGCGCGGAGGCGCCCGCCGTGAGCCCCACGCGCGAGCGGCCTTTGAACCAATCGCCCTGCAGCTCGTCGGCACTGTCCACCATGTAGGCGGTGGTGCCCAGCTTGGCCGCCAACTCGCGCAGGCGGTTGCTGTTGGAGCTGGTGGGGCTGCCCACCACGATCACCACGTCCACCTGCGGGCTCAGCACCTTGACGGCGTCCTGGCGGTTTTGTGTGGCGTAGCAGATGTCCTGCTGCTTGGGCTCGCGCACGTTCGGAAAGCGCGCCCGCACGGCAGCCGAGATTTCAGCCGCGTCGTCCACACTCAGCGTGGTCTGCGTGACCACGGCCAGCTTCTCGGTCTGAGCGGGCTGCACACGGGCCACGTCTTCCACGTCTTCCACCAGGTGGATGCCGTGGTCGAGCTGGCCCATGGTGCCCTCGACCTCGGGGTGGCCCTTGTGGCCGATCATGATGAATTCGTAGCCTTCTTTGGCGAGCTTGGCCACTTCGACGTGCACCTTGGTCACCAGCGGGCAGGTGGCGTCAAAAATGCTGAAGCCACGCGCCTCGGCCTCTTGCTGCACCGCCTTGCTCACGCCGTGGGCGCTGAAGACCAGCGTGGCGCCCGGCGGCACGTCCGACAGCTCTTCGATGAAGATCGCGCCCTTGGCCTTGAGGTCGTTCACCACGTAAGTGTTGTGCACGATTTCGTGGCGCACATAGATGGGGGCGCCAAATTTCTGGATGGCGCGCTCCACGATCTCGATGGCGCGGTCCACACCGGCGCAAAAGCCGCGCGGCTCGGCCAGCAGGATTTCTTGCGGCGCCTGCATCACAGGATCCCGATCAGTTGCACTTCAAAGGTCACGGGCTGACCCGCCAGCGGGTGGTTGAAGTCGAACAGCACCGCGCCGTCTTCACGCACCTGCATCACGGCCCCCGCGTAGCTGCCCTGGCCGTCGGGCGTGGGGAACTGCACCACATCGCCCACGTTGTACTTTTCGTCGGGGTCGCCCAGCTCGTTCATCAGCTTGCGGGCCACCCACTGCTGCATGTCGGGGTTGCGTTCGCCAAAGGCCTCGCCCGCAGGCAGCTCGAACGTGGTGCGCGTGCCTTCGGCCAGGCCCAGCAGGCGCTGCTCCACGGCGGGCGACAGCTCGCCCGTGCCCAGCGACAGGGTGGCGGGTTTGTCGGCAAAGGTGTTGATCACATCGCCTGCAGGGCCCGCCAGACGGTAGTGCAAAGTGAGGAAAGAGCCCGGCTGGACGGTGGGCAAAGCAGCAGCGGTAGAGGTCATGACAGTCTCGATAAACTCCTGCGATTGTAGAAAACCGGGCAAAGCCCTACCGCCACCACCGCCGCTGGCGCGTCCCACCCCCTCGTTCCATGGCCCTCAAAGACCTGCCCGCCGACGCCCAGCCCCGCGAAAAACTGCTGGCGCGCGGCCCTGCCGCCCTGGCCGATGCCGAGCTGCTGGCCATCCTGCTGCGCACCGGCATCGTGGGCAAGGGCGTGCTGCAGATGGCGCAGGAGCTGCTGGACCCGCCCGGCATCGACCCGGACACCGGCGCCATCACCGGCGGCTTTGGCGGCATTGCCGGGCTGCTGCACACCAGCGCGGCCGACCTGGAACGCATCAAGGGCCTGGGCCCCGCCAAACGCGCCGAGCTGGTGGCCGTGCTGGAGCTGGCCCGCCGCGCCCTGGCCCAGCAGCTGCGCGAGCGCGAGGTGTTCGACTCGCCCGACACCGTCAAGCACTACCTGCAACTGCACCTGGCGGCCAAGGGGCACGAGGTGTTTGCGGTGCTGTTCCTCGATGCGCAAAACCGCCTGCTGGCGCTGGAGGAACTGTTTCGCGGCACGCTCACGCAAACCAGCGTGTACCCGCGCGAAGTGGTGCTGCGCGCCCTGCACCACCAGGCCGCCGCCGTGGTGCTGGCCCACAACCACCCGAGCGGCAACGTGCAACCCAGCCGCGCTGACGAGGCCCTGACCCAGACCCTGAAGACCACCCTGGCCCTGGTGGACGTGCGCGTGCTCGACCATGTGATCGTGGCGCCAGGCCAGGCGCTGTCGATGGCGGAAAAGGGCCTGGTGTGACCGCCCCTGCGCCCGCGCCGCCCCACCCGCCCACGGCGCTGCAAGCCGCGCTGGCAAGCGCTGCGCGCACGGCGGCGGGCAGCCATGCCGCAGCCGCAGAGCCAGCGCCCGCACCGGCCCCCACCGCCCCCCGATCTACCCGGCGCGCAGGCCTGGCGGAGAAAAAAGCGGCGGCCAAGGCCACCATGCGCCCGCTGCGCCAGGCCCCCGCTGCGCCCACAGCCGCAGAGAGCCCCACACCACCCCGCCGCCGCGCCCCCCCGGCCCCGCGACGGGCAGGCGAACGCATCACCCAGCTGCAGGACCTGGCCACCGTGGCCCGCCGCCTGCGCGAAGAACAGGAACGCCGCGAGGCCGAAAACAAGGCCCGGCGCGAAGCAGCCGCCCGGGCCGAGGCCGAGCGCCACCTCTTCAGCCGCAGCGTGGGCCCCGTCACCCCGCTGCGCAACCCCAACCTGGCGCGCCTGCGCCGCCACCAGCCACCACCGCTGCCGGTGCAGCACTGGCTGGACGAAGAACGGGTGCTGATGGAGTCCATCAGCGACGACTTCGACGTGAGCACCCTGCTCGACACTGACGACCAACTGAGCTTTCGCCGCCCCGGCATCGGCGTGGAGATCACCCGGCGCCTGCGTGCGGGCCATTGGAGCATCCAGCGCCAGCTCGACCTGCACGGCCTGCGCGTGGACGAGGCGCGCGAGGCGCTGGGTGACTTCATCCGCCAGGCCCACAAGGCGGGGCTGCGCTGCGTGCGCGTGGTGCACGGCAAGGGTCTGGGCTCACCCGGCAAAAGCCCCGTACTCAAGGGCCGCGTGCAGCGCTGGCTGGTGCAAAAAAGCGAGGTGCTGGCCTTTGTGCAGGCCCGGCCTATGGATGGTGGCGCAGGCGCGCTGGTGGTGCTGCTGCAGCCGGTGCTGCACAGAAACACATAAAAAAAGCTGCTACCGCCCGTCCATCAAGCGCTAGCAGCTATAAAAAGAGAAGCAACCCACTCCCATCCGGGGTGGCGCTGCTCTCTGCAGGCACTGCCTATTTGGACAGATCCACGGCGTACTTCGACACTCCCTTGCCCGATCCGTCATCGGCCGCCAGCAGCGTCACGTTCGCCAGCCCTGCGGCCTGCGCCACGGCCAGGGCATTGGCGCCCGAGCTGAACACCACCGGGCCCGCCACCGTGGCCTTGGCAAAGCGCCAGCTCTTGGCCGCACCGTGGGCCGCGCGGGTCACCGCCGGGTTCTTGCGGATGTAGTCGATCACCACGTCGCGGTTGGCATCCGGCGAGGCCCAGATGGTGCCGGAGCCGTCGAGCTTGTCGATGAAGCTCTTGCCGCTGGTGGCGCGGTAGTTGTTGGTGGCGATCACGAACTCCTGCGCCACATCGATGGGCTTGCCCAGATAGCTCAGCTTTTTGATGCGGCTGCCCACGGGCTGTGTCACGTCGATCTCGTACTGCACATCGGCCGTGGTGAACATGTCGAAGTTGTAGCCGGGGAAGCTGCTGATGAGCTGCTGCTCAGTGGTCTTGGCGGGGTCGATCTGGTTGAAGCGCTTGGCGGCGGCTTCGAGCCAGTTCTTGATGTCACCGCCGTTCACCTTCACCGCATACACCGTGTTGGGGTACAGGTACAGGTCGGCCGCGTTGTTGATGGCCAGCGGGCCCACGGCCACGTCGGTGTAGTCGGCGCCGCCCTGAAAGCCGCTCTTGAACGGCGCACTCACCGACAGCACGGGCAACGCAGCGTACTGCGGCAGGCTGGCCTTGATGTAAGCCGCCACGTAGGCCTGCTGGGCCTGGTTCACGATCTGGATCGCGCCGGGGTCACCCACGTCGGCAAACAGCGTGCTCATGCGGAAGTCGGTCTGGCCGATGGGGGTCTTCACATACTGGATGGCCGCCTGGTGCTGTGGCTCGATCAGCGGTGCCACGGCTGGGTCTGCATCCACATACACGTTCGCACCCGCAGCGTTCTTGCTCTGGATGTTGCGCAGCTCGCTCTTGCTGGCGGACTTGTTGACCGCCCATTTCACGCCGTCCCACTGCAGCGCCAGTTGCACCACACCCAGCGACTTGCCCCAGGAGCTGGCCATGACCGCAGGCACGCCATTCACGGTGCCCGCCTTGTGGTCCACGCCGGGCAGGTTGAAGCCGGGCGTGGCCGCCGTGTCGGGAAACACGCCGTGCTGGTGGCCCATCACCATCGCGTCGATGCCAGCCACTTTCGAGAGGTGCAGGCCGGGGTTCTCCATGGTGGGCGAATACGCCGCGCCATCCAGCCCGCCATGCAGCAGCGCCACCACAATGTCGGCGCCCTTGGCGCGCAGCTCGGGCACATATTTCGTCGCGGCCTCCACCGCGCCTTCGGTGCTCACCTTGCCTTCCAGGTAGCGCTTGTCCCAGTTCATGATGCCCGGCGTGGTGAAGCCGATCACGCCGATCTTGATGGGCAGCTTCACCTCCTTGCCATCCGTGCCCTTGGCCACCAGCGTGCGTTCGAGCACCGTGTAGGGCTGCACCAGCGGCTTCTTGGTCTTGTTGCTGATGACGTTGGCCAGCACCATCGGAAAGCCCGCACCCGCGCATTTCTTGCTCGCGTCCACGCCATCCACCTCCAGGCCGCCACCCAGCACCTGATTGAGGAACGGCAGGCCGTAGTTGAACTCGTGGTTGCCCAGCGTGCCGGCGTCAAAGCCCAGCGCGCCCATGGCCTTGTACATCGAGAGCTGCTGCGTGCAGGGGATGGGGCTGATGGTGGCCTCGTAGTCCGCCAGCGCGGTGCCCTGGATGGTGTCGCCGTTGTCCACCAGCAGCGTGTTGGCAAACTCCTTGCGCGCTGCGCGCACCAGCGTGGCGGTGCGCTCGAAGCCATAGCTCTTGTCTTCGGCGAGCTTGAAATAGTCGTAGCTGCGCACGTTGAAGTGCAGGTCGGTGGTCTCCAGCACGGCCAGCGTGGCCGTGGCACCGGCGTTGGTGTTGTCGCTGCCACTGCCACAGGCGGCCAGCGAGGCCGCCAGCGCCACCAGGCCCAGTGTGGCCACGCGGCGTGAAACATGCGAAGGAGAAATCAGAGAACCCTGTGTGCGTTCAGACATGAACAATCCCAGTTGGAAACAAGGGACCGAGTGTCTGGGCCGGGTTTGACAGCGGTGTGACGTGGAAAGCTGGCCGCAACACCCGCGCCGCATGCGACGGTCAGCGGGCCTTGCAGTGGCTCAATCGATGCGGTGCACGTCGCCGTTGTGCGGCGAAGCGCTTTCGTGGAACAGGTCTTCGAGGAACTGCGCCAGTTCATGCTCTTCGACGAAGTCGGGGATCACGAAGCCCGCGGGTGTCCGCTTGCCATCGGCGCCCACGCGGTAGGCCTGCCACAGCGCACCTTCACGCCGCACTTCGACGATGCGGCCGAACACATTGAAGCGGGGGTGCATGCTCATGGCACCGCCGAGGCGATCAGGTCCACTTCCACCGTCGCGTTCTTGGGCAGCTGCAACACGCCCACCGAGGTGCGCGTGTGCGCCCCGGCGTCGCCTAGCACAGCGAACAAGACTTCAGACGCGCCATCGGCCACCTCGCTCTGCTGCGTAAACGTGGGCGCCGACTGCACATACACCGTGATGCGCAGGATGGACTGCACCGCATCGAGCGAGCCCAGCGCACGCTGCAGCAGCGCCAGCGCCCGCATCGCACACACCTTGGCGGCTTTTTGCGCATCGGCCAGCGAGGCCCCGGCACCGGCCGCGCCCGTCACGACCACCGTGTCACCCACGCGCGGGATCTGCCCGCTCAGGTAGACGTGGTGACCATCGCGCACCAGCGGCACATAGTTGCCGCCGATCTTGATCTCGCCATCGAAGCAGTAGCCCAAGGCCTGGGCCTGTTCCTCAAAACGCGCGTCGCGGGACATAAAAAACACTCCTCTTTTCACCACAAGCAGCGCACACCGTTGGGGGTGTGCACCAGCAAAACCAACGCGGTCGTCAGACGCCTTTGTTGCGCATCCAGTCCGCCGTGCCCATGAAGCTCTCCTTCAGGCGCGTGCGCAGCTCGGCGGGAACACCCGTTTCGCCCATGGCCTGGTCCATGCAGGCCACCCACTGGTCGCGCTCCTTGATACCGATGGAAAACGGCATGTGGCGCATGCGCAGGCGCGGGTGGCCAAAGCGGCTCTGGTAGTGGTCGGGCCCGCCCAGCCAGCCGCAGAGGAACCAGAACAGCTTTTGCCGAGCACTGGCCAGGTCGCTGCCATGGGCGGCGCGCAGTTCGGCGTAGGCGGGCTCCAGGTCCATGAGGTCATAGAACCGCTCGACCAGCGCATGCACGCGGTCTTCGCCGCCGATCCATTCGAAGGGCGTGGTGGGTGGGGCGGCAGGGGACGAGGCTTCTGGGGTGCTCGATGCTTCAGAATTCATAACAAAACAGGCCTTTGCGCTTGTCCATCATACCCTTATAGCTATATTTTTAATAGCAAACAAAACAACCACCACCTACTCGGCCGCGCGTCGCAGGGTGTCCACCACGGGGCGCAGCAGCACCTCGCGCAGGCCCCACCAGCCGGCCGCCAGCGCCAGCACGGCGCCAGCCAGGGCACCCGCCAGCGGCACCCAGGGGGCGGCCGTCCAGGTGAAGTCGAACACATAGCGCGCCAGCGCCCAGCCCACACCCACCGCCACCGCGCTGGCCAGAAAGCCCGCCAGCAGGCCCACGCCCACCAGCTCGGCGCGCTGCACCTGGCGCAGCAGGCTGGCGCGGGCGCCCACGGCGCGCATGATGGCGTACTCGCGGGCGCGCTCCTCGCGTGTGGCGGTGACGGCAGCAAACAGCACCACCAGGCCTGCTGCAAGCGTGAAGGCGAACAGGAACTCCACCGCGCGGATCACCTGTTCCAGCACGCGCTGCACCTGGGCAATGGTGGCGCCCATGTCCACGTTGGTGATGTTGGGGAATTGGCGCACCAGGCCGTTGTCAAAGCCGTGGGTCTCGGGGGCACGGTAAGCCGCCAGGTAGGTCACGGGCACATCCTTGACCTCGGCCACCGGGTACATCACGAAGAAGTTGGCCCGCATGGAGCCCCAGTCCACCTTGCGCAGGCTGGTGATGCGCGCCTCGTTCTGCACACCGCCCATGTCGAACAGCAGGCGGTCGCCCATCTTCAGGCCCAGGGTTTCGGCAATGCCTTCTTCAACACTGATGGCGCCCTCTTCGCCGGGCGTCCACTGGCCCGCCACCACCTGGTTGTGCGGCGGCGCCTCGACGGAGTTGGAGAGGTTGAATTCACGGTCTACCAGGCGCTTGGCGCGGTCGTCGGTGTAGTCGGCCGGACCCACGGGCTTGCCGTTCACGGCCAGCAGGCGGCCCCGGATCATGGGGTACCAGTCGTAGCGCGCTACGCCGTTGTCCTTGAGCGTCTGCTGGAACGCATCCGCCTGGTCAGGCATCACGTTGATGACAAAACGGTTGGGCGCATCGGGCGGCGTGGCCTGGCGCCAGCTGCTGATGAGGTCGGTGCGCAGCAGCACCAGCAGCACCAGCGCCAGCAGGCCCACGGCCAGGCTGCTGACCTGCACCACGGCATAGGCCGGGCGCGCCGAGATCTGCCGCGTGGCCAGCACCAGCCAGCGGGGCGCGGTGCTTTCATTCACGCTGCGCCGCAGCAGCTTGACCGCCACCCACGACAGCCCCGCAAACAGGGCCACGGCCCCGGCGAAACCGCCCACGGCAATCAGGCCCAGCTTGATGTCGCTGCTCACGGCCAGCAGCAGCGCGGCAAACCCGGCCACGCCAATGCCCAGCACCGCCAGCGATGCAGGCTTGAGCCCGCCCACGTCACGCCGGATCACGCGCAGCGGCGGCACCTGGGCCAGTTGCAGCACAGGCGGCAGGCCAAACGCAAACAGCAGTGTGAGCCCCATGCCCAGGCCAAAGGCCACGGGCCACAGGCTGGATGCGGGCAAGGCCGACTCCACCAGCCCCGCGAGCAACAGCACAAAGGCGTGGTGCACCGCATAGCCCAGCAGCACGCCTAAAGCGCTGGCAAACAGGCCCACCAGCGCAAATTCGGTGGTGTAGGCACCGGCAATGGTGCGCTGGCTCTGGCCCAGCACGCGCAGCATGGCCGACGCATCGAGGTGGTCGGCCGCAAAACCCCGCGCGGCCAGCGCCACGGCCACGGCCGAGAGGAGCGCGGCCAGCAGGGCTACGAGGCTCAGAAATTTCTGGGCACGGTCCAGCGTCTGGCGCATTTCGGGGCGGCCGCTTTCGAGCGATTCGACGCGCACGCCGTGCACCTCGGGCTTCTTGGCCTCGGCCACCGCCCATTCGTTGAAGGCTTTGACGGCAGGCGCGGGGCCCACCACGGCAAAACGGTAGGTCAGGCGGCTGGCGGGCTGCACCAGGCCGGTGGCAGGCAAGTCGCGCTCGTTCAGCATCACGCGCGGCGCAAAACTCATGAAGCCCGCGCCCCGGTCGGGCTCGATGACGATGATGCGCGCAATGCGCAACTGCGCATCACCCAGCAGCAGCTTGTCGCCCATGGCGAGGTTGAGCGATTCGAGCAGCGGGGCATCGACCCACACCTCGCCCGGCGCAGGGATGTCACGCGTGGGCTGCTCCAGCGCGCCGGGGGCATCGGCCACCGTGAGGCGGCCGCGCAGCGGGTAGCCGGGCTGCACGCTCTTGAGCGCCACGAGCTTGCTGGCGCCGCCTTGGGCGTCGCTCGCGCGGCCCATGGTTGGAAAGCCCAGCGTGGTCACCGATTGCAATCCAAGTGCCTTGGCGCGCTCCACAAAGGCGGCAGGGGTGGGGTTGTCGCTGGCCACCACGGCATCGCCACCCAGCAGCTGCAAGGCATCGCGCTGCAGCCCGCCTTGCAGGCGATCGGCAAAAAACCCCACGGAGGTGAGTGCGGCCACCGCCAGCGTGACCGCCACGATCAGCAGGCGCAATTCGCCCGCGCACAGGTCCCGGGCCAGGGTGCGCCAGCCAAGGCGCAGAAATGACAGGTTCATGGCATGGGACCTTAGCGCAAAGCGAACGGGCTGGCGGGCCGTGGGGTGTTTGGGTGGGGCGGGTTACGGGGCGCGGCTGGCAGGGGCTACCGCCACATTGCTGCCGCTGGCCTCGGGCTCCACCTGGGCCGTCTGCAGCCGCTGCTCCAGCACCTCCAGCACCGGGGTGATCTGCTTGCCCACGCGGATCTGCGGGTTGGAGAAGCCATCGGCCTTGCCCGCCTCCACCTCGCGCTGCTGGATCAGCGGCACGGCCTTGGCAAACGCCTCGGTGAACGAATGGGTCTGGCGCAGCTGCTCATGGAACACTGCGCGGCCAAAGAAGGTCAGCTCCGACAGCCTGCCGCAGCCATACGAGGTGTGCGTGGCGTCGGCCGCCGTCATGATGAGCGTGCTGTCGGTGGCCAGGGGTTCGATCCAGCCGCCCGAGAAGCAGGCCGACACCGCAATCACCCGGTGGCGGATGCCCGCTGCGTCCAGCGCCGCACGCAGCATCTCGGGCGTTGCGGGGGCCACCTGCAGCGGCCAGTGCGAAGCCGCCAGCGCGTGGTCGCGTGCGCCGTGCGAGGTCAGGTACACCACCAGCAGGTCGTGCTCGCGGTCCATGCGCGCCGCCAGCGCGGTGATGGCCCGCTGCAGGTTCTCGGGCGTGGCCCAGGCATGGGTGTCGGCCGTCTCGGCGTGGTTGAGCAGGTGCAGCACCCGGCCCTGGGCGTCAAAACGCTCCTGCAGCAAGCTGCTGACCATGGTGCTCTCGCGGCGGAACACGTTTTCGTCGGCATAGGGGGCGAACACCAGCCCATAAACATCGACCACCCCGGGGCGCTCTGGCGCCAGCGCATCCACCTGCTGCTGCCACAGAGTTTGCTGCTCTTCAAACATCGCCTGGGTCAGCGCCAGCGGCACGGGCTCGGGCGCCTGCGCCTCGTCGGCGGCGGCTGCAGCAGTCTCTGCCGATGCATCAACCATGGCCTGGACATCCGGCTCCCAGGGCTGATCCTGAAACTGCCACATGCCCACCCCGATCACTGCCGCCATGGCCACAGAAAACGCCGCCGTGCGCCAGCGCGACTGGATGAAGCGTGCACTCACCACCACCAGAGTGGCCAGCACCCACAGCATGAGCACCCCATAGGCCACCCAGAAAACGATGGCCGCCACCGTGCCATCCCACAGGCCGGGCCGGTGCACGGCCGTCGCCATCAAGGCATACAGCACCAGCAAGGGCGCCAGCGGGGCCCAGGCCGTCAACACATACCAGGCAGCCAACCCCCCCGTGGGCGCAGGCACACCCGCCGACGCCACCGCTGCAGGGCTGGCAGCGGCACGCTGTGCCGGTGCCATGGCCCACCAGGCCAGCCACAGCAGCACCAGGCCACTCCACATCGGCGTGAGCCAGCCGCGCAGGTTGAACTGCGCAGGCCCCGCCACCTCCAGCCGTGAGGCCGCCACCAGCAAGCCCGCGCTGACCAGCGACAACACCAGCAACTGCCAGGGCGTGGGCGCTGCGGCGGCTGTGCGGGGCGGCAGGAACAGCGCGGCACGCAGGCCCTCGCGCATCCAGCCCCACAGCGACAAACGTGCGGCAGTGGCACCATTCGCAGCCTCCGGGGCCGGCGGCTGCTGCGCGGGGTCCTGCGGCGGGCGGTTCAGCGGGACTTCCACCTCGGACTGGGTCTCGGCAAGTTCGGGACCCCACTGGCTGGGCAAGGTATCGGCCCAGGTGCTGCTGCTGGCGTTCAGATCTTTCATGCGCGGATCATGCCATTGGGGCGTGACGAATCAGGCCCCAAGCCAAGTTACACATCCCCACCCACCCTAACCCCAGGCACCACCGCCAGCTCCGGCTGCAACACCAACCGGCGTGCACCGCTGTAGCACACAAACCGGCGATTCGTCGCCCGCCCGATGGCGCACAGGCCCAGCTGCTGGGCCACAGCGTGTCCCATCTGGGTCATGCCGCTGCGCGAGACCACGATGGGCACGCCCATCTGGGCGGACTTGATGACCATCTCGCTGGTGAGGCGGCCGGTGGTGTAGAAGACCTTGTCGGTGCCGGACATGGGCGTGGGTGTGGCAGGGGCGTTGTCCGACGCCACTCCATCGGCCGCGGCGGTTTCCGGATTCATCCACATCCAGCCCGCGATGGAGTCGATGGCATTGTGGCGGCCCACGTCTTCCACAAAGGTCAGCAGCTCCTCGCCTTGGAACAAGGCGCAGCCATGCACCGAGCCAGCGGATTTGTAGGTGCTCTCCTTGAGCCGGATGGCGTTGACGATGCCGTAGAGCTGGGCCTGCGTCAGCTGCGCATCGGGCAGCGCAATGCGGTCTACCTCGTCCATCAGGCCACCAAACACGCTGCCCTGGCCGCAGCCGGTGGTGACCACCTTGCTGGCGGTGCGTTCCTCAATACGGGCAATGCCATGGCGCGTGTGCACAGCGGCGGCGTTCACCTCCCAGTCCACGGTGATGGACTCGATATCGAACACCGATTCGATCAGCCGCTGGTTGCGCAGATAGCCCAGCACCAGCAGCTCGGGCTGCGCACCCAGCGTCATCAGGGTGACCAGCTCGCGCTTGTCCACATAGATCGTGAGGGGCCGCTCGGCGGGGATCTGCACCTGTTCGGCTTCGCCCCGTTCATTGACGACCTCCACATGGTGGGTGAGCGGCGCCTGGGCCTGGGTGAGGCGCGGCAGCACGGGCGGCACAGCGGGGGAATGCGAAGACAACGAAGGGCGGGTCATGGGCTGAATATACGCACTACAGCACCTCGTGGTCATCTGTGGTGCCGAGCCATGGGGTGACACAGGCCAGGAGCCCCCCAAAAAGAAAAAACCGCGCCACCCAAGGGGACGCGGTTTGTAGCCCAGCGGGCAGTCGGGAATCGGTGCGCTCAGGACTTGGATGCAGGCGTGGCCGCAGCTGCGGGCACCTGGGTACTGGGCGGACTGCTGGCCGTGCCGGGCGGCGAATGGGCGCCAGCGGCTTCGGCAGGCTTGGCGGCGGGCGGCGTGTAGGCAAAGGGGCCGGGGTCAGCGCAGGCGGCCGTCCCTGCGGCGGCAGGCTTGGCCGAGGGCGTGGTCTTGCGGTAGTGCGCGGCCACCTTGTCTTGCGAAAGGCACAGTTTGTAGTTGTCCACCTTGCCCGCCCAGGCGGTCTTGGCAGCGGCTTCTGCAGCCTTGGCGGCGGCCTCGGGCGACGGGGCGGGCAGCTTGGCGGATGCCAGGGTGCACACACCTGCCGCACACAGTGCCAGCGCCAGGGAGCGGGTAGTTCGTGTCATCGTCATGGTGCGGGTCCTCATACCTGCGCGGGCTGCTGGCCCGCAGATGCTGTGGCGGCATCGGCCGCTGGCTGGCTGGCGCTGCGCTGGCGCGGGATCTTGCCGGCCTGCACGTCGTCGTACCAGAGCTCGTGGTGCTCCTTGGCCCAGCCCTCGCTCACGTAGCCGGTGCGCATGGCCTTGTACGCGCCCTTCATGCCCACCGTGCCCATGTAGATGTGGCCGCAGATCAGCGCCATCATCCAGATGGCCAGGGTGGCGTGGATCATGTGGGCGATCTGCATGTCGCCACGCACGTCGCCAAAGCCGGGAATGAGCTTGTCGAGCACCAGGCCCGTGGCCACCACAAAGATGCCGGGGATGGTGATGCCCCACCAGAACAGCCCCTTCTCGCCCGCATTGAAGCGGTGCGAGGGCACTTCGTGGTCGCCCTTGCCCAGCATGCCGCCGCCCTTGGCCAGCCAGACAAAGTCGGCGCGGTTGGCGATGTTGTCCTTGATGAAGGTGAGGATGATCACCAGAAGCGACACGGCAAACAGCGGGCCCACAAAGTTGTGCACGTTCTTGAGCGCGTAGGTCAGCCAGCCAAACAGCGTGGTCCCCAGGATGGGCAGCAGGAAGAACTTGCCGAACGCCATCACGATGCCGGAGATGGCCAGCGCGATGAAGGCAAAGGCATTGGCCCAGTGGGCGGCCCGCTCGAACGGGGTGAAGCGCTCGATGCGGCGGGGGCCGGTGCCGTCGGGGTGCTTATGCCCCAGCGGGCCCTTCACAAAGTAGAAGATGCCCAGCGCTAGCAACACGATGGCAAACAGCGCTGCGCCGTAAGGAATGATCCAGTGGTTGCGCACCTGGCGCCACGCCTCACCCGCGTTGGTGAAACGCGAGCCGGGATACTGCACAAACGGCTGGATCAGGTTGCCCGCCTCGGGCGCCTGGGTTTTGGGCAGGCTGCTGTAGCCGGTCACGCCCTGCCCCACCTGGCGCCACATGGGCGCGTTGTTGCCGGGCTGCACCTTGGCGCGTTCGCCATTGGTCTGCTCGGCGTACTTGGCGTCGGCGCTGGCGTCGGGTTTGACTTCGAAGATGTTCTGGCTCTGGATGCCACCGGGCGCAGGCGCTGCGGCAGGGGCTGCAGCCGGAGACGCCGGCGCCTGCTGCGCCAACGCAGCGCCACCCGACAACCCGGCCAGCCCCGCCACCAGAGCCAGGGACCACACGATGTGTTTCATGGTGGGCCTCACTTGGTTTGGGTGCGGGTGTACTCGTTCTGGCCGTACTGCTGGCGGGCCTTCAGCTGGGCTTCCCAACTGGCTTTGTCACCCGCCTTCCAGCCCGGCTCGGTGAAGTTGCTGCCGGTGCCCGCATAGGGCGCGGCATCGCTGCGGATGCCTGCGCCGGTCTGCGGCTTTTCGCCGCAGGCCGCCAAGGTGCCCAGGGCCAGAGCGGCGATGGCGATGAGATGAAGGCGATGGGTCATGACTTGCCTCCTGCAGGCTGGCCTGCCTGTTGCGAACCGTAGGCCGTGCCCCAGCCCCACACTTCAGCGCCCTTGCCACGCTGCACCACACGGTTGCGGAAGATGTCAGCGACCACGTCGCCATCACCGGCCAGCAGGGCCTTGGTGGAGCACATTTCGGCGCAAGCGGGCAGCTTGCCTTCGGCCAGGCGGTTGCGGCCGTATTTTTCAAACTCGGCCTGGCTGCCGTGGGTCTCGGGGCCACCGGCGCAGAAGGTGCATTTGTCCATCTTGCCGCGCACGCCAAAGGTGCCTTGCGACGGGAACTGCGGCGCACCAAACGGGCAAGCGTAGCTGCAGTAGCCGCAGCCGATGCACACGTCCTTGTCGTGCAACACCACACCTTCTTCGGTGCGGTAGAAGCAGTTGACGGGGCAGACCGCCATGCAAGGTGCATCGCTGCAGTGCATGCAGGCCACCGAGATGGATTTTTCGCCGGGCACACCGTCGTTGAGCGTGACCACGCGGCGGCGGTTCACGCCCCAGGGCACCTCGTGCTCGTTTTTGCAGGCGGTCACGCAGCCGTTGCACTCGATGCAGCGCTCTGCGTCACAGATGAATTTCATTCGTGCCATGTGTGTCTCCTTGCGTGGCGCGATCAGGCGCGTTCCACGTTGCAGATCGTGGTCTTGGTTTCTTGCATCATGGTCACGCTGTCGTAGCCATACGTCGTTGCGGTGTTGACGGCCTCGCCGCGCACCACAGGCGCCGCGCCCTTGGGGTAGTACGCCAGCATGTCCGCGCCCTGCCAGCGGCCCGAGAAGTGGAACGGCATCCACACCGTATCGGGGGCCACGCGCTCGGTGACCAGCGCCTGCACATTGAGCCGCGCGCCCGTGGGCGAGCTGAGCCACACACGCTCGCCGTTGCGGATGCCCCGGTCGGCAGCGGTCTTGGGGTTGATCTCGACAAACGACTCCTGCTGCAGTTCGGCCAGCCAGGGGTTGGAGCGGGTCTCCTCGCCGCCGCCTTCGTACTCGACCAGGCGGCCGGAACTCATGATGAGCGGGAACTTCTCGTGCACCTTGTCGGCCACGTTCTTCTCCTGCACGCTCTTGTACAGCGTGGGCAGGCGCCAGAAAGCTTTCCTGTCGTCGTGGGTGGGGTACTTGGCCATGAGGTCCGGCCGGGTGCCGTACAGCGGCTCACGGTGCTGCGGAATCGCATCGGGGAAGTTCCACACCACGGCACGCGCCTTGGCGTTGCCAAACGGATGGCAACCGTGCTTGAGGGCCACGCGGATGATCGCGCCCGTGGGGTCGGTCTTCCAGTTCTTGCCTTCGGCCTTGGCCTTCTCGGCATCGCTCAGGTCGTCCCACCAGCCCAGCTTTTTCAGCAACACATGGTCGAACTCGGGGTAGCCCGTGGTGATCTCGCAGCCCACGGAGTGCGAGCCATCCTCGGCCAGCAGGTTGACGCCGTCCTTTTCCACACCGAAGTTGGCGCGGAAGTTGCCGCCACCCTCCATCACATGCTTGGAGGTGTCGTACAGGTTGGGCGAGCCGGGGTGCTTGAGTTCGGGCGTGCCGTAGCAAGGCCAGGGCAGACCGAAGTAGTCGCCACCAAAGTCGTAGCCGGTTTCCTTGTCCTTGCCGCCCTTGGACTTGAGGGTCTTCACGTCGAACAAATGCATGTTCCGCATGTGGGCCTTCAAGCGCTCGGGGCTTTGGCCGGTGTAGCCAATGGTCCAGACCGACTTGTTGATTTCGCGCAGGATGTCTTCGACCACGGGCTCGTCCATGCCCTTGACCTTCTGCATCTTGTAGTTCTTGGACAGCTCGGCCGCAAAGCCCAGCTTTTCGGCGAACTGGTGCATGATCATGTGGTCCGAACGGCTCTCCCACAGCGGCTCGATGACCTTCTCACGCCACTGGATGGAGCGGTTGGAGGCCGTGCACGAGCCACTGGTCTCGAACTGCGTGGCGGCGGGCAGCAGGTACACCGCGCGGTTGGGATTCAGGTCTTCGGCCTTGCCGGGCATGGCGGCCATGGCGGCGGTGGCCGATGGGTACGGGTCCACCACCACCAGCAGATCCAGCTTGTCCATGGCCCGCTTCATTTCCAGGCCACGGGTCTGCGAGTTGGGCGCATGGCCCCAGAAGAACACGCCACGCAGGTTGGAGTCCTGGTCGATCAGCTCGTTCTTCTCCAGCACACCGTCGATCCAGCGCGACACGGTGATGCCGCTCTTGGTCATCATCGCGGGCGAGGCGTACTGCTTCTTGATCCATTCAAAGTCCACACCCCACACGGCCGCGAAGTGCTTCCACGAGCCTTCGGCCAGGCCGTAGTAGCCCGGCAGCGAATCGGGGTTGGGGCCCACGTCGGTCGCGCCCTGCACGTTGTCGTGGCCACGGAAGATGTTGGTGCCGCCGCCGGTCTTGCCCACATTGCCCAGCGCCAGTTGCAGGATGCACGAGGCACGGACCATGGCATTGCCGATGGTGTGCTGCGTCTGGCCCATGCACCACACGATGGTGCCGGGGTTGTTGTCGTGCAGCATCTTGGCGACCTTGAACATCTGGTCTTCCTTGACGCCGCAGGCCTCTTCCACCTTGTCGGGCGTCCACTTGGCCAGCACTTCTTCGCGCACCTTCTCCATGCCATACACACGGTCGTGGATGTACTTCTTGTCTTCCCAACCGTTCTTGAAGATGTGGTACAGCAGGCCGAAAAGGAAGGGAATGTCAGTGCCCGAGCGGATGCGCACATACTCGTCGGCCTTGGCTGCGGTGCGGGTGAAACGCGGGTCCACCACGATCATCTTGCAGCCGGTTTCCTTGGCGTGCAGCATGTGCAGCATGCTCACCGGGTGGGCCTCAGCCGCGTTGGAGCCAATGTACAGGGCGACCTTGCTGTTCTGCATGTCGTTGTACGAATTGGTCATGGCGCCGTAGCCCCATGTGTTGGCCACGCCCGCCACGGTGGTGGAGTGGCAGATGCGCGCCTGGTGGTCGCAGTTGTTGGTGCCCCAGAAGCTCACGAACTTGCGCAGCAGGTAGGCCTGCTCGTTGTTGTGCTTGGACGAGCCGACAAAGTAAACACTGTCTGGGCCGCTGGCTGCACGCAACTCTTTCATCTTGGCGGTGATTTCGTTCAGCGCCGTGTCCCAGCTGATGCGCTCGTACTTGCCATTGACCAGCTTCATGGGGTAGCGCAGGCGATATTCGCCGTGGCCATGCTCACGCAGGGCCGCACCCTTGGCGCAGTGGGCGCCCAGGTTGATGGGCGAGTCGAACACGGGCTCTTGCCGCACCCATACACCGTTCTCAACCACGGCATCGACCGCGCAACCCACCGAGCAGTGGGTGCACACCGTGCGGCGCACTTCGATCTTGCTGTCACCGATGGCGACCTTGGCGCCTTCGGCGGCGTTGGACTTCTTGACCAACGTGAGTTGTGACGCGGCAATGCCGACACCCACCCCCAGGCCGGAGCGGCGCAGGAACGAGCGCCGGTCCATGGTGGGCAGAGCCTGGGACAGGCCCCGGCGCAGGCTGTGAACAAAAGGCGATGCAGAGGCACTGGTGCTCTGCGCGGCGTGAGAGGTCTTCTTGGTCAGCAACATGGCAGGCCCCGGTCAGAGTTGGGTGGTCTTGTAGTACTGCTTCACATGCGCAGACAGGTGGTAGCCACCGCCCTTTTCGGGCGCGGGGCGGGGCGCATCAGAGACCACAGATTCGGACGGAGCCACATGGGGAAGTGCCACCACGGCTGCTGCTGCAGCCCCTGCGGTGGCGGCGCCGGCAAAGAAGCTGCGGCGTGAGGGATTCGGCTGGCGGTTCTGCATGGTTGTCTCCAGAATGGCTGGCAGCAATGGGGAGGCTATGAAAAGCTATTCATACAGTCTATGTCAGTGTGTAAAACACTGCAATCCAGCTTTACACCCCCCACTAAAGCACTCATCTTTTGTAGCGCTGGCCACAGGCGCGCTGCGGCCTCCCACAGATCAATCGAGCATGTCGAAGCCCTGTGCCTCCACGGACGCAAAGGCCCGCGTGAACTGGGCCAGCGCTGCATAAAAGCGCGCCTGCGGATGGGCTGCTAACACATCACAAAGCTGCGGAAGCCAGGGCTGCAAATGCGTTGCAAAAAAGTCGCGCTGGGCCGTCAGGTTGCAGACAGCTACGTCATCCCCCGCGATCAGATAACGCATCACCTCGCACAGATATGCGATGTGGTCCTCGGTCTCTGGCATGGCGTCGTCGCGCGCCAGGCCCAGGCGGTCCAGGTCGGTGCGCAGACGGGCCAGGGGTTTTTCATTCAAGAAGCCGCTCAGGTAGTGCGAGCCATACAGGTACACCTCGGGCTTGCCGACGCCACCAAACAGGCGGTCAAACTCTTGCGCAATGGCCGCATCGTCCTGCGCGCGTGCCGCACCCACCAGCTGCTGCCAGGGCTCCTGCAAAAAGCCACCATCGGCAGGTGCCTCGGTCACCGCCACGCGCAGGGCCGACATCAGCTCGGGGCTGGGCGCTGCGTAGTACAGCTGCGACAACAACCCATAGAGTTCGGCCCGCGCGGTTTCCTCGTCCAGCGCGGAGCTGCTGCCCGGGGATGTCAAAGAAGCAGAGGATGCGCTCACAGGTCAGTCACTTTCGTCTCGTTTTGTGCGGAATACAGGTCGATCACGCGGCAGTCGCTGCACATCTTCAGGCGCTCCAGCGCCTCTCCCTGGAACATGGGGTGGCCCGAGAGCTTGCCCAGCATGGCCTCGATGGCCTTCACCGTGCCAAAAGGCTTGCTGCAGCGCACACAGGCCCAGGGCTTGGCTTCGTTGAGCACACGCAGCTGCGCGCGCTCGGGTGTGAGCAGCAGGCGCGGCTGCAGGGTGATGGCGTCTTCCGGGCAGGTGGTGGCGCACAGGCCACACTGCACGCAGTTCTTTTCGATGAAGCGCAATTGCGGCAGCTGCGGGTTGTCCTGCAGCGCACTGGCGGGGCAGGCGCTCACACAGCTCAGGCACAGGGTGCAGCGGTCCTTGTTGACCTCGATCGTGCCCAGGGGCGAACCCACGGCGGGCAAGGCGATGGCCGCAGGGCGTTCGGCCACGGGCATGGGGGCCTGGTCGATGAGGTGGTCGAGCGCCATCTCCAGCGTGCTGCGCTTTTCCTGCGCCACTGCAAAACGTGCGGCCACGGCGGGTGTCTTCTGGCGCGTATGGCTCAGCCCTTGCAATGCGGCGTCCAGCTCAGTGGGATGCGTGGCACGCACCAGCTGCACATGGGTGCCGGTATAGCCAAGCCCGCGCAGGATGGTCTGCGCCACATCCATCTGTGCTTGCAGGCCATCGAGGTACTGTGGCGCCTCTTCCTGAGTGGTCAGCACCACGATCTGCGAAGCGCCGTAGGCGATGGCGCTGAGCCACAGGTCCACCCCGGTGCTGGCGGTGTGCCACAGCGCCACCGGGATCACGTTGGCCGGCACGCCGTGCGCCTGCTTCAGCTGGGCAGCGCGTCCCAGTTCCTCCACCAGCGCCTGGCCGCGCTCCTGGCTGTGCAGCAACAGCACCGCATCCTTGCCACCGGCAGCCGCGTAGGTGGACAGCAGCGTCTTGAGCTTGGTGCCCTGCTCTGTCGCACGGGGGTAGGCATAGGTCAGCGCGCCCGTGGGGCACACGGTGGTGCAGGCGCCGCAGCCCACGCACAGGTTGGGGTTCACCTTGATTTGCTGGCGGCCCTTGTCGCTGCTGATGGCTTCGGCGGAGCAGATGTCCACGCAGGCGTTGCAGCCCACGGTGGCGTTGCGGCTGTGAGCACACAACTTTTGTTTGTAGGCAAAAAACTTGGGCTTCTCGAACTCGCCCACCAGCTCGCGCAGCTTGAGCAGCGTGCCCAAGTCCCGCCCGTCCCAGCGCAGGTACCCCTGCGGCAGCGCATGCTGCAGGAAGGTGGGCGTGGCGGTGGGCGAACGCAGGTCCAGCACCAGGTCAAAACGCTCGGTCTGCGCCGTGGCGTCACGGGTGAAGTCGATGGCACCCGCCACCTGGCACACCTTCACACAGTCGCGGTGCGAGCTGCAGGCCGCCATGTCGATCTGGTAATCGAGGCCGATGGCGTTCTCGGGGCAGACCGCCACACAGGCATTGCAGCGTGTGCACAGGTCCAGGTCAATGGGGTTGTCGGCCTTCCACTGCAGCTCAAAAGCACCCAGCCAGCCGGTAAGGCCCATGATGCGCCCGCCCAGCACAGGGTAGCGCCGCGCCTGCGCACCACCCGCATTGCCGGGGCCTTGGGTGAACAGGGTCACATCCAGGACATCCGACACCAGGGCTGCAGCCTGCTCGGCCTGGTCCAGCGGGCCAATGATGAGCAAGCGGCCTGTGCTTTTGTAGGTGACGGTGGGCACCGGCTCGGGCTCCGGCAGATGGGCTGCGGCCAACAATGCAGCGATCTTCGGGCTGGCCTTGGCGGCATCACGGCTCCAGCCGCCGGTCTCGCGGATGTTCACAAACCGGATGGGGGACACTGCGCCCTCGGTCTGCTGGCCCAGGTCGGCAAACAGGCGCTGCTCTTGCGTGCAAGCCACCAGCACCTCCTGCCCGGACTGGATGGCTTTCTGAAACGCCCCCGCGTCGCGGCGGCACAGGGTGGAGTGGAGGGTCAGGTCTTCATGCAGTGCCTCGCCCAACGCCTTGGCGTTGAGGGGCATCGTCTGGTTGCAGTCGCAAATGAGCGTCGTGGTCATCGTGGGTGTGGCTGGCTGGCATGGCCACCCCATCCTCTTCAGAACGGGCGACCCGCACAGGCTCGCTGGTGGGAACGCCAGGAACAGCGTTGCATACCCCGGACTGTGCCACGTCTGTGCGGCCGTCGGCCTCCGCATCATCCCGAGGCTGAGCGGCCTCCGGGGCTATTGCATCGCCGCCTTGGTCTGCTACTTCACCCCCGGCCTTCTTTTCGTCGTCAAAGAAGCCCATCGCATGCGCGCTGGCCATTTTGCGCAGCATGCCTGCGGGCAAGGGGTCGGGCTGGGTGTAGTCGTCGATGTAGATGTCGAGCCCATCCATCACATTGAAGTGCGGGTCGGCAAACAGCTTCTTCATCGCCAGGTTGCGCACCTCGGGCGAGACGGCACGGGACACAAAGGGTTTGAAGTCGGACGCGGGGGTGAGCGCCTGCGCGTCGGCCAGCGTGGGAGGTGGAGGCTCAGACGCCGGGGCAGCCTCTGCAGGCGCGGACACGGGTGCAGGCGCAGCAATCTGGGCAGCCACAGCAGGAGCAGGCGCTGGCGGCACAGGCTCTTCCACCGGCTTGCCCTCCCGCACGTCCTGCTTGCGGCGCGACCAGCGGCCGAGGAAGCCGTCAGCCATGGCCACGCCCTCCTCCACCGCCGCCACGTTGCTTCTCGGTGGACACCGACGCAGGGTTGCCAAAGCGGTCCGTCAGCGACTGGAAACTGTCCGGCCGCTTGCGGCGTTTGGGCTCGGGCTGGTAGTGCTCGGCCACAAAGGCGCGCAGCGCCTCCAGCACCTCGGGGGCGGCGGGCACCTGCTCCACAGTCTCCTGCGCATCCAGCCAACGGCCGGCGTCGTGGTAACTCAGGCTCACGGCCACGGGGCGGGCCAGGGGGATCTCGCCCGTGCCCGTGTCTTCATCACGGCGCCACATCACAAACCAGCAGGGCGCGGGCGAAGTGAGATTGAGGTGGTAGCCCTCGGCATCGTCGCGGAACAGCTCCACGCGAAAGCCGGGAAACAGCCAGCGCTGCTCGCGCTCGTCCTGGATCAGCGGGCGGGGTTCGGTGCCGAAGGTGGGTTCGTGGATCACCACCTCGGCCAGCGACCAGCGCCAGGGCTGCCAGCGGTTGTCGATGTGCTCGCACCGCATGATCACGGCGACGTCGGTGTAGGGGCGCTCTGTCATGGGCTGCGACTGTACCCCGGAGCCGTGCCATCGAAGGCAATGCCCGTAAAGCCCCCTTGCGCACCGTCAGCTTGCAGCCCCTTCCAGCACTTCGACTGCCACCGCGCAGTACTTGAACTCCGGGATCTTGCCAAACGGGTCCAGCGCCGCATTGGTCAGCAAATTGGCCGCTGCCTCCACGTACGCAAAGGGCATGAACACCGTGCCGCGCGGCGTGCCGTCGTCGCGCCGCACGCGCACCTGCAGCATGCCGCGCCGCGAGCGGATGCCCACCAGCGCGCCCGGCTCCACCCCCAGCCGTGCCAGCTCGTCGCCATGCAGCGACGCAGTGGCCATGGGTTCGATGGCGTCCAGCACGGTGCTGCGCCGCGTCATGCTGCCGGTGTGCCAATGCTCCAGCTGGCGGCCGGTGATGAGCACCAGGGGGTAGTCGGCGTCGGGCTTTTCGGCCGCCGGGATCACGCTGACGGGCACGAGCTTGAGGCGCCCCGTGGGCGTTGGGAACTGCTGCGTGAACACGATGGGCTGGCCCGGGTCATCGGGCGTGAGACAGGGGTAGGTCACGCTGGAGTCGCGCTCCAGCCGGTCCCAGGTGATGCCCTCGATGCTGGCGTGCATGGCCTGGCGCATCTCGTCGTACACGGCGGCTACGCCGGATTCTTCACCCTCGTAGTTCCAATCCAGCCCCATCCGTCGAGCAAGTTGCTGAATGATCCACAGGTCCGGCCGCGCATCGCCCGGCGGGTTCAAGGCGCGGCGGCCCATCTGCACCATGCGGTCGGTGTTGCTGGCGGTGCCGGTCTTCTCCGGCCAGGCACTGGCGGGCAGCACCACGTCGGCCAGCCAGGCGGTTTCGGTCAAAAAGATGTCCTGCACCACCAGGTGCGAGAGGCTGGCCAGCGCGTGGCGCGCGTGGTTCAGGTCAGGGTCGCTCATGGCCGGGTTCTCGCCCATGATGTACATGCCGCGCACCTTGTGCGGGTCGCTGTCCGACGCCAGGGCCTTGTGCATGATCTCCACCACGGTGTAGCCCGGCGCTTCATCGAGCTTTGTGCCCCAGAAGTCCTCAAACCACGCATGTGCCCCAGCGTTGTCCACGCGCTGGTAGTTGGGGAACATCATGGGGATCAGGCCCGCGTCGCTCGCTCCCTGCACATTGTTCTGCCCGCGCAGCGGGTGCAGGCCCGAGCCGGGCTTGCCGATCTGGCCCGTGACGGCGCACAGGGCGATCAGGCAGCGCGCATTGTCGGTGCCATGCACGTGCTGGCTCACGCCCATGCCCCAGAGGATCATCGAGGACTTGGCCGTGGCAAACGCGCGCGCCACTTCGCGCAGCGTCTCGGCCGGGATCCCGCACACGGGCGCCATGGCCTCGGGGCTGCAGCCCATCACGTTGGCCTTGAGGGCCTCGAAGTTGTTGGCGCGATCCTGGATGAAGGCCTCATCCACCAAGCCCTCGTCGATCACCGTGTGGATGAGCGCATTGAGCAGGGCCACATCGGTATCGGCCTTGAACTGCAGCGTGCGCCACGCATGCCGGCCGATGTCGGTCACGCGCGGGTCGGCCAGCACGATCTTGGCGCCGCGCTGGGCCGCGTTCTTCATCCAGGTGGCAGCCACGGGGTGGTTGGCTGTGGGGTTGGATCCGATCACGAAGATCAGCTCGGCATGCTCCACATCGTTCACCGGGTTGCTCACCGCGCCCGAGCCCACGCCTTCGAGCAGCGCCGCCACGCTGGACGCATGGCAAAGCCGCGTGCAGTGGTCCACGTTGTTGCTGCCAAAACCGGTGCGCACCAGCTTCTGGAACAGGTAGGCCTCTTCGTTGCTGCCCTTGGCCGAGCCGAAGCCAGCGAGCGCCTTGGGGCCGTGCGTGTCGCGCAGGGTCTTGAGCCGGCCTGCGGCCAGGTCCAGCGCCTCGTCCCAGGTCGCTTCGCGGAACGTGCCCTGCCAGTCGGCACCGTAGGGGCGCACCTCCTTGGGCACGCCGGGCTTGCGGATGAGCGGCACCGTCAGGCGGTCGGGGTGGTGGGCGTAGTCGAAACCAAAGCGCCCCTTCACGCACAGGCGGCCATGGTTGGCGGGACCATCGCGGCCCTCGACGCTGATGATCTTTTCATCCCGCACGTTGTAGGTGATGAGGCAACCCACGCCGCAGAAAGGGCAGACCGAATCGACCTTGCGGTCCACCGCTTGCGAGCCGATGTGCGTCTTGGGGCTGAGTGCGCCCGTGGGGCAGGCCTGCACACATTCGCCGCAGGCCACGCAAGTGCTCTCGGCCATGGGGTCGTCGAGGTCGAAGACGATCTTGCTGTCCGCCCCGCGCAGCGCGTAGCCGATCACATCGTTGACCTGCTCCTCGCGGCAGGCACGCACACAGCGGTTGCACTGGATGCAGGCGTCCAGGTTGACGGCCATGGCCGGGTGGCTCAGGTCGGGCGCGGGCTGCTCGCGGCGCAGGGCCTGGAGCGCGGGGCGCACGGCCACGCCCAGGCGGTCCGCCCAGGCGCTCAGCTCGCCGTGCTGGCCTATCGTTTCTGGATTTTTTGAGTCAAATTGTCCGCTAGCGCTTGATAGATAAGCGCCATAAGCTATCAATTTAGGAGTAATTTCCTTTTGATCGTTCCACCGGTATCCCACGTCCGGCATGTCGGACAGCAGCATCTCCACCACCATCTGTTGGCTCTTGCGGGCGCGCGGGCTGGCCGCCTGCACCTTCATGCCTTCAGTCGGCGCGCGGCAGCAGCTGGGGGCCAGCGTGCGTTCGCCCGCGATCTCAACCACGCAGGCGCGGCAGTTGCCGTCGGGACGCAGGCCGTCGCTATAGCAAAGGTGCGGAATCTCCACGCCGTGGCGCTGCGCGGCCTTCAGGATGGTTTCGCCGGGATGGGCTGTCACGGGCTGGCCGTCCAGCTCGAAGGCCACGGCGGGCTGCGCCGCAGCAGTAGGTGTCAACACGGCGCTCATGGCTTCAACCCTCCGGGCAATTGCTCGGTCAGCGGACTGTTGCGCGGCTTGGGCAAATCGCCCGGCCACGGCGCTTCACCCACCTCGTGCGCAAAGTATTTGTGGATGCAGCGGATGGGGTTGGGCGCCGCCTGGCCCAGGCCGCAGATGGAGGCATCGCCCATGACCTGCGCGAGGTCGTCAAGCAACTCTTCGTCCCACTGCGGAGCTTCCATCAGCGTGGCCGCCTTGGCCGTGCCCACACGGCAGGGCGTGCACTGGCCGCAGCTTTCATGTTCAAAAAACCGCATCACATTCAGCGCCGCATCGCGCGCGCGGTCGTGCTGGCTGAGCACAATGACGGCGGCCGAGCCGATGAAGCAGCCGTAGGGCTGCAGCGTGTCGAAGTCGAGCGGAATGTGGTTAAGACTGGCGGGCAGGATGCCGCCCGATGCACCGCCGGGCAGGTAGGCATAAAGCTGGTGCCCGTCCAGCAAACCGCCGCAGTATTCGTCGATGAGTTCCTGCACCGTGATGCCGGCCGGGGCGAGCTTCACGCCCGGGTGCTTCACGCGGCCGCTCACGCTGAAAGACCGCAGCCCCTTGCGGCCATGGCGGCCGAAGCTGGCAAACCACTGTGGCCCGCGCTCGACGATGTCGCGCACCCAGTACAGGGTTTCAAAGTTGTGCTCCAGCGTGGGCCGGCCGAACAGGCCGACCTGCGCGATGTAGGGCGGGCGCATGCGGGGTTCGCCGCGTTTGCCTTCGATGCTCTCGATCATGGCCGACTCTTCGCCGCAGATATAGGCGCCCGCACCGCGCCGCAGCTCGATGTGCGGCAGGTGGCAGGGCGGCTCGGCGCGCAGGTCGTCCAGGGCCTTTTGCAGCAGCGCGCGGCAGCCGTGGTACTCGTCGCGCAAATAGATATAGATGGCTTCGGTGCCCACGACCTGGGCGGCGATGAGCACGCCTTCCAGAAAACGGTGCGGGTCGCGTTCGAGGTAAGTGCGGTCCTTGAAGGTGCCGGGCTCACCTTCGTCGATGTTGACGGCCATCAGGCGTGGTGCGAGCTGATCCCGCACGATGCGCCACTTGCGCCCCGCCGGGAAGCCCGCGCCGCCCAGGCCGCGCAGGCCCGAGTCCTCCATGGCCGCGAGCACGGCCTCGGCATCCATCTCGCCATTCACCAGCGCAGCGGCCGTCTGGTAGCCGCCGTGGGCGCGGTAGGTGGCCAGGTCGGTGTGGGCGGGGCTGACCTCGCCGGGTGACAGGGGAATGCTCTTCTCCGCCAGCGCCGCAACATCAAAATTGATAGCTGTCAGCGCTTGTGGGTGGAACGCAAGAGCCCTTTTTGGGTTGGATTCCACCACCTCCAGCACGGTATCGACCGTGGCGTGCGGCACCGGGCACTGGTGCACCACGGCCACGGGCGCCTGCTCGCAGCGGCCCACGCAAGGCACAGCCAACACCTGCACATCGCCCTGACCGGCCGCGCGCAGGCGTTCGGGCAACGCGGCCAGCAGCTCGCGCGCGCCCGCCAGGCTGCAGCTCAGGCTGTCGCACACCCGCAGCACCAGGCGCGGTGCCTGGGCGTCTTCGCCACGCACGATGTCGAAGTGGTGGTAGAAGCTCGCCACCTCGTACACCTCGGCCATCGGCAGGTTCATCTGCTTGGCGAGAGCCACCAGGTGCCGGTCGTGCAGCACGCCAAAGTGGTCGTTCAGGCGGTGCAGGTATTCGATGAGCAGGTCGCGCCGAAAACCGGTGGCCGGGCGCGGGCCCAGCAACTGCGCCACTTCGGCCATGGCGGCATCTTCAGGCTGGCGGCCTTTGAGGCGGCTTTTGCGGCGGATACGCTCGCGCATGTCGTTGACCGACACGGCGGCGACAACGGTTGCGGGGTGGGCTTCGGGGGCAAGGTGCATGGACCGGGGGCGTGGGGGCGTTGTTTTGTATGAAGACGCCTGCATAGGCCAGGCGCGCCGCCGCAGTGTCGGCCAGGGGCGCGTGCGGCGTCAAATTGCCGATGCACATGGGTCGATAACAAAAACAAATGAAACGGCCGCTTTTGCAACGGCCCATGAATCAACCACCGCAACCCGTGCGGTCAGCGCTCAATCGGCGACCAGAAGCCCACTGTGTGCTGCGGCGTGCTGGAGCCAGTCGGGGTCCTGCGCCAGTGCCAGCGCCGCATCGAGGGCGCGGGTGGGCTGTACCTGGCGGTGCGACATGAAGCCAATCGGCGTGGTCAGCACCGGCCCCGTCAACGGCAGCGCCTCCAGCCCCTCATGGCCGCGCACGGCATCGACCAGCGCGCCGGGCAACACGCTGCACACGTTGCCTGCCACCACGCTCAGCGCCAGGGTCAGCACCGAATCGGTTTCCATGGCGGGCATCACCTTGGCGCCTGCGCTGCGAAAGGCACCATCCACCAGGCTGCGGTTATGCATCTCGGGGGTCAGCAGGCACAACGGCAGCACCGCCGCATCCGCCCAGGCCATGGGCGGGCCGATCTGCAGCCCGCGCGCTGCGCCCTTGGGCGGGCGCGGTGCGCGGCGCAGCAGAAAATAGTGCTCCACATACTGCGGCCAGGCCCGCAGCGGCCCGCCGCGTGCGGGCATGCGCTCGGTGTAGCCCAGCGCCAGGTCGAGCGCAATGTTCTCCAGCCCTGCCTCCAGCGCCTGCGAGCTCATCGACAGCGCCACCGGCACGATGCCCGGGTGCCGCGCCTGCAGCTGCGCCGCAAACCGCGCCAGGATGGGCATGGCGGTGGGCACCGCGCCCAGGCGCAGCGTGCCGCGCGGGTGGGCGGCGTCGCTGATCAGGTCCTGCTGCAGCACCTGGTGCTCGTGCAGCATGCGCTGGGCCGTGGCCAGCACGCGCTCGCCCTCGGGCGTGAAGCCCTCGAAGCTGCGCCCCCGGCGCACCACCACCACGCCAAACTCCTTTTCCAGCGCGCGCAGCGCGTTGGACAGCGCTGGCTGCGTGATGTGGCAGGCCTGCGCCGCCCGGCCAAAGTGCCGGTGCTCGTGCAGCGCCACCAGATAGCGCAGGGACGCGAGCAGGTTCATGGCGCGTGGGGGCGGCTCAGGCGGCTCGGGAAGATCAGGTGTTCTTGCTGATCGAGATGGTGGGGAACTTGCTGGAGAAGTCCTTGGCCTGCTGGGCGATCTTCACCGCCACATCGCGCGCCACCTTCTTGTAGATGGCGGCGACCTCACCATCCGGGTCGGCCACCACGGTGGGCTTGCCGCTGTCGGCCTGCAGGCGGATGCTCATGTTCAACGGCAGCGCGCCCAGGTAGTCCATGCCGTAGTCGGCGGCCATCTTCTTGCCGCCATCGGCGCCAAAGATGTGCTCCACATGGCCGCAGTTGCTGCAGACGTGGGCGGCCATGTTCTCGACGATGCCCAGGATGGGAACACCCACCTTTTCGAACATCTTGATGCCCTTCTTGGCGTCCAGCAGGGCAATGTCCTGCGGGGTGGTGACGATGACGGCGCCGGTCATGGGCACGCGCTGGCTCAGCGTGAGCTGGATGTCGCCGGTGCCGGGCGGCATGTCGATGATGAGGTAGTCCAGGTCTTTCCAGTTGGTCTGGCGCAGCAGCTGCTCCAGCGCCTGGGTGGCCATGGGGCCGCGCCAGATCATGGCTTCGTCCTGGTCCACCAGGAACCCGATGGACATCACCTGCACGCCGTAGTTCTCCAGCGGCTCCATGGTCTTGCCGTCTTCGCTTTCGGGGCGGCGGTTGATGCCCAGCATCATGGGCTGGCTGGGGCCGTAGATGTCGGCGTCCAGCACGCCCACGCTGGCGCCTTCGGCCGCCAGGGCCAGGGCCAGGTTGGCGGCCGTGGTGCTCTTGCCCACCCCGCCCTTGCCAGACGCCACGGCGATGATGTTCTTGACCTGGGGCAGCAGCTGCACGCCGCGCTGCACGGCATGGGCGATGACCTTGGTGGTGATGTTGACGGACACGTTGTCCACCCCCGCCACCCCCTTGGCAGCGGCCACCAGGCTGCGGCGCAGCTCGGGCACCAGGCTCTTGGCGGGATAGCCCAGTTCCACGTCGAAGGCCACGTCGCCACCGGTGATCTGCACATTGCGCAGGGCGCGGGTGCTGACAAAATCCTTGCCTGTGTGGGGGTCCAGCACGCTGGAGAGAGCGGCCAATAGGCCCTGTTCGGTGACTGCCATTCAATTAACTCCTGTGGGGCCGGTAGTCTATTCCCAAGCTCCCGCCCCCTGGCGCTGAAGGACAATGCGCACCGCATTGCATCGTCGCACTCTCCCAAAAAGGCCTCCCGTGAAATTCAAGATGTCCGAAAACTCCCTGTTTGCCGTGCTGCTGCGCTCGCCGTGGTGGATCAGCTTTGTGGTGGTGGGTCTCATCACGCTGGCGGCCGGGGCGTTTTTACCCAAGGAATACTTTGTGGTGGGCGCGCTGGCGGGTTTCCCCATCTTTGTGGTGGGCTGCATGGCGGCCTGGAAGCAATTGCGCGCCCCCAACCCCGCCAAGGTGGCCGAAATGCTCGACGCCGTGGCCAGCATGCCCTGGCGCAGCTTTGCCGACACCCTGGCCACCGCCTGGGAGCGCGCGGGTTACACCGTGGAGCGCCTGGGCACGGGCGGCAACAACGCCGCCGACATGCGCCTGACCCTGGGCGGCAAGACCACCCTGGTCAGCGCCAAACGCTGGAAGGCCGCGACCCACGGCGTGGAGCCCCTGCGCGAGCTGCAGGCGGCCATGGTGGCGGCCGACGCCTCGGCGGGTGTGTATGTGGCGGCGCTGGGGCAGGTGAGCGACAACGCCCGCATCTACGCCCGCGACCACGGCATCGTGGTGCTGCAGGGTGATGCGGTGGCGCAGCTGCTGCTCAAGGGCTGAGCGGCTGGGAAGGTGTTGCTCCATGCGGGTTTTCCCACATGAAACGCGTGAGGTGCCCCTCCACACTCAGGGCATCGGCCCGCATCCCGCTTCATTCCAGTCTTCATGCCCCCTTCTTCGGACACCCCGGGCGCAGCGCCCTCCATCCCCGCCACCGGCCTGCTGCTGACCGGCGGCGGCGCCCGCGCTGCCTACCAGGTGGGGGTGCTGGAGGCGATTGCCGACCTGCGCCTGGCCTGCGGCGAAGGCGATGGCCCCAACCCCTTTCCCATCATCACCGGCACCTCGGCCGGGGCCATCAATGCCGCCGCGCTGGCCTGCGGGGCTGACCACTTTGACCGCGCCGTGCGCCGCATCGCGCGCGTGTGGCGGCAGTTCCATGCCAGCCAGGTGTATGGCGCCGATTCGCTGAGCGTGATGCGCAGCGGTGCGCGCTGGCTCACGCTGGTATCGCTGGGCTGGGCGCTGGCGCGCTGGCGGCGCATGCGGCCCAAGTCGCTGCTGGACAACACACCGCTGGAGAAGCTGCTGGTCAAGATGGTGCCGCTGGTGCGCCTGCCCCGGCTGATCCGCAAGGGCCACCTCACCGCCCTGGCCGTGACGGCGTCCAGCTACAGCTCGGGCGAGCACGTCACCTTTTTCGAAGCCGCCACGCCCGTCAAACCCTGGGTGCGCTCGCAGCGCAAGGCGGCCAGCGACCGCATCACGCACGAGCACCTGCTCGCGTCCTCGGCCATCCCGTTCATCTTTCCGGCCAAGGGCATCGAGGTCGATGACCACATCGAATACTTTGGCGACGGCTCCATGCGCCAGTCAGCGCCCATCGCTCCAGCCATCCACCTGGGAGCCGAGCGCATCCTGGTGATCGGTGCGGGCCGCATGCACGAGCCCAAGGGCGACGCCGCCGCCAACCCCACAGCCACCTACCCCACGCTGGCGCAGATCGCCGGGCATGCGCTGTCCAACATCTTTCTGGATGCGCTGGCGGTGGACGTGGAGCGCGTGCAGCGCATCAACCAGACCCTGTCCCTCATCCCCGAAGAAAAGCGCCTGCACAGCGCGCTGCGCCCCATCGAGCTGCTGGTGATCGCCCCGTCACAGCGCCTGGACGCCGTGGCCGCACGCCATGTGGGCGACCTGCCCGGCCCCGTGCGCACCATGCTGGGCGCCCTGGGCGTCACATCCAACATGGCCGATGTGCGCGGCGCGGCGCTGGCCAGCTACCTGCTGTTCGAATCCGGCTACACGCAGGAGCTGATGGCCTTGGGCCGGGCCGACACCCTGGCCATGCGGGCCGAGGTGTGCAAGTTCTTTGGCTGGACGGACACCGGCGCCGAAGTGAAGACAAGGCACCACGGAGAGCCGCCGGAGGCGCCCCGGGATTGAGCCCTAAGGCTTGTTGGGCAACCAGCCCAGGCCATGCGCGTGCAGGCTCTGCACATACAGCCGGTCGGCGGTCTCGGTGATGGCCGTGGTCTCGGGGTAGGCACCGCTCGGGTCCTGCAGGTCGGCCACCACCTTGCCATCGTCAGTGAACGCGATCACATGGCCGTAGGGCTGGGGAATGGGCCACAGCGCACGCGGCAGGCGCAGGGTCAGGCTGCGCAGCCAGGGCTTGCCTGCCATGTTGTCGATGGCCGCCCCGCGCGGCTTGGCAAAACCCAGCCACACCTTGCCGCCCTGCCCGCGCATCAGGTTGTCGGGGTAGCCGGGCAGGTTGTCCAGCAGCACGTGGGCCTGGGAGCCTGGCTGGCCGATGTCGAGGTCATTCGCGTCCACCGCAATCTTCCACACCCGGTATTTGCCGGTTTCGTTGACGAACAGGTGCTTTTCGTCCTGGCTCAGCGCAACGCCGTTGGCAAAGCTGATGCCCCGGGCCACCACGCGGGTGCTGCGGGTGGCGGGGTCGTATTCGATCACGCGGCCGGTGCTGGCCTGCTCCAGGATGTCGAGCACGCTCGCTTCAAACGTGCCGCCCCAGTCCTTGGGCGCAAAACGGGTGGAGGCGTCGCTCAGGTACATCTTGCCGTTCTCGGCCACCACCACGGCGTCGGCGTAGCGGATGGGGTCGCCGCCCACCTTGTCGGCCAGCACAGTAACCTTGCCATCCGGCGCGATGGACAGCAGGCCCTTGATGGCATCGGCAGCGATCAGGTTGCCCGCTGCGTCAAAGTCAAAGCCCAGCACCCGCCCGCCCGTGTTGGCAAACACCTCCTGGCCCGAGCCGTCCGGGTTCATGCGCAGGATGTTGCCGCTGAGCACGGTGGTGTAGAGCTTGCCGTCCTTGCCGAATGCAATGTGCTCCGGACCCACCTCGCCTTTCAGGTCGATGATGTTCAGCCGGGCCAGGCGCTGGTTGGGGGTGTGCACGCCCTGGTAGCCGGGCGCGGCAGGCGCAGTCCATGCCACTGGCTGAATGGGCACGGGCCATGCCGCCAGGTATGCGGCCACCGCCACCACGGCGCCGCCCACACCCCACCCCACCCGTTTTGCCCATGTGCTCGCCATGTGTTGTCTCCTGTTGATGGTTGGAATGCGGGGCATTGTGGCGCCATCAGGGGCCAACACGCACGCCCAGATTGGCACCTGCGCGACCTGGAGAGGCCTGCACAGCGCACGCCACGGCCAGGGATACTGCCGACCGCCTAAAATCGCGGGTTCCGCCTGAGAAAGCCGCTTTTCATGACGTCATCCGCTCGCAAACTCTTCGTTACCACCGCCCTGCCGTACGCCAACGGCAACTTCCACATCGGCCACATCATGGAATACATCCAGGCCGACATCTGGGTGCGGTTCCAGCGCATGCAGGGCAACGCGGTGAATTTTGTGGGTGCCGACGACACCCACGGCGCGCCCATCATGATTGCCGCCGAAAAGGCAGGGAAAACGCCCCAGCAGTTCGTGGCCGACATCGCAGCGGGCCGCAAGCAGTACCTGGACGGCTTTCACATCAGCTTTGACAACTGGCACAGCACCGACGCGCCAGAAAACCACGAGCTGGCCCGCCAGATCTACCGCGACCTGCGCGACCGCGCCGACGGCAGCCTGATCGAAGTGCGCACCATCGAGCAGTTCTTCGACCCCGAGAAGAACATGTTCCTGCCCGACCGCTACATCAAGGGCGAATGCCCCAAGTGCCACGCCAAGGACCAGTACGGCGACAACTGCGAGGTGTGCGGCACCGTGTACGCGCCCACGGACCTGATCAACCCCTTCTCGGCCCTGAGCGGCGCCAAGCCAGAGCTGAAACACTCCGAGCATTTCTTCTTCAAGCTCTCGGACCCGCGCTGCGTGGAGTTTCTGGAGAACTGGACCCAAGACGGCAAGCTGCAGCCCGAGGTGGCCAACAAGATCAAGGAGTGGTTCACCGTCCGCACCAACCCCGACGGCACCACTAGCGAAGGCCTGGGCGACTGGGACATCAGCCGCGACGCGCCCTACTTCGGCATCGAGATCCCCGACGCGCCGGGCAAATACTTCTACGTGTGGCTCGATGCGCCTGTGGGCTACCTGGCATCGCTGAAGAACCTGCTGGAAAAGCGCGGCGAAAGCTACGACGCCTACATGGCCGACCCGGCGATGGAGCAGTACCACTTCATCGGCAAGGACATCGTCACCTTCCACACGCTGTTCTGGCCCGCCATGCTGCACTTCAGCGGCCGCAAGACGCCCAACAACGTCTTCGTGCACGGCTTCCTCACGGTGAACAACGGCGAGAAGATGAGCAAGAGCCGGGGCACGGGCCTGGACCCGCTCAAGTACCTGAGCCTGAACATGAACGCCGAATGGCTGCGCTACTACCTGGCGGCCAAGCTGAGCGCGCGCAACGAAGACATCGACTTCAATGCCGAAGACTTCATGCTGCGGGTGAACAGCGATTTGATTGGCAAATACGTGAACATTGCCAGCCGCGCGGCGGGGTTCTTGACCAAGCGCTTTGAGGGCAAGCTGACCAGCCACTTTGGTGCCACAGGCACAGCCCTGCTGGCCGAGGTGCGCGGCGCCAGCGACGCCATCGCGCAGATGTACGAAACCCGCGAGTACAGCAAGGCCACGCGCGAGATCATGCTGCTGGCCGACAAGGTCAACGCCTATGTGGACCAGAACAAGCCCTGGGACCTGGCCAAGGACGCGGCCAACAACGAGGCCCTGCACCAGGTGTGCTCGGTGCTGGTCAACGCCTTTGCCACGCTCACCCGCTACCTGGCCCCGGTGCTACCGGGCCTGGCCCAGGCCGTGCAAGGCTTTGTGGGGGTGAACATGCAGCAGTGGAACGCGGTGGGCGACGTGCAGGCCATCCAGCCCTACCAGCACCTGATGCAGCGCGTGACGCCCGAGCAGCTTGAGGCATTGTTTGAGCCCCCTGCGCCCGCTGCACAAGCCCAAACAGCTACAGAAACCGTAGCAGCACCTGGCGGCGAAGAGCTGGCCCCCACCATCACCATCGACGACTTCACCAAGATCGACCTGCGCATCGCACTGATCGTGAACTGCGAGCCGGTCGAAGGCTCCACCAAACTGCTGCGCCTGACGCTGGACGTGGGCGAAGGCCGCACGCGCAATGTCTTCTCAGGTATCGCCAGCGCCTATAAGCCCGCAGACCTGGTGGGTAAGCACACCGTGATGGTGGCCAACCTGGCGCCGCGCAAGATGAAGTTTGGCGTCTCCGAAGGCATGGTGCTGGCCGCCAGCCATGGGGACGAAAAAGCCAACCCCGGCATCTACGTGCTCAACCCCTGGCCGGGCGCCACCCCAGGCATGCGGGTGCGCTAAGAGCGGCTAACAAAACGCTTCTGGCGTCGTTGCAGCGTCTTGTCGTACTACTCGTACTGCCTGCGGCGCCGCACCTAGCCAGAACCGCTTCGCTGAGTTTTGTGAGCCGCTCTAAACCCCGGGGGCCACGCGCCCCCAGCGCACCGGGTTTCTTCAAGCCGCGCCCAGCGGCGACAGCCGGGCCTGCGGCCCGGACCGCCGCAGGTACCACTCGGCCACCAGCAGGTTGGGCACCCAGCACAGCCAGGCGATGAAGGGGTAGGACACCTCGATGTCCACCCCCGCCGCAGCCCCCAGACCCAGGTAAATGCGCAGCGTGATGGCGGCCGCCGTGAGGGCGTAGCTGCGCAGCATCCAGCGCCGGTGCTCAGGAAACCGCCGCTGCAGCGCGCAGGCCACGCCCCAGCCAGTGGCCACGACCCATGCCAGGCCCAGCGCAAAAAAGCCAACGGCAGCCACCACACCCGTCATCGCATTCGCGGCCAAGGGCAGCGATGACAACCAGGCCACGGCAATCGCCAGCACATAGGCCCGGCCTGTCCACCGGTGGGCTGCCGGATACCGCTGACGCAGCGCCACCAGCAACTGCAACGGCCCCAGCATCAGCGCCAGCGACGCACTGACCGCATGCACGATGAAGGCATGGCGCGACAGCTGCAGGCTGGGCAGCTCGGACGGAAACGGCATGCCGGGCAACGCATACCGCAGCGAGACCAGGCCCACGGCCAGGGCCGACAGCGAGAGCAGGCCCCAGGCCAGGCTTGCAAGGGGATGGCGTGTTTTCATACAAAGAACTTTCTCAAGAGGATGGACATGCATCCACTCTAGGAAGCGTGACTCAGCCTGGCGTTAGCCCTGCCTTAGCGCGGAGTTAGCGCCGAGTCAGCGCCGAGTCAGCGCCGAACTGGCGGCGAATGAGGCAGTGGGCGCCAGATGCACGCGCGCCACCAGGCCACTGACCCCATCGCTGCGTGCCAGCAGCTCCACCCTCAGGCCCTGGCGCAGCGCCGCCGCCCGGGTGATGGCCAGGCCCAGCCCGCTGCCATCGGCCGGGGTGCCGGGCACGCGGAAGAAGCGGTCGAACACACGCTCCAGCAAGTCCGGGGGAATGCCCGGCCCCGTGTCCACCACATCCACCACCACGCTTCCTTCTCCGGGGCTTCCGGCGTGCCCCGCATCCAGCCGGTGCAGGCGCACTTCGACCGAGCCGCCTTCGGGCGTGTAGCGCAGCGCGTTGTCCAGCAGGTTGTCGAACACGCTGCGCAGGTCCACGGCCGAGGCCTGCAGCACCACCTGCTCGGTGCCGTCAAAACCCACCTCGATGTTCCGCTGGTCCGCCAGCGGCATCCACTGGCCCACGCTGTCGCGCAGCACGGCGGTGATGTCCACCGGGGCAGGCGGCTGCGCCGACGCTGGGGCCTCCTGCCGCGACAGGCGCAGCAGCTGGCCCACCAGGTGCTGTGCGCGCCGCATGCCGGCATCCAGCTGGGCAAACTGCTGCTGCGCTTCGCCCGGCGGCACCCAGGGGCGCAGGTTTTCCATCTGCAGGGCCATGGCAGCCATGGGGGTGCGCAGCTCGTGGGCCGCGTCCTGCACAAAGCGGCGTTGGGCGGCAAAGGCCTCGCCCAGCCGCGCGAGCAGTGCGTTGAACGAGGCCACCAGCGGCACGATCTCCTCTGGCACCCGGCCTGCCGGGCCGAGGGGGATAGCGCCCAGGCTGCGGTCGTCGCGCCGGGCCACCTCTTGCGCCACCACCCACAGCGAACGCGACGCACGCCCCACCACCCACCACAGAGTGAACAGCAGCGCGGGCACCAGAAGGGCCAGCGGCAGCAGCACATACAGGGTGCGCCCCCACACCTCCTCCTGCAGGAACTGCTCGCTTTGCAGCACCTGCACCCGCTGCTGGCCGGGCGCTGCCGGGGGCGCCGTGTACACCCGCCAGCCCTGCTCCCATCCCGCCCCCTGCTGCACCAGCCGGTGGCCCGGCGCGGCCTGCAAGGGCACGGCGGCGCGCGGGCTGGCACTGGAGGTGGCCAGCAGCTGGCCATCGGCCGACCACACCTGCACCACAAACGCGCCCCACTGGAAAACGCTTTCATCGCTCAGCACCGGCAGGGGCGGCGGCCCGTCGCCCCGGCCGCCGGGCACGTGGTAGCGCGCCAGCACCTCCATCTGGGTCTGCATGAAGGTGTGCAGCACCAGGCCATAGCTGGCGTAGAACGCCCAGCCCGCCACCACCGCGCCCACCACCACCCAGGGCGCCAGCCACGCCAGCAGCTGCCCACGCAACGAGCGGAAGTGGTACCAGCGGCTGGGCGCACCGGTGCTTGTGCGGCCGGTCTCGATGGCGGCCTTCATGCCGCCGCCACCCGCCAACCCAGGCCGCGCACATTGCGAATGGCATCGGGCCCCAGCTTGCGGCGCATGCCGTGGATGAGCACGTCCACCGCGTTGCTGCTCACCTCCTCGCCCCAGCCGTAGATGCGGTTTTCGAGCTGCTCGCGCGAGAGGATCGCGCCGGGGCGCTCCAGCAGCGCCTGCAGCAGCGCAAACTCGCGCGCGGTAAGGGCTTCGCGCGCACCGCCGCGCAGCACCTCGCGCGTAGCCAGGTCCAGCTGCACCACGCCATTGCCCACGATGGACTGGGCCACACCGCTGCGCCTGCGCACCACGGCACGCATGCGGGCCAGCAGTTCGCCCACCTCGAAGGGTTTGAGCAGGTAGTCGTCGGCGCCCAGGTCCAGCCCCTGGATGCGGTCGTCCAGCCCGTCGCGGGCGGTGAGCACCAGCACCGGCGTGAGGTCGCCGCGCGCACGGGCGCGGCGCAGCACCTCGGTGCCGTCCAGCCCGGGCAGGCCCAGGTCCAGCAACACGCAGCGGTAGTCGCCATCGGCCAGTGCGCTGTGTGCCAGGGCGCCGTCGCGCACCCAGTCCACCGACCAGCCCGCGCCCTTGAGCGCATGCACAAGGCTGCGCCCGATCATGTCGTCGTCTTCCACCAGCAGTGCGCGCAACAGGTTCTCCTCTGATCAATACGCCGCATGAGTCCACGGGCCCGGGCGGAGCCTAGCGCGCCATTCTTAGCGCCAGATGAGCGCCGCATGAAGACCCCAAGCCCCCGGCCCCGGGGCGCTAACTCTGGGCTAAGTCGGGCTTCCTACAGTCGCCCCGCCAGCCAGCCGACCCGCTGGCCGACCTTCCAGCGCAGTGCCGCCGCACGCTACCACCCCGGCGGCGGGGTGTCCACGCTGGCAAGCCCTGTACCCACCCGCTTCACACCCTTCTGAACCATGACACATCTCCCCGACACCTTGTCTTGCGCCCCCCGCCGCCTGGCGGCCGTGGCCGCCCTGCTGACGCTGGCAGCGGCACCCGCCAGCCTGTGGGCGCAGCAGCCCCAGCCCCAGCAGCAAGCCCAGGAGCCCGCCTGGGGCCTGGGCCTGGCCGTGAGCGCCGACCGCAAGCCCTACCGCAGCTTTGACCACAAGGTGCAGCCCCTGCCCCTGGTCACCTACGAAAACCGCTGGATCAGCATCATGGGCCCGGGCGTGGACTTCAAGCTGCCCTCGGCGGGCCCCCTGGACTTGCGGCTGCGCTCCCGCTTTGGCTTCGAGGGCTACGAGGCCAAGGACTCGCCCCACCTGGCGGGCATGGCCGAGCGCAAGGGCAGCCTGTGGCTGGGCGCCGCCGCCACCTGGCACACCGGGGTGGTGGACCTGTCGGCCGAGCTGCTGGCCGACGCCTCGGGCCACAGCAAGGGCCACCAGCTCACGCTGCAGGCCGAGCGCCGCTTCCAGGCAGGCGCCTTCGACATCACCCCGCGCCTGGCCCTACAGCGCCAGGACCGCAAGGCCGTGGACTACTACTACGGCGTGGAGAAACACGAGGCCCGACCGGGCCGCCCCGCCTACGCAGGCAGCGCGGCCGTGAACCTGCAGGCGGGCGTGCGCGTGGGCTACACCCTGGCGCCCCGGCAGTGGATGTTTGTGGATGTGAGCAGCACCCGGCTGGGCAGCGCCATCAAGAACAGTCCGCTGGTGGAGCGGTCCAGCCAGCCTGCGGTGACGGCGGGGTTTTTGTACCGGTTCTGAGCCTGGTTCGCCACCGGTCCGTGCGGGGCACGGCTGGGCATGGCCGGGCCCGTCAATGCCCCACGTACCGCCCCGGGCGGTGGCTGATCCACAAGAACCCGCTCATCACCAGCACCGCCAGCACCGAATACGCCACCCGCTCCACCGGCACCACAAACAGCGCCAGCAGCACCACGGTGCCGTCGATCAGCATCTGCACCTTGCCCGCGCGCATGCCGTAGCGGGCCTGCAGGTACAGCGAGACCACGGTGGCGCCGCCCAGGCTGGAGCGGTGGCGCGCCAGAAACAGGCAGCCCGTGCCCAGCAGCAACCCGCCCAGCAAGGACGCGAACAGCGGGTTGAGGTAGTCCACATGCATCACGTGCGGGAACAATTCGGTGAGCAGCGACAGCAGTGCCACACACACAAAGGTCTTGAGGGTGAACTCGCGGCCCATGCGCGTCCAGGCGAACCAGTAGAACGGCAGGTTGACGACAAAGAACAACTTGCCGAACGAGATGCCGGTGACGTAATGCAGCAGAAACGCCACGCCCGCCGTGCCGCCCACCAGCAGCCCCGCCTGGTTGAACAGCATGAGCGCCATGGCCACAAACAGCGTGCCGGCAAACAGGGCCTGAGCGTCTTCGAACGCGCCGTGGCGCAGGGTGGCCGCCTGCGCGGCGGCGTCCACGGCGGAGCCTGGGGTGGGGGTGTCGGGCATGGGTAATTCAACCATCGTCGGCTGGCACAGAAAGCCTGTGCGCTGAAAAAAAGTGCATGGCAGCAGGTAGGCCGGGGTCAGCAAGCAACATGCCAAGCCCCGGCATGGCTACACCGGCGTGCAGGCCCGTGGCTCGTTCGGAGTTCAAAACTTTCAAGCTTTTTTGGCCCTCTGCGCCTGATAGCATTGCCTTTATAGCTATCAAATATATAGCATAAATCCACTAAAGAGGATCCGCGGCGCGGCAGCGCGGCATGCAAGCTGCTTGGCGCCTGGGGGTTGGCTCCCTACACTGAAACCCGTCGCCCCGCCCCGAAAGCACCCGCCACCATGTCGCTGAGCTTCGCCTTCCACCCCCGCCTTATCGATGCGCTGCGCGGCTACGACAAAAGCCGCTGGCTGGCCGATGTGGGGGCGGGGGTCACGGTGGGCATCGTGGCGCTGCCGCTGGCCATGGCGTTTGCGATTGCCAGCGGGCTCAAGCCCGAGGCCGGGCTGTGGACGGCGATCATCGCGGGCTTTCTGATCTCGGCGCTGGGCGGTACCAATGTGCAGATTGGCGGGCCGGCGGGCGCGTTCATCGTGATCGTGTACGGCATCGTCGAGCGCTACGGCGTGGCCAACCTGCTGATCTCCACCGCCTGCGCGGGCGTGCTGCTGGTGCTGCTGGGCCTGTTCCGGCTGGGCACGCTGGTGCGCTTTGTGCCGGTGAGCATCGTGATCGGATTCACCAACGGCATTGCGGTGCTGATTGCGCTGTCGCAGGTGAAGGACTGGCTGGGCCTGTCGATCGAGCGCATGCCGGGCAATTTTTTCTCGCAGGTGGGCACATTGGCGCAGCACCTGGGCAGCTTCAACCCGTATGCCTTCGGGCTGGGCGCGGCCTGCGTGGCCGGTTTGTTCCTCTGGCCCAAGCTCACGATGAAGGAATCGCCCGTGATGCGGGTGCTGGAGCAGCACACGGTGCGCAGCTTTGCGCGCGTGCCTGCGCCCGTGGTCGCCCTGGTCACGCTGAGCCTGCTGGCCTGGGCGCTCCAGCTGCCGGTGGAGACCATCGGCTCGCGCTTTGGCGGCATCCCGCAGGCGCTGCCGGTGTTTGCGCTGCCCGATTTTTCGTGGGAGACGGTGCGCCTGCTGGTCACGCCCACGCTCACCATTGCGCTCTTGGGCGCCATCGAGTCGCTGCTGTGCGCGCGTGTGGCCGACCAACTGGCCACCGACCCGCACCACAAGAAGCACGACCCCAACCAGGAGCTGGTGGCCCAGGGCCTGGCCAATATCGTGGTGCCATTTTTTGGCGGCATGCCGGCCACGGGCACCATCGCGCGCACGGTGACCAACATCCGCTCGGGCGCCACCTCGCCGATTGCGGGCATGGTGCATGCGCTCACGCTGGCCGTGATCGTGCTGTTGGCCGCGCCGCTGGCGCTGCACATTCCGCTGGCAGTGCTGGCGGGCATCCTGCTGTTTGTGGCCTGGAACATGGGCGAATGGCACGAATTTGTGCGCCTCAAGCACTTCAGCAACCACTACCGGCTGCTGATGCTGGGCACGTTTTTCCTTACCGTGGTGTTCGACCTCACGGTGGCGGTGGAAGTGGGCCTGTTCATGGCCTGCGCGCTGTTTGTGCGGCGCATGAGCGCGCTGTTCCGCGTGGAGCGGCAGCCCGACCCGGACACCGCCGCAACCCCCCGGCACCCGGCCGCCACCTGGCGCCTGCACGGCGCGCTGTTCTTTGGCGCCGCCGCCAAGCTGGACACCATCATCCAGGCCGTGGAGGCGGGCCCGCCCGGCCTGGACGTGGTGCTGGACGCGAGCGAACTGGTGGCGCTGGACACCACCGGGCTCGATGCGCTGGCCCAGCTGCTCAAGGCCGTGGCGGCGCGCGGCGGGCGCCTGCGCATCGAGCACCTGCACGAGCAGCCACGTTCACTCATTGAGCGATCAGGCTTTGGCGCGCGGCTGGCGGCGCAGGACGATCTGGCCGTTTAAGCTGCGCTGATGGAGAAGATCGCAGGCTGAAAGGCCCTACTTGCCGCCCTTGAACTCCGGCGCATCCATGTCCGCCCCGGTCTGCGTGCGCAGCACCACGTGGTCGGGCCCGTGGACCACCGTGAACACCTTGGCCTGGTTGGGCGCCTCCAGATAGCGCCAGTCCACCCAGGTCTCCTTCTTCAGCTCGTAGGGCGTGGACTTGGCGGGTTTGCCCAGCAGGCGGCGCACCTCGTCCATGCGCATGCCGGGCGACACGCGTGCAAAGGTCTCGGGCGTGAGCACCTGGCGCAGTGCCGTCATGCGGCCATCGGCCCCGATGGTGATCATGTAGTTGACCTGGCCCGCGGGCTGGCGGTTGTACTCGAAGGTGCGCGCGCCGCCGGGCTCGTCCCAGACGTTTTCGGGCGCGCCAAAGCGATCGCGCACGTCGGCTTCGGTCGATACGCCTTCCTTCAGCTCGCTGATGCGCTGGGGGTCGCAGGCGGTGAGGGCGATCAGGGAAAAAGCGGCCGCTGCCACGGCAGCGGCGCGATATATCAAGCGCATAAATTCGTCCCGGTAAAATCTTGGACCTTTGGTGCGTCACTGTGCCTGACGCGTTCCAAGAAAGAGATTCACAGTCCATGTCCATTTTCCGCCGCCCCGACTACCAGTCCGACGCCACCCAGTTCATCAACCAGCTCAAGGCCAGCCGCCCCGAGCTGGACCAGCAGCAGCAAGCCGGCCGCGCCCTGCTGTGGGACAAGCAGGTAGACCGCAAGATCTGGGGCGAGTACCGCGAGGGCCAGGTGGCCCAGAAGCCCTACGTCTACCAGACGAACGCGGATTAAGCACCAAATTGGCCTTCTGCGCCTGTCCATCAAGCGCTGATAGCTCATATTTTTATAGCACCCCATGACCACCGCGAGCGCAGCCGACACGGCCGATTCGCCGGACATGCCCGCCCTGGATGCGGCAGGCATGCCCGACGTGGTGGACCAGGTGGCGCTAGCGCGCCTGTATGGCGAGCCGCTTTTTGCGCTGCCCAACGACCTGTACATCCCGCCCGACGCGCTCGAAGTCTTCCTCGAAGCCTTTGAAGGCCCGCTGGACCTGCTGCTGTACCTGATCCGCAAGCAGAATTTCAACATCCTCGACATCCCCATGGTGGGGGTGACCAAGCAGTACCTGGCGTATGTAGACGAGATCCGCAGCCGCAACCTGGAGCTGGCGGCCGAGTATTTGCTGATGGCGGCGATGCTCATCGAGATCAAGTCGCGCATGCTGCTGCCGCCCAAAAAGCAGGAAGGCGGCGAGGAGCCCGAAGACCCGCGCGCCGAGCTGGTGCGCCGCCTGCTCGAATACGAGCAGATGAAGATGGCCGCCGCCCGCCTGGGGCAGTTGCCGCAGTATGGCCGTGACTTCCTCAAGGCCCAGGTCTACATCGAACAAAGCCTGCAGCCGCGCTTCCCCGACGTGCATGTGGTGGAGCTGCAAGAGGCATGGCGCGACATTCTGAAGCGCGCCAAGCTCGTGCAGCACCACAAGATCACACGCGAAGAGTTGAGCGTGCGCGAATACATGAGCATGGTGCTCAAGACGCTGCAGGGCCGCCGCTTTGTGGAGTTTGAAGAACTCTTCGAGCCCGAAAAAGGCAGCACCGTGCTGGTGGTGACCTTCATCGCCCTGCTGGAGCTGGCCAAAGAGACGCTGATCGAGATCACGCAGGCCGAGGCCTTCGCACCCATCTACGTGCGCCTCGCCTATACACCTGCATGACACCCCCTGAGTCGCCTTCGGCGCCTTCCCCCTCTCCTTCGGGAGGGGGACGCCACCGGTGGCCTGGCAAAGCCAGCTCCACGGTGGCACTGGCCTGAAGCAGCGCCGTTTCCAACGGCAATTACGGACCCCTTATGGCATCCCACGACTTCGACGTTCTCATCGTAGGCAGCGGCCTCGCCGGTCTCTCGGCCGCGCTGCACCTGGCGCCCACCCACCGCGTGGCCGTGATCACCAAGCGCACGCTGCAGGATGGCTCCAGCGGCTGGGCCCAGGGCGGCATTGCCGCCGTGCTGGCCGACGACGACAGCTTTGCCGCACACATCGAAGACACGTTGGTGGCCGGTGCGGGCCTGTGCGACCTGGCCACCACCCGCTTTGTGGTGGAGAACGCGCCCGCATCGATTGCCTGGCTGCGCGAGCTGGGTGTGCCCTTCACACTCGAAGGCGACCAGCTGCACCTGACGCGCGAAGGCGGTCACAGCGCGCGCCGCATCGCCCATGTGACCGATGCCACCGGCGCAGCCGTGCAGCGCACGCTGATCGACGTGGTGCGCAGCACCCCCGGCATCACGCTGTTCGAGCAGCACACGCTGGTGGACCTGATCACCACGCGCAAGCTCGGCCTGCCCGGCCAGCGCTGCCTGGGTCTGTACGCGCTCGACAGCGACACCGACGAGGTCGTGACATTCCGCGCGCCACAAACCATCCTGGCCACGGGCGGCGCGGGCAAGGTGTACCTGTACACCACCAACCCCGACACCGCCACGGGCGACGGCATTGCCGCCGCCTGGCGCGCGGGCTGCCGCGTGGCGAACATGGAGTTCATCCAGTTCCACCCCACGGGCCTCTACCACCCGCACGAAAAGTCCTTCCTCATCAGCGAGGCCGTGCGCGGCGAGGGCGGGCAACTCAAGCTGCCCCCCTCGGCCGGTGGCACCCGCTTCATGCTGGACCACGACCCGCGCGCCGAGCTGGCCCCACGCGACGTGGTGGCTCGCGCCATCGACTTCGAGATGAAGAAACACGGGCTGGACTGCGTACACCTCGATATCTCGCACCAGAGCCCCGCGTTTTTGCAAGAGCACTTCCCCAACATCCTGGCGCACTGTGCATCGCTGGGCATCGACATCACCAAGGAACCCATCCCCGTGGTGCCCACCGCCCACTTCACCTGCGGTGGCGTGCTGACCGACCTCGCGGGCCGCACCGACCTGCCCGGCCTGTTTGCCGTGGGCGAAGTCGCCTGCACCGGCCTGCACGGCGCCAACCGGCTGGCCAGCAACTCGCTGCTCGAATGCATGGTGTTCGCCCGCGCCGCTGCGCAGGCCATCGCTGCAGCCCCGACCACAGAACTGCCCACCGTGCCCGCGTGGGACGATAGCCGCGTGACCGATGCGGATGAATCGGTCGTCATCTCCCACAACTGGGACGAACTGCGCCGCTTCATGTGGGACTACGTGGGTATCGTGCGCACCAACAAGCGCCTGGAGCGCGCCGCGCACCGCATTGCCATGCTGCAGGGCGAGATCCAGGAGTTCTACGCCCACTTCCACATCACACGCGACCTGCTGGAGCTGCGCAACCTGGTGCAGGTGGCCGACCTGATCGTGAAAAGCGCCCAGCTGCGCCGCGAAAGCCGGGGCCTGCATTTCAGCCGCGATTACCCCGAGGTGGCAGCGCCTGCCGCCCCCACCATCCTTGTTCCTCCGGTGCCCCGATGACCTACAGCGTCAAAGAAATTTTCTACACCTTGCAAGGCGAAGGCGGCCAGGCGGGCACACCCGCCGTGTTCTGCCGCTTTGCGGGCTGCAACCTCTGGACGGGCCGCGAGCAGGACCGCGCGCAGGCCATCTGCCAGTTCTGCGACACCGACTTTGTGGGCACGGACGGCACGCTGGGCGGCAAGTTCGAGACGGCCACCGCACTGGCGGAGCTGATCGCCGCCCAATGGCCTGCGGGCGCAGGCCACCGCCTGGTGGTGCTGACCGGTGGCGAGCCGCTGCTGCAGGTGGACCGTGAACTCATCGACGCCCTGCACGCGCAGCAATTCCGCATCGCGGTCGAAAGCAACGGCACCGTGGCCGCGCCCGAAGGCATCGACTGGCTGTGCATCAGCCCCAAGGCGGGCGCGCCCTGGGTGCAGCGCAGCGGGCAGGAGTTGAAGCTTGTCTGGCCCCAGCCCGGATTTGACCTGTTGGCGCTGGAGCAGGACACGCAGTTCACCCACCGATTCCTGCAGCCCATGGACGGCCTGCTGCAGCGACAGAACACTGCCGCCTGCATTGATGCCTGCCTGGCCCACCCCGCATGGCGACTGAGCCTGCAAACCCACAAGCTCACCGGCATCCGGTGAGCGGCTTTCTTTTTTTGGTTCCCGTATGTTGTTCACCATCTCCCAGCGCTTCTTCTTCGACGCCGCCCACACCCTGCGCCGCGAAATCGAGGCCGAAGGCAGCCGCCGCGTGCACGGCCACACCTACCACGCCGAAGTCTTTCTGAGCGGCCCGCGCGATCCGGCCACCGGCATGGTGCTGGACCTGGGCCTGCTGCGCCGGGGCCTGGAGGTGGTGCGCGAGCAGCTGGACCACCACATGCTGGACGACGTGCCCGGCCTGGGCACCCCCACGCTGGAGAACCTGTGCGTTTTCATCGCCCAGGCCCTGCCCGCCGACCTGCGCCCCAGCGTGAGCCGCGTGCGCGTGTGGCGCGAAGCGCTGGGCGACAGCTGCATGCTGGACTTTCCACAGCCCTGACCGGCCACGGCCCTGCCGCCGGCAGGCCCCCCATTCACAGACTTCACTGAAGGAAGCCCGATGTTCCGCACCCTGCTCAAATCCAAGATCCACCGCGTGGCCGTGACCCAGTGCGAACTGCACTACGAAGGCTCCTGCGCCATCGACGAGGACCTGCTCGACGCGGCCAACATCGCCGAGAACGAGCAGATTCACATCTGGAACATCAACAACGGCGAGCGTTTTGTCACCTATGCCATCAAGGGCCAGCGCGGCAGCGGCATGATCTCGGTGAACGGCTCGGCCGCACGCCGCGCGTCCGCAGGCGACCTCATCATCATTGCGGCCTTTGCGCAGGTGCATGAAGACCAGGTGAGCACGCACCGGCCGCAGCTGGTGTTTGTGGACGAGCACAACCGCCAGACCGGGCTGCGCCACGCGGTGCCCACCCAGGCCCTGTAACCATGCAGCCAAAACACGACGGGCTGGTGGCCCGCAGTCTGGCCGCCGTCTGGCACCCTTGCACCCAGATGAAGCGGCACGAAGCCCAGCCGCCCGTGGCCATTGCCCGCGCGCAAGGGCCGTGGCTCCATGGCACCGATGGCCAGCGTTACCTGGACGGCATCAGCTCCTGGTGGGTCAACCTGTTCGGCCACAGCCACCCGCACATCCAGGCCGCGCTGGTGGACCAGCTGGGCCGGCTGGACCATGTGATGCTGGCGGGCTTCACCCATGCGCCTGTGGTGGAGCTGTCCGAACGGCTGGCCGCACTCACCGGCCTGGGCCATGCGTTCTACGGCAGCGACGGTGCCGCTGCCACCGAAATTGCGCTGAAGATGAGCGCGCACTACTGGCGCAACACAGGCCGCCCCGCCAAAAGCCGCTTTGTGGGCCTGGCTGGCGGCTACCATGGAGAAACCGTGGGCGCACTGGCCGTGACCGACATCGCGATCTTCCGCGAGGCCTATGCCCCGCTGGTGCGCCTGGCCGACACCGTTCCCAGCCCCGATGCACGCGGCGCCGCCCCGGGCGAAACCGCGCAAGACGTAGCCCGGCGCGCCGCTGCGGCGCTGGAGGCATGGCTGCAGGAGCACCACAGCACCACCGCAGCCTTCATCGTCGAGCCCCTGGTGCAATGCGCCGCTGGCATGGCCCTGCACGACCCCGAATACCTGCGCCTGGCGCGTGCGCTGTGCAACCGCTACGAGGTGCACCTGGTGGTGGACGAGATCGCCGTGGGCTTTGGCCGCACGGGCACGATGTTCGCGCACCAGCAGGCGGGCATCCGGCCGGATTTCATCTGCCTGTCCAAGGGCCTCACGGGCGGCACGCTGCCGCTGTCGGCCGTGCTGACGACGGGCGCGGTGTATGCCGCGTTCTACGACGATGATGTGGCGCGCGGCTTTCTGCATTCGCACTCGTACACCGGCAACCCGCTGGCCTGCCGCGCGGCGCTGGCCACGCTGGAACTGTTTGAGCAACTGGATGCGCTGAACGCCAGCAAGGCGCTGGCGCAACGCATCGATGCGGCGTGCGCACCCTTGGCACAGCATCCACGTGTGCGCCATGCGCGCAGCCTCGGAATGATCTGGGCCTGGGATGTGGACACCACGCTGCCCGACTTTGCGCGCCGCTACCACCAGCACGCCATGGCGCGGGGGCTGGTGCTGCGGCCCATCGGGAAAACGCTGTATGCCATGCCGCCCTATGTGCTCGACGACGAGGCCGTGCAATGCCTTGCCAGCGGCGCGCTCGATGCGCTGAACGCCACCCTGCAGGAGGAAAGTTGATGATGGGATGTTTTGTGACCGGCACCGACACCGGTGTCGGCAAGACGCTGGTGTCCGCCGGGCTGCTGCATGCGCTGGCACGCCACCACCGCCGCGTGGTGGGCATGAAGCCCGTGGCGGCGGGCCTGGTGCCCTGGGGTGAGGACTGGGCCAGCGAAGACGCGATCGCGCTGCGCTCGGCCTCCACCCTGGCCGTGCCGCCCGCGCTGGACAACCCCGTGCTGCTGCCCGACCCGCTCTCGCCCCACATTGCGGCCGCACGGGCGGGTGTAGAGATCGACATCGCCACCATCGTTGCGAGCTACCAGGCGCTGGCCGCCCAGGCCGATGCCGTGGTGGTGGAGGGCGCGGGCGGCTTCCACGTGCCGCTCACCGACACGCTCACAGGCGCCGACCTCGCCCAGGCGCTGGCCCTGCCCGTGGTGCTGGTGGTGGGCCTGCGCCTGGGCTGCCTGAACCACGCCCTGCTCACGGCCGAGGCGATTCACGCGCGCGGCCTCACGCTGGCGGGCTGGGTGGCCAACCGCATCGACCCGGAGATGGGCGCCGCCGACGAGAACATCGCCTACCTGCGCGCACGCCTCAACGCCCCGCTGCTGGCCGAGGTGCCCTACCAGGACCTGCCCGAACCCGGCAGCCTGGTGTTTGACCTGCCCAAGGACTGGCAATGACAAGCCGCACGGCACCCCAGCCCTCGTGGCTGGACGAGATTCCAGCGCGCCTGGCCGACATCGAGCGCGCCCACCTGCTGCGCCGCCGCCGCGTGGTGGAGCCTGCTGGCGGCGCGCGCCTGCGGGTGGACGGCCAGACCATGCTGGCTTTTTGCAGCAATGACTACCTGGGCCTGGCCAGCCACCCCGCGCTCGCCGAGGCGGCGCGCGAAGCCACCCACCACTTTGGCGTGGGCTCGGGCGGCTCGCCCCTGGTCAGCGGCCACAGCGCCGCCAACGATGCGCTGGAGCACGAACTGGCCGCCTTTGTGCAACTGCCCCGCGCGCTGTACTTCTACGCGGGCTATGCCACCAACACCGGCATCATCCCGGCGCTGGTGGGCGACGGCGACGCGCTGTTCTCCGATGCGCTCAACCACGCCTGCCTGATCGACGGTGCCCGCCTGTCGCGCGCCACCATCCACCGCTATCCGCATGCCGACCTGGCCGCACTCGAAGCGCAGCTCGCCGCCAGCCCCGCGCGACGCAAGCTGGTGATCAGCGACGCGGTGTTCAGCATGGACGGCGACCTGATCGACATCCCCGCCCTGCTGGCGCTGTGCGAGCACTACGACGCGCTGCTGCTGCTGGACGACGCCCATGGCTTGGGCGTGCTGGGACCGCAGGGGCGCGGCAGCCTGGCACAGGCCGGGCTGACGGGGCCCAACGCCTCGCGACGCGTGCTCTACATGGCCACGCTGGGCAAGGCGGCCGGTGTGGCCGGCGCATTTGTGGCGGGGGATGCTGCGCTCATCGAATGGCTGCTGCAAAAGACCCGCACCTACATCTTTGCCACTGCGGCGCCGCCACTGCTGGCCAGCGCGCTGCGCCAGAGCCTGCGGATCATGGAGGCGGCCGACGACCGGCGCGCACATCTGGACAGGCTCATCGCGCAGTTGCGCCAGGGCCTGGACACACTGCCCGCGGCCCTCGGCTGGCACTTGCTGCCCTCGCAGACACCCGTGCAGGCGCTCGTGATCGGCAGCAACCAAGCCGCCCTGGCCGTGATGGACGGCCTGCGTGCCCGGGGCCTGTGGGTGCCCGCCATCCGCCCGCCCACGGTGCCTGCGGGCACCGCGCGGCTGCGCATTGCGCTGTCGGCCGCGCACACCACGGACGATGTGGCACAGCTGCTCGGCGCGCTGCATGCACTGGCGGCAGCCCACGGCAGTACCATCAACGGCCCCGGTGCCCGTTGACGCCAACCAGCCCGACTTCTCTCTCTACCGCGAGCCCCCCATGCCCCACCTGACCATCGAGTACTCTGCCAACCTGCCCCACTACCCCGAGGCCGAAACCCTGACCGCCCTCAACGCCACACTGTGTGCCCACCCCCAGGTGCAGGACGAGGCCGACCTGAAGACGCGCTTCATCGTGGCCGACAGCTTCGAGATTGGCACGGCCCCGGCCAACCGCGCCTTTGTGCATGCGCAGCTGCGCCTGCTGGCGGGCCGCACGCCCGAGGCCAAGACCGAGCTGGCGGGCCGCATTGCCGCCGTGCTGCGCGAACGCACGCCCCGGCCGCAGGGCGTGATGGTGCAGCTGAGCGTGGAGATCGTGGACATGGACCGGCCGAGCTATGTGAAGGAACGGCTCTGAAAATTGGATAGCAGCCAGCGCTTGATCCACGGGCGCTGGGGGCCTATTTCATTCAAATTTTCTATTCACTCTCCAGCTCGGCGGCCAGCCAGCCGCGCAGGCTGTTGATGAAGGCCCAGCCCTGCACCCGGGGCACATCGGCCACACGCAGCACCGCCTCCACCACCCGTCCCTCGCGCAGCGCCACGGCGCGGCCCACGCCGGGCAGCAGGCCGCAGGACAGGGGCGGTGTCACCCACCGCCCATCGATGAGCGCGGCAATGTTGCCGAAGGTGCTCTCGGTCATCTCACCTGCCGCGTTCCACAGCACGGTGTCGAACACACCGGGCGCGGTGGGCGCAAACGCCGCGTAGTGCGCGCGGCGCGTGGTCTTGTAGCGCACAAATTCGCTGTGGGCTTCGGCAAAAGCACTCTTTGCCAGTTGCAAGCGCACGGGCTCCTGCGTGGGCAGCAGGGCAAAGGCCTCGGCCCGGGGCACGCCCGTGGCGCCCAGCAGCAGGCGCACGCGCCAGGCGCCGTCGGCATGGTCTGCCGCCAGCGCCTGCAGGCATTGCGACACAGCCGCTGCATCCCAGGGCACGCCGAAATGTGCAGCCGCTGATTGCAGGCGCGCCAGGTGCTCGTCCCGGTGCCGGAAAACGCCCGCCTGCAACGCCAGGGTTTCGAGCAGGTCAAAGGGCTGGCTCGCGCGCTCCACAAACGCGCGCTTGTGCTGCCACTCATTCCACTCGGCATCGGCCAACGCCCCCGAAGTGATGCCGCTGCCAATGCCACAGGTGGCGCGAACGGTGCTGCCTTCAGGACGCAGCACCACGGTGCGGATGGGCACGTTGAAGGTCGCGGCCACCGCATGCTGGCCTCGCGCATCGGGCGGGCTGGCCGGGCGCACCACACCCACGGCGCCGCAGTACACGCCGCGTGGTGCGCCTTCCAGTGCGTGGATCATCTGCATGGCGCGCACCTTGGGCGCCCCGGTGACGGAGCCGCAGGGGAACAGCGCGGCAAACACGTCCGTGAGCGTGGTGCCGGGCCGCGTGCGCGCGGTCACGTCCGAGGTCATCTGCCACACGGTGGGCAGGGCCTGGGTGGCAAACAGCACGGGCACACGCACGCTGTGGGGCTGCGCAATGCGCGACAGGTCGTTGCGCAGCAGGTCCACGATCATCACGTTCTCGGCACGCTCCTTGGGCGCCGTGCGCAGGTGCGCGGCCTGCTGCGCGTCCTCTTCGGGCGTGGCGCCGCGCGGGGCGGTGCCTTTCATGGGGCGGGCCAGGATGTGGCCGCCCCCGGGCGCATCCTGCCAGTCAAAGAACAGTTCGGGCGAGACCGACAGCACCTGCTCGCCCCCGGTGTCGATGTGCGCCGCATACCCGCCCGGCTGGGCGCGCAGCAGTGCGGCAAACAGGGCTGGGGCCGAGCCTTGCAGCGTGCCGCGAAGGGGGGCGGTGTGGTTGACCTGGTACAGCTCGCCCGCCGCAATCGCCTGCTGGATCTGCGCCAGCGCGGCATCAAAAGGGGTGCGGTCGGGGCTGTCGTTCCACGTCACCTGCGCGGGTGGTTCTGCACCTTGGCCGTCATCGCACGCGGGCCAGGGCAGCGGCGCGTCGTACACCGCAAACCAGGCCAGCGGGCCGTCGGCCGCGTGGGTCAGCAGTGCCGCATCGAAGGCGGCAGCCGCCTCGTAACGCACGCAGCCCACACACCAGCGGCCTTGTTGCGCGGCCGCAAACACGGCATCCAGCACGCCACGCACCTCGTGCAGCGCATGGGCGGCCAGCACTTCGCGCGGTGTGCCAAAGGCGTGGCGCAGGCGCGGGGCGCCGGGGTCCAGCGGCTGGGTGAAATCAATGCGGGAAATCACAAACAAAAAGGCCACTGGTGCCTGACCAGTGGACATAGTTAGCTATCAATAACAGAGCATCCGGTTCTAGAGAACCCTCAGGCGGCCCCCAGGTGCGGCACCAGTGCGCCGGTCGGCTGACCATTCCGGAGCGCAGCCGTGAAGGCCAGCATGCGGTCAATCGGCTGGCGTGCGCGCGGGATCAGCGCCGGGTCCACATGCACGGCATTCGCACCGGTCTCCAGCACGCGGGCCACGTCGGCCAGGCCGTTCATCGCCATCCAGGGGCAGTGCGCGCAGCTTTTGCAGGTGGCGCTGTTGCCCGCCGTGGGGGCTTCGTAAAACGTCTTGCCAGGGTTGAGCGTGCGCAGCTTGTGCATCATGCCGTTGTCGGTGGCCACGATGAACTCGGTGGCATCCATCTCGCGCGCGGCCTTGAGGATGGCGCTGGTGGAGCCCACGGCGTCGGCCAGGGCCACCACGTCGGCGGGGCTCTCGGGGTGGACCAGCACTTTGGCCTGTGGGTGCTGCTTCTTCAGCAGCTCCAGCTCCAGCGCCTTGAACTCGTCGTGCACGATACAGGCACCGTTCCAGAACACCATGTCGGCGCCGGTCTCGCGCTGGATGTAGGCGCCCAGATGGCGGTCGGGCGCCCACAGGATTTTCTGGCCTGCGGCTTTGAGCGCGCTCACGATGTCGAGTGCGCAACTGGAAGTCACCAGCCAGTCCGCGCGCGCCTTCACGGCCGCGCTGGTGTTGGCGTAGACCACCACGGTGCGGTCGGGGTGCTGATCGCAGAACGCGCTGAATTCGTCGATGGGGCAGCCCAGGTCCAGCGAGCAGGTGGCGTCCAGGTCGGGCATGAGCACGGTCTTTTCCGGGCTCAGGATCTTGGCCGTTTCGCCCATGAACCGCACGCCGCTCACCACCAGGGTTTGCGCCGCGTGGTCGCGGCCAAAACGGGCCATCTCCAGCGAGTCGCTCACCAGGCCGCCGGTTTCCTCGGCCAGGTCCTGCAGGTCCGGGTGCACGTAGTAGTGCGACACCATGACCGCGTTCTTTTCCTTGAGCAGGCGCCGGATCTTGTCCTTGAGCGCGACACGCTCAGCCTGGGTGGGCTCGGGCGGCACACGCGCCCAGGCATGTTTGGTGGAACAGACGGCGCCCGATGCTGCCTCGTCAGGCTGCTCGTATTCGACGTCAATGCGGTTCAGGGTTGCGGTGGTCATGCCAGCTCCTGCAGGCGCATGGAAAAGTCGGTGGCCTTCACGTCCTTGGTGAGCGTGCCGATGGAGATGCGGTCCACGCCGGTCTCGGCCAGTTCGCGCAGGCCATCGAGCGTGACCCCGCCCGAAATTTCGAGGATGGCGCGACCCGCATTGATGCGCACGGCCTCGCGCAGCTGGACCAAGGGCATGTTGTCCAGCAGGACCATCTTGGCGCCCGCATTCAGCGCTTCGGTCAGCTGCTCCAGGGTTTCAACTTCGATCTCGATGAACTTTGCCTGTGACGCCACCTTGTCCGCCGCGCGCAGCACGGCGGTCACACCTCCCGCAGCGGCAATGTGGTTCTCTTTGATCAGCACCGCATCGTGCAGACCAATGCGGTGGTTGGTGCCGCCGCCCACGCGCACGGCGTACTTTTGCGCCAGGCGCAGGCCGGGCAGAGTCTTGCGCGTATCGACGATCTGGGCGCGCGTGCCGGCCACCACGTCCACATAGGTACGGGTCTTGGTGGCCACGGCCGAGAGCAGCTGCAGAAAGTTGAGCGCGGTGCGCTCGGCGCTCAGCAGTGCGCGGGCCTGGCCCTCAATCTCCAGCACCACCTGGTCGGCAGCGCAGCGCTGGCCTTCGGCCACATGCCAGGTGATCTGCACCGTGGGGTCGAGGGCGCGCAGCGCGGCTTCAGCCCAAGGGGCGCCGCAGATCACGGCGGCTTCGCGCGCCAGGATGCGTGCGCGGGCGCGGCGGGCGGGGTCGATCAGGCCGGCGGTGAGGTCGCCGGTGCCCACGTCTTCGGCCAGGGCGCGGGCCACATCGGCCTGGGCCAGGGCCTTCACTTCGTCGTTGTCTCTCATGGTGCTTTTCGCGGGGGGTAACGCTGCTGTCATGGGCCGCGAGCATACCGGGAACGCAAAGGCCACTGCGCCAACACGGGCCGCTGGCCCGGGGCCGGAAACCAATAAGTACACCCAGTATTGGTCGCATAGACTCGCGGCAATTTTTTGGCCCCGCCGAGCCCCGTGACCACCACCAGCCCTGTTTCTGCCACGCCCTACGGCACGCTGCCGCCTGCATCGCCCCTGCCCCAGCGCAAGCCCGTGAGCCTGCCGCGCCTGGCGCAGATGCGCGCCGCAGGCGAGAAGATCACCATGCTCACCGCCTACGACGCCACCTTTGCGGCCGTGGCCGACGCGGCGGGGGTGGAATGCATCCTGGTGGGCGATTCGCTGGGCATGGTGTGCCAGGGCCTGCCCAGCACCGTGGGCGTGCTGCTCGACACCATGGCCTACCACACAGCCAGCGTGGCACGCGGCCTGCACCGCGTGCAGGGCACGGCCTGGCTGGTGGCCGACCTGCCCTACGGCACCTACGCCGAAAGCCGCGAGCAGGCGCTGCGCAGCGCCTGTGTGCTGATGCAGGCGGGGGCGCACATGGTCAAGCTCGAAGGTGGCGGTTGGACGGCGGCCACAGTGGAATTCCTGGTGCAGCGCGGCGTGCCGGTGTGCGCCCACCTGGGCCTCACGCCGCAGACGGTGCATGCCCTGGGCGGCTACCGCGTGCAGGGCAAGACCGACGATGCCGCCCGCACGCTGCGCAAAGAGGCGCACGAACTGCAGGACGCAGGCGCCGCCATGCTGGTGCTGGAGATGGTGCCCGCCGTGCTGGCCGCCAACCTCACGGCCGAGCTGCCGCACTGTCACACCATCGGCATCGGCGCGGGCAACGGCACGGCCGGGCAGGTGCTGGTGTTGCACGACATGCTGGGCATGAACCTCGGGAAGATGCCAAAGTTTGTGCACAACTTCATGCAGGACGCAGGCAGCGTGCGCGGCGCCATGGAGGCCTATGTGCAGGCGGTGAAGCAAGGGCGCTTCCCGGACAACGCTGTACACGCCTGGTAAGCCCTTTTCCTTCCTTTCTCTGATCCCTCCGAAACCATGCTGATTGCCCGCTCCATTGCCGACCTGCGCCAGGCCCTGGCCCCCTACCGCCGCCCGGCCTTTGTGCCCACCATGGGCAACCTGCATGAGGGGCACATTGCCCTGGTGCGCCAGGCCAAGCCCCTGGGCGATGTGACCGTGGCCAGCATCTTTGTGAACCGCCTGCAGTTCTTGCCGCACGAGGACTTTGACAGCTACCCCCGCACCTGGGAGGCCGACTGTGCACAGCTCCAGGCCGCCGGTTGCGATGTGCTGTTTGCCCCGCGCGAGACGGACCTGTATCCCGAGCCCCAGACCTTCAAGGTGCACCCCGACCCGCAGCTCGCCGACATGCTGGAGGGGCACTTTCGCCCCGGCTTTTTTGTGGGCGTGAGCACGGTGGTGATGAAGCTGTTTGCCTGCGTACTGGGCCAGACAGGCGGCACAGCGGTGTTTGGCAAGAAGGACTACCAGCAGCTCATGGTGATCCGCCACATGGTGCGGCAGTTTGCGCTGCCCATCGAGATCGTGGCGGGCGAGACCTGCCGGGCGGCCGATGGTCTGGCGCTGAGTTCGCGCAATGGCTACCTGGGCCTAGAAGAGCGGCAAGAGGCCGTGGCCCTGTCGCAAGCTTTGCAGCGGCTGGCGCAGCAGTGGCTGGGCACCGCCCCGAGCGACCGCAACCTGCTGGAGACATTGGCCCTGGACGCCCTGCGCGCACGCGGCTGGGCGCCTGACTACCTCACCGTGCGCCGCCGCGCCGACCTGTTGCCCGCCACAGCCAGCGATGCGGCGGGCACGCTGGTGGCACTGGGCGCCGCGCGGCTGGGCAGCACACGGCTGATTGACAACCTGGAGTTTTGATTAGCTACTAATTTCATAGCTATCAGCGCTTACCCATCGCGCGGTAGCGGCCGAAAAAGCCTCAAACCCCAGATCAAATCCACCCGTTGCGGCCCAGCCACTGCACCAGCAGGCGGGTCACCACCTCGGGCTGCTCCATGGTCAGCATGTGGCCGCTGTCGGGCAGCAGGTGATGTTCGGCGCCGGGCACCAGCGCCGCAATCTCTGCCGAGCATTCGGGCGGTGTGAGCTGGTCGGCCGCGCCACACACCACCAGCACGGGGCTGGCCACCTGCGGCAGATGCACCCGCGCATCGGGCCGATGGATCACGGCGCGGTTTTGGCGCACCAGGTGGTCGGGGCCCGCGTCCAGCACAAAGTCCAGGTAGGCCTGCACTAGGTCCGTGTTGGCGGCATTCACGGGGTGGAAGGCCAGGGCCACGTTGGGCTCGATGACCTCGCGCACGCGGCCCTGTTCAAACAGCTCAATGGCGCCTTCGCGCAGGGCGCGCATGTCGGGCGTCTCGGGCCGCGCTGTGGTGCCCAGCAGCGCGAGCCCTGCGACCCGCTGCGGCGCCTGGCGTGCGGCCTCTATGGCGACCATGCCGCCCATCGACGCGCCCGCCAGCACCAGCGACCCCGCGTGCTGCGCCAGCAGCCGGGCGGCAAAGTCCTCAATGCGATGCAAGTTCACATCCTGGTGGGCGGTGGCGACCTCGGGGCGCAGCGCGGCGGGCAGCAGCGGCAGCACGCCGCGCCACATGCGTTCATCGGCGGCCAGGCCGGGCAGGAGCACAAGTTGGGGGGAGTGGGACATGGGTGAAAAGAGGCATCACCAAGTTGGTGCGCGATCAGCTAAAGAGAGACAGCCCCGGCAGCGGGGCACGGACCGCACATTGTGAACAGCCGATGACCACTTGTCACCGCCCCCGGAATAGTTGCCCGCGATGGCTCGGGACTTGCTAGCATGGCCTGCATATGCCCATCCACGCCGCGCTCCACCACGTCACGCATTACCAATACGACCGGCTGGTCGGCCTCGGGCCGCAGACCATTCGATTGCGGCCTGCGCCCCATTGCCGCAGCAATGTGATTTCGTATTCGCTCAAGGTTGAGCCCGCGCAGCACTTCATCAACTGGCAGCAGGACCCGTTTGCCAACTACCAGGCGCGGCTGGTCTTCCCCGAGAAGACGCGCGAGTTCAAGGTCACGGTGGACCTGGTGGTGGAGATGGCGGTGTACAACCCCTTCGACTTCTTCCTGGAGCCCGAGGCCGAGAACATCCCTTTCAAGTACAACAGCGATGTGCAGCAGGAGCTGGCGCCCTACCTGGCCACCGAGCCGATGACGCCGCTGGTGCGGGCCTATCTGGACAAGATCGACCGCAGCAAGCAGCGCACCATCGATTTCCTGGTCAAGCTCAACCAGCAGGTATCGCAAGACATCCGCTACCTGATCCGCCTGGAGCCCGGCGTGCAGACGCCCGAGGAGACGCTGCAAAAGGCCAGCGGCTCGTGCCGCGACTCGGGCTGGCTGCTGGTGCAACTGCTGCGCCACCTGGGGCTGGCGGCACGGTTTGTGTCGGGCTACCTGATCCAGCTCACGCCGGACGTGAAGGCGCTCGACGGCCCCAGCGGCACCGACCACGACTTCACCGACCTGCACGCCTGGTGCGAGGTCTATCTGCCCGGCGCAGGCTGGATTGGCCTGGATGCCACCAGCGGCCTGATGGCGGGTGAGGGCCACATCCCGCTGGCCTGCACGCCCCAACCCTCCGGGGCCGCGCCGATTGAAGGCGGTGTGGACAAGGCCGAGGTGGAATTCAGCCACGAGATGCGCGTGACGCGCGTCTACGAATCACCCCGCGTGACCAAGCCCTACACCGAAGACCAGTGGCAGGCCGTGCTGGCCCTCGGCGAGCAGGTGGACGCCGACCTGGTGGCGGGCGATGTGCGCCTGACCATGGGCGGCGAGCCCACCTTTGTGGCCGTGGGCGACCGCGACGCGCCCGAGTGGAACACCGACGCGCTGGGCCCCACCAAGCGCGGCTTTGCCACCGAACTCACGCACAAGCTGCGCGCCGAATACGGCCAGGGCGGCTTTCTGCACTTTGGCCAGGGCAAGTGGTACCCGGGCGAGCAATTGCCGCGCTGGGCGCTGTCCATCTGCTGGCGCTCTGATGGACAGCCCGCGTGGCAGAACCCCGCGCTGTTTGCCGACGAGCGCGACCCCTCGCACTACACCAGCGCCGACGCCGAGCGTTTTGTGCGCCACCTCACGCGCAAGCTGGGCATCACTGATCGCTACATCCAGCCAGGGTACGAAGACACCTTCTACTACCTGTGGCGCGAGCGGCGCCTGCCCATCAACGTGGACCCGTTTGACGCACGCCTGGACGACGAGCTGGAGCGCGCCCGCCTGCGCCGCGTGTTCGAACAAAAGCTCGACAGCGTGGTGGGCTATGTGCTGCCGCTGCAGGCGGGCGTAGGCAATGGCACGCTGGCAGGCAGCGTATGGAGCACGGGGCCGTGGTTCTTCCGCGACGACCGCATGCTGCTCATCCCCGGCGATTCGCCCATGGGCTACCGCCTGCCGCTGGACGCCCTGCCCTGGGTGAAGGCGTCGGACACCGATCACCTGATCCCGCAAGACCCGACTGCACCCCAGGGCCCGCTGGCCGCTGCGACCACGCTGCGTGCGCGGTATTCCGTTCCAGCGGGCCCTGTCACCGGCGACCGCGACCTGCCCTACCTGGCGGGCGCCACCGCACCGGGCGAGGCACGCCGCATGGCGCAAGGCACTGCGGGCGGCGACCACGCGCGCCAGGCAGGGCAACCCGACCCCCATGCGGGCGTGCAGCCCCCGGGCAAGTTCCAGTCGGCCGCAGGCCTGTCACGCACCGCCCTGTGCGTGGAGGTGCGCGACCCGCGCCGCGCCAGCGGCCCCAAGGCGGAGAAGGTGGGCGAGAAGTACGGCGTTTTGTACGTGTTCATGCCGCCCCTGGCACGCCTGGACGACTACCTGGACCTGCTGGCCGCCATCGAAGCCACGGCCGAAGAGCTGGGCATGAAGATCGTGCTCGAAGGCTACCCGCCCCCGCGCGACGCACGCCTGAAGGTGCTGGCAGTCACGCCCGACCCGGGCGTGATCGAAGTGAACATCCACCCCGCCAGCCATTGGAAGGAGCTGGTGCAGCACACCGAGTTTCTGTACCAGGCCGCGTGGGAGACGCGCCTGTCGGCCGAGAAGTTCATGACCGATGGCCGCCACACCGGCACCGGCGGCGGCAACCATTTTGTGATGGGCGGCGCCACACCGGCCGACTCGCCGTTCTTGCGCAAGCCCGAGCTGCTGGCCAGCCTGCTGCTGTACTGGCACAACCACCCCAGCCTGAGCTACCTGTTCAGCGGCCTGTTCATCGGCCCCACCAGCCAGTCGCCGCGCGTGGACGAGGCGCGCAACGACCAGCTGTATGAGCTGGAGATCGCACTGCGCGAGATCGAATCCAACCGCGCCCTGTACGGCCAGGACATGCCGCCCTGGCTGGTGGACCGCACGCTGCGCAACATCCTGGTGGACGTGACGGGCAATACCCACCGCAGCGAGTTTTCCATCGACAAGATGTTCTCGCCCGACAGCAGCACCGGTCGCCTGGGCCTGCTGGAGCTGCGCGCGTTCGAGATGCCGCCCCACGCCCACATGAGCGTGGTGCAGCAGCTGCTGCTGCGCGCCCTGATCGCCCGCTTCTGGAAGGCGCCCTACCGCGCGCCCGCCGCCCGCTGGGGCACCGAGCTGCACGACCGCTGGATGCTGCCCACCTTCATCCAGCAGGACATGCACGACGTGATGGCCGAGATGAACACTGCAGGCTACGCGTTCGACCCCGCCTGGTTTGCGCCACAGTTCGAATTCCGCTTCCCCATGGTCGGCACCGTCCAATCGATGGGCGTGGAGCTGACCCTGCGCAACGCGCTGGAGCCCTGGCATGTGATGGGCGAGGAAGGCTCTGCGGGCGGCACCGTGCGCTATGTGGACTCGTCGCTGGAGCGCATCGAGGTGCGCGTGACGGGCATGAACGAAAGCCGCCATGTGGTCACCGTCAACGGCCAGCCGCTGCCGCTGCAAAGCACGGGCACGACCGGCGAATTTGTGGCCGGTGTGCGCTACAAGGCCTGGAACCCGCCCTCGGCCCTGCACCCGACCATTGGCGCGCATGCGCCGCTCACGTTCGACATCGTGGACACCTGGATGAACCGCTCGCTGGGCGGCTGCCAGTACCACGTGGCGCACCCGGGCGGGCGCAACTACGACACCTTCCCAGTCAACGCGTACGAGGCCGAAAGCCGCCGCCTGGCGCGCTTCTCGCGCATGGGGCACACGCCGGGGCGGCTGGCGGTGCCACCTGCGACCATCGAGCTGCCGGGCAGCCGGGAGTTTCCGTTCACGCTGGATCTGCGGCGAAAAATGAGGCCGTAGAGAAGCCCCCCCCTGAGTCGCTGCGCGCCTTCCCCCCAAGGGGGACGACGCCCTCGCTGCGGGGCGGCCCTTGCTCGGCATCTCTGGCCTGGGCCGTGCCGTTTTCGACGGGGGTGGGTAACCCGCAGAGTGCCGGAGACCAAATGCCCGAAAATCGAGTGCAGTGACAAACCCCAACGACCGCCTCTTGCCCACCGACCTCCCCGAAAGCGCGGCCCAGCTGGCTGCTGCGCTGGCGCCCACCGCTGCGGCGGGGCATTTTGACGAGCTTCGGGGCGCTGCGGCCCCCGCGCGCACGGCTCCCACCGACCGCATCGCGGGCGCTACATCAGCTCCCATTTCAATAGCAAATAACCAAGGCCTGTCGCGCCCATGGGCCGATTTTTTTGAACAACTGGGGCCTGAAGGCTTCCCCGACCTGGACCGGCGCATGGCGAGCCTGCAGCGCCAGGTGCGCGACAACGGCATCACCTACAACGTCTATGCCGACGCCGACGGCCCGCAGCGGCCCTGGTCGGTGGACCTGTTCCCGCTGATCCTGTCGCAGCACGACTGGGCGCTTATCGAACGCGGCGTGCTGCAGCGCGCGCGCCTGCTCGACCGCGTGATGGCCGATGTCTATGGCCCGCAGGAGTTGCTGCGCACGGGCCTGCTGCCCAGCGCGCTGGTGCAGGGCCACCCCGGCTACCTGCGCCCCATGCATGGCGTGCAGCCCGTGGGCGGCACGCACCTGCCGATTGCAGCCTTCGACATGGCGCGTGACGCGCAGGGCAGCTGGTGGGTCGTCACGCAGCGCACGCAGGCGCCATCGGGCCTGGGGTATCTGCTGGAAAACCGGCTGCTCATCTCGCGCCTGTTCCCCGAGGCGTTCAGCCAGATGCATGTGCAGCGCCTGGCCGCCACCTACCGCGCACTGCTCGACGGGCTGCGGCAGATGAGCCCGGCGGGGGCGGATGCGCGCATCGTGCTGCTCACGCCCGGCCCGTACAACGAGACTTACTTCGAGCACGCCTACCTGGCTCGCTACCTGGGCCTCACGCTGGTGGAGGGCAACGACCTCACCGTGCGCGATGCGCGCCTGTACCTCAAGACGCTGCACGGCCTGCAGCCGGTGCACGGCATCCTCAAGCGCCTGGACGACGAGTTTCTGGACCCGCTGGAGCTGCGCAGCGACTCGCGCCTGGGCGTGCCCGGCCTGCTGCAGGCCATCCGCGCGGGCAATGTGCTGGTGGCCAACGCGCCGGGCTCGGCCTTTCTGGAGTCATCGGCCATGCTGGGTTTCATGCCTGCGCTGTCGCGCCACCTGCTGGGCGAGGAGCTGGCCCTGCCCTCGCTGCCCACCTGGTGGTGCGGCGAACATGCAGCCCAGCAGGCCGTGCTGCCCCAGCTGCCCCACAGCGTGATCCGGCCCACCTGGCCCAGCCTGCAGCGCCCGCCAGTGCTGGGCGGCACCTTGTCGCCGCAAGACCTGGCCCGGTGGACGGAACGCATCCAGGGCCAGGGCGACGAATACACCGTGCAGGCCTACCTGCCGCTGTCGCAGATGCCCACCTGGCGCACCGAAGGCGGTGGTGGCAATGGTGGCGGTGGCAGCCACATCGCCCCGCGTTCGGTGATGCTGCGCGTGTTTGCCGTGTGCGACGGCCCCGGCTCGTGGCGCGTGCTGCCCGGCGGGCTGGCGCGCATTGCCACGGACGAGCGCGAGATCGCCTCGATGCAGCGCGGCGGCAGCAGCGCCGATGTGTGGGTGCAGACCGATGGCCCGGTGGACACCACCACGCTGCTCGCGCACAACCAGAATGCCCCCGCCGTGGTGCACCGCAGCCGCCAAGTGACCAGCCGTGCGGCCGAAAACCTGTTCTGGCTGGGCCGCTACACCGAACGCACCGAAAACGTCACGCGCCTGGCGCGCATTGCGCTGCAGTGCCTCAATGGCGAAGACCAGTCGTCCCAGCCGCTGCTGGCCTGGCTCAGCACCCTGGCCGTGGGCCAGGGCCTGGTGCTGCCGTCGGTGCCGCCCGCCACGCAGGCGCGGCGCGTGTTCGAGCGCTCGCTCATCGCCGGGCTTACCCAGCCCGCGCTGGTCACCAGCGTGGGCTACAACCTGCGCGGCATCCTGGGGGCAGCATCGGCCGTGCGCGACCGCCTGTCGCAGGAGCACTGGCACCTGATCGTGAGCACCGAAGCCGAGTTTTTTGCGCAGCGCCCAAATGGCAACGGCGGCACTGACGACGGCGACTATTCGCCGCTGGAGGCCCTGCGCCAGCTCGAAACCCTGAGCGGCCGCACCGCCGCCATGACAGGCCAGCAGACCGACCGCATGACGCGCGACGATGGCTGGCGGCTGCTGTCCATCGGCCGCCACCTGGAGCGCCAGGGTTTTCTGGCGGCGGCGCTGGAGGGCGGCCTGCAGACCGGGGCAGTGTTCGATGAAAGTGGCTTCGAGGCCATGACGGGGCTGTTTGACAGCACCATCACCTTTCACGCGCAGTACCAGCAGCGGCGCGACATGCCCGCGCTGCTGGACCTGCTGGTGATCGACCGCGACAACCCCCGGTCGCTGGCCTGGGTGGCGCAAACGCTGCGCGGGCGCATTGCCAAGATCGAGGCGGCTGCAGGCACGCCGGGCGAGTCGGCCGCCACAGGCATTCCCGAAGCGTCCGAGCTGTCGCTGGCGGCCTTGTGCGCCCAGGACGCCGAGGGCCGGTACGCCGCACTGGAGCAATACCTGGGGGCTTGTGTGCGGGGCGTGATGGGCCTGTCGGATCTGCTAGCCACGCGCTATTTCACCCACTCGGCCGACGCGCTGCGGCACAGCGTGGGGGCTTGAAGTGCTCCCCCCCCTGATTCGCCTGCGGCACCTTCCCCCTCAAGGGGGACGCAGCCCTCGCTGCGGGGCGGCCCTTGCTCGGCTGCCCTGGCCTCGGGCGTGCCGGTTTCACACACAGCCTTCAGTCTCCAAGCCTGGATTCCTATGAAACTGCGCGTCATCCACGAAACGGTGTACCAGTACACGCCCGCAGTGCAGAACGCCCAGCACATGGCCCATTTGCGGCCACGCACCGGTGTGGTGCAGCGCGTGCTCACCCACGCGCTGCAGATCGACCCCGCCCCGGCCCAGTGCGAAGCCACGCAGGACGTGTTTGGCAACACCCGCGCGTTTTTCAGTCTGCCTTTTACCCACGAGCGGCTGCTTGTGCGTGCCGAGACCTTGCTGGAGACCACCCCGCCGCCGCCCGCCCCACCCGGCGAGCCCTGGGAGGCAGTGCGCGAGCGGCTGATCTACCGGCGGGGCATGCCCTACCACCCGGCCACCGAATTCAGCTTTGCCTCGCCCTACATCCCCCGGCACGCCGACTTTGTGGCCTATGCCCAGGCGAGTTTTTCGCCGGGGCGCCCGCTGATGGAGGCAGCACGCGACCTGATGGCGCGCATCCACGCGGACTTTGCCTACACCGCTCACGCCACCGACGCGGGTACGCCCGCACTCGAATCGCTGCGGTTGCGCCGGGGCGTGTGCCAGGACTTTGCCCATGTGATGATCGGCTGCCTGCGCAGCCTGGGACTGGCAGCCCGGTATGTGAGCGGCTACCTGCTGACCGCGCCCCCACCGGGCCAGCCCCGGCTGGTCGGCGCCGATGCCTCGCACGCCTGGGTGTCGGTGTGGTCGCCACCGGCCGGGCAGGACGGCGATGCGCCGGACAGCGCGGCGTGGTGGGACCTGGACCCGACCAACGACCGCGCTGCGGGCGAGGACTATGTGACGCTGGCCATCGGGCGCGACTATGCCGATGTGTCGCCGCTGCGCGGCGTGATCCATGGCGGCGACCACCATGTGCTGCAGGTGGGGGTGACGGTGGAGCCGGTGCCCGAAGCCACGGCCGCTACTGCTGCGGCCGCTGCACTGACTACACCAGACGCACCCCTCACACTGCCGCGGGCACCAGGAAATCCCGGCTGATCCGCGCGCCCAGGTCGTTCACCCGCTCCAGGAACTGCGTGAGGTAGGCATGCAGGCCGTTGGTGAAGATTTCGTCGATGCGCGCAAACTTGAGGTGCGCCAACAACCGCCCTGCATGCCGCTGCGTCTCGCCCGACTGGCTGCTGCCCAGCATGTCGAGGTTGCCCAGCACCTCCTTCATGCAGGCGTGCAGTGATCGGGGCATGTCGGCCCGCAGGATCAGCAGCTCGGCCACGCGCTCGGGCGTGATCACGTCGCGGTAGACCTTGCGGTAGGTCTCGAAGCCCGAAACACTCAGCAGGACGGCGCTCCAGTGGTAGAAGTCATGGTCCTGGTCCTGCGCGGTGGCCGCGCCCATGAAGTCGCTCTGCACGGCGTGGAACTTCACATCCAGCAGGCGCGCCGTGTTGTCGGCCCGCTCCAGAAACGTTCCCAGGCGCATGAAGTGCAGGGCTTCGTCCTGCAGCATCGTGCCCACCGTCGCGCCCCGCGACAGGTGCGAGCGGAACTTCACCCACTCAAAAAAATGCGCCGGATCGCTCTCCAGCGCACCACTGGCGATCAGCCGGTTCACCTCCAGCCAGGTCTGGTTCTGGATCTCCCAGGCCTCGGTGTTGAGCGCGCCGCGCACAGCCCGCGCGTTCTCGCGCGCGGCCTGCAGACAGGCCACGATGGACGAAGGGTTGGACGGGTCCTTGACCATGAAGTCCAGCACCTTGGCCGGGTTCACATCGCCGTGTTGGGCCGTGTAGGCAGGCAGCAGTTCGCTGATGGACAGCAGGCCCTGCCAGCCCTGCAGGGCCATGTCGGCGGATTGGGGCAGCAACGCGCTCTGGTAGTTCACATCCAGCATGCGGGCGGTGTTCTCTGCCCGCTCGGTGTAGCGCGCCATCCAGAACAGATGGTCGGCAGTGCGGCTCAACATACAGCCTCCTTGTTCAACGGGGGCAGAGAACCCCGGGCGTACTGCGCACGCTGGCGGTGTTGTGTCGAAAGCCCTGCTGCGCAGGACTTTTCTGCCCGCTCGGTGTAGCGCGCCATCCAGAACAGGTGATCAGCAGTGCGGCTCAGCATGGGGATGTCCTTCCTGGAGTCTGTGTGGTGCTGCTCACACCAAGCAAATTCCAGGCCCCAACCACCAATACTGGGCAAAAACAGGCTTTACCGCCTGTCCCCATTTACTTATTAGCTATATTTTTTATAGCACCCGGAGCAGCAGGTGCAGGGGCCTGCTGCCGGGTAGCCACCGCTGCAGCGGGAGCCGCCTGCCGCTGGCCTGCGGCGCGCACCACGTCGTGCACAAAACGGAGCTTGGCGAGTGCCTGCTCGGCCAGGGCAAAAGGGTAGGCATCCAGCTGCCCCAGGCTGCGCGTGAGGCTGTTGAGCAGCAGCGTCAGGGGCACGAGGTGCCGCAGCATGGTGTCGAAGTCGGGCGCCGGGGCGTCAAAGGGATCGACGGCCCGGCTGTGCTGCGCGCCGTAGATGCCGGGCACGGTGACCTCGGTGGCGTAGCTGGCCGATGTCTCCAGCAGGTCGATCATGTGCAGGTAATGGGCCCAGGTCTCGGCCCAATCTTCCCAGGGGTGGGCTGCGGCATAGGCGCTGACGTAGTTCTTGGCCCAATCGCCGCCATCGTTGCCTTTGGCGTAGTGGGCCTCCAGCGCGGCGGCATAGTCCTGGCGCTCATCGCCAAACCGCTGGCGAAAGTCATCCAGCCACCCGCCGTCCCGCACCAGCTGGTCCCAGTAGAAATGGCCTGACTCGTGGCGCAAGTGGCCGATGAGTGTGCGGTAGGGCTCGCCCAGCGCGATGCGGCGGCGCGCGCGCTCGTCATCGTCCGCCTCGGCCACGTTGAGCGTGATGGTGCCGTTGTGGTGGCCCGTGAGCACCGGCGGGCCTCCTGGCACCTCGGCCAGCAGGTCGAACACGGGGCCGCTGCGCCCGGGCGCGGGCTCCAGGCCCATGCGCGCCAAGCTGTAGTAAAGCCACCGCTTGGCGCTCTCGATCTGCATCCAGCGGCCCAGGTTGGCCGCTTCGGTCAGATCAGGCTTCACCCGAGTCTGCCGACAGGACACGCACAGTTCGGTGTAGTCGTTGGCGGGTATCGCAAAGTTGCAAGCTTGGTACTCTGTATGGTTGCGGCACATGCGGTACAGGCGACCGCTGTAGTCGGCACTGTCACGCCTGCCTCTGCGCCGCCACAGATCGGCGCCGTCCTGCGATGCAGGAACCAGAGCCACCATTGTCAACACATCGGGCACGAAGGCCAGCGCGCTGCCGCAATGCAGGCACTGCACGCTATCGAAAAAGACCAGATGGCCGCAGTGGTCGCAATTGAATACCTGCATGGTGTGAAGCCTATCTGGGGCGCAGCAATGCGCAAGAAAAAACAGGCACCAGTGCATGCCTGGTACCTGCTGTATAGAAAGTGCCAATGCCAGGCTGGCCAATCGCCCGCCCGAGCATCACATCAAGCCTCCTGCTCAGGGCCGCACAACGATGCTATTGCGTACTTCGCGCACATGTTTGGTGTTGCGGGCGATGTTTTCGGCCTGGTTCTTCTCGGCCTGCGACTTAGCAAAGCCCGACAGCTGCACCGTGCCGTTGAGTGTCTCCACACTGATGGAGCTGGCCGATACGCTCTTGTCTTCGACCATCTTGGCCTTGACGGCGGTGGTGATGCCCGCGTCGTCCACATAGGAACCCACGGTCTGTTGCTCGCGGGCCACCGAGCAGCCCGTGGCAGTGACGATAGTGATGCCGGCAACAGCGGCGAAAGCGAGGGCACGTGCGTATTTCATGATGTTTTCCTTGTTCAATAAGGGTTGGGAACGCGGG
>NZ_JBPVJQ010000014.1:0-119344 GCF_051942715.1 Acidovorax sp. BL-A-41-H1 | reverse complement strand
CGCACAGCGTCGGCAGCCTGGGCACGCACAGCAGCGCGGTCAGCGGTGCTCTTGTAGGTCACCACACGCGAACCAGCGGGCTCGATCGAGCGGGTCTGGGCCACGGTAGCGGCTTCGGCTTGCACTTCAGCGCGGGTGCGGTTGGTTTCGAATTGGGTGGCGAACTGCGAAGCATCGGCTTCGTCAGCGTGGGCGCCAAAAGAGGCGAAAGCAGCGACAGCGGCGATGGAGAGGAAACGTGCGGTGTTGTTCATGATGGATAAGTCCTTGAAGTTAAAAAAGCGTCTCAAAAAAGCCGGGTCAAAAAACCATTCCTGAACCGGGTTCGGTGAGTCGCCTTGCGGGTTCGGCTCATCGATGGGATGAACTGTACGCCGATGGTGTTCAGAGAAAAACCATCCAGTCGCGAACTGACTGTTCCAGTATTTGAAACAGTGGAGACGAACAGGGTGTGCCCTTGTGCCGAGTTTGCGCAGTGCCCCGCAGCGCCAGGGCAGGCATCTCAGGCCCGCAATGCACATACCCAATTGATAGACCTAGGTATAAATCCTGAGATTCTGGCGAAAATTAGTATGTGTAAGGCTTTTCAAAGTATCAACTGAGCATCAGAGCATCGGTATCGTTCAGCCCATCAATGCCGTGATCCGACCGGCGTTGAATGGCAGATCCATACCAACTACGCAGGAGACGTTCCGATGCCCCATTCCACCCGTCCACACACCCGCCTGGCCCTGGCCGTTGCCGCCCTGGCGGCATCGCTGTGCGGCGCCGCTGCGCATGCGCAGACCGAGCTCGTGATTGCCACCGTGAACAACGGCCACATGATCGAGATGCAAAAACTCAGCAAGAACTTCGAGCAGGCGAACCCCGACATCAAGCTCAAGTGGGTCACGCTCGAAGAAGGCGTGCTGCGCCAGCGCGTGACTACCGACATCGCCACCAAGGGCGGCCAGTTCGACGTGATGACGATTGGCATGTACGAAGCGCCCATCTGGGGCAAAAAGGGCTGGCTGCAGGAGCTGAAAACCGACGCCGCCTACGACGTGGACGACCTGCTGCCCGCCGTGCGCAATGGCCTGTCGATCGACGGCAAGCTGTTCGCCGCGCCGTTCTACGGCGAAAGCTCCATGCTCATGTACCGCAAGGACCTGGCCGACAAGGCGGGCGTGCAGGTGCCCGAGCGTCCCACCTGGCCGCAGATCAAGGATCTGGCCGCCAAGATCCACGACCCCAAGAACGGCGTGTACGGCATCTGCCTGCGCGGCAAGCCGGGCTGGGGCGACAACATGGCCTTCCTGTCCACGCTGGTCAACACCTTCGGCGGCCAGTGGTTCGACATGCAGTGGAAGCCGCAGCTCGAATCCAAGCCCTGGAAGGAAGCGATCAACTTCTATGTGGACCTGCTCAAGAACTACGGCCCACCCGGCTCGTCGGCCAACAGCTTCAACGAGATCCTGGCACTGACCAACTCGGGCAAGTGCGGCATGTGGATCGACGCGACCATCGCCGCATCGTTCGTGGCCGACCCCAAGCAGTCCAAGGTCGCCGACCAGATGGCGTTTGCCCAGGCACCCACCATGAACACGCCCAAGGGCGCCAACTGGCTGTGGTCGTGGAATCTGGCGATCCCCGCCGGGTCCAAGAAGGTGGATGCCGCGCAGAAGTTCATCACCTGGTCCACCAGCAAGGACTACATCCAGCTCGTGGCCAAGACCAACGGCTGGGCCAACGTGCCCACCGGCACGCGCAAGAGCACCTATGCGTCGCCGGAGTTCCAGAAAGCCGCCCGCTTTGCCGCCGCCGAGAAGGTTGCGATTGACTCGGCGAACCCCACCGACTCGACCCTGCCCAAGAGCCCGTATGTGGGCGTGCAGTTCGCGGCGATTCCTGAGTTCCAGGCCATCGGCATTGCGGTGGGGCAGCAGATGAGCGCCGCGCTCGCAGGCAAGACGACGGTGGATGCTGCGCTGAAGGCATCGCAGGTGTCGGCTGATCGTGAAATGAAGAAAGCTGGCTACTACAAGTAAATAGGCATTCATTCGGCTACTGCGTGGGCCGATCCGGGGCCGGTGTTCCTCGCTGTACGGGAGTACGGCTGCGGTACAGCGCCCCCGCCTCGGCCCGCTCGCTGCGCCGACTGAACGCCTATTGCGCCGCTGGTTTTAACTTCTTCTGGCAAAGCCGGATTTCTCCGAGACTCCCATGAACCGCCGCCTGCTCCCCCGCCTGCTGCTCACGCCCGCCATGGCCACGCTCTTCCTGTGGATGATCGTGCCGCTGGTGATGACGATCTACTTCTCGCTCATCCGCTACAACCTGATGCAGCCCGACCAGTCGGGCTTTGCGGGCCTGGAAAACTTCGAGTTTTTCGTCACCGACCCGTCGTTCGGCACGGCGGTGGTCAACACCATCTTGCTGCTGGGCAGCGTGATCCTCATCACCGTGGTGCTGGGCGTGGCGATTGCGTTGCTCATCAACGAGCCGTTCCCGGGCCGGGGCATCGTGCGGGTGCTGCTGATCTCGCCGTTCTTCGTCATGCCCACGGTGAACGCGCTGATGTGGAAGAACATGATGATGAACCCCATCTACGGCGTGCTCGCGCAGGTGTGGATGTTCTTTGGCGCACAGCCCGTGGACTGGCTTACCGACCACCCGCTGTTCTCGGTGATCGTCATGGTGTCGTGGCAGTGGTTGCCTTTTGCCACGCTCATCTTCATGACCGCGCTGCAGAGCATGAACCACGAGCAGTTGGAGGCTTCGCGCATGGACGGTGCCAACTACCTTCAGCAGCTGCGCTACCTGTACGTGCCGCACCTGGGCCGCTCGGTGGCTGTGGTGGTCATGATCGAGCTCATCTTCCTGCTCAGCATCTTTGCCGAGATCTACACCACCACCGCCGGCGGACCAGGCGATGCGAGCACCAACGTCACCTTCCTGATCTTCAAGCAGGCGCTGCTCAACTTCGATGCGGGCGTGGCTTCGGCCGGGGCGCTGTTCGCGGTCGTGCTGGCCAACATCGCGGCCGTGTTTTTGATCCGCATGGTCGGTAAGAACCTCGACAAGTAAGACCCAGGGGCAACGATCATGACAACAACCAAACGACGCCGTTCCAACTTTCCGCTCGGCCTGCTGGCCTTGCGCACCGCAGCCGCCTGGGGTGTGGCCCTGCTGCTGTTCTTCCCGCTGGGGTGGCTGTTCCTCACCGCCTTCAAGACCGAGCTGCAGGCCATCGCCGTGCCGCCGCTGTTCGTCTTCACGCCGACGCTGGAGAATTTTCACGAGGTGCAGGAGCGCAGTGACTACCTGCTGTATGCCAAGAACTCGGTCATCACCAGCGTGCTCTCCACCCTGCTGGGCCTGATGCTCGCCGCCCCTGCGGCCTATGCCATGGCCTTCTTCAAGGGCAAGTACACCAAGGACATCCTGATGTGGATGCTCTCCACCAAGATGATGCCCGCCGTGGGCGCGCTGGTGCCGATCTACGTGCTGGCGCAAAAGAGCCATCTGCTCGACACGCAGCTGGCGCTGATCATCGTGTTCGCGCTGTCCAACCTGCCCATCATGGTCTGGATGCTGTACTCCCACTTCAAGGACATCCCGCGCGAGATCCTGGAGGCCGCGCGCATGGACGGCGCCACCCTGTGGCAGGAGGTGCGCCTGGTGCTGCTGCCGCTGGGCATGGGCGGTCTGGCCTCCACCGGCCTGCTGTGCCTGGTGCTGTCGTGGAACGAGGCCTTCTGGAGCCTGAACCTGAGCGCCGCCAAGGCCGGCACGCTGGCCACGCTGATCGCCTCGTACTCCAGCCCCGAAGGCCTGTTCTGGGCCAAGCTGTCGGCCGCCTCGCTGATGGCCATCGCGCCCATCGTGGTGTTCGGCTGGTTCAGCCAGAAGCAACTGGTGCAAGGCATGACATTTGGCGCCGTGAAGTAACGCGCAGCCCTCCTTCCAACAGCAATCAAGATTTCAGGAACCTGATTCCATGGCCTACCTCCAACTGCGCGGCATCGAGAAATTCTTTGGCGAGCACCGCGCCATCAAGGGCATCGACCTCACCATCCAGCAAGGCGAGTTCATCGTCTTCGTCGGCCCCTCGGGCTGCGGCAAGTCCACCTTGCTGCGCCTGATCGCGGGGCTGGAAAACATCGACGGCGGCTCGCTCATGCTCGACGGCCGCGACATCACCGACCAGCCATCAAGCAAGCGCGACCTGGCCATGGTGTTCCAGAGCTATGCGCTGTACCCGCACATGAGCGTGTACGAGAACATGAGCTTTGCGCTCAAGCTCGCCAAGGTCGACCCGGCCACCGTGCGCGAGAAGGTGGAGCGTGCCGCCGCCATCCTCAACCTCACCACCTACCTGGAGCGCACGCCCAAGGAGCTGTCGGGCGGGCAGCGCCAGCGCGTGGCCATCGGCCGCGCCATCGTGCGTGCGCCCAAGGTCTTTCTGTTCGACGAGCCGCTGTCCAACCTCGACGCGGCCCTGCGCGGCCAGACCCGGGTGGAGATCGCCAAGCTGCACCGCGACCTGGGCGCCACCACCATCTACGTCACGCACGACCAGGTGGAGGCCATGACGCTGGCCGACCGCGTGGTGGTGCTGCGCGACGGCGTCATCGAGCAGGTGGGCACGCCGCTGGAGCTGTACGACAAGCCTGCCAACCAGTTCGTGGCCCAGTTCATCGGCACGCCGCAGATGAATGTGGTGCCCCTGCCGCAGCTGCCATCGCCCGTGCAGCAGCAGGCGCCCGCCGGGGCGGAGGGCGGCGCCATCGGCCTGCGCCCCGAGAACATCACGGTGCGCAACACCGGCGCGACGCCGGTGCCGGGCCAGGTGGACCTGGTGGAAGCATTGGGCGCCGAGACGCTGATCTACGTGAGCACGCCCAGCGGCGCGCAGTTTGTGGCGCGCCAGAACGACCGCACAGGCCTGCGCGCCGGCGATGCGGTGAGCCTGGACATCGACGCGTCGCACGCCCATTGGTTCGACCCTGCGGGCCGTGTTGTCGCGGGTGCAGCTGCATGACCGCCGTGACCGCAGGCCGGGAATTGCACGGCAAGGTGGCCGCCGTCACCGGCGCTGCATCGGGCATCGGGTTTGCCAGTGCAAAGGCCATGGCCGACGCTGGAGCGCACGTGGTACTTATCGACCGCGATGAAAAAGCGCTGGACAAGGCTTGCGCTGCCATCGGCGCCCAAGCGTCGCCGCTGGTGCTGGATTTGCTGGACACAAAGCAGTGTGCGAGCCTGCTTGCGCGCACGCTGGCGCTCGCGGGCCAGCTCGACATCTTCCACGCCAACGCCGGGCTGTATGTGGGCGGCGACCTGGTGGATGCCGACCCCGATGCCATTGACCGCATGCTTCAGCTCAACGTCAACGTGGTGATGAAGAACGTGCACAACGTGCTGCCCCACATGATTGAGCGCGGCACGGGCGACATCATCGTCACCAGCTCGCTGGCCGCGCATTTCCCCACGCCGTGGGAGCCCGTCTACGCATCGTCTAAGTGGGCGGTCAATTGCTTCGTGCAGACCGTGCGCCGTCAAGTCTTCAAGCATGGCATCCGCGTGGGCTCCATCTCGCCCGGGCCCGTCATCACCTCGCTGCTGGCCGACTGGCCCGCGGAGAAGCTTGCCGAGGCCAAGGCCAGCGGCAGCCTCATCGAGGCATCCGAAGTAGCCGATGTGGTGCTCTTCATGCTCACGCGCCCGCGCGGCATGACCATCCGCGACGTTGTGATGATGCCCACGAACTTTGATCTCTAGAACCCTGTCTTCACGCACCATGAATTTCATCCTGCACCTGGGCCTGGGCTCGTTCCACCGTGCTCACCAGGCCGTCTATGTCCACCAGTTGCGCCAGCAGGGTGATACCGGCTGGGCCATCGCGGGCGGCAACCTGCGCCCCGACATGGCTGACACCATTGCAACCCTGCAAGCACAGGGCGGGCGCTACACGCTCGAAACGGTGACGCCCCAAGGCGAGCGCAGCTACACCGTCATCGAATCCATCCAGCGTGTGATCCCCTACCAGGAAGACCTGGCCCCGCTGACTGCCATGGGTGCCGACCCTGCCACGCGCATCATCAGCTTTACGGTGACCGAGGCAGGCTACTACCTGGATGCCCAGAACCAGCTCGACTGGCTCACCTACGCCGACCTGCGCGCCGACCTCGCAGCCGTGAAGGCGGGACAAGCTGGCCACACGATCTACGGTGGCCTGGTCAGCATCCTGCGCGCGCGCAGGGCAGCCGGGGCGGGCCCCGTGACGCTGATGAACTGCGACAACCTGCGCCACAACGGCGAGCGCTCGCGCAACGGCCTGCTGCAGTTCATCGAGGCGCTGGGCGATGAGCCACTGAAAGAGTGGGTGGAGCAGAACACCACCAGCCCCAACGCCATGGTGGACCGCATCACGCCGCGCCCCACGCCCGATGTGGCCGAGCGCGTGAAGGCTGCAACGGGTTGGGACGACAAGGCAGCACTCATGGGTGAAAGCTTTATCCAGTGGGTCATCGAAGACGAGTTCATCGCCGGCAGGCCCGCGTGGGAGACGGTAGGCGTGGAGATGGTGCAGTCGGTGCAGGCGCACGAAGAGGCCAAGATCCGCCTGCTCAACGCCACCCACAGCTGCATTGCCTGGGCGGGCACACTCGCGGGCTACCAGTACATCCACGAAGGCACGTACGATGCGGCCATCCGCCAGATGGCCTACGACTACGTGACCGACGATGCGATCCCCGTGCTGCTGCCGTGCCCCATCGACCTGGAGCGCTACCGCGACGTGGTGCTGGACCGCTTTGGCAACCCCGCCATCGCAGACACCAACCAGCGCGTGGCCATGGACGCGTTCTCCAAGATCCCCGGCATGATTGCGCCCACTATCCGCGACAAGCTCGCGCGCAACGCGTCGTTCGACAGCGTGGCCATGCTGCCAGCGCTGTTCCTGGCCTACCTGCAGCGCTGGCACGCGGGGCAGATTCCCTACAGCTACCAGGACCAGGCCATGAACCCTGCAGTGGCCCATGCCATCTGCGATGCCGCAGACCCCGTCGCGGCGTATGCGGCCGACGCGACCCTGTGGGGCGAGATGGCCAGCCACCCCCGGCTGGTGGATGCCCTGCGCAAAGCCTACGCCCGCGTGCTGGCCTTTGTGGCGCAGCGGACAGGCGCCTGATGCTGGTGTAACTTTCGTCCAGCACCACCACCATGACCGTGAAAACGTCCACCGCCCCGCGCCAGACCAAACCCGAGCTGGAGCACGACTATGTGCGCTCGCCCGCACTGGGCTACGAGTCGCCGGACACTGCGGGCTTCATCCGTTGCCTGGCCCACGGGTTTCCCACGCCGCTGGCGCGCTGGCACTACCACGACGAGTACGAGCTGCACCTCATCACCGCGACGTCGGGCAAGGTGTTTGTGGGTGACTGGATCGGGCAATTTCAGCCCGGCCACCTGGTGCTGACGGGCCCGCGCCTGCCGCACAACTGGATCAGCATGGATCTGCCCGAAGGCGGTGTGCCGCTGCGCGACCTGGTGATCCAGTTCTCGCACGCGCCGCTGGTGGCCAGCAGTGAAAGCATTCCTGAGCTGCGCGAGGTGCTGCCCCTGTTGGAGCGCGCGCGCCACGGCATCGAGTTCTTTGGCATGGAGGCGCAGGCGCAAGAACACTGGCACCGCATCAAGGCGCGGCAAGGCCTGGCCCGGTTCGGCGCGTTCTGCGAATTTCTGAGCGACCTGGCGCGCTGCACCGACTTTCGCCTGCTGTCGAGCACGCAGCTGCAAAGCGAGGACAACGACACCCAGCTCGACCAGATCAACGCCATCGTGAGCCGCATCACCGACCATCTGGCCGACCCGCTGTCGGCGGCCGACCTGGCGCAGGAGCTGGGCATGACGGAGAGCCGCTTCTCACGCTTCTTCCGCCGCGCCACGGGCAACACCTTCACCGACTTCGTGAACCTTGTGCGCGTGAACCGCGCGTGCCAGCTGCTCATGGAGTCCGACCGCTACATCACCCACATCGCGTACGACGTGGGCTTCAACAACATGGCCAACTTCAACCGCCGCTTCCTGGACATCAAGGGCATGACGCCCAGCGAATTCCGCAAGCAGGGGGCGGGGCGGTTTGGCAAGGTGTGATGCCGTGCAGCGGCCTGGGTGGTGGAGGGCTGGCGAGTGTTGGAGATTGTTCCCTCCGAATCACCCTGCAATCCACCCCACATCACCCACCCACCGTTCGGGCTGAGCCTGTCGAAGCTAGGGCGCACCACCCGCGTTGACCCGTTTCACCCGCGCAGCAGCCTACTGACCCAACCAAGCATCCATGTACCTCGGAATCGATTTGGGCACCTCGGGTGTCAAGCTCCTGCTGCTGAACGGCGCGCAAACCGTGGTCGCCACGGCCGATGCTGCCGTGCCCCAGCACCGCCCCCAGCCCACCTGGAGCGAACAGCACCCCGCTGACTGGATGGCCGCCGTGGAGGCCGCCGTGGCGCAGCTGCGCGCCCAGGCCCCCGCCGCGTGGGCACAGGTGCGGGGCATCGGCCTCTCGGGCCACATGCACGGTGCCGTGGTGCTGGGTGCGCAGGGCCAAGTGCTGCGCCCGGCCATCCTGTGGAACGACGGCCGCGCCAGTGCCGAATGTGCACAGCTGGAAGCCGCCGTGCCCACCTCGCGCCAGATCACCGGCAATCTCGCCATGCCCGGCTTCACCGCGCCCAAGCTGCAGTGGCTGCGCACGCACGAGCCCGCCGTGTTCGACCAGATCCGCACGGTGCTGCTGCCCAAGGACTGGCTGCGCCTGCAACTCAGCGGCGATGCAGTGAGCGACATGTCCGACGCATCAGGCACGCTGTGGCTGGACGTGCAGGCCCGCACCTGGAGCCCGGCCATGTTGCAAGCCTGTGGGCTCGATGTTTCGCACATGCCCGCACTGGCCGAGGGCAGCGCGCCCACGGGCACGCTGCGCAGCGACGTGGCGCGCCGCTGGGGGCTCGGTGAAGGTGTCGTCGTGGCCGCTGGCGCGGGCGACAATGCCGCCAGTGCCGTGGGTGTGGGCGCCCGCACTGCCGGGCAGGGCTTTGTGTCGCTGGGCACCTCGGGCGTGGTCTTTCGGGTGACGGATGCATTTGCGCCTGCCACCGAGCGCGCCGTGCATGCCTTTGCCCACGCGCTGCCGCAGCGGTGGCACCACATGTCGGTCATGCTCAGTGCAGCGAGTGCGTTTGGCTGGGTCACCCGGCTCACAGGGCGCGGTGACGAGGCGCAACTGTCGGACGCCGTGGGTACCTTGAGCACCAGCCGCCAAATGCAGGCGCCGCTGTTTCTGCCCTACCTGAGTGGCGAGCGCACGCCGCACAACAACGCGGCGGCCACCGGCGTGTTCATGGGCCTGCGCGCCGAGCACGACGCGGCGGACCTGGCCTATGCCGTGATGGAAGGCGTGGGCTTTGGTCTGCTCGATGGCCTCAATGCCATGCGTGCCGCCGGTGCCGGGCAGGGTGGTGCTGCCCGCCGGGATGATGACGCAGCCCTGGCATTGGTCGGTGGCGGTGCCCGCAGCAACCCCTGGGCGCAGCTCTTGGCCAGCGCTTTGGGTACACCGCTGCAGCGCCCGCAGGGCGCACACGCTGCAGCAGCCCTGGGGGCCGCGCGCCTGGCTGCCATGGCCTGCGGTGGTGACGAAGCCCAGTGGTGCCAGCCCCTGCCCGCTGGCGCCACCTTCATGCCACAGCCTGCACAACAAGCTCAGCTGGCCGAACGCTATGCCCGCTTTGTCGCTCTGTACCCCGCACTGCAATCGCAGTTCTGACGCACTGTCCGCTTACTCCCAAACGTCCATGACTTCTGCATCCACAATTTCCAACGGCACAGCGCCCATCCACGCCGCCATTGCTGGCGAGGCCCTCATCGACCTCATCCGCCGCCCCGATGGCAGCTACCTGCCGTGCCTGGGCGGCGCGCTCTACAACCTGTGCCGTGCGCTGGCCCGACAGGGTGTGGGCACCCAGTACCTCAACCCCTTGTCGCGCGACCGATTTGGCCGCGAGCTGGCAGCGCAGTTGGTGGCCGACGGCGTGGTGTTGGCCCAGCCCGAGCCCGTGCAGCAAGTCACGTCACTGGCCGTGGTCAACCTCGATGCAAATGGCCACCCCGACTACGCCTTCTACCGCGAAGGTGTGGCAGACCGCGCTGTGTCCGCCGCGGGTTTGGGCGAAAGCTGCGCGGCTTTGCCCGCGCTGCAGCTGGTCTGCACCGGCGCTTTGGCTCTCGACGCGCGCGACACGGCCATCTACTTGCTATGGCTGGCCGCCCAGCGCGCCGCAGGCCGCTGCGTGGTGGTCGATGCCAACCTGCGCCCCTCCGTCATGCCCGACCTGGCGGCCTACCGCACCACCGTGCACGCCGCGCTGGCCCACGCCCACATCATCAAGGCCAGCGACGAAGATTTGGAGCATCTGGCCGTGCCTGGCGTGGATGCCCTGTCCCGCGCGCAGCATCTGCTCGCCGCCAACCCACAGACCCACCTGCTGGCGCTGACGCTGGGCGCGGAAGGCGCCTGGCTGCTGCACCGCTACGGCGTCCAGTGTTTTGCCAAAGAGGCCCAGCCGCTGCAGGTGGTGGACACCGTGGGCGCGGGCGACAGCTTTCTGGCCGGGCTGCTGGCGCATTTGCTGCGGCAATCGCAGGCTGCAGGGGTTGCGAGTTTTACGCAGTTTGTGGACGGGCTGACGGCCGACGCCTGCCAGCAGGCGCTGCGCCATGCGCTGGCCAGCGCCAGCCTGTGTGTGATGGAGCAGGGCTGCGTGCCACCGGGCTGGGAGGCAGCGCGCGCATGGAGCGAGCAGCATCCAGCAGCCCAAGACCCGCGCTGACATCCGGGTTTGGGGCACCGTCGTTGGAGGGGCAGGCCGTCTATCATTTCCTGTTGCAGGTTTGCGGAGGATGCCGATGACGGAGTTTCTGGTTGCGATGCTGTGGTCAGCGGTTGAGGTGCTGATCGTCTTCACGGGCGCGCAGGTGATCCGGGTGCTCAGCTTCGGCCGCTGGCGCTCTGAGCGCTGGAGCACCAACGAAGCGCGTACCTTGAGCGCGGCGGGCGCACTGTCGTTTCTCCATGACGGGCAACGTGTGGTGACGACCAACGGCCTGATATTCGTGGGCTTGTTGTTCTATGGGTTGCTCGCCGTTTTGGCCGTCGCGCTTTCGAGGCTGGCTTCGGCGTGATTGCGGGTAGCGCAGTGCCCCAGGACACACAGATCATCCCCGTCGGCCCTGTCACGGCAGAAGCCGCCTGCACGCTCATCCGCCAGTCCATCACCCACTGCTGCTCCCTCGACCACGGCCATGACCCTGCCATCCTGACGGCCTGGCTGATCAACAAGACCCCCGAGAATCTGGCTGCGTGGATGTCCGCGCCAGACGCTGCCGCGTGGGGTGCATACCGGGGCGACACGATGGTGGGTTTTGCGCTGGTGGCGCGGGCCACGCTGGCGTTGTGCTATGTGGTGCCTGAAGCCATACACCAAGGGGTGGGGCGGGCCTTGCTGCGACAAGCCGAGGGCCATGCGCGCAAGGTGGGGCTCTCAGCCTTGGGCCTTGAGAGTACGCGCACCGCTGAGCACTTTTACCGCCGCAATGGCTACGTGCCGCATGGCGCGGTTCAAACGTGGGCCGGTCTGCAGGCACAGCCGATGCGCATGGCGCTATGAACTGACTGGGGTTCCTGGCGTGCCCGCCCGTCGTGCCCGGCCTTGGGGGGGTAGAGATGCAAGCAAAATTGGCCGCTGGCGCCTGTTGGGTATGCGCTTGTAGCTCTCTTTTTTATAGCGTTATGGATAAGGTTTCCCAGCGCCCGCGACGTCGCTAGGTGCTTGTGGTCACCCGGTGGCCCTGGTTGTCGTTCATTTCCAGAATCCACCACTGCGCCCCTGTGTTCTTGTCGATGAAGCGCATGTGCGAGGCGATGTTGGCCAGCATTTGGCTGTCCAGGTGGAGCAGGCGCTGTACATAGTCCACCAGGTCGTTGGCCTCGTGGGTGAACTCGAAACCGTCGTGGTCAAACTCGAACACCTGTCCGGCGCACTCGCCATCGGTCGCCATCAGGATGTAGTTGCCCGAATGGGGCGTCTCGCCAATCACCAGGCAGTGTGGGATCCAGTCGGGCAAGATCTCTTCGCGTTCTTCGTCGCTCAGGTGTTCCGTCCAGCCTTCAAACGCCTCTTGCAGCGTGGGCCATTCAGTGGGCGGCGCGATGTAGCGGGCGGCGTCGCCCGAGTCGGCATCGTGGTACAGCAGAACGCCACCGAACGTGGCATAGAAACCGGAAAGCTGGCCCACATCGGGCAGGGGGGCATCCAGCGCAGCGGGGGGCTGGATGTGGTGCTGGAAGTTCACCGTTTTGGTTTGCTGCGGCTTGTTGATGCGCTCGCAAGTGAAGGTGCCGGCGTGTTCGTTGATGGCGCGGTGCAGATCAGGCAGTGTCATGGGCGGACCTTGGATGGCGGTCAGAGTTCTTGGGCGTACACGATGAAGCCATGGTGCTTGGCCATCTTGTCGTACAGCTGGCGCCCGGCGGCATTGGTCTCGTGCGTTTGCCAGTACACGCGGGAAGACTTGGCGGCGCGCGCAGCGTCGTACACCGCTTCGATCAGCGCCCGCCCCACGCCCCGGCCGCGCGCGGCCTCACGGGTGAACAAATCGCTGAGGTAGCAAACGGGTTCGATGCGCGTCATGCTGCGGTGAAAGACGCAGTGCGTGAGGCCCAGCAGCTCGCCGCTGGCATCGTCTTGCGCCACCAGGCAGAACATGGGTTCTGCCGCGTCATGAAACCGCTGCCAGGTGGTTCGCGTGATGTGCTCGGGCAGCGCCGTGGCGCCAAAGCGACCGTAGAAGGCGTTGTAGCCGTCCCAGAGCGGGCGCCATGCGGCGTAGTCGGAGGGCTGAGCGGGGCGTATGGAGACAGCAGAACTCATGGCGGGCCGAGCGGTGTTGTGGAGCGAAGCGGTGATTGTGCAGGCAGAGCCGGAGGGCCGTTTTCCTTGCCGGGGCCTGCAGCTGCGCGGCGGCGGCCATGCCCTGCGGTTTGTTGGGATTCGGTGGGCTACGATGCGCGTCTGATCCGCATTCGGGCCCTGTGCCCCACGCTTTGACCATGAGCTATGTTCTGCACCTCTGGCGCCATCCGATCCCTGTCTCCAGTGAGGACGCGCAGGTCACGTTGCGTGACTTGCGCCAGCAGTTGAGCTTCAACCCCGATCCTGCGGCAGGCGTGCTGATGCAAGCCCTTGCAGCCGGGCTGCCGCAGGATGGCGAGCCCGAGGACTATTGGACTGAACCCCCGGAGCCGGACCCGTTCGCGCTGGTGCAAAGCCTGAGTCCTGCCGTGGCCGAACTGGAGGTGGTGCTGCCGGTGATCGAGCGCGTGGCCCGCCAGCTGGGGTGGGTGATTTTTGATCCGCAGAGCGGCGAGGTGCACCCTCCTTCGGGGCAGGTGATGGGCCCCATGGGATCTGTTGCAGCCGTGGCGGATGTGCCTGTGCTCCCTGAGCTGGACACTTCGCCTTCGGCGCGCAGCCGCTGGGTGCAGCAATCGCTGGAGCCCCTGTTCACCCAACGGGGCTGGCGCAAGCTGCGGGGCGCATTCTGGTTCAAGAAAAAGCTGCCTGTGGGCGAGGCGCTGGTGTACTCGGACATGGTGCGGGACACCTTGCACCACGGCGTGTGGATACGCCTTGCATTGCCCCCCCACCTGCAGCCCGCTCTTAACAGCGATGGCGGGCCGGCCTTTAAGGTGTCCTTGCAGCACTTCGCGCAGACGCACAGGCTGCCCTTCACTTACCTGGAGCCACCGGCACTGTTCCAAAAACAGGCGGGAGGGGTGATCTACGAGTTGCCCATGGGCAGCGCAGACAGTGCTGCCACGCGCCGGGATGAGCTGGCGGCGCTGTACGACAGGGCCGTGCTGGACTGGCTGGACCAGTTGCACAGCCTGGAGGATCTGGACAGATGGGCCAACCGCGTGCCGGATGAGGAATGCCCCTTCGTGGGCCTGCGCCAACGCAGCGACTACCGCTTGCTGAACTACCACCCCGATCTGCTGGTGGCTGCTGCAGTCAACGCCCCTGACTTCGAGCAACGCGCCCTGGAGCGCAATGCAATGTACGAGGCCGACGCGTTTGGCCGGGGGCTGCTGCCCCAGATGCACGAGCTGCTGGCCGTGTGCGGCCTGCACATCTCGCGCTGATCCTATGTTTGCGCAGACCGTGCGGCGTTAGACCTTCAGTACCCGCCCCGGGTTCATGATCCCCTGCGGGTCCAGCGCCTGTTTGATGGCGCGCATCATGCCAAGCGCCACGGGCGACTGGTACTTGGCGAGCTTCTCGGCCTTGAGTTCGCCGATGCCATGCTCGGCCGAGAACGATCCGCCAAACTCGGCCACGGCCTCGTACACCAGGTGGTTCACATGGTCCTCGTGCTCGCGCAGGAAGGCCTTGGGGTCGCCTTCTGCCGGTGCCTGCACGTTGTAGTGCAGGTTGCCGTCGCCCAGGTGGCCGAAGTTGACCAGGCGCACGCCCGGGATCTCGCGCTGCAGCACCGCGTCGGTGTGGGCCACGAAGGCGGGGATGCGCGAAATCTGCACCGAAATGTCGTGCTTGATGTTCAGGCCCTCTTCGGCCTGGGCGAGCGGAATGCTCTCGCGGATGTGCCACAGCTGGTGCGCTTGGGTGAGGTTCTCGGCCACCACGGCGTCGGTCACGCAGCCCATTTCAAACGCGGTTTCCAGCAGCGCTTCGAACCGTGCGCGCGCATGTTCTTCGGATTCACTGTCGGAGTTCTCCAGCAACACACACCAGGGCGCGTTCTCGTCGCCCAGGAAGGGCACGCGCAGCTGCGGCATGTGTTTGCCCACCAGGCTCAATGCAAACTGGCCCATCACCTCAAAGCCCGTGAGGCCCGCGCCCAGCTGCTTGTGCGCCAGGCCCAGCAGGGCCACGGCATGCTCCATTGACGGCACGGCGGCCCAGGCCGTGAGATTGGCGGCGGGCTGGGGGTAGAGCTTCATGGTGGCGGCGGTGATGATGCCCAGCGTGCCCTCGCTGCCGATGAACAGGTCACGCAGGTCGTAGCCCGTGTTGTCCTTGCGCAGGCCCTTCAGGCCGTCCCACACCTCGCCCTGCGGCGTGACCACTTCAAGGCCGAGGCACAGGTCGCGCGCATTGCCGTAGCGCACCACCTGCGTGCCGCCCGCGTTGGTGCCCAGGTTGCCGCCGATGGTGCAGCTGCCTTCGGCCGCGAGGCTCAGGGGGAACAGCACGCCGGCGTTCTGCGCCACGTCCTGCAGGTTCTGCAGGATGCAGCCCGCTTCCACGGTCATGGTTAGGTTGTCGGTGTCCACACTGCGCACCGCGTTCATGCGCGTGAGGCTCAGCACGATCTGCGTGCCGCTGTCATCGGGCGTGGAGCCCACGGCGAGACCCGTGTTGCCGCCCTGGGGCACGATGGCGGTACCCACCGCCGCGCAGGCCTTGACCACGGCGGCCACTTCCTGCGTGTTGGCGGGGCGCACCACGGCCAGGGCCTTGCCGCGCACGCGGCGGCGCCAATCCTGTTCCCAGGCGGTGAGGTCGCCTTCGGTGATCACATGGGTGGGGCCAACGATGGCGCGCAGGGTGTCAAGCAAAGTGGTCATGGGCAAAACGGGTGGGTCAGTGTCTGGATGGGGCAGGGCGCGGCGCTGGATTCTTCAAGGGCCGAGTGCCGCTGCGCTGGCCTCTGCGGCGGCTGCGGCTGCCTTGGCGTTGCGTTGGCGCACACGCACATGCAGCGTGCAGGCCGTGAACAGCACCAGGCACAGCGCCACTTCGGCCCAGGCCAGCCATTGCGACGGGGGCTTGTCGCTCCATCCGCGCACCACGCCTTCGGTGAAGTACAGCCAGATCACCAGGCTGACCCAGCGGTAGGTGTACATGCGGTTCTTGAGGATGCCCGCCAGCGGAATGCACAGCGGCAGGGCCTTGATGGCCAGCCAGGTGCCACCGGGGCGCAAGGGGGCCAGCACCAGCTCCCAGGCCAGGCACAGAACAATCAGGGCCAGCAGGCTGCCGGTGGCCAGCCAGCGTGTGGCGGCAACGCCGTGGTCAGAGGGTGTGAGGGGGATGGCGGGGGATGCAGTCATTGGGGTGGCATCATATCGGCCATGCCTCTTTCCCTACAGACAGTCGCATCACGCACCGAAGCGTTGATCAATGAACTGTCGCACTTCCCGTGGAAGACCACGGCCCAGACGCTGCGCGAGCGCTTTCGTGAGGACCATCTGGGGCTCACGGCCAGCAGCCTGACCTTCACCACCATCCTGGCGCTGGTGCCGTTTTTTACCGTGGCGCTGGCGGTGTTCACCGCGTTCCCCATTTTCGGCAAGCTGCAGGATGCGCTGCAGGGCTGGCTGGTGAGCAGCCTGGTGCCCGACAGCATCTCGCGGCAGGTGATTGGCTACCTGAACCAGTTTGCCTCCAAGGCCAGCGGCCTGGGGGTGGCGGGCTTCAGCATCCTACTGGCCACGGCGCTCGCATTGATCCTTACCATCGACCGCACGCTCAACGACATCTGGCGCGTGCCGCGCCTGCGCCCGCTGGGCCAGCGGGTGCTGATCTACTGGGCCGCCATCACGCTGGGGCCGCTGCTCATGGGCGCGAGCCTGGCGCTCACCTCGTATGTGATGTCGGCCTCGGGCGGGTTGGTCAAACGGTTGCCCGATGGCGTGCAACTGCTGTTCGACTCGATCCAGTTTGTGGTGCTGGCGGGGGGCATGGCGTCGCTGTACCACTATGTGCCCAACACGCCGGTCAAATGGCGCCATGCCTGGACGGGCGGGCTGTTCGTGGCCGTGTGCATCGAGCTGGCCAAGAAGATCCTGGCGCTGTACCTGGGCAAGGTGCCCACCTATTCGGTGGTGTACGGCGCGTTTGCCACGCTGCCCATCTTGCTGGTGTGGATCTATGTGGCCTGGGTCATCGTGCTGCTGGGGGCCGTGGTCACCGCCTACCTGCCCAGCCTGCTGGCGGGCGTGGCGCGGCGCGGCACGGTGGCGGGCTGGACGTTCCAGCTCGCGATCGAGGTGCTGCAGGAGCTGCACCGCGCGCGCAGCCAGCCCATGAAAGGCCTACGCCCCAGCCAGCTCGCTCAGCTGCTGCGCGTGGACGTGCTGCAGCTCGAACCCGTGCTCGAAGCCCTGACCGCCCTGGACTGGGCGGGCGAGGTGGCCGATGCGGCGGTGAGCGCTTCGGACGTGCCCGAGCCGCGTTATGTGCTGCTGGCCGACCCGGCCCGCACCCCGCTCGCGCCCCTGGTGCAGAAGCTGCTGCTGGAGCGCGCCCAGAGCCTGGCCCCGCTGTGGCAGCGCGCGGGCCTGGAGAGCCTGCACATGGCCGATGTGCTGGAGAGCGCCGCGCAGGCCGGATGAACTGCTGCTGCGCTTTGATCGCTATCAAATATATAGCTATCGGCGCATTGTGGACGAGCGGTAGCGGCCATTTTTTCTTGAATTTTCAGATCAGAACGGCACCTTGCCCGTCCAGATGTCCTTGTACATCACCCAGTCGCCCATGAAGCTGTAGAGCGGGCGCTTGAAGCTGGCGGGCTTGTTCTTCTCGAAGCCGAAGTGCCCCACCCAGGCAAAGCCATAGCCGCAGAGCAGACCATACAGCAGGTACTGCGGCTTGCCCGTGGCTACCAGCATGGCCAGGCAGACGAGGGTGAGCGTAGAGCCCACGAAGTGCAGGCGCCTGCAGGTGCGGTTGCTGTGCTCGCCCAGGTAGAAGGGGTAGAACTCCGCGAAGCTCTTGAAGCTGCGCGGGTCGGTGGTGGTGTGGGGGGCGCTGATGTCCATCGTTGTCTCCTCTGTTGTTTTGCAGGGGGCTCCCCATGCCCTGGCCCTTTGTGAGCGATGGGAAAAGGCGGCCCCTGGCGCTTTATACGCCCAAGCCCGCAGGGATGGGGTAGTGGATTTGACAGCGGCGCGGTTGCGGTGTTTTAATAAATCGACTGGTTGATCTATTAATAACTGCACAAGGTTTTTCACATGCGTACCGTGGACCCCGAGCGCCATCAGGCGCGGCGCCAGCAGATCCTGGAGGCCGCGGTGGCCTGCTTCATGCGCAAGGGCTTTCATGCCACCCGCACCGCCGAGATCTGCGCCGAGGCGGGCATGAGTCCCGGCAACCTGTTCCATTACTTCCCGACCAAGGAGGCCATCATCGCGGCCATCGTGGAAGAGGACCAGCGCGAGACCGCCGAGCGTTTTGCCGCTGCGGCAGGTGCCGACAACCTCTACGGCGCGCTGATCGCCATCGTGGAAGAAAGCCTCGCCCTGCTGGCCGACCCGGTGTACACCCGCATCGGCCTGGAGGTGCTGGCCGAGGCCGTGCGCAACCCCGATGTGTTTGCCAGCGTGGCCCGGAGCGAGGCGGGCCGCAAGGCCCAGCTGGTGCGCCTGCTCGATACGGCGGTGGAACGCCAGCAGGCGCGGCTGACCATGCCGCCTGCGCAGGTGGCGGACTGGATCCTGCTGCTGCTGGATGGCGCCTTTGGCCGGGCCATGGTGGAAGAGCGTTTTGACGCCCAGGCCTATCGCTCGCTGGTGCTGGGGGCCTTGGCCGCAGTGGTGGTGCCGGTGGGGGAGGGCGCATGACGCAGGCAGCGCACCCCCACGAACCCGCCGCACCCACCACCCCCGTCCACCCCGCATCGGCCAGTGCCGGGCGCGAACACGCCATCGACGCGCTGCGCGGCTTTGCGCTGCTGGGTATCCTCATGGTCAATGCGGGCAGTTTTGCATCCACCTACTTTGGCGTGGGCGTGGTGGACCCGGCCTTCTCCCGCACCGTGGACCATGCCGTGCGCTGGTGGGTGAGCTTCATCTTCGAGACCAAGTTCTACCTGCTGTTCTCGCTGCTGTTCGGCTACAGCTTTGCGCTGCAAATGGATTCGGCGGAGCGTTCGGGCAGCGCCTTTGTGCCGCGCTTTCTGCGCCGCCTGCTGGGGCTCTTGCTGCTGGGGCTTGCGCATGCCTGGCTGCTGTTTGCGGGCGACATCCTCGTCACCTATGCACTGCTGGGCGTGCTGCTGCTGGCCTGGCGCGGGTTGAAACCCGCAGCGGCCACGATGCTGGCCCTGGCGCTGCTGGGCATGGTGGCCGGAGGCTGGGGCCTGCTGGCCTGGCTGGTGGCGCATGTGCCACCCATAGAGGTGCCGATGGCCGAACTGCATGCCAAGGCGCAGCAGGCCGCACAGGCCTACCGTGCGAGCGCGCTGGATGCCATCGCCCAGCGCGGGCGAGACATGGCCGACGGTGTGTGGTTTGTGCTGGTGTTTGTGCAGGGGCCCTGTGCACTGGCCATGTTCCTGCTGGGGCTCGCGGCCCACCGCTCGGGCTTTCTGGCCCGGATGGCGCAGCAGCCAGCGCGCTTGCGGCGGTGGATGGCGTGGTGCCTGCCTGCAGGAGGGGCGGGGGCCTTGTTCTATGCCACGGCGCAGGTGGGCACCAGCAGCGTGCAGCAGCCCGAGCATGTGGTGCTGGCCGCGCTGGCGGTGGACCTGGCCACGGCGCCGTTTCTTACCTTCGGCTATGTGGCGCTGCTGCTGTGGCTGCTGCAGCATGGCCCCGTGGGCCAGCGTCTGGGCGCGGCGCTGGAGCCTGCGGGGCGCATGGCGCTGTCCAACTATCTGCTGCAGTCGCTGATCGGGGCCACAGTTTTCACGGCCTATGGCTTTGCGCTGGTGGGCCGGGTGGCGCCCTGGCTGGTGGTGCTGGGGGTGTTCACGTTGTACGGGGCCCAGTTGGCGTGGAGCCGCCGCTGGATGGCCACACACGCCTACGGCCCGGTGGAGTGGTGGCTGCGGGCCTTCACGCTTTGGCAGTGGCCAGCGTGGCGGCGCGGCGCGCCCTGACCACTGGCCAGGGCGCGGGCGGCGTGTTGCTCAGCGGGCCAGAAAGTCGCGCAGCGCGAACAGCGTTTCTTCCGGCGCTTCGGTCATCTGGTGGTGGCCTACGGGCAGGCTCGCGATCGACACCGATTGGCCTGCAGCGCGGGCCGCGTTGACCAGGCCTTGCGCGGCCTTCGGGGGGGTCATCTGGTCCTGCGCGCCCAGCGCAAACAGCACCGGGCAGGTGAGTTGCGCCATGGCGGCTTCGCCACCGGCGTAGCTGTCGCAGGCCACAAAGCCCCGGTGGAACACGTTGACGGCCGGGTTGCTGCGCAGCACCCGGCGGCCCAGCGCCATGCCCGTGCCAAACACCCAGGTGCCGGGCCCCAGGGCCGACGGGGGCGCGGCCAGCGTGTTGCGCGAGAACACGTTGACCATGCGCAGGGCCTTTTCGGGGTCGCTCTGCGAGGCCTCGATGAGCGCGGGCGACACCTTCATCGGGAAAGCCGTGCCCACCAGCACCAGATGGCTGACGCGGTCCTTGAGCCGAGCGGCGGCTTCCATGGCAATGAGCGAACCCCAGCTGTGGCCCACCAGGGCTGCGCGCTGCACGCCCGCAGCGTCGAGCAATGCGCCGATGAAGTCGGCCGCCTGCTCCACCGATGCAGGCGCGTCGCCACCGCTCTTGCAGTGGCCCGGCAGGTCGATGGCCAGCACGTTCCAGCCATGGTTGGCCATGTAGCGGCTTTGAAGGGCCCACACGCTGTGGTCGTTGAGCACGCCGTGGATGAACACCACCGTGGGCTTGGCGGCATCAAAAGCCTTGCCGCCGGTGTAGCAGTAGATGGCGGCGCCGTTGACTTGGATGTGCATGGTCAGGCCCCCGCTTTCTCGGCGGCCTTGAGCGCGCGCTTGAGGTCGTCGATGAGGTCGTCTGCATCTTCCAGACCGATGGACAGACGGATCGTGCCCTGGCTGATGCCGGCGCCCGCCAGCGCGTCGTCGCTCATGCGGAAGTGCGTGGTGCTGGCGGGGTGAATCACCAGGCTGCGGCAGTCGCCCACGTTGGCCAGGTGGCTGAAGACCTTGAGGGTTTCTATGAACTTCTTGCCCTGCTCGCGGTTGCCCTTGAGGTCAAAGCTGAACACCGAACCCGCACCGCGCGGCAGCAGCTTTTGCGCCAATGCATGGCTCGGGTGAGACTCCAGCATGGGGTGGCCCACGCGCGACACAAACGGCTGCGCAGCCAGAAATTCGACCACCTTCTCGGTGTTGCGCATGTGCTGCGCCATGCGCAGCGGCAGGGTCTCGATGCCTTGCAGGATGAGCCAGGCCGTGTGCGGGCTCATGCAGGCGCCAAAGTCGCGCAGCCCCTCGCGCCGCGCGCGCAGCAGGAAGGCGCCCACGGTGCTCTCTTCGGTGAACACCATGTTGTGGAAGCCATCGTAAGGCTGGGTCAGCTCGGCAAACTTGCTGGCGGATTTTGGGCCGTCCCAGTCAAAGCTGCCGCCGTCCACCACGATGCCGCCCACCACGGTGCCGTGGCCCGAGAGGAACTTGGTGGCCGAGTGGTAGACGAGGTCGGCGCCATGCTCGAAGGGCTTGATGAGCCAGGGGGAGGTGAGGGTGGAGTCCACCAGTAGCGGCACGCCCGCTTCGTGTGCGATGGAAGACACTGTGGGGATGTCCAGCACATCCAGGCCGGGGTTGCCCACGGTTTCGCCAAAGAACAGCTTGGTGTTGGGGCGCACAGCGGCGCGCCAGGCGTCGATGTCGCCCGGCTTCACAAAGGTGGTTTCGATGCCAAAGCGCGAGAGCGTGTAGTGCAGCAGGTTCTGGGAGCCGCCATACAGCGCCGTGCTGGCCACGATGTGGCTGCCCGCGCCCATGATCGTGGCAATCGCCAGGTGCAGCGCGGCCTGGCCGCTGGCGGTGGCAATCGCGCCCACGCCACCTTCCAGGGCCGCCACGCGCTGCTCCAGCACTGCGTTGGTGGGGTTGCTGATGCGGCTGTAGACATGGCCGCCGCGCTCCAGGTTGAAGAGCGACGCTGCGTGGTCGCTCGACTCGAAGACGAACGAGGTCGTCAGGTGGATGGGCGTGGCGCGCGCGCCGGTGGCGGGGTCGGGGCTCGCCCCTGCGTGCAGGGCCAGCGTGTCAAAGCCGGGGTCGGAATAGCCGGGCATCGGGTGTCTCCCATGTTGTCAATGCAGGCGGGCATTGTGGGCTATATTTGGTAGCAAATTGTCTATAGCGCCTGCCGCGCTTCTCTCGCCCTCTCGGAGACCCAGCACCATGAAAGTCAGCGACATCCTTCGCGTCAAAGGCAACACCTTGTACACCGCCTCGCCGGACGAGCCGCTGGCAGGCGCCGTGGCCCTGATGGCCGAGCGCGACATCGGTTCGCTCGTGGTGATGGAGCATGGCGACCTGGTGGGCATGCTCACCTTCCGCGAAGTGATCCAGGCCGTGGTGAAAAACGGCGGCAGCGTGGGCACGATGCTGGTGCGCACCGCCATGGACGACGCGCCTTTGACCTGCACCCTGGAAACCGACATGGACGAGGTGCGCCGCATGATGCTGGACCGCCACGCGCGCTACATGCCGGTGATGGACCGCCGCATGCTCATGGGCGTGATCAGCTTCTACGACGTGGCCAAGGCCGTGGTGGACAGCCAGAACTTCGAGAACAAGATGCTCAAGGCCTACATCCGCGATTGGCCTGAGGAAGAACCACGCGCCTGACCCCGCCGGGGGATCCGGTTGCCGCCGTGGCGCGGCCCTGCCACCGCGTGGATGCCCGGGTCAGTGGTTGTGTGCCGCCGATCGGGCACCCAGCCAGGCCTCGATGTCCTCGGGCGGAAGGGGCTTGCCAAACAGATAGCCCTGCATGACCGGGCACCCATGCGCCTGCAACCATTGCTGCTGGCCCACGGTTTCCACGCCTTCCGCCACCACCACCATGCCCAGGCTGTGCGCAATGCTCAGCACCGACACCGTGAGTGCGCGCGCCGTGGCGCTGGTGGTCAGGTCCTGCACGAAGGCCATGTCCAGCTTGAGTTCGCTGATCGGCAGCCGGTGCAGGTAGCTGAGGCTGGAGTACCCGGTGCCAAAGTCGTCCAGCGACAGCTTGAAGCCTTGCCGGTGCAGGGTGTCGATGTTGGCCAGGGTCACCGGCCGCGCGTCCATCATCACGCTTTCGGTGATCTCCAGCAGCACATCCCCGGGGCGCAGGCCGTGCTGTTTCAAGGCGTCGGCGATCTCCTGCGCCAGCCCGGGTTGGTGAAAGCTGCGGCCTGACAGGTTGATGGCCACGCAAGGCACGGGATGGCCTGCCGCGCGCCATGCCGCAAGCTGGCGGCAGGCTTCGTCCAGCAGCCACAGTGTGAGCGTGTGGATCAAGCCCGCCTCTTCTGCAATGGCGATGAACTGTGAAGGCGGCACCATGCCCCAGGTGGGGTGGTGCCAGCGTGCCAGGGCTTCGACGCCATGCAGCGTGTCTGGCGAGCTGCTGAGCACCTGGGGCTGGTAGTGCAGGGTGAGGCTGCGTTCTGCCAGCGCCTGTTGCAGCGCGCGTTCCAGCGATGCGCGCTCTTGCGCGCGGCGGTTCATCTCGGCGCTGAAAAGCTGCAGGCTGTGCCGGTGGTCGCTTTTGGCCTGGTGCATGGCCTGGTCCGCGTGCAGCAGCAGGGTGTCGATGTTGCTGCCGTCGTCGGGGAACATGGCGATCCCCAGGCTGGCGTGGGGCCTATGGACCTGCCCGTTGATGTGCAGGGGCTGGGCGATGGATTCCAGAATCCGCTGGGCCATGGGCACTGCCTGTTCGGTGGTGCATTCGGACAGCAGCAGCACAAATTCGTCCCCCGACAGCCGCCCGATCAGGTCGCGCGCACGCAGGCACTGCGTGAGCCGCGCGGCCACCTCGCACAGCAGGGCGTCGCCTGCGGCGTGCCCCTGGGTGTCGTTGATCTGCTTGAACCGGTCCAGATCCAGAAACAGCAACGCCCCGGGGCGCTCTTCGTGCTCCAGGCCGGCCAAGGCGCGTTCTGCGCTGCTGCGGAACATGGCGCGATTGGGCAGGCCCGTGAGCGTGTCGAAAGACGCCAGCTGGTGAATGCGGCGGTGGGTGCTGTCCCGTTCGATGGCCAGGGCGCACAGGTGCAGGCACACCTCCACCAGGCGGTGGTGCAGCGCACCGGGGCTGCGGGGCTCCCGAAAATAAAAGGCGAAAGTGCCTACCGGCTTGCCCTGGTGGTTGGAGATGGGGCTGGACCAGCAGGCCCGCAGGCCCGTAGGGGCGAACAGGTCGCGGTAGTCCGTCCACAGGGGGTCGGTGGTGATGTCGGTGACGATCACCGGCGCGTTGCGAAACGCCGCCGTGCCGCAGGAGCCCACCTTCGGACCAATGGGAAGGCCATCCAGGGCATCGCAAACAGCCGCTGGCAGGCCGGGGGCGGCCAGAGGGCGCAGGCAGCCTTGTGCATCGACCGCCAGGATGGAGGCCGTGACTTCGGGGGCAATCCGCTCCACCTCGCGGCACACGAGCGCCATCAGGTCTGGCAGCGGCAGTTCGTTGACCATGCCTTCCAGCACCTTTGTCTGCAGCACTTCGTGCATCTTGGTCAAGGTGATGTCCGTCAGCACCGTGATGCTGCCTCCCGGGCCGCCCGAGGCCTCGGGCGAGGCATTGATCACCATCGATACCCAGCGTGGTTGCCCGGACTTGCTGTACAGCATGGTCTCGACATGGAACTCGCCCTGGGTACTGACTTTGGAGCGGATGCTGCCCAGCAGGGCCGGATCGGAATGCGGGCCCAGCAGCACCTCGCTGAGCAGCTTTCCCAGTATTTCCTCGGGCTGAAAGCCAAAGAGCCGCGTAAACCCCTGGTTGATGTACACCACCCGCTTGGCGCTGTTGGTCATCACGATGGCGTTGTCGCTGGCATCCAGGGCCTTGCGAAGGGGGGCATCGCCCAGCATGGGGGGCAGAAATTCTGCGTGGGGCAAAGAGGGACCAGGCATTGGCAGGGCAGAGGCGGGCATGAAGGTCCCGGAGGTGGTGTGCCGATCCTAGCAAGCGCGTGGGGCCATGCCAAGCGCGATATGCCCTGCGCAGTGCGGGACAAGATCGGTGGATACGCCGGTTGCGCTCCAGGCCGTTGGGGGGCGGTGGGTCTGGGATAATCCCGCCCCATGAGCGGCAACACCATCGGTACCCTATTCGCAGTCACCAACTTTGGTGAATCCCACGGCCCGGCCATTGGCTGCGTGATCGACGGCTGCCCGCCGGGCATGGCCCTCACCGAGGCCGACATCCAGGCCGACCTGGACCGGCGCCGCCCTGGCACCAGCCGCCACGTCACGCAGCGCAACGAGCCCGATGCGGTGGAGATCCTCTCTGGCGTGTACGAGGGCAAGACCACCGGTACCCCCATTGCCCTGCTGATCCGCAACACCGACCAGCGCAGCAAGGACTACAGCAACATCGCCGAGAGCTTCCGCCCCGGCCATGCCGACTACACCTACTGGCACAAGTACGGCATCCGCGACCCGCGCGGCGGTGGCCGGTCTTCCGCCCGCCTGACGGCGCCTACGGTGGCCGCGGGCGCTGTGGCCAAGAAGTGGCTGGCACAACAGTATGGCGCCGAGTTCCGCGCCTGCATGACCCAGCTGGGCGAACTGCCCATCCCGTTCGAGAGCTGGGACCACGTACGCAACAACCCCTTCTTCGCCCCTGTGGCCGACGTGCAGCAGTACGAGGACTACATGGATGCCCTGCGCAAGGCGGGCGACTCCTGCGGGGCCCGTATCCGCGTGCAGGCCACGGGCGTGCCCGTGGGGCTGGGCGAGCCGCTGTACGACAAGCTGGATGCCGACATCGCCCACGCCATGATGGGCCTGAACGCCGTGAAAGGCGTGGAGATTGGCGCGGGCTTTGCCAGCGTGGCGCATCGCGGCACCATGCATGGCGACTCGATGACGCCCCAGGGCTTTCGCACCAACAACGCCGGGGGCGTGCTGGGCGGCATCAGTACGGGGCAGGACCTGGAGGTGAGCATCGCCATCAAGCCCACCAGCTCCATCATCAGCCCGCGCGAGTCCATCGACATCCACGGCAAGAGCACCGAGGTGATCACCAAGGGCCGCCACGACCCCTGCGTGGGCATTCGCGCCGCGCCGATTGCCGAGGCGCTGCTGGCGCTGGTGGTGATGGAGCACGCGCTGCGCCACCGCGCCCAGTGCGGCGATGTGGTGCCGCCCGTGCCGCCCATCCAGGCTTCGTTTCTGTAACACCAACTCCCACCGTCCCAGGGGCGGTCCCTCTGTATGAGCAACCGCTTGTTCCGGGCCTTCCGTCGCCGGGCGCTGGCCGCCTTGGCCGTGCCGCTGTGGCTGGGCGGCTGTAGCGGCATTGCGCCCACAGCCCCCGTGGCGGGCAGCGCACCGCCCCACATCGACATCACCCTCATCGGCTTCAACGACCTGCACGGCAACCTGGAGCCGCCCCACATGGCGCACCGGGTGCAAGGGCCCACGGGCCCGGTGCTGGCACCTGCCGGGGGCATGGCCTACTTTGCCAGCGCCATGGCGGCCCTCAAGGCCCAGTCGCCGCACCATGCGGTGGTGTCGGCGGGTGACATGGTGGGCGCCTCGCCGCTGGTGTCGTCGCTGTTTCTGGACGAACCCACGATCGAAGCGGTCAACCGCATGCAGATCGACTTCAATGCGGTGGGCAACCACGAGTTCGACCGGGGCTGGCGCGAACTGCTGCGGCTGCAGCACGGCGGCTGCGAGAAATTCACCTCGCGCGAGCCCTGCCGCATCAGCAAGCCGTTCGAGGGCGCCCAATTTGGCCTGCTGGCCGCCAACACAGTCCGCGAAGACGGGCGCACCCTGCTGCCCGCCACGGGGCTCAAGCGGTTTACCGAAGGCGGCGTCACGGTCACCATGGGGTTTATCGGCCTCACGCTGCAGGCCACGCCCACCATGGTCAGCCCGTCGGGCGTGGCGGGGCTGCGTTTTGAGGACGAGGCGGCCACGGCCAATGCGCTGATCCCGCAGCTCAAGACCCAGGGCGCTGATGTGATTGTGGTGGCCATCCATGAAGGCGGCGGCACCACGGCGGGCGTGCAGGAGACCAGCTGCGCAGGCCTCTCGGGCGACATCGTGCCCATTCTGGAGCGCCTGGACCCTGCCGTGGATGTGGTGGTCTCGGGCCACACGCACCAGGCCTATGTGTGCGACTACAGCCGCGTGAACCCGGCCAAACCCTTCTTGCTGACCAGCGCAGGCCAGTACGGCACGCTGCTCACTGACATCCAGCTGCGCGTGGATACGCGGACCCGCCGTGTGGTGAGCAAGACAGCACGCAATGTGGTGGTGCAGGGCGAGGCCTTTACTGGTGCCCAGGGCCTTGTGCCCGTCACCACCGCCGTGCCTGCCTTCCCGGCAGACCCAGGTGTGCAAAAGATCATCGACACCTACCGCGCCGCCGCCATTCCACTGGCCCAGCGGCCCGTGGGCCAGGCCAAGGGCCCCATGCGCCGCCAGCCCAACGCGGCGCTGGAGAGCGTGCTGGGTAACCTGGTGGCGGACGCCCAGCTGCTGGCCACGCGTCCGCCCGAAGAGGGGGGCGCGCAGCTGTCGTTCATGAACCCCGGCGGCCTGCGCGCCGACCTGGTGCCGGATGAGCAAGGGCTGGTGCGGTATGGCCAGCTGTACGCGGTGCAGCCCTTTGGCAACCAGCTGGTGGTGAAGACCTTCACGGGGGCACAGATCCGTGCGGTGCTGGAGCAACAGTTCGCCAGCGGCGGCAACACGGTGCAGCGGCCCCGGGTGCTGTCGGTGTCCAGCGGCTTCAGCTACCGCTACGACCTGACCCAGCCCGCCGGGGCGCGCATCAGCCAGATGGTGCTGAACGGGGCGCCATTGGCCGACGCGCAACCGGTGCGCGTGGTCATGAGCAGCTTCCTGGACAGCGGCGGCGACAACTTCACGGTGCTGACGCAAGGCCGGGACCGGCAGGTGGGCGCGCTGGACCTGGACGCGCTGGAGGCCTACTTCCGCCAGCAAAGCCCGGTGGCGCCGCCCGCCACGGACCGCATCACGCGCGTGGGCCGCTGAGGCGGGGCCGCGCTGCAGCCATAGTGCGGTTCAGCTGCGGCGGCGCAGCGCACCCAGCCATTGCAGCGGATTGAAGCCGGTGACCAGCCCGGTCGCCACCAGCACCAGCGCGCCGCCCCAGAGCATGCCCGGCCCCAGGGCCTCGCCCAGAAAGACATGGCCCCAGGCCACGCCAAACAGCGGGATCATGAAGGCCGAACTCATGGCGGCCACGGGCGAGACATGTTTGAGCACCCGCAGGTTGAGCCAATACGCCAGGCCGGAGGTCACGATGCCCATCACGGCCACGGCGGCCAGTGCACCGGGTGTGAAGCGCGCTTCGGGCAGGCTCCAGGCTGCGCCCGGCAGCAACAGCACAAGGGCGGCGGCATGGATGCCTGCGGCAATCGACAGCGGGGACATGCGCTGGGTGGCGCGTTTCATCCAGGTGGTCGAGATGCCATAGCAGGCCGACGCCGCCACACAGGCCGCCGCCGCCAGCAACAGGGCGGGCGTGGGCTGCACGGGGCCCAGCTGCACGATCAGCGCCACGCCCGCAAAGCCGCTGAGGCAGCCCAGCCACTTGCGCGCGCTCAGCGTGTCTTCCTTCATCCAGGCGGCGGCGATCACGCCAAACGGTACAGCCATGGTGTTGAGCAGCGAGCTGTAGCCCGCTGGCAAGTGCAAGGCCGCCCAGGCGTACAGCAAGAAGGGCAGGGCGACGGTGAGCGTGCCCAGCCCGAACAGCTCGCGCCAGTGGCGCCAGGGCCAGGACTCGTTGGCGACGCGCATGATGCCAATCAGCGTGAGCGTGGCCAGCCCGATGCGCAGGGCCGCCATCACGTTGGGCCCCAGCACGGGGCTGGCGATGCGGATGAAGAGGAATGAGGCGCCCCACAGGGCAGACAGCAGCACCAGCTGCAGAAAGTGGCGGGTTTTCACCGCAGCGATTGTCGGGCACGGGCGCTGGGCGTGCTGCATGTGCGGGTAAAAAACTTAAAGCAAAAAATGCCGTTTGCGCTCGTCCAGTATGCCGTTGCAGCTATCGTTTGAGGAGCGTTGCGCGCTGTAGCCTTGGTGACAGCGCTGCTGGCAGCATCTGTCGGGAAGCCATGGCGTTGTTTGATTGCTATGCTATTGATAGCTATCAAGGCATGATGGGCGCGCTGTAGGCGCCAAAAAGCTTGAATTCCATGCCCGGTGGGCCGGGTGGAGGTGACCACGTCGCCTGGCCTGGCGCTGACCTACCTACTTGCGCACTTCATCGACCATGGCGCGGAAGTCGTCGATGTCTTCGAAGCTGCGGTAGACGCTCGCAAAGCGGATGTAGGCCACCTTGTCGAGCTTCTTGAGTTCGCGCATGACCAGTTCGCCAATGCGGCCGGACAGCACTTCGCGCTGGCCCAGGTTGAGCAGCTTTTCCTCGATGCGCTCGATGGCGCTGTCGATCTGCTCCGTGCTCACCGGGCGTTTGCGCAGTGCCAGGCTGAACGAGCCGAGCAGCTTGCTGCGGTCGTATTCAATGCGCCGACCATCCTTCTTGACGATGGCCGGGAAGTTCACTTCCGGCCGCTCGTAGGTCGTGAAGCGCTTGTCGCACGCGCCGCACTGGCGGCGGCGGCGGATGAAGACCCCATCCTCAGACACCCGCGTTTCAACGACTTGCGTTTCGAGGTGGCTGCAGAAGGGGCACTTCATGGACTTCCAGGACCGGCTTGCTTAACGGTAGACCGGGAAACGTGCGGTCAGGGCGTTGACCTTGGCGCGCACGGCGGCGATGTTGGCCTCATCGCGGGGGTTGTCCAGCACGTCTGCAATCAGGTTGGCCGTGATGCGGGCTTCTTCTTCCTTGAAGCCGCGTGTGGTCATGGCGGGGGTGCCAATGCGCACGCCGCTGGTCACCATCGGCTTTTCAGGGTCGTTGGGGATGGCGTTCTTGTTGATGGTCATGTGAGCGGCGCCCAGCACGGCCTCGGCTTCCTTGCCGGTGATGCCCTTGGCGCGCAGGTCCACCAGCATGACGTGGCTTTGCGTGCCGCCCGACACGATGCGCAGGCCGCGTGCGGTCAGCGTCTCGGCCACAACCTTGGCGTTCTTGGCCACTTGCTCTTGGTAAGCCTTGAACTCGGGCTGCATTGCTTCCTTGAAGGCCACAGCCTTGGCTGCGATCACATGCATCAGCGGGCCGCCTTGCAGGCCGGGGAAGATGGCGCTGTTGATGGCCTTCTCGTGCTCAGCCTTCATCAGGATGATGCCGCCACGGGGGCCGCGCAGGCTCTTGTGCGTGGTTGATGTCACCACGTCGGCGTGGGGCACGGGGTTGGGGTACACGCCGGCAGCGATCAGGCCCGCGTAGTGGGCCATGTCCACCATGAAGATGGCGCCGATTTCCTTGGCGACCTTGGCAAAGCGGGCAAAGTCGATGTGCAGGCTGTAAGCGGATGCACCAGCCACGATCAGCTTGGGCTTGTGCTCGCGGGCCTTGGCTTCCATCGCGTCGTAGTCGATCTCTTCTTTGGCGTTCAGACCGTAGGAGACCACGTTGAACCATTTGCCCGACATGTTCAGCGGCATGCCGTGGGTCAGGTGGCCACCTTCGGCCAGGCTCATGCCCATGATGGTGTCGCCGGGCTTGAGGAAGGCGAGGAACACGGCTTCGTTGGCGGATGCGCCGCAATGCGGCTGCACGTTGGCGGCATCGGCGCCGAAGATCTTCTTCACGCGGTCGATGGCCAGCTGCTCGGCCACGTCCACATGCTCGCAGCCACCGTAGTAGCGCTTGCCGGGATAGCCTTCGGCGTACTTGTTGGTCAGCTGGGTGCCCTGCGCCCACATCACGGCGGGGGAGGCGTAGTTCTCGCTGGCGATCAGCTCGATATGGTGCTCTTGCCGGGCGTTTTCGGCCTGGATGGCGGCAAAGAGTTCGGGGTCGGTTTGTTCGACAAGAATGTTGCGGTCGTACATGGTTTGGCAGTCCTAAGAACTTGTGTCCCTTGAAACAAGGGCTGCCCAGGCGAACGGCTGAACGCAGCGGGTGGCCCCGTGCGGCACGCTTCCCAGTGGTTCACAAGGGGCGGGCCCTTGCCGGTTTCCACGTCAGCGGCAGCACCCTGTGCGGGTACCGCGCCTATCGCCAGTCGCGTACTTCGCTAGTGTAGCCGACACGGCGGCGTGCACCTACTAGGTGCATCGCACAAATCTCCGCTGGGCCGAGGGATTCACAGACCCGACAGCAAGGCCACCTTGTCGGCGGTCGCGGTGGGCGCTGCCGGGGGGGCTGCGGCCGGAATGCTCTGGGCAGGCGCCTGGGTGGACAGCGATGGGGGAGGGTTGAAGGGCATGGCCCGGCCGTTGGCGACCTGGCGCAGGCGGAAATGCTCTGCCATCACCTTGGCTGCATAGCCGCCATCGTCGGCCATGTTGGCTGCGCCCACGTAGTAGCGCAGGCCGCCCTCGACGGAGCCAGCGCGCGCAATGCATTCCTGCAGCACCTTGACACCCACACGCAGGTTGCTCACCGGGTCGAAGGCCGCAAAGTGGCCGCCAAAGCTCTGGTATTTGTCGGTGTGCACGCGGGTCATGACCTGCATGAGGCCCTGGGCGCCCACGGCGCTCTCGGCAAACGGGTTGAAGCTCGACTCGATCGCCATGATGGCCAGGATCAGCGTGGGGTCGATCTTGGCGCGGGTGCCGATCTCATAGGCCTCGGCCACCAGCACGCTGAGCGGCTCGGGCGCCACGCGGTACTTCTTGCTGAGCCAGAACGCCACGGCGGCCTGCTCCTTGGGCAGGTCCTTGGGGTTGGCGGCCGTGGCGCGCTCGCTGGCTTCGGGCTCGATGGGCATGCCCAGCATTTCCACCTGGCGGGCCTGCAGCCAGCCCATGAGACGCTCTTCGCCAGCCTGGCGCAGGTCGGGCCGGGCCGTGAGGGCAATGATGATGAAGGCAACGGCCAGGCCGATGAGGGCAAAGCTGTTGTGGGTGATTTCAAGAAAACCTTCGGTCACATCGGCCACGAAGGTTCGTACGCCGGAGACTATTTTTCCTGACGCTGTCATAGCTCTTCCTTTCTGAGGCGCAGCGGGAGCTTGGAGCAGTCACTGGGACTGCACCTTCCCGGCAAGTCGCCTGGATTGGTACGCCATCAAGTCCGGGCTGCACGTCTGTGGAGTGCTTGTCGCCTGGTTTGACTTAGCCGGGTTCGGCAGCGGGTTGGGGTTTTTACTAGCCCGTTTTCAGGGCTGGCGGATTCTAGAAGCTCTCTAAATGCATAGTCAATACTAACAATCGAAATCATCAGATACTTGAGTTATGAAAAATCTGTAAAAAATTACAGTTTTTGGGCTCTTTGAGGGGCTCGAAGTTGCCTGGCGCGGGTGGTGGGTGTGACACCCTCGTGTCAAATTCAATCGGCCGTGTGGCCGTCATTGAGAATCCGATTTGAGCCCGGAGAGCGACTTTGGTAAGGTGGAGGCGCCTGTAGATTTCAGGCATCGCCAGACGAAGCGAAATCTCCCTCCGAGGGCATTCAGTGCCAAGGTGCAGCAGATGCCGCTTCTAAGGCAACCCCTGGAGGCAATCCCTTGCCTCCTCGCCATGCGGACCTTTATCTCCGCATCGCGACCGATGGCAAAGACCGTTGTGTCAGCCGTCAAGCCCGGCGGGCAGGCCATGAGGCCCTGTCCGTCGGGCTTTCTTGTTTGCGCTTCATCCTTGGGATCCTCTGCACAAATTCTGCACAAATCACCGCGTCGTGTGCATCTGCGGTCTCGGGCTGTCTGCGGCGTTGCAAATACTCGCAATAGCTACGGCTATTGCTGCTTTTTGCGCCTTGCAGCCCATCCCGTTCCGCAGCGCCCGCTTGCCGCTCCATTCGTGCAAGATCCCTTGGCGATTGGGCATTGGCGTCTATATATAGATAATGGGGGCTGCCCCTGGCGGGGCGACTGTTCGCCCGCAGTAGGGCGAGGTTCCCATAGAGGGGCCGCAGCCTGTCGGCTGCCTGTCCAAGCCTTGTGCCAGATCACCTGTAGAAGGTTGGTGTGGTGCATACACAGGCGCCCGCTCAGAACCCGGTGAAAATAGCCCCTTTGTTGCCCCGGCACGCATGCAGTGCGCTTGCCGTGGCAGGTCTCCTTTTGGCAATGCGCCAGGGGTGCCTTCGTTATCCATTGGATCCATGTTTCCATTTTTTTCCCGCAGCAAAATGTCCGACGCACCTGAAGTGAATCCGGCCCCGGCCAAAACCCAAGAGCCGCATCCGCTCGACGCGCTGACCGGCGGTGCTTTTTCTGCCGCCACATCTGGCGAACGCGCCTCTCGCATCCGTGACTGGCTGGCCACCCAGCCCGCGCCCGAACAGCTGCAGGAAGTCTTCAAGGAGCTGAGCGGCCGTGACAAGGGTGCCGCCCGTGCCGTGCGTGAGCGCCTGGATGAAATCCGCCGCGCCAAGGGGCAAGAAGCGATCGCCGCCGAATGGGCCGAGAAGGCCCAGGCGCTGTTGGCCGCCCCCAAGCTCAATATTGCAGACGCCCTGGCCTGGCAGCGCGATGCGGCCAAGGCCGGTGCGCCCTTGTCCCGTGAACCGCTGTCGTTGCTCAAGGCGCAGATGGCTGACCGCGTGAAGGTCATCGAAGACCTGCAGCACCGCGTGCAGGTGCAGCGCGAAGCCGCCGTGCTGCTTGCACAACGCATTGAAGTGCTCTCGACCAAGCCTTGGCGCGATGCACATGCGGCGCTTGAACTGCTGCGCGCCGACGTTGCGCGCTGGCAGGAGCAAGCCCAGGAACTGACGGGCGACGCCAGCTGGGTGAGCGTGGAAGCCCGCTTCCCCCCGCTGCTGGACGCCTCTCGCACCCAGTTGCTGGTGGTGTGGGAAGCCTTCCAGCCCGCCGTGGCCCAGGCGGCCGCAGCGGCCGAAGACGCAGCAGCACCCTTGCCCCCCGTGCCCGTGTGGGCCGATGAACTGCGTGCTGCGCGAGGCCTGCCTACCGAGGCGGCCGCCGCTTCGGCTGCAGCCAAACCCGCACGTGCCGCCAAGCCCAAGGTGGCTCCCGAGGTGGTGGAGAAGGCTGCACAGGTGGTGCGCGAAGCCCTGGCGACGCTGGAAAAGGAAACCGCCGAAGGCCATGGCAAGGCCAGCGCCGGTGCCGCCGCCGCCCTGCGGGCCGTGCTCAAGGTGCATGGCAAACACATCGACAACGCGCTGGAGCAGCAGGTGCACACCGCACTGGTGGCTGCGGGCGAACTGGAGGGCTGGCAGCGCTGGAGCGCCGACCAGGTGCGCGAAGACCTCGTCGCCAAGGCTGAGGCATTGCTCAATCGCCCCGAAGGGCAGGCCCTGGGTGGCCGCAAGATGCAGGAGACCCTGCGCAACCTGCGTGATCAATGGAAGCAGGCAGACCAAGGCGGTGCCCCCAACCACGCCTTGTGGAAAAAATTCGACGAAGCCTGCAACGCCGCGCACAAGGTCGTCGAGGCCTGGCTGGACAAGATCCGCACCGAAGCGGCTGAGCACAAGGCGCAGCGCCTGGCGCTGATCGAAGAGGTCAAGGCCTGGGCGCAAGAGCACGCGTCATCGACCGACTGGAAGGGCATGAACCGCGCTCTGTACCAGTTTGGTGACCGCTGGCGCGAGGGTGGCCATGTGGGCGAAAAGCTGTTTGCCGAACTGCAGCCGCAGTGGAAGCAGGCCATTGCCCTGGCCGCCGCGCCGCTGGAGGCCGCACAAAAAGACAGCCTGGCCCGCCGCCACGCCATGATCGACGAAGCAACGGCGCTGGGCGCTGCACCCACGCTGCGCATTGACGCGGTCAAGGCCCTGCAGCAGCGCTGGCAAGCCGAGGCGCAGTCCGTGCCGCTGGATCGCAAGCACGAACAAAAGCTGTGGGATGCTTTCCGCAAACCCATTGACGAGGCGTTCAATCGCAAATCGGCCGACCGTGAAAAGGCTGCCACCGAACTGAGCGCACGCGACCGCGCGGTGCTGGACGCCTCCAAGGCCCTGGAGGCTGCCAATACCACGGGCGATGCCCAGCAGATCCGTGCTTCCGTGCAGGCGCTGGAGGCTGCATTGCGTGGCCAGGCCCAGGCGGCTGAAGCGGTGGCTACTGCGCAGAAGGCGGAGGCGGCACAAAACGCTGCGTCGCCTGCCGAGCAGGCCGGCGCGGGTGATGCTCTTGCGGCGGATGTCGATGCGAGTGGGGCAGCCGCTGATGGCGAAGTTGCGGCACCTGCCGCCGCCCCTGTGGCGCCCCCCAAGCCAGCCCGCCCCGTGGTGGCTGTGCGTGGCGACGACCGCCCTGGTATGAAAAAGGATGCACCAGCCGCCGCTGGCCGTGGCGCGCGTCCAGGTGATCGCCGTGATGGTCGTCCTGGTGACCGTGACGCGGGCCGTGGCCCGCGCACCGAAGGCCGTTTTGGTGACCGCAATGACCGTGGCGGCCGCATGGGCGAGCGCCCTGCTCACGAAGACCGTGGTCCCCGCCTGGGTGATGCGGCTTTCCGGGCACAGCGTGATGCCATGGAGCACGCTCAGTTGGCGCTGAAAAAGTTGGCAGCCCAGGCCCATGGTGAAACGCTGACCCAGTTGCTCGCGGCGTGGGACAAACGCGATCCGTCCCAGGTCCCGAGTGCACAAGACCTGGGTGGCCGCGTGACGGCATCCGTGCGCGCCGCATGGACACAGGCTCTGTCTGCCGCGCCTCAGGGCGATGCGTCCGAAGCGTTGCTGCGCCTGGAAATGGCAGCCGAAGCCCCCACACCTGCGGAGCACATCGCTGCTCGGCGCATGCTGCAACTGCAACTGCTGACGCGCCGTAACGACCCGGCCCCGGCCCAGACCTGGGGCCAGGATGCTGCCCGCGTGCTGGCCAGTGCCAGCGACCCTGCCAGCGCCCGGCGTCTGCAGAACGTGCTGAAGACGCTGCTGCGCAAGCAGTAAGGGATGAGGGTGCTGCTCGGGTGGCCCGGAGGGGCTCCCGGGCATGTGCCGCGTGTCCGTGCAGGCGAATGCGCCGATCCACGGGTGTGCTGCGTATTGGCGATTGGGTGATTGGCTGCGGCGAAATGTAGGCAGCACAAATGAAAAATCCCCGGCATGCGGGGATTTTTTTGTCGCTTTCAAAGCAATGGAAGTGCTCTGAAAATTTGCATATGGCGGAGAGGGCGGGATTCGAACCCGCGGTGGGGATTAGCCCACACACGCTTTCCAGGCGTGCGACTTAAACCGCTCATCCACCTCTCCGAAGCCCTCGATTATAGCCACAGGATTGCGTCTATCTGGGTCAGTGGCGGGATTCGCGGCAAAAAAAGGTGCTGGTTCGTTTTCAGCCTGCCTTCTGCGACGCCTGCACCATCTTCATGGCCGAGCCGATCAGGGCCGACACCTCGGTCATGTTGCTGGGCACGATGAGCGTGGTGGTCGCGTCGGACGCCACCTGGCTGTATGCGTCCACCGCCTTTTCTGCGACCTTGAGCTGCACGGCCTGTTCACCGCCGGGCTGGCGGATGGCGGTGGCCACGCGCTCGATGGCCTCTGCGGTGGCCTGGGCCACGGCGCGGATGGATTCGGCCTCGCCGATGGCCTTGTTGATGACAGCCTGTTTTTCCCCTTCGGAGCGGGCGATGAAGGCTTCGCGCTCGCCGGTGGCAATGTTGATCTGCTCCTGGCGGCGGCCTTCGGAGGCGGCAATCAGTGCGCGCTTTTCGCGCTCAGCGGTGATCTGGGCCTGCATGGCGTGCAGGATTTCCTTAGGAGGAGTCAGGTCCTTGATTTCGTAGCGCAGCACCTTCACGCCCCAGTTCAGCGCAGCTTCGTCGATGGCCTGCACGACCTGGGCGTTGATGATGTCGCGCTCCTCGAAGGTCTTGTCCAACTCCAGCTTGCCGATCACGGAGCGCAGCGAGGTCTGGGCCAGTTGCGTGACGGCCATGATGTAGTTGCTGGAGCCGTAGCTGGCGCGCATGGGGTCGGTAACCTGGAAGTACAGGATGCCGTCCACCTGCAGCTGCGTGTTGTCGCGTGTGATGCAGACCTGGCTGGGCACGTCGAGCGGGATTTCCTTGAGGCTGTGTTTGTAGGCTACCTTGTCGAAGAAGGGGATGATGACCTTCAAACCCGGGCCCAGCGTGCCGTGGTACTTGCCGAGCCTCTCGACAACCCAGGCGTTTTGCTGGGGAACCTGTTTGAAGCTGCGGATCACGACGACAACGACCACTATGGCGATGGCGTATGCGATGTAAATACCGTCCATATCAAGCCTTTCGGGAGAGATTGCTGAAAAAGGGGGTTACAAAGGTTCTACCAGCAGGCGGTTGCCTACAAGTTCGACAACTTTGTGCATTCCGGTGGTAGGCGCTACGCCGGGGCGATGAATCGCGGTCCAGCTTGCGCCTCGGTACTTCACTTGGGTGGTACCGTCGGAACTCCATTCACTGATGAGAATGGTTTCCCCCACATCCAGGTTCACGCTGCGGTCGGCGCGTGCCGAGGGGTCTTCGGGGCGCTTTTTCTTGTGGTGGTACCAGCCCACCACAGCAACGCCGCCAACCGCCGCAGCCGCCACGATTTGCATTGCTGCCGAGAGACCCATGTGGGCGGCCAATGCTGCAGCAACCAGCCCCAGCGCCACCATCAGCAGATAAAACGTCCCGGTAAGCAGCTCCGCAACGACCACGGCCCCCGCTGCCAGCCACCAGATGGTGGATGCCTCCATGCTGAACCTCCTTGGGTCGGTTGTGTTTAGTGCACCACATTCTGGGTCAAAAGGGTGGCAGTTCAAAGGCGCGTCAACGTTATTCCTTACACTTCGCGCCTATTTCGTTTTTTGGCCGGGCAGGGCACGTTTGCACGGAGGCTGCGCATGAAGTTTCGCTTTCCCATCATCATCATCGATGAAGACTATCGTTCCGAGAACACCTCGGGTCTGGGTATCCGCGCCCTGGCGCAGGCCATTGAGGCTGAGGGCTTTGAGGTGGTCGGGGTCACCAGCTATGGGGATTTGTCCCAATTTGCGCAGCAGCAAAGCCGCGCCAGCGCGTTCATCTTGTCCATCGACGATGAAGAGTTCACTGTGGGCGAGGGGCTGGACCCGATCGTTCTGAGCCTGCGCAACTTCATCGGCGAGGTGCGCCGCAAGAATGCCGATGTGCCCATCTACGTGCACGGCGAGACCAAGACCAGCCGCCACCTGCCCAACGACATCCTGCGCGAGCTGCACGGCTTCATCCACATGTTCGAGGACACGCCCGAGTTCGTGGCGCGCCACATCATTCGCGAGGCCAAGAGCTACCTGGAGAGCGTGCAGCCGCCGTTCTTCAAGGCGCTGCTGGACTACGCCGAAGACGGCTCGTACAGCTGGCACTGCCCCGGCCACTCGGGCGGCGTGGCGTTTTTGAAGAGCCCCGTGGGCCAGATGTACCACCAGTTCTACGGCGAGAACATGCTGCGCGCCGACGTGTGTAACGCGGTGGAAGAACTGGGTCAGCTGCTGGACCACAACGGCGCCATTGGCGAATCGGAGCGCAATGCCGCGCGCATCTTTAATGCCGACCATTGCTTCTTTGTGACCAACGGCACGTCCACGTCCAACAAGATGGTGTGGCACCACACCGTGGCCCCGGGTGACGTGGTGGTGGTGGACCGCAACTGCCACAAGTCCATCCTGCACAGCATCATCATGACCGGGGCCATCCCCGTGTTCATGAAGCCCACGCGCAACCATTTCGGCATCATCGGGCCCATCCCGCAAAGCGAGTTCGAACCCGCTGCCATCCAGGCCAAGATCAAGGCCAACCCGCTGCTCAAGGGCGTGGACGCGAAAAAGGTCAAGCCGCGCGTGCTCACGCTCACGCAGAGCACCTACGACGGCGTGCTCTACAACACCGAGACCATCAAGGGCATGCTCGATGGCTACGTGGACAACCTGCACTTCGACGAGGCCTGGCTGCCGCACGCGGCCTTCCACCCGTTCTATGGCAGCTACCACGCCATGGGCAAGAAGCGCACGCGTCCCAAGTATTCGGTGACGTATGCGACGCAGTCCATCCACAAGCTGCTGGCCGGCATCAGCCAGGCATCGCATGTGCTGGTGCAGGACTCGCAGACCGCCAAGCTGGACCGCCACCTCTTCAATGAGGCCTACCTGATGCACACGTCCACATCGCCGCAGTACAGCATCATCGCCAGCTGCGACGTGGCCGCCGCCATGATGGAGCCGCCCGGCGGCACCGCGCTGGTGGAGGAAAGCCTGCTCGAAGCCCTGGACTTCCGCCGCGCCATGCGCCAGGTGGAAGAAGACTTCGGCAAGAACGACTGGTGGTTCAAGGTCTGGGGCCCCGACAAGTTGGTGGACGAGGGCCTGGGCCGTGCCGAGGACTGGATCATCCGCAGCGACGGCAAGGGCAAGAAGAACGGCAGCAAGTGGCACGGCTTCGGCCAGCTGGCCGATGGCTTCAACATGCTGGACCCGATCAAGTCCACCATCGTCACGCCCGGCCTGAACCTGGACGGCAAGTTCGACAAGACCGGCATTCCCGCCAGCATTGTGACCAAGTACCTCGCCGAGCACGGCGTGGTGGTGGAGAAGACGGGCCTGTACAGCTTCTTCATCATGTTCACCATCGGCATCACCAAGGGCCGCTGGAACACGCTGCTGACGGCGCTGCAGCAGTTCAAGGACGACTACGAGAAGAACCAGCCCATGTGGCGCATCCTTCCGGAGTTCTGCCAGCAGCACAAGCGCTATGAGCGCATGGGCCTGCGCGACCTGTGCCAGCATGTGCACGAGATGTACGCCAAGTACGACATCGCGCGTCTGACGACCGAGATGTACCTCTCGGACCTCACGCCCGCCATGAAGCCGTCAGACGCCTACGCGCACATTGCGCACCGCACGACTGAGCGCGTGGAGATTGACCACCTGGAAGGCCGCATCACCGTGGGCCTGGTCACGCCCTACCCACCGGGCATTCCGCTGCTGATCCCTGGCGAGGTGTTCAACAAGAAGATCGTGGACTACCTCAAGTTCGCGCGCGAGTTTGCGAAGCTGTGCCCGGGTTTTGAAACCGACATCCACGGCCTGGTGGAGGTAGAGGACGAGAGCGGCCAGGTGCGCTACTGCGCCGATTGCGTCGCGGGCAAGCCCTGAGAGACTGAGCGTCTTCCGTCCGCGCCCGCCTTGTCCGCAAAAACACCCCGGCTCGTCGTTGCAAATGCTCGCCATAGCCCGCGCTATGGCTGTGCTGTGCGCCTAGATCCAGGGTGCTTTTGCGCACCTTTCGGGTACAGCCAAAAAACTCTCAGTCTCTGAGCTCGCCCACAGCACCACCACGGCCGGAGCCTGGTGGGGTGGGTGAAAATTTAAGTCAAAAAGGCTGCCACCGCGCGTCCATCAAGCGCTGGTAGCTATTTTTTTGATAGTTGGTTCAGCGTGTTGCTGTTGTGGGAATCGTGGCAACAGGCCTGTCCAGCCGCACCCGCACAAAACTCGCAAAACGCGGAAGGCCGCCGTCGTGTGTGCCGCGATAGCGGTAGGTCACCCAGCTGCCAATGGGCGGCGGATCGGCGCGGTCGGCATCCGTCAGCCCTGCACCCAGCTTGAAGCGCTGGCCCGAGGGCATCTCCACCAACAGCGCACCCAGCCGCCCGGCATGTTTGCCTTTGCCCGGCAGGTGGCCCACCACCAGTGCCTCGGTGTCTTCGTGGGTCTTGAGCTTGATGAGGTCGTCGCTGCGGCCAGAGCGGTACAGCGAGCTGCCCTTGTGCAGCATCAGCCCCTCGCCGCCCGCGCGCACCGTGCGCTGCAGTAGTGCTTGCAGAGCGGCGTCGGTGGCCACGCGTTGCTGCGGCACGGCCTGAACCCAGGGATGGTGGATCTGGGCGACCAGGGCTTTCAGTGCGGGCAGGCGCTCATCAAACAGGCCGCCCTGGGTGGGCAGGTCAAACACCATGAAGCGCATCTGCCGCCAGGCCGCATCGTCCGGCTGCTGCAGGCGTGTGGTGGACTGGGCATGTGCAAAACGGCCTCGCCCCGCCCAGAGCTCGCCATCCATGGGGGTGGCAGGCCAGCCTGCGGTGAACCAGGCGGGCGCGGCCACCGTTTCACCGCCGCGCGTGCGCAGCATGTGGCCGTCCCGCCCCGCACGCCATCGTATTTCTCGCTCACCCAGTAGTCGGCCAGCGGCATGCCGGGGCGGTATACGTTGGCCAGCAGCAGTGCGGGGGCATCGGCCGCGTGCACTGCCATGGCGGCAGGCACCAGACCCAGCACCCCCAGGCCCAGCCAATGCCTGCGGGTTAGTTTGCTATTGAAAATATAGCTTATCGCGCATGGTGGACGCGCGGCGGCAGCCATTTTGTTCAATATTTCGGTGTGGTCCGCAGTGTGTCCGAGGTGTGGTGCGCTCAGACCTGGTCAGCAGACAGGCCCGCCGTCTGGCTAAAGCCACCGTCCACGTAGGTGATCTCGGCGGTCATGCCCGAGGCCAGGTCGGACAGCAGGAAGGCCGCCACATTACCCACGTCTTCAATCGTCACGTTGCGGCGCAGGGGCGATGCATCGGCCACGCGGCTCAGCAGCTTGCCAAAGTCCTTGATGCCGCTGGCGGCCAGCGTCTTGATGGGGCCCGCGCTGATGCCGTTGGCGCGGATGCTGCGGCCGTCTTCGGTGCGGCCCACGGCCTCGGCGAGGTAGCGCACGGATGCCTCCAGGCTGGCCTTGGCCAGGCCCATGGTGTTGTAGTTGGGGATGGAGCGCAGCGCGCCCAGGTAGCTCAGGGTGATCAGCGACGACTTGTCGTTCAGGTAGGGCAGGGCCGCCTTGGCCATCGCTGGGAAGCTGTAGGCGCTGATGTCGTGCGCAATGCGGAAACCTTCGCGGCTCAGGCCTTCGAGGAAGTTGCCGGCAATCGCCTCGCGCGGTGCAAAGCCGATGCTGTGTACAAAGCCGTCGAACTTGGGCCAGGTCTGCGACAGCTCAGCAAACATGCGCTCGATCTGCTCGTCGCTCGCCACGTCGCAGTCAAACACCAGCTTGGAGTTGAACTCGGCGGCAAAGTCGGTGATGCGGTCCTTGAAGCGCTCGCCTACGTAGCTGAACGCCAGCTCGGCGCCCTGTTCGTGGCAGGCCTTGGCGATGCCGTAGGCGATGGATCGGTTGGACAAAACACCCGTGATGAGCAGCTTCTTGCCGGTCAGAAAACCCATGTTCAATCTCCTTTTGGAATGGCGGAATGTGGGCCGGCGGGCGAGGGCATAGGGGTATGCGCTGGGTGCCACGTAGGCCGGCGAACGTAGTGCAGAATTGTCGCATGCGCCTTGTAGCAGTCTGTTCTCGTTGGGCCCGCGCGGCGTTGTGTGCTGTGTGTGGCATGGTTTTGGGTCCTACCTCTTGGGCCGCACATGCCTATGCCCAATTTGGCGATGTGAAGTACCCGCCTGGGTTCACGCATTTTGACTATGTCAATCCGAGTGCTCCGAAGGGGGGGGGAGATTCGCCTGGTTCCGCCGATCGCGGTCACCAATTTCGACAAGTTCAATCCGTTCACGCTGAAGGGAACGCCGCCTGCGGGGATGCTGGAGTTGGTTTTCGAGTCCTTGTTGATCGGTAATTCAGAGGAACCGTCCACAGGGTATGGCTTGCTCGCAGAAGACGTGGACGTGCCGCCGGATGGTTTGTCCGCCACCTTTCGCATTCGCAAGGAGGCGCGATTCAGCGATGGATCTGCCGTGATGGCCGCCGATGTGGTTCATTCTTTCAACACCCTGATGAGCAAGCAGGCGTCGCCGCAGTTCAAGACGATCTTTGGGGATATCAAGGCGGTCCGAGCCTTGGACGAGCGCTTGGTCAAATTTGAATTTGCCAATTCCAATCGAGAACTGCCGCTTGTGGCGGGGAGTGTCCCGGTTTTCAGCCGGAAATGGGGGGCTGGAAAGCCCTTCGACGCAGTCATCACCGATCTGCCTGTTGCCTCGGGTCCTTACCGGCCCTCCAGTGGACAGCTGGGGCGCGATATCACGTACGTTCGTGACAAGAACTATTGGGGGGCTGCCTTGCCGGTGCGCAAGGGGCTGTATAACTTTGATCGCATCACCTACAAACTCTACCTCGACGACACCAGCCGGTTTGAAGGGCTCAAAGCCGGTGAATATGACTTGAAGCGGGAGTTTGTTTCGAAGAACTGGGCGCGCCAGTACAAGGGCAAGGCGTTTGATTCCGGATCGGTCAAGAAGCAGGTTTTTGAGCATCGCAATCCTGGTGATTTCCAGGGCTACACATTCAACCTGCGCAATCCCAAGTTCAAGGACATTCGAGTTCGCAAGGCCATTGCGCTGACGATGGACTTCGAGTGGCTCAACCGTCAGATGTTTTACGGCTTGTACAAGCGGGTGGAAGGCTATTTTCCAAACAGTGACTTCCATGCTTCCGGGTTGCCTGGGCCTGCAGAAATGGCGTTGCTGGAGCCACTGCGTGACAAGTTGAGCCCTGATGTTTTTGGGCCGGCATTGCGATCACCCAGCACGCTACCTCCTTCCAGCTTGCGGGACAACCTGCGGCAGGCCAAACAGCTGCTGGCGGAGGCTGGATGGGTCTACCGCGATGGAGCCTTGAGGAACGCCCAGGGTGAAGCGTTTGAAATGGAGTACCTGAACGCACAGCCGTCCTCGGTGCGGCTGGTCAGCCCCATGCAGATCGCTTTGAAAAAGCTGGGGGTCAATCTGAGAATACGCAATGTGGACGGAGCCCTTTACCAGCAGCGGATGGATGAGTTCGAATTCGAGCTGGGCAGCCTTCGCATTCCAGGACGGACTTCCCCAGGCAGCGAACTTTTTGAATACTTTGGCTCCAAGGCCGCCGCGACACCCGGCTCGGCCAATATGTGGGGCATCGCCGATCCGGCAGTGGACAGCCTGATCCGTTCCGTGCTCAGTGCCCAGACCAAGGCGGATGTATCGGCTGCGATGCGCGCGCTGGACCGTGTTTTGTCCCACGGCTACTACTCGATTCCTCAGTGGTACAGCGATGAGTTTTTTGTGGGCTATCGGCCCGCTGGTTTTGTCTTGCCTTCGACAATTCCGCCCTATTACCAGCCGGATTCCTGGGCTGCCGCCACGTGGTGGGCTTCGCCAACCAACCGCTAGGGTCACACCGCATGCTCAGCTACATACTCAAACGCATCTTGTTGATGGTGCCCACGCTGCTGGGGGTGCTGCTGCTGACCTTTGTGGTCATCCAGTTTGTGCCCGGCGGGCCGGTAGAGCAAATGGTGTCGCAGTTGCAGGGGCGCTCCTCTGGTGGGGAGGGGGCTTCGCCGAGTGCAGGAGCGGGGGGGGACTACCGTGGCCGCCAAGGGTTGAGCCCGAAGCAACTGGAGGAAATCAAGGCGCTGTACGGGTTCGACAAGCCTGCGCATGAGCGCTTCGCGCAAATGCTTTGGTCGTTTGCAAGGTTTGACCTCGGGCAGAGTTTCTATCAACGAAAGGCCGTCTTTGACCTTGTGCGTGAAAAGCTCCCCGTCTCCATCAGCCTGGGCCTGTGGACCTTCTTCATCAGCTACCTCGTTGCCGTGCCGTTGGGCGTTGCCAAGGCGGTGCGGGCGGGGTCACGCTTTGACATGGTCACCACCTTGCTCATCCTCGTCGGCTACGCCATACCCGGCTTCGTGCTGGGTGTGGCGCTCTTGGTGATCTTCGGCGGGCAACTGCAGTGGTTTCCACTTCGGGGGCTCACATCGGCCAACTGGGCGCAACTGTCCTGGGGCGCGCGCGTCGTGGATTATTTGTGGCACATCACGCTTCCCGTCACGGCCATGGTGCTGGGCAGTTTTGCCGTCACGGCCATGCTGACCAAAAACGCGTTCCTCGAAGAGATCCGCAAACAGTATGTGCTCACGGCTCGCGCCAAAGGCTTGAGCGAGCGCCAGGTGCTGTGGAAGCATGTGTTCCGTAACGCGCTCATCCCCATCATCACCGGGTTTCCTGCGGCGTTCATCGGTGCGTTTTTTGCGGGCTCGCTGCTGATCGAAACATTGTTCTCGCTCGACGGCCTGGGCCTGCTGAGCTACGAGAGCGTGATCCGCCGCGACTACCCTGTGGTGCTGGGAACTCTTTATTTGTTCACGCTGATCGGGCTGGTGACCAAGCTCATCAGTGACCTCTGTTATGTGTGGGTGGACCCGCGCGTGAAGTTTGACTAGCCCGAACGCACCGATGGCCCCGATGAGTCCTGCTGCTGCCCCGATTTCACTCTCCCCGTCCCGCCGTGCCTGGCTGCGCTTCAAGCGCAACCGGCTGGGGTACTGGAGTCTGATCATTTTTTGTGCCCTGGTGCTGGTCAGCCTGTGCGCCGAGCTGGTCAGCAACGACAAGCCACTCATCGTGCGCTACGAGGGGCAGACCTATTTCCCCATGCTCAAGGACTACCCTGAGAAGACCTTCGGGGGCGACTTCGAAACCTCCACCGACTACCTCGACCCCTTCATCAAGGAGCGGTTGAGCACCGGCAGCAACTGGGCGCTGTACACCCTGAACCCCTACGGCCCCAACACGCTCAACTACTTTGCCAAGGCGCCCAACCCCTCGGCGCCCACGGCCGACAACTGGCTGGGCACGGACGACAGGGGGCGCGATCTGCTGGCGCAGCTGCTCTACGGCTTTCGGGTGAGCGTGCTGTTTGGCCTGGCGCTCACCATCACCGGCGTGTTGCTGGGGGTGGTCACGGGTGCCATCCAGGGTTTTTTTGGCGGCAAGACCGACCTTGCGTTCCAGCGTTTCATCGAGATCTGGGGCTCCATGCCCGAGCTGTACCTGCTCATCATCTTCAGCGCGGTGTTTGCGCCCAGCATTGCGCTGCTGCTTATTTTGCTGAGCCTGTTTGGCTGGATGGGGCTGTCTGACTATGTGCGCGCCGAGTTCCTGCGCAACCGCCAGCTTGACTATGTGAAGGCCGCACGCGCCCTGGGGGTGGGCAACCTGCAGATCATCTGGCGCCACATCCTGCCCAACAGCCTCACGCCCGTGGTCACTTTCCTGCCCTTCCGCATGAGTGCGGCCATCCTCGCGCTCACCTCGCTCGACTTTCTGGGCCTGGGCGTGCCGCCTGGCACACCGTCGCTGGGCGAATTGCTGAGCCAGGGCAAGAACAGCATTGACGCGTGGTGGATTTCGCTTTCGACCTTTGGCGTGCTGGTCACCACCCTTCTCTTGCTCACCTTCATGGGCGACGCACTGCGCGATGCGCTGGACCCCAGAAAGGCCGACCTGTGACCGTAACCCCATCGGCCAACAATCCACCCCTGCTGCAGGTGCAGGACCTGCATGTGCGCTTCGGCCCCAAAGAGGTGGTGCGAGGTGTCAATCTCCACATTGCTGCGGGCGAGAAACTCGCGCTGGTGGGCGAGTCCGGCTCGGGCAAGACCATCACCGCCTTGAGCCTTTTGCGCCTGGTGGGCGATGCCTCCATCACCGGGCAGGCCCACCTGCAAGGCCGGGGCGACCTGCTGGCGCTGACGGAGCGCGAGATGCGCGGCGTGCGCGGCGACGACATCGCCATGGTGTTCCAGGAGCCCATGACGGCGCTCAACCCGCTGATGACGATTGGCGCGCAGATCGCCGAAATCCTGCTGCTCAAGCGCGGCCTTACGGGCGCCCAGTGTGCACAGGCGGCCATTGATCTGCTGGCGCAAACCGGCATCCCCGAGCCCGCGCGCCGGGCCAACAGCTTTCCGCACCAGCTCAGCGGCGGCCAGCGCCAGCGCGCCATGATTGCCATGGCTTTGGCCAGCAGCCCCAAGCTGTTGCTGGCCGATGAGCCCACCACCGCGCTGGACGTGAGCCTGCGCGGGCAGATTCTGGATTTGCTGAGCGACCTGCAGCGCCAAACCGGCATGGCCGTGCTACTCATCACCCACGACCTGAACCTGGTGCGCCGCTTTGCCGACCGCCTGGCCGTGATGGAGCAGGGCGTGCTGGTAGAGCAGGGGCCGGTGGCCGAAGTATTCGGTGCACCTCAGCATGCCTACACCCGCCGCCTGATCGCCAGCCAGCCGCGCCGCGATGTGGTTGAAGCCGACCCGCCTGCTGGCACGGCGCCCGTGGTGCAGACACAAGACCTGCGCGTGGTCTACCCCACGCCGTTGCCAGGCATCAAGGGCTGGTTCAAAAAAGGCGAGTTTGTGGCCGTGCAGGGCGCCACGCTGCAATTGCTGCCCGGCCAGACGCTGGGCGTGGTGGGCGAGTCCGGCTCGGGCAAGTCCACGCTGGCAGGGGCCATCCTGGGGCTGTTGCCTTCGGCAGGGCAACTGCAGGTGGGCGGGCAGGCGTGGCAGCAGCCCGCCATGCGCAACACGCCCGCCAACCAGCAGCTGCGCCGCCGGGTGCAGGTGGTGTTTCAAGACCCGTTCTCCTCCCTCTCACCGCGGCTCACGGTCGAAGAGATCGTGGGCGAGGGCCTGAAGGTGCACGAACCCACGCTCGCCGTGGCCCAGCGCCGCACGCGTGTCGAGGCAGTGCTGGCCGAAGTGGGCCTGACCGAAGCGCAGTACCCGCGCCTGCTGGAGCGCTACCCGCATGAGTTTTCAGGTGGCCAGCGCCAGCGCCTGGCCATTGCGCGGGCGCTCATCGTGCAGCCGCAGGTTCTGGTGCTCGACGAGCCCACCAGCGCGCTCGACGTGACCATCCAGCAGCAGGTGCTGGGCCTGCTGCAGCGCCTGCAGAAAGAAAAGGGCCTGAGCTACCTGCTCATCACCCACGATGTGGATGTGATCCGCGCCATGGCGCACGATGTGCTGGTGATGAAGGATGGCGCCGTGCTGGAAAGCGGCCCGGTGAATGGGGTGCTGGACGCACCGCAACACCCCTACACCCAGCGCCTGGTGGCGGCTGCCAGTGCACCGGGCGTTGCGGGCTGACAGACTGGGGAGGGCTTGCGCGCATGGATGCGTGCATGCGGTTGCGCATGCCCCCTGGCCGTGGAAAGATGCCTTCACCCCCTGCAACCCGCCGGGGCACTCTGGCCGGAGCCTCCATGCCCCCATCCCTGCCTGAACCCATGCCCGCCCAAGCGCCCACCCTGCCGCCAGACGGCGACACTACGACCGCCTTGGATCTGGCCGAGGTCTACCGCCGGGCCCGCGCTCTGGCCGCCCCGGGCCAATGCATCACCGCCCTGCACCTGGGGCCCGAGCACTGCGTGCTGGCCACGGGGCAGGGGCCCGCGCAGCCTTCGGCCCAGCTGACGCTGGCGCTCGGCCAGCAGAAAACGGCGCGGGCGTTTTTCCGTGGGGCCGTGCCGACGCCGCTGGAGCTGGAGACCGCCATCGCCTCGGTGGAAGACGAGGTCTATGCCGCCCATGTGCGCCACCGCCAATGGGTGCCCGAGGGCGCCTCGGCCCAGCTGTACTCCACCGACCCGGCGTTGCATGAGATCGCCACCCTCGCAGGCATTGCGCCGGGGCCCGCCCGGGTGCTGCCGCTGGAGGCCATGGAGCGGCTGTTCAACCGGCTGGCCGCAGTGGCACAAGGCCGCCCCGCCGCGCACGAGGGCCTGCCCGCCAGCCCCGCCTTCGCAGCCAGCCTGCTCGTCTTGCGCGAGTTGATGCATCACATGCCATTTGCCGAAATCACCTTGCTGGATCTGCAGTAGTTGCTATCGATGAGATAGCGGAGAGAGCTGGATTGGCTGCCCGTGCGGGCCACCCGAGCACCGGGTGGATGGTGCTGGCGCATGGGAGATTGCGCGGGAGCGGTTGACGCCCTGTCAGGTGGCGAGGTGGTCGGCATGCGCACGCAGTGTGGGCGGTGGACAACGCCGAGAAGAACAAACCCGCGCAGCGCGGTAACAATTCGTGCACTTTCACACGGGCCGACTTCACCCTCCACACCATGTCACAAAACGCGCATACCCTGCAGCTCTTCTTCGACAGCCCCATCAAGCTCAAGACAGCACAACTGGTCTACCAGTACCTGGTGGCGGGCAACACCGAACAGGCACAGCGCTGGGCCGGCGAGCTGGGCGTGGCCGACCTGGACGACCTGTGGGATGGGGAATGGTTCAACCAGCAGGTGGCGGCCAAACCCACCCACCTGCTGCTGTGCTTTGACACGGGTACCCACGACGACCTCCCCCTGCGCGCCCTGGAAACCCTGTTTGCCCACGGCCTGCGGGCGGCGGTGCTGGAGGTGTTCTACGACCAGGTGGGCGAAACCGAGCGCATGCACTTCGACCAGGGCCAGTGGGTGGGGCGCCAGGCCTTCTTCAGTGCCCACCCCGACTGGCGTGCGGTGGTGGAGTCTGCGGACGGGGGCGACGATGCGCAGGACGACCCCTATGCCTGCTCCCGCGACCCGGCCAAGCCCATGAGCGTGGCAAAGATGCGCAAGGACGAGGCCGACCGCCGCAAGCAGGGCGAAGAGGCGGCGAAGGCCTTCATCGACCTGGCTCAAACCTTTGGCAAAAATGGCCAGTCGCCAGTGCAGGGCCTGATTGCGGTGCTGTTGCTGCGCGCGGGGTTCAAGGGGCTGCTGCATGCCGTCGTGTTCACAGTGGTCACCGTGCTGCTGTTCAAGGGCATCTGGCTGTGGCTGGGCCTGGGCCTGGTGCTCGCGATTGCGCTGCCGCTGTTCTACATGGTGCGCGAGCACAAGGAACTGCGCGGCGATGGCGACGATGACGACGACGCTGCCGGTGGCAGTGACGATGGCGACCCTGCAGGCCCGGCCACGGTGCAACCGGCGGTGGGCTGACCCGGCGCAGCGCGGGCGGGGCGGCAAAGACCCGCGACACAGCCCAACAAAACAGACATGCAGACAAACAAACAAGCAACAACGAGGGAGTGAGCGATGCTGACAGAGATCGAATGGTGGGGTGGGCTGATCTTCGTGCTGGGGGCCATCACCCACCGGCTGGTAACGGGGGCGCAGGACAAGAAAGACGAGGGCATCGACTGGCACCGGTGGCAGATGCACGGCTTCTTCGTGCTGCCCGCCGTGGTGCTGGCCGGGTATTTCTATCCGCTGGCAGGCCCCGGCCTGCAATACGCCTATCTGGGCGTGCTGGGCGCCGCTCTGCTGCTGGTGGCTGTGATGCTGGTGCAGGAGGTGACCGGGGATGCGGGCGAAGGCTCGGCAGAGACCACCGCAGAGGCTGCCGGTGGGGCCGCTGCTGCGGGCGCGGCGCAGGCGGACGATGAATCGCCCGGCTGGCTGATGACGCTGATCGGGGTGGTGGTGCTCTACAGCCCGGTGCTGGTGGCCTGTGGGCTGGGTTGCGCCAAGGCCTGGCCCATGGTGCAGGGGCTGTTGTAGCGGGGTAGCGGCCGGGCAGCCTGGGTGCCCGCGCGTTGCCTTCCTTTTTTCGATCGTCTCCTGGCGCTGTGCTGCGCTTCCTTGTCCCCGTTCATGGCCACAGATTCTTTTCCCGACCTGCTCTCGCTCTACATGCGCCGTATCCGCGCCAGCGCCTCCGGCGTGGCCACCGAAATCGGCCTGAGTCGCGAGGCAGTGAACAACTGGCGCAACGGCATCTCGGCGCCCAACCCGCGCTCGCGCGACAAGCTGGTGGCCTGCACCCGCTACCTGCGCCTGACCGAGAGCGAAACCAACCGCCTGCTCAGCGCCGCAGGGTTTGCGCCCGAGTTTCCGCTGCAGGCCGAAGCCCCGCTGCGGGCCGAGGCCAGGGCCACGGGTGTGGCCCCAGGCGCTGCGCAGCCCTTTGCGGCGTTTCAGGACCGGCTGTTTGCCCAGCTCGCGCAGGCCGCGCCATACCCCATCTCGTTGTTGCTGTCGCCCGCCCACTGGGGGCAGCCGCCATTTCGGCACGAGCTGCTGCAGCGCGCCCGCGCGCAGTATGGCGGGGGCTCGGTGCTGCACATCCAGCCGCCCTACAGCGTGAGCACCGTGCCCGCCGAATACTTCGCCGCCATCGGCCGCCAGTGTGGCCTGGGCGATGTGGCGTCGGACTACGAGTTTGAATCTGCGCTGGAGCGCCGCCTGCTGGCAGGCGAACGCATCTTCTGCCTGGTCAGCCGCTTTGAGCAGGGCACACCCGCGCTGCGCGAAACCCTGGCGGGTATCTTGCGCAGCCTGAGCGAGATGCACAGCGGCCGCCTGCACCTGCTGCTGTGTGGCGGCGAGGCGCTGGCCGACCTCAAGTACCGCAGTGGCGATCTCTCGCTGCTCAACATCGCGCAGGTCAACCACTGGCCCGACCCGTCGCTGCACGACCTTCTGCAGCTGGCCCGGCACCGCTGGCCCGAGCACACCTGGACAGAGCCTGTGGTGGCCGATCTGCAAGCAATCAGCGGCGGCCACCCTGCGTTGTTTGAAGAGGGGCTGCAGTGGCTGGTGGACCAGGGGATGGATCAGAACGGGGGCAAGGGCGATGCACCACCCAGCGCCCTGCGCACCCACCTGGCCAGCAGCCCGCGCCTGTGGCAAACCTTTTTGCCCCTGGCCCAGGCGCCCGCCACCCGCGCGCGGCTGCTGCAACTGCTGCAGGCCGACGACCTGGGCCGCGCCCGGCCCTATCTGCAAGACGATGAACTGCGCACCCTGTTCTGGGGCAACCTCATCCATGTGCGGGGCACAGGCGATGCGGCGCGGCTGCACTGGCGCTGCGCCACCATCCGCGATGCGGGCTTCATGGTGCTGGATTCATGCTCGGCGGACTGAAGCCCCTGCTGTCCAGACCCGTGGTGCGCGCCGTGGTCATCGCGCTGGTCACGCTGTTTGTGGCCAGCGCGGTGTTCACGCCCCAACACAACCCTGCCACGCGCGGCAGGTTCATGGCGGCCATGAACGTGGGGCCGTTGTGGGGCGAGCTGGTGCAGTGGCGCGTGGCGATGATGGAGGCGCACAACGAGCTGGGCCACTGGCCCAAGGACATTAATACCTACGCGCCCCCGGTGGCCCAGCCGCAGTTGCGCGTCACCTCCCCGCGCCCCTATGTGCTGCAGGCCGACATCGCCCACCACCCCGAGCTGGGCAAACTCGCTGGCACGCAGGTGGTGGTGGAGTTGAAACCCGGCACCACCACCTGGTCCTGCCGCCCCGGCAAGCCGCCCATCCCCATGGGCTACCTGCCCATCAACTGCCTGGAGGGCAGCACCGACGATTTCGAGCGCCCCACGCAAGTGCCCGATGCCGACCCGTTTGGCTGGATGCGCTCGCTGATCGCCTGGTGCGCCGTGATTTTTGGGGCGGGCGCCGTGCTGTGGGTGGTGCGCCATCCGCTCATCGGTGCGGGCCAGCTGCGCCCCGCACGCTTGCGCCGCACGCCGCTGGCGCGCCTGCCGCAGATCGACCGCCTGCTGCGCTGGCTGCGGCGGCTGGACGCCACCCTGCTCGCCGCCGACATCCGCACGGTGGACTGGCGCCGCGCCGTGGCCTGCGCCCAGGCCACCGGCAGCGAGCGCGCCCCGGCCCTGGCCCGCGCGCTGGCCGAGCGCGTGTCGGCCCGCTGCCAGCCCAGCACCGACTGGGCGCTGCTCGGTGCGGTGTTTGAGTGGTCGTTCCCGACCGACCTGCCCGTGTCGCTGGACCGCTGCCTGGTCTTTGTGCCCACGCCCGGCATCGACGAAGCCACCGTGCTGCGCCAACTGCGCGCCGTGCAGACCGGCAGCGATGTGCTGCTGATCCTGAGCGAGCACAGCGTGGACACGCCCTGGCCGCTGCTGAACGACCACACCCAAGACCGCGCCAACCTGCATGTGATGGCCGACAGCGCCAGCCAGACCGAATGGCTGATCGGCGGCGAGGCCCTGCAGGTGCTGCTGCGCCTGCTGGCCGCGCAGCTGCGCATCACCCGCATCTCGCCCTACCAGACGCGCGGCGGCGTCACGCGCGAAGGCGCCTTCTTCGGCCGCGCGCAGCTGCTGGCACGCGTCATCAACCGCGAGCCCGCCAACTACCTGGTGGTGGGTGGGCGCCAGCTGGGCAAAAGCAGCCTGCTCAAGGCCGTGCAGCGCCGCATGGCGGGGCACCCGCACACTGTGTGCCACTACGTCTCGCTGCGCGACCACCGCCTGGCACCGCGCATGGCGCTGCAGTTCGGCCTGGCGGCCGACACACCGCTCGAAGCCATCGTGGACCACCTGCAGGCGCAGTACGCGGGCAAGCGCCTGGTGCTGCTCATCGACGAGGCCGACCTGTTCTTCCGCGACGAATCGGCCAACGGCTACGTCCAGCTGTCCACCCTGCGAGCCCTGAGCGAAGAGGGGCGCTGTTGGTTCATGCTGGCGGGCTTCTGGGATCTGTATGCCACCGCCGTGCTGGACTACCAAAGCCCGCTGCGCAACTTTGGCGAGGTGTTGACCATCAGCGGCCTGGAGCGCGATGCCTGCCGCGAACTGGCCACCGAGCCGCTGCGCAAACTGCGCCTGGGCTTTGACAACGAGCGCCTGGTGGACCGCCTGGTGGACGCCAGCGGCCAGCGCGCCAACCTGGTCGCCATCCTGTGTCAGGAGTGCCTGGAGGCACTGGCGCCCGGCGAGCGCGTGATTGAAAAGCGCCACCTCGACCAGGCCCTGGCCTCGCAGGCCGTGCAAGACGCCCTGGCCGGCTGGGGCCGTCTGAGCCACGACGAAGCCGCCTGCCGCCTCGACCGCATCGTGGTCTACCACACTGCCCAGGCCGGGCTGGCCAGCCTGGTCGCCCTGGCCCAGCTGCTGCAAGGCCACGGCATCGCGGGCGACGCGCAGGCGCTGCGCGAGTCGCTGGCACGCCTGCAGCTGGCCTATGTGCTGCGCAAGCACGAAGGCGGTGAATACCGCTTTGCGATCCCGCTGCTGCAGGACCAGTTTGAACCGGCGGAAGTGGAGCTGCTGCTGCACCAGGAGCTGGCCGTGCTGGCGCGCAGCGATGCCAAAGTTTGAGAAAAAAGGGCCGTCTCCGCGCTATGGATAAGCGCTTTTTGCTATCTATTTGATAGTAATTTGTGCCGTGGGCGTTGGGTTCACGGCAGCGCCACCACCACCGCCCCGCGCTTGCGCCCGGTCTCCACATAGGCATGTGCCGCAGGCAGGTCTGCAAACGGGTAGGCGCAGTCCAGCACCGGCCGCAGCACACCGGCCTGGGCCAGGCCCATCAGGGTCTGCAGGTCCTCAGGCCGCTCGGCCGCCGGGCCGCCAATGCTGCGGCGCGTGCCGCGCGGGCGGGCCAGCACCTGCGCCAGGCTGCCCGCCACCGCCAGGTAGCGGCCATGCTCTGTCAGGCGCGGCAGGCAGGCGGCAAAGCTGCTCGCGCCCACGGTGTCGGCCACCACGTCCCACTGCTGCGGGTCCTGGGTGAAGTCCTCTTCGGTGTAGTCGATCACGGCCTGTGCGCCCAGCGCCCGGGCCAGCGCCACATTGCCGCCGCTGCACACTGCCGTGACATGCGCGCCCCGGTGCCGCGCCAACTGCACCATGGCGCTGCCCACGGCGCCCGCCGCGCCGATCACCAGCAGCGATTCGCCCGCGCGCAGGTTTGCCTTGTTCAAGAAGTGCAGTGCCGCCAAGCCACCAAACGGCAGGCAGGCCGCATCCACAAACGACAGGCGAGCAGGCTTGTGCACCAGAGGCCGGGTGCTGGGCAACAGGCAGTACTCGGCATGGCCGCCCATGGCCACACCCGCCACACCCAACACGGCATCGCCGGGTGCAAAGCCGGTCACCGCACGGCCCACGGCCTCCACCACGCCTGCTACATCGGTACCCAGCACCGGCTGGCGCGGCCGCGTGATGCCAAACGCCAGCCGCCCCAGCAGGCCAAACCCGCGCGGCAGCTTCTGGGTGCGCACGCGCATGTCGGCCGACGACACACTGGCCGCCAGCACCCGCACCAGCACATCGCGCGGGCCAGGCACGGGGCGCGGCAGGGTGCGCAGCCGCAGCACATCGGTGCCGCCATAGCGGGTACAAACCCAGGCGAGCATGGTGGTGGACGTGGGCAAGGTGAGTGTGTGCATGGGCAACAAGGCAGGGCGCCCGGTGGCGCAGTCGAAGAGGTGGGCGGGGTGGAGGTGCCTGCGGGCAGCTTAGGCGGCTGGGTGGGGCGCGCACAACCCGACCGTGGGAGGGGCGGCCGACAGTGACCATGCCCCAACTGCACGTTACCCTTGTCGGCCTGCTGGATTGACTGACTGATTGATTCATTGCTGCAAAGGCCTACCGTGCACCCCACGCTCTACACCGTTGCCTACCCCGTCTGCGCCGCCGAGGACATGTTGGCCATCGACACCTGGCGCGCCGCCAACGACCCCACCGGCCATGCGCTGGTGCGCCCGCACTTCACGCTGGTGTTTGCCAGCAACGCGGTGGACGCAGCCACCTACCTCACCCATGTGGCGGTGGTGGCAGAGCGCACGGCACCCATCGCGTTTCACTGCCGCTACGCCATGCTGGGCGCCGACGCCCACAGCCCGCGCGCCCATGCCTACCTGGTGCCTGACGAAGGCTACGCCGCGTTGTCGCTGCTGCACGACGCGCTCTACACCGGGCCGCTGGCCGATGCGTTGCGGCTGGATTTACCTTACACCCCACACATCACTGTGGGCACTTTCGAGTCCGCGCCTCTGGCGCGCGCGTGGTGCGCTGCGCGCAACCAGGCGGGCGTGTCGGTGCCGGGCCAGGTGGCCGCGCTGTGGGTGGGGTAGGTGGTGGACGGGCGGTTCGAACACCGGGGGCAGTTTGAACTGATCGGCTAGTTTCTTGAAGCAAAAAAGGCTGTTGCTGCGCGTCCATCAAGCGCTTTAAGCTATCAAATGTGTAGCTTTCTTGGGGCGCCACTCAAGGCCGCTGCGCCATCACCTGCGCATACAGCGCCTGCGCCGCTACCGACAGGCTTTCATCCCTGCGCCGCACCAGGTAGATCTGGCGGGTGAGCCCTGGCAGCGACAACGGCCGCGTGACCAGCCCCGGCTGGTCAAAGTGGAACAGCGTGAGCGCGGGCACCACGCTGATGCCCAGGCCCGCGCGCACCATGCCCATCACGGTGGCGAGCTGCTCCACCTCCATCAGCGTGTGCATGGCCTGTGGGTGCAGGGCGGCCTCCAGGTACTGGCGCACGCTGCTGGTGCGCGCCAGGTGGATGAAGGGCCAGGCGGCCAGGTCCTGCGCGGTGATGGCCTTGCGCCTGCGTGCCAGTGGGTGGTCGGCCGGGCACACCAGATAAAAGTTGTCGCTGCAAAACGGCTCGGCCTGCAGCGCGGGGGTGTCGGCGCGGATGGCGGCCAGTGCAAAGTCGGCATGGCCGCTGGCCACGCGGTCGATGCAGGGCTCGGACAGCACATCGGCAATGTCGATCTCGATGCCCGGGTGCGCCGCGCGGTACTGCGCCAGCACGCCCGGCAGCCAGCCCGCCGCCAGTGACGGCAGCAGGGCCACGGCCACACGCCCGCGCTGCAGCGTGGCGGCATCGCGCACGGCCGACAAGGCGTTGGTGATCTCGGCGCGGATGCGGCGGGCCGACTCCAGAAAGTTCTGTCCCTCGGGCGTGAGATCCACATGCCGCGTGCTGCGGTCGAACAGGCGCAGGCACAGGTCGTCCTCCAGCGCGCGGATGAGGGCGCTGAACGCGGGCTGCGACAGGTGGCACAAGGTGGCGGCGCGCGTGAAGCTGCGCTGCTCGGCCAGCGCGAGGAAGGCGTCGAGCTGGCGGCTGGAGAGGTGGGGGGCGCTCATGCAGGATGGGTGTGATTCATCTGATTTTCAGATGTATTCATCGTAACAATCGATTTCACAGAATACCGCCATGTTCCTACAGTCACGCTCAGGAGACAACGGATTCATGCCGAACGACCAAAAGAAAACCAATCTGCTGGTGGGCTGCGCCGCCGGCTTCTCGGGCGACCGCACCGATGCGGCCCTGCCTGTGGTGCAGGCGCTCATCGCCAGCGGCCAGCCTGCGGTGCTCATCTTCGAGACGCTGGCCGAGCGCACGTTGGCCCTGGCCCAGCTCGCCCGCCGCACCGACCCCGATGCTGGATATGAGCCGTTGCTGGTGGACCTGCTGCGCCCCGTGCTGGCGCAGTGTCTAGCGCACGGCGTGCGCATCGTCAGCAACTTTGGCGCGGCCAACCCCCACGGCGCTGCGCGCCGCATCCACGCGCTGGCGGCCGAACTGGGCCTGGCCCGCCCGCGCATCGCCGTGCTGCAGGGCGACGACCTGAGCGGCCCTGAACACCGCGCGTTGCTACAGGGCGCGCTAGGCAGCGCGATGCCCACCGAGCCCATCGTCAGCGCCAATGCCTACATTGGCGCGCAGGCCATTGCCGATGCGCTGCGCGCGGGCGCCGACATCGTGGTGTGCGGCCGTGTGGCCGACCCATCACTGGTGCTGGGCCCCGCGCTGGCGCACTACTGGTGGGCGCTGGACGACTGGGACCGGCTGGCCCGCGCCACCATGGCCGGGCACCTGCTGGAATGCGGCGCGCAGGTCACAGGCGGCTACTTTGCCGACCCCGGCTACAAGGACGTGCTGGGCCTCGCCCAACTGGGCTACCCCATCGCCGAGATCGACGCCGACGGCCACTGCACCATCACCAAGCCAACCGGCACGGGCGGCTGTATCACCGAACGCACGGTGAAGGAACAGCTGCTGTACGAGCTGCATGACCCGGCGGCGTACCTCACGCCCGATGTGGTGGCCGACATCACCACCGCCCGCGTGACCACGGTGGGCGCCGACGCTGTGCGGCTGGAGGGCGTGCAGGGCCATGCACGGCCTGCCACGCTCAAGGTCAACGTGTGTTTTGAATCGGGCTGGTTTGCCGAGGGCGAAATCTCCTACGCCGGCCCGCGCTCCGAAGCCCGCGCCCGGCTGGCGGGCGAGGTGCTGCGCGAGCGCCTGCACGGCCTGGGCCCGCTGCGCATTGACCTGATTGGTGTGACCAGCATCTTTGGCGACGACACCAGTCGCTGGCTGGATGCCCCCCACAACGATGGCAATGACCCCCGTGACGTGCGCCTGCGCGTCGCCCTGCAGCACCGCGACCACGCCATCGCCCAGCGCCTGGTGCGCGAGGTGACCGCGCTCTACACCTGTGGCCCCGCCGGCGGTGGCGGCGTGCGCACCGCCATGCGCCCACGCCTGGGCACGGTGTCGTGCCTGGTGCCGCGTGATGTGGTGGCCGTGCGTTTCGAGATGGTGGAGCCCGCACTGCGGCCACTGGAGGTATCACCTTGACCGGCGTAAAAAGCAAATCCCCGAGTCCACGGCCCTCCAACATGGCGCAGCCCGTGCCATCGGCCGCCGTGCAAGGGCCGCCCCGCCGCACCGGCGGCGTCCCCCTCGGGGGGGAAGACGCGCAGCGTCTCAGGGGGGGCTTCCTGTCTGTTCCCTTGTATCGCCTGGCCCACAGCCGCACCGGCGACAAAGGCAACCGCTCCAACATCAGCGTCATCGCCTGGCACCCCGCGCTGTGGGATGTGCTGGTCGAACAGGTCACCGAGGCCGCCGTGGCACAGCAGTTTGCGCAGCGCCGCCCGCGCCAGGTCACGCGCTACCTGCTGCCGCAACTGCAGGCCATGAACATCGTGCTGGACGACGTGCTCGACGGCGGCGTGAACGATTCGCTCAACCTCGACAGCCACGGCAAGGCGCTGAGCTACCTGCTGCTCGATATGCCCGTCACGGTGCCCGCGCACCTGGCGCCGCACTTTGGCGGCCATACGGCCTAGACCTTTGATTTCGTTTTTCCATCCATACCAACACCAGGAGACAACATGACCCATTCATCCCCCCGCCGCGCTCTGCTCGCCACTGCCGCCGTAATGGCGCTCGGTGCATTGCACGCCCCCGCTGCGCTCGCCCAAGCGGCCGGTGCCTACCCGGCCAAGGCCATCACTTTTGTCGTGCCCTTTGCCGCAGGCAGCGCCACCGACCAGCTGGCACGCGCGCTGGGCCAGTCCATCACCAACGACACCAAGCAGCCCGTGGTCATCGACAACAAGGCGGGTGCCAGCGGCATGCTCGCCGCGTCGGCCGTGGCCAAGTCAGCGGCCGATGGCTACAGCGTGCTCATCACCACCAACACCACCCACGCCGCCAACGAGCACCTGTACAAAAAGCTCTCGTACGACCCGGTGAAGGACTTTGCCCCCGTCACCGGCCTGGGCAAGGGCGGGCAGGTGCTGGTGGTCAACGCCAGCGCGCCGTACAAGAACGTGGGCGAGTTGCTGGCCTTTGCCAAGAAGAACCCCGGCAAGCTCAGCTTTGGCAGCGGCAGCTCGTCAAGCCGCATGGCGGGCGAAATGCTCAAGCAGCTGGCGGCTGTGGACATCCTGCACGTGCCCTACAAGAGCAACCCGCTGGCCATTACCGACCTGCTGGGCGGGCAGATCGATTTGATGATCACCGACACCTCCACCGGCGTGCCGCAGGTCAAGGCGGGCAAACTGCGCGCGCTGGGCTATTCCACGCAAAAGCGCAGCGCGCAATTGCCCGATGTGCCCACGCTGGACGAAGCGGGCGTGAAGGGCTACGACATGGGCTACTGGTTTGCAGCCTACGTGCCCGCAGGCACGCCCGCGCCGGTGGTGGCGCGCCTGAACGAGCTGCTGACCGCCGCCACCAAGAGCGCAGCGGCCAAGAGCTTCTTTGAGAACGCGGGCTCCGAAGCCTGGACCACCACGCCCGATGAGCTGGCCAAGTTCCAGGCTGCAGAGACGCAGAAGTGGGGCAAGGTCATCAAGGCGGCGGGCATCGAGGCCGAGTAAATCGAAGGCCTGGTAGCGGCGGTGGGTAACACGCGCTGCGCCGGGTCTTCACTCCCTCTCCCCTCGCGGGAGAGGGGCGGGGAGAGGGTGCTCTTCTTCCGAGCGCCGCGCCCCGTGCTCCCCCCTCTCCCCATCCCTCTCCCTCCAGGGGAGAGGGAGTTTCAGAGCGCTTTCAAAGGGGTGTGAATATCAAGCCAAATAGGCCTCTGCCGCCTGATGCATAAGTGCTGTTAGCTATTAATTTTGTAGTGATTCAGCCCAAGCGACTATCCCTCACCACGGCACCCCAGCAAACCGTTCCACCAAAAAATCCAGCAAGGCCCGCACCGCAGGCGACAAGTGCCTGCGCGACGGGTACAGCGCATAAATCGTCATCACCGGCAAGTCCCACTGTGGCAACACCGCCTGCAGCTCGCCGCTGTGCAGGTAGGGGTTGACCAGATACGTCGGCTGCATCGCAATGCCGCCGCCCGCCAGCGCGGCGCGCATCAGCGTGGTGGCCTCGTTGGCGCTGAAATGGCCGCTCACGCCCACACGCTCCACCACCTCGCCGCGCGTCAGCTGCCACACGCTTTTGCCAAAGTTGGCATAACTCAGGCACCGGTGCTGCGCCAGGTCGGCGGGTTGCAGCGGCACGCCGTGCGCGGCCAGGTAGGCGGGGGATGCCACCAGCACCGAATCACACCGCGCCAGCGGCCGACCGATGAGCAGCGGGTCGGGCTCGGCGCTGATGCGGATGGCCAGGTCGATGCGCTTTTCCACCAGGTTCAACGATCCTTCGCTCGCGTCCAGGTCGATCTTGAGCTGCGGGTGTTGCGCCAGAAAGTCCGCAATCGCCGCACCCATCTGCGCAAACGCAAACGACACGCTGCAGGTCAGTCGCAGCTGCCCGCGCAGCGCGCCCTCGGTGGTGGTGGCGGTTTCTTCTTCCAGGTCTTGCGACAGCGCCAGCATCTGCTGGCAGCGGCGCAGCGCGTGTTCGCCCGCGTCGGTCAGCGTCACGCTGCGGGTGGTGCGCTGCAGCAGCCGCGCCTGCAGCCACTGCTCCATCTCGCCCACATAGCGCGTGACCATGGCACGCGACATATCCAGTTTGTCGGCCGTGGCGCTGAAGCTGCCGCTGGTGGCGACTTCGGCAAACACATGCATGGCGGTCAGGCGGTCCATAGAGTGATTATTTGATCGATTTATGAAACAAATATGCGCGAATTATCGGGTTTATTGGATCGATTGGCGCAAATAAACTTCATTCCGTCATCTGCACAACCTCTCAAAACCCCGGAGAAACCACCATGTTCCGCACTACCCTCATCGCCGCCACCCTCGCCGTTGCCTTCACGGGCGCCCAGGCCGCCCAGCCCCTGCAAGTCAAGGTCTACAACGCCGACGGCAACAGCTTCAACGTCAACTCCACCCTGGTCTATGGCGAGAAGGAAGCCATGGTCATCGATGCAGGCTTTACCCGTGCCGACGCGCTGCGCATTGCTGCCAACGTACTCGACACGGGCAAAGAGCTGAAGACCATCTACGTGAGCCAGGCCGACCCCGACTACTACTTTGGCGTCGAGACGCTGAAAGAAATCTTCCCCAAGGCCGACGTGGTGACCACGCCCGCTGTGCTGGAGAAGATCAATGCCAAGCTCGCCACCAAGCTCTCGTTCTGGGGCCCCAAGATGGGTGCCAATGCACCGCGCACGCCCGTGCTGCCCAAGGCCATCGCGGGCAACACGCTGAGCGTGGACGGCCAGGCGGTCGAGATCCGTGGCACCACCGGCCTGCTGGCGCACCGCCCGTATGCATGGATCCCGTCCATCAAGGCCATCGTGGGCAACATTGGCGTGGTGGGCACCAACACCCATGTGTGGACGGCCGACACACAAACCGTGGCCGAGCGCAGCGCCTGGGTGGCCCAGCTCGACGAAATGGCCGCGCTGCAGCCCACGGTGGTGGTGCCCGGCCACATGCCCGCAGGTGGCGCGCTGGACGCCGCCAACATCAGCTACACCAAGGGCTACCTGCAAGCGTTCGAGAAGAACGCCGCGGCCACCAAGACCAGCGCCGAACTCATCGACGCGATGAAAAAGGCCTACCCCGCAGCGCCCATGGGCCTGTCGCTGGACATCGGTGCCAAGGTCAACAAGGGCGAGATGAAGTGGTGAGATGACGTGCTGAAAGCTGTCAAAGCAAGTTGTTGAAAGGAACCAGATCGTGAGCACGCACCCGCTCCAACAAGTCCTGCAGCACCTGCACGCCGGGCGCTGGAACGCGGCGCACGATCTGGTGCAACACGATGGCTCCATGCTCGCCGCCTGGCTGCACGGCATCCTGCACCTGCAAGAGGGCGATCTGGAAGACGCCGAAAACTGGTACGACCGCGCCGCCCGCCATTTCCGCAGCCGGGGCACGCTGGCCGAAGAGATTGCGGCTTTTGAAGCCGCACTGACTGCGTCTGATACCTCAGATCCCAACGAAAGAATTTGACCCATGCCCACCGTCACCGTGACCTATCTGTTCGACCCCCTGTGCGGCTGGTGTTATGCCGCCGCGCCCGCACTTAAGTTCCTGCAAGCGCAGGAGGGTGTCGAGGTGGTGCTGGCCCCCACCGGCCTGTTTGCAGGCGCAGGCGCGCGGCCCATGGACGCGCAATTTGCCGCCTACGCCTGGGCCAACGACCAGCGCATCCAGCAGCTCACCGGCCAGTCTTTTACGCAGGCTTACCGCAACCAGATTCTGGGTGCCACGGGCGGCCGTTTTGACTCCGGCCCCGCCACGCTGGCCCTCACGGCCGTGGCCCAGACTGCGCCCACGCGCGAGCTGGATGCGTTGCACGCTTTGCAGCACGCCCGCTATGTGGAGGGGCGCGACAACGCAGACCCCGCTGTGATCGCCGAAGTGCTGCGAGCCATGGGCCTGCCAGAAGCTGCCGCCCTGGCCTTGGCGCCAGACAACACCTTGCAGCGCGCCACCGCCGAACGCACCGCCACCGCCCAGGCCACGCTGCGCGCCGTGGGTGCGCGTGGTGTGCCGCAACTGGTGGTTACAGGGCAGGGTGGGGCGCTGCGGTTGCTGGGCGGCAATGCGCTGCTGGGGCCGCGCGAGCAATTGCTGGCGCTGGTGCGGGCGGCGGCTGCGGATTGAACGCGGCGGAAGTGCGCGGCTTTGAAACAACACCAAAACCGTTCACGCTGAGCTTGTCGAAGCGCGGTCCAGGGCTTCGACAAGCTCAGCCCGAACGGTTGGGATGGCTGATCGCGAGTCCGTAGGAAAACGCCCGCGCAGCCTCACTCCATCGACGGATCAATCAGCACCTTGGCCCCGGTATTGCGCGGGCCATAAAAGGCAATCGCCTCCGCACTCAGCGCCCCTGCCAGCGACACCGTGCGCGCATAGTGGCTTGCAAACGTGGTCTTCAGCTCGGCCGCCACGCGCGCGCGCAGCGCCTGGGTGGCTTCATTGCCAATCTTCTGCAGAAACGGAAACAGCAGCCATCCGCCCATGCCCCAGGCCATGCCAAAGGTGCGGTGCACTTCGGTGGGCCGCGTGTCCAGGTGGCCGTACAAATACACCTGCTTGTGCACGGCCGAACCGTAGCGGCTGTACTCCTTGGCCGTGCGGTTGATGGCGGCCTCCATGCACTGCAGGATCTGCCCAGCCAGCGTGCCGCCGCCCGTGGCGTCGAACGCAATCGTGGCACCGGTGGCAGCCAGCGCATCCGTCAGGTCGGCCATGAAGGTGGGCGCGCTGCTGTCGCACACATACTGCGCGCCCATCTCGCGCAGCAGCGCCGCCTGCTCGGGTTTGCGCACGATATTGACCAAAGCGATGCCGTCCTTCTGACACACCTTGTTCAGCATCTGCCCCAGGTTGCTGGCCGCAGCGGTGTGCATCAGCGCAGTGTGGCCCTCGCGCTTCATCGTCTCCACCATGCTCAGCGCCGTGAGCGGGTTCACAAAACACGATGCGCCCTCGGCCGCCGTGGTGCCGGGTGGCAACACCAGGCATTGCGCCGCAGGCATGGCGCGGTATTGCGAATACATGGCGCCGCCAATCACGGCCACGGTGCGCCCCAGCAGTGCCTGCGCTGCGGGCGATGCGCCTGCGGCCACCACCAGGCCTGCGCCCTCGTTGCCCACCGGCATGCTCTGGCCCAGGCGTGCGGCCATGTTGGGCATGGCGCGCTCGGGGATGCGGGCCGTGGCCACCGGCCGATCGGCCGTGCCGCTGACCTGCACGGTAGACAAATCGGCCGGGCCTAGCAGCAGGCCGATGTCCGACGGGTTGATGGGGGTGGCCTGCACCTGGATCAGCACCTCATCAGGCCCCGGCGTTGGCACGGGCGTGGGCTCCAGGCTGAGCTGCAAAGTGCCGTCGGGCTGGACGAGGGAGCGCAATTGCAAGGCAGTGGTGGGGATGGTGGCGGTGGTGGTCATGAATGCCTTTCGAGAGGAAAGTGGGCGCGCCTTGTATTCCTCAGAGCGGCCCGGTGGCAAGCATTAGAACGTGATTGCGCCACAAACACCGTCGCGCAAGTGCCTTGTGGCGTCAGGGGCGGCCTGCGCGCGCCTGCGCCCTTAGAACGTGTTTACGATCTCCCAGGGGGCGCGCAGCGGCCTTTTCGGGATGGGATGCTAGGCGCGGTGCGCAGTGGATAGCCCGGCTATCCACAAGCGCCGCAACGCCGCAGACCGCCCGACAAGGCCACTGCCCTTCGGGTTGGAGCGAAATCGGGCGATTGAACGCCCCGGCTGCTTGCATGGGCACGAGCCCATGCGGCGGATCCGAGGCGTCCACTCATCCCGATTTCGCTCCAACGCGATCCCCTGCGAGATCGTAAACACGTTCTTAGTACCCCAGCGTCCGCACCATCTGCTCATACATCGCATCCACCGCCGGTGAGCGCTGCGACACCTTGCTGCGCAGCACCGCCACATGCATGGCATCCAGCGGCGGCAGGTCAAACTCCGCCGGCAGGTTCTGCAAGATCTGCAGGTGGGGCGGCACGCTGCAGCGCGTGAGCACGGCCACGGCCAGGCCGCTTTCCACGGCGGCCAGTTGGCCTGCCAGGCTGGAGCTGTGGTACACGATGCGATAGGCCCGGCGCCGCGCCGCCAGCGCCGACAACGTGGCCTGCCGCGCCATGCTGGCCGATTCGTACACCGCAATGGGCAGCGGGTCGCGCCGCCACACCTCGTACTGCGCAGCGCCAACCCACACCAGCGGCTCATCAAACAGAAAGCGCCCGCGCTGCGGCTTGTCGCGCGAGACCAGTGCCAGGTCCAGCTCACCACGCCCCAGGCGCGGGATCAGCGATGTGGACTGCTCGCACGTCAGCTCAATCTCCACCCCCTGGTAGCGGTGGGCAAAGCTGCGCAGCACCGGCGTGAGGTAAGCCGACGCATAGTCGTCCGGCACCCCCAGCCGCACCCGGCCCGCCAGCTTGGGGCCGAACAGCGCAGCGTGCGCCTCGGCCTGCAGGTCCAGCACGCGGCGCGCGTAGGACAGCAGCTCCGCGCCCGCCGGCGTCACCTCCAGGTGGCGCGGCCCGCGCAGCAGCACGGGGCGGCCCAGCGCGGTCTCCAGCTTCTTGATCTGCATGCTCACGGCCGACTGCGAGCGGTGCACCAGCGGCGCCGCGCCCGAGAGCGAGCCCGCATCCACCACCGCCACGAAGGCGCGCAGCCAGTCGATCTGAAAGTCTGGGTAGTTCATGGGCGGTTTGCTTTGAATTCGTTTATCGAATGGTATCTGTTCGATTTATCCGTTTTACAGCGTAGCCCGAAACCCGGAGCATCGACGGCATGAACCACTCCCCATCCCACACTGCCGCATCGCCATCCCTTGCCAGCACGCCACAGCCCGCCAACGCACAAGCCAGTGCACAAGCCAACGCACTCGCCCGCGAGCGCGACGGCCAGTGGCTGCTCATTGCCGGTGGCGTGCTGCTGGGCACCATCGGCGTGTTTGTGGAAGAGGCGGGCCAGCACCCATTGGTCACCGTGTGGTTTCGCTGCGCATTTGGTGCGCTGGCGCTGCTGGCATGGTGCCTGGCCACAGGCCGGGGGCGTGAGCTTTTGCTCAGCGGCAAAGCGCGCTGGGTGGCCTGCGCCACGGGCGTGCTCATGGTGCTCAACTGGGCGCTGTTCTTTGCGGCCATCCCCCGCACCTCCATCGCCGTGGCCACGGTCATCTTTCACATCCAGCCCATCTGGGTCATCGTGTTTGGCGCGCTGTTTCTGCGTGCGGCCATCTCGCCCCTGCAGTGGCTGGCCACCCTGGCGGCGCTGACGGGCCTGGTGCTGACCACCGGGCTGCTTGACAGCACGGCCGCAGCCGCTGCCGCAAGCAGCAGCCAGGGTTACGTGGCGGGCGTGCTGATGTGCCTGGGCGGCTCGCTGTGCTACGCGGGCGTCACGCTGCTGGCCAACACGCAAAAGGCCATCAGCCCCTACGCCATGGCCCTGTGGCAATGCCTGGTGGGCGCGGTGGCGCTGGCATGGGCTCCCTTTGTGCTCGGGTGGCCGCCACTGGGCGCCGCTTGGGGCTGGCTGCTGGGCCTGGGCGTGCTGCACACGGGGCTGGCCTATGTGGTGCTGTTCGCGGGCATGGCGCGCCTGGGGCTGGGGCGCATTGCGGTGCTGCAGTTTGTGTACCCGCTCACCGCTGTGCTGGTGGACTGGGCGGTGTATGGCCGCACGCTCAGCCCCGTGCAGTTGGCGGGCGTGGGGCTGATGGCGGCGGCGCTGTGGACGCTGCGGCGGCCCAGGCTCGCCAGCTGACTGGCGGCTACTGTGCCATCAGCCGCACCACCACCGGCAGGTGATCCGAGCCCAGGTTCGGCCCGGTGCTCGCATCCACCCTTAGCCACCCCGGCGAGGCCAACACATGGTCCAGCGGCAATACGGACAGCCAGCCCCAGGCGTTGGGCCACGTGGGCAACGCGGGTCCCGCGCGGCGCATCTGCGCTTGCTCTGCACCCCACAGGCCCCGTGCCCAGGGCGTGGTGTTCAGGTCCCCCGCCATCAGGCCCAGTCCGCCGGCCTGGGCGAGGTGCCGGGCTTCGTCCTGCAGCGCCTGATCGCGCGCGCGGCTGAAAGCGCTGCTTAGCGGGGGCATGGGGTGCAAGGCACTCAAGTGCACTTGCCGGTCGTTCCATGTCAGCGTGGCGCGCAGGCGCAGGGTGTCGTGTTCGGTGCGGGGATGCAGCACCTGCGCGTCATTCAAAGGGTAGCGCGACACAATTGCCAGCCCAAACGGGTCGGGCTGCGGCGCCGTCAGGCGGTGCGGGTAGCGCGCGGCGATGGCGGGGTTGTGCGCCAGTGCGGCGTGGGCCAGCTGGGTGTACTCCACCAGCACCAGCACGTCGGGCGCGTCAGCCGATTCCAGCCACTGCGCCAGCGGCGTGAAATCCCTGGTGGCCAGATTCAGGTTGGCCGTTCCCAGGGTCAGCACAGGCGCATCGGCAGGCCGGGCGGATGCCTGGGTCAAGATGGCAGGCTGCCACAAGAAGCACATCGTCAGCACCAGCGCTGGCAACACCTGCCACCACGCGCGCCGCAGCGCCAGCAGCACACCCAGGGCCACCGCACCCACGGCGGCATACAGCCATTGCCAATGTGCGGCCAGTTCCGCCAGCCATTGCAACATCGGCATTTGGTCGATGGGCAGCATGCGGGACACCGGGGCTGTCAGTGCGCCGAGGGCGCACAGCCAGGCCAGCCATTGGGCGCGGGCAGAGATGAAGCGGGAAACCGTCGAACGGGTGGGCATGGCTACGGACTACAAGCTGGGACGCGGCATTGTGCGCGCCACATCCTTCGTGGCCGCGTGTGCCGCTTCCAGTGGAGGTGTCCCTCATGCATTCAAAGTGCGCGTTCCGCCACGGGAACCCACACCACATTGCGCTGCGCACATTCCGCTTCGCCAGGCGGCTGCCACAGGTCGCTGGCCAGCTCAAAGATGTGCGGTGGCACTACCATCGAAAACGTTGCGCCCTGCTGAGTATTTCGCCGCAACACACGCTCGCGCCGCAGCTCGCGCGGGGCGTCCAGCACGTACACCACCACGGCATCCGCCCATGGTCCCATGCGTGCATAGAAGGCATCGCGTTGTGCCTGCTGAATCAGGCCCACCTCCAGCACCACATCGCCCCCCGCATTCAGCACGGCCTCGGCAGTTTTCCAGATCTGCGCAAGGCAGCGCAGCGTGCGCGGCACGTACCAGGCCATCACGTCTGCCGTGTCTGGGCTGCTGTGCCGGTCAGGCGAAAACAGCGTGGCCATCCAGTCGTCCAGGTTCAATGGCACAGCGCGGTGCTGCTGCACCAGTTGACGCACAAAAGTCGACTTACCCGCGCCGACCGGGCCAATGACCAGGTGAATGCGGGGCGGGGTGGCGCTGGCAACGCTTGCAGCGGCGGGTGGCGTGAAGGACGTGGGCATGAGAAACGGCTCCAGAAATGCAAAAAGCCCTCTCTGCAAGCAGGGAGAGCTTTCAAACGAAGGGCGAAAAAAAGCCCTCGACGGTGGTGGAGGGCTTTGTGGTTCGCTCCGACCCAAGGGATCAGACGCGATGAGGCAGTGTAGGTGCCCGCTGCGGGTTGCGTCAACCCAAGGGTCCCGCGGTGTGGCGATTGCCGAACAGCGCTTAAGGCGCTTTGGATGCCGCGATGTGCCGCTGAAAAAAGGTCAGCACCTGCGCGTTGAACTTCTGGTGAAAAGCCACCCGGTCAAACCCCGGCGCATCGCGGCAGATATCCGGCGCTGTCTCGGCCAGCGCTGGCGAGCAGGGCGCCAGAAAGGCGAAGTGCCCGGCGTTGGCCGCCAGATGCCAGTCGGGCGCGCTGGGCAGACCCTGGCGCACCGTCTCCACGCTTTGCAGCGTGACGCCATCACCACCCAGTGCTGAGGCCCACAGCTGGATGGGGGTTTTGACGTGCCCCAGGCCCTTGGCATCGAAGACGCTCAAGGGGTCGACGATGACTGCCGCCCGAATGCGCGGGTCCGGCGCGGGCGTGGCGGGGATTTCTTTGCGCCGGATCTCGCCGCACAAGGGCCGGGTGGATAGCGGCGAGCACAGGTCTTGCCGTGACGTCCAGTCCGGCACGGCGCCGATGGCCACCAGGCCCGTGTAGCCGCCGCGTGAAAAGCCAAAGAAACCGACCTTGCCCGCGTCCAGCTGCGCGCGCTGGGGCCAAGCGCCCAGCATGTAATCCGTGAGCCGCTTCATGTCCACCGGCCGCGTGGCAAAGGCCGACAGGTAGCCCTGGCGGCTCAGGTCTTGAAAGTTGTCGCCCGGGTGGCTGATGGCGGCCACCACATAACCTGCGTCGGCCAGCGTGGCCGCCGTGTCGTGGTGCCCCAGGGCCGATCCGCCCGCGCCGTGCGACACCACAACCAGCGGCAGGCCCTGGCCAGCTACGGGGCAGTCCCGCGTGCCTTGCAGCACCAGCGGCGCCAGATCGATGCGGCCCGGCGGCGTGCTGCAGGGCGACCACACGGCGCCGCGCAGCGCGGGCCCGTCCTTGTCCGCGGGCACCTCGATCAAGGCAAAGCCCGCCGCCTGGGCCAGGGTGGCGGCGCAGCACAGCGCTGCGGGCAAAAGGGAACGAAAGAGCCAGCGAAAACGGGTCATAGGGAGGTGGTGGGGCGGATGGGAATCAGCAGGTCGGTGCGCAGGTCCGCCTGCGCGGCGTTGCGCGGGGAGTTGAGGTAGTGCTCCAGCGTGGGGCGGTCGTCCGGCTCATAGCCGCTGGCCGGGAGCCAGCGTGTGTGGATGGCCGCCAGTGCCGCGTTGATGCGCGTATAGGGGCCGGTGAGCGTGTGGCGTGCGTACAGGCCTGCCGGGATGTCCAGCCGTTCCAGCCCGCCATCTGCCGCAGGGAGCGGCTCTGAGAGCACCACCGCCGCGTAGTAGCGAAACCCGCCGCCCAGGTCCTGCGGGTCTCCGCACGATGCGCCCAGCCGGTGGGCTGCGCGCTGGCCGCACTGCAGGTACAGCCGCCGCTGCGTGTGGGGAATGGTGGATGGCGGCCCCTGGTGGCGCAGTGCATGCAGGCGTTGCGCCGGGCGCTCGACGATCTGCACGGCCAGAGTTTGCTCGGCCTTTGCATGCGCGTTTGCGTGCGCGTTTGCGGAGCCTGGATCAAGGATGAGGCGGTGCATGTCCCGCTGGAACGCCCGTGGCGACTGCCCGGTGAACTGGCTGAACGCGCGGGTGAAGGCCTGCGGGCTGTCGTAGCCCACCTCCAGCGCCACCTGCGTGATGCTCTGCCCGCCTTGCTCCAGCAGCCGCGTGGCCAAGGCCAGGCGCACGCGGCGCACCGTGGCGGCCACGGTTTCGCCCGCAATGCTGCTGTAGACGCGGTGAAAGTGGAAAGGGGAAAAGTGGGCAATGGCGGCCAGGTCCTCCAGCCGATGCGCTGCCAGCGGGTGCGCCACGATGTGGGCGATCACCCGGGCCACGCGGTCGCGGTAGTGCTGATCGGCGCTTTGGTCCAGGCTCATGGCCGCAGAGTGTGCCGCAGCTTGCGCGCCGGTACTTAGCCGATCTTGCTACTTTGTGGCCTGGTGCCGCGGCAGCGCTGCGCTACTTAGAGCGGTTAACAAAACTCAGCGAAGCGATTCTGGCTAGGCGCTGCGTCGCAGGCAGTACGAGCAGTACGACAAGACGGGGCAACAACGCCAGAAGAGTTTTGTTAGCTGCTCTTATTGCCCAAACACCAGCGCCTGGTGCGCCCCCACACCCGCCAGCACGCCTTCGGCCGAGGCCAGCGTGGCGTTGTGCCGCATCAGCGTCAGGTCGCCAGCGGCATACACGCCGGGCACGGTGGTCATCTTGTTGGCATCGGTGCGGAGGTAAGGGCCCATGGGCCCATCGTCGAACGCGCAGCCCAGTTGCTCGGCCAGCGGGCTGGCAGGGCGGGTGGTGGCTGCCACATACAGCGCATCCAGCGGCACCACGCGCGCATCACCGCCGCCAGTGGCTTGCAGCCGCGCACCCTGCAGCGCCTGGCCCGGGCCTTCCAGCGCGGCGATGGGTGCGGGCTCGATGGTGATGCCCAGCGCCAGCAGTCGCTCGCGCTCGGCGGTCTCCAGCGTGGTGTCGCCGTTCAGGAAGAGGGTGGTCGGGCCCCAGTCGGCAATCAGCTGCGCGTGCATGGCCGAGCCTGCCGAGTGGTACAGCACGCCCAGCCGCTGGCCTGCAAACTCGTAGCCGTGGCAGTAGGGGCAATGCAAAACCGTGGCGCCCCAGCGCTCGCGCAGGCCTGCAATCTCGGGCAAACCATCCTGCACGCCAAACGCCAGCACCAGCTTGTGGGCCTCCAGGGTTGCGCCATCGTCCAGCACCACTTCAAACCCGTTCTCGGGTGACCCAGCGCGTTGCTGCGCCGTGGCCGACACCACCGTGCCCTGCACAAAACCCACCGTGGGGTAGGCCGCCAGCTTGCGCCGCGCCTGCTCGATCATCGCCAGCGGCGGCTCGCCGTCTTGCCCGAAGAAGCCGTGCGACGCTGCCGCAAACCGGTTGCGCGGCTGGCCTGCGTCCACCACACACACCCGCCGCCGGGCACGCGCCAGCTGCATTGCGGCCGACAGGCCGGCAAAGCTGCCGCCTATCACGATCACCTCATACGCCTGGGTTTTTGCCATTGCTGCTGTCGCCATGCTCAATCTCCTTGTGACCGTGGCACCCGGCCACCATGCGTTCATGAAACTCGGCCGACAGCTGTGCCAGCGTCACCTCGCCCAGCCGCGCCAGCAGCGCCTCTTCGGCCGCCTGGTAGGCATCGGTCAGCGCGCGGTTCACCGCTTGCTCCACGATGCAGCCGGGGCTCTCCACGCGGTTGCCCACCGCCAGTAGCGTGGGCGCGCCCAGCGCCTCGTAGATGTCGCGCAGCGTGATGTCGGTGAGCGGGCACGACAGCACCCACCCGCCGCCGTGCCCCTTGGCCGACGACACAAAACCCGCATACCGCAGCCCCGCCATCAGGCGGCGCACGACGACTGGGTTGGTCTGCATGGCCTGCGCCATCGCCTCAGAAGTGGCGGGCCCCTCCATCTCTGCCATGTGCAGCAGCGCGTGGAGAACGTTGGAAAGTCGGCTATCTCGTTTCATGCAACATTAAAAGTTGCGTGATGCTAGCATGCAACCAGAAACAGCGCTGGCGCACGAACAGAATGCTCCTGAATTAATAGCTTCTAGCGCTTGATGGATAAGCGCTAGAGGCCAATTTGGCTTGATTTCTTTGACACGTTGCCCACCCCAACCGTTCGGGCTGAGCTTGTCGAAACCTTGCGCGGGCTTGGCAAACCGGCGGACCCAGCCCATCGCCAACCGTCGCACCCACCGCACACCAGACCACACCATGATCCATCCCACCGCATCCCCCTTCACCGACCCCGCCGCGGTCGCCCGCTATGCCGAAGGCCCCCGCCGCAACGTGCCCGGCTACGACAGCCTGCTGCGCATGTCCCGCATCCTGATGGCCGAGCGTGTGCCCGCCGACGGCCGCGTGCTGGTGGTGGGCGCGGGCGGTGGGCTGGAGCTGGAAGACATGGCGCTGGCGCACCCCGGCTGGCGGTTTGACGGCGTGGACCCGAGCCAGCCCATGCTGGACCTGGCGGCGCAGCGGCTGCAGAGCGCGGGCGTGCCCGGCGACCGCGTGGCGCTGCACCACGGCTATGTGCAGACCGCACCAGCCGGGCCATTCGATGGCGCCACGTGCCTGCTGACTTTTCACTTTGTGCCGCGCGAGGATCGCGTGCCCATGCTGGTGGAGATCCGGCGGCGGCTCAGGCCCGGGGCACCGCTGGTGGTGGCGCATCTGAGCGTGGCGGATGGTGCTGGCCCCGGTGGCGAGGGCGGGGCAGGGGAGCGCGATCTGTGGCTGTCGCGCTATGCCGCGTTTCAGGTGGCGTCCGGCGTGCCGCCGGAGCATGCGGCCAGGGCGCGAGACAAGATTGCGGCGGAGCTGGCCGTGCTGACGCCGCAGGAAGACGAGGCGATTCTGCGCGAGGCTGGGTTCAGCGATGTGCAGATGTTTTACACGGGCTTTGCGTTCCGGGGCTGGGTGGCATCGGCCTGCTAGCAAGCAATGAAAGCGGGCCAGCTCATTGGACCTGCATGTCCGCACCTTGCTCACCCCCGGGCTGTCTTGCGGCAGGGGTCAACGGCCCTCGGCCAGCCGGTGGTGCATAAAAAATCTTCAACGCACAGGCGCCAGCGCCCACCGGTCCTTCGACGCTTTCACCAGAAAATCAATCACCGCCTTCACCCTGGCCGCATTGCGTCGGCCTGGTGACGACACCGCGTACAGCGTGTGCACGGTGCGAGACGCAAACGGCGCCAGCACCTCCACCAACCGGCCCTGCGCCACATCAGCCGCCGCGAGCGGGCTGGACAGCATGCCGATGCCCGCGCCGCTCACCAGTGCGTGGTGCACCAGGGCCGAACTGCTGGCGGCCAGGCGCGAGCGCACGGTCACCTCCAGCGGCTTGCCTTGTGCATTGCGAAAGGCCCAGGTCACGGCAGGCCCCTGCGCGGTGTGCGTCACGGTGTGGTGTTGCTGCAAGTCGCTGGGGTCGGCGGGCGTGCCGTGCTGTTCCAAATATCCAGGGGCCGCATACAGGCGCCGCTCAAACCGGCCCAGCTCGCGCGCCACCACCAGGTCGCTGTGGCCCACGGTGGTGCGCAGCGCCACGTCGATGCCCTCCGTCACCAGGTCTGCCACGCGGTCGTCGGCCAGCAGCTCCACCCGCAGCGCGGGGTAGCGCACCTGCAGGTCCGCCAGGTGGGGCAGCACCAACGCCTCGCAAATCTCCTGGCTGGAGGCCAGGCGCAAGGTGCCCGCCACGCGGCTGCGCTGGTCAGACAGCGATGCCCCGATGTCCTCCAGCTGCGCCAGCAAGGCACGCGCTTCCTGCGCGAGTTCTGCGCCCTCGGGCGTGGCCGACAGGCCGTGCGTGGACCGGCGCAGCAAGCGCACGCCGTAGCCGGCCTCCAGCCGGTCTACACCGCGCGCCACCACCGACACCGCCACATCCATCTCGCGCGCCGCTGCAGAAAACGAGCGCAGGTCGAGCGACCGCACCAGCCACCGCAGGTCGGCCGGATCGGGGAGGAAGGAGCGGGGTTCTTTTTTCATCGTGCGCGCCTTTGCGTGCGGAGCAAAAGCCATTATCGCCACGGGCGGTTTCCGTGGCGGGGCGCAATTTCTACAGTGAAGGCTCGTTCAACCCCATGAGTTTTACAGGAGCCCTCCATGCCCATCCTCAACGTCAAAGTGTCTGCCCAACGCACGCCCGAGCTGTCTGCCCGCATTGCAGAAACCCTGCTCGACCTGACCACCCGCGTGCTCGGCAAGCGGCGCGACCTCACCGCCGTGGTCATCACCTTTGTGGACCCGGCCGACTGGTACGTCGCCGGCCGGTCGCTGGCCGACCTCAAGCAATCAAGCTTCTACTTCGACGTCAAGGTGGTGGACGAGACCAACACCAAGGCCGAGAAGGCGCGCTACATCGCCGAGGCGTTCGCAGCCTTCGAGGGCCTGCTGGGCGCGCTGCACCCCGAAAGCTATGTCTACGTGCAGGACGTTCGCGCCGCAGCGTACGGCTTTGGCGGCCGTACGCAGGAGTACCGCCACCAGCACCCCGAGCAATAAGCAACCAAGCAATCAATCAAGCCATCCACCAATAGCTACTTACCCAGGAGCACCAACATGACGATGACGACAACAAACAACCACCTTGCCGATGTGATCGTGGACCAGGCGCTGGAGCGCGCGGGCCTGGCGGACTGGATACCCGAAGGCGAAGGCAAGTGGTCCCTGCCCATTCAGTTCCTGCCCGACGACGCTGGGTGGGTAGAGCTGATGCGCCTGTCCCCCGGCACGCGGCTGGGCCTGCACCGGCACACCGGCGAAGTGCACGCCCTGACGCTGGCGGGCGAGCGCCGCCTGAACGATGGCCGCGTGGTGCGGCCGGGCGACTACATCCACGAGCCCGCCGGCAATGTGGACTGGTGGGAGGCGACGGGTACCGAAGAGCTGCTGGTGCATGTGGTGGTCAAGGGGAGCGTGGAGTACCTGGGGCCGCACCACACCGTGCTGCAGCGGATTCGCACGGCCGACCGGCGGGCGGATTTCCAACGCTGGTGCGAGGCGGTGGGCGTGGTGCCGCGAGATCTGCGCTGAGAATGTGCTTCGCGCATCGCGCTCGTGGGTGCGCTGCCAAGAGAGGCTGGTTGTAGGCGCAAGCGGCGGGATGGAGCTGGATGACGTTACGCTAACGCATCCCAGTTGCCGGTTCGCCGGCTATTGGCAGATCACCCAAGTCAAACTGGTGACGTTGAATTGAGCGCGGCCGCCTGTAGTCTTTGCGATTAAGCCACTGAGGGGCCAACAATTTTGGCGATCACACGCGAACAACTTGTTCTTAAGCGTGCAAGCTTTGCCCTAGATAATCCCGAACCTGGAACAGATTCAGCGAGAACTTCGATGCGTCTTCCGGGCGCACAACAATGATCAGCTTATTTGAGAACGCACGTTCGCTCGCAGCGTCGGCGAAGGATTGAGCAATACGTTCGATCATTTTCTTTCTGGGATAGGGAACCCGCCCGCGCCCCGTGCCCATCAATGGCATCACGATGTCGCCTACCTCGGCCTTAGCCGCCAAGCTCTCCCAAAGCTTCTCAAGCGCCTCGTCGATCATCTTCAGGTCTGATCGGGCGTTCTTGTTCTCTTCCATGTGGGACATTGCTACAAGGTAGAAGTTCTTGCTGTGCGCGCTGACACGGGCGACTGTGCCGATGGGATATTCCTTCTTCTTGCCCGGCCTCTTCTCGTTGGTGATGAACTGATCTCTTTCAAGCGAAGCTTCGATCTGCCGATCAATCTCGGTGGTCTGGCCATTAAAGTAATTCGTCGCCAACTGACCTTGCAGGCTAGACGCGGCGATCAGCCCTGACGACATGTCCGTGTCGAATGTAGAGCTGGTACTGATGATGACCTCACCGGGAGTTTTGAAGAGGTCGCCGATCACAACTTCTATTGCGAAGTCCTTCTGCGGAATCTTGTAGCTGATGCGTGAGAGCGGCCGCCGGGTGGACAGCACGTATAACAGTGCTAGCACGACCAAGATGATCAGTCCGTAGTAACTATGCTGGTCTTTCTTATAGATGTTGAATGCGTCTGCCAAATCAACGCACAAGTACAAGATGCCCATGACGGCGAAGAACTTGCCAATGGCCTTCCCCGAGAACAGCGCGTAGCGCCAATAGGCCCTCGTTTTAATCGAATCGTAGAAGTAGCTCATAAACCGAGCCGCCTGTAGACGTCATCGTTGTAGTAGCGATTCCCGCTGTTACCGGCGCTGCGCAGCGAATGAAACTCGGCAGGCCAGTGGTCCATCGCGTGTTCGATGATGTTGTGATTGAACGATGTGTAGACCACCAGTTGATCTCGAATCGTGGGCGGGCAACGGTCATCCATCCGTCGGCTCCCGTTCAAGTTCACGCCAATGATGGGCAGTCCGAGGCGCAAAGCCACTTCCATTTCCCACTTGACGAACTTGGTCAGGTACTTAGTGCTTGCTCCGATGAGCACCACAAGCAGCTTGGAGTTTGCAAAGCGCTCTCGAAGCTGGCGCTTGATGCTCTCCTCTTGGCTCGAATCGCTCGCCGTATTCAATTCGTGGGCGTTGTTGAAATTGAGCGAAAACCCGTCATTCGCCTTCCACGCCGTCATGAGACGGTAGTAGTGCATGTCGTTGTCGCCATCAAAGGCGATGTAGGTCTTGTTGCGGTACGCCATCGAGCCTCCCTCCTCAGGTTGCGGGATTTTAGAGGTGCGCCGCTGTTGGGCGACCGCGATAGCGGTGACTGAGTGTCGAGGTCCCATACTGCAATCTTGGATTGGTACCGCCCAACCGATACCTGTGTTCGCATCGTTTCCCAAGTCGTCACTTTGAATAGATTTTGGTCAAAGTTCAGTCTTGCCCGGCCAAAGTAGACCGCATAGCATCCCTGTCAAGCACCCGCCCCCATGAGGTGCTGCACAAAACCATGACAGGAGACAAGCCTTGCCATCCACCCGCTGGAGTCACTGCGGCACTGAAGACCTGAGCGTCTTGCAGACCATCTTCTGGTCCGCAGGCGCGTCGCGCAATGCGCTGGCGCAGCGCTTGGCCTATTCCAAGAGCAAGGCCAACGCCATGGTCGCGGCGCTGCTGGACGAAGGCCTGCTCGACGAGGTAGGCCTGCAGGAATCCTCTGGCGGCCGGCGTGCCGAAACCCTGCGTCTGAGCGAAACCCTGGGCGTGGTGATTGGCGCCGACCTGGGCGCCACCAGCATGCAGGTGGCAGTGATGCGGCCCGATATGACGGTGCTGGCACGGCACCGCGAGCCGATTGATGTGCGCCAGGGGCCGGGCGTGATCCTGGCGCGGGTGCGGGGGCTGATGCGGGAGCTGCTGGCGCGCTGCGGGCTGGCCGCCCACCAGGTGATTGCCATTGGCATGGGCGTGCCGGGGCCGGTGGATTTTGAAAGCGGGCAGCTCGTCAACCCGCCGCTGATGCCCGACTGGGACGGCTTTTCCATCCGCGACTACCTGCGCGAGGCGTTTGCCGCGCCGGTGTTTGTGGACAACGATGTGAACCTGATGGCGCTGGGCGAGATGTACCGGCTGCAGCGCAATCTGCCCAACTTCTTGGTCATCAAGGTGGGCACGGGCATTGGCTGCGGCATCGTGTGCCACGGGCAGGTGTATCGGGGCGCCAATGGCTCGGCAGGCGATGTGGGCCACATCTGTGTGGACCAGCACGGCCCGCGCTGCCACTGCGGCAACCAGGGCTGCGTGGAGGCCATGGCTGCAGCGCCCGCCATGGCGCGCATGGCCGTGGAGGCTGCGCAGCGCGGTGAGAGCGCGCTGCTGGCCGAGCGGCTGCAAAGCACGGGCACGCTGACCATTGAAGACGTGGCCCAGGCCAGCCGCACGGGCGATGTGGCGGCCAACGCCATCATCCAGCGCGCGGGCAGCCTGGTGGGGCAGATGCTGGCGTCCATCGTCAACTTCTTCAACCCGTCGCATGTGTTCATTGCGGGGCGGGTGACGGACATGGGGCCGCTGTTTTTGGCGTCGGTGCGGCAGAGCGTGTACCACCGGTCGCTGGCGCTGTCGACGCGGCACCTGGAGATTCAATACGCCCCTCTGGCTGACGATGCCGGTGTGGTGGGCGCGGGCGTGCTGGCGATGCAGGAGAGCCTGTCGCGCGCGGGCTCGGTGGCGGGTGCGGGCGTTGGAGCAGTTGTAGGAACAGGGGCTGTGCGATGAGCGTAGCCGTCGAGTTCCGCAACGTCACCAAAGAGTTTGGCCCGGTGCGCGTGCTGCACGGCGTCGGCTTTGCGCTGCAGCCGGGCAGGGTGTACGGCCTGCTGGGCGAGAACGGCGCGGGCAAGTCCACGCTGATGAAGATTCTGGCGGGGTACGAGAGCCCCACCACCGGCGAGGTGGTGGTGGACGGCGCGGTGCGCGCACCGGGCGGCGGCTCGCGCGCGGCCGAGGCGCAGGGCATTGTGCTGATCCACCAGGAGTTCAACCTGGCGGACGACCTGACGATTGCGCAGAACATCTTCCTGGGCCATGAGATCAAGCGCGGCCCCTTCCTGGACGACAAGGCAATGCGCGAGAAGACGCGCGCTGCCTTGGCGCAAGTGGGCCTGCCGCTGGACCCGGACACGCGGGTGCGCAAGCTCATAGTGGCCGAAAAGCAGCTGGTGGAGATTGCCCGCGCGCTGGCCCGCAATGCGCGCCTGCTCATCATGGACGAGCCCACTGCCACGCTGACCCCCGGCGAGACGGAGCGCCTGTTTGCGCTGATGGCGGGGCTCAAGGCGGCGGGCGTGACCATCATCTACATATCGCACAAGCTCGACGAAGTGGAGCGCACCACCGACGAGGTGGTGGTGATGCGCGACGGCCTACTGGTGGCGCGCGAGGCCACGGCCAGCGTGACGCGGCGGCAGATGGCCAACCTGATGGTGGGCCGCGAGCTGGCGGATTTGTTCCCGCCCAAGCTGCCTGCGCCTGCGGGTGGAGAGCCCGCCATCAAAGTGCGCGGCCTCACGGTGCCGGGCTGGGCCGAGGACGTGAGCTTTGACGTGCGGCGTGGCGAGATCCTGGGCTTTGCCGGGCTGGTGGGCGCGGGCCGCACCGAGCTGTTCGAGGGCCTGCTGGGCCTGCGCCCGCGCTCGGCCGGCACGGTAGAAATTGCTGGCAAACCCGTGCAGCTCAAAAGCCCGCGCGATGCGGCGCGCCACGGCCTGACGTACCTGAGCGAAGACCGCAAGGGCAAGGGCCTGCATGTGCATTTCAGCCTGCGGCCCAACCTGACGCTGATGGCGCTGGAGCGCTATGCCAAGCCCTGGCTCGACCCGGCGGCCGAGCAGGCTGCGCTGCGCGATGCGGTGCAGGAGTTCGGCATCCGCACCGGGTCGCTGGAGGTGCGCGCGTCGTCGCTGTCGGGCGGCAACCAGCAAAAGCTGGCGCTGGCCAAGGTGCTGCACCCCGGCCCCAGCGTGGTGGTGCTGGACGAGCCCACGCGAGGCGTGGACGTGGGCGCCAAGCGCGAGATTTATCACCTGGTGCAGCGCCTGGCAGAGCAGGGGCTTGCGGTGGTGGTGATTTCGTCCGAACTGATGGAGCTGATCGGCCTGTGCCACCGCGTGGCGGTGATGCGCGCCGGGCGGCTGCAGACCACGCTGCAAGAACCCCATTTGACCGAAGAGGAGTTGATCGCCCATGCCACAGGTACCCGCTGAAAACACCGCTGCCCCCCAGGCGGGCGGCAGCCGCCACGCCGCTGCGGCCGCCACCGGTGCCAGCGCCTGGTGGGGCAAGCTGCACGGCCTGGGCCCGGTCATCGGTCTGGTGCTGCTGTGCATTGCCGGCACGCTGCTCAACAGCAACTTCGCTACTTACGACAACGTGATGAACGTGCTCACGCGCACGGCCTTCATCGGCATCATCGCGGTGGGCATGTGCTTCGTCATCATCTCGGGCGGCATCGATTTGTCGGTGGGGTCGATGGCGGCGCTGATCGCGGGCTCGGTCATCTTGTTTATGAACGCGATGGCGCCCGTGCTGGGCTCGCCCATGGCGGCCGTGGTGGTGGGCATGCTGCTGGCGGTGGTGCTGGGCGCGGTGTTTGGGCTGGTGCACGGCCTGCTCATCACCAAGGGGCGCATCGAGCCCTTCATCGTCACGCTGGGCACGCTGGGCATCTTCCGTGCGTACCTCACGTACTTTTCGAACGGCGGGGCCATCACCCTGGAGAACGATCTGTCGGACATCTACAGCCCGGTGTACTACGCCAACCTGCTGGGTGTGCCGATTCCGGTGTGGGTCTTTTTGCTGGTGGCTGTCATCGGCGGCGTGATCCTGAACCGCACGGCCTATGGCCGCTATGTGCAGGCTATCGGCTCCAACGAGCAGGTGGCGCAGTACGCGGCGGTGGACGTGCACAAGATCAAGATCCTCACGTACATGCTTCTCGGCGTGTGCGTAGGCATCGCCACCTTGCTCTACGTACCGCGCCTGGGCTCTGCATCGCCCACCACGGGCCTGCTGTGGGAGCTGGAGGCGATTGCTGCCGTCATCGTGGGCGGCACGGTCTTGAAGGGCGGGGCGGGCAGCATCACCGGCACGGTGGTGGGCGCCATCCTGCTCTCGGTCATCAGCAACATCCTCAACCTCACCAGCATCATCAGCGTGTACCTGAATGCGGCGGTGCAGGGGTTCGTGATCATCGCGGTTGCCTTCATGCAGCGCGGAAAGCGGTGATGGATCTTCGGTTTTCTCGGTAGGTCGTTTGACTTTCGTGTTCCCCAGCCGGCCAGCTTCCATGGCCATATTCCAAAGCAACAGGAGACAACGCATGAACAGCAGCCAACTTTCTTCTTTCACCCGCCGCCTGGCCCTCTCGGCCGTGGGCGCCGCCGCCTTGGCATTGGCCGCCCCTGCCATGGCGCAGGCCAACAAGACGGTGGTGGGCGTGGCCATTCCGTCGGCCACGCACGGCTTTACCGGTGGCATCGTGTACTGGGCCAACCAGGCCAAGAAGGACCTGGAAAAGGCCCACCCCGGCCTGCAAGTCATCGTCAAGACGGCAGGCGGCGCGCCCGAGCAGGCCAACCAGTTGCAAGACTTGGTGACGGTGAACAAGATCAATGCACTGGTCATCTTCCCGTTCGAATCGGCGGCGCTGACCAAGCCCGTGGCACAAGTGAAGGCCAAGGGCGTGTACGTGACGGTGGTGGACCGGGGCCTGACCGACACCAGCGCGCAGGACGCGTATGTGGCGGGTGACAACACCGCGTTCGGCAAGATTCCGGCCGAGTACATCGCCAAGGCGCTGGGCGGCAAGGGCAACGTGGTGGCCATGCGCGGCATTGCGACCACGCTGGACAACGAGCGCATGGACGCGTTCAACAGCGTGCTGAAGAACCACCCCGGCATCAAGCTGCTGGATGCCAAGTACGCCAACTGGAACCGCGACGACGCCTTCAAGGTGATGCAGGACTACCTGACCCGCTTCCCGCAGATCGACGCCGTGTGGGCGGCTGACGACGACATGGCCGTGGGCGTGCTCAAGGCCATCGAGCAGGCCAAGCGCAAGGACATCAAGCTGGTGTTTGGCGGCGCGGGTGCCAAGGGCATGATCAAGACGCTGATGGATGGCAGCAACCCGCTGATCCAGGCCAACGTGTCGTACAGCCCCAAGTTCATCTACGACTCGATCAAGCTCACGGCCGAGGCGCGTATCAAGGGCGAGAAGTTGCCCGCCAACACCATCATTCCGTCGGTGCTGATCACCAAGGAAACGGCGAAGGATTTCTACTTCCCCGATTCGCCGTTCTGATGGTGTTTTGAATCAAATAGGCCTGTAGCGCTTATTCATCAAGCGCAAGCAGCTATTGAAAAGATAGCTGCTTGCCGCTTGTACATCCGCAACCACACGCCCTTGGAGCCGCCATGCCAAGACCCGTCACCCTTTTCACCGGCCAATGGGCCGACCTGCCGCTGGCAGAACTCGCGCCGCTGGCACGCAGCATGGGCTACGACGGCCTGGAGCTGGCCTGCTGGGGCGACCATTTCAACGTGCAGGAGGCGCTGTCGTCGCCCCAGTACGTCAAAGACAAACACGCACTGCTGGCCCAGCACGGCCTGCAGTGTTTTGCCATCGGCAACCACCTGGTGGGGCAGGCCGTGTGCGATCTGATCGACGAGCGCCACCAGTCCATCCTTCCGCCCCATGTGTGGGGCGATGGCGAGCCCGAAGGCGTGCGTCAGCGCGCAGCGGCCGAGCTGTCGGACACAGCGCGCGCTGCCGCCAAGTTTGGCGTGAAGACGGTGACGGGCTTCACCGGATCATCGGTGTGGCATTCGATCTATGCCTTTCCGCCCACCACGCAGGCGTATTGGGACAAGGGCTTTGCTGATTTTGCGCAGCGCTTTGGCCCCATCCTCGATGTGTTCGAAGAGAACGACATCAACTTTGCGCTCGAAGTGCACCCCACCGAGATCGCATTCGACATTGCCTCGGCCGAGCGCGCGATTGCAGCGGTCGGCGGCCATAAGCGCTTCGGCTTCAACTTCGACCCGAGCCACCTGGCCTACCAGGGCGTGGACTACATCAGGTTCATCCGCCAGTTTGCCGGCCGCATCTACAACGCCCACATGAAGGACGTGTGGTGGGGCAAGGGCGACGGCACGGTGGGCGTGTTTGGCGGGCACACCAGCTTTGGCGATGCGCGGCGAAACTGGGACTTTCGCAGCGTGGGGCGCGGGATGATCGATTTCGAATCCATCATCGTCGCGCTCAACGACATCGGCTACCAAGGCCCGCTCTCGGTGGAGTGGGAGGACAGCCGCATGGACCGCGTGCACGGCGCCACCGAGAGCGCGGGGTTCTGCAAGCGGCTGGATTTCAAGCCCGCCGCCGGTGCATTCGACGCCGTGTTTGCGCGCGACAAGCAGGCTTAGCCGCACCCCTGCATAAAACCGATAACAACAACACACAGCGAGCAAAGGCGTTTCGTATGTCCAGTCCTAGAAAGCTCCGCTACGCCATGGTGGGCGGCGGCCACGGCGCGTTTATCGGCGCTGTGCACCGCAAAGCCATGGCGCTCGATGGCCAGTTCGAGCTGGTGGCCGGCGCGCTGTCTTCATCGCCCGAGCGGGCGCGCGCATCCGGCGCCGAACTGGGCCTGGCGGACGACCGCAACCACGGCAGCTGGCAGGACCTGCTGGCCGACGAGCTGCGCCGCCCGGCGCATGAGCGCATCGACCTGGTAAGCATCGTCACCCCCAACCATGTGCACCACCCGGTGGCGCTGGCGTTTGTGCAGGCGGGCTTCCATGTGGTGTGCGACAAGCCGCTGGTGCACACCCGCGCGCAGGCCGACGAGCTGGTGGCCGCCGTGAAGAAGGCGGGCACCGTGTTCGGCGTGACCTACAACTACACCGGCTACCCCATGGTGCGCGAGGCGCGCTACCTGGTGCACAGCGGTGCGCTGGGCACACTGCGCAAGATCACCGTCGAATACAACCAGGGCTGGCTGGCCACCGCCGTGGAAGAGGGCGGCGCCAACAAGCAGGCCGACTGGCGGCTGGACCCGGCGCGCAGCGGCAGCGCAGGCACGCTGGGCGACATCGGATCACACGCCGAAAACCTGGCCGCCACCGTCACCGGACAGCACCCCGCCTGGGTGTGCGCCGACCTCACCACCTTTGGCGCCGGGCGCAGGCTGGACGACGACGCCCAGCTGCTGCTGCGCTACGACAGCGGCGCGCGCGGCTTCATCGTGGCATCGCAAGTGGCAGCCGGGCTGGAGAACGACCTGCGCCTGCAGGTGTCCGGCACGCTGGGCACCATCACCTGGCGGCAGGAAGAACCCAACCAGCTCATCCACTCCCCCGTGGACGGCCCGCGCCGCATTCTCACGCGCGGCTCGCCCTGGCTCAGCCCTGCCGCGCTGCAGGCCGGGCGCATTCCTGCGGGCCACCCCGAGGCCTTCATCGAAGCCTTCGCCAACGTCTACCTGGGCGTGGCCGCCGACATCCGCGCACGGCAGGCAGGCACGGCGGCCGACCCGCTGCACGCCGACTACCCGCGCGTGGAAGACGGTGCGCGCGGCGTGCGCTTCATCGAGCGGGTGTTGGCGTCTGCGGCCAGTGAGCAGAAGTGGACAGCGGTGGGGTGAGCACCTGCACCAGCACACCACATCCCGTCTCTCCAAGTCTTCGCATGCTGTGAGTTCTTCTGAGCCGTTGGCTTTGGGCATGCGTCGCCGTGTCTCCGGCAAAAAAGGGTAGGGCGTGCACTCTTAGCCTGTTCCGGGCGCGCCGTTTTCACACGGCTTCCATCCAAGTTCGAACGCTTGCGCGCGCTATCCAGTCGCGCATGTTTGTCGCAGCTTTGCGCCTAGGTTTTCAACGCCAAAACCTGGTGCTGACAGCCCCTTGAAAACCCTTGTTTTTCCAATAGTTAAAAACTACCAATCATTGAATTTGATTGTTTGTTTTTGTTGCTGTTGTGTCACTAATACATACGCACTATGGCATCGAGAGCCTGCATGCGCGATGCTTGCGCACCTTCTTTTGAAGACAGAAAGTTAGTCAGGTTGGGTGTTAACTTATTGATTTGAATAAGAAAAATCAATGATTTCTTGTTTTGGAGGGCTGCCGTTTTTCGGTGCTTTTCTGGGCAGCCGGGTACGGTTGATGAGGGCTGAACAGTCCGGTTGCTGAGCCCAGTTTTGATTTGTTAACTTTCGTTACGTTTAGTAATCTTCGCGCTCACTCTTCTTTCAACGCTTGAGGAAATCATGCGATCACTTCTCTCCGTTCTGCCTGCTCGGCGCATGCACTGTTCTCCCGGTAACCGAGCGACGCAGGGTGGTTTTACCCTTGTGGAATTGGCTGTTGTGCTGGCGGTCATCGGCCTGATCATTGGTGCGGTTGCCATTGGCAAGGATGTTCAGCGCAACGCCGAATACACCAAGATCAAGAACAAGTTCATCGACCAATGGGAGCAGGCATACAACCAGTACTACCAGCGCACGGGTGTGGTGGTGGGGGACAGCCAGACATCGCCCCGCATCATGGTCAATGGAGCTGCCTATGTGGCTGCTGCGGGCGAGCCGACGTCCGGTGGCGACATGAGTGCTGCAGCCTTGCCTCCACCTGTCTGCGCGCACACACCCGAAGCAGATGCCGTGATTCGTGACTCTGCAAACGCTTTCGTTGCGAACACCAACGATCTGCGCCAGCACATGACGCGAACTGGCATCCGCATGCCCCCCGGCCGTGCTGAGGGGCAGGAAGACCTTTTTGTGTACACCGATACCAACGGCTCACCGCAGGAAATCCAGGTGTGTTTTCAGTGGAATCGACCGAGCACCCCTGAAGGCGCGGGCAATGTGATGGTGATCGCAGGGCTCACGCCTGACCTGGCTCGCATGCTGGATCAAATGATCGATGGCAAGCCAGATGCGCAGGAGGGTCGCTTCCGCCTGAGGGGAATAGCCAACGGAACGCCCAATGGACCTGGTGTTGAGTGGTCCGCCAATAACTCCTATGGCCGTGGTGCGGCAGCTCCCACCGCCTCCGGCGCGGGCAACACCCGCGACGAAGAACAGGTCATCACCCTGACCGCCATCTACAAGATGAATCAGTAATCGGGGCGAGGAAAACACCATCATGAAACAAGTATTCAAACACCTGACCAGCCGCTCGCGCGCCGCGCGCCAGCAGGGTTTTACGCTGGTCGAGCTGGCTGTTGTGCTGGCGGTCATTGGCCTGATCATTGGCGCGGTCGCCATTGGCAAGGATGTTCAGCGCAACGCCGAATACACCAAGATCAAGAACAAGTTCATTGACCAGTGGGAGCAGGCGTACAACCAGTACTACCAGCGGGCTGGCGTGGTACTGGGGGACAACCAGACTGCACCACAGAACATGGTGAACGGTGAGAACTTTGCGGGCCGGTCGGGGCGCAACATGACGACGGTGACGCCTCCCGGCGCGATTTGTGACAAAGCCATCAGCCAGCGCATGACCGCGCGGGTGGGGGATCGCACGGATTTGCGCGTTCTCATGACCCGTGCCGGTGTTCGTATGCCCCCGGGCCGGGCCGAAGGCCTGGAAGACCGCTATGTCTACCTGGACACCAACGGCAATCCTCAGGAAATCCAGGTTTGCTTTCAGTGGAATGTCCCGTTGGCCAGCGGATCTGCAGACAACGCTGTGGGCGAAGGGGCTGGCAACGTGATGATCATCACGGGCTTGACGCCCGATCTGGCCCGATCACTGGATCAGATGATTGATGGCAAGCCCGACGAGCGCGAAGGCCGTTTCCGCCGCCAAGGGGTGGCGAACAACGCGGGCGGCAGCCCCATCAATGGGCCAGGCCAGGAATGGCAGGCCACCAACCGTGACCTGATTGGCACCAACAACAACCGCAGCTTCGATGAAGACCAGGTGGCCATTGTCACGGCCATCTACAAGATGAATCAGTAGAGCGTCCTTGCTGCCATTCAGTCCGTATCCCCATCCGTATCGAACCATTGCCGGAGATTTCTAATGTCTAGAACCCATTCATTTCGCAAGTTGGGCCGCAAGGTCCAGCAGGGCTTCACGCTGGTCGAACTGGCGATTGTGCTGGCCGTCATTGGCCTCATTATTGGTGCCGTGGCCATTGCCAAAGATGTTCAGCGCAACGCGGAGTACCAGAAGGCGGTGAACAAGTTCGCCTACCAGTGGAAGATGGCCTATGACCAGTACTACCAGCGTACGGGCGTGACTCTGGGTGATTGCCAGCAAGCGCCCACCTACATGGTCAATGGCGCAGAGACCGAGATTCCGGCTGGCACCAATGCCTGTACGCGTGCGGGGTCTATGGCTGTGGCGGGAATTCCCGAGAATTTTGCCAACCGAGGTCTCAAAATTTGCAGCGGACAAGGGTATACCGCCGGCCAGGCGGGCGCGGGTGACGCAGCCCTGGCGACCCAGAACCTGCGTACCCTGATGACGCGCGCTGGTGTGCGCATGCCCCCAGGCCGGGGCGAAGGGCATGAGGACCGCTTTCTCTATATCGACTCCAATGGCAATGCGGTGGAGTTGCAGGTCTGCTTCCAGTGGAACACCTCGGGGACTGCCAGCGGTGCGGGCAACGTGATGGTGATTCGTGGCCTGACTCCCGATCTGGCGCGCTTCATGGACCAGGTGATTGATGGCAAGCCCGATTCGCGTGAAGGCCGCTTCCGCATTCAGAGCCGCCCCGCGCACAGTGCTGCTGCTGAAGCCAACGCGCCTGGCACGCAATGGGAGGCCAACAACACAGAAGGGGTGAACATCGCCAACACCGCTGCTAACAGCGCGATGACCAACAGCGACGCGCGCCAAGCGGTCGTCAATACCAGCGGCAATGCTGGTGGAACAGCCACGGGGCGCACCTTTGACGAGGATCGCGTCATCCTGCTGACTGCCCACTGGACGATGGAGCAGTAATTGAACGGCGCCCGCACGTTCAAGCTTGCCTTCCTGGCACTGGCGACAGCCCTGTTAGGGGGCGGAGCCTGGTTGGCGCACGGTGGACTCAAGCGACTGGCTTGGGAGCGCCAGCAGTTCGCTCAGCTCCAGCTGGAGTTGGACAGTGCCCGCCGTCTGATCCCCGAGGTGCAGCAGCGCGAGAAACTGGTGCGCTCAATCAAGGACGTGGCGCAGCAGGTGCAGCGGATGGGATTTGATCCTGCTCAGTGGGGCGAGCGCAGGCTGCGCCGCGCCCAGGGGCCCGCTACCCGCGCGGAGGCTGCCCAGTTTCTGGGAGAGCTTGGTCGTGGCGGTGCAGGCCAGATTTTCATTGCCGATGTATTCGATATCGCCACCGTGTCCCCTGAGGCAAGCCTTTTTCAGCCACCACAGGCTGGCGATCAGGGACTGACGCTGGGCGTTACGGGCACGCTGCACTTTCAGACCGTGTCTGTATCTCAACCTCCATCGCCTAGGGTGACCCCATGAGCGCCGAACATGTGTATCGCGTTGCCAGTGCCGGATGGTTGCACTGCCATGGCCACCAGGCACAGGAGGTGCCAGCCTGGCCAAGGTTGACGCACAGCGCGCTGGTGGTGCTTGACCTGGATGATGTCTTCACCGATGTGTGGCGGTTTGAGGGCAAGGCGGAGTACGCCACGGCGCTGATTGAAAAGCGGGTCCGTACCCAAGGGCTGGTGGAGGGGGTGGCACACGTGGTTGTTCATCGCCTGGTCAAGCTGCCAGGCGGTTTTCAGGTGTTCTTCTCGGCCATTTCGCTGGACCTCTGGCAGCGTTGCACGCAGTGGGCGCAAGAGCAGTCGGACCATTGCCTCGTGATGATGGCGCCTGGACTCCTCTGCCACGGAGTGAAGTTGGGTAACGCGCGTTTGATGCTGTCCCAGCGGCGGGTGATGTGCTTCATCGAGACCGAGGAAGGCATGGCGTTTGGCTCTACCCAGGCCCTGGGTTCCGGCGCTTCGGCCATGGCGAGCGCTGCCCAGGTAGTGACTGCCAACCACAGTGCCCTTTTGGCACGCCTCGGACCCGATGCGGTGGAGTGGGGGGCGCTGTGGACACAGCAGCCTTCTGATGGCGACAGCTGTCTGGCCGCTTTGCGCGCTGTGTTGGGTGGCGATCCTGCCGTTCTGCCACCTCAAGAATTGGTACTGGCAGGGGAGCGTGTGCACACCGTATTGCCCAGGCTGGCACGGGAGGCAGCCGGGCGGCACGCCCTAAACCCTGTGGTTGACCGGTTGGCGTGGCGGTCCGAGCGTTGGGTGGCTCCAGTCGCTGTGGTAACGGCCGTGGTGGGGGTTGTCCTGGCCATTGTCGGCGTGCTCGTGGGGCAGATGGCTGAGCAGCAGCAGGCAGTGGGCCAGGGCCAGCGCGCAGAGTTGAGCGCGCTGCGCGACCGCATTCAGGCGGTGTCGTCTGTGGAGGCACCGCAGAAGCTTTTGCCTGTGGCGGAGTTTTCGCGTGCTTTGGATGAAGGGGCTCGGCACGATCCCGTGGCTTTCATGGCGCTGCTCAAGGCGTCTTCAGGAAAGGACATTCGCATCCAGCGTGTGCGCTTGGAGACGACCACTGGCCAGTCCCGCGTGCGTGCTTTCCGAGTGGATGGCGTGATGGCGCCGGGCGCATCAGCGGCAGTGACGCGATGGGTGTCGCAACTGGTTGCGGCGGGCTGGACGCTCAAAGCCGTGGATCCGACCTACACCGTCCCTGGCGCCTTCTCCTATGAGCTGGTGGCAACGGCAACAGCATCAGGAAACGTGAAACCATGAAATACGCGGCATTGCTCTTGAATGGCCTCGCCATTCTTCTTTTGGGGTGGGGCCTTTATGGGGTGTTCCAGTTGACGCAGGCTCGGACCCCGTCTGTACGCCCTGTGACGGCGGAGCTGGCGCCTTTGCCAGCGGCCTTGCGCACCGACCAGGCACGGGTTGCTGACGCTTTTGATGCGATGGCACGCGTGCAGGCGCAGGCTTCTCGCGCAGGGACTGACCCGCAGGGGCTGATTGCTTTGCCCTTGCCAGGCAGCGATGTGGTGGGAAGCGTGCAAATGCCACGCCGATCCTTGTCCCTGCACATGGACGATCTGGCGGCAGAGACCCAGTCCGTGGTGATCGATGGTCACCTTGCACGGCAGGGCTCGCGTTTGGAGGGAGGGGGGCGCGTTGTTCGCGTGCAACCCAATGAAGCCACGGTCACAGAGCGGCTGGGGCGGCAGACCCTGACCTTGCCTTCAGGCGAGTTGCGGGTTGGAACGTTGCGATGGGCCGATGGGTCCCTGGCCAGCATCAACACCCAGGAGTTCCGTGCGGGGGTTCCGGGGGGGCAGGTTGGCCCGATCAGGAGCCTGCCATGACGACAGCACGCAGGTATGCAGGCATGTATGGATGTGGTGTGACCAGGTGTTCCGGCCTGTCGTGTGACCGCATGGCCTTTTCCTCACGACAACTTCAAGAATCACGCGAGTAGCGCCAAGGACAGCGATATGAACAATCCCCCGTTTTTCAAGCCTTTGGCCCTGGTTTGTGCCGCTCTGGTACTGAGCGGGTGTGCCAACCAGCCGCCGCGCAGCGCCGCGAGCTTGCCTCCGCCCGATACAGCGGCTGCAGATCAGATGCGCGAACACGCCGCACAGGAGGCGCAAAGGTTGCTCGCACACCAGCAGATGTTGCTGGCTGAAATTAACAAAACAACCGTGGCGCCTGTCATTGCGCCAGTAGCTCCCGTGTTTGACCCTCTGGAGGGCAAGCTGATCAATGTGGCGATGTCCAAGGCCAGCATCAGCCAGATCCTGAGTGCGTTCGCTGACGCCGGCAACCTGAATCTGATTGTGGACCCGAACGTTTTGAAGGGCGGGCAACTGGCGGACATGCACTTGCGCCAGGTGACGTTGCGTGAGGGGTTCAATGAAGTCCTGCGCACCTACGATGTGGCAGGGGAGTTTCGGGGCAACACCTTGCGGGTGAATCTCACTGAAGAAAAATTCTTTGCACTGAATTTCCTGAACACCAAGTCCAGCATCCAGATGGGGTCTGGTGGCAACGTGTTTGGCAATAGCAATTCGGGCGGCAGCGGAAGCAGTGGCAGCAGCGGCTCTGGCGCCCAGCAGGGGAGCCTCACCATGGCGGGCTCCGGGGGCTCCAATACCGACCCCTATCTGGAACTGGAAAGCGCGCTCAAGTCGGTCCTGGGAGACAACACTCAGGAGCGGGCGGCCCAGCAGCAACAGCTGCAGCAGCAGAACATGAACCTGTCGTCCGCCGCTGGAGGCGTCCCAGGGTGGCCCGGTGCGCCCACGCCCGGCAAGCCAGCGCCTTTGCCCCAGGCCCCCTTGGCCACGATGGGAGAAGACAGTGGCTTCACTCTGAACAAGATGACCGGGACGCTTTATGTGAAAGCCCGGCCATCCAAGATGCGCGCTGTCGAAAAGATGCTGGCTCAGGTGCACAAGGTACTGGGCAAGCAGGTGTATGTCGAAGCGCAACTGATTGACGTGCAGCTTTCGGACAACTTCGAGTTTGGCGTGGACTGGACTTCGCTGCGCAGCCGTCTGGCTGCGGGGTTTGGGTCTTCGCCCATGCAACTGGGAGGCAGCACCGGGACGCTACCCAACGCTGCGTCGGGGTACCCAGCACGTGCCATCTCGATTCCTGCAGCACTGATCGGCAGCGTGGCAGGCCCTGCCCTGGGTGTTTCCTACCAGGGGAGCAACTATGGGATCGTGATCAACGCGCTGCGTTCGTTTGGCAATCTGAAAGTGCTCTCCAACCCCAATGTCCAGGTACGCAATGGAACGCCTGCGCTGCTGTCTGTGGGGACCAGTTCACGCTATGTGTCGCAGTCGGCTTCTACGCAGACCGTGCCCGGCGGTGGTGCTTCTACGACGTCGTCGAGCGTGCAGACAGACACGGTGTTTTCCGGTGTGATGGTGGGCGTGCTTCCCATGGTGCGTGATGATGGGCGCATTGAGCTGATGCTCAACCCGATGCAAAGCGATGTGGATCCTGCCAGCCTGCAGTTGGTGGCTGTGGGGGGGAGCAATTTGGTCTCACTGCCCAAGGTCAGCTACAAAGGTCTGACCACCACCCTGAACGTTGGGGATGGTGATGTGGTGGTGGTTGGTGGGTTGATTGACCAGCGCAGCTCCAGCAACGACCGGGGCGCGCCGGGTGTGTCGGATGTTCCTCTGCTGGGCAAGTTGTTTGGCAACGAAAACAAGGTGCATGGCAGCCGTGAGTTGGTCATCGTTCTGCGGGTGCGTGTGCTATGAGCCTCATCCACGACGCGCTGAAATCCATGGACGCGCCCCAGGGCCCAGCGCCTGCCGCAGCGCGTGCGCCCGCAAGTGCGCCGCGTCGCCGTCCGGCCTGGCTGGATGCCCTGGTCGCTTTCGGCGTAGTGTTGGGAGCGGGTGTGCTGGGTTGGTTTGTTTGGCAGAACCAGCGACAGCCTAAAGCCGATTTCACCCCTGCCGCAGTGGCGCCTGCGCCCAAACCAGCCATGCTTGACGGTGCTGCCCCCTCCAGCGTTGCAGCCGCAGCGCCGACGGCGACTGAGGCAATTCAGCCTGTGCAAACGAGTCCCGTAGCCGCAGCTCCTGTAGAGCCCGTTGCCAAGGCCGGGCCTGTGGCCGCGGCTGCGTTGCCGACCCCGACCGTCCTGAGTTCGGGCGCGCAGTCGAACGTGTCGGCAGTCCCGGCCCCGTCTCCTGCACCTGCTGCGAGGAGCGTTGCCATTGCCAAAGGCGCAGTCTCTCCTCCTTCGGGTGACCAGCCATCAACGTCCGTGCAAGCCTCTGCGCGTGTGGCACCTGTGCGGCAGCCTTTGCGGGGGAGCAATTCCGCAGCCCCCGTTGCTCCTGCCCCTGCCGTGGACGATACCCCGGTGGAACTTCGCTTTGCCCGATTTGTGGCGGCCATGAAGGAAACGCGGACCCAAGATGCCGAGCGTGAACTGGCGGCGCTTAAAGAGCGCTTGCCAGCTGGTTCTTTGGGGTTGATGCGCGCTCAGGCGTGGTTTGACCTGCGGGCCGGGCGTGATGCGGCTGCGGCAGACGGGTACCGCTCCATCCTTGAGCGCATGCCCGGAGATGAGGAAGCGGCTATCAATTTGGCCAGCATCCAATCTCGCCAGCACAAAACGGAAGAAGCCCGCGCCACGCTGGATGCGGCAGCGCGGTTGCAGCCAGACTCCGCCGCTTTGCGTGCGGCCCTGGCACAGTTCACTCCTGCGGCGCGGCAATGACCAGCAGCTCCATCTACGCGACGTTGGGGTTGTCGCGCAACCCGTTTCCACCCACACCGGATGCGGGCTCGTATTTCTTTACCCCCCGGCTGGAAGAGGACTTCGCCGAGATCGCCCACTGCATTGAAGCTCGCAAGGGCTTTGTGTTGCTGACGGGGGAGGTAGGACTGGGTAAAAGCACGCTGGTGCGGCGTTTGCTGGATACCTTGCAGGGAAAGAACTGTCACTCGGCCCTGATTCTGAATACGTTCCTGCAGGACAGCGCTCTGCTGTCGGCCATTCAGACCGATTTTGGGCTTCCGCCGACGGAGTCGGTGGAACAAGGTTTGGCACACCTGACGGATTTCCTGATTGCTGGGCACCAAGCTGGCGAGATCAAGCTGTTGGTCATAGACGATGCGCAAAACCTGAGCGTGGAATCCCTGGAGCTGGTGCGCCTGCTGTGCAACTTGGAAACAGGCCAGGAAAAGCTCTTGCAGATACTGCTGGTGGGGCAGCCGGAGCTGGAGCAGACGTTGGCAATGCCGCAGTTGCGCCAACTCAAGAGCCGCATCGTCAAGCACGCGCGTTTGAGTGGTCTGCACAAGGACGAGGTGACCCGCTACTTCGATTTTCGTGTCAACGCAGCGGGCGCTGAAGGGCGCCTTTCTTTGGAGCCAGCAGCGGCTGAGGCATTGCACCGGTCTACAGAGGGCAATCTTCGCCGGATCCATCTGGTGCTGGACCGTTGCCTCTATGGCCTGGCCGGGGCGCGCGCATCGGTGGTGACTGCTGCTCTGGTGCAGCGTGCAGTTGCCGACCTGCCCGCGTTGGGGGACGAGGTGGTTGCAAACTCGCCTCCGCAGCCTGAGGTCTGGCGCCGCAAAGCCTGGATTCTCGCGGGAGTGCTGGCTGGAACCACGGCGACAGTGGCTGTGGCAAGTTTTGCGTTTGGGCCTTCGCAGGTTTTTTCTCCCGCCGTTTCCGAGGAGGGGAGCGTGCCGGTGGCAAGCACTGTGGCGCCCGCCAGCCAGCCCCAGCCCGCTGTGGTGGGTGGGCAGGTCACGCCCCCCGCAGACCCGCCTTCTCCTCGCCGGGTGTGTGAAGCCCAACTGCAGGCCATTGCTGCAGCAGGCGAGGTGGTGCACGTGCAGCGCCTGCCCGATGGGGTTGTGGGTTCGTTGAAGTCTTCCCCCCGCTTTTGCAGATTCTCAGTAGAGAAAGAGTCCTGGGTGGCATGGCTTGGCAAGGATGAAGCGCGGCACATCGTTGCTGCGCAGCAGGCCACGCGCAAGGTGCAAGGGCAGCTCAAGGGCATGGGGCTGCTGGACCCGCGCGAATTGGACGATGGATTTTTTGGCTCGAAGACAGGGGAGGCTCTCGCCCGCTTTCAGCAACGACATGGGTTGCCCCCCACGGGAAAGCCTGACGAACTGACATTCTTACTTCTGGAGCATCAGGATGCATCCCCCCGCTGAATCATTGCTGGAGACGTCGGACCCGCTGCTGCCTGCCGGTGCGTCGGCCGCAGAGCGCCTTGCAGTGCTGAAGGAAAAGAGCCCTTCCCTGGGCGCTGCGTTGGTCAATGCGGGCCTGGTGTCGGCCGTCGCCATCGACTATGTGCTGCAGAAGCAGAAAATCGAAAAGGTGCCCATGGGCAACCTTTTGGTCGAGCTGGGGTTTGCCAGTGCGAACGACGTGGCGCGCCAGCTGGCCGAGCAACGCGGCCTGCGCTTCGTCAACGCCGACGAAATGCCGGAGCCCGACACGGCGGTGGCAGGGATCTTCAATCGGTCTCTGTGCTTGACCTATGGATTTCTGCCGGTGCGGGAAAACAGCGAAGGGCTGATTGACGTTGTGCTGGGGGATGCCCAGCCGGATGCCGTGACCGAGCTGGTGCAGCGCAAGCTGGGGAAGGCATGCCACTTTTTCCAGGGCGAGTTTGACAGCGTGGCCCAGGCGATTCAGCAGCACTATTATTTTGCTGAACATCCTCCGGCCCGTTTGGTTGAGAGCGAAGTGCGCAAGCTGGAAGCGGATGTGGACCGCGCCTACAGCCCCTCGCGGCTCTTGGAGCACATGTTGCATCTGGCGGTGCGCGAGCGTGCAACCGACATCCATCTGGCACCCACGGCACGCAGCCGTTCGGTGCTGCTGCGGGTGGACGGAGTGTTGCGACCTGTGTTCGCGCTGTCGCCTGCGTTGGATCGCCTGGTGGTCTATGTCAAGCTGCAGGCCGACATGGATGCCAGTGAGCAGCGCTTGCCGCAGGACGGCAGCTTCACTGCCCAGGTGATGGAGCACAACTTCACCATCCGCGTGTCCACGCTGATTTCCGAGTTTGGAGAGCGCATGGTGCTGCGCCTTTTGCCGGAGCGCAGCAACCTGGACAAGTTGACCGACCTGGGTTTTCTGGAGGAAGACGTGGCGGTGATGGCCAAGGCTTTTTCCAAGCCCCACGGGCTGATCCTTATCACTGGCCCCACCGGCTCGGGCAAAAGCACCACGCTGCATGCTGCACTGCGCATGCAGCCCCTCATCGAGCGCAACGTGCTTACCGTGGAGGACCCGGTGGAATACCGCGTGCCGGTGGCCTGCCAGACCGAGGTGAACCGGCGTGCGGGCTACGAGTTTGCCAATGCCATGCGGCACTTTTTGCGGCATGACCCCGACATCATCCTGGTGGGGGAAATCCGCGACTCTGAAACCGCGCGTGCGGCACTGGATGCGTCTTCTACCGGGCATCTGGTGCTCTCCACCTTGCACGTGGGCAGCATTTTTGGCGTGATGCCACGGCTCAAGTTGCTGGGTGTGGATACGGAAACCATTGCGGAGAATCTGGTCGCCGTGATCAATCAGCGGCTGGTGCGCCGCGTTTGTCCGCACTGTGCCAAACCGCGCGCGGCGACCGACGACGAGCGCCGCTGGCTGGGGTATGCCAATGGGGCCGAGCCTCTGCAGGTTTTCCATGGGATGGGCTGCCACCACTGCCGCGACACCGGTTATCTGGGGCGGCTCCCGGTCTACGAAATGCTGGCAGTCAACCGCGATCTGGCCGATGCCATTGCTGCGGATGCTCCCCGGTCCGAGATGCGCCAGCGCGCCGTGGCTGCGGGCATGCGGCCGATCCTGACGCTGGCGCGCCACCGCGTGCTGGCGGGTGAGACCACCATGGAAGAAATCCTGCGCACAGTGGGTGAGGACTGAGTCCTTTCGGGCGGAACCATTGCATGGCCAATCTCAATACCTACTACTACCGGGTGCTCCTCCCCCATGGCGCTGTGAGGTCCGGCCTGTTGCGCCTGGCGGTCAAACGCGACCTGTCTGCGCGCATGCGCCTGGAGGCCGACACCGATGGCACGGTCATCGGGCTTTGGCGCTTTCCTGCGTGGCTGGCCGCCGTCACCGACATGCTCATGCACCTGTTCCGCAGGCAGGTACGAAGCGAGGACCTCGGCGGCTTTCTGCGCGACCTGGGGTTGATGATGCGGGCCGGTGTCCCTGCGCTCGATGCCTTGAGAACATTGGTGGACGAAAGCGACAGCGTAGGCAACCCGGCCATGGCAGCTGTGGCGCGCAACATGCTGGACGATTTGAACGCCGGTGTGGGCATGACTGAGGCCTTCAATCGCCATCCCAATGTGTTTCCCGAGACGGTGCGCAATCTCATATCCATCGGCGACCAGACCGGTACGCTCGACAGGATGCTGGGCGAGGCGGCTGAACACGTGGAGCGCATGATCAACATTCGGCGCGATATCAAGACAGCACTTATTTACCCTGCCTTCGTTTTTGCCACCATCATCGGCGTTGCGATTTTCTGGATCTACTACGTCGTGCCGAGCATGGCGCGGCTGTTCAAGCAATTGCAGGCCAAACTGCCTCCGATCACGGAGGGGCTGGTGGCTTTCGCCAACCTGCTCTCCACCCATCTGCCCTGGGTGTTGGCGGTCGCTGCGTTGGTGATTGCCGTGTGCATGATCGCCTTCAAGCGGTCAGAGCGTTTTCAGTTGGCTACCTACAGCCTGCTGCACCGTCTGCCGATTGCGCGCACGCTGCTTGTGTCGTCTGGCATGGCGCACATTACAGAGCATCTCTCCATTCTTGTGCGGGCCGGGGTTGATCTGGTGTCGAGTCTGCGCATTCTTGGGCGGGCTACCAAGAACCGTTATTACCGCACACGGCTGATCCAGGTGGCGGAGTCGGTTTCGAGGGGGGATTCGGTCTCTGCCTCCATGCGGCGCGTGGGGGGCTTTCCGGCCATGGCGGTGCGGATGATTTCTGTGGGTGAGGAGTCGGGCAGCCTTGATCAGCAACTCTCGCATCTGGCGGGCGACTATCGCAAGCGCCTGGAGGTGCTTGTCAAATCGCTGGCCGAAATCCTCAAGCCAGTGATCATTCTTGTTGCTGGCGGCCTGTTTCTCTTCCTGATTGTTGCGTTGCTGTTGCCCGTTTACGACCTGGTTCGGCAGTCCGTGACCCAGACCATGGGTGGGGGGCAGTGATGCTGTTGGTGCAGTTTCAAACTCCTCCACGCTGGCGGTGCGGTGTGGCGCCTGCATGGGGCGGAGGTTTGTCTTTTGTTGAGGCCTGTCCATCTCGCAGGACAGGGTGCTGAATGCGCAAACCCGTATTGATTGGCGGTGGTCTGGGACTGCTGTCCCTGCTGGTTCTGGGAGCTGCTTTGTGGCTGTGGCAGGGGGAGGGGGGGACTGGCCGCTCGACAACCAATTCGCCGCTCCAGGCACCGCGTTCTGCCGGGGCGTCGCCGGGGCCCGCGCCGACCGTGCAGAGCCCTGCTGCGGGCCCCATGCCTGGTGCCTTGGGTGGCGCTGCATCTTCTGCGCAAGCTGTTGCCGCAAACGGTTCGGGATCCATGGGGACGGAAGAGCGCCGCAAGCGATTGGGGCAGATTCGGACAGAATTGGCCGCCATCACGGCCCAAGGTGCCCAGGCGTCGCCGGAGAGGGTCCAGGCGCTGCTCACCGAGCTGGAGGTGCTTTCGCAAGGTCGGTTTGATCCCCGGTACTTCCAGGCGCTGCGCGAAATGCTGGAGGGCAGCGGCCAGGTCCAGGCGCTCAACCGCGAACTGCAAGGCTTGGGCAGCAGCACGGCGCCGAAGGATGTGGCCCGAAAGCAGGCCATCCTGGCTGAGCTGCAGGCGATCAGCGCGCGCATCAGCGCTGCTGCCGCCAATGTTCAAGCCTACACGCGGCGACCTGCCGCGCAGGGCAGCAAGCCATGACCCATGCACTGCTTCGCTCGTCCGGGCGGCCTGTTTTTTTGCGCCAGGCTGGGTTGTCCCTGGTGGAAATTGCGGTGGTGCTGGTGGTGGCGGGTCTCCTGTCGTGGGCTGCGTTCAGCGGATATGAAACCGTTGCTTCGCAGCAGGAGATCGAACGCGGGCGCGCCGAAGCCAAGCAGCTGCAATCCCTTGTGCGTGCATTTGCGCTGAGGCATGGCCGTCTGCCGTGTCCGGACACCAGCGCCGCAGCCACAGGGTACGAGGGATTGACGGCTCCCGGCAGCGGTGTATGCACGGCAGGTGTGCAGGTGGGCTGGTTCCCGTATGTGAGCCTGGGGCTGGTGGTGCCGGAGATGGCATTGCGCGCGCGCTACGCCGTGTTTCGCAGTGGCTCGGCTACGGCGGCAGACGATGCAGACTTGGCCGTGGCCTTAGAGCGGACTGGCGACAGCGCGGGTGAGGCCAATTTCTCGGATGTTTCTGATTTGATCGTGGGCCTGAACAACGCAGCGGGCCTGGCTGCGTTGGCTGTGGCCACCAACCGGCCCTACCTGACGGGCGATGCTGGAGCGGCTGGGGCCATCAATTGCGCTGGCAATGCAGTGATGTCCGTCGCGTATTGGGTGGTGGTGCCCCTCAAGGATGCAGACAACGACGGCAACCGGCTGGACCCTCCGCACACCAGCGCGGGTTTGTGTGCGGCCAGCCCTGCTGCGCCGCTCCGGTTCGGCTCCGACGATGTGGTGGTAGCGGAATCTCCCACCCAGCTGGCCGGCTGGCTGCGCCAAAGTCTTCCCTAGTGGTCGAGTCCGCCTTTCATTTTTCATGCTGATGACTCACTTGAACACCCCCGCATCCCGCCAAGCGCCTGCGCGCGCGCGGGGATTTGGCTTGCTGCAGGTTTTGTTGCTGATATCGGTGATTGCAGGCCTGGCTGCCATGGGCTACCTGCAATGGCGCGAGCGTTCCGCCATCGACTCTTCACGGCAGGAGCGGCAGGCACTTGCCCAGGCGGACCGGGCGATCATCAACTTCGCCACTGTGCTGCGGCGCATGCCGTGCCCGGATGTTGACCGCGACGGGTTGGAAGACTGCGCCGCTGGCGATCAGAAAGGCTGGTTGCCGTCTGTCTCGCTCCAACTGGCTGGCGCGGACCCCGGTGTGGGGGTGGGTCAGCTTCGGTACCTTGTCCAACGCGGCGGTGGCGCCAATGATTTGACGGTGTTGACGGATGCCTGGCGCCCGCTGGAATACAACACCACTGGCCGGACGTTCGCATCGATGCGGGAAACCCCGGCGTCGGGTACGTACCAGGCCGACATCCTGACCCTGACCGACCTGTGCCAGCGCCTGGAGGTGGGGCGGACTACACCTTATGCGGCGGGCATGGCCGAAGTGCGTGCGCCCACCGTGCGTTCGGTCGCTTACGCGTTGGTGCACCCAGGGAACGACGACGCGGATGGCAACAACTCTGTGTTTGACGGAGCCAATGCTTCGGCCGATCCCGCTGTGGAAGACCCCGCCCGCAGACCGCTGCTGGCCACATACAACGATATTGTGCTGGAGCGCTCGCACCTGAGCCTGCTGATCAGCTTTCATTGCCAGCCGCTCATCGACTCGGTCAACACCGTTGCGTTGGCGCACGATGTGGTGGAGCAGGTGGATGAGCTGCGCGAGGGCAACATCGACTCTGCCAAGCAGGCCATTGTGTTTGCCGCACTGACCGCAGGCATCACGGCCATCGAAACCACTGCCACGGTGCTGGAGGGTATTTCGGAGGCAGGCAATGCTGCCGTAGCTTGGGCTCTGTGCGCTGCCACGCTGGGGCTGGCTGTCAACGCGTGCGCGGCTGCGCCACAGCACACAGCGGCCATCGCACTGACGGGAGGGGTGGTCGCGGCAAACGCCGTGTCTGTGGGCTTGAACATCGCGGCGGCCGTCATGGCGGGCAACGCGCTTGCGTTGGCCGACAGCTCTGTGAACGCTGCTGACCTGACCTGCCCTGCCGTGGATCTGACCCAAGCCATTAATGCGGCCACGGCAGAGGTGACAAACGCGACCAATGATCGCAACGCTATTGCCGCAGAGCTTGCCACCCGGCGCAACGAACTGACCGCAGCCAACATCGCAAGAACCAATGCGGTGAATACGCTGGTCGCGCAGATCCGCCGCTCTGGCCTGTCGTCCAGCATCGATGGACTGGTGCAGCCGCTCCTGGATGCGGCCAACACCTGGGAAACCCGGTCCTTTGCCGTGAATGGGGCCACCCAGCGCAGGGACAACTACCAGAACGCCGTCAACAACTGGACGACGCAGGTGAACAACTACGCCAACATGATTGCCAACCGCACCACCATGCTGGCGCAGCTCGACGCAGACATTGCCGCACTGGATCTTCAGATCGCGGCCACGTCTAACCCGGCGGTGAAAGAGTCATTGCAAGTCCAGCGGTTGGAAAAGACGTCGCAGCGAACGCTTTTGAGCGACCCGGTGGCGTTGCAGAAAGAGTACGACGACGCCGTGGCTGCACGGGCGTCTGCCCAAGCCAACTTGACCGCGGCACAAAATGACCTGGCGACCGCGCAATCCAACCTGGGCTCCGCGCAGAGCAGCTACCAGACGGCCTACAGCAACCTTCTCAACGCGGGGCGCTACACCACTTTGACGGCCGGGCTGGCGACAGAGTGGGCCTGTACTTCGACCTTTGCGGGTGTGTGCCAGCCTGGCGATGCTGTCACCACCAGCGCGATACTGGCCGCGCTCAATGATCTGCTGGGGACATCGAGTGCGAGTCCGGACCCCGATGCCAAGTACCTGCGCCCCATCAAGATTCAGCGCATGATCACCGCCCTGGAAAGCCAGCTCGCGAAGGCCGACACCCGCATTACCGATGCGCAAAACCAGCTGACCCAGTTGCAGACGCAGGCGGCCAATCCACCGCCGTGCAACATCGCAGGCCGGGGCGTCACGCCCATGCCGCCGGACATGTCCATGGAAATCCTGATCCAGGTAGACCAGAAGGGGGGCACGCGATGAAGCGCTCCCTGCACCGCGAGCGCGGTTTCTCGATGGTGGAACTGGCGGTGGTGATGGCCATCCTCGGCCTCATCGGCATCTTTGTATGGCGCTGGGTGGTGTCCACGCGCGAGCCCATGCAGCGGCCTGCGATGCTGCAGCAGTTGAGCGAAGCCCAGGCTGCGGTAGAAGGCTTTGTGCTGGCCAACCACCGGCTGCCCTGTGCGGCCGCTGGCACCAACGGCATTGAAAGCTGTGGTGACGCCACGGCGGTTCGCCTACCCTGGAAGCTGCTGGGGCTGAGCAGCGATTTTGGGCGCCTCCACTACGGGGTAAACCGGGGCGCCGGCTGGGATCTGGCAGTGGTTCCGAACTTGGTCGCCCGGCCTGCAGACGCTGTGTCGCCAGACCTGAACATCAATTTCACCGGCATGCCGGATTTGCCTACCTACCCCGGCACACTGGAGACGCCTGTTTCTGCGTCGGCTGCTGTCACTGCGGCACGCGACCGAGCGATTGCGGCCAAGACCGCCGCAAGCAATCGCCGCACCGTTGCCAACGGTCTGGACTGGTGCCGGGTGCTGCGCCGCTTCGCAGCCAACCCCGCAGCAGCAGGCGTGTTGACCGCTGGCAACGTGGCCAGCAGTGTGCCGGTGGCGTTCATTCTGGTGCACCCCGGCGAGAACGCAGCTTTTGATGGCAACAACGTGGTGGGAGCAGGGGGCTCCTGGCGCTTTGACCTTCCCGGACGTCCGCAGGACAACGCCTACGATGACTTGGCCGTGGCCGTGGGCCCGGGGGATCTGGCGGCGCGCATCGGCTGTGTCGCGCGATTGAGCGAGATGCAGGCGGCCGCCCAGGGCGCTTACACCGCGTATGACAACGCGCGTGTGATGCAGGAGTACTGGAAGCTGCGCGTGTTTGACATCGAGAGCTCCGAGTCGGCCGTGCAGGGGGCCGAGACCGGCGTGGCCTTGGCTGCCATGGGCTTGGCGCTGGCAACGACCAGTGCAGTGCTCAGCGTTGCTTCGGCCGCCAACACCGAAGGTGTGACAGCTTTCGTCGTCGTGATGGCTGCTGCCAATGTAGGGCTGGCGATTGCAGAGACGGTGCTGGCGGCCCAGGAGTTGACCGATGCAAAGTCCGCGCTGGAGGTTTCCAAACAAAAGCAGGCTGCCGCTGACAGCTATGCCGTTCAGGTGTACGACACGTTCACGAATGCGCTGCGATTTGCGACCCGGCTGGACGAGAAGGGGCTCAATCCATGAAGCGCCACATGATGGGTTTTACCCTGCTTGAACTCTCGGTGGTGCTGCTGGCCCTGGGGCTGATACTGCCAGGCGCGGTGATTTTCTGGCAACTGCAAGAGCGCCAAAGGGTGACCACGGTGCAGACAAACGCCCAGCAGCAGTCACGCGATGCGGTGCTGGGGTTTGTGCATGCCAACTACCGCCTGCCTTGCCCAGCGGCGGATACGGCCGGGGTCGAGGCTTGTGTGGAGGGCACAGGTTTGCGGCAAGTTGGTTTTGTACCCTGGCGCACACTGGGGCTGCCGCGCCCGGAAGCGGGAGCGCTGCGCTACGGCGTGTTTCGCGCCCCATCTGCCACGGCCCCCAACGACCAGGATTTGGCCACAGCGCGCGATCGCATGAATCCGCTGCGGGTGCGTACGCCCTCGCCAGCCCCTCAGAATGGTGATGCTCCCAACGACAATGCCCCACCCATCCCGAGCGTTGCGGCGGGCTTGCTGGGCATTACCCAGTCGGGCAATGACACGGCGCCCCTGAATCCGTCCTGCAACGCGGCCAACAACCCGCCATGCCCGCTTGGGGTGGCTGGAGCCGTCAATCTGATCGACATGTGCCTGGCACTCAACACCGCCAGCCAGGCCTTGGTGGCACCCGCAGGGCAGTTGGCCACCAACATGCGTGGGGCACGCAGATCCGTGGCGTTTGTGATTGTTGCGCCGGGCATGCTGGACGCGGACGGAGACGGCGTGGCCTTTGATGCCGCCAACGCTGCGGCGAGCAGCGCCGACCCCACCTTCGAAGCCCCGGGCACCGCGGTCACCAACAGCTATGACGACATCGTGATGTCGGCGAGCCATGCCGAGCTGTTTGCTGAGTTGCACTGCGCAGCTTCACTGTCGGCGGTGGCGCATGCCCATTTCAATGCGGCCACAGGCGCGTTTGTGCTGGAGCGGGCGCTCTATGACTATCGGGACCAGCTGTTTGTGGCCATCAAGCTGGCGGAAGCCGATGTGGCCTCTGCCACCGCAGGCCTTGCCAGTGCAGCAGCCGGTGTGCTGGATGCTGCCAAGGAAATGGTGTCAGCCACTGCAGACACCACGATGAGCGCGGGCGCGCGGGGGGTGCAGATTGGCCTGGCCGCTGCGGGCATTGTGGCTGCAGCGCTCGGAACTGCTGCCGCCATTTACGCAGAGGCCGATGCCATCGACTCGCTGGCGGAGGCCCAGAGGGTGCATGGCGAGTTCGCTACCCGCACCACGGCGGCAACCGCGCTGTCCACGTCCGTCAATGTCAACACGCTGACCGCAGATGCGATCGGCCACTGATGTCTTGTTTACCGAGTTACGCACCATGATTTCTTTCCACACCCCTCGGCGATGCTGCACTGCCTCCCACCGCCAGCGGGGGTTCTCCTTGCTGGAGTTGAGCATTGCGCTGGTGGTGATTGGCCTGGTGGTGGGGGCGGTGGCCATTGGGCGCGACCTGCAGCGTTCCGCCGCCAATCAGCGCCTGTCTACCGATTTCATCCAGGGCTGGCAACTGGCCTACGAGGCGTTTGTCAACGGCGTGGGGTACCCCCCAGGCGACAACGCCACCAACCCCACGGGGCGTGTCAATGGCAGCAATGCGGTTGCGGGCACCGAACTGTGTGGCAACGACATGATCAATGCCTTTCTCGCTGCAGGCATCCGCCTGCCCAACGGCCGCACGGAAGGGCAGCAGGACCGGTATGTCTACCTGGACAGCAACGGCAATCCGCAGGAGGTGCGCGTGTGTTTTCAGAGTGTCAATTGGGCCGAGCCGGGCGCCGCAGTGAACACCTACGCAACGCGGCCGCGCAACGTGCTGGTGATTCGGGGGGTAACGTTTTCATTGGCGGCGGCCCTGGACCAGCAGATCGATGGTCACAGCGATGCACGTTTTGGCCGACTGCGTGAAGTCACCCTGGCCAACGACACTACCGCTGGCACCCCGGGTCTGCCCTGGCCCATTGACGATCGCATGGCCTTCGGCAGCACCACGCCCACATCGCTGGATGAGTCCCAAGTGGCCATCACCACGGCGCTGTTCAAGATGATGCGCTGACGCAGGCGAAGTGCGCGCCAGGCCAGCGCTCCGGGTTTGCTGGAGACTGGTCCGTTGCTACGGTGCGTTCGCACCGCAACAGACCCTTGCTTACGGTGCGTCTGCCAGCTGAAACCGCTGGTCAAAATTCATCTTGCCCAGCAGGCGCAGCGCGGCGTTGCGGGTGGTGTTGTCCACCTTGCTGATGTCCAGGCTATAGCGCTTGGCGGTGGACACCACGTCCACACATTTGTGGCCCCATTGCACCGCCACGAGCAGGGCGGGGCGCTGGCCGGCTTCGGCGCCCACCGATACGCCGCGCTGTTCGGGGCGCAGCATGAATTCAAGATGGGGGGTGCGCACCAGGGTGAGGCGGTCGGCGCCCCGGGGGCCGAGTGCGAACGAGACCACCCAGTCGTCTTCGTCTTCCACCGTCACAAACGGAACATGCTGGGGTGCGGCCATGGTGCTGGGCGTAGGGGTTGGAGGGCGGGGCGGGTGGGCCGCCGTGGTGCACTGCCCGGGGTGCGGGCGGGCGCCAGTATGCCGTTGCAAGCGCTGTGCCTGCTGCGGGAGAACCCGAGGTTGGGCCTTTCCAACGCAGGGCGCGGGGTGTCAGCCTGGTGCAAGGCTGGCGCAGTGGGCGACGATGCCGTGGGCGGGTGGGGCGGATGAGGCCAGGCCGTGAATTAGGGTAGCGAAAATCGGCCTATGCGCTCGACCATCATGACTTTTTTGCTATTATTTTAATAGCGATTGGGTGAGGCCTGGTGCTCTGCCGCGCCCATGGCCAATCTAGTCGCCAGCTGGCCCACGGTGGCCAGCGCGGCCTGCAGCCGGTGCTGGGCGGGGTGGCCGTAGTTGATGCGCACGCAGTGCGCAAACCGCTGGTCGGCCGAGAAGATCTGCCCGGGCGCCAGGCTGATGCCCTGCTGCAGTGCCAGCCGGTGCAGCTCCAGCGCGTTGACCGGGGGCGGCAGCTCCACCCACAAAAAGTACCCACCCTCGGGCCGCGACACCCTCGTGCCGCGCGGGAAGTGCTGGGCCACCGCTGCCAGCGCAATCGCCTGTTGTTGTTCCAGGCTGCGGCGCAGGGCGCGCAGGTGCCGGTCATACCCACCCTGGGCCAGGTACTCCGACAGCGCCTGCTGCGATGGCGTGGCGGCAGAGAGCGTGGTCATCAGCTTGAGCCGCTGCACGGCCGTGGCCTGGCGGCCCGCCGCCACCCAGCCCACGCGGTAGCCGGGCGCCAGGCTTTTGCTGAACGAGCTGCAGTGCATCACCAGCCCCTCGGTATCAAACGCCTTGGCAGGCGGCGGGCGCTGGGGGCCAAAGTGCAGCTCGCCATACACGTCGTCTTCGATCAGCGGCACGCCGTGGCGGGCGAGCAGGGCGACGAGTTCGCGCTTTTTGCCCTCGGGCATCAGGCTTCCCAGCGGGTTCTGAAAGCTGGGCATGAGCCAGCAGGCCTTGATGGGCTGGTGGGGTGGCTGGCGCTCCAGCGCCTCGGCCAGCGCGGCCAGGTCGATGCCGTCGCGCGGGTGGGTGGCGATCTCCAGCGCCTGCAGGTTCAGCCGCTCCAGCGCCTGCAGCGCGGCGTAGAAGGTGGGCGATTCGACCACCACCACGTCGCCGGGCTGGGTGACGGCCTCCAGGCAGAGGTTGAGCGCTTCCATCGCGCCGTTGGTGATGATGATTTCTTCCACATCCACCGCCGTGCCGTGCACGCCGTAGCGCAGCGCAATCTGCTGGCGCAGGCGTTCGTCGCCGGGCGGCAGGCTTTGCACGATGTTCCACGGGTCGAGCTTGCGCATGCCGCTGGCCAGGCACCGCGCCAGGCGCTCCAGCGGAAACAGCTCCAGCCCCGGGAAGGCCGAGCCCAGCGGCACCAGGTCGCGGTCGCGCGCCAGGCCCAGCACTTCGAACACCAGGTCGCTGATGGCCACGTCGGTGGAGGTGGCGGCGGGCTGCGAGGGCAGGGGCTCGGCGGGGCGGGCCTCGGCCGTGCCGGGCAGCCGGGCGCTGACGTAGTAGCCCGAGCGCGGGCGAGCGTGGATCAGGCCCTGGGCCTCCAGCAGGTAATACGCCTCGAACACGGTGGACGGGCTGATGCCCCGCGTGCGGCTGGCCTCGCGCACCGAGGGCACGCGGTCGCCCGGGCGCAGGGCGCCGCTGTGGATGAGCTGGGCAATGGCGTCAGCGTGGCGTTCGTAGCGTTTCATGGGCGTAGAAACCGGGTGCAGGCGTTGATGCAGGGCAAACTGATCTGTATTTTTAACTGGAAACTGAATCTGTACTGTTTTTTAGTGCACGCGTAGAGTTGGTGTGGAATCTCCCTGTGCTCCGTTGCCCCACCCATATCCCCATGATTGATCGCCTGCACCGTTTGCACCGCCTGCTGCGCCCCCTTGCTGTTGTGTTCTTCCTGTCAGCGGGCCTGGCTGCCGGGGTGGCGGCACAGCCCGCCCCCACCACTGCGGCACCGGCCGCCATGGCCCCGCGCGTGCTGGCCTGCACGGTGTGCCACGGCAAGGAGGGCCGGGCCACGCCAGACGGCTACTTTCCGCGCATTGCGGGCAAACCGGCGGGTTACCTGGCCAACCAGCTGCTCAACTTCCGCGACGGGCGGCGCAGCTACCCGCAGATGACCTACCTCATCGAGCACCTGACCGATGACTACCTGCGCGAGATGGCCGAACACTTTGCGGCGCTGGACCTGCCGTACCCGCCCCCACCGCCGCCCCAGGCCCCGCCCGCCGTGCTGGAGCAGGGCCGCAGGCTGGTGCAGCAGGGCGATGTGGCCCGCAACATCCCCGCCTGCGTGGCCTGCCATGGCGCGGCCATGACGGGCGTGGCGCCATCCATCCCCGGCCTGCTGGGCCTTCCGCGCGACTACCTCAACAGCCAGCTCGGCGCCTGGAAAACCGGCCAGCGCCGCGCCCATGCGCCGGATTGCATGGCCGATATTGCGCGCCAGCTCACGCCCGACGATGTGAGCGCTGTATCTGCCTGGCTGGCGGCCCAGCCCGTGGCGGCGGGCGGCAAGCCTGCGCGCACCCTGCCTGCCGCCATGCCCGCCCGGTGTGGGGGCGTGGCCGAGGTGCCCGTCGCCGCAGAGGCTGCACGTTGAGAAGGGATGCACCGATGAAACGCATCCTCTGGACAATCTCTTCCGTTCTGGCCGCCTTGGGCATCGCGGCAGCACTGCTGATCAGCCTGAACTTGCGCGGCGAGGAGCCTCTGCCCACTGGCGAGACGCTGCAGAGCACTCCTGAATTGATTCAGCGCGGCGAGTACATGGCCCGCGTGGGCAACTGCATGGCCTGCCACACCACGCAGGGCGGAGCGCCGTTTGCGGGCGGGCGCGGCATCGAGACGCCGTTTGGCGTGGTGCACAGCTCCAACCTCACGCCCGACAAGGCCCACGGCATTGGCGCGTGGACATCGGCCGAGTTCTGGCGCGCCATGCACCATGGCCGCAGCAAGGACGGGCGGCTGTTGTACCCGGCCTTTCCGTACCCCAACTACACGCAGGTGACACGCGAGGATTCGGACGCAATCTTTGCGTATCTGCAGAGCATTCCCGCCGCTGCCGACGCCAATCGGCCGCATGCCTTGCGGTTTCCGTACAACACGCAGGCGGCGCTGGGTGTGTGGCGGGCGCTGTTCTTCACGCCCGGAGCGCCCCGGCCCGAGGCCACGCAAACGGCCGAGTACAACCGGGGCGCCTACCTGGTCAACGGCCTGGGCCATTGCACGGCCTGCCACACGCCGCGCAACGCGCTGGGTGCCACCACCGACGCCAAGGCGTTCACTGGCGGGCTGATCCCGGTGCAGAACTGGTATGCCCCTGCGCTCAATGCGGCGCATGAGGCGGGCGTCAAAGAATGGAAAACCGACGACGTGGTGGCCTTGCTGCAAACCGGCATGGCCCCGCAGGGCTCGGTGCTGGGCCCCATGGCCGAGGTGGTGTTCCGCAGCACGCAGTACCTGAGCGATGCCGATGCGCGCGCCATGGCGGTGTACCTGCAGGGCCTGCCGCAGCAGGAGTACAAGGCGCTTGCTGCCGGGGCCGCACCACCGGCCAACGCCCTGGCGCGCGGCGCCAAGGTGTATGAACAGCACTGCGCCCAGTGCCATGGCGACCAGGGGCAGGGCGAGCCCGGTGCCTTCCCCGCGCTGGCGGGCAACCGCGCCGTCACGCTGGCCGACCCCACCAACCTGGTGCGCGTGGTGCTGCAAGGCGGCTACCTGCCCGCCACGGCGGGCAACCCGCGCCCGCATGGCATGCCGCCGTTTCAGCAGTTGTTGTCCGACGAAGACATTGCGGCCGTGACCACCTTGGTGCGCAACAGTTGGGGCAACCGGGCGCCCGGGGTGGGTACCATCGAGGTTTACCGCGCCCGGGAACGGCGCGGTTTGTAGCGGGTCCGCTGGTGTTGACGGACTGCTGCACCAGCCCCAGGAGCCCGTTTGATGTCCAGCCCCGCCACACTGCCCCCGTCCACCCCCTCAAGCCCTGCGGCCGCCACGCCCGGCGGCTGGTGGGTCGTGTGCCTGTGTGCGGCCTGGTGCGGCACCTGCGGCATCTACCGCCCCTTGTTCGACGAGCTGGCCCGCGCGCACCCGGACGTGCGGTTTGAATGGGTGGACATCGAGGACGAATCCGATCTGGCGGGCGACCTGGACGTGGAAACCTTCCCCACGCTGCTGATTGCCGACGGCGAACGCGCGCTGTTCCTGGGCCCCTTGCTGCCCCAGGCGCCGGTGCTGGCGCGGCTGCTGGCCAGCCTGCAGGCGGCCACCCCCGGCAGCGGTGCCGGGGCAGGGCAGGAGGCCCAGGGCGTGTTCGAGCGCGTGCGGGCCGCCCGCGGGCGCTGAGGCGCTGCGGGTTGTTTGCTCCTGTTTTGATAGCTAATTGCGCTTGATGGTCGCGCGCAAGAGGCATTTTTTTCCTTGAACTTTGTGTCTTCCCCCTCCGCACCCTGGTTTCCCATCAACTCGCTGCAGGCCTGGTGCGAAAAAGGCGCCTGGTCACGGGGCATGGACCTTTTTCGCCAGGCGGCGGTGGTCCACATCGACATCGAGGAACGTGGCGACAGCGCCTTCACCCTCCATGGCGAGGTGCAGGGCACCCAGCCCGAGCCATATGGGCTGTCGGTAGAACTGCAGCTGGCGCCCAACGGCCAGGTCAGCGCCTGGTCGGGCGAATGCAGCTGCCCGGTCGGGGAAGACTGCAAACATGCGGTAGCGCTGACGCTGAAGGCGGCGCACCTGCGCTCGGGCCCGGCGTGCGCAGCCTCATTCGCACCCTCATCCGCGCCCGCGCCCCTGTCGGCCCAGGCCGTGCAGGCGCTGCAGGCCATGCAAGACCGCGTGACCGCCCAGGCCCGCGCCGAGGCCGAGGCGCGCCTGGTGCGCTGGCTGCACGACTGGGACCTGGCCGCCGACAACGCTGCGCCGCCCCCGCCGGGTGCGCGGGCCGACCGGCCAGAGTGTTATCTCTACCTGCTCTCCACCGTGGGGCGCTTGCGCTCGGGCGCGCCGCAGCTGCAGATCGAGGCCGTGGTCTCCTACCCCAAGCTCACCGGCGGCTGGGCCAAGCCCAAGACCATCCGCACCCAGCCCGGCCCCGGCCAGGCGGTGTACGACCGGGCCACCGATGCCGACCGCCAGCTGCTGCAACTGCTGCGTGCCATGCCGCGCAGCCTGGGTTACTACTCGGCCTACAGCGGCGCGCCGTCGGGCGTGCTCGAAGGGACGGTGGGTCTGTTGGCACTGCAGCAGGCCGCCGCCACGGGCCGTCTGTTTGCCGACGCGGGCGGTGCCACCGTGGGGGCGCCCCTGCGTTGGGGCGAGCCGCTGCCTATCGCCTGGGCCTGGAACGAGACCCCGCCCCCCCAAGCCGACGGTGACAGCACTTGGCGCCTGCAGGCCCGCCTGCCCAGCCCCAGTGCCGCGCTGTGCGCCAACGACCCGCCGCTGTACCTGGACACCGACCAGGGCCTGTGTGGCCCCGTGCTGGCAGAGGGCCTGAGCGCCGCACAACTGCAGCTGTTGCTGCAGGCGCCCCCGCTGGGCACCGCCGCGTTGCAAAAGCACCATGCCGATGTGGCCAGCCGCCTGGGCGGCATGCTGCCGCTGCCGCCGGTGCTCAGCCCCCTCACACGCGTGCAAGGCGTGAAGCCTGTGGCGCGCCTGCATCTGGCGCCCGTGGCCGAGTCCGATGTTCCTTACCTCGGCCTCATCACCGCCCAGCTGCGTTTTGACTACCAGGGCCATGTGGGCTGGTGGGCCGGGCAGGAGCTGGGCGTGCTGGTGCCGGGCGCCGATGGCGGCCAGGTGCTGTTGCAGCGCGATGCGATGGCCGAGCTGGATGCCATCGAACGTCTGATGGACCTGGGCCTGCTGGGGACGGACGATGGCCTGTTCGGCATCCCTGGCGAGCAATCGCAAAACGACTGGATGCACTGGGCCGACAACGGCTTTGTGGTGCTGCGCGACGCGGGGTTTGAACTGACGCTGGCAGCCACGCTGAACGGCTGGATCACCCATGCCGATGCGCTGGACGTGGTGCTGCAGCCCTGGGGGGGAGGTGCGGACGAGGCCACATCGCCCTGGTTTGCGCTCTCGCTGGGTATGGAAATCAACGGCGTGCGCCACAACGTCCTGCCCTGGCTGCCCGAGCTGATTGCCGCCGCTGCGGCTCAGCCGTTGGACCCTGCGACGGGGCTGCCCCGGCTGCCCTCGCATGTCTACCTGCCGTCGCAAACCGGTACGGGTTTTGTGCGCCTACCCACCGACACCCTGCGCCCCTGGATGGCCGCCCTGCTGGAGTTGGTGGGCGACCGCGCGCACGATTTCGGCGGCGAGAGCCTGAAGCTCTCGCGTCTGGACGCGCTGCGCACCAGCGCGGCCTTGGGCGAGGGCGCGGTGTGGCACGGCGCAGATGCGCTGCGCGGCCTGGTGGCGCAGCTGCAGGGCGCCAGCGCATTGCCCGCCGTGCCCGTGCCAGCGGGTGTGCAGGCCACGCTGAGGCCGTACCAGCAGCAGGGGCTGAACTGGCTGCAGTTTCTTTGCACCCATGGTCTGGCCGGGGTGCTGGCCGACGACATGGGCCTGGGCAAGACGCTGCAGACGCTGGCCCACATCCAGGTCGAAAAAGACGCGGGCCGCCTGAGCGACCCCGCCCTCATCATTGCGCCCGTGAGCCTGATGGGCAATTGGCAGCGCGAGGCCGCGCGCTTTTGCCCCGGCCTGCGCTGCCTGGTGCTGCACGGCGCGGGCCGCCACGCCGTGGCCGATGCGGTGGCCGAACACGACATCGTCATCGCCCCGTATTCGCTGCTGCAGCGCGACCGCGAACGCTGGCTGGCGCAGCCCTGGCACTTGGTGGTGCTGGACGAAGCCCAGAACATCAAGAACGCCAGCACCCACGCCGCGCAGGTGGTGGGCGAGCTGCAGGCGCGCCACCGCCTGTGCCTGTCGGGCACGCCCATGGAAAATCACCTGGGCGAAATCTGGAGCCTGTTTCACTTCCTGATGCCGGGGTTCCTGGGTAGCCAGCAGCGCTTCAAGGAACTGTTCCGCAACCCCGTCGAAAAACAGGGCGACACGGCCCGCCTGGCGCAGCTGCGCGCCCGCGTCACGCCCTTCATGCTGCGGCGCACCAAGGCGCTGGTGGCGGCGGAACTGCCTCCCAAGGTGGAGTCGGTGATGCCGGTGGAGCTGAGCGGCTCGCAGGCCGACCTGTACGAAACCATCCGCCTGGGCATGGAGAAAACCGTGCGCGAGGCGCTGCAGACCAAGGGCCTGGCCAAATCGCAGATCACCATCCTCGATGCGCTGCTCAAGCTGCGCCAGGTGTGTTGCCACCCGGCGCTGGTGCCGCTGGATGCCGCCAAAAAGGTCAAGACCTCGGCCAAGCTGGAGCAGTTGATGACGCTGTTGCCCGAGATGCTGGCCGAGGGGCGGCGCATTCTGCTGTTTTCGCAGTTCACCAGCATGCTCACGCTGATCGAGGCGGAGCTGAAGAAGCGCGGCTTGCCCTGGGTCAAGCTCACGGGACAGAGCGTCAAGCGCGACGCGATCATCGAACAGTTCACCAGCGGGCAGGTGCCGCTGTTTCTCATCAGCCTGAAGGCGGGCGGGGTGGGGCTGAACCTGCCGCAGGCCGACACCGTGATCCATTTCGACCCCTGGTGGAACCCGGCGGTGGAAAACCAGGCCACCGACCGTGCCCACCGCATCGGCCAGACGCAGAGCGTGTGGGTGGTCAAGCTGGTGGCGCGGGGCACGATCGAAGAGCGCATCCTGGCGCAGCAAGAGCGCAAGGCGCAGCTCGCGGGCAGCCTTTACAGCGAGGCATCGGCCCGCAAGGAGCCGCTGTTCACCGAAAGCGACCTGGCCGAGTTGCTGCAACCGCTATCGTCGTTGTAGCAAGAAAAGACGGCTGGATGGGTGGGGGGCGCCTTCTGAGGGCGCTAACGGCGCCAGGCCGCCGCGCTGGCGTGTTAACAACAGCACATGGGTGCCGCTGCATGCGCTGTCTTTGCAAATCAATGCTTTACGCGTTACAATAAGAGCCTCACGACCAAACGGGCGGGTACCAACCGCCCGTTTTTTTTGGTCGATTGCTTTTCGAGCTCGAAGCTGCCGGAGAAGTCTCCGGGGGTTATCGGGTTTTTTGTTTTTCCGGGATGGAACTGAAATAAGTGGCACTACAGCAAGTCGTTGAACAAATTGTGACGGGCCTGGACTATGACCTGGTGGAGATCGAACGCTCCGCCGGTGGTTTGCTGCGCGTCACCATCGATTTGCCTTGGACGCCACCGGCCGCCGATGCGCCCGCCCCCGTGCTGGAGCAGTTCGTCACCGTCGAGGATTGCGAGAAGGTCACCCGCCAGCTGCAGTTTGCGCTGGAAGTGGACGGTGTCGAATACAAGCGCCTCGAAGTGTCGTCCCCCGGCATCGACCGCCCCTTGCGCCACGAGCAGGACTTTGTGCGTTTTGAAGGCGCGGTCATCGACATCACCTTGAAGGCGCCCATTGGCGCTGCAGGCGGGGGGCAGGTCAATGCCACCCGCAAGAAATTTCGCGGCACGCTGGAGCGCGCCGAGGCGGGTGGCTGGCAAATCGTCTGGAGCGACGAGCCGCCGGTCAAGCCAGGTCAAAAAGTGAGCAAGAAACGTGTGCCCGCCCCTTTGCAGGCGCTGGGCTTTACCCTGGACGAGCTGCGGGATGCGCGCCTGGCGCCCATCGTGGACTTCAAGGGGCGTGCGGGCAAGGCCGGGTCGGCAGCTGCCTGAGTTGCTGAATGGATTGGGGTGGGTGGCTGCTGTGTGCAGCCTTCCATCTTCGGGTGATTGAAACAGGAGAGTCGTCGCATGAATCGCGAATTGTTGATGTTGGTTGAGGCCATTTCGCGCGAGAAGAACGTGGAGCGTGATGTGGTCTTGGGCGCCGTGGAGTCGGCCCTGGCCCAGGCTACCAAGAAGCTGTACCAGGGCGAGGTGGACATCCGCGTGTCGATCGATCGCGACAGCGGCAACTACGAGACTTTCCGCCGCTGGCTGGTGGTGCCCGATGACGCGGGCCTGCAAAACCCCGAGGCCGAAGAGCTGCTGATGGACGCGCAGGAGCGCATCCCCGACATCGAGGTGGGCGAGTACATCGAGGAAGGTGTCGAGTCCGTGCCCATCGGCCGCATCGGCGCGATGGCGGCCAAGCAGGTCATCCTGCAGAAGATTCGCGACGCCGAACGCGAAATGCTGCTCAACGACTTCATGTCGCGCGGCGAGAAGATCTTCACGGGCACCGTCAAGCGCATGGACAAGGGCGACATCATTGTCGAATCCGGCCGTGTGGAAGGCCGCCTGCGCCGCTCCGAGATGATCCCCAAGGAAAACCTGCGCAGCGGCGACCGCGTGCGGGCCATGATCATGGAGGTGGATCTGACCCTGCGCGGCGCGCCCATCATCCTGTCGCGCTCGGCGCCCGAGTTCATGATCGAACTCTTCCGCCAGGAAGTGCCTGAGATCGAGCAGGGCCTGCTGGAGATCAAGTCCTGCGCCCGCGACCCCGGCTCGCGCGCCAAGATCGCTGTGCTGTCGCACGACAAGCGCGTGGATCCCATCGGCACCTGCGTGGGTGTGCGTGGCACCCGCGTGAATGCAGTGACCAACGAACTCGCTGGCGAGCGCGTGGACATCGTGCTGTGGTCCGAAGACCCGGCGCAGTTCGTGATCGGTGCGCTCGCCCCGGCCAACGTGTCCTCCATCGTGGTCGATGAAGAAAAACACGCCATGGACGTGGTCGTGGACGAGGAGAACCTCGCCATCGCCATCGGCCGTGGTGGCCAGAACGTGCGTCTGGCGTCCGACCTCACCGGCTGGAAAATCAACATCATGGACGCCGCCGAAAGCGCGCAGAAGCAGGCCAACGAGACCGACACGGCCCGCAAGCTGTTCATGGAAAAGCTGGATGTGGACGAGGAAATCGCCGACATCCTGATCTCCGAAGGCTTCAACAGCCTGGAAGAGGTGGCCTATGTGCCCCTGCAGGAAATGCTGGAGATCGAAAGCTTCGACGAAGACACCGTCAACGAGCTGCGTGCCCGTGCCAAGGATGCGCTCCTGACCATGGAAATCGCCCGCGAGGAAAGCGTGGAAGAGGTCTCCCAGGACCTGCGCGACCTTGAAGGCCTCACCCCCGAACTGATTGCCAAGCTGGCTGACGGTGGTGTGCATACACGTGACGACCTGGCCGACCTGGCCATTGATGAGCTGACCGACCTGACCGGACAGTCTGCAGAGGACGCCAAAGCCTTGATCATGAAGGCGCGCGAACATTGGTTCGCGGGGCAACAAGAGTAAGGGTCAGGGAGGCACGAACCACATATGTCCAGTAACACTGTCGCCGAGTTCGCAACCGAACTCAAAAAATCGCCTGAAACCCTGCTCGACCAGCTCAAGGCTGCGGGCGTGGGCAAGGCTGCCCCCTCCGACGCACTGACCGAGTCGGACAAGCAGAAGCTGCTTGCGTACCTGCAAGCCAGCCATGGCACGGCTTCTGCCGACCGCAAGAAGATCACCCTGGTGAAGAAGTCCACCAGCGAGATCAAGCAAGCCGACGCCACGGGCAAGGCGCGCACCATCCAGGTGGAAGTGCGCAAGAAGCGCACGTTCATCCAGCGGGATGAAGGCGCTGAAGCGGCTGCCGAGACTGCAACTGCGGTTGTCGAAGAAGCTGCTGTGTCGAGCGAAGACCTGGAACTGGCCCGCCGCGAAGAGGAAGCCCGCCGCCAGGCCGAGCTGATCCGCCGCCAGGAGGCCGAACTGGCCGAGAAGCGTGCCGAGCGCGAAGCCCGCGAGAAGCGTGAACGCGAAGCCGAAGAGCGCGCCGCCGCCTATGCCGCCCAGGAAGCCGAAAAGAAGGCCCAGGCCTCCGCCGTGAAGCAAGAGGCTACCCGTGAGCAGGCAGCCGAGGCTGCTGCGCGCGCTGCTGCGCAGACCGAAGCCCGGGAAAAGGCACAGGCAGAAGCCAAGGCCCGTGCGGACGAAGAGTCTGCCCGAGCCCGCGATCTGGAAGAGCGCCGCCGTAAGGCTCTGGCCGAGGCAGAAGCCATCCGCGCCATGATGGCCACGCCCAAGAAGGCGGTCATGGTCGCCAAGAAGCCCGAAGAACCCAAGCCCGCGGCCAAGCCTGCGGCGGTGGGTGACGCCAAGAAGGGCACGCTGCACAAGCCCGCCGTTGGCACGGGTGGCCCGCGCGCAGGGGCTGCAGCCCCGGCCGGTGCCGGTGCTACCCCGGGTTCGGGCAAGGAAGTCAAGTCGGCCAAGCTGTCCTCCAGCTGGGCCAATGACACGGCCAAGAAGAAGGAAATCAAGACCCGCGGCGACAGCAGCGGTGGCGTGGGCCGCAACAACTGGCGTGGTGGCCCGCGTGGCCGCCGTGGCGACGGCCGCGACCAGCGCGACGATCACCAGCAGTCGGCACCGGTCGAGGCGCGCATCATTGAAGTGCATGTGCCCGAAACCATCACGGTGGCGGAGCTGGCGCACAAGATGTCGATCAAGGCGTCCGAAGTCATCAAGGCGCTGATGAAGATGGGCCAGATGGTCACCATCAACCAGCCGCTGGACCAGGACACCGCCATGATCGTGGTGGAAGAGCTGGGCCACAAGGCCGTGGTGGCTGCGCTGGATGACCCCGAAGCCTTCACCGACGACGATTCGGGCCAGAAGGACGCCGAACTGTTGCCACGCGCTCCCGTGGTCACCGTCATGGGCCACGTGGACCACGGCAAGACCTCGCTGCTGGACTACATCCGCCGCGCCAAGGTGGCGGCGGGCGAAGCGGGTGGTATCACGCAGCACATCGGTGCCTACCACGTGGAAACGCCGCGCGGCATGGTGTCCTTCCTCGATACCCCCGGTCACGAGGCCTTCACGGCCATGCGTGCCCGTGGCGCTCAGGCTACCGACATCGTGATCCTGGTGGTTGCTGCCGATGACGGCGTGATGCCACAAACGAAGGAAGCCATCAAGCACGCCAAGGCGGCGGGTGTTCCTATCGTGGTGGCCATCACCAAGGCAGACAAACCCGATGCCAACCCCGACCGCGTCAAGCAGGAGCTGGTGGTTGAAGAGGTGGTGCCTGAAGAGTATGGCGGCGATTCGCCCTTTGTGGCTGTGTCGTCCAAGACCGGCATGGGCATCGACGACCTGCTGGAGCAGGTGCTGCTGCAGGCCGAAGTGCTGGAACTCAAGGCCCCGGTGGAATCCCTGGCCAAGGGTCTCGTGATCGAAGCCCAGCTGGACAAGGGCCGCGGCCCTGTGGCCACGGTGCTGGTGCAGTCCGGTACGCTGAAGGTGGGCGATGTGGTGTTGGCGGGCCAGACCTCGGGCCGCGTGCGCGCCATGCTCGACGAAAACGGCAAGCCGGCCAAGACGGCCGGTCCGTCGATCCCGGTGGAAATCCAGGGTCTGTCGGATGTGCCCCAGGCCGGCGACGAGTTCATGGTACTGTCCGACGAGCGCCGTGCGCGCGAAATCGCGACCTACCGTGCAGGCAAGTTCCGCAACACCAAGCTGGCCAAGCAGCAGGCAGCCAAGCTGGAGAACGTGTTCTCCGAGATGACCGCAGGCGAGGTGCAGACCCTGCCCATCATCATCAAGGCGGACGTGCAGGGCTCGCAGGAAGCGCTGGCAGCCTCGCTGCTCAAGCTTTCCACCGAGGAAATCCGCGTCCAGCTGGTCTACGCTGGCGTGGGCGGCATCAGCGAGTCCGACGTGAACCTGGCGATTGCCTCCAAGGCCATCGTGATCGGCTTCAACGTGCGTGCCGACGCCGGTGCGCGCAAGCTGGCCGAGTCGAGCGACGTGAACCTGCATTACTACAACATCATTTACGACGCCGTGGATGAGTTGAAGGCGGCCATGTCCGGCATGCTGGCACCCGAGCAGCGCGAAGAAGCGATCGGTACGGCAGAGATCCGCACCGTGTTCGTGGCTTCCAAGATCGGCACGGTGGCGGGTTCGTACGTCACCTCCGGCCAGGTCACGCGCAATTGCAAGTTCCGCCTGCTGCGCGACAACGTGGTCATCTACACCGGCGAGGTGGAGTCTGTGCGCCGCCTCAAGGACGATGTCAAGGAAGTCAAGGAAGGCTTCGAGTGCGGTATCAAGCTGCGCAACTACAACGACATCAAGGAAGGCGACCAACTCGAGTTCTTTGAAATCAAGGAAATCGCACGCACGCTGTAAGGCGAGGCGACGACGAGAGCGACGACTACGACATGGCTGCGAAGAAATCCGCCACTCCCAACCGCGCCTTCAAGGTGGCCGACCAGATCCAGCGCGATCTGACGGAGCTGATCGCGCGCGAGTTGAAAGACCCGCGCGTGGGCATGGTGACGCTGCAGGGCGTGGAGGTGACCCCCGACTACGCCCACGCCAAGGTGTTCTTCAGCCTGCTGACGGGTGACCCGGTGGAAACCCAGGTGGCGCTCAACCAGGCGGCGGGCTTCTTGCGCAATGGCCTGTTCAAGCGCCTTCATATCCACACGGTGCCCACGCTGCACTTCGTGTTCGACCGCACCTCCGAACGTGCCGCCGACATGAATGCGCTGATTGCGCGCGCCGTGGCTTCCCGCTCCAAAGACGACGAGGAAACATGACCGAGCGCGCTCCCCGCATCCGGGTGCAGCGGCGCCCGGTGCACGGAGTGCTGCTGCTCGACAAACCCCTGGGCCTGTCCAGCAATGACGCCTTGCAAAAGGTGAAATGGCTGCTGCGCGCCGAGAAGGCGGGCCACACCGGCACGCTTGATCCGCTCGCCACGGGTGTATTGCCCCTGTGTTTTGGTGCAGCCACCAAGTTCAGCCAGCTGCAGCTCGAAGCCGCCAAGACGTACGAGGCGATTGCCGTGCTGGGCATCACCACCACCACCGGCGACGCCGAGGGCGAGGTGCTGGAGCGTCGCGAGGTGGATCCTGCCCAGCTCACCCCCGACCGCCTGGCTGCCGTGCAGCAGCAGTTCACCGGCTCCATCCGCCAGGTGCCACCCATGCACAGCGCGCTCAAGAAGGACGGCAAGGCGCTGTACGAGTACGCGCGTGCCGGTGTCACAGTGGAGCGTGAGCCGCGCGATGTGGTCATTCATGCACTAAAACTGGCACTCACGCCCACTGATCAAGCGCTGTTCGCTATCAAAATAGTAGTGACCTGCAGCAAAGGCACCTACATCCGCACCCTGGGTGAGGACATTGGTGCTGCACTGGGCTTCGGGGCGCACCTCAGTTTTCTGCGCCGGATCGACACCGGTGGCATCGGTGTGGAGCGCTGCGTCACGCTGGCGCAGCTGGAGGCCATGCCCGAGGCCGAACGCATTGCCAGCCTGGAGGCCCCCGAGTCCTTGCTGGCCGGGCACACACGTGTCACGCTGGACAGCGACAATGCCGCTCGTTTCCTGTCGGGCGTGCGCCGCCGTGGGGCCTGGCCGGATGCCAGCGCGGTGGCGGTGTTTGGAGAAAGCCCCCCGGCGCTGCTGGGGGTAGGCCATATTGCTGGCGGGGAACTGGTGCCGGGCCGGCTCCTGAGTCCGCTGGAAATTCAACAAATCTTGGAAAGCAAGCCGCACGTGCAAACCAGCGGCACATTGGAAAAACTATGACTAAACAGACCGACAACATCGCCATCATCGCCCACGTTGACCACGGCAAAACCACC
>NZ_JBPVJQ010000013.1:0-163379 GCF_051942715.1 Acidovorax sp. BL-A-41-H1 | reverse complement strand
ACGCTGCCGTCCCGCATGGACCTGGAGCGGGACATCAACCCTTTCCTGCGCGTCAGGCAACCTGCAGTGGCTCAGGCCGCCCGGGACCACGATGCGCAGGTGCCTGAAAACGACGCCGTGGCGGTGCTGGCCGCCCTGCGCCAATGGAAGAACGAATTCCGATGAAAATTCTGCACATCGCTTGCCTGGCGGGCCTGCTCTGGCTCACGGGCTGCGCCACCACCGGGGGCACCTCACCCGACCAGGCGGGCACGGACACCAAAGCCATCCCCAGCACTGCACGCTCCTCCCCCCACACCCCTTTGATCCCCAACGGGCCGCTCAAGCCCATCACGGCCGCCCAAGCCAGCAGCGGCGAGGTGGCCTCGCTGTCGGCCCCGGCCGACCTGTGGGACCGCATCCGACGCGGCTTTGCCATGCCCGACCTGCAGCACGAGCTGGTGCAGGACCGCGAGCAGTGGTATGCCACCCGCCCCGACTACATGCAGCGCATGACCGAGCGCTCCAGCAAATACCTGTTCCACATTGTTGAAGAGCTGGAGCGGCGTGGCATGCCCACCGAGCTGGCCCTGCTGCCCTATATCGAGAGCGCGTTCAACCCCCAGGCCGTGTCCAGCGCCAAGGCGGCGGGCATGTGGCAGTTCATGCCCGCCACGGGCAACTACTTCGACCTCAAGCAGAACGCTTTCCGCGATGACCGCCGCGATGTGCTCGCGTCCACGCGCGCAGCGCTCGACTACCTGCAAAAGCTCTACAACATGTTCGGCGACTGGCACCTGGCCCTGGCCGCCTACAACTGGGGCGAAGGCAGCGTGGGCCGGGCCATCGCGCGCAACCAGAAGCAAGGCCTGGGCACCAGCTACACCGACCTGAACATGCCCGCCGAGACCCGCATGTATGTGCCCAAGCTGCAGGCCGTGAAGAACATCGTGGCCAACCCCGATGCCTTCCGCACCGAGCTGCCGCTCATCGAGAACCACCCGTACTTCCAGACGGTGGACATCACGCACGACATCGACGTGGCCCTGGTGGCCCAGCTTGCAGGCATCCGCGAGGAAGACTTCCGCGCGCTGAACCCTTCCTACAAGCGCCCCGTGATCCTGGCGGCGGGCACACCCCAGATCCTGCTGCCCTGGGACAACGCCAAGGTCTTCCAGCGCAACCTCGAAGCCCGCCGCGAGGGCCAGTACGCGAGCTGGACCGTGTGGTCCGTGCCCACCACCATGAGCGTGGCGGAGGCCGCGCAGCGCGTGGGCATGAGCGAGGCCGACCTGCGCAGCATGAACAACATCCCGCCACGCATGCTGATCAAGGCGGGCTCGGCCCTGATGGTGCCGCGCGCCAACACCACAAGGCAGGATGTGTCTTCGCACCTTGCCGACAACGGGCAGGTGGCGCTGACACCCGAGATCGTCACCCGCCGCACCACGGTGCGCGCAGGCAAGGGCGAAACCGTGGCCAGCATTGCACGGCGCTACAAACTCGCCGCCGCCAATGTGGCCGACTGGAACGACGTGCGCGCCAACGCCGCGTTCAAGGTGGGACAGCAGGTGGTGGTGTACCTGCCTGTGCGGCAAGCGCAGGCCAATACCCGCGGAGCCCCCAGCAAACGCGCCGCAAGCGCCCCCGCCCGCAAGGGCGGTACCCCTTCCAAGGTCAAACGCCGTTGATGGCGAAGGGCGGCCTCTGGCGGCATGGGCCACCCCGCCGGGCGAAACTTAGAACCGGAGCGTGTGCATCCCCAGCAGCCCCAGGATGCCCATGATGATGAGGTACAGCGCCACGATGGTGCTGAGCAGGCGCGGCATCACCAGAATGAGGATGCCTGCGATCAGGGAAACAAGCGGGCCGATGCTGAGGCTCAGCGACATGGGTCAGTCCTTGGAAAAATCAATGAGGGTGTGAAGGGCCAAAGGGCCAGGTGAACTGGCCGCAACTGCCTTGGGGCGCGCCGGTGATTGCACCTTGGCAAACGCCCCTGCACTGTAGTCCAAACCAGCCCCTGTTTCGGGCGACTCCCCCGGTACAAAAGCCCCATTCCGCAGACCGCACCATGGCGGCCCGAAACGCAGGGCGCTGGGGTCAGACGCTGTACTTCTGGCGCGCCTTGCGCACCAGGTCGTTGGTGTAGGTGCGTGCCAGCTCTACCTTGGCTTCGGCCAGCTCGGGCTGCACGCGCGCCAGTATGCGCAACGCCGTGGCCGGACCGTCGTCCGGCATCAGGCCGTTGGGCGAAAAGGTTTCGCGCACGCGGCCAAAGGCCGCCAGGTACAGCCCCCGATCGCCCATCAAATATGCAGCAGGCACCGCCTTGACGAGGTCGGCCGGCCCCGCCGTCTGCAGCCACTTGAGCGCATGCACGATGCCGTTGACCAGCGCCTGGGCCTGGGCAGGCTGCTTTTGCAAAAACGACTGGGGCGCATACAGGCTGCCCGCAGGCAGGGTGCCACTGCCTACCAGCTCCTGCGCGGCTTTGAGCGAACGCAGGTCGCCCACGATGCGCGTGTCGGCCTTCTGCTCCAGCAGCGTCATGATCGGGTCGGCATGGCACAGCGCATGCACCTGGCCCGAGCGCAGCGCATTCATCGCGTTGGTGCCCGAACCCACGCCCACAAACGCCACGTCCCGGGGCGACAGGCCCGCACGCACCAGCATCAGGCTCGCCGCCAGGTGGGTGGATGAGCCAACCGACGACACACCGATGCGCCGCCCCGCCAGATCGCCCAGGTCCTTGTAGGCAGGCAGCGAGCGCAGCGACACCCCCAGGGCCAATTGGGGCGCACGCCCTTGCAGCACCAGCGCACGGTAGGACTGGCCCCGCACGTGGGCGCGCAGCACATGCTCGAAAGCCCCCGAGCAGACATCGGCCGCCCCCTCCTGCACGGCCTGCTGCGCGAGCGCACCCGCCGCAAAATCGCGCACCACCACCTCCAGCCCTTCCACCCGGAAGTAGCCCAGTGCATCTGCCAGCGCCAGCGGCAGGTGGTAAAGCACCCCCTGCCCCCCCACCGCCACGGTGACGCGCCCCAGCATGGCCCCATCGGTCTGCGCCCGCACCAGCGCAGGCGCACACACCGCAGCCACCGTGACGGCGGACACGGCGCCAAAGGCACGGCGGGTGATCAGAGACTGGGGCATGGAGTCAGGCAAAAAAAACAATGCTGCATTGCAACAATCGTGCCCCGAAGGGGGGCAGGCCGCATCAGGGAGATTCCCTGCGGGTTTCTACGTAAGCAAAAAAATGATGTGGAAGGGCTCTTGCGGCGATGCACCCCTTGGGTGCGTCGGCCTGCCTGGGCCCACGCCAGGGTCAGCGGTAACCGATGAAAAGAATCGCCACGTTGACCAGGAATCCTGCCGCCCACACGGCACTGCGGGCCGTGGGCATGTCTGCAACGTACATCATCACGTAGAAGATGCGCAGCAACACAAACAGCAGCGCCAGCATGTCGAGCAGCGTCTGCCCGGCGCCCAGCAGATGGGCAATGATCACTGCGCCGATAAAAAACGGCAGGGCTTCAAAACTGTTGGCCTGCGCCGCGTTGGCCCGCGCCCGCCAGTCGGTCTGCCGGGCCATCCAGGCGCGCGGGTCATGGTTGTCAAACCCGCCGTCTTTGCGCGACTTGCCCAGGCTGCCGCTCTTGGCCAGCCAGGCGCAGCCCATGGGCAGCAGTGCGGCAATCAGCACGCACCAATAGGCAGCGGTGAACCGGGCAACATGCATGGTGGTATTCATTTTTGCGACTCTTTTTGGCCGCTACCGCCTGTTGGACAAGCGCGAGCAGCTATTAAATTGTGAGTATTCTAGTGGGCACCCCGATGCGGCGCTGTCAACGGCGGTCCACCAGTGCATGCGCAATGGTGCCCAGGTCCACGTACTCCAGCTCGCTGCCCACGGGCACCCCGCGTGCAAGCCGCGTGACATGCACGCCCCGGCTCTTGAGGGCCTCGCTGATCACATGGGCCGTGGCCTCGCCTTCGGCGTTGAAATTGGTGGCCAGGATCACCTCCTGCACCTCGCCACCGGTGGCCCGCTCCATGAGCTTCTGCAGCCCGATGTCCTTGGGGCCCACCCCGTCCAGCGGGCTGAGCCGCCCCATGAGCACGAAGTACAGTCCCTTGAAGGCCCCGGTCCGCTCCATGGCGGACTGGTCCGCAGGCGTTTCGACCACACACAGCCGTGTGGCATCGCGCTCCGGGTCCAGGCAGGTGCTGCACACCTCGGCCTCAGTGAACGTGTGGCAACGCGCACAGTGGTGCACCGTACCCACCGCCTCCGAAAGCGCCCGCGACAGGGCCAGCGCCCCCTCGCGGTCATGCTGCAGCAGATGAAACGCCATGCGCTGCGCAGACTTCACCCCCACCCCCGGCAACCGGCGCAGCGCCTGGATCAGAACGTCGAGGGAGTTGGTGGTGGACATGGGAGCGAGCGATGCAGGAAAGGTGTGAGGAACGAGCTGGGCAAGGCTTAGACAAGCTCAGCCCGAACGGATGCAGGCAAAAACAACAGGCATGTGGTCCTTGCCTTCACACCCCGCCCTCAAGGGCGTAGCGAGCGGGATCAGCTGCTAGGCGGACGGAGCACAGCCACCGGAACGTACTTGAAGTAAGTGAGGATGGCGAGCACCGCCCAACGACGCAAAACGCAGATGGCCCGCTCGGTAGCCAACCCTCAGAAAGGGAATTTCATGCCGCCGGGGAGGCCTGGCATGCCTTGCGTGAGCTTGCCCATCTTCTCCGACGAAGTCTCCTCGGCCTTTCGCACCGCCGCATTGAACGCAGCCGCCACCAGGTCTTCCAGCATGTCCTTGTCTTCCGCCAGCAGGCTGGGGTCGATGGTGATGCGCTTGACGTCGTGCTTGCAGGTCATCACCACCTTCACCAGGCCCGCGCCCGATTCGCCTTCCACCTCGATGAAGGCCAGTTCGTCCTGCGCCTTCTTGAGGTTGTCCTGCATGGCCTGGGCTTGCTTCATCAGGCCGGCGAGTTGTCCTTTATTGAACATGGTGTGGTTTCCTTTGCTTTCTTTCTGGTTGATCGATTCCCACGAAGGGACAGAGATTCGGTATCCGAGGTGAACGGTATTGTGCTGCGCAATGTCAGCGGCCGTCGAAACTGGCACACGCCCATCCAGTGCACTCGTGGAGCTGGCTTTGCCAGGCCACCGAGTGCGCCCCCCTCCCGCGTAGCGAGAGAGGGGGAAGGCACCGAAGGCGACTCAGGGGGTGTTTCATCTCACGCTGGCTTGATGCTGCCCGGCACGATTCTCGCGCCGTAGTCACGCATCAGCGATTGCACGAAGGGGTCGTTGTGCACGATTTCCTCAGCGCGGCGCTGGCGCTCGGCCGCGGCAGCGGCGTTGCGGCGGGCGGGGCTGTCAATGACCACGCCCACCTCCACGCTGATCTGGGTGGCATGGCCTGCCGCCTCCAGCGCGGCGCGCAGGCGCTCGCGGGCGGTGGGCTGGTTGAGCGACTCGCGCTCCACGCGCAGCAGCCAGTGGCCACCATCGCGCGCCACCAGCTGCGACTGCAGGGCCAGCTCCCGCACCAGGGCGTTGATGGCCTCGGCCGCCACCATCTGCTGCACCGTGGCATGCCAGACGTCGCCCTCCTCGGTGGGTGTGTACCGGGCCGACGCGGGCACAGGGGCCGAATGGGGGGCTGGCTGCAAACGCGCACCGGGCTCGGGGGCCACGCGCACGGGAATTGCTACGAATTCAGGAGCACCCTGCGCTTGCTGAGTGCGCGCAGGGGCCTGATTTTCTTCAAAATTTCGCGCCTGGCGCACGGGCAGCGCCGTGACGGCGGCGGGCGCCGTAGGTGCAATCAGCGCACCGGCTGCAGGACCTGCATCGTCCTCCGACCCGGGCCAGGGCGGAGGCTCGGAGGAAGAGGCGTCGTCAAAGCCAGGAGCGCCGTCATCAAGCGCCGACACGGCCGCTGTTGTGGGGGCGGGGGTCGGCACGGCAGATGCCGCAACAGGGGCCACGGCAGGTGGCACGGGCATCGCCGGTGTGGGCGGAGCCACCGGGACGGCGGCGACCAGAGGCGCAGCCGGGGGAATCGGCGCTGCAGGCGCCGCCAGGGGGGGCGGTGCCGCAGCCGTAGAAGCCCCTGTGGCCGCAGTTTCAGGCCGCGTCAGAGTTTTTTTTTCAGCCGATTCGCCAGCGCCGCCCACACCGCCCGCACGTTTGAAAGCCAGCAGGCGCAGCAGCACCATGGTCAGCGCCGCGTACTCATCAGGCGCCAGGCCCAGCTCGCCGCGCCCGTGCAGGCACAGGCTGTAGAGCAGCTGGGTTTCGTCGGCGGGCATCAGCGCCGCCAGGCGGGCTGTTTCGGCAGCCTCGGGGTCGTCGGCATCCACCGCACCGGCCATCTGCGGCACGGCCTGGAACACAGCCATGCGCTGGAGCACTGCGCTCATCTCTTCGAGCGTGGACGCAGCGGACAGGCCGTTCATGCGCAGTGCGTCCGAGGTTTCGACCACGGTCTTCCCATCGCCCTGGGCCAACGCTTCAATGAGGCGGAACACATAGGAGCGGTCCACCGCACCCAGCATCTGGCGCACACCGGCTTCCTGCAGCTGGCCGCTGCCGAAGGCGATGGCCTGGTCGGTGAGCGAGAGCGCATCGCGCATGGAGCCGCGCGCAGCGCGCGACAGCAGACGCAGCGCCTGCGGCTCGGCGGGCACGTTCTCGGTTGCCAGCACCTGCGTGAGGTGCGAAAGCACGGTTTCGGGTGCCATGGGGCGCAGGTTGAACTGCAGGCAGCGGCTCAGCACCGTGACCGGTACCTTTTGCGGGTCCGTCGTGGCGAGCACAAACTTGAGGTATTCCGGCGGCTCTTCCAGCGTCTTGAGCATGGCGTTGAACGCCGTGTTCGTGAGCATGTGCACTTCGTCGATCATGAAGACCTTGAAGCGCCCCTGCACCGGTTTGTAGACCGCCTGCTCCAGCAGGCTCTGCACCTCATCCACGCCCCGGTTGGAGGCCGCGTCCAGTTCGGTGTAGTCCACAAACCGGCCGCTGTCGATGTCGGTGCAGGCCTGGCACACGCCGCAGGGCGTGGCGGTGATCCCGCCCTGCCCGTCAGGCCCCTGGCAATTGAGCGACTTGGCCAGAATGCGCGACACCGTGGTCTTACCCACGCCGCGCGTGCCCGTGAACAGGTAGGCGTGGTGCAGGCGCTGCTGGGTCAGCGCATTCGACAGGGCCTGGACCACATGCTCCTGCCCCACCATCTCGGTGAAATTGCGGGGGCGGTACTTGCGGGCGAGCACGAGGTAGGACATGGGGGGTGATTCTAGGGCCCAACCAAGTGCCCCCGCCCTTCGATACCGGCACGCTCACCACCAGGGACACCGCGCAAGGGCCGCCCCGCAGCGCTGGTGTCGTCCCCCTTCCCGAATTGCGCAGCAATTCGAGAGAAGGGGGAAACGGCGCAGCCGTTCAGGAGGTAGAATGCGAGCTGACGGGCCTCCTCGCATGGTGAAGCGGCCAACCGGGTCAGGTGGGGAACCAAGCAGCCCTAACTGTGGAGTCAGTGCCGGGGGTAAGGCTCGTCAACTTCTTCTTTCTTTTTGCGCGGTCGCGCAAAAAACTCCCCTTTCTCCAGTATTTCCATCGCGCGCCGTGCGCTTCAGCGACCGCTCAGGCCCCTGACGACTGCCCCAGCCAGCGCAGCGCCCCCTCGCCCGCCACGCGGCCGCTGGCCATGCTGGCGGTGAGCAGGTAACCCCCCGTGGGCGCCTCCCAGTCCAGCATTTCGCCCGCGCAGAACACGCCCGGCAAGGCCGTGGCCATGAGGTGCGGGTCCAGCGCCTCAAACGCCACGCCACCCGCCGTGCTGATGGCTTCGTCCAACGGGCGCGCAGCCACCACGGTGATCGGCAAGGCCTTGATCGCGTGAGCCAGGGCCACGGGGTCATTCATGCCGTCCTTGCCCAGGTGTTCGTACAGGATGCCCGCCTTGATGCCGTCCAGGCCCAGGCGGCTCTTGAGGTGGCTCGACAGCGAGCGCGAACCGCGCGGATGGCGCACCTCCACCAGCACGCGCTCGGGGCTGTGGTCAGGCATCAGGTCGAGGTGGAAGGTGGCATGCCCATGGGCTTCCACCTCGTCGCGCAGCAGGTGCGACGCGGCATAGACCAGGCTCCCCTCCACCCCCGTAGCCGTGACCACAAATTCGCCCCGGCGGCTGAAGCTGCGGCCCTGGCTGTCGGTGAAGCTGAGCACCACGGTCTTGAAGGGCTGACCTACAAACTTCTCGGAAAAATGCGGCGTCCAGCCCACCGTGGGCGCGGGCGTGCGGCCCAGCAGCTCTTGCAAAAAGGCGCGGCGCGTTTCGCCTGCCGGGGCATCGGCGCGCAGCACATCGAAACCGCAGTTGGACGGGCGCAGCGGCGCCACCGCCACCCCGCGCTGCGCCAGCAGCGGCACCCAGGCACCATCCGACCCCAGGCGTGCCCAGCTGCCGCCGCCCAGCGCGAGCACTACGGCCTTGGTGGCCACCCGCACCTCGCCTGCCGGTGCGGCAAAGCGCAGCGCACCCTCTTCGGCCCAGCCCAGCCAGCGGTGGCGCATGTGGAACAGAACCCCCTGCCCGCGCAGGCGCTGCAGCCAGGCGCGCAGCAGCGGCGCGGCCTTCATGTCGGCGGGGAACACACGGCCCGATGTGCCCACAAAGGTCTCCACCCCCAGCCCCTGGGCCCAGGCACGCAGTTCGGGGCCGCCAAAGGCGCGGACCAGCGGCTCGATCTGCTGCTCGCGCTCCGCATAACGCCCCACAAAGGGCTCGTGCGGCTCGGAATGGGTGAGGTTAAGCCCGCCCTTGCCTGCCAGCAAAAACTTGCGGCCCACGGATGGCATGGCGTCGAACACATGCACGGCCACACCCGCCTGGGCCAGCACCTCGGCGGCCATCAGGCCCGCTGGACCGCCGCCGACGACGGCCACATCGCACTGCAACGGTTCCGCAGACAAGGTGGGAGCATCGGAAGGAGGAAGGGTGTGGGACACAGAAGGGCCTTGCTAAAAAGAGGGAGAGCGCTGCGCTGCCGGGGGGCGGAAGGACCCGTCAGAACAAGGAGCCTTGCGGAGAATCCGCAGGCCCCGGCGCGGCCCGGGCGCGCTCGGGCTTTGCGGGGGCGACCGGCGCAGCGGGGGCGAGAGTATGCCCCACCGCAGGCACCTGGGCGGCCGATGCCCCTGCCGCACCGGGCACTTCGCCCACGGGCACCAAGCGCCCATCGCCCGTGAGGAAGGCGGCGTACACGGCCTCGCCCGGCATCAGCGCCGAAACGGCTTCGCGGTAGCGTTGCAGCTGCGCCACCAGCGCCTGCTGGCGCTGGGGCTGGGCGGCGCTTTTGTAATCCAGCACCCACCAGCCTGCCGCTGCGTCGTCGGCATACGCCGCGCGGCGCAACACCAGGCGGTCGATTCGCAGGCTCTGGCCCTGGTAGTGCAGCGGGGCTTCGTTGATGGCGGTCTGTACCTGGGCCGGGTCCCAGGCCCAGGCGCCCTCCCCGGCCAGGATGCCCTGGGCCATGCGCGCGGCCAGCTCGGCGGCGGCGGGGGGGATGTCGTGGTCGCTGGCCAGCCGGGCGATGCGCGCAGCAGGCCAGCCGTGGGCACGCAGATCGGCCAGCGGGGCACCGGCCACACCGGCCTGCTCCAGCAGTTGGTGCATGGCGTCGCCCTGGCGGGACAGGGGCGTGGAGTCGCCATCGCCGGGCATGGCCACGGGCGTGGCGCCACTGGGGTCGGCGGCGGCTGCACCCGGTTGGGTGCGGGCGCTTTGCAGGGCCTCGGGCAAGGGTTTCAGCGCGGCGATGGTGAAAGTGTCGGGGGTTGCCCCGGCTCCGGCGGAAGGCGCCGGGGCCGTGCCCGCGTCCACCTCGGTCACCAGTGGTGCCAGCCGGTTCCACCAACTGCCCGGCGCCGAATTGCTGGGCAACACGGACGACAGCGCCAGGCAATGCTTGGCACGCGTCATGGCCACGTAGAGCATGTTCAGTTCTTCGCGGCTGCGGGCCTGCTGCTCAGCAGCCAGCGCGGCTTCGGCGCTGGGCGGGGGAGTCGATTCGCTGGCGAGAAAAACAAAGGCCGCAGGCACGGGCTGCTCGCCCGGCCAGTCCACCAGCACGCCCATGGTCTCGGCTTTTTGCGGGCGGGTATCGGTGTCCAGCAGCAGCACGCAGTCGGCCTCCAGGCCCTTGGCGCCGTGCACCGTCAGCAGCCGGATGGCCTGCGCATCGGCCCGTCCGGGGGCGCGCACGCCGCCCTTCTTCATGGCCCGCACAAACGCATAGGGCGTGAGGTAGCGGCCGCCATCGTGCTGCAGCGATGCCGCCAGCAGCGCGCGCAGGTTGGCCTGCACTGCCTGGCGCTGGGTGACTGGGGCAGCAGCGGCGAAGCGGGCCAGCACATCGCCATGTTCGTAGATGGCATGCAGCGCATCATGCGGCGGCAGGCTACCCACCCAGGCTTGGTATTGGGTCAAAACAGCCCCTACCGCCTGATGGTCATGCCCTGGTAGCTCATTTTTTGATAGCAAATCAAACCAGCTGCTGCTCGCATGCTCGCTCTGACGGCGCAGCGCGGCCAAGGCCACCAGGGCCTCGTCACCCAGGCCAAACAAGGGCGACTTGAGTACACGGGCCAAAGACAGATCGTGTGTGGGCGAGACCAGCACATCCAGCAGTGCCACCATGTCCTGCACCTCGGGCGCGTCGAACAGGTCCGCCTTTTCAGGCTGCACGCAGGGCAGATGCAGGGCGCGCAGGGCGTCTTGCATGCTGGCCAGGCGGTCGCGTTTGCGGGCCAGCACCAGCACTTCTTTGGGTGGGGTGCCGCTGGCGATCTGCGCGGCCACCCAGGCGGCGGCCTGGGTGCATTCGCGCATGCGCTGGGTTTCTTCGGCCTCGTGGCGGGGTTCGGTCAGGCTGTCGCGCCAGGCCAGGGGGTCGCGGGCTGCACCCTGGCTGTCGTCGTCCGCATCGGTGATGGCGGGCAGGCACAGCAGCTGGCCGAGGTGCTTGGATTCGGTGGTGTGGTCGCGAAAGCCGCTGGTCTCCTGCTGCGCCTGGGCTTGGCCCATGACGGCGTTGACGGCGGCAATCACGCCCTGCGCGTTGCGGCGCGTGTGGTCGCAGCTCAAAAGGTCGCCGCCCAGCCCGTCGCGCACAAAGGCCTGCGCAGCGATGAACACCTGCGGCTCGGCGCGGCGAAAGCGGTAGATGCTCTGCTTGGGGTCGCCCACGATGAACACGCTGGGCGCGGCAGACCCGCCGCCCGAGCCCGCATAGCCCGCCAGCCACGCATGCAGCGCCTGCCACTGCAGCGGGTTGGTGTCCTGGAACTCATCGACCAGCAAGTGGCGGATGCGCGCGTCCAGCCGCTCCTGCACCCAGCCACTGAGCACCGGGTCGGCCAGCATGACCAGGGCCGTGCGCTCCACATCGTTCATGTCCACCCAGCCGTGCTGCTGCTTGACGGCCACAAACTGCGCAATCAGGCAGCGCGCCAGCCGGGCCATGCGCTGCTGGTGCTGCCAGGCCTCGTGCTGGCGGCGGGCGGTGAGCAGGCGCCGCAACTCGGGCTCGGCCTCCTGCGCGGCGGGGAACTTCTCCAGGTTCTTGGAGAGGCGGTCTTCCTTGGCCACAAACATCGCTTTGCGCAGCATGTCCAGGCGCTGGTTCAGGTCGGTGCAGCCCAGCGCGTCGATGATGGCGTCCGCCGCCTTCTGCGGGGTCTTGTTGGCCTCTGCGCCCAGAGCGCTGGCACAGTTGCGCCAGCGTTGCAGGGCGGCTTCGGTCTGCAGGGCCTCGGCGGGGTCGGCCAACGCGGCCAGCTCGGGGTATGCCTGCTGGAAGGGCGGCACGGATGCATCCACCACGCCTGCCGCGTCGGCCAGATCAAACTCCACCCGCTTGGCCAGTGCCGCCGCCAGCGCCTTGTGCGTTTGCGAGCGGCCGTGGCGGGCCACCACGGCTTCATAGTCGGCACGCAGGCTGGCGCTTTCGGCCACGGTCTGCAAGAACGGGGGCCAGACCTCGCGCACGGCCTCGGCATCGTCTTCGAGCAGCTCAAAGTGCGCGGGCAGGCCCTGTTGCTGCAGCAGCGCCAGCGGGGCTGTGCCCAGCAGCGCGGCAAACCAGCTGTGGAAAGTGCGGATTTGCACCGGGCGGCCCGCTTCGAGCAGCTGGCGGTATAGATTTTGTAGCGCCTCGCGCTTGTCCAGTGCGCCCTGGGGACTGATTCCGCGTGCAATCAGCTCGGCCGTAAGCTCTTCCAGCGGCTTGTGGCTGAACTGCTCCAACCATTCTTGCAGGCGCTGGCGCATTTCGCCCGCCGCCTTTTTGGTGAAGGTGATGGCCAGGATCTCGTGCGGCGCGCAGCCGTCGAGCAGCGCTCGCAGCATGCGCGAGACCAGCATCCAGGTCTTGCCCGCACCCGCGCAGGCCTCCACCGCCACGCTGCGTGCGGGGTCGCAGGCAATGGCATAGAAGGCCTCGCGCGAAACGGGGCGGCCGTTCTGTTCGTAGGCGGCCTGGGTGGGTTGTGGAACGCTGACGGTCATGGCGTCTCTTGCGCAGGCAACGCCTGTTCAGCGTCCGCCCAGTAGTCTTTGCGGCACAGGCCGCGCACGGCGCAGAACTCGCACACCGAGCCCTCGCCCAGCGCGGGCAGCGGCGCACCGGCGGCGATGCGGGCCATGTCGTGCTGGATGCCTTCAATCAGCACATCGCGCAGGTGCACCACCTCGTCCTGTTCGTGCATTTGCGTCTCGCCGCGCTCGCCCACGTTGACGTAGGCAGCGCGCAGGGTGTCGTGGCTCAGCAGGGCGGCGTAGAAGGCCAGTTGCGTGTCCTCCGCTCCGCTCTTGATGCGCTGGCGGGTCACGCTGTCGCTTTCGGTTTTGTAGTCAATGACCAGTACCGTGGGCTCGCCAGTGGACGAGACACCATCGATTCGGTCGAGGGTGCCAACCAGCTCCAAGTCGCCCAGCGGCTGGCGGGCCTTGACCTCGGCCTGGCGGAAGGTGGCGCCCCGCTGCTCGTGCCCTGCCAGCCATTGCAGGTAGCCGTCGCGCAGTTGCGCCCAGCCTGCGGCAAAGGGCAGAAAGTCACCGTCTTGCAGACGTTGCTCGCGGGTCACGGCTTCGGCGGCGGCGTCCATGCGGGCGCGGCGCTCGTCTGCATCGTCGGTGGGCTGATCGCGCAGGTCTTCGTGAAAGCGCTGCAGGACCGCATGCAGCCAGTTGCCAAAGTCGCGCTTGTCCACCTCGGCGTCCAGCTCGTCGGCCTCGCGCAGGCCCAGCTGGCGCTGGGCAAAAAAGCGGTAGGGGCAGTGGCGCAGGTCGGCATACGCGGTGGAGGACAAGTGCGCCACGGGCAGCGCCTGGCCCACGGGCTGGGGACGCAGCGTGGGGGTCGCGGCCACAGCACGGACCGCACGGTCGTCCAGGCCGGGTGTGGCGGTGCCGTCCAATTGCAGGGCCAGCACCAGGGCGCTGGCCAGCAGGGGCTCTCCGCCCTCATCGCCGGTGCGCCACAGCACGTCCACCTCAGGTGTGCGCAGGGCGTGTGCCCAGGCGGCCCGCTGGGCGGCCTCCAGCGACTGGCGAGTAGGCAGGCCCCAAGCCTCGCGCTGGGCCTGCGACCAATCGCCTGATGGTTCAGGCGCGGCCTGCAGGCGCTTTTCATCGCAGCCCGGCAGCACGGCGGCGGCAAAGGGGCGGGCAAGCAACTGGGCCAGCGGCAGCACGACCACGGGCGCATCGGCGGCCTGGGCGGCCACGTAGCGCCCTGCTTCGAGCACGTCTTTGGCCCAGCGGGTGAATTCGGCCAGCGTCATGCGGCGGCCCGCGCTGTCGCCCCAGCCGTCCAGCTCGGCCTGCTGGCCGTCTTGCAGGCGCAGGGCGGCCGACACGCGCATGCCCGCCGGGTCGGCCTGCAGGCCTTGCCACTGGCCGGCTTGCTCCAGTACGGCGCGCAGGGCGGGCAGCCACTGCGCCAGCGGGCGCGCGGCGCGCAAGGATTCGCGCCAGGCCTCCACCGTAGCCACGGTGCGGGCCAACTGGGGCTGCGCGCTCAGATCCCGCGCGGCGGCGGCGCTCCAGTGCTGCACCCCGCCCTTGCGCAGCCATTGCTCCAGCCGATTCACGTCGCCCGACATCAGCGCAGGGGTGTGCTTGATCCAGTCCAGCACCGCGTTGGATGAAGCGTTCCACGCCGCAGCCTGCAGCGCGGCCATGACCCGCGAAGCGGCGCGTGTGGTCGAGAGAATCCAGCCACTTTCATCGCGCACCAGCACGCCGCTGCTGTCCAGGTGGGCGAGCACGCGGCGGATCAGTGCGCGGTCGGTGGCGGCCAGCGCCACAGGCACCCGGCCATCTCGCACGTGGGCCAGCACGCAGGCAGCGGCGCGGTGGGCTTCGTCTTCGGCATCGGTGGCGGCATGCTGGGCGCGTTTTGGCGGCGCGGGAGCTTCATCGACCAATACTGGCAGCGCAACACAAGCCCCCTGCTCGCCCCAATGGGCCAGCAGGGCCTGGGGCAGCGCGTCGGATTGAAAACCTTCGAGCACCACCAGCGCATCCACCGCCGCGCGCACACCGGGCTCGAACAGCACATCGGTGGCGTGGCGTGAGGCCAGCACCCATTCCAGCGCCAGGCGCGCCACCAGGGCCTCGTAATGCAGGCTGCTGCCCTCGTCGGCGGTGGTCAGCAGTTTGCGGGCCTCGTCGCCCCAGGCGGCGCGCTGCGCGGGGGGCACAGCGGCCACGGCGGGGGCCAACTGGGCGGCGGCTTCTTGCAGGGGCGTGGCCAGCATCTCGCGCTGGGCGCCCTGCCCCACGCGGTCGAGCAACGCGCGGGCCGTGAGGGTGTCGCGCGCCACGTCGCCCGCAAAGTCGTCGGCCGAAGGCTCAAACACCTGCAGTTGGCGGGCCCAGTTGCGGGTGGTTTCAAAGCGCGGCGCAAAGCCTTGCGGAAACTGCAACGCCCAGTGGCGCTGGGCCCAGGGCATGAGCTGCGCGTAGGGCACCAGCACCACGGTGCGTGCCAGGTGAGCGCCCTGGGCGCTGGCATGCGCGGCCACCTGGGCCAATGCGCGCTGCCACAGGCCCATGCTCCAGCCTGCGCACTGATCGCTTTTCGCTATGACAGTCATAGCGTCGCAAGCCCCGGCCATACCGGTGAATGGGGAATTGGTTTCTGTCACAATGCCCTGACTTTAAACGTACACCGGTTCCAACCCGCCCAAGATCAAGGAATTCCGCCATGGCCAGCGAACTCATCAAACATGTCTCTGACGCCAGCTTTGAAGCCGACGTGCTCCAACCCGGCTCCGCCGTGCTGGTGGACTACTGGGCCGAATGGTGCGGCCCCTGCAAGATGATTGCCCCCATCCTGGATGAAGTCGCAGGCACCTACCAGGGCAAGCTGCAGATCGCCAAGATGAATGTGGATGAAAACCGCGAGATCCCCGCCAAGTTCGGCATCCGCGGCATCCCCACCCTGATGCTGTTCAAGGACGGCCAACTGGCCGCCACCAAGGTCGGTGCGATGAGCAAGGCACAACTGACCGCCTTCATCGATCAGCAACTGGCCTGATCCCCCAAGCCCCGCTGGTGCGCTGCCTGCGGGGCATTTTTTTGGGTGCATATGGCATGCATGCAGTGCCAGAGTGGCGCTGCATGCAGCTGCTCATAGCACACCCCTGAAGCACCTGCTTTTTTTCCTGTCATAATTCTCCTCGATCACCGGCCTGCACGCATTGGCAGCCGGACCAAGATCCCCGGCGGGCCGGGCCTGCAAACAGCAGCCCTTCCGGCACCAGCCCCCTCCCCCAAGATTCTTACCAGCTCCGCCAAGGAGTCACTCCATGCACTTAAACGAACTCAAGGCACTGCACGTGTCTGAAGTCCTGAAGCAAGCCGAAGAACTCGAAATCGAAAACACAGGACGGATGCGCAAACAGGAGCTGATGTTTGCCATCATCAAGAAACGCGCCAAGGCGGGCGAGCAGGTGTTTGCGGATGGCGTGCTGGAAATCCTGCCTGACGGATTTGGCTTCTTGCGGAGCCCCGATACCAGCTTCACGGCCAGCACGGACGACATCTACATCAGCCCCAGCCAGGTGCGCCGCTTCAACCTGCACACCGGCGACATGATCGAAGGCGAAGTGCGCACGCCCAAGGACGGTGAGCGCTACTTTGCCCTGACCAAGCTCGACTCGGTCAATGGCGGACCGCCCGAGCAGAACAAGCACAAAGTGATGTTCGAAAACCTGACGCCCCTGTTCCCCAAGGAACAGATGCGCCTGGAACGCGAGATCAAGGGCGACGAGAACATCACCGGTCGCATCATCGACATCATTGCCCCCATCGGCCGCGGCCAGCGCGCACTGATCGTGGCGCCGCCCAAGAGCGGCAAGACGGTGATGATGCAGCACATCGCCCACGCCATCACGGCCAACAACCCTGACGTGCACCTGATGGTGCTGCTGGTGGACGAGCGCCCTGAAGAAGTGACCGAAATGCAGCGTACGGTCAAGGGCGACATCATTGCCTCCACCTTCGACGAGCCCGCCGCCCGTCACGTGCATGTGGCCGAAATGGTGATCGAGCGCGCCAAGCGTCTGGTCGAACTGAAGAAGGACGTGGTGATCCTGCTGGACTCCATCACCCGCCTGGCCCGCGCCTACAACAACGTCGTGCCGTCGAGCGGCAAGGTGCTGTCGGGTGGCGTGGACGCTGCTGCACTGCAGCGCCCCAAGCGCTTCTTTGGCGCCGCGCGCAAGGTCGAGGAAGGCGGCTCGCTGACCATCATCGCCACTGCGCTGGTCGATACCGGCAGCCGCATGGACGAAGTGATCTTTGAAGAGTTCAAGGGCACGGGCAACTGCGAAATCCACCTGAACCGCCGCCTGTACGAGAAGCGCGTGTTCCCCGCCATCGAACTCAATAAGAGCGGCACGCGCCGCGAAGAGCTGTTGCTGGCGCCCGAGATCCTGCAGAAGACGCGCATCCTGCGCCAGTTCATGTACAACATGGACGAGATCGAGTCCATGGAGCTGATGATCAAGAACATGAAGGCCACCAAGACCAATGTGGACTTCTTCGACATGATGCGCAGAGGCGGGTGACATCCCCCTGAGGCGCTTTGCGCCTTCCCCCTTCTCTCGAATTGCGCTGCAATTCGGGAAGGGGGACACCGCCAGCGCGGCGGTTCTCGCATGGGCTGCCGTGGCAGTTTCGAACAAACGCTGGAAACCTGAAAATGGAGAAATCGCCGTCTATGCAATAATAGAGGGCTTTTTCTTGCGGAAAGTACATCGGACTGGCCGGTGCGGCTCCCGCAGTTGACTCAAAGGAAGATCATGAAAGAAGGCATTCACCCCAACTACCGCGAAGTTCTGTTCGTGGACCTGTCCAACGGCTTCAAGTTCGTGACCCGCTCGTGCGTGAACACGAAGGAAACCGAAACCTTCGAAGGCAAGGAATACCCGCTGTTCAAGCTGGACACCTCCTCTGAATCGCACCCCTTCTACACCGGCACGCAAAAGTCCGTGGACAACATGGGTGGCCGCGTGGAGCGCTTCCGCAACCGTTTCGGCAAGACCGCAGCAAAGTAATTCGCTTCCTGCGTTCCCGCCAAAAAGGCAGCCCGGGCAACCGGGCTGCCTTTTTCTTTGTTTTTGCCCTTATTCTCGGTGGCTCTTCGCATTGCTACCCACTGACGCGTGACCCCACCGACCCCCGCCATCGTTACCCAGAATGCCGTGAGCCCACTTCCACGCTGGGCGTTGCTGCTGCTGTGCATCGCCTACGTGGTGCCGGGCTATGTCGGGCGTGGCCCCTGGAAGAATGCCGATGTCACGGCATTTGGTTACATGCTGGAGCTGGCCCAGGGCCACACGCCATGGTTCGCCCCCCTGCTGGGTGGCATGCCACCCGAAACCGAGGGCCTCTTGCCCTACTGGCTGGGCGCCTGGGCGATGCAGATTGCGCCCTCCTGGCTGTCGGCCGAGATGGCCGTGCGCATTCCGTTTGCCGGGCTGCTGGCTCTCACACTCATAGCGACCTGGTACGGCGTGTACTACCTGGCCCGCAGCCCCGGCGCACAGCCCGTGGCGTTTGCGTTTGGCGGCGAGGCCCCTCCGCTCGACTATGCCCGTGCGATTGCCGATGGCGCACTGCTGGCCTTGATCGCCTGCCTGGGGCTGGCCCAGCTGTCGCACGAAACCACCAGCTATCTGGTGCAGCTCAGCTGCACCGCACTGCTCTTTTTTGCGGTGGCCGCCATGCCCCACCGCACCGTGGCACCAGCCATTGCGCTGGTGGTAGGCCTGCTCGGGCTGACGCTGGCCGGGGCCCCTGCCCTGGCCGCGATGCTGGGCATTGGCAGCATGGCGCTGGTAGCGCTGGCCCCAGGCAGCAGCACCGACCGCCGGTGGCCCTGGGCGCTGGGCTTGCTGGCCGTCACGCTGCTGGCAGCCTGGGCGGCCTGGGCGCTGGACCTGTGGCGCTGGCGCATTGTGGGCGGCGGTACAGGCGCCAAGGAGTGGCAGAGCCTGGTGCGGCTACTGATATGGTTTGGCTGGCCCGCCTGGCCGCTGGCGCTGTGGACCCTGTGGCGCTGGCGCAAGCAGATCGTGAGCCGCCAGGGCCACCGGCATCTGCTGCTGCCGCTATGGTTCTCGGTGGTTTCCGTTGCAGCCACCCTCAGCACCCAGCCTGCAGACCGTGCCCTGTTGCTGGGCCTGCCCGCCATGGCGGCGCTGGCCGCGTTTGCACTGCCCACCCTGCGCCGCAGCGTGGGGGCCCTGATCGACTGGTTCACACTGCTGTTCTTCACCGTGTCTGCGCTGGTGATCTGGGTGATCTGGATCGCCATGCAGACCGGCGTGCCCGCCAAGCCCGCCGCCAATGTGGCCAAGCTGGCTCCAGGCTTCGAGCCCCAGTTTTCAACCCTGGCCCTGGTGGTGGCCCTGGCCGCCACCGTGGGCTGGTGTGGACTTGTCTGGTGGCGCGCGTCCCGCAACCGCGCTCCGATCTGGAAAAGCCTGGTGCTGCCCGCTGGCGGTGCCGCCCTGGGCTGGGTGCTGCTGATGACGCTGTGGCTGCCGCTGCTGGACTATGCGCGCAGCTACACCCCGCAGGTGCGCAGTGTGTTGGCAGCAATGGGGCCGGAGCCCGGGTGCATCCAGACGGTGGGGCTGAGCCGCGCCCAGGTGGCCGCGCTGCAGTACCACGGCCGGCTCTCGCTGCAGCGGGCGGGCCTGCAGGACGAATGCCAGTGGCTGCTGGCAGACATCGCATCCTGGCCCGCGTCTGAACGCATGGTCAACGCTGCCTTGTGGGAGCTCAAAGCCACCCTGCCCCGCCCGACGGACAAGAACGACCACCTGCTGCTGCTGCGCCGCAAAGGCCCGGCGCGCTGATGTCGGAACGCTCCACCATTACCCGGCATGCCCTGACGGTGCTGGCCGGGCAACTGGCTGTCATGGCGTTTGGCGTGACGGACACCATTGTGGCTGGCCGCTACAGCGAAGCCTCGCTCGCCGCGCTATCCGTGGGCTCGGCCATTTTCATCAGCGTCTATGTGGCGCTGATTGGCGTGCTGCAGGCGCTGCTGCCCGTGTGGGCCGAGCAGCGCGGTGCGCGCGAGACCGAGGGAGTGGGCCGCTCGCTGCGCCAGGCCCTGTATCTGTGCGGCGCTGCCTCGGTGGCGGGCATGGCCATCCTGCTCTCGCCGGGGCCCATCCTGCGCTGGACCGATGTGCCAGCCGCACTGCAACCCGACGTGGAGAACTACCTGGCCGTGCTGGCGCTCGCGCTGCCCCCGGCCCTGCTGTTCCGCATCTACAGCACGCTGAACCAGGCTCTGGGCAAGCCCCAGCTGGTGACCTGGCTGCAGGTGGGCTCGCTGTTCATCAAGCTGCCGCTGTCGGTGTGGTTCACGTTTGGTGGTGCGGGCCTGCCCGCGCAGGGCGTGGTGGGTTGCGCCTGGGCCACCCTGGTCGTCAACTGCAGCATGCTGGCCCTGGCCATCTGGCTGCTGCGCACGCAAGACCTCTACGAACCCCTGGACCTGTGGCGCCGCATGGAACCGCCCCACTGGCCCACCATTGCGGGCTTCGCGCGGCTGGGCATTCCTGCAGGCCTGGCGGTGATGGTCGAGGTGACCTCGTTCACGCTGATGGCGCTGTTCATAGCGCGCCAGGGCACCACGGCATCCGCAGCCCACCAGATTGCCGCCAACCTGGCCGCCGTGCTCTACATGGTGCCGCTGTCATTGGCCATCGCCACCAGCGCGCGGGTAAGTTACTGGCTGGGTGCGGGCAACCCGGCGCAGGCGCGCAAGGTTGTTTTCATAGGCTTCAGGCTTTCTGCGCCTGCTGGTATTGCCTTTGCAGCTATATTATTGATAGCAAAAGACCATATTGGAAGCGTGTACTCGGCCAACGCCAGCGTGGTGGCGATGACCGGGGGCGTGCTGGTGTGGGTTGCCGCCTACCACGTGGCCGATGTGCTGCAAACCCTGTGTGTTTTTGTGCTGCGCTGCTACCGCATCACCCTGGCCCCGCTGGCCGTGTACTGCACCCTGCTCTGGGGTGCGGGCCTGGGCGGAGGCTACTGGCTGGCCTACGCTGGCCACGGCCCCTGGGCGCAGGCCCCTTCGCCCATCCCGTTCTGGGCGGCCAGCGCTGCCGCCCTGGCGGTCACGGCCGCCCTGTTCATGGCCATGCTCTGGCAGGCCATCACCCCGGCAGAGCAAAACCACGCAGCCGGTTTGCAGGGAAGGTGACCGAAAACACCGAGCCCTTGCCCAGGGTGCTGGATATGTCGAGCGTGGCGCCGTGGCGCTGCAGCACATGCTTCACGATGGCCAAGCCCAGACCAGTGCCGCCCGTCTCGCGCGAGCGGCTGCGGTCCACACGGTAAAAGCGCTCTGTCAGGCGCGGAATGTGCTCGGGCGCGATGCCGGGGCCGGTGTCCTGCACCGAAAACACGGCATCGCCGTCTTCCTTGCGCTCCCACACCACGGCGATGGAGCCGCCAGCGGGCGTGTAGCGCACGGCGTTGTTGACCAGGTTGGACAAGGCGCTTTGCAGCTCGGCGGGCACACCGGCAATCTCGCCCTCGCTGCGCAAGGCCTCGGCTGTCGGGAAGCGGATCTCATGCGTGCGCTGCTGGTTCTGCGTGAGCAGAGCCGACAGCGCCCGGCCCTCTTCCTCGCAGCGCTGCATCAGCGACTGCACGGGCGTCCATTCGGCCATGCCAGGCAGCGGGCTGCCCTCCAGGCGCGACAGGGTGAGCAGATCCTGAACAACGCTTTGCATGCGCTGGGCCTGCTGCGCCATCATGCCTAGGTAGCGGGCGCGCTCGTCGGCACTCAGGGGCAGGGTCTGCAGGGTTTCGACAAAACCCGTGAGCACGGTGAGGGGGGTGCGGATCTCGTGCGACACATTGGCCACAAAGTCGCGCCGCATGGCGTCGGCCTGCTCCAGTGCCGTGACATCGCGCGAGAGCAGCAAGGTGCGCCCGTCACCATACGGGTGCAGGTGCACCGAGATGCGCACCGGGCGCGAGGGCGTGCTCAGGCGCCCCTCCAGCACCACGTCGCTGGAGAAATCCTTGGCCGCGAAGTAGGCCGTGAACTCGGGGTTGCGCAGCAGGTTGCCGATGGACTGCATTACATCGCGCTGGGCATCAAAACCAAACTGGCTCGCCGCCATCTGGTTGCACCACTCGATGCGGCCCTGCGCATCGAGCAGCACCACGCCATTGGGCGAAGCCTGCAGCGCGGCCAGGATCTCCTGCAACCGGTCCTGGCTGTCCCGGACCAGCGCCTCCTGCCTGCGCAGCAGGCGCCGGGCGCGGTCCGCCGCCTCGCCCCAGATGCCACGCATCACGGGCACGTTCACCAGATCGCCGGTGCGCAGCCAGCGCAGCACCCGCACGCCGCGCAGCAGGTCCCACACAAACCAGGCCCAGCCCGCCAGCGCTGCGCCCAAGGCCGCGCCCCAGGGGCCACCCTCCCACCAGCCCAGCCCTCCGCCCGCAATCTGCCAGAGCAGGAAATACGTAATTCGCCATAGCATGCGCTCAGCAAAGCCTTTTCAAAAACACCAGGGGCGCAACGCGTGCGCCCCGTTTACATCACAAGGAGAACCAGCTCAGACGGTATGCAAGGCCCCGGCCCGTCCGGGGCACGGGCACGCCGGGTTCGTCCACGCCGTTTCAGGCCTGCTGCAATTGCACCTGTGGCTGTGCCGTGAGCCGGTAGCCCGCGCCGCGCACGGTTTCCACCATCACCGATGCGCCGCCCAGCGCCTCGCGCAGGCGCTTCACATGCACATCCACCGTGCGCTCTTCAATGAACACATGGTCACCCCATACCTTGTCCAGCAGTTGCGAACGGCTGTGCACACGCTCTGCGTGTTTCATCAGAAAGTGCAGCAGCTTGAATTCGGTGGGCCCCACCTTCAGGGGCTGCGCCTGGTAGGACACGCGGTAGGTCGCAGCATCGAGCACCAGTTCGCCAATCGTCACGCTGTCACTCACTTGCTCAGGAGCGCGGCGGCGCAGCACGGCGCGGATGCGGGCCAGCAGCTCCTGCGTGGAGAACGGCTTCGTGATGTAGTCGTCGGCACCGGCGTCCAAACCCGCCACCTTGTCCGGCTCGTCGCCACGGGCGGTCAGCATGAGGATGGGGATGGGCTTGGTGCGGCTGTCGGCGCGCCATTTGCGGGCCAGCGACAGGCCGCTCTGGCCGGGCAGCATCCAGTCGAGGAGGATGACATCCGGCAGCACGGCATCGAGCTCGCGCTGGGCGGAGTCGCCGTCTTCTGCCCAGAAGGGCTGAAATCCGTTGTGGCGCAGATTGACTGCGATCAGCTCGGCAATTGCGGGTTCGTCCTCGACGATGAGGACGCGTGGGAGCTTTCTCATAACTTGCCAAAGCCCTTTCTTTACAGCACGGCCGACTCGATCTCGTCGAGGGCAGTGTGGCGCACATCCTTGCCCTTGACCAGATAGATGATGAGTTCGGCCACGTTCTTGGAATGGTCTCCGATGCGCTCGATCGCCTTGGCCAGGAACAGCAGGTCCAGGCTGGGCGAGATGGTGCGGGGGTCTTCCATCATGTAGGTGATGAGCTTGCGCACGAAGCCGTCAAACTCCTTGTCGATGAGGTCGTCCTCCTTGAGGATGGCAACGGCAGCCTTCACATCCAGGCGCGCAAATGCATCCAGCGTCTTGCGGAGCAGACCCGAGGCCAGCTCAGCCGCCGTGCGCAGGTCACTCGACGGCAGCGAGCGCGGGGCACCGCTCTCGATGATGGAACGCACCATACGGGCCATCTTGTTGGCCTCGTCACCCATGCGCTCCAGGTTGGCCGTGGCCTTGGAGAAGGCCAGCAGCAGGCGCAGGTCGCGCGCCGTGGGCTGGCGTCGGGCAATGATGGAAGACAGCTCCTGGTCGATCTCGACCTCCATCGCATTGATGCGGGTCTCCATCGAGGCCACGGTGTCCACGGCTTCCAGGCTGAACTGCGAAAGCGCGTAGACCGCCTGGCGGATCTGCGACTCCACGAGGCCGCCCATCTCCATGACGCGGGCAGAGACGCTGTTGAGTTCGCTGTCGAACTGCGAGGAAAGATGTTTATCGGGCATCTCGTTGTCTCCTTAGCCGAAACGGCCGGTGATGTAGTCTTCGGTTTCCTTGCGCTCGGGCTTGAAGAAGATCTGCTCGGTGGCGCCGAACTCGATCATTTCGCCGAGGTACATATAGGCCGTGTAGTCGCTGCAGCGCGCGGCCTGCTGCATGTTGTGGGTCACGATGGCGATCGTGTAGTCGTGCTTGAGTTCGTCGATCAGCTCTTCGATCTTGGCGGTGGACAGCGGGTCCAGCGCCGAGGTGGGCTCGTCGAGCAACAGCACCGATGGCTTCACCGCCACGCTGCGCGCGATGCACAGGCGCTGTTGCTGGCCGCCGGACAGCGACAGGCCGCTCTGGTGCAACTTGTCCTTCACTTCGGTCCACAGCGCGGCCTTGGACAGCGCCCATTCCACGCGGTCATCCATCTCACTCTTGCTCAGGCTTTCATACAGCTTCACGCCAAACGCGATGTTGTCGTAGATGGACATGGGAAACGGCGTGGGCTTCTGGAACACCATGCCGATGCGGGCACGCAGCAGGTTGATGTCCTGCTTGGGGTCCAGGATGTCCTGGCCGTAGAAGTTGATGGAGCCCTCAGCGCGCTGGCCGGGGTACAGGCTGTACATGCGGTTCAGCGTGCGCAGCAGCGTGGACTTGCCGCAGCCCGAGGGGCCGATGAAAGCGGTGACCTTGTGTTCTGCGATGTTGAGGCTCACGTTGCGCAGGCCCTGGAACTTGCCGTAGAAAAAGCTCAGGTTGCGCAGCTCCAGCGCGTTCTTGCTGGCAGTGGCGGTAGCAGTGGCGTTCATGTCAATTCCTGAAGATGGAGACTGTCTTGTCAGTGTCTGCAGTGGGGTCTGCGGGCCGGGTCAGACGCGGTTTTTCTCGCGCAGGAACACCCGCGCCACGATGTTGAGAATCAGCACCGAGAGCGTGATCAGCAGCGCGCCGCCCCACGCCAGGCGCACCCAGTTTTCGTATGGGCTCAGCGCAAACTGGAAGATCACCACGGGCAGGTTGGCCATGGGCGCATTCATGTTGGTGCTGAAGAACTGGTTGTTCAGCGCCGTGAACAGCAAAGGAGCTGTTTCTCCGCTGATGCGGGCCACGGCCAGCAGCAGGCCGGTCATCACGCCGCTGCGGGCAGCGCGCAGAGTGACCATGGTGGAGACCTTCCAGCGCGGAGCGCCCAGGGCAAAGGCGGCTTCGCGCAGGCTGCCGGGCACCAGGCGCAGCATGTTTTCCGTTGTGCGCACGACCACGGGCACAGCGATCAGCGACAGCGCGAGGCTGCCTGCCCAGCCAGAGAAGTTGCCCACCGTGGCCACGGCAATCGCATAGACGAACAGGCCCAACACGATGGACGGTGCCGACAGCATGATGTCGGTCACGAACCGGGTCAGTTCCGCCACCTTACTCTGCTCACTGTATTCGGCCAAGTACACGCCGGCCAACACGCCGATGGGGGTAGACACCAGCACGGTGAAGCCCACCATCAGCAGGCTGCCCACGATGGCATTGGCCAGACCGCCGCCTTCCGAGCCGGGCGCTGGCGTGGACTGGGTGAACATGTTCCAATCCAGCGCAGCGAAGCCGTTGGTCAGCAGCACGCTCAGGATCCAGAGCAGCACAAACAGGCCCAGCACCATGGCGCCCAGGGACAGGGTCAGACCGATGGCATTGGAGCGCTGGCGCTTTTTGTAGAGTTGTTGGTTGAATTCCATGGAGCTTGTCTCGATAGAGGGTTTCATGGGGGCTCAAAGGCCCTTGGCCTTCTCGGCGCGCAGCAGCATGATCTTGGCGGCCGACAACACCACAAAGGTGATCACGAAGAGCAGGAAGCCCAGGGCAAACAGCGTGGAGAGGTGGAAATCCGCCGCTTCGCCAAACTCGTTGGCCAGTGTCGAAGCGATGGAGGTACCTGGCGAAAACAGCGACGTGGGCATACGGTTGGCATTGCCAATCACAAAGGTCACCGCCATGGTCTCACCCAGCGCGCGACCCAGGCCCAGCATCACGCCACCAATCACGCCCTTCTGCGTGTAGGGCAGCACCACGCGGCGCACCACCTCCCAGGTCGTGCAGCCCAGGCCGTAGGCCGATTCGCGCAAGATGGGGGGCACGATCTCGAACACGTCGCGCATCACGGCTGCCACGAAGGGCAAAACCATGAAGGCGAGCACGATGCCCGCTGCCAGGATGCCGAAGCCATTGGTGCTGCCACCAAACAGGAAACCCACCAGCGGCATGGAGCCCAGCAGTTTCTGCACAGGCATCTGGAAGTAATCGGCAAACAGCGGCGCGAACACGAACAGGCCGAACATGCCGTAGATGATGGACGGCACGGCCGCCAGCAGTTCAACCGCCGTGCCCAGCGGGCGGCGCAGCCACACCGGGCAGGTTTCGGTCAGAAACAGGGCGATACCGAAGGCCAGCGGCACCGCAATCAGCAGCGCAATGCCTGCGCTCGCCAGCGTGCCGACGATGGCAATGGCGGCACCGAATTCTTCATTGACGATGTCCCATTCCACACGCCAGATGAACTGGACGCCAAACTTGTGAAACGCTGGCCACGCGTAAATGAAGAGCGAGACGATGATGCCGAGCAACGCAGCCAGCACCAGCAAAGAGAGGCTCTGGGTCAGCCGATGGAAAAAGATGTCCTGAAGTCGCTGCCGCTTGGCAATCGACACCATCGACTTAGTGGGGGCGCCCGTCACTTTGACAGACGCGGGTTGTGAACTCATGGTGGTTCCCACGCTCATGTTGACTCCCATCTGGCTTCTGGAGGCCCCACAAACCAGCACCCATCGGCCAGCCAGGCCGACCGATGGGCGCTATTTTGGAGCAGACTGCTTACTTCTTGATTTGCGACCACACCTTGGAGCGGATCTCGGCGGTCAGGCTGTCGGGCAGAGGCACGTAGTCCAGCTCTGCGGCCATGCCCTTGCCGTTCTTGAACGCCCAGTCAAAGAACTTCAGCACTTCGGCCGACTGGGCCTTGTCAGCGGGGTCCTTGTACATCAGGATGAAGGAGGCCGTGCTGACCGGCCAACTGTTCGCACCCTTGGCGTTCACCATCGAAATGCCCATGCCAGGCACGCTGAACCAGTCGGCGCTGGCGGCAGCAGCGGCAAACGTGGCGTCGTCCGGGCTCACATACTTGCCGTCGGCGTTCTGCAGTTGCAGAAAGTTCATGTTGTTCTTCTTGACGTAGGCGTATTCCACGTAGCCGACAGCGCCCTTCACGCGGGTCACATTGGCTGCAACGCCTTCATTGCCCTTGCCGCCCACCGAAGACGCAGCAGGCCACTTCACGGCCGCACCCTTGCCCACGGAATCCGCCCACTCCTTGCTGACGGCAGACAGGTAGTCCGTCCAGTTGAAGGTGGTGCCGGAACCATCTGCACGGTGGACCACCGTGATGTTCTGGTCGGGCAGGGTCTTGCCGGGGTTCAATGCAGCCAGCTTGGCGTCATTCCACTTGGCGATCTTGCCCAGGAAAATTTCGGCCAGCACGGGGCCGGTCACACGCAGCTCGCCAGGCTTGAAGCCGTCCAGATTGATCACGGGCACCGTGCCGCCGATGATGGCGGGGAACTGCACCATGCCATCCTTGTCGAGGTCTGCGCCAGGCACCGGGGCATCCGTGGCACCAAAAACAACGGTCTTGGCACGGATCTGGCGAATGCCACCGGAAGAACCAATGGACTGGTAATTGAGACCTGTCCCCGTTTCCTTCTTGTAGGCTTCCGCCCACTTGGCGTACATGGGGAAGGGGAAGGTGGCACCCGCACCGGTGATATCCGCCGCGAAAGCGCTGCCAACGGCCAGGGAGGCCAAGGCTACAGCGACGGTTTTGAGAAATGTGCGTTTCATTATTCAGTACCTTTTGGCTAGGGTTGACAGGAACAGGCTGAACTCTAGGGCTCCAAGATGACAATTCAGTGACACAAATAGCCACCCTCAGGCTGTTGCCACACAAGTGACGACAAACACCCGGCTGAAGTCACCCATTTGTCATAAATGAGGCACACACTCCAGTGTTCTAAAAAATCCCCCTGCTCCGGCTGACAGGGGATTTGCTGCCCCAGCCCCTCAGAAGCTCGCGGTACGATGCCGCACGACGCTTTCACCAGAATCCCATGCAGAACGGCACACGCCTCGCCGCGGTAGACCTCGGCTCCAACAGCTTTCGCCTTGAAATCGGGCGCTATGAGTTCGGTCACATACAACGGGTGGAATACCTCAAGGAGACCGTGCGCCAGGGCAACGGACTGGATGAGAACCGGAACTTGACACAAGACGCCATGGAGCGGGGCTGGGCCTGTCTGGCGCGATTTGGCGAGCGGCTGGCAGGTTTCCCCCGGGCCCAGGTCCGGGCTGTGGCCACCCAAACCCTGCGGGAAGCCCGCAACCGTGAGGAATTCCTGTCGCGCGGCAGCAAAGTGCTGGGCTACCCCATCGACGTGGTTTCCGGCCCCGAAGAGGCCCGCCTGATCTACCAGGGCGTGGCGCGGCTTTTGCCTCAATCGGATGAACGGCGGCTGGTGGTGGATATCGGAGGACGCTCCACCGAACTCATCCTCGGCCAGCAGTTCACCCCACACGCCGTCGCCTCGTTTCGCGTGGGAAGTGTTGCCTGGTCCCAGCGTTACTTTGCCCATGGCGAGTTCACGGCCCAGGCCTTCCTGGCGGCAGAAATTGCGGCCAAGGCGGTGCTGGACGAGGCCCTGGCGACCTTCCGGCCCGACGCCTGGGAGGTTGCCTATGGGTCTTCGGGCACCGCAGGCGCCGTGGGGGATGTGCTGGCTGCCGCAGGTGGGCCCGAAGGCCTGATTACGCGCGACGGCTTGAACTGGCTTCATGACCGCATCTTGCGCGCACAAAGCGCCGACCGCCTGCGCATGGAAGGGCTGAAAGAAGAGCGGCGCGCCGTGATCGGGGGCGGCATCAGTGTGCTGCGCGCCATTTTTGACCTTCTGGAGATCAACGAAATGCAGGTGGCGCAAGGCGCGTTGCGCCAAGGCGCGCTCTACGACCTGCTCGACCGCGAACAACCCGAGACCGATCTTCGAACCACCACCGTGAACGGGCTCATGCACCGCTTTGGCGTGGACCTGGAACATGCGGAGCGGGTGGCACGCACGGCGTGCGCGCTGTTCGACCAGGCAGCCCCGCAGGGCAGCGAGCGCGCATCGCGCAAACTGGACTGGGCAGCCCGTCTGCACGAGATCGGCTGCCTCATCTCGCACAGCGACGCGCACCGCCACGGCGCCTACATCCTCGACAACACCGATGCCGCTGGCTTTGCCGTGCCTGAGTTGCACCGGCTCGGCGTGCTCGTGCAAGGTCAGCGTGGCAAGGTCCGCAAGCTCGGCGTGGACCTGGATGACCCCATCTTCGTGCTTCAACTACTCTGTCTGCGGCTTGCTGTGGCCCTGTGCCACGCGCGCCGCGCCCCAGACACCGCCGGCCTGACGCTGCAGCGCAATGGGCAGCGCCTCTTTGTCCGCACGCGGGCCGACTGGGCCGCTGCGTACCCGCAGTCCGCACACCTTCTGCGTGAAGAGGCACAGGCCTGGCAAAAAACGCCTTGGGAGCTACTCATTGACCTACCGTAGCAATCGGCAATAAACTATATAAACTGTTTATATCGTTTATTGATTTATTGCCATGACCAACGCGACCTCTACACCCGGCACTACGACCTCCCCGGCAGCCCCCGCCCCTTCGGCACAACCTGCCAAGACGATCAAACCCGCCAAAGCAGCCAAACCTGCAGCCAGCGCCGCAGCCGAGCCTGCCAAAAAAGCCGAAACCAAAAAGGCGCCTGTCACCAAAAAAACTGTGGCACCCAAGGCACCCAAAGCTGCTGCGACAGTCGTTGCCAAGGACGTCAAGGCCAAGAAGCCCAAACTGGTGCGCGACAGCTTCACCATCCCCAAGGATGAGTATGCAGTGATCGAAACGCTCAAGCAGCGCGCTGCCACCCTGGCGCAGCCAGTCAAGAAGAGCGAATTGCTGCGCGCAGGCCTCAAGGTATTGGCAGGCCTGTCTGACACTGCGCTGCGCGGCGCGCTGCAGGCCGTGCCCTCCATCAAGACGGGGCGCCCCAAGGCAGAGGCCCCAGCCCCCGCCGCCGCACCGGCGACAAAGGCCAACACAAAATCCCGCAAGTAAGACAACGACGGTCGTACAGCCGGCAGACGAGCGAGCGAGAGCGAATAAGCGCTCCGCCCGCCGCGTCCTATTGCTCGCCGCGCGAGCTAGAGGAACTCCGGGGATTGCACCGTCAGCAGCACCGTCTGGCTCTGGTCCAGCCGCTGGCGCTGACGCAGCCACCACACGGCGCCTTTTCGGACTGCGCATTCGGTGGCCTGCAACTCCAGCAACTGGGCAATGGTCTGCCCGAGCACAGGCTGGTGTCCGACAATCAGCACCGCGCCCTTGGCGCGAGGCCACTGGGCCAGCTCCAGCAGATCCTCGACACTTCCGCCGGGAAGCAACTCCGCCCGCATCTTGAACTTGCGCCCCAGCGCGTTGGCGGTCTGCTCGGTCCGCCGTGCGGGGCTTGCCAGCACGCGCAACCCCTCCGGCAGTTGCCGATCCAGCCATGCCGCCATGCGCGCAGCCTGTTTCTCCCCCCGGGAAGTCAGCACCCGCGCCAGATCATCGCCGCCGTCCAGAGCCTCTTCGGCTTCAGCGTGACGCCACAGAATCAGATCCATCATTCCGCCCTTTGCTCGACCCCGGAAATGGCCGTGGCGGGCCCATAGCGCACCATCAAGGCATTCTGTGCACCCAGTCCATCCGCCGGTCGCGGGGCACGGTCATAGGTGCCACGCGCGTTGAGGGTCCAGGCGTCGCGGTCATCATGCAGATAGGCAACCAGGCATTCGTCCACGATCCGCTGACGCAAGCCAGGGTCCGTGACGGGCCAGGCCAGCTCGACACGGCGCATCATGTTGCGGTTCATCCAGTCGGCACTGGATAGATACAGGTCTTCCTCTACGCCCGCACGGAAATAGAAGACACGCGTGTGTTCGAGAAAACGGCCAATCACGGAGCGCACACGGATGTTGTCCGTGACGCCCGGCACCTGGGCAGCCAGCATGCAGGCACCGCGCACAATGAGGTCAATGCGCGCTCCGCGTTGCCCCGCGAGGATCAGTGCGCGAATCAATGTCTCATCCGTGAGTGCATTCATCTTGGCGACGATCCGCGCGTCCTCGCCCCGGCTTGCTGCCTGTCCGACCTGCTCGATCTTGTCGATCATGCGGCGGTGCAGATGAAAAGGCGCCAGCATGAGCTTGCGCAGCTTGGGCGGGCGATTCTGGCTGGCCAGGTGGTTGAACACCCCGTCCATGTCGGCGGTGGTTTCCTCGTCGGCTGTCAAGTAGCTCAGATCGGTGTACAACCGGGCCGTGCGCACGTTGTAGTTGCCGGTGGAGAGATGCCCATAGCGCCGCAGCTGCCGCCCCTCTCTGCGCGTGACCAGCAGCATCTTCGCATGGGTCTTGAGCCCCACCACGCCGTACACCACCTGCGCGCCAATCGACTCCAACGCTTCAGCCCAGTTGATATTGGCCTCTTCGTCAAAACGCGCTTTCAGTTCCACGACCGCCATGACTTCCTTGCCCCGCCGCACCGCCTCGGACAACAGGTCCATGAGCTCCGAATCGGCGCCTGTGCGGTAGATGGTCTGCTTGATGACCAACACCTGCGGATCGTTCACGGCCTCGCGCAAGAAGGCCAGCAGGCCGTCAAAGCTCTCGAAGGGCTGGTGAATCAGCACATCCCGCTGGCGCAACTGGTCCATGATGGACACCCCCGGCTGCAACTGGCGCGGCCACGACGAACTCCAGGCCGGGAACAGCAACGCAGGGTCGTTGACCAAGTCCACGAGTTGCGTCAGCCGCACCAGGTTCACAGGCCCATGCACGCGGTACAACGCTGCAGCCGGAAGGCCGAACTGCGCCAGCAAAAAATCCGAAAGAAATTTCGAGCACCCCGCCGACACCTCCAGCCGCACGGCCTGCCCGTAGTGGCGGTGCTGCAACCCTTGGCGAAGCGCGGTGCGCAGGTTGCGCACGTCCTCCTCATCCAGTGCCAGATCGGAGTGGCGCGTAACCCGGAACTGCGAGAACTCGGTGACTTCCCGGCCTGGGAAAAGGTCTTCCAGGTGCGCGCGGATGATGCTTGAAAGGCTGACGAACAGTGCCTCGCTGGGCGCCACCTTCGCCGGAATGCGGATCAGGCGTGGCAGCGCGCGCGGCACCTTCACGATGGCGATTTCGTTTTCGCGCCCGAAAGCGTCGTGTCCCTTGAGACGAACGATGAAGTTCAAGGATTTGTTGGCCACCTGCGGAAAGGGGTGCGCTGGGTCCAGCCCCACAGGAATCAACAAAGGACGCACTTCGCGCACAAAGTAGTCATGCACCCAACGCCTCTGCTCGGGTGATCTGTCACCATGGCCAACGATACGAATGCCATGCTGAGCAAAAGCGGGCACCAGGGCGTCGTTGTACAGGGTGTACTGCCGCTCCACCAGATCGTGGACCTTGATAGAGAGCGCCTCAAAGGAGCCTACGGTGTAGAGCCCCTTGGTTTCGCCCTTTTTGGCAGCGGTTATGTGGGGTGCGGCGCGCACCTCGAAGAACTCGTCCAGATTGGACGACACAATGCACAAATAGCGCAGCCGCTCCAGCAACGGCACGTCCGCGCGCACCGCCCAGTCGAAGACCCGCTCGTTAAACGCCAGGATGCTGTGGTCACGGTCGAGGAACATCGCGGGCGGCACCCCGTCATGTGGTAGCTCTGGCGCGCGCCCCTCGCCGGGAAGCGGCGCCCGCGATGCATCTGCCACAGTGTCTGAACGCTCACGCTGCACGGACACAGCATCATTTGGAAGCAAAGGCAACATGGATACGCAAACGCAACAAATGCAGGATAGCCCCAGTATTTAACGACCAGATGACAATGATGTGACAGATTTTGTGACGGTCGCACAACCCGTCACAGGCGCACTGCGGGCAGGCACAAGGTATTGCTGGAACAACTGCGCGGCCTGGCTCCAGGTGAAATCCATGGCACGGCTGCGCGCCTCGGAGCGTGGAATCGCCAGTGCCTGCTGACTGGCCGTCAGCAAGTTGTCATGCAGCACGCCACCACGGGGAACACGCCCCAGGTGAGCCCCCAGCACCTCCATGGGACCGTCCACTGGAAAGGCCGCCACGGGGGTCCCGCAAGCCATGGCCTCCAGCATCACGAGTCCAAAAGTTTCCGAGCGACTCGGAAAAACAAAAACATCGGCTGCTGCATACACCTGCGCCAGAGCCGCACGGTCCAGAATACCGAGCCAGCGCACCTGTGGGTACTTTGCCTTGAACCGCGCCTCCAGCGGCCCGACGCCACACACCACCTTGGTGCCTGGCATGTCCAACTGCAAAAAAGCCTCAATGTTCTTTTCGTAGGAAATTCGCCCCACATACAAGGACACAGGGTGGGCCAAAGCCCCGGCCAGCGGGCTGGGACAGGCCGCGCCTTGGAATGGGAAAGCCTGTGTGTCCACGCCATGCGTCCACGGGCGCAGATTGCGAAAGCCCCGCTGCTCCAGCATCTGCAACACCCCATGCGTGGGCACCATCACGCCGCACGAAGGCCGGTGGAAGTGCCGAAACAGCGCATACCCCCACGACAGAGGAACCTTCAGCGCCGCATGGAGAATCTCTGGAAACTTGGTATGAAACGCAGTCGTGAACGCCAGCCCGCGCCGCAGGCAATGGCTGCGCCCAGCCCAGCCGAGCGGCCCCTCGGTAGCCAGATGGATGGCATCGGGCTGCATGTCATCCAGCATCTTGGCCACCAAGCGACCTGGACGCACCGCCAGATCAATGCCCGCATAGCCAGGGCAAGGCCGCGTGGTGAACAGCCCCGGATGCACCACCTGCACTTCGTGCCCCACCCCTTCCAGCTCCCGCACCAGTTCCAGCAAAGTCGTGACCACCCCATTGACCTGTGGCAACCACGCGTCTGTGAGCAGAGCAATTTTCATGCGGAGGCTCCGGCTTTGACAGAGGATGTTGTGCTGTGCGCGGGCACAGCGGGCCACTGCAGCAGTTCAAGCCGACCGTCCAAATGCTCTACCAGTGCGGTGTGGCTTTCCACCCAATCACCGTCGTTGCAGTACAGCGTGCCACCGATCTCCCGCATCTCAGCCCGGTGGATGTGGCCGCATACCACACCATCGTGACCACGGCGGCGCGCCTCTGTGGCCACAGCAACTTCAAAATCCGTCACGTAATTGAGGGCCTTCTTCACCTTGCCTTTGAGGTAAGCCGACAACGACCAGTAAGGCAACCCCAAGCGCGCACGCAAAGTGTTAAGGTGACGATTGAGCTTGAGCGTGAACTCGTACAGGTTGTCACCCAGGTATGCGAGCCACTTGGCGCACTGGATGACACCGTCAAAGTGGTCTCCATGCGTAACCCAGAGGCTGCGTCCATCGGCCGTGGTGTGCACCGCATCCGCCACGACCTCGATGCCGCCAAACGAGTGACCTACAAACGCCCGCGCAAATTCATCATGGTTGCCCGGCACAAACACCACCCGGCACCCCTTGCGCGCCCGACGCAGCAGCTTCTGCACCACATCGTTGTGGGTCTGCGGCCAGAACCACTTACGCCGCAACTGCCAGCCGTCCACGATGTCACCCACAAGATAAAGATGATCGCTGGGGTGGTGCTTGAGAAAGTCCAACAGAGCCACGGCCTGGCACCCTGGTGTACCGAGGTGCAAATCGGAAATGAACACGGCGCGGTACCGGTGCGGCCCGCTGGCAGACAAGAGGGTGTCGGGCTCGGTTTCATCCGGCCCCAAGGGCTCATGCAGCCAAGGACCGAGTGCGTCGAACGCGGCGCGCATCAGGCCCCCAGGAAGTGCTTGCGATAGCGGGGATGCAGGTCTGCCAGCCGCATCAGCATGGGCAGGTCTGCGGTGTTGAAATCGGGGTCCCAGGCGGGAGCACCCAGCACGCGCGCCCCCAGGCGCAGATAGCCCTTGATCAGCGCTGGAGGCTCCACGGCGATGGAGCTGTCCAGGTGCTCCACCGGCAAGGGAAGACGCGGGAGCACATGGTATTCAATCGCGGCAAGATGGGTCTTGCGCACCTGCTGCCAGATGCTCGCAGCGGCATCACCACTGACCACGCCGTTGTGCAGCATCGGAATGCTCGCGCAGCCAATCATGGTGTCGAGCTGGTTGCGCACCATGAAATCCGCCAGGGCGCTCCACAAGGCCATGATCACCCCCCCATGGCGGTGGTCGGGATGCACGCAGCTGCGGCCCAGCTCCACCATGCGGGGACGCAGGGTGCGCAAGCGCGTCAGGTCAAATTCGGTATCGCTGTAGGTACCGCCCACCCGCCTGGCCTGTGCGGGCGTGAGCACTCGGTAAGTCCCAATGACTTGCTGGCTCTGGGCATCGCGCACCAAAAGGTGTTCGCAGTAGTCGTCGAACAGATCAACGTCGTGGCCTGCGATGGGGGTCGTCAATCGAGCGCCCATCTCAGCAGCAAAAACGTCGAACCGGAGTCGCTGCGCCGCGCGCACCTCATCCAGATGCCTTGCCCACGTCACCTCAATGGCTCCTCGCTCCTGGCCAGGCTTCGCAGCCCCCGACACAGCTGCAGGGCGATGCGAAGCGCCGGCACCAAGGGCATCGGCAGCGGGCGACAAGGTCAGACGGGACAATTCATTCATGGTGCAGCGTCTCTTTCTTTGAGGACGGGCCGGCTGGAGCCGCCAGCCACTCAGGGAATCCTTTTCCCTGGCCGCGAGTGTGGAATTGGTGCATGACGCCAGCGTGTCGGCAGCATGTCAGCAACATGACAAAGAGGCCCTTTGCGACGGGTGCCACGCAATCCCTGGGCCTGCATAATCGGTTCAGGAAGCTGCAACATGTCCGCACAGCCCCCGCCCTCATCCCGCCGCGCTCTGACGGCCTTCCTGGCCGTGTTTGCGCTGGCCGCACTCTGTGCGGGCGCGCTGATCTGGACCCTGGAGCAACAGGACAGAGCCCAGCAGCGCACCCAGGCCGCAGACATGGCGGGTGACCATGTGCAGGCGCTGCAACGCGCGATCGAACTGGCGCTGTCGGCCAACAACGCACTCGTAGCGCTGGTCCGGCAAGGGCGGGGCAATGTCACCCAATTTGAGGAAGTGGGCACGCAGATGCTGCCGTTCTACCCCGGCATTGCGGCCATGGGCCTCTCGCCCGGAGGAGTGGTGAAGCAGGTTGTCCCTCGCCAAGGAAATGAAAGCCTGATCGGGTTTGACCAGCTCAACGACCCCAGGCAAAGCGCAGAATCGATCCGCGCGCGCGATACGGGTCTGCTCACGCTGGCCGGCCCCATCGAGCTTGTGCAGGGGGGCCTTGGGGTGGTGGGCCGCCAGCCGGTGTACCTGGACGGCGAACAGGGGCAGCGCAGCTTCTGGGGCTTCACCTATGTCACCATTCGCCTGCCCGAGGTACTGGCAGCCACCCGGCTGCCCCAACTCACCGAACGCGGCTACCACTACCGTCTTTGGCGGGTGCGGCCCGACACAGGCGAAGAACAGACCATTGCGGCATCGACTCCGCCCCCCGGAGCCGATGCAGTGGGCCGCGCACTGACTCTGCCCAACGGGCAATGGACGCTGAGCCTGGCGCCTGCCAAGGGCTGGGGTACACCAGCCGTACTGGCGCTGCGTTGTGCCCTGGGCCTGCTGTTTGCGCTGCTTATGGCTTTCCTGGCCCGCCTCCTTGTAGCCCTGAAAGCGCATGAGCGCGGGCTGGCCTTTCAAGTGGCCCAGCGCACCTCCGAAATCCAGGCCACTCAGCAGCAGTTGCGGGCCACCATCGACGCCATTCCCGATCCCCTGTTCGAACTTGACGTCGATGGCCGCTACTACAGCGTACACAGCCCGCGTACCGAGCTGCTTGTAGCCCCCGCCGAGCAATTGATTGGGCGCAATGTGACCGATGTGCTCCCTGCCCTGGCTGCACTGTCGGTGATGGATGTGTTGAAAGAAGCCCAGGCGCAAGGCTGGTCTGCCGGACGGCAAATTGTGCTGGACCTGCCTGGTCTTGGTGCCACCTGGTTCGAACTGTCGGCTGCGCGCAAATCTGGTTCGCCTGGCGCCATACCCCGCTTCATCCTTTTGTCGCGCGACATCACGGAACGCAAACGCTCGCAAGAACAGCTGCTGCTGACCGCCCAGGTGTTCGACCAGAGCAGCGAAGCCATCGTGGTTGCAGATGCATCCCACACCATCGTGCGCATCAACCGGGCCTTCACGCGCATCACGGGCTACCAGGAATCCGAAGCTGTTGGGCAGTCCGTGCGCCTGCTCACCGTGGCAGAGTCCACCCCGGACTTCGATGCCGATGCCGTTTACGCCCGCCTCACCCAAGAGGGGCACTGGGAAGGCGAGGCCTGGGGCCGCCGCAAGGACGGTTCCACCTACCCCCAATGGCTGTCCGTGAGCAGCGTGCGCGACGGCAATGGCTGCGCCACCCATTCGATCACGCTGTTCCGGGACATTACGGTGCAGCGCGAGGCGCAAGACCGCATTCAGCGACTCGCGCACTTTGACCCCCTGACCGAACTGCCCAACCGCGCCTTACTGGCCGAAAGGGCCCGGCGCCACATCGCTGACGAGCAGGCCAAAGGTGGCACCCTGGCGATGCTGTTCCTGGACCTGGACCACTTCAAGAATGTGAACGACTCGCTTGGCCACCGGGTTGGCGACATCCTGCTTGTGGCCGTGGCACGCCGCCTGCAGTCCCTGCTGAACCCGCAGGACACTGTCTCGCGGCTGGGGGGCGATGAGTTCCTGCTGCTGCTGCCCTCGGCCTCTGCAGCCCATGCCGCCGAAGTGGCCACCCGGTTGCTGACGGCTGTGGCCCAGCCTTTCCAGATCGATCCCTACGAACTCACCACCACCTTGTCCGTAGGCATCGCCATGTATCCCGCCGATGGCGATTCCTTTGACACGCTGTACCAGCGCGCGGATGCCGCCATGTACCGTGCCAAACAAAATGGGCGCAACCGATATGGGTTCTTCACGGCCGATCTGGAGGCCAGAACCGCCCGCGCACTGCAGATCGAAAATGCCCTGCGCCGCGCTCTAGAGCGCAACCAGTTCGAACTGCACTACCAGCCGCAAGTGTCACTCGCCACGCGCCAGGTGGTGGGCGCCGAAGCACTGCTGCGTTGGCGCCACCCGGAGCTGGGCATGGTGTCACCGGCAGAGTTCATCCCTGTGGCGGAGAGCAGCGGCATGATCGTGTCGATTGGCGAGTGGGTACTCCACACCGCCGTGCACGACGCCAAGCGGTGGCTGGACATGCAACTGCCCTTGCGGGCGATATCGGTCAACCTCTCTGCCGTGCAGTTCCGCCATCCGCAACTGCCAGAAATGGTGACGCGCTGCCTGCAACAGGCCGGTTTGCCCGCCCGTCGGCTGGAGCTGGAGTTGACCGAGGGAGCCGCGGTGGATGACCCTGCCGCAGCGCTGGCCATGATGGACCAGTTGCACGACCGCGGCGTGCGCTTGTCGATGGACGACTTTGGCACTGGCTACTCCTCGCTGAGCTACCTCAAACGCTTCCAGATCTACAAGTTGAAAATCGATCAGTCGTTCGTACGCGATCTCGATGACGATGCCAACGACCGTGCCATCGTGAGCGCCATCATCCGCATGGCACAGGCGCTGGGCATGCAGACCACGGCCGAGGGAGTGGAAACCGATGGCCAGCTCGAATTCCTGCGAGAACAAGGCTGCGATGAAGGCCAGGGCTACCTCTTCAGCCGCCCCCTGCCCGCCGATGAGTTCGAGGCCTACCTGCGCCAACACCTGCGCGGCTAGGCTGCACCAACCAGCATGCTCCCCCCCTGCGACATACCCGCAGTAGGGTTGTAAGCTGGCACTGCTACACTTTGGCACAAATTTTTTTGAGGCCACCGTCTGGCCCTGCCGCCCGTACTGGTCTCTATGTCCCCGCTGTACAGCGCTCCGGAATTGCAGCGTCCTGGAGTAGCTACTGATCCGCCACTGCATCGCACCCTGCGTGAACAACAAATCCTGCTCGACAGCGCAGGGGTGGGTATCGTTTTCCTGCGCCAACGCAGCGTGGTCCGCTGCAACCAGCGATATGCGGAGATTTTTGGCTACCCCAGCCCCGCGCGCCTGGTCGGGCTCAACACTGAAGCCTTCTACCCCGACCGCGAAGCATTCCGCGAGCTGGGTCGCTCGGCCTACCCAGTGTTGGCACAGGGACAGTCCTTCCGCGTGGAACGCCAGCTGCGCCGCCGTGACGGCACCCTTTTTTGGGGCAGCCTCACGGGCAGGCTCATCAATCCGCATGACACCTCCGAAGGCTCCATCTGGATCCTCGACGACATCGACGAACAAAAACGCGCCCAGGCCGCCCTCAACGCGGCTGAACGCGAAAAGCAACTGCTGTTCGACAGTGCCATGGTGGGCATTGTGTTTCTGCGTGACAGGCGCCTGACCCGGTGCAATGACCATTTCGAGCAAATGCTGGGGTTCCAGCCCGGCGAACTCATGGGCAGTTCGTCGCGCCGCTGGTACGCCAGCGACGAGGCCTGGGAGGAGGCGGGACGCCGCTGCTATCCAGGCCTGGCATCCGGTCAATCCTATGAAGGCGAGGTGGAACTCTGCCGCAAGGACGGCACGCCAGTGATCTGCGAGGTTCGCAGCAAGTCCATCGATCCCGCCGACCCCTCTCAGGGCTCCATCTGGATCACGATGGACATCACCGAGCGCAAACAGGCCCAGGCAGCGCTGGCCCGCGCCCACGAGGAACTGGAACAGCAGGTGCAGGACCGCACCCGAGAGCTGCGCGAAACGGTAGACAACCTGCACCGCGAGATCAACGACCGCAAGGCCGACCAGGAGCGCATCTACTGGCTGGCCCACTACGATGCGCTCACCGGCCTGCCCAACCGCGCACTGCTGGCCGAGCGTGCCCAGCAGGCCATTCAGGTGGCCCAGGAGCACAACACGCCACTGGCCGTGATCTTCCTGGACCTGGACCATTTCAAGCACGTGAACGACTCGCTGGGGCACCGCGTGGGCGATGCCCTGCTGGTCGAGATTGCCAAACGGCTGCGTGCTGTGGTGCGCGAAAAGGACACCGTGGCACGCCTCGGCGGGGACGAGTTCATCCTGCTGCTGCCAGGCGCCAATGCCCATGGGGCAGCCCGGGTGGCAGGCAAGCTGCAAGAGGCATCACGCCAGCACTACCAGATTGACCACCACGAGCTGACCATGGCGCCATCCATGGGTGTGGCCTTGTTCCCGCAGGATGGGAGCGATTTCGACACGCTCACCCAGTCTGCCGACGTGGCGATGTACCGCGCCAAGCTGGATGGCCGCAACACATTCCGCTTCTTCACTCCTGAAATGCAGGCCCAGTCGGTACGCGCATTGCAGCTGGAAAACGCCCTTCGCCGTGCGCTGGAGCGCGACCAGTTCCGACTGCACTACCAGCCCCAGATGAGCCTGGCCACGGGCAATGTCCGCAGTGTGGAGGCCTTGCTGCGCTGGCAACACCCACAACTCGGGCAGGTCTCGCCCGCAGAGTTCATCCCCATCGCCGAAGACAGCGGGCAGATCCTGCAGATAGGGGAATGGGTGCTGCGCACAGCACTCGCACAGCTCAAGGCCTGGCGGTCTTGCGGCTTCCCGGGGCTGACGATGGCGGTGAACCTCTCCGCCATCCAGTTCCGCCAGCCCCAGTTGCCTGAACTCGTCAGCCGCATGCTGGCAGAGTTTGACCTTCCGCCCGACTCACTGGAGCTGGAACTGACCGAGGGGGTGGCCGTGGACGACCCACATGCCGCCGTAGCGACCATGGACCAGTTGCATGCAAGAGGGGTGCGCATGTCCATGGATGACTTTGGCACCGGCTACTCGTCACTGAGCCAACTCAAGCGGTTCCAGATATTCAAGCTCAAGATCGACCAGTCGTTCGTGCGCGACCTGGGCAACGACAGCAACGACCGGGCCATCGTGAGCGCCATCATCCGGATGGCGCAGGCGCTGGGCATCCGCACCACGGCCGAGGGCGTCGAGACGGAAGGTCAGTTGGCCTTCCTCCATGCTCAGGGATGCGATGAGGCCCAGGGCTACCACTTCAGCACGCCACTGCCTGCAGCGGACCTGGAGGTGTTCATGCGCCAGCACCTGCATCAGGCCTCCGCAGCGAACGCCCTGGCCTGAGCCCGCGCCCTCAGCAGGCAGGGCGATGGCTCCGCCGCCCGTTCAGTCCCGCAGCAGCTTCTGAAAAAATTGCGCCGATCCCATCCGAGGGTCCAGCGCGTAGGCAGCAAAACCTTCACGCTCATAGGCCTGGATTGCCGCCCGGTTGCCAGACAGGACCTCCAGTGTGAGCTTGCAGGCACCGCGCCCCCGGGCCAGGGTTTCGACCTCTTGCAGCATGCGCTGCGCAATTCGATGGCCACGCCACGCCGGCAACACAACCACATCGTGCACATTGACCAGGGGCTTGCAGGCAAAGGTGGAGAACCCTTCGAAGCAGTTGACTAGCCCCACGGCCACACCGGCATAGGGCGCGGAGGCGCTCCCCTCCTCCTCGGCCCAGGCCATGACGCTGAACGCCTGGGGCTGCCGCTGGCGCAGCGCCTGGACCAGCCCTTGCTTGACCTCAGCCTCCAAGGGCTTGCCACCGCCCGCCACGTCCCGCGCGTAGCCGTCCAGCAAATCCACGAGTGCGGCTGCATCGCGGGGGTTGGCGTAGTCCACCGCGCGCACGGCGATGCGGGGCACGGAGTCTATGGCCGGCGTCATAAACCGCTCCTGAGGATTGGCATGGGGAAGAACGGCCCCACCGGGGTCTGTGCAAGAGTAGACAACCGCTTAGCCCGCACGGGCTGCATCGGCCAGCCGCTGCGCGCAGGAGCTCGCCATCTCAGCATCCCGGGCCTCCACCATCACGCGCAGCAAAGGCTCCGTGCCACTGGCACGGATGAGCACGCGGCCCGAAGCCCCCAGATCGCGCTCCACAGCCTGTGTCGCATCCGCCAGCAAGCGGTTCGACTTCCAATCCTGGCCTGGGGCCAGGCGGACATTGAGCAGCACCTGGGGATACAGCGTGACTCCGGCCAGCAATTGGGCCAGCGTCTGGCCACTGCGCACACAGGCCTGCAACACCTGCAAGGCGCTCACCAGGCCATCGCCCGTGGTGTGCCGGTCCAGCGCCAGCAGGTGGCCAGAGCCTTCGCCCCCAAGCACCCAGCGATGGCGTGCCAGTTCTTCGAGGACATAGCGGTCCCCCACCTTGGCACGCACGAACTTCACCCCACGGGACTGCAAAGCCACCTCCACCGCCATGTTGGTCATCAAGGTGCCTACCACGCCGGGCACATGCTCGTCGCGGCCCATGCGATCGGAGGCCATCAGATACAGCAACTCGTCGCCGTTGTACAGGCGCCCCGTGGCATCCACAACCTGCAGTCGGTCCGCATCGCCGTCCAGCGCTATCCCGTAGTCGGCCCGGTTGGCACGCACTGCGCGCACCAGGGCGTCCGGGTGCGTGGCACCCACCTCATGGTTGATGTTCAGGCCGTCCGGGGCACATCCGATCGACAGGACTTCGGCCCCCAGTTCGTGAAACACCTTGGGAGCCACTTGATAGGCCGCCCCATGGGCAGCGTCCACCACGATTTTCAGCCCCTTGAGGGTTAGGTCTTGCGGGAAGGTGCTCTTGCAGAATTCGATGTAGCGCCCTGCGGCATCGTCCAGCCGCCGCGCCTTGCCCAAGCTGGCCGAGTCGGCCCACACCGGTGGCTGGGCCAGGGCCTCTTCGACAGCGAGCTCCCAGGCGTCGGACAGTTTGGTGCCCTGCGCACTGAAAAACTTGATGCCGTTGTCGGGGTACGGGTTGTGGCTCGCACTGATGACCACGCCCAGGCTGGCCCGCTGTGCACGGGTCAGGTAGGCCACACCGGGTGTTGGCAAAGGCCCGAGCAGCACCACATCCACGCCTGCGGAATTGAAGCCGGACTCCAGTGCGCTCTCCAGCATGTAGCCAGAAATTCGGGTGTCCTTGCCGATCAACACCGTCGGGCGCTCTTCCGTCTGCCGCAAGACACGCCCCACTGCGTGAGCCAGGCGCAACACAAAATCCGGCGTAATGGGTGGCTGCCCCACCGTGCCACGGATGCCATCGGTTCCAAAGTACTGGCGCGTCATGTTGCTGCGTCTCCTCGTGTTGATCTAGTTGTTGGCGGGACAGCACGCCATCCCATCTGTTTGGTTAGTGTGAACAGGCTCCAAGACCGCCCTCATGAATACCCCGCGCGCTGCCCCTTCAGCCCGCTCGCTGCATGGCCGACCACACTGCCAGCGCAGCAACCGTCTCTCGCACATCGTGCACGCGCACCACCGAAGCTCCCCGCTCTACTGCGAGCACCGCAGCAGCCACACTGGGCACCATGCGCTGGTCTACATCCAGCCCCGCGACGGCACCCAACGACGACTTGCGCGACCAGCCCGCCAACAGCGGATAACCGGCCCCCAGCAGGTCATGCTGTCGAGCAAGCAAGGCGAAGTTCTGCTCCACCGTTTTGCCGAAGCCGATGCCCGGGTCCAGGAGAATTTGATCCTTTTTAACCCCCTGGGCCTGCAGATTATGCGCATGCAGCTCTAAAAATGATAGCACTTGCGGCACCACATCTCCCGTCATGGGAGTCGCTTGCATGGTCTGGGGGTCTCGGTGCATGTGCATCAGGCACACACCACATTGCGGGTGGGTAGCCACCACGGCCACCGCCCCCGGTTGCCGCAAGGCCCAGATGTCGTTGACGATATCGGCTCCCAGGTCCAGCACCGCCCGCATGACGGCAGGTTTGTACGTGTCCACCGAAATTGGAACGCCCAGCGCCACCGCCTCGCGCACCAGCGGCACCACACGGGCCAGCTCTTCGTCCAGAGGCACGGCCGGGCTGCCGGGGCGGGTGGACTCGCCCCCGATGTCCAGGATATCGGCTCCGTCCTTGAGCAATTGCTCGCAATGCCGCAACGCTGCGATGGTAGAGGCATGGCGCCCACCATCGGAGAAGGAGTCCGGGGTCACATTGACGATGCCCATGACCTTGGGCCGCTCCAGATCGATGGAAAAGCGGGATGTTTGCCAGATCATGAAATCACTACAAGAGAGCCTGTGGAGCCAGTGGATACGGCGCGTATGGACCGAACCTGAAAGCGCAGGAGAAGAAAGGCAACAGCCTCAAACACAACGAAAAACGGGGCACAAGGCCCCGTGGGAACGGCTGAACAGGCAAACCCTCAAGCCGCCGTGGGCGCGGTATCTGCCGCCACTGCAGGGGTGCCGCCGCTGGAGTTGTCACCACCCGAGGGCGGGGTGCGAGGCGTCCAGTCCTTAGGAGGACGGGGTTCCTTGCCCGCCATGATGTCGTCCAGTTGCTCGGCATCAATGGTTTCCCATTCGAGCAAGGCCTTGGCCATGGCGTGCATCTTGTCGCTGTTCTCCTCGATCAGGCGACGCGCCAGGTTGTACTGTTCGTCGATGATGCGACGCACTTCGCTATCGACCTTTTCCATGGTCTGCTCGCTCATGTTCGTCGTCTTGGTGACCGAACGGCCCAGAAAGACCTCACCCTCGTTTTCGGCATAGACCATTGGCCCCAGGGCCGCAGTCATGCCGTAACGGGTCACCATGTCGCGTGCGATGTGCGTGGCGCGCTCAAAGTCGTTGCTCGCACCGGTGGTCATCTGGTTCATGAACACTTCTTCGGCAATGCGGCCACCGAACAGCATGCTGATCTGGTTGAGCATGTATTCGCGGTCATAGCTGTAACGGTCCTGCTCGGGCAGGCTCATCGTCACGCCCAAGGCACGGCCGCGGGGGATGATCGTGACCTTGTGCACCGGATCACACTTGGGCAGCAGCTTGCCAATCAGGGCGTGGCCGGCCTCGTGGTAGGCCGTGTTGCGGCGCTCTTCCTCGGGCATGACCATGCTCTTGCGCTCGGGGCCCATGAGGATCTTGTCCTTGGCCTTCTCAAAGTCCTGCATCTCCACGGTGCGGGCGTTGCGGCGGGCCGCCATCAACGCAGCCTCGTTGCACAGGTTGGCCAGATCGGCGCCGCTCATGCCGGGCGTGCCACGGGCAATGATCGCAGGGGCTACGTCCTGACCGACCGGAATCTTGCGCATGTGCACGTTCAGGATCTGTTCGCGGCCACGGATGTCGGGCAGCGTCACATACACCTGGCGGTCAAAACGACCGGGGCGTAGAAGAGCCGCGTCCAGGATGTCAGGGCGGTTGGTGGCAGCCACGACGATCACACCCAAGTTGGTTTCGAAGCCGTCCATCTCAACCAGCATCTGGTTCAGCGTCTGCTCGCGCTCATCATTGCCACCACCCAGGCCGGCACCACGCTGGCGGCCCACAGCGTCGATTTCATCGATGAAAATGATGCAAGGGGCGTTCTTCTTGGCGTTGTCGAACATGTCGCGCACACGGGCGGCACCCACGCCAACGAACATTTCCACAAAGTCCGAACCCGAGATGCTGAAGAACGGCACCTTGGCTTCGCCTGCAATGGACTTGGCCAGCAGGGTCTTGCCGGTACCGGGAGGGCCCACCAGCAGCAGGCCACGCGGAATGCGGCCGCCGAGCTTCTGGAACTTCTGCGGGTCCTTCAGGAAGTCCACGACTTCCTTGACTTCTTCCTTGGCTTCGTCGCAACCTGCCACGTCCGCGAACGTGACCTGGTTGTTGTTCTCGTCGAGCATGCGCGCCTTGCTCTTGCCGAAGCTGAACGCCCCGCCCTTGCCGCCGCCCTGCATCTGGCGCATGAAGTACACCCACACGCCAATCAGCAGCAGCATCGGGCCCCAGCTGACCAACAGGGTCATGAGAAGCGAGCCTTCTTCGCGGGGCTTCACGTCGAATTTGACGTTGTGGTTGAGCAGGTCGCCCACCAGCCCCCGGTCCAGCACCGAGGCATTCGTGCGGATCTTGCGCTCATCGGTGGTGATCGCCACGATTTCACCGCCGCTCAACCCCTCGGGAATGGTCGCGCTCTTGATGCGGTTGTTCCGGACTTCGTCAAGAAATTCGGAATAGCCGATATGTCCGGCACTGGCGCCAGTGCGGGTGTCAAACTGTTTGAACACCGTGAACAGCACCATGGCGATGACCAGCCATACGGCAATTTTTGAAAACCACTGATTGTTCAAGCGGGGCTCCAGTTGCGGGGAACAGAAAACGGACACACTGCCGTCACGGCGTATGTGCGGTGCATTTTAGGTCTTTCAAGCCGCCGGGCCACCCATATTCCCACTGACGGCCATGGGATCAGCGCGGGCTTTGCTGCCAAATTTCACGAATTCTTGACCGGTGGCAAGCCAATTCAGGCCGCCTTCTTGAGCCCCATGCCCACGAGAAAGGTCTCTGACGATTTGTCGCGCGAGGCCTTGGGTTTGAGCGGTTTGACCACTTTGAAGGTGTGCTTGAACAAGGTCACCAGATCGTTGTATCCGCTTCCGTGGAAAAGCTTGACGACCAGCGCCCCGTCCGGTTTCAAATGGTTGCAAGCAAAATCCACCGCCAGCTCCACCAGGTGGGCAATACGGGCCGCATCGGCCGACCCGATGCCAGAAAGGTTGGGCGCCATGTCGGACACCACCACATCCACCACCCGGCCATCGAGCGCCTGCTCCAGGCGCTCCAGCACATCGGGCTCACGAAAATCGCCATTGAGGTACGTTACACCCTCGATCGGCTCCATGGGCAGAATGTCCAGCGCGATGATCGCGCCATTGAGCTGCCCCGCAGCCGCACCGGTGGGGGACAAGCGCCGACGCAGGTATTGGCTCCATGCACCCGGGGTAGAACCCAGATCCACCACGGTGTAACCCGGCTTGATGAGGCCCAACTGCTCGTCAATTTCCTTGAGCTTGTAGGCAGCGCGCGCGCGGTATCCCTCTTTCTGCGCCAATTTGACGTAGGTGTCGTTGACGTGGTCGTTCAGCCACGCCTTGTTGACCTTCTTGCTCTGGGTTTTGACTTTCATCTCTGCTTCTTCGGTTGGGGGGAACGCGTCCAGCATCGATTGGATCATCTTTGCTGCTCCCGCCTGGATTTCGTCTGTCGGGTCCAGTTGTGCGACCACAGCCTCTAGCGTTTCTCTGCTCTTGTTCTTAGGTTTACGCGTTTCATCGATTCGCGCAAGCCGCTCGATGGTGCTGGATGCTATTTCGTGGCTCATGGTGATTTGCCGAATCCTCTCACGCAGCACTGGGTTTGCGTTTCCCTCTAGGTCCATTTGACGCTCTAGCGCCTCGGCAAACCGTCGTTGTCGCAAGCCTTCTGCGTTTTCCATCATCGATAAGAGTGCTGTCGTGGGCACGCTTACGCCTCCTATCGCTGCCAGCTCGCATTGCGCTTCGAGGGATGGGGTCTTATGGCCCGTTCTCCAGTTGCTCAGAACTTTAGAGCCTATGCCCAGTTTGGCCGCCACCGTCGCGTCACTCCCTTCAGGGCAGTAGAGCCGGGCGCTGTCAATTAGCGAATTGATCCGTTTCAGGTCTTGCATGTGTAATCCAGTTCGGGTTACTATCGAAATACCCCAATTTGGTTTACTTGTACACCGGTTTGGGGTTCGCCACTTTACACCCAGCGGCCAGCGTGCAGTGATCAACAGCCCGGCCTACCGCCAGAAGCACCTGGGTCAATGTGGACCTTCATCAATACAGCCAATAGAGGCGCACACCATGGCATTCACCAGCACTATCCAAATCCTCAAGGTCTCCGAAGAACTCAGCAAAAAGCTGAACCCCGACACCGGCAAGCCCTACGTCTCCCACATTGCCCGAACGGCCCTGATCAACGATGACGGCGAGCTGGAAACGGTTGGCCGTCTCCGCGTTCCGCGTGAACTGGTGGACGTCGCAAAGGTCGGTGTCTTCCGCGCAGGCTTTGCCCTCCGCGTGCCTGACTACGGCGCGGATAAGGGCGATGTGGTGGCCGTTCTCACCAGCCTGACGCCCGTGCCCCCTGCTCGCACTGCGGCCCCTTCTCCTGTGGCTCCTAAGGCCGCGTAATGCCTCCGGAAATCGACTTGGTGCGCGTAGCCCAGCGGTTGGCCATCGTCGGCATCTGCAGCGGCTTCATAGGCGCGGCTTTGTGGCAACTGCTGGTTGGCTCCATGCACGTTCTGGCCCTCCGCCTGCACGCCCGCATGGCCCAGCGCCAGCGCATCGCAGCCGCCCGCAATCGCGCCCATGGCTGACCCTGTCGTTATCGAATGCGCCTCGGCCTGCACCGTAACGCTGCAGGTCGAATTAACAACGCCATTGCTCAATCTCACCGTTGAGCAGGGCGGCCAACTCGCGATTGCCGTCATCGCGGTGTGGTCCGTAGGGCTCCTGTTCCGGGAGCTTTATCGGGTCATCTTTTCTGACGGAACTTCAACCAAAGAAAGTGAGTAACCAATGAACCTGTTTCTCCGTGCAAAACAAGCCGGTGCCCGCTACGTCAAGAACGGCAAGCGCGTTGCCACCGGTGCCGCGGTGATGGCCTTGGCTTCTGCGCCGGCCTTCGCCGCTGCCCCTGCGCAGCCTGATGTCACCGATGTGGTCGCGTATATGACCGCTGCCATCGGAACGGTCGTGCTGCTGGGCAATGCCCGCCTGCTGATCGCTGTGGCCGTCAACGTGTTCCGCTGGGTGCGTGGCGCTATGCGCTGATCGCTGGGCCTAACCGCCTAGCGCCCCGGGGCTGCAGACCTGGGGGCCTTTGCCAATGCGCGCGCTGTGCGCTCATCGTCAAGGGAACTGTTATGGGCCTCATTGTCATGGTTGCGTTTCTGGGGGCTGCGTGGCTCATCTTCTCCGCCTGATCGTCGCCGCTTGTACGCTGCTCGCGTGCACCACCGTCTTTGCACTGATCCCTGCGGAGTCTGGTTGTCCTCCTCATCCGCAGCCCACTTACAACGCGCCCGGCTGCACTGCGGAAAACGTCTCTTGCGCTCCTGAGACTCGCCCGCCCGGCCATCCCGGCAACGGTAGTGGGATGTGCTTGTATGGCATCGCGCAGACTGGTTCCAACGTGTCTGGCGGCTACTATTTCTATGCTGTGCAAAGCCTTCCAGCCGGGTCCGTCTGCCCCGCAAACTCCAGCCCCGCAGGCGCTGGCACTTGCTCTTGCAATGCTGGCTACCGTGAAGCCAACGGCCAATGCACCACCTCGAACCAGGACAAAGACGCCTGCTGGAATCTTGCTGTGCAAGGCACGCTCCCGGGCGGTGTGTTGACCCAGAATTACCGTTTCCAAGGCAGCATCGCCCACGGGCAGCAGCTATGTCTAGAGAACCCTGGCGGCGGCATGTCCTCACCTTCAAAGGGCTGCAAGGTCACTTTTAGCCGCGACGCATATCTCGATTACGGCGGTGGCAATTCGATTTCTGAGGGCACTATCTCCATGGCCCCGGATTCCAACACGGTGGACCAGTCCTGCACCATCGGCCCGAACGAAAGTCCGAAGCCTGCGCCCAAGCCGGACAAGTGCCCTAACGGCTATACAGGCACCGTGAACGGCGTCGATGTCTGCATAAACAAAGTGCCCGATAGTGGCGCGGATGGCGGCTCCAGCGAGTCAGAGACCAATGATGGCACTGAGACCACCACTCGGCGCGTAGACCGCTCTACAAACTGCGTTGGCGACAAGTGCACCACCACCACTACAACGACTACGACGCGCAGGAATAACAGCACGGGCGCCACTTCCACCAGCACCACTACCGAGACTTCAACGTCTTCCAAGCCCGGTTTCTGCCAGGAGAACCCTAAATCAAAGCTCTGCAGTGACGGTGACGACAAAGGCTCTTCTTTCTCCGGTTCCTGCGGCGGCGGCTTCCAGTGTGAAGGAGATGCCATCCAGTGCGCGATGGCCCAAGAGCAACACCGCAGGGCCTGCAAGCTGTTCGACGACCAAACCCCAGAGTCGCGCCTCTACGACGCGGAAAAGGGAAAGACGGGCAAGCGCACTGACGACCTCCCGGGTAACGAAACCATCGCCTTTGGGCAAAGCATGTACAGCGACGCAAACATGCTGGGCGCCGGGTCATGCATTGGTGATGTGCAGGCCGATCTCATGGGGCAAAGCATCACGCTGCCGCTGAGCAACATCTGTCCAATGCTCGGCACGTTGAGGTTGGCACTTCTGGCCTTCGGCGCGCTGCTCTGGGTCATCATTGTTTTCAGGGGATAGGCCATGCCCGCATTTATCGCCGCGCTCATGGGCGCTTTGATCAACATCGCCGGAACGTTGGTGGGTCGCGTGCTCATATCGCTAGGCTTGAGCGTTGTCACCTTCACCGGCCTTTCCGCCACCCTCGATTGGGCGAAGAACAACGTTGTATCGTCGTTCTCGTCCCTGCCTCCTGAGGTCGTCGGCATGCTTTCCATGCTCGGCGTCGGTGAGTTCCTCTCCATCATCCTCAGCGCTGTGTCTGCGCGCATGGTCCTCCAAGGATTGACCGGCGGCGCCGTTAAAAAGTGGGTGCTGAAATGAGGCGCTCTCTTCGCTATCAGCTTGGCTATCTGTACCTGACAACAGGCGGCAACGGCGCAGGCAAAACGCTGTTTACGCTGCGGGATGTGCGTGACCTCCAAGAGCGCACCGGGCGCCCTGTGTTCTTCTGGGGTTTCGAGGCAAAGCAACCCCTGCTTGATTTCGGCTGGCAACCTTTCGAGCCATCCAACTGGGAAGAATTGCCGGATGGGTCGATCTGCATCGTTGACGAATGCCAGAAGGTCATGCCGACACGCGCAACGGGTCAGCCTCCCGCATGGATTGGCGCACTCGCCCAGGACAACCGCAAACGCGGGTTTGACTTCTTCTTCATTACGCAGCACCCTCTGAACATCGATAGCTTCGTGCGTCGTCTGATCGCCGCGCCCTCTTGGCATCGGCATTTCAAGGCGTCGTTGATGGGCGACGCCAGCAATGAATTGAAGTGGTCGGCGGTCAAGGATCAGCCGCAAAAGGATGGCTCAGGCAAGGATGGTGAGGTCACCAGCCGCAAGTGGCCTCGGGAGGTTTACGACTGGTACACATCCACCAGCATGGACACGCGCAAGAAGGGCATTCCCGCAAAGGTCTGGAAAGGTGTAGGCGCACTGCTGCTTGCTGTCGGCATGGCGGGCTACGTGGGCCACCAGTTCTTCTCTGCAGCGAAGCCCGCCACGGAGCAAACGGCGTCACCAGCGCTCGGTGCCCCTGCGATCGCAGCACCCGCGCCTGCGGCCGCAGCATCAAGGGGGCAGGCACCAATGACGGTCTCGGAGTATGTCGAGCATCGCAAACCCCGGCTGGCGGACTTTCCGCACACCGCACCTGCCTATGATCAGGTCACAGCGCCTACCGTAGCGCCATACCCTGCGGCGTGTGTCCAGATGGGGGCAAGGTGTGATTGCTACACACAGCAGGGCACTCTGCTCCGTGTCTCCGCTTCAACGTGCGGTCAGATCGTCCGCCATGGCTTCTTTGTTGATTGGAATCAGCAGGGGCAAGGGCACGGCGCAGCACGTCTACAGCAGGCCCAGCAGAGCCCACCAGCGGCCCAGCAAGCCGCCCAATCTGAGCCGCCGCGCACAGTGCCCGCGCCAATGCCAGCGGCACGCCCTGAGCCCGTCAAGCCGGTGTCCGAGTGGTCGCAGGGCCTTGCAGCGCGTAATGCCCAGGTGCGCTCCAGCCTGACCCAGTGAGGTGCCGCATGCGCTCTGTTTCTGAGAGACAAACCGGGGGCCCCGAAGTGACGATTAGTCACGCGCCGCAGGCTCGGGGGTTGGGGTATGGGGCGACAGGCCCCATGGTTAACCGTTGTGCGGCCCGTACCCGCGTTACTGCCCCTCTCCTGTTGATCCAAATGGATCTGTTTGATAACCCCGCGTGGCATGCCTGCGCACCGGTCCCGCTGACGCGAGCGAAGCGCGGCGGCGGGGCCGGGCGAAGCCCGGCCTAGATTTATCCCATAAACACTTTGGAACATCAGGCATAGACGCCTGAAAAAGGTGAACCCCGCAACAGCGCCAACTGTCCGGGGTTCGTGATGTCAACCACTACGACTGGTCAACATGATCCGCATTTTCGACGAAACCCGCCCTACTGCCAAATTCACGCCTGCTGAGCTGCTCGATATGCACCGCAGTGGCGTCCCCCTTGTTGCTTTTGAGGGCAAGATGGGCGATGGCATCAACGTCAAAGCCCATGATCTGGGCAACGGCCATATCGAGGTTACGGGGGTGGCCCCGACAAAGTGGGAAGAGCTTGATTGGTCCCCCATGGCGCTTGAGATGTACCTCGAAACGGTCATCAAGCATCGCGAAGACAACGCCGAAGAGCTGCGCGAGAAGTCCCTCACGATCGCGGCAAACCGGGCAAATGCAAAGGTCCGCAAGCTCTGCAAAGCCATGGGCGCCGATACCCTCCTAACGCTCACCTACCGGCAAAACGAACAGTGCGTAAAGCAGGCCAAAAAGGACCTCAAAGAGTTCGTGCGCCGCCTGCGCCGCGTCATGCCCGATTTCCGTGCGGTAGCCGTGTACGAAACCCAAAAGCGCGGGGCCATCCATTGGCACATCGCAACCGCCAATGTGCCCACCTTCTTCACCCAGTCCGGCCCCCACGGCCTGCCCTGTAAGGTCAAAAGCTTCAACGTCATCCGCTCAATCTGGCGCTCTGTGACGGGGGCACGTGAGGGCAATATCGACATAGCCCGGCGCAAGGCATCCAGCAGGCGCAGCCCGGCCCAAATCGCCTCCTACATCGCAAAGTACATCGTCAAGGCATTCCGTGACGGTGAGGCGTTCTCAAACCGCTATTCAGCCTTCGGCGCCCCTGAAGTCCCCAAGCCCGTCAACATGGGCCACTTCGCCACACCACTGGCCGCATGGGAAGCCGCCTACTCGTGTCTCCTGGACGTTCACGCCGTTGTGCTTGAACGCCTGTCGAAGTGGAAAGACTGGTTTGTTCTCTACGGTGAGTTGCCTTCAAAACGGGCCGTGGCCGCGTCGAGAGGGTGAGGGGTGGATATGGCTGCCGCCTCCACTGTTCAGCGTGTCGTTACCGGTAACGTCGGCCGCAGCCGAAAGCCTGCAAGTGATTCTCAGCGCGTGGCGAAATTTCGCTCAAAGCATGCGCGCCTTGATGTGCCTATTTCTTTACCGATTGGTAAAACTATCGAGGACCTAGCATCCCAATACGGCTGCAGCAAGGCGGTCGTCGTTCGGTCCCTGCTGAGGTTCGCGCTCACCAATAGGGACTGGAAAACGCAGGGTCTTCTATGGAGGGAGTGAATGGCTTTCATCGGTTACGCGCGCGTGTCTACAAAGGATCAGGAAACGCATTTGCAACTGGATGCACTGGCAAAGGCTGGCGTGTTGGAGGTGCGGCAAGAAAAGGGTAGCTCTGTCGGTCCTCGGCCTGAGCTTCAAAAGTTGCTAGGTCAACTGCGGCCCGGTGATGTGCTGGTGGTTTACAAGATGGATCGCATCGCTAGGTCACTCAAAGACCTGCTCTCGATTCTTGACAGGATTAAGGCTTCAGGGGCGGCGATTAAGTCACTGACAGAGCCGCTAGACACGTCCAGCCCGTTGGGTATCTTCATGATCCAGATACTGGGCGCCGTGGGGCAGCTTGAGCGGTCGATTACGCGGGAAAGAACCGTTGCCGGGCAAGTGGCGGCAATCAAGCGGGGGGTCACCTTCGGGCGCCCTAAGCTGCTGTCACCAGAGCAGGAATTGGCCGTTTTGGCCATGATTGACGGTGGCGCCACGCAGTCGGCAACGGCGCGTCATTTTGGGGTGTCCCTCATAGTGGTTCGCCGCTTGCGTGCAGAAAGAGCCGGGCGAAAAAATACCGGGCTGTACCCGGTATTGAAGGACTATCTGTGACATGCGTTGTCGGTGTCGTTGCCGTCTCCAAGTGTTGACTTTCATTACTTTTTTCTTTCAGCCTCGATAATACGGCCCATGCCCCAAATTCAACTGACTCCCGCCGAGCGCCGGGAACAACGCGCCAATGCCCACCACCTGGACCCCGTGGTCCTGATCGGCGGCGATGGCCTGACTCCCGCCGTCAAGAAAGAGGTGGATGCTGCCCTCAATGCCCATGGGCTCATCAAGGTCCGCGTCTTCGGCGACGACCGCGCAGCGCGCGAACTGATGTACCAGGAGCTTGCCGCAGAACTCAACGCCGCCCCGGTGCAGCACATTGGCAAGCTGCTGGTACTCTGGCGCCCCATCCCCGCCAAGGCCAAGGCGGTAGACGAAGACCGTATGCCCGGGCCGCGCGACGTCAAGGTGCTCAAGTTCAGCAAACGGGGCGGCCAACGCCCTGAAATCAAGCAATTGCGTGTGCTGGGCAACCAGCGCCTGACCTCGGGTGGTCAGATCAAGCGCGCCAAGCCCAAGCAAAAATCCATCAAAAAGCGCCAGGCAGACTGATGAACCGCGCGGTAGCACCTGCAGCCCCGGTCGGCGCAGCGCCTGTCCGCCACATCCTCTGCATGAAATGGGGCACGAAATACGGCCCCGAGTATGTCAACCGGCTTTACGCCATGGTCCGTCGGCACCTGAGCGGCGACTTCCGCTTTGTCTGCCTGACGGATGACAACACCGGCATACGCAGCGAGGTGCAATGCCTGCCCATACCTCCACTTGATCTGCCGCCCGGCATTCCCGAGAGGGGGTGGACCAAGCTGGCCACTTTCAGCCAGGACTTGCATGGCCTCAAAGGCACGGCCCTATTCCTCGATGTGGACGTGGTGATCACCGGATCGCTGGACGACTTCTTCACCCAGCCCGGCGAATTCCTGATCATCCACGATTACAAGCGCCCCTGGCGCATCACCGGCAATTCGTCCGTGTACCGCTTTGAGCTGGGCGCGCACCCCGATGTGCTGGAGCACTTTCGGGGGCATTTTGCAGAGATTCGTGCGCAGTTCCGTAACGAACAGGCCTACTTGTCGGACTTCCTACACCGCCAGGGCAAGCTCGCCTACTGGCCTGCGGAGTGGTGCCCGAGCTTCAAGTATCACGGCATCCCGGCCTGGCCCACCAATTACTGGAGGGCGCCCTTTGTGCCCCCCGGGGCTCGGATCGTGATTTTTCACGGTGAATGCAACCCGCCCGATGCGTTGGCCGGTCGGCGCAACCGGCGCTTTCGCTACATCCGGCCCGCCACCTGGGTTGCGGAGCACTGGTACGAGTAGGCCCACCGAAAGCTGCTATTGCGGCCTTGTCAGTAGCAGCTCGGCCACTCCCGAGTTAGCAGCACTACGGCGCACCGGCGATCTTGGACCGCTATCCTGACCCGCTCCAGCCAGCCCACTCAGACTTTGTCTGGATTCACCACAGGCTGGATCAAAACCGCGTCCTGGCGCAGGGTGTGCCAAAACACCGCCAGCGCACAGCCCCACTGCAGCATGTACATCACCGTCCCCACGCTGTGCCACAGACGCAGGTCTTGCCGGGCCACGATGCGAGGAGCCACGCCGTACTGATTGACCAATGCCAGCAGCAGGCCACCCAGTACAAAAAGCATAGCACCCTGCGCCCACGGGTATTGCGCTACAGCGTTCCTGGGCCGGGAAATCAACAGCAGCACCAGGCAACATGACACGGCCACCCAGGTCTGCGCAGCAAACAGCCGGGCCGCCATGTTGCCAGCGATGCTGGGGGACGGCAGGTATGCAAACAACAGAGGCACTACCAGAAAGCCGATGGTGGTCAAACTGCCCCACCAGAGGGCAGCCACCAGGGCTGGAAGACGTTGGCGCATGCGCTGCACGGCGGCGTTCACAGGTAGCTCACGGCCACCACTTCGTAGCGGCGGATGCCGCCGGGCGCCTGCACTTCGGCGGTGTCGCCCTCTTCCTTGCCGATCAGCGCCCGCGCGATGGGGCTGGAGATATTGATCAGGCCCTGCTTCAGATCGGCCTCATCCTCACCCACGATCTGGTACTTCACGGTATCGCCAGAGTCCTCATCCTCCAGCTCGACCGTAGCGCCAAAAACCACCTTGCCGCCGCCATCCACACCGCTGGGGTCGATGACTTGCGCCACGGAGAGCTTGCCCTCGATCTCCTGAATGCGGCCTTCGATAAAGCCCTGGCGATCCTTGGCCGCGTCGTAGTCGGCGTTTTCACTCAGATCGCCTTGCGCACGCGCTTCAGCGATGGCCGTGATCACGGCGGGCCGCTCCACGGTCTTGAGACGGTGCAGCTCTTCCTTGAGCTTTTCAGCGCCGCGTTTGGTAATCGGAATAGTGGCCATTTTGTTGAGACTCCACAAATCAAAACGGTGAAAGCGCAATGCACTTCCACCGGTCAGCCGCCATGTCACACCCCGGACGGGCCGGGCTGTGTGAAACGGCAATCTACAAAAGGAAACCGCCGCACGTTGCCGCGCGGCGGTGTCTGGTCAGGGGCAGATTATGCCGCTTTTACCGGGCAGCAAGCCACCCCCAGGCCACGATCAAGCAGCCAACTGGGCGTGCAGTTCCTGCACCGAGTACACGTCGAGCTTGTCGAGGTACTTCATGCCCTCCACAGCCGCCTCAGCACCAAAGATGGTCGTGAAAGTCGTCACACGGGCGAGCAAGGACGAGGTGCGGATCGCCCGCGAATCGGCAATCGCATTGCGACGCTCTTCCACGGTGTTGATCACCATCACGATCTCGTTGTTCTTGATCATGTCCACGATGTGCGGGCGGCCTTCGGTGACCTTGTTGACCACCACCACCGGAACACCCGCCTCGGCAATCGCTGCAGCAGTGCCCTTGGTCGCCACCAGGTCGAAGCCCAACGCCACCAGCTGACGCGCGATGTCTACTGCGCGGGGCTTGTCGTTGTTCTTGACGGTCAGGAACACCTTGCCCGACGTTGGCAGCTTGGTGCCCGCGCCCAGCTGGCTCTTCACAAAGGCTTCGCCAAAGGTCTTGCCCACGCCCATCACTTCACCGGTGGACTTCATCTCTGGGCCGAGGATGGTGTCCACACCAGGGAACTTGACGAAGGGGAACACAGCTTCCTTCACGCTGAAGTAAGGCGGCGTCACTTCCTTGGTGATGCCCTGCGAAGCCAGCGACTGGCCCGCCATGCAGCGCGCAGCCACCTTGGCCAGCTGGATGCCGGTGGCCTTGGAGACAAACGGCACCGTGCGCGACGCGCGGGGGTTCACTTCCAGCACGTAGATCACGTCCTTGCCGTCCACTTCCTGAATGGCAAACTGCACGTTCATCAGGCCCACCACGTTCAGGCCTTCGGCCATGGCAGCCGACTGGCGCTTGAGCTCGTCGACCGTGGCTTGCTTGAGATAGTACGGCGGCAGCGAACAGGCCGAGTCGCCCGAATGCACACCGGCTTGCTCAATGTGCTCCATCACACCGCCGATGAAGGTCTTGCCTTCGGGGTCGCGCAGGCAATCCACATCGCACTCAATGGCGTCGTTCAGGAAGCGGTCCAGCAGCACGGGCGAGTCATTGCTCACCTTCACGGCCTCGCGCATGTAGCGCTCCAGGTCGCGCTGCTCGTGCACGATTTCCATCGCACGGCCACCCAGCACGTAGCTGGGACGCACCACAAGGGGGTAACCCAGCGTGGCTGCCTTTTCCAGGGCTTCCGCTTCGGTACGCGCCGTAGCATTGGGCGGCTGGCGCAGGCCCAGGTCGCCCAGCAGCTTCTGGAAGCGCTCGCGGTCTTCGGCCGCGTCGATCATGTCGGGGCTGGTGCCGATAATCGGCACGCCTTCTGCTTCGAGGCCCAGCGCAAGCTTGAGCGGCGTCTGGCCGCCGTACTGCACGATCACGCCGTGTGGCTTTTCCTTGTCCACGATTTCGAGCACGTCTTCCAGCGTCAGCGGCTCGAAGTACAGGCGGTCAGAGGTGTCGTAGTCCGTCGAAACCGTTTCAGGGTTGCAGTTGACCATGATGGTTTCGTAGCCATCCTCGCGCATGGCGAGTGCAGCATGCACGCAGCAGTAGTCGAACTCGATGCCCTGGCCAATGCGGTTGGGGCCACCGCCCAGCACCATGATCTTCTTCTTGTCGGTGGGCTCTGCCTCGCACTCTTCCTCGTAGGTCGAGTACATGTAGGCGGTGTTGGTCGCAAACTCGGCGGCGCAGGTGTCCACGCGCTTGTAAACGGGGCGCACCTTCAGGGCACGGCGTGCTTCGCGCACCGACTTCTCGGTGGTCTTGAGCAGCTTGGCCAGGCGGCGGTCGGAGAAGCCCTTCTTCTTGAGCGTGCGCAGCGTGTCCGCATCCAGGGCGGCCAATGCGCCTTCACCCTTGTCGGCGGCCAGTTGGTCGAGTTCGAGTTCGATCTTCACGATCTCCTCGATCTGCACCAGGAACCACTTGTCGATCTTGGTGAGGTCGTACACCTCGTCCACCGACAGGCCCATGGCAAACGCGTCGCCCACATACCAGATGCGCTCGGGGCCGGGCTCGCCCAGTTCCTTTTCGAGCACTTCGCGGTCCTGGGTCTTCTCGTTCATGCCGTCCACGCCCACTTCCAGGCCACGCAGGGCTTTCTGGAAGGATTCCTGGAAAGTGCGGCCCATGGCCATCACCTCGCCCACCGACTTCATCTGTGTGGTCAGGCGGCTGTCGGCCGTGGGGAACTTCTCGAACGCGAAACGCGGGATCTTGGTGACCACGTAGTCGATCGAAGGCTCGAACGACGCGGGCGTGGCGCCACCCGTGATTTCGTTGCGCAGCTCATCCAGCGTGTAACCCACGGCCAGTTTGGCGGCCACCTTGGCAATCGGGAAGCCCGTGGCCTTGGACGCGAGCGCAGACGAACGCGACACGCGCGGGTTCATCTCGATGACGATCATGCGGCCGTCCTTCGGGTTCACCGAGAACTGCACGTTGGAGCCGCCCGTGTCCACGCCGATCTCGCGCAGCACCGCGAGCGAGGCGTTGCGCATGATCTGGTACTCCTTGTCGGTCAAGGTCTGCGCAGGGGCCACGGTGATGGAGTCACCGGTGTGCACGCCCATCGGGTCCAGATTCTCGATGGAGCAGATGATGATGCAGTTGTCCGCCTTGTCGCGGACCACTTCCATCTCGTATTCCTTCCAGCCGAGCAGCGATTCTTCGATCAGCAGCTCGTTGGTTGGCGAGGCTTCCAGGCCGCGCTTGCAGATGGTCTCGAACTCTTCGGGGTTGTAGGCAATGCCACCGCCCGTGCCACCCAGCGTGAAGCTGGGGCGGATCACCGTGGGGAAACCCACGTTCTTCTGCACTGCCCAGGCCTCGTCCATGCTGTGGGCAATGCCCGAGCGCGCGGAACCCAGACCGATCTTGGTCATGGCATCCTTGAACTTGAGGCGGTCTTCGGCCTTGTCGATGGCTTCGGGCGTGGCGCCGATCAGCTCGACCTTGTACTTGTCGAGCACGCCATTGCGCCACAGGTCCAGCGCGCAGTTCAGCGCGGTCTGGCCGCCCATGGTGGGCAGGATGGCATCAGGGCGCTCCTTGGCGATGATCTTCTCGACCGTCTGCCAGGTGATGGGCTCGATGTAGGTGACGTCGGCCGTGGCCGGGTCGGTCATGATCGTCGCAGGGTTGCTGTTGATCAGGATGACCTTGTAGCCTTCTTCGCGCAGGGCCTTGCAGGCCTGTACGCCGGAGTAGTCGAACTCGCAGGCCTGGCCGATGATGATCGGGCCGGCGCCGATGATGAGGATCGATTTGAGGTCTGTGCGCTTTGGCATTATTTCTTCTCCATCAGCGCGGTGAAGCGGTCAAACAGGTAGGCGATGTCGTGCGGGCCGGGCGATGCTTCGGGGTGGCCCTGGAAACAGAACGCAGGCTTGTCGGTGCGGGCCAGGCCTTGCAGCGTGCCGTCGAACAGGCTGATGTGCGTGGCGCGCAGCGTGGCAGGCAGCGAGGCCATATCCACCGCAAAGCCGTGGTTCTGGCTGGTGATGCTCACGCGGCCGTTGTCCAGATCCTTCACGGGGTGGTTGGCGCCATGGTGGCTGTTGTCCATCTTGAACGTGGTGGCGCCGCTGGCCAGGGCCATGATCTGGTGGCCCAGGCAGATGCCGAAAGTGGGCACGCCCGCGTCGATGATCTGGCGCGTGGCTTCGATGGCGTAGTCGCAGGGCGCAGGATCGCCAGGTCCGTTGGACAGGAAGACCCCGTCAGGATTCATGGCCAGCACGTCGGCGGCAGGCGTTTGTGCGGGCACCACGGTGACCTTGCAGCCACGTTCGGCCAGCATGCGCAGGATGTTCTTCTTCACACCGAAGTCGTATGCCACCACATGGAAGCGGGGCTGCGCGAGAACGCCGTAGCCGGAACCCAGTTGCCACTCGGTCTGCGTCCACTCGTAACGCGATGCCGTGGTCACCACCTTGGCCAGATCCAGCCCGGCCATGTTGGGGGCGGCCTTGGCTTTGGCAATGGCTTCATCGATGAGTCCCTGCGTCACCACCTGCCCTGCGGCCAGGCCCACGATGGCGCCATTCTGGGCACCCTGGGTGCGCAGCAGGCGGGTCAGCTTGCGGGTGTCGATGTTGGCAATGGCCACCGTCTTTTCGCGCACGAGGTACTGCGAAAGCGTTTCCGTGGATCGGAAGTTGCTGGCCAGAAGGGGCAGGTCTTTGATGATCAGGCCTGCGGCATGGACCTTGTCGGCTTCGATGTCTTCCGCATTGACGCCGTAGTTGCCGATGTGCGGATACGTGAGCGTCACGATCTGCTGGCAGTAGCTGGGGTCGGTGAGGATTTCCTGGTAGCCGGTGATGGCGGTGTTGAACACCACTTCGCCGACCGTGGTGCCGGTGGCACCAATCGAGTTGCCGATAAAGACCGTGCCGTCTGCGAGCGCCAGGATGGCGGGCGGGAAACTTCCCTGTAGAGACAAAAGCACTGGGTTCTCCGGATGGTTACGGTCGCCCGGCGCCTGCAGGCCACCCGCACACACAAGGTGCGATAGTGCCAGTGGCTGCTCTCAGATGGGTTGTTGCTTTGGGTGCGGTCGGGCGACGCTGTTGCGAGAAAAGCTCCCGATTATACCCTTGCCCCGGCACTTCACATCAAATGCACGTCTTGCATAACCTTGTTACGTAAGCAAACGCTTCCGGTGTTACGGGCCACGCTGCCCCACCTAGACTGCGCCGCTGATCTGCAACCACCCAAGGATATGTCCCCATGCACCCCCTCCTCCCCCGCTCTCTGACATTGGCCTTTGTCGGCAGCCTTGCCGCCATGGCATCCCACGCCATCGAACTGGCCAAATATCCCCAGGTGTTTGTGGCCCCGCAGGGGGTGGAAGTGGTGCTGGCACCCACCGCCGACGGCAAGCAGGCGCTCGTGCGCGTGAGTGGCATCAATGACCCCATCGACCAGGTGGTGTTCCTGAGCAATCGAGAACCCCAGGGCTCCGCACGCGAGGTCTACACCACCCGCATCGATGGCCGCAGCTACGGCTTGCTGCACAAACAAAGCCACACCTACCGTGGCGGAGACCACTATGTGGTGTACCTGCCGGGCAAACGGGATGGCGTCGCCCTGGCCTTCAGCGACGACAAGAGCAAGGCGTTCAAGCTGGCCGACCTGCAAGCCAGCTACGAGCGCCAACTCAAACAGGGCACACAGGAGAAACTGGCCCGCTTCGACCGCAACAAGCGGCTGGCAGGCGCCCAGGCAGAACTCGCCAAGATGGACCTGGACGCCAGCGCATCTTGTGGCACTCCCGTAAAGACCACGGTGGACTGGGCCAGCATCGATGACGAAAAGCTGCAGAGCCTCAGCATCCCCAGTTTTTGCGGTGTGGTGGCCTCGGAGATCGACAGCCTATGCCGCAACACCCCACAGTTCAAACCAACGGCAGCAGGCCTGGGCCAGGTGCAGTGCCACTTCGGCCCCCGGCTCAAGATCCGGGTGGAAAACCAGCAGGTGGTGTTCAGCACCGAGAAGGACGCCCCCAACCAGGAGGAATTTGTCCGCCAGTTTATGCGCAACCAATAAGCCGCACGCACGAGGGACTCACGGGGGCCTGTGCCAGAGGCCCGCCCCGCCCATGGGATTGGCACATGCGCGCTGAATTGGGGCGGTGCCTGCGCTTGCCGGAGTTCAGCGGCCCGCGCCGCTGGCGTGCAGGCAGATGGCTGCGGCGGCGGCCACATTCAGCGATTCCTCGCCCCCGGGCTGGGCAATGCGGATGCGCAAGGCGGCCCGCTCCTCCAGAGCGGCAGAAACACCCTGGCCCTCATGCCCCATGACCCAAGCGCAGGGCCAGGGCAAGGCAGCGCGGTGCAGATAGTCGCCCGCGTGCGAACTGGTCACCACCAAGGGCACCTGGAGCGCCTGGACATCCTCCAGCCCCACCCCTTCGATCAGGTCCAGCGCAAAATGCGCGCCCATCCCGGCACGCAAGACCTTGGGCGACCACAGCGCAGCACTGCCCTTGAAGGCTACTACCTGCCGAAACCCGAACGCCGAGGCACTGCGCAGGATGGAGCCCACGTTGCCCGCATCCTGCACCCGGTCCAGCACCACGGTCGCAGCATCGGCTCGCAGGGCAGCTGGGGCCGGCAGGTCCAGGATGAACCCCATGCGCGCCGGAGATTCCAGCCCGCTGATATCGGCAAACAGCGCATCGGCCAACACTATTGTTTTGATAGCACCTTGGGCATACTCAACGCGCGCAGAAGGCCAAAAAGACTCAGAAAAGACCGCGACCGACGCGCGCAGTCCGCGTGCCAGCGCCGCTCGGCAGAGATGGTCCCCCTCCAGCCACACGCGGCCTTGCTTGCGGTAGGCCGTGGTGTCCTGGGCCAGGCGGCGCAGGTCCTTGACGAAGGCGTTGTCGCGGGAGTGGATGGCAATCACAGACGAAGAGGTCATCGGTAGTCTCGTGCAGCCCGATCAGGTCGGCAGGTTCTGGGCCACCGGGGCGAACGAACGCCGGTGGTGCACACAAGCGCCATGCTCGCGCAGGGCGGCCATGTGCACAGCCGTGCCGTAGCCCTTGTGCCCAGCAAAACCGTATTGGGGAAATTCTTCGTGCACCTGCACGCACCAGCGGTCGCGATGCACCTTGGCCAGAATGGACGCCGCCGAGATGGAGGGCACCAGCGCATCGCCCTTGACGATGGCCTCGGCCGGCACATCGAGCACGGGCAGCCGGTTGCCATCCACCAGCACCATCACCGGCTTGAGGCGCAGCCCCATCACGGCCCGGCGCATGGCCAGCATCGTGGCCTGCAGGATATTGAGGCGGTCGATCTCTTCCACGCTGGCCTCGGCAATACAGAAACACAGCGCCTTGGCACGAATCTCGTCATAGAGCTTTTCACGCCGCGCCGGGGTGAGCTTCTTGGAGTCGACCAGGCCTGCAATCGGATGCAGGTCATCGAGGATGACGGCAGCAGCCACCACGGGCCCGGCCAGAGGGCCCCGGCCCGCCTCGTCCACGCCAGCCGCCAAGCCGGGTGGATGCCAGGGCAGGCAGGCCTGCTCAGGCAGCGGGGGAGAGGATTTTCTGGATCGCATCGGCAGCCAATTGGGGGGTATTGCGTTGCAGGCTTTGGTGCAACGCTGCAAAGCGCTGCTCCAGCGCCGTGATTTTTGCGGGGTTGTTGTGCCGGGCATCCAGCCATTCCAGCGTGGCCGTGCAGAGCGCCTGCGGTGTGGCGGCATCCTGGATCAGCTCTGGCACCACAAACTCGCGGCACAGAATGTTGGGCAAGCCCACCCAGGGTTGCAGCTGCTTGCGGCGCATCAGCCACCAGCTCAGCGGGTGCATGTGGTAGCCAATCACCATGGGGCGCTTGAACAGCGCGGCTTCGAGCGTGGCGGTGCCACTGGCAATCAGCGTGGCGTCACAGGCCGCGAGCACCGTGTGGGACTGTCCGGTGATGATCTGCACGGCATCCCCCAGGCCACAGGCCTGGGCCGCCTGCTCGATGCGGCCGCGCAACGCCGGGACAGCAGGAACTATCAATTTGATGGCTGGTCGCGCCTGGCGGACAAGCGCAGCCGCCTCAAAAAATGGGCGGGCGATGTACTGGATTTCTGAAGACCGGCTGCCGGGAAGAATGGCCAGGACTTCGTCGCGGTCCTGAAGGCCCAACTGCGCCCTGGCTGCTGCGCGGTCAGGCACCATGGGGATCACCCCGGCCAGCGGATGGCCCACGTAGGTGGCGGCAATGCCATGCTGCGCAAGCAACTCCGGCTCGAACGGGAAAATGCACAGCACATGGTCGGCACTGCGGCGGATTTTCTCCACCCGCTCGGCGCGCCAGGCCCAGATCGACGGGCATACGAAGTGCACCGTCTTGACGCCAGCGGCCCGCAGGTCGGCCTCCAGCCCCAGGTTGAAATCGGGCGCGTCCACGCCGATGAACACGTCGGGGCGGTCCTTGAGCAGGCGCTCGCGCAGTTGCTTGCGGATGCCCAGCAGCTCGCGCAGGCGGCGCAGCACTTCCATGCTGTAACCATGCACGGCCAATTTGTCGCTGGGCCACCAGGCACTAAAGCCCCGGCGTGCCATCTGCGGGCCGCCGATGCCGCAGGATTGCAACCCCGGCCAATGGGCCTGCATGCCGTCGATCAAAAGACCGGCGAGCAAGTCGCCCGACGTCTCGCCCGCCACCATGGCGATGCGGGGGGAAACACTCATCGCAGCCCCTCAGCGCGCGATGCCGCGCGTGGACGCATCCAGGAACGCCAGCACCAGCGCGACATCGGCAGCCGCCTCCGGATGGGCGGCGGGCAACTCGGCCATGGCGGCGCGCGCGGCGTCCAGTGTCAGCCCTTGGCGGTACAACGCGCGGTGCATCTGCTTGATGCCCGCCACGCGTGCGGCCGAGAACCCTCGGCGGCGCAAGCCTTCCAGGTTGAGCCCCCGTACGGACAACGGGTTGCCATCGACCATCATGAAAGGCGGCACGTCCTGCGACACAGCGCTGGAGAACCCGATCATGGCGTGCGCACCGATCTTCACAAACTGGTGGATACCGGTGAGCCCGCCCACCGTGACCCAGTCGCCAATCAGCACATGGCCGGCCAGCGTGGTGTTGTTGGCCATGGTCGTGTGGTTGCCCACATGGCAGTCGTGTGCGATGTGGGTGTAGGCCATGATCCAGTTGTCGTCGCCGATGCTGGTCTTGCCGCCCGCCCCCGGAACACCCCGGTTGAAGGTACAGAACTCGCGTACCGTGTTGCGGTCGCCGATGACCAGCTCGGTGTCTTCGCCCTTGTACTTTTTGTCCTGCGGCTCGGCCCCCAGGGATGCAAACTGGAAGATCCGGTTGTCCTGGCCGATAGTGGTGCGGCCCTGGATCACGCAGTGAGACCCCACGGAACTGCCTGCACCGATCACAACCTGCGAACCAATCACCGCATAGGGCCCCACCGTGACGGAAGGGTCGATGCGGGCACCCGCCTCAACAATGGCAGTGGGATGAATGTTGCTCACGATCCAATGGCCAGAGTCGGTCAGCCCACGCTGCGCATGGTGCACATGAGTTCGGCCTCGCAGGCCACCTCATCGCCCACACTCGCCACACCCTTGAACTTCCAGATACCGCCGCGCACGCGGTCAATGGTGATGGTCAGGACCAGTTGGTCGCCCGGCTCCACGGGACGCTTGAAGCGCGCGCCATCGATGCCGACAAAGTAGTAGATGTTGTTTTCGTCGGGCACCTTGCCCATGGCATCAAAAGCCAGCAGCCCGGCGGCTTGCGCCAGGGCTTCGAGGATCAGCACGCCGGGCATCACGGGGCGTCCCGGGAAATGCCCACCAAAGTACGGCTCGTTGAAGGTGACGTTCTTGATCGCCTTGATGCGGGTGTTGCTCTCAAGCTCAATCACCTTGTCCACCAGCAGAAAGGGGTAGCGGTGCGGCAGTTGCTTGAGAATTGCGTGGATATCCATCATCGAGTTGTTCTTCCGTTCATGCTGCTTTGAGGGCCTGCTCCAGCGCCTTGATGCGCTCGCGCAGGCTGTGCAGTTGTTTGAGTGTCGCAGCGTTCTTTTCCCACCGCGCATTGTCGTCGATGGGAAACATGCCCGTGTACTGGCCAGGCTGGGTCAGTGACCGGGTAACGACCGTCGCCGCCGAGATATGCACGTTGTCGGCCAGTTCCAGGTGCCCCAGCACAATCGCGCCGCCGCCCACCGTGCAATGTGCACCAATGGTGGCGCTGCCCGCAATGCCCACGCACCCAGCCATCGCGGCATGCTTGCCGATGCGTACGTTGTGACCCACCTGGATCAGGTTGTCGAGCTTGACGCCGTCTTCAATCACGGTGTCTTGCAGCGCGCCCCGGTCGATGCAGGTATTGGCGCCGATTTCCACATCGTCGCCGATGCGGACTGCACCCAGTTGCTCGATCTTGACCCATTGCCCGTTTTCAGGCGCAAAACCAAAACCGTCGGCACCGATCACCACACCGGAGTGCACGATGCAGCGCGCGCCGATATGGCAATCCTCACCCACGGTGACCCGCGACTTGAGCACGGTGTCGGCTCCCACGCGCGCACCGCGCTCGACCACACACAGCGGGCCGATGGTGGCTGTGGGGTGCACCTGGGCCGTGGGGTCCACCACGGCACTGGGATGCACGCCAGCGGGCCGTGCGGGCGCATTGCGCTGCCGCCACAGCTGGGTGGCACGCGCAAAGTAGACATAGGGGTTGTCTGCCACGATGCAGGCGCCACGCGCCAGAGCGGCCTCGCGCAAGGCAGGCGCCACAATGACACAGGCCGCCCGGGAGGCGGCCAGTTGCTGTTGGTAGCGGGGGTTGCTCAGGAAACTGAGGTCCCCGGGGCCTGCAACCTCCAGTGGCGCGATGCGGGCAATGGCGGTGTCACGCGCCCCCCCCTCCAGCGAACCACCGAGCACATCCACAATGTGCCCGAGCAGCAAGCCGCTCACGCGCCACCTGCCCAGCGCTGTGGCTGATTACTTGGCGCCAGCAGCGGCATTCAACGCCTTGATCACCTTGTCGGTGATGTCATGCTTGGGATTGATGTAGACGGCCTCTTGCAGGATCACGTCGTACTTTTCAGCCTCTGCCACTTGCTTGACGACCTTGTTGGCGCGCTCCAGCACCTGGGACAGCTCTTCGTTCTTGCGGGCGCTCAGGTCCTCCTGGAACTCACGGCGCTTGCGCTGGAAGTCGCGGTCCTGGTCCACAAGCTGGCGTTGGCGCGTGGTGCGCTGGCTCTCGGCCATGGTGGGGGCTTCGCGTTCAAACTTGTCGGTGGCGGTTTTCAGGGTGTTGCCCAGGTCCACCAGTTCTTTCTCGCGGCGGGAGAACTCCTGCTCCAGCTTGGCCTGCGCAGCCTTGGCGGTGCTGGCTTCACGGAAGATGCGATCGGTATTGACAAAACCGGCTTTGAATTCCTGCGCCTGCGCAGGGGCTGCGACGGCAACAACGCCAAGCAGCAGGGCCACAGAGAGATGGCGAGAAAAGGATTTCATTAGAAAGACGTTCCGATCTGGAATTGCAATTTTTGGATTTTATCGCCAGCGAACTTGCGCACCGGCTGCGCAAACGCCAAACGCAGCGGACCGAGCGGGGAAATCCAGCTCAGCCCCAGGCCCACGGAGGCACGCATGTCGCTGAAAGTGACTTTTTCATGCTCTCCGTACACGTTCCCCACGTCCACAAAAGTGAACACACGCAAGGTCCGGTCGTTCCCTGCCCCGGGGAAAGGAGCAATCAGCTCTGCATTCAGGGTCACCTTCTTGGGCCCGCCCAGAGAGGCCCCTGTCACGTCGCGCGGGCCGAGCGTACCCTGGTCGAAGCCACGCACGGAACCCAGGCCACCCGAATAGAAGTTCTTGAACACAGGGAAGGGGCGGCCGTTCATGCCCTTGCCAATGCCCGCCTCACCATTGAAAGCCACCGTGAAGCGCTTGTTGAGCGGTATGTACTGCTGGTACTGGTAGTTCGCACGCACATAACGCGCATCGCCGGCCACGGACCACTCGGAATTCAGGCGCTGGTAACGGCCTGAGTTGGGAGCCAGGGCACTGTCCCGATCGTCGCGCGACCAACCCACCGTCAAGGGAATGGAGGTGCTGGTGTAGCCAAACTTGTCGGCGTAGTACAGGTAGGTCGCGGGAATGTTGGTTCCGGGCTTGATCTGGGTCTGCTCCAGACCACCGCCAAAGAACACGGTATCGGTTTCACTGAACGGTACCCCAAAACGCACCGAAGTCCCGGTCGTGACCAGCTGGTAGTTGCCGCCCTGGTCCTCATAGGGTTTGTCGGTGCGGTAGTACACGTCCAGCGTGCGCGAGATGCCGTCGGCCGTGAAGTAGGGATTGGTGGTGCTGAACACCAGCGTACGGCGGTATTTGCTGGTGTTGACATCGATCCCCAGGTAGTTGCCGGAGCCGAAGATGTTCTCCTGCTTGATACCAAACGAAAGCGAGGCCTTTTCAGCACTGGAGAATCCGACCCCCATCTGCAGCGAACCCGTGGGTTTCTCGGCCACGTTGATCACCAGATCCACCTGGTCGGGCGCGCCCGGCACCTCCTGGGTCTCGACATTGACTTCTGTGAAGAAGCCCAGGCGGTCCACGCGGTCGCGCGACAGGCGAATCTTGTCGCCGTCGTACCATGAAGCTTCGTACTGGCGGAACTCGCGGCGGATCACTTCGTCCCGCGTGCGGTTGTTGCCGCTCACGTTGATGCGGCGCACATAGGCGCGGCGCGATGGCTCGGCCTGCAGAACCAGCACAGCGCGGTTGTTTTCGCGGTCGATTTCCGGCACGGCCTCGACCCGGGCAAATGCAAAACCGAATCGCGCAAAGTACTCGGAGAATGCCTTGGTGGTCTCGGTCACCTGGTCGGCGTTGTAGGGCTCGCCGGGGCGGATCGTCACCAGGGACTTGAACTCATCCTCACGGTCGAGGTAGTTGCCCTCCAGCTTCACCCCCGACACCACAAACCGTTCGCCCTCGGTGACGTTGACGATGATGGAGATGTCCTGCTTGTCTGGCGAAATCGCCACCTGCGTGGAATCCACGCGGAACTCCAGGTAGCCGCGCTGCAGGTAGTACGAGCGCAGCGTCTCCAGGTCAGCATTGAGCTTGGCGCGGGAGTAGCGGTCGGACTTGGTGTACCAGCTGAGCCAGCCGCCCGTGTCCTGGTCGAACAGCCCCTTGAGGGTGGATTCGCTGAAGGCCTTGTTGCCTACGATGCGCACTTCCTTGATGCGTGCGGGCTCCCCCTCCACAACCGTGAAGGTCAGGTTCACACGGTTGCGCTCGATGGGCGTCACGGTGGTCACCACCTCGGCACCGTACAGGCTCTTGTTGATGTACTGGCGCTTGAGTTCCTGCTCGGCCCGATCGGTCAAGGCCTTGTCATAAGGACGACCTTCCGCGAGGCCCACATCACGCATGGCCTTCTTCAAGGCGTCCTTGTCGAACTCGCGGGCGCCCGCAAAGTCCACATCCGCGATGGAGGGGCGCTCTTCGACTACCACCACCAGCACGTTGCCGCTGGCCTCCAGGCGCACGTCCTTGAACAGGCCCAGGCCAAACAACGCGCGAATGGCAGCAGCGCCCTTCTCGTCGTTGTAGTCATCACCCACCCGCAGGGGCATGGAGGCAAACACGGTGCCGGGCTCTACACGCTGCAGGCCCTCCACACGGATATCCTGCACCTTGAAAGGCTCCAGAGCCCATGCCGCATTGGCGGCAAAAACCATGGCGGCAACGGCCGATGCGGTACGCACGCCCAGGCGATTGATGTGTTTTTTCATGAATGAAGCTGGAGCCGCCATTGCAGGGCAATCGCGGCAAAAGGTTAGCCAAAGAGCCGGGTGATATCGTTGAACAGGGCTATGGACATCATGAGAAGCAAGACCGCAACGCCTCCACGCTGCAGACGCTCCATCCATGCGTCCGACACTCCCCTGCCCGTGACACCCTCCCAAAGATAATACATCAGGTGCCCACCGTCCAAGACAGGCAGCGGCAGCAGGTTGAGCACGCCCAGACTCACGCTGATGAGGGCAAGAAACACGAGGTACTGGGTCAACCCCATGCTGGCCGAACGCCCGGCGTAGTCTGCAATCGTCAAGGGGCCGCTCAGATTCTTGAGAGATGCCTCGCCGATCACCATGCGCCCCATCATGCGCAAGGTCAGCACCGACACATCCCAGGTCTTGACCATCCCAGCCCAGACGCCCTCGAACAGGCCGTAATCCACGGTCACAAACTCGGGGGGGGCGCCCACAAAAGCACCAATGCGCCCCACCGTGGCGCCCTGCTCCTGCTTGGCTTCGGGCAACACATCCAGTGTGAGCAACTGCCCCGCGCGGTCAATGCGCCAGGCCTGCGACAGGGGCTCATTCCCGCGCAGCGACTGGCGGATCAACTCGCGCAACTGCTGGCCATCCACCACGTCGGCGGCCCCCAGCTTGAGCACCAAATCACCCTCGCGCAAGCCGGCGCGGGCCGCTGCGCCATCGGGCATGACCTCGCCCAGGACCGGGCGCGTCCACGGCCCCAGAATCCCGATCTTGCGGAACAACTGCGCATCGGCTTCGCGGCTGTCGATGCCCGACATGTCCAGCAGAATCTCTCGGTGCGCGGCGCCCGCCTGCGGCTTCACATCCAGACGCACCGTCTGCCCTTCCAGCGCGCCACGCGTGAGCAGCCAACGCAGATCCTCGAACGAGCGGACGGGCTCCATCTCGTCGGCGCCCAGCGCCGCACGTTCCACCAGTTCGCCCCCCCGCAAGCCCGCTTTGTGCGCGACCGATCCGGCCACGGGACTCGCCAGCACGGCGCGGGGCTCTTCCACGCCATTCCAGTTCACAATGGAATACAGCAGCACCGCCAGCAACAAGTTGGCCAGGGGGCCGGCCGCCACAATGGCTGCCCGCGAGCGCAAAGGCTGGGTGTTGAACGCCAGGTGGCGCTCTTCGGGCGGCACAGGCGCCTCGCGCTCGTCCAGCATGCGCACATAGCCGCCGAGCGGAAAAGCACCAACCACAAACTCCGTGGGAGACCCCTTGGGTTGCCAGCGCAGCAGGGGGTGGCCAAAACCCACGGAGAAGCGCAACACCTTCACCCCACAGGCCACAGCCACCCGATAGTGGCCGTACTCATGTACCGCAATCAGAAGACCGAGGGCCACGACAAAAGCAACAAGGGTCAGCAGCATGGCGAAATGGTTCCGTGGGTCGGGAGGGCTCAGGCCGCCAATCGGCCTGCGGCATGCTCTGCAGCGCTGCGGGCCTGGGTGTCCAGATCCAGCAGGGCTTCGAGCGAATCCGGCTTGGAGGGCATCACGGCCTCCAAAGTTGCAAGGTTGACCGCATGAATGTGATCAAACCGCAGGCGCCCGGACAAAAATGCCCCCACGGCCACTTCATTGGCGGCGTTCAGCACGGCGGTCGTGCCCTCGGCCGCCTTCAGCGCCTGCCACGAAAGATGCAGGCCCGGGAAACGGATGGCGTCGGCCTCTTCGAACGCCAGCGCGCTCAGCGTCGAGAAATCCAGCCTGCTGGCACCGCTGGCAATGCGCTCAGGCCAGGCCAGGCCACAGGCGATGGGCACGCGCATGTCCGGCGTGCCCAGCTGCGCGAGGATGGATGCGTCCTTGAACTGCACCATCGAATGGATGATCTGCTGCGGATGGATCACCACCTTGATCTGGTCCGGGTGCAGGTCAAACAGCCACCGCGCCTCGATCACCTCCAGCGCCTTGTTCATCATGGTCGCCGAATCGACCGAGATCTTGCGGCCCATCGAAAAGTTGGGGTGTGCGCAGGCCTGGGCCGGAGTGATCTCGGCCAGGGTCGCAGGGTCACGCTGGCGGAAAGGCCCGCCGGATGCCGTGAGCAAAATACTGTCCACCCGGTCGGGCCAGGTGGACGGATCCTCGGGCAGGCACTGGAAGATGGCGGAATGCTCGCTGTCGATGGGCAGCAGCGTGGCGCCGCCCTGGCGCACCGTCTGCATGAACAAGCCACCGCCCACCACCAGCGCCTCCTTGTTGGCCAGCAACAATCGCTTGCCCGCACGGGCCGCAGCCAGACAAGGCGCCAGACCGGCAGCCCCGACGATGGCGGCCATGACGGCATCCACATCAGGATGTAATGCTATATTTTCAATAGCATCAACCTCAAACAGGACGCGCGTAGGCAGGCTGTTTTCCTTGATTTTTTCAGCCAACAGCTGCGCATGGGGCGCACTGGCCATCACCGCATAACGAGGCCGGAACTGCGCGCACTGGGCCAGCAGCACATCCACTTGGGTGGCCGCACTCAGTGCAAACACCTCAAAACGATCCGGGTGGCGCGCCACCACATCGAGGGTGCTGGTGCCGATGGAGCCGGTAGAGCCGAGGACGGTGATTTTTTGTTTCATCATGGGGTCGTGAGGCGCGTGAGCATCATGGCCAGGGGCAAGGTTGGCAACAGGGCGTCCACGCGGTCGAGAACACCACCGTGCCCTGGCAGCAGGCCACTGCTGTCCTTGACCCCGGCGCTGCGCTTGATGAGCGATTCCACCAGGTCGCCGGACACGCTCATGGCCACCATGAACAAGGCCGCAACCACCAGCAGCCACCAGCCCTGCTGCGCCATGCGGCTGTAGAAGCTGGGCACCAGGGCCTGCCAGTGAGCGTCGGCTGCCACCCAGGCGAAGGCCATGACCACCACACCCGCCAGCCCGCCCCACACGCCTTCCCAGCTTTTGCCCGGGCTGATGGAGGGGGCCAGCTTGCCCTTGGTGAAGCGCAGGCCAAACGCACGACCCGCAAAGTAGGCAAAGATGTCGGCCACCCACACCAGCAGCAGCACCGACAGCAAAAAGTTGATCCCGACGTTGCGCGCCTGCACCACCGCCAGCCAGGCGAGCCACAGGGCCAGCACCCCGGCAACAAGGCGCACACCGGCTGGAATGCGGGGCCAGCCCGGCACGCCGGCCTGGAGCAGCCATGCAGCCGCCAGCACCCAGAGCCCGCCCCCTGCGACCCACAGCGCCGTCAGCGGGCGATCCACCCAGCCCAGCGCCCAGGACCCCGCGCACAATGCCGTGCAGACAGCCCCCACAGCCACTGAGCCTGCCTGGCCCAGCCCGCTCAGGCGGCCCCACTCCCACGCACCAGCGGCCATGAGCACCAGCACCACCACAGCAAAGGGTACGGTGGAGGGATAAAAAAGTGCTGGCAGCAGGATGGCCAGCAGGACAAGGGCGGTGATGACACGCTGTTTGAGCATGGGGCCTTTCAGAAGAACCTGCTGGGGTTCTCAGCCCGGCATCGGATCGGGATGCGCGGACAGGATCTGTTCGGAAGTTTTGCCAAAACGGCGCTCGCGGCTGCCGAAGGCGGCAATCGCCTCGTCCAGCGCCGACTCATCGAAGTCCGGCCACAGCCGGTCACTGAACACAAACTCGGCGTACGCAGATTGCCACAGCAGGAAGTTGCTGATCCGCATTTCGCCGCCGGTGCGGATCACCAGGTCCGGGTCGGGCACATGGGACATGCCCATCGCCCCGTGCAGGCTGGCCTCGGTGATGGGCTCGCCGCGCGCCGCCAGTGACGCTGCCGCCTGGGCAATGTCCCAGCGACCGCCGTAGTTGAAACACACATTGAGCACCAGGCGCGTGTTTTCGGCCGTGGCGGCTTCTGCCTGCGCCAGCCCCTCGCGGACTTTCTGCGAGAGACCCGCACGCTCACCCACAAAGTACAGACGCACGCCGTCTTTCTTGAGCTGCGGCACTTCACGGCCCAGCGCCAGCGCGAGCAGTTCCATGAGGCCCGACACCTCGTCGGCAGGGCGATTCCAGTTCTCTGAAGAGAACGCAAAAACGGTCAACACGCCCACGCCGCGCTCAGCGCAGGCGCGCACACAGCGGCGCAGCGAGTCAACCCCTTGCTTGTGGCCCGCCAGGCGCGGCAGAAGGCGGCGCTTGGCCCAGCGGCCGTTGCCATCCATGACGATGGCAATGTGGTGTGGCACCACCGGAGAAACAGACATGGGAACGATCAAGCCCTGGGGGCTTAAACCGCCATGATTTCCTGCTCTTTGGCGGCCACCAGCGCATCGATTTCGGCGATGTGCTTGTCGGTGAACTTCTGCACGTCGGTTTCGGCGCGCTTCTGGTCGTCTTCGGATGCCAGCTTGTCCTTGACCAGCTTCTTGACGGATTCGTTCGCGTCGCGGCGCAGGTTGCGCACGGCAATCTTGGCGCTCTCGCCCTCGTTGCGCGCGAGCTTGGTCATTTCCTTGCGGCGCTCTTCGCTCATGGGGGGCATGGGCACGCGGATCAGGTCGCCCATGGAGGCCGGGTTCAGACCCAGGTCGCTCTCGCGGATGGCCTTTTCGATCTTGGCGCCCATGCCCTTTTCCCAGGGCTGCACGCTGATAGTGCGCGAATCGATGAGAGCCACATTGGCCACCTGGGAGAGGGGCACCAGGGAGCCGTAATACTCCACCTGCACCGTGTCGAGCAGTGCTGGGTTGGCGCGGCCCGTACGGATCTTCTGCAGGTTGTTCTTGAAGGCCGTGATGGACTGGTCCATCTTGGTCTCTGCGGTTTTCTTGATGTCGGCAATCGTCATGTTTTCTCCTGCGGCCAGCCTGCATCCGGTGCAGGCCCATCCATCGTGGTCAAGCGTAAACCAGCGTACCTTCGTCTTCGCCCATCACCACGCGCTTCAGGGCGCCGTGCTTGATGATGGAAAACACCTTCACCGGCAGCTTCTGGTCGCGGCACAGGGCAAAGGCGGTCGCATCCATAATGCCCAGATTGCGGGACATGGCCTCGTCAAAGCTGAGCTTTGTATAGCGCGTGGCCGTGGGGTCCTTCTGGGGGTCGGCAGTATAAACGCCGTCCACCTTGGTGGCCTTGAGCACCAGCTCGGCGCCGATCTCGGCACCGCGCAGGGCTGCTGCCGTGTCCGTGGTGAAGAAAGGGTTGCCCGTGCCAGCGGCAAACACAACCACCTTGCCCTCTTCGAGGTACTGCAAGGCCTTGGGGCGCACATAGGGCTCAACCACCTGCTCGATGGCGATGGCGGACATCACACGGGCCACCAGGCCTTGCTTGTCCATGGCATCGGCCAGGGCCAGCGCGTTCATCACGGTGGCCAGCATGCCCATGTAGTCGGCGGTGGCCCGGTCCATGCCGACCGAGCCGCCCGCGACACCACGGAAAATATTGCCCCCACCGATCACCACCGCCACCTGCACACCCAGACGGGTGACTTCGGCAATCTCTTCCACCATGCGAACGATGGTGGCGCGGTTGATGCCAAAGGCGTCATCCCCCATCAGCGCCTCACCAGACAGCTTGAGCAGGATGCGCTTGTGGGCTGGTGCAGCGTGGGACATGGGTGATTTCTCCAAAGGCAGGTACGGCGGTAAAAAAAGTGGGGGACGGGGCTGCGGTGCAGCCGATCAGGCAGCAGCGGCCTTGGCGGCAGCCACCTGGGCAGCCACTTCGGCAGCGAAGTCGTCAGCCTTCTTCTCGATGCCTTCGCCCACCACGTAGAGGGTGAAGCCCTTCACGTTGGTGTTGGCAGCCTTGAGCATCTGGGCCACGGTTTGCTTGCCGTCGGCAGCCTTCACGAAGACCTGGTCGGCCAGCGAGACTTCCTTCAGGTACTTCTGCACGGCGCCGTCAATGCGCTTGGCCGTGATTTCGGCGCTCTGTGCAGGCTTGCCAGCGGCCACGAGTTCCTTGTTGGCTTCGTCGGCCTTGCCTTCGGCCACCGAGCGCTCCTTGGCGATCAGGTCGGCAGGCACGTCGGCGCTGGTCAGGGCCACGGGCTTCATGGCAGCCACGTGCATCGCGACGTCCTTGGCGGCGGTGGCGTCACCGTCGAACTCGACGACCACACCGATGCGCGAACCGTGCAGGTAGGCAGCCAGGTTGGAGCCGCTGAAGCGCTTGAAGCGGCGGAACGACATGTTCTCGCCGATCTTGCCGATCAGGCCCTTGCGCACGTCTTCCAGCGTGGGGCCGAAGCTGTCCTGCTCGTAGGCCAGGGCACCCAGGGCGTCGATGTCGGCAGGGTTGTGCTCAGCGACCAGCTTGGCAGCGGCATTGGCCATGGCGATGAAGCTGTCGTTCTTGGAAACGAAGTCGGTTTCGCTGTTGACTTCGATCAGGGCACCCACGTTGCCGCTGATGAAGCTGGCAACCACGCCTTCAGCCGTCACGCGCGAGGCGGCCTTGCCAGCCTTCGTGCCGAGCTTGACGCGCAGCAGCTCTTCGGCCTTGGCCATGTCGCCATCGGCTTCGGTCAGCGCCTTCTTGCATTCCATCATGGGAGCGTCGGTCTTGCCACGCAGTTCAGCCACCATGCTTGCGGTAATTGCAGCCATCTTTATTCCTTCAGTATTCAGTTCAATGGGTTCAGATTCGGGCTAAAAAAAAGGGGGCTCACCAGGGGCCCCGCTTTTGTTCGCGACGGATCGCGCAGCCGGGCGCTCAGGCAGCGGCTTCTTGCACTTCCACGAATTCGTCGGTGCTCTCGCCAGCGGCAGCCTTCACGACTTCGTTCACGGCGTTGGCACGGCCTTCGATGATCGCATCAGCGATGCCACGGGCGTACAGCGTCACAGCCTTGGCCGAGTCGTCGTTGCCGGGGATCACGTAGTCGATGCCTTCGGGCGAGTGGTTGGTATCAACCACACCGATCAGCGGGATGCCCAGCTTCTTGGCTTCGGCCACGGCGATCTTGTGGAAGCCCACGTCGATGATGAAGATGGCGTCGGGCAGAGCAGCCATGTCTTGGATGCCGCCGATGTCCTTTTCGAGCTTTTCGATTTCGCGGGAGAACGTCAGTTGCTCCTTCTTGCTCAGGCTGTCGAGGCCAGCTTCTTGCTGGGCCTTCATGTCCTTCAGGCGCTTGATCGAGGTCTTCACGGTCTTGAAGTTCGTCAGCATGCCGCCCAGCCAGCGCTGGTCCACGAAAGGCACGCCAGCGCGTTGCGCTTCGGTGGCCAGGATTTCACGGGCTTGGCGCTTCGTGCCGACCATCAGGATCGTGCCGCGGTTGGCAGCCAGTTGCTTGGCGAACTTTTGGGCTTCCTGGAACAGTGGCAGCGACTTTTCCAGGTTGATGATGTGAATCTTGTTGCGATGGCCGAAGATGTAGGGGGCCATCTTGGGGTTCCAGAAGCGGGTTTGGTGACCGAAGTGGACACCGGCTTCCAGCATTTCGCGCATGGTAACGGACATAAAAATACTCCAAAGGTTAGGTCTAAAATCAGCCCCAATATTTGCGGCGCCGTGTTCTTCACGGATGCCGCAACACCTTGACAGGGCTGCTTTGCGATTGGCTTTGTGACAGCCGCCACACCTGCGATGCATGCACCGCCTGCGTCGCTGCTCCCAGCAAAACCCAAAGATTCTAGCACACCATGCTGCCTGACCTGATCACCACCCGCGACCGACTGCGGGAGGGCGCCACCACTGCGCCCGCCGAGCTGGAACGTTGCATCGGCGCCGCCCAGACCCCCGCCAACACCCACAGCTTTGTACGAACAATGTTCGACGAGGCACGCACCACGGCGGTGCAGTCCGGCCTGGCCCAGTTGCCCCTGGCGGGACTGGCGGTGTCGGTCAAGGACCTGTTCGACATCGCAGGCCAGGCCACGCCCGCAGGCTCCACCGTTCTGGCCGATGCACCGGCCGCTACCCAGGACTGTCCTGCAGTCGCCCGCCTGCGCGCAGCCGGGGCCAGCCTGATCGGCCGCACGAACATGGTCGAGTTCGCCTTTTCGGGTGTGGGCGTGAACCCGCACCATGGCACGCCCGCCGCCTGGGATGCGCGCTCCGGCGCGCTGCCCGGCGCAGCGCGTGTGCCGGGCGGCTCGTCCTCTGGCGCGGGGGTATCCGTGGCCACCGGGGCGGCGTTCATCGGGCTGGGGTCGGACACCGGGGGCTCCATCCGCATTCCCGCAGCGCTCAACGGCATCGTAGGCTTCAAGAACACGGCCCGGCTGGTTCCTACTGCAGGCGCCGTGCCGCTTTCCACCACCCTGGACACTGCCTGCGCCATGACGCGTACCGTGCGCGATGCCATCGTGGCGCACGAGGTGCTAGCCGCCCGCCGCGTAACGCGCAGTCTGGCACCGCTGTCGCAATACCGGCTGGCCGTGCCATCCACCCTCTTCCTCGACGGGCTGGACGCCACCGTGGCCAGCGCCTTTGAACGCAGTGTGGAAGCCTTGCGCCAGGCGGGCGCGCAGATCGACACCGTCGCCCTGCCCGCTGTGCTGGAGCAGCCAGCCTATGGTTTTGCCGCCCCCGAAGCCTACGCCTGGCACCGCGCGCTGCTGCAGCGCGCGGGCGACCGCTACGACCCCCGCGTGCGCATGCGCATCGAAAAAGGCGCCACGCTGATGGCCTGGGAGTACATCGATCTGCTGCAGGCGCGCCAGCAATGGATCGCCCGCATGCTCGCCGACATGGCGCCCTACGACGCCCTGCTCTCGCCCACCGTGCCCATCCTGGCACCGCTGCTGGCCGATGTCGCTCCCGCAGAAGGCATGGACAAGGCCCAGGACGCCGCCCGCGACGCCGAGTTCTTCCGCGTCAACAACCTGCTGCTGCGCAACACCAGCGTGGTCAACCTGCTGGACGGCTGCGCGCTGTCGCTGCCTTGCCATGCAGCGGGGGAACTCCCGGTGGGCCTGATGGTCTGGCACGGGGCCTTGCGGGACGACACCGTGCTCAACGTGGGCCTGCAGATCGAACAAACACTACAAAAATAATAGCTGCTCGCGCTTTACCAACAGGCGCAAGAGGCCAAAAACACCCAAATTTCATGAAGATTGCCATCGTGGGCGCCGGAATTGTCGGCGTCACCACCGCGTACGAGCTGGCCAGCGACGGCCACGAAGTCACCGTTTTTGAACAACGCAGCGCCGCCGCAGAAGAAGCCAGCTTTGCCACAGCAGGCCTGCTCGCCCCCCACCTGCTCAGCCCCTGGGCAGTGCCCGGATTCGGCCACGCCCTGCGGCTGATGGGGCCACACGCCACGCTGCGGCTTTCCGGCGGGCTGAGCCGGGCCAACTGGGCCTGGCTCAGCCGCTGGCGCAGCGCCACACACGCCAGCAGCGCCCCCGCGGCGGCGCTGGAGCGCCTGGCGCAATACAGCCAAAGCCGGCTACAGGCCCTGGCCCAACGGCACGAACTCGACTTTGAGGCCAGCGTAGGCCGCCTGGTGCTGCTGCGCACGGAACAAGAACGCGCCCAGATCCAGCCCGCCCTGCAGGTGCTGCGCGACAGCGGCGTGGCCCTGCGCGAAGTGGATGCCGACATCGCACGCCAGATCGAGCCCGGCCTGTCGCCCGAGGCGCCGCTGGCCGGTGCCATCCACCTGCCCGATGCCCGCGCTGGCAACTGCCGCCTGTTTGCGCAGCTGCTGCGCCAGGGCACGCAGGGCTCGGGCGTGCACTTTGCCTTCAACACCCGCATCGATCGCATCGGGGCTACCCCGGTCGGCGTGGTAGTGCAGGGCGAGAGCGACCTGCGGCGTTTTGATGCCGTGGTGCTGTGCGCCGGCACGGCCTCGGCCGCGCTGCTGCCCGCGCTGGGTATGCGCCTGCCCATGGCGGCGGTGTATGGCTACTCCGTCAGCGCCCCACTGCGCGAATCCACCCATGCCCCTCAAGGCAGCGTGGTGGATGTGGCCCAGCAGATCTCCATCACGCGCCTGGGCCAGCGTGTGCGCATTGCGGGCGGCGCCGAACTGGCGGGTGCCGACGCCGAGCACCACGCCGCTACGCTGCAGCGCCTGTACCGCACGCTCAACGACTGGTTCCCGGGCGGTGCGCAGCTCTCGTCCGGCGTGCAGGTCTGGCGGGGCGCACGCCCCCTGCTGCCCGACGGTGCCCCGGTGGTGGGTGCCAGCGGCGTGCCGGGCCTGTGGCTCAACACCGGCCACGGCGCCGGGGGCTGGGCACTGGCCTGCGGCAGCGCGCGGGCCCTGGCGGACCTGATGGCACAGCGAGCGCCCGAGGTGCCGCTGGACGGCCTAGGCATGCGGCAGTTCTGACGCAGGCGCGTTGTCGCCCCCGGGGTGGCGACGCACAATGGCAGGCGCACGGCATGGCGCCGTGCAGCACCTGCCGCCACCATGCACCGCATCACCCCCCACCAACCCCACCCGCTGTTCCACACCGCCGCCACCCGCCGCATCGAGCAGGCGGCGGCGGCCACCCTGCCCCCGCACACCCTGATGCAGCGTGCGGGCCTGGCCGTGGCGCAACTGGCCCAGGCCCTGGCGCCCCACGCGCGCACGGTCTGGATTGCCTGCGGCCCCGGCAACAACGGCGGCGACGGACTGGAGGCCGCCATGCACCTGCAGCGCAGTGGCCGCCAGGTGGTGGTGACCTGGCTCGGCCAGCCCGACAAGGCTCCGGCGGACGCAAAAGCATCATGGCAACGCGCCCTGGCTGCGGGCGTGGCGTGGGCCGACACGCCCCCCGCCGACCTGGGCTCGCAAGATCTGTGCATTGACGCGCTGCTGGGCATCGGCGTGTCCTCATCGCCCCACGCCCCCATCCGCGTGCCCGATGCGCGACTGCGGGCCTGCCAACACGCCCTTCAACACAGCCCGGCGCCCGTGCTGGCGGTGGACCTGCCCAGCGGGCTGGATGCCGACACCGGCCAGTTTGCAGCGGGCTTTGCACCCCATGCTGCGCCACACCACCATCCCCACATCACACACATGCCGGGCCCGGCACGCCACACGCTGAGCCTGCTCACCCTCAAGCCCGGCCTGTTCACCGCCGCCGGGCGCGACGCTGCGGGCCAGGTGTGGTGGGACGACCTGGGCGCCCACCCCGGGCACGAGGCGCCCACGGCCTGGCTCTGTGGCCCGCCGCTGCCTGCGCCACGCGCCCATGCCAGCCACAAGGGCAGCTTTGGCGACGTGGCCGTGGTGGGTGGCGAGGGCCTGTCAGCACGCGGCATGGGCATGGCGGGTGCCGCCCTGCTCGCAGCATCGGCTGCTCTGCACAGCGGTGCAGGCCGGGTGCTGGTGGCCTTGCTCGACAGCGGCCACCAGCAACTCGACCTGCAGCAGCCCGAACTGATGTTCCGCCGCTTCGATGCGCTGGCACTGGAACAGCTCACCATGGTCTGCGGCTGCGGCGGCGGCCAAGCCATCGCACGCGTGCTCCCCGAGGTCATCCCCCGCGCCGCGCGCCTGGTGCTGGATGCCGATGCACTCAACACTATCGCTGCCGAAGCCGCCCTGCACGCGCTGGTGGTGGCGCGCGGCCAGCATGGGCAGCCCACGGTCATCACCCCCCACCCGCTGGAGGCTGCCCGCCTGCTGGGCCTGACCACCGCCGAGGTCCAGGCCGACCGGCTGGATGCCGCGCAACAACTCGCTGACCAATTCAACTGCGTGGCTGTGCTCAAGGGTTCGGGCACCGTGATTGCCGCCCCCGACCGCGTCCCGGCCATCAACCCCACCGGCAACGCACGGCTGGCCACGGCGGGCACGGGCGATGTGCTGGCGGGCATGGTGGGCGCGCACCTAGCCGCCGGCGCCAGCGCCCTGCGCGCCGCCAGCGAAGCGGTGTACCAGCATGGCCAGGCGGCCGATGCCTGGCCAGCGGGCCAGGCGCTGACCGCCAGTGCGCTGGCGCGGCGCGTGGGTGGGTGACAGGCCCTATTCCAACAGCATGACCTGCTTGAGCGGCTTGAGCACGCTCGACGGCGTCATGCCAAAGGTCTGGCGGAACATGCGGCTGAAATGCGCCGAGTCCACAAAGTCGCCATGCAGCGCCGCATCCGTCAGGCGCGGGCTCACCGCCAGCCCGGCCATGGCCAGCCGCACCTGCGACCACACGCGGTAGCTGCGCAGGCTCACGCCCATTTCGGCGCGGAACAAGTGGTTGAAGCGGGAGGCCGACAGCCGCGCCGCAGACGCCAGCCCCGCCCGTGCCAGGCGCCCCTGCTCGTGCTGCGGGCGGCGCAGGGTGTGCAGGCTGTGGGCCACGCGCGGGTCCAGCGGGGGCGCCGCCTGCAGCAGGTGGCGGTGCAGCAGGGCCGGTAGATCAAAGGAGCGCAGATGGCCCTCTATGGCCGCACGCGCCCCCACCGGCGCCGCCACATCCAGCAGCACGCCACCCTGCCGCTGGAACACGCTGCGCAGGCCGCGCGCCTCTGGCGAATCCGGCTCCAGGTACACCAGCGCCACCACTTCGCCACAGGGGTCGAACAGATGCTCCACCCCGGCATCCACCAGCGCGCTGTGGCAGGTCTCCACCAGCCCCGTGCCCCATTGCAACGCAAACCGGCCCGAGAGCCCCATCAGCAGCACAGGCGACGCATGGCAATGCCAGCCTGTGGCCGGGATCTCGCCCACATACAGCGCGCGGTCAGCGCCCAGCGTCAGGGTGTTCTTGCGCTGCGGCATAGCCCAAACCTACAAGTCTTGCGGCACGGTTCTCGGTAGCCTTGGTCGGCACCGGCGCGCGCCCACAGCGCAGCACCACGGCACCCCATCGTTCTATTGGAGACTGGTTCTTGAAACGCATTGCCTTCATTTCTGTTGCTGCCGCCCTCGCCATTGGCGGCGTGGGTTTCTACTACGGCGCGCCGTCGCTGCTGAAGGAGCCCCTGCTCCACCTCAACCGCAGCCTCGCGGGCATGGAAGAAAAAACCATCACTGCCGCGCTGCACACCGTCCACTACCTGGACAGCGGTGCGCCCTCCCAACCGGCGCCCAGCAACCCAGGCGCCACGCCCCTGGTGCTGCTGCACGGCATTTTTGCGGAGAAGGACCATTGGGTGGATTTTGCGCGCCCCCTTACCGGCCAGTACCGGGTGGTTGCCCCAGACTTCCCCGGTTTTGGCGAGAGCACGCGGCTGGACGACCAGCCCTATGACTACGCCGCGCACACCCAGCGCCTGGGCGCGTTGCTGGACGCGCTGGGCATCGAAAAGGCCCACCTCGCGGGCAACTCCATGGGCGGCACCATCGCCGCGCTGTTTGCATTGCAGCACCCCGAGCGCGTGGCCAGCGTGGCTTTCATCGGCGCGCCCCATGGCATCCGCTCGCCCAAGCCCAGCACCATGGACCGGCGTATCGACGCAGGCCAGCGCCCGCTGGTCGCCCACGACGCCGCAGCCTTCCGCGCCATGATGGACCTGGTGTTTGAAAGACGCCCCTTCCTGCCCTACCCCATCCTGCACGCCACCGAGCAGGCAGCGCTGGGCAACGCGCCGTCGAACACCCGCCTGTGGGACGCCCAGCTCAAGGACCGCTATTTGCTGCAACAGCGGTTGGGCGATCTACAAAATCACCCCGTGCTCGCGCTATGGGGCGACAGCGACCGCGTGTTTGACCGTTCTGGCCTCTCGCCCTTGCAGAAGCTGTTGCCCCAGGCGCAACTGGAAGCCCTGCCCGGCATCGGCCATCTGCCCATGATGGAAGCGCCTGCCGACACGGCGCAGCGGTATGCGCGTTTTCTGGAGGGCCTGGCACCGCCCAGCGCGCTGGCGTCCCAGAAAATTCAACAAAAATAGCTTCTACCGCCCGTCCATCAAGCGGTAGCAGCTATCAATTAATGAGCAATCGGTTTCAACAACCAGCGCCCGGGGGGACGCGGCTGGTCACCCCCGGCGTGGCTTGCGCGCCTTGCCCTTGCTGGACTTGCCCGCCACCGCTTTCTTGACCGAGGCCTTCAACGACTGGATGGGCGAACGCGCCGCGCGCTCGCGGGTCAGACCCGCCTTTTCGGTGGCCGACATCGCAGCGCCTTTGTCTGCCTTGCGGCCTCCCGCACGGCCACCAGCCTTGCGCGCACCGCCGCCTGCGCCGTCAGGGCCCACACCCTTGTCCTTGAGCGCGCGGCCCAGCAGCTCTTCGCCTTCGCGCACCAAGCGGAAGTCGATCTTGCGGCCGTCCAGGTCCACACGGCTCACCTGCACCCGCACACGGGCACCGATGGCGTAGCGGATACCGGTGCGCTCGCCGCGCAGCTCCTGGCGCGCCTCGTCAAACTTGAAGTATTCGCCGCCCAGCTCGGTGATGTGCACCAGGCCTTCGACATACATGGCGTCGAGCGTGACAAAGATGCCAAAGCTCGTTGCAGCGCTGACCACGCCGCTGTATTCCTCGCCCAGGTGCTCGCGCATGTACTTGCACTTGAGCCAGGCTTCCACGTCGCGGCTCGCCTCGTCGGCGCGGCGCTCGTTGGCACTGCAATGCAGGCCGGCGGCTTCCCAGGCCTGCGTCTCGCGGCTGGGCGGCTTCACGTCTTTGCGTGGCTTGGTGCCAGGCGCGGCCACGCGCGCAGCGAGGCGCTTGGCCAGCTTGGCATGCGCCTCGCCCGGCGTGGGCAGCGCAGGCAGCTTGTACTGCGTCTTGTTCAGAATCGCCTTGATGACCCGGTGCACCAGCAGATCGGGGTAGCGACGGATCGGGCTGGTGAAGTGGGTGTAGGCATCAAACGCCAAGCCAAAGTGGCCGCTGTTGGTAGGCGTGTAGATGGCCTGCTGCATGGAGCGCAGCAGCATGGTGTGGATCTGCTGCGCGTCGGGCCGGTCTTTGGTGGCCGTGGCAATCGCCTGGAAGTCGCCCGGCTTGGGGTCGTCGCCGATGCTCATGCCCACGGCCATGGCCTTGAGGTAGTTGCGCAGAATCTCCTGCTTCTCGGGCGTGGGGCCTTCGTGCACGCGGAACAAGCCGGGCTGACCGCCCTGCGCGATGAAGTCGGCACTGCACACGTTGGCGGCCAGCATGGCCTCTTCGATGAGCTTGTGCGCGTCGTTGCGGGTTCGGGGCACGATCTTTTCAATGCGGCCGTTTTCGTCGCAGACGATCTGCGTCTCCGTCGTCTCAAAATCCACCGCGCCGCGCGCCTGGCGCGCGATCAGCAGCGCGCGGTACACATCGTGCAGGTTGAGCAGGTCCTTGACGCGGTCCTTGCGCTTGCTGGCCTCGGGGCCGCGCGTGTTGGCCAGGATGGCCGCGACCTCGGTGTACGTGAAGCGCGCGTGGCTGAACATCACAGCCGGGTAGAACTGGTAGGCGTGCACCTCGCCCTTGGCGGTGACCAGCATGTCGCAGACCATGCACAGGCGCTCCACCTCGGGGTTCAGAGAACAGAGCCCATTGCTGAGCTTCTCGGGCAGCATGGGGATCACGCGGCGCGGGAAGTAGACGCTGGTGGCGCGGTCGTAGGCATCGATGTCGATGGCGCTGCCGGTCTCCACATAGTGGCTCACATCGGCAATGGCCACCAACAGGCGCCAGCCCTTGCTGCGGCCCACCTTGGCGGGCTCGCAGTACACGGCATCGTCGAAGTCGCGCGCGTCTTCGCCGTCGATGGTGACCAGGGGCACGTCGGTCAGGTCCACACGGCGCTTCTTGTCCTGCGCGCGCACCTTGTCGGGCAACTCCTTGGCCTGGGCCAGGCACTCGGCCGAGAACTCGTGTGGCACGCCGTACTTGCGCACGGCGATCTCGATCTCCATGCCGGGATCGTCCACCTCGCCCAGCACTTCGGTGATGCGGCCCACGGGCTGGCCGAACAGTGCAGGCGGCTCGGTCAGTTCAACGACGACCACTTGCCCGGGCTTCGCTGCGCCTGTGGCGCCCTTGGGGATCAGCACATCCTGGCCGTAGCGCTTGTCTTCTGGCGCCACCAGCCACACGCCGCTTTCCTGCAGCAGTCGGCCAATGATGGGCTGGGGCGGGCGTTCGATGATTTCGACCACGCGGCCCTCGGGGCGGCCACGGCGGTCCTGGCGCACGATGCGCACGCGCACACGGTCTTTGTGCAGCACGGCGCGCATTTCGTTGGGGGGAATAAAGATGTCGCCTTCGCCATCGTCGCGGATGACAAAACCGTGCCCATCACGGTGCCCCTGCACGCTGCCTTCAATTTCCTGAGACAAATGCGCAACGGGTTGCGCGCCGGGGGTGGTTTTTTTGTTATACAATCTGAGTCTTTCCTGAAATGCCCAGGTGGCGGAATTGGTAGACGCACTAGTTTCAGGTACTAGCGAGTAACATCGTGGAGGTTCGAGTCCTCTCCTGGGCACCAAGTTTAACGAGAACCGGAGACGGTTTTCAAAATATCAAAGCCGCTGCACACACAGCGGCTTTTTTATTTTTCAGGCGACCTGCGCACGCAGACCATGTGCGCACATCAGGCAGGCCACCCCCACTGAACCAACCGCAGCCTCATGCAGACGCACCATCCGGCTACCACGGTGCACGATGACAAAAGAGTGCCGCAAACAATTTTCAAAAAAATGAGCAACTTGGCCGGAGCCCTCAAAAAACGCTCTATAATTCAAAGCTGATCTGAAAGCCCAGGTGGCGGAATTGGTAGACGCACTAGTTTCAGGTACTAGCGAGTAACATCGTGGAGGTTCGAGTCCTCTCCTGGGCACCAAATACAAAGCCTGCAAGTTGCAAAACTTGCAGGCTTTTTCTTTGCCCGCTTCGCTGCGGAAGACGCACTTGAACGTGGGCACCAGCCTGCTCCACCCACAAGGCCCGGATCACGCAGGGTCGCCTGCCCTTGAGCCGTCCTCGCGGCCGCCATATCGCACGCCCCGCCCTATCGCCTCCGCCAGTCGTGTCGGCTTCGCAAAGAAGGCAACCAGCCGTAACAGCCTCCCTATGGAGCCCCGGTATCGCTCTTGTCTTACAGACGGAACTGCGGCACCTTGCTGAAATCCTACCCGGTAGCCATTGAGGCTGCCTGGGCGGTCATTGCGACGCCCATCCTTTTTTGTCTCTTGATGACGAGGACTTCATCATGAAACGCCATCCCCTCCCACCTGGCGCACGCGCCGTGGCAGCCTTTCTGGGCACCGTGGTGCTGGCCGTGCTGGCGGCAGTCACCGTGCTGATGCCCGAAGTGGCCGTGCAGTCGGTGGATTCGATGCTGCACCTGCCTGCCGGGCTGGACGAGATTTTGTCCAGCGGCTTGGTAAGCCACTGAGCCACTGCCCCCCTTGCGGCTTGGGCACCACGCCCGACACGCGGGCGTGTGGGTCAAAACAGCAACACCGTAGCAAAAACGATAGCATCAGAGTACCATTCCGCGCTGCACACCTTGATTTTTGGGTGGCATTCAGGAATGGAGGACGATCGTGAACCCACGTTTTCGAATCCCTGCAGACATTCTTCGCTCACTCTTCACCGCCCGTCCTTGGGCAGCACTGGCGCTCCTGGGGGGGCTTGCGGGCTGCTCCAGCCCCCGAGACGGGGCCCTGGAGGAGTTCTCGCGATGGCATGACGACGCGCGGGCCCAGGCCCAGGCGGGCGCGCTCAGCTGGAGCGAGCTGTACAAACAAAGCTTCGACCGCCTCACGGCCCTGCCGCCGTCGCTGCAGCAAGACACACGACTGGAAAACACGGTGCTGTTGCTGTCCATGGCGCGCAAGTTTGAAGCCAACGAGATCAGCGCCCAGCAATTTGCCGCAGAGCGCAGCGACATCGAGAGCCAGCTCCAGGCGCGCCTGCGCTGAGCCGCTCCACCGCCTACTTCGCCTTCGTCGCGCCCTGCTCCACGATGCCCACGCGGCGGCGCAGTGCGGCGGCGGCTTCCGCATCACCGGCTGCCTCGGCCCGCTGCACCTGCAGTAGCAGCCAGGCCAGCAACGGCCTGCGCCAGCCTTGGGCCGACGCCGTCTCGGTGGCATCGGCCATCACGGCAGGAGTGGCGCGACCGGTCTGGAACAACACCCCGGCAGCCACCAGGCGCGAGAGCGGATCTTCGATGCCCGCCAGCGTGGCGGCTTCGCCCGCTGCGGCCACCTTGCGCTGGGCCTCCGGCAGCAATGGCACCTGTTGCGGCGACACACGACCGGCTAGGTAGTCGGCATAGGCCTGCTCGGGTGCAGACGCATCCGGGCGCAGCGCTTCAAACCGATCACACGGCGTCACCACCAGGCTGGCCACCTGCGCCGCGCAGCGCATCAACTCCAGCCGAGCCAGCAGGTCAGCGCGGCCGGTGCGGGCCACTTCGGCGCGGGCCCGGTCCCACTCCAGTTGCTCGACGCGCGCATTGCCCGACAGATAGGCCTCGGTGGCCTTGGTGGCGGCCCCCTGGGCGTTCATCTGCCAATCGGGCACCGGGGGCTTGCTGGAGCAGGCCGCCAGCAGCAAGGCGCAGCCCACGGCGGCAAGCCGCCCCGGCACCCGCAGACGAGGAATGGCATATCGCTTCATGGCAGTTTCAGCTCCGTGTCGCGTGCAAAAGGCCATTTGCGGTTGATCTCGTTGACCAGGCTTTCCACCTTGCGCAGGTTGCTCTCCACCTCGGCACGCAGGGCCCCGAGGTCGTTGGTGGCCTCGCGGGCGTTGGCGCCAACGGCCTGGGCTTCGACCAGCACGGCGTCCACCTTCCTGACGCTGGCGCGGGTGTCGGCCAGCAGGCCATTGAGCTGCGCAACGGCCGCGCGCACTTCGGGCACCAACGCGTCCTTGCTGCCGTCGCTGCCCAGCACCTGCCGGTCGGCCCGCGCGGCCATGCCATCGAGCCGCGCCAGCAGCGCATTGGTACGCTCCAGCGTGGCGATGATTTTTTTCGCATCGGTCTCGTTGCCCATCAGCACACCCAGCGCGCCCCCGGGGCCATTGAGGCGGTCGGTGAGGGTTTTGACATTGGTCAGACTGTTGCCCAGCGCAGCGTCCGGAGCGGTCAGGGCGTTGAGGTTGGTGAGCAGCTCGCGCGCGGTAGCCATGAGCTGAGGGATCTCGGCCGTGGCATCGCCGCGCAGCACGGGCCGCACGGCGCCATCAGGCAGCGGGTCGTCGGTGAGGATGCCGGAATACGCCCGGATGTTGGTGCCCCCCACCAGCCCCCGCACCAGCGTGAAAACGCTGGACACGCGCAGCCAGTGCGCGTCCTTGCGGGGCACATCGACCAGGATGCGGGCATTGCCGCTATCAGCCAGTTCGATGCGGCGCACCCGGCCAATGGGGAAACCCGAGAACGTCATGTCCATGCCTACCACCACACCTTCGGAATCGTCGGCCGTGAGGACCAGGGTCTGGGTGGGCTCGAACGCGCCCCGCGCATACAGCAGGTACAGGCCCGAACCCACGATGAGCGCCAGCGTGAACAGCAGCAGCGCGGCGGCCTTCAGCTCCAGGTAGGCCACGGGGCGCAGGGTTTCGACGGGCGGCACGCCATCGGCTGCGGTGGGGGGCGTGGGGGTGGGATCGTTCATCGATGCGGGTGGAACAAACCAGTCAGTAATAGTTGCCCATGAGCGAGGCGGTCTCGATCAGCAGCAGCACGGCAAACATGCGGGCCAGGCCACCCAGCTCCGAGTCGGGCTGGGCGCGCTCGCCGCTGTCGTACAGGCCTGCGGCCATGGGGATCAGCGCCACGGCCAGGCTGAAGAACAGGGTCTTGAGCACAAACACCATGGTCACGCTGGGCGAGAACACCTGGCCAAACATGCGCGTGTAGCCAGACAGCCCGGCCATGTTGAAACCATACACGCCCAGGTAGGCCAGCACCAGCGCCACCACGCAACTGAGCGCGGCCAGCGTGACGCAGGCAAACACCCCGGCAATCACACGCGGCAGCAACTCGATGCGCACCGGGTCGGAGCCCTGGCTGCGCAGCGCATCAAACCGCCCCGCCTGCCGCAGGCGCGACAGCTGCGCGCCGTTGGGGATGGTGCAGCGCATGGCCACAAAAAGGGCCGCCGTGAGCGGAATCAGCTCCAGCACCAGCACGCGGATCACCATCTCCAGCGCGTAGCGGGACAGCCCATAGCTCAGCGCCGTGACCACCACGATGCGCGTAAGCACCAGGCTGATGAGCGCCGCCAGCACCGTGAAGCCCAGCAGCACGGGTGCCGTGTCCAGATACAAGTGGCGGGCCAGGGCCCGGCGTGTGCCCTTGCCGTAGCTGGACGGCGACAGCACCAGCACCAGCACCACAGCCCCCAGGTACAGGATGCGCCACCAGGCCACCGCCCAGCGCCGCGCCGTGTTCCACACACGTTCGGGCAGGGAGAGGCCGGGCAGGCGCGAGATCATGGCCGGATCATAGCGGCGGCCTGCACACGGGCGCATGGCGCGCCTGCAGGCACGGGGATACATGCTTTTTTGGGCTCTTCCGCCTGATGGATATGCCTTTCAAGCTATTAAAACAATAGCAATTGCCATCCCCAGGAAACATGCCCTCACACATGGCGCTTGCCCGGCACTGCCGGGGTGGGCAGGGCCACCTGCTGCGCGTCGGCCCGCTCGTGCAGGGCTTCGATGATGTGGCAGGTGGCGTCCGATCCATCGCAGCGGCTGCGCAGGGCGAGCAGGTCAGACTCCAGCGCCTGGAGCTCGGCTAGGCGGGTGCGCACATGCTGAAGGTGGGCATCCAGCGTGTCGCGCGCGGCGTCGCAGTCGGCCTTGCGGCCCCAGTCCAGCGCCAGCAGGGTGCGCACCTCGTCCAGCGACATGTCCATGGCCCGGCACAGGCGGATAAAGCGCAGCCGGTGCACATCGGCGCCGCTGTAAAGGCGGTAGCTGTTGCCCTCCCGCGCACCGGGGGGTAGCAAGCCCTCTTTTTCGTAATAGCGGATGTTGGCAGCCGACACCCCGGACTGCTGGGCGGCCTCGCCGATGCGGAACTGTGCGGCATGCTGATGCATGGGCTTGACCTTCAAGTGACTTCAAGGTTTCCAATGATGCCATCGCTTTCAAGAACCGCCAGGAGAAGAAATCCATGTCTGCCCATTGCAATCACGACCACCATGACCACGGCGCCCCTGGCCACAGCCACGGCGCGCCCGCTGGCGCCGATCCGCGCTACCGTCGCATCCTGTGGATTGCGCTCCTCGTCAACGCCGCGATGTTTGTGCTGGAGCTGGGCGCGGGCATGCGCTCGGGCTCGGCCTCGCTGCTGGCCGATGCCATCGACTTTCTGGGCGACGCAGCCAACTATGGCCTGTCGCTGTGGGTGTTGGCCATGGCCCTCAGCTGGCGCGCCCGCGCTGCCCTGGTCAAGGGCGCCAGCATGCTGGCCTTTGGCGTGTTTGTGATCGGCCGCGTGGCCTGGGGCGCGTGGCAGGGCATTCCTCCTGAGCCCTTCACCATGGGCAGCGTGGGCCTGCTCGCGCTGGCCGCCAACCTGGGCGTGGCAGCGCTGCTGTATGCCTACCGGGAGGGCGACGCCAACATGCGTGGCGTGTGGCTGTGCACCCGCAACGACGCGCTGGGCAACCTCGCCGTGATGGGCGCGGCCCTGGGCGTGCTCGGCACGGGCACGGTGTGGCCCGACCTGGTGGTGGCCGCCATCATGGCCGGCCTGGCCATCAGCGGGGGCTGGAGCGTGGTCCGCCACGCCCGGCAGGAGCTGGCCAGCACTGCTGCGGGTGCGCAGCTGCAGGGGCGTTGAGCCATGCGCGTACACCTGTCCACCCCCTTGAATGCGCCGCCCGACTGGGTGGTGGCGCAGCTGCAAAGCACCGCCGTGTTCCGCCACATCACCGCGCCGCTGATGCGGTTCAAGCGCCCGGGCGGCGCGCCCTGGCCCGCCCACTGGTCCCCTGGCGAGCTGCGCGTGCAGATGTGGCTGCTCGGCCTGCTGCCCATGGGGCCGCAAACCGTGCGCATCTCCGTCGAGGCGCCCGCGCAGGCCGGTGGCTGGCCCACGTTGCGCGACAACGGCGAGGGCGCGCTGATGCGGCGCTGGGACCACCGCATCACCCTGCAGGCCCTGCCCGATGGCCACACGCTGTACACCGACGACATCGAGGTCGTAGCCCGCCACCTGCCCTGGCTGATGACGCCGCTGAGCGCAGCCTTTGCCCAGCTGTTCTACCGGCACCGCCAGCGGCGCTGGCGCCAGCTGGCCGCACAGCGCGGGCCAAGCACCGCCATCCCGCCTTGGCAAAAAAATGCCGCATTCGACCACCTGCTCGCCGCCTTTGCCCGCGACGCCGGGGCACCACCCACCACGCGCTGGCACTGGCTGGAGGCCGCCCATGTGCTGGGGCAGACCACGCTGTCGCTGCACTGGCGCTCGCACACCGCCATGCTGCGCTATGCCCTGCAGCTGCGCGACCCGCGCGAGGCGGCGGGCCAGTTGCTGCGGCTGGCGCTGGTGCCGCTGGGCCACGCGCTGGCACGGCTGCCCATGGGCAACATCGGCCGTGCGCGGGTGAGTGCGTTCGCGCCCATGGCGCCCCGGCCAGAGATCACCCCGCTGATCGACGAAGCGCTGGCCGCCACGGCAGTGGGTGAAAATTTTGATACAAAATGGCCTCTGCGCGCGACCAGCTTGCCCAAGCAGCTATCAAATGATGAGTAAACCCGTGCCACAACGGTGCCCCCGCCCCACCGCAATCAGCGCCCGGCACGGCGCCAGAACTTGACGCGCGACAAGCCAGGCATAGGGCTTGCGTGCTCCAATTCGGCGCACGCACTCCCTCCAGCCCCTCTTTTCGCCCATGTCCAGCTCCCCCGCAGCCCCTGCCCCGTCCACCCCCAGCGCGGCGCCCGCCGCACCGGTGGTGGTGCCCCACAGCCTCACGGAAGACGCCGTGGCGATCTTCACCGGGGTGCTGCTGATTTCGGTGGGGGTGGCGTTTTTCACCAGCGCGGGGTTGCTCACCGGAGGCACTGCGGGGCTGGCGTTTCTGCTGCACTACGCCACGGGCATCGGCTTCGGCAAGATCTTCTTTGTGCTGAACCTGCCGTTCTATTGGCTCGCGCTGCGCAAGCTGGGGCGGGCGTTCACCGTCAAGACCTTCATCGCGGTGCTGCTGCTGTCACTGCTGACCGAGCTGCAGTCGCAGTTCCTGCAGTTTGCGCAGCTGCAGCCGCTGTATGCGGCCATTGCGGGCGGGCTGATTACGGGCACAGGCTTCCTCGTGCTGTTCCGCCACCGCTGCAGCCTGGGCGGCGTGGGCATTGCGGCGCTGTACCTGCAGGACCGCTATGGCTGGCGCGCAGGCAAGGTGCAGATGGCCGTGGACTGCGGCATCGTGCTGCTGGCGCTGTGGACGGTGGAGCCCCTGCGCGTGGCCTGGTCCATTGCGGGCGCCGTGGCGCTGAACCTGGTGCTGGCCATGAACCACCGGCCGGGGCGCTACATGGCGGTGTAGTCCCCCGGCCAAGGGCGGTTGAGCACTCCAAGAAACACGTCTTCTAGGTGGACACCCGCCAGCCCAATGCGCTGTGCAGGCGGTGCTCCAGCACCTCGATGGGCACGGGGCGGCTGAACAAATAGCCCTGCCACAGCGTGCAGCCATGCTGCTCCAGAAACGCCCGCTGCGCCTCGGTCTCCACCCCTTCTGCGATCACGTCGATGCCCAGGCTCTGCGCCATGCCGATGATGGTCTGCACGATGAGCGCATCCGTGTGCTGTATGCCGATGTTGCGCACAAAGCTCTGGTCGATCTTGAGCTGGTCGAGCGGCAGCCGCGTAAGGTAGGACAGGGACGACTGCCCCGTGCCAAAGTCGTCCATCGAAAACCCCAGGCCCAGCGCACGCAGGGCATTCATCTTGGCGATGGTGTCGTCCACGTTGTCCAGCGCCAGGCTTTCGGTCAGCTCCAGCTTCAGGCGGTCGGGCCGCGCACCTGTCTGGCGCAGCACCGTGACCACCTGCTCGATGAAATCGTCCTGGTGGAACTGGCGCGCGCTCACGTTCACGGCCAGCTGCAGCTCGGCCGTGGCGGGGTGGTCCTGCCAGCGGCGCAGCTGCGCGCAGGCGGTCTGCAGCACCCACAGGCCCATGGGCAGGATCAGGCCGGTTTCTTCGGCCAGGGGGATGAACTCGAACGGTGACACCATGCCGCGTGTGGGGTGGTTCCAGCGGATCAGCGCCTCGGCCCCCACCACCCGAGTGCCGCACCCCACCTGGGACTGGTAGTGCAGCGTGAACTGGCCCTGCTCCACGGCCGTGCGCAGGTCGTTCTCCAGCGTTGCGCGGGCGGTGACGGCAGCCTGCATGCGTGGATCAAAAAAGCGGATGCTGTTGCGCCCGGCGGTCTTGGCGGCATACATGGCCAGGTCGGCGTGCTTGACCACATCCTCCACCGTCTGCCCCTGGCCGCTGAACAGCACGGCGCCCACGCTGGTGGTGCTGTGCACATGGTGCGATGCCAGCTGGTAGGGCTGGTTGAGCGCGGCCAGTATCTTCTCGCCCACAGTCTGCGCCTGCTCGGCCGCATCGGTGGCCTGGGCGCCCAGGTCTTCCAGCAGCACCAGAAACTCATCGCCGCCCAGGCGCGCCACGGTGTCGCCTTCGCGCACACAGCGGGTCAGGCGCTCGGCCACCTGCTGCAGCAGCACGTCACCCATATCGTGGCCCAGGGTGTCGTTCAGGGTCTTGAAATGGTCCAGGTCCAGGCACAACAAGGCCCCTTGCAGGCCGGAGCGGGCGCCAGTGGCAAACGCCTGTTGCAGGCGGTCCATCATCAGGCGGCGGTTGGGCAGGTGGGTAAGCGGGTCGTAGAAGGCCAGGTGCTCGATCTCGCGCGCCGCGGCGGCGCGCTGCGTGATGTCGCTGAGCGTGGCCACGTAGTGGGTCAGCGCCCCGTGGCGGTCCGTCACGGCGGCAATCGCCATGAAATGCAGGTTCACCTCGCCGCTCTTGCAGCGGTTCCACAGCTCCCCTTTCCACTCGCCCGTGCTGGCCAGGCTGGCCCACATGGCGTCAAAGAAAGCCTTGTCATGGTGGCCCGAGGCCAGCAGGCGGGTGCGCTGGCCCATCACCTCGTCGGCGCTGTAGCCGGTGATGCGGCTGAAGGCGCGATTCGTGCGCAGGATGCGGGTGTCGGCATCGGTGACGATCATGCCCTCCTGCGACTCAAACGCGATGGCGGCAATGCGCAACTCGTTTTCGTCGCGCTTGCGGGCGGTGATGTCCTTGCCCACGCCCCGGTAGCCACAAAACACGCCGTCTGCGTCAAACACCGGCGTGCCGCTGATGGACACCCAGTACGAGTGGCCCTGCCGGTCGTGGCGCTCGAACTCGAAGTCGCGGAACTCCTGGTGGCGCTCCAGCAGCGCGCGGTGCTCTTCCCACTGCGCATCGCTCATGCCCGGCGCAGCCAGCTCCCAGCGCGTCTTGCCCATGTGCAGCGACGCCTCCTGCACCAGCCGGTCATCGGCACGGCCTTCCACATGCGTGAGGCGAAACTGCGCGTCCTGCTCCCAGTACCAGTCGGACGACAGCGCCGTGAGGGTGCGAAAACGCGCCTCGTTGTCCTCCAGCTTGCGGCGCACGCGGTACGACTCGCTCACGTCGCTGAAGACCAGCACCACGCCCACGATCTGGCCCTGGGGGTTGCGGATGGGGGCTGCGCTGTCGGCGATCTGGTACTCGGCCCCGTGGCGCGCAAGCAAGGTGGTGTGGTTGCTCAGCGCCACCACCTGGCCTTTGTCCATCACCTGCTGCACCGGGTCCACCTGGGGTTCGCGCGTGCTGGCGTTGACGATGCGGAACACATCGGCCAGTGGCTGGCCCAGGGCCTGTGCCAGCGGCCAGCCGGTCAGGCGCTCGGCCACCGCATTCATGCGGGTGATGCGGCCCTGCGCATCGGTGGCCACCACAGCGTCACCAATGGAATGCAGGGTGATGGCCAGGTTCTCCTCGCTCTGGCGCAGCTCGGCCTCGGCGTTCTGGCGGGTCAGCGCCATGCGGTCGAAGCGGCGGCCCAGCTCGGTCAGCTCCTGCAGCCCCGTGGCGGGCGCGCGCGACACATAACGCCCCTCGGCCAGCTCGTCGGTGGCGTGCAGCAGGCGCTGCAGGGGCCGTACCACGCCACGCTGCACGCCCACCTGGGCCACCACCACCGACACCAACAGCCCGGCCAGCAAGAAGGCCATCTCAGTCCACATGCGCTGGTTGGCGGCGGCATACAGGTTTTCCAGCGGCACCGTGAGGCTCATGGTCGCCACCGGTCTGCCGCCCGCCTCGATGAGGGGCTGGAACACCACCAGCTCTGGGGCGCCATCGGCACGCGTGCGCAGGCGCTGGCCCTGCGGGGTTTGCAGCACCATGGCGCGGAACTCGCCATCGGCGAACGGGGCGCCCAGCTCGCTGGCTTCGGGCGGGTAGCGGGCCAGCACGCGGCCATCGGGGTCCGACACCCGGGCCACGGCCCCGTCGGGCAGGCCCAGGTCGGTGAGCCGCAGGCTCCACCATTCCAGCGACACCACGGCCACGGCCGCCCCCACCACGTCCTGCGTGCCCGCCGGGATCACCGGGTAGGCAAAGTTGACGCTGGCCACCTGGGCGGCGCGGTCCACCTGGAAGCTGCCCACGGCAAAGTCCCGTCCGGTGATGGTCTGCTGAAAGTACGGGCGGTTGGCCACATTGACCGGTGCCTTCAGCGGGCGGGCATTGCACAGCAGATCGCCGTCTGCACGCGGCACACCGATGTTCACGTAGGTGGTGTTGAGCGACAGCACCTCGGCCAGGTAACGGCCACATTCGGGCGCTGCGGGGTCGCGCACCTGCGGCATGGCGGCCAGTTGCTGGAGAAATTGCCGCGTGTTCTGGATCAGGCGCTGCTGGGTGCCAGCCACCGAATGCAGCGTCTGCAGCGCGCGGGCTTCTGCCGCCGCAATCGCGTCGGCGCGGTGGGCCCGGGCCTGGTAGACGACCAGCAGCACGGCTGGCAACGTGGCCCACAGCACCAGCCAGCGGATCCGCGCGGGCAAGGTGCTCCACATTCCTGCAACCCAGGGGGGCATACCGACCTTTCTGTGCTCGACAAGGAAAGAAGGCTGGCGCGCTGGTCCGCCGCACAGGCCACAACCCGTGGGCCGCACCCCGCAGCGGACATGTTTTGTTGCATGTTAGCGCCCACCGCCCCGGCCGTCCTCCATTGTTTGCGCAGTTCGACCAGCGCTGCCGGGAGGAGAAAAGTCCGCGCACAGGGGAACCAACCCTTTGCGCGCCGTATCATTGGCAGATGCGTCGCGGCCTCTCTCTTTTGCTGATGGTGGTGCTGGTCCTGCGGGGCCTCACCGGCACCGCCATGGCCGCCGGGGTGTTGCCCCCGCTCCAGTCCCCCGCCGCACCACACAGCCACAGCCAGGCCGATACCGCCCGTGCCGCCGCCTCCCACACCCCGGCCGAGGCCCATCAGGCTCCCTCTGCCACCCACGGCGCACATGGCTCACACCACGGCAGCCACCCGCCCCCCGAGAGCACGGCCGCAGAGCCCGAAGCCGAACACGACCACCACGATCACGACCATGACCACGCCTTGGCGGCCCCAGCCGCTGCCGATGCGGCCGCGTGCAATGGCGCCAGCACCGGCTGCGCCGCCCACGAACACCACGCCAGCGCCTGTTCGGCCTGCGAGATCTGCCATTCGGCCATGCTGGATGTGCCCGCAGCGCTGATCCCGGTGCACCAGCCCCCCGGCCCCCTGCGCGCCCTGAGCACGGCGCCATTTGACAGTGCCCCGGCGGCACTGGCCATCAAACCCCCCATCGCCTGATCTCCGACGCCCGAAGTGCGTCTGCACCGCCGGTCCGCCCCACCTGGGGCGCGCCGGTTGCAGCGCATTGCCTGTTTTTCTCGCTGTCTGGAGATCGCCATGCGCGCCCTTTTTTACCCCCCGGCTCCATGCCTGCGGCCACCCCGCACCCGGCTGGCCTGTCTTGCCCTGCTTGCGCCGCTGTTCACACCTTGGGTCGCGGTGCCCACTGCCTTTGCCCAAAGCCCCCACGCTGCAGCCCCTGCGGCCGAACCCAGTGCGGCCACGGCCCCACTGATTCACCTCGCTCGCCCAGCCGCCGCTGCCTTGGCCGATCTGCCCACGGGGCAGTCCTGGCAGGACGCCCACCACGCGGTCGGCCAGTTCCCGCGCGGCCACGCCGACATCGTGGTGTGGGAGAAGCAGCAGGGCGCCGCGACCAGCCCGCCCTCATCCTCATCCTCATCCTCATCCTCATCCTCATCCTCATCCTCATCCTCGTCATCGTCCTCACCACACCAGCACAGTGGCGCTGAAGCGGCCCCTGGCGCATCCCGCAAGCCCATGCACCAGCACCACCGCAGCCACCACGGCGACCAGCCCATGCATGGGGGCAAGCCATGATTCGCCTACCCCACCTGCAGCGCTTGTCCACCCTCGCCGCAGCCCTCGCCCTCGCGGGCTGCGCCAGCGTGTCGCCCGACGGCCTGCGCGGCGACGTGGCCGCGCTCACCCAGGGCCGCACCGGCGGCGTGCAGGCAGCCCTGCCCGCCACCGACCCCGCTGCCCGCGCCACAGCGCAGCAATCCATCGAAGGCTGGCTGGCTCAGCCCCTCACCCAAGATGCAGCCGTGCGCATTGCGCTGCTGAACAACCCCGGCCTGCAGGCCCGCCTGGCCGCGCTGGGCGTGGCCGATGCCGAACGGGTGCAGGCCATCACCCTGCCCAACCCACACCTGAGCCTGGGACGCTTTGCCAACAGCCACGAGCGGGAGATCGAACGCACCCTGGCCTTTGGCCTCCTGGACCTCATCACCCTGCCCTGGCGCACCCAGCGCCAGGCCGAGCGCCTGCAGATCGCCACGCTGCAAGCCGCGCAGGACGTGGTGCTGCTGGCCGCCGACACGCGCCGCGCCTGGCTGCGTGCCGTGGCGGCCGAACAGGTGGCCGCCACGCATGGGCGCATGGTGGAAGCCGCCGAGGCCGGTGCCGAGCTGGCCCGCCGCATGGTGCAGGTGGGCAACTGGAGCCGCCTGCGGCAGGCCCGCGAACAGGCCACGCTGCACGAGGCCCGCAGCCAGCACGCGCGCGCCCGCCTGGCTGCCGCCACCGCGCGCGAGGAGCTCCACCGCCGCCTCGGCCTGTGGGGCTTGCAGACGCAGTACCAGTTGGCTGCCCAGTTGCCACCGCTGCCCGCCAGCGCGCTGCCCGCAGACGGCATCGAAGCCACCGCCCTGCGCGAGCGGCTCGATGTGCAGGCCGCTCGCCGCCAGCTCGACACCCAGGCCGTGCGCCAGGGCTGGAGCCGCGCGGGCGCGGTGTTTGTCGACATCGGCCTGGCCTACAGCCGCAACACCGCCACCGAGCGTGACAGCGGCCACCGCGAAATCACCCGGGGCTGGGAACTGGAGCTGCCCCTGCCCCTGTTCGACTGGGGCGGCGCCGCACGCACCCGCGCGCAGGCCGAGGTGGAGCAAAGCGCCGCCCAGCTGCAGGACACCGCCGCGCGCGCCCGCAGCGAGGTGCGCGCCGCCTGGCTGACCTACCGCACCGCCCTGGACCTGGCGCGCCAGCAACAGGCCGAAGTAGTGCCCCTGCAACAACTCATCAGCGACGAAACCACGCTGCGCTACAACGGCATGCTGGCCAGCGTGTGGGACATGCTGGCTGAAGCGCGCACCAGCACCCAGGCCGTGGCCAACGCCATCGAAGCGCAACGCGACTTCTGGCTGGCGGAGACCGACCTGCAACTTGCGCTAACGGGAACCTCTCCCGGCGCACTGCAGGGCCTCACCTCCGGCGCCGCCGCCTCCACCACCCCACAAGGTCACTGAACCATGAACCGCCGCAATTTCTTCTCCGGCGCTGCCACGGCCGTGGCTGCCGCCTCCGTCAGCCGCGTGGCCCTGGCCGCACTGCCCGAGCCTGCGATGCAGTCCAGCGCCGACACCGCGCCGCCGCTGCACCCGCCCACGGGCCGCCCCTACAACCCCGTGGTCACGTTGAACGGCTGGACCGCGCCCTGGCGCATGAATGCAGGCGTCAAGGAATTCCACCTGGTGGCCGAGCCCGTGGTGCGCGAGGTGGCGCCCGGCTTCATGGTCAACATGTGGGGCTACAACGGCCAGAGCCCTGGCCCCACCATCGAGGTGGTTGAGGGTGATCGCGTGCGCATCTTCGTCACCAACCGCCTGCCCGAGCACACGGCCATCCACTGGCATGGCCAGCGCCTGCCCAACGGCATGGACGGCGTGGGCGGGCTCAACCAGCCGGCGATTCCACCGGGCAAGACCTTTGTGTACGAGTTCGTGGCGCGCCGCCCCGGCACTTTCATGTACCACCCGCATGCCGACGAGATGGTGCAGATGGCCATGGGCATGATGGGCCTGTGGATCACCCACCCCAAGGCCAGCCACCCGCAGATTGCCACCGTGCAGCGCGACTACGCGTTTTTGCTCAACGCCTTCGATGTGGAGCCCGGCAGCATGACCCCCAAGGTCAACACCATGCTGGACCACAACATCTGGTGCTGGAACAGCCGCGTGTTCCCCGCCATCAGCCCGCTGGTGGCGCGCCAGGGCGAGCGCGTGCGCATCCGCGTGGGCAACCTCACCATGACCAACCACCCCATCCACATCCACGGCCATGAGTTCGAGGTGACCGGCACCGACGGCGGCCCCGTGCCCAAAAGCGCGCGCTGGCCCGAGGTGACCACCGACGTGGCCGTGGGCCAGATGCGGCAGATCGAGCTGATCGCCGACGAACCCGGCGACTGGGCCCTGCACTGCCACAAGAGCCACCACACCATGGGCGCCATGGGGCACGACGTGCCCACCATGATCGGCGTGGATCACCGGGGCCTGGTCGGCAAGATCCAGAAGATCGTGCCCGACTACATGGTGATGGGGGAGCGCGGCATGGCCGACATGGGAGCGATGGAGATGCCCCTGCCGGACAACACCTTCCCCATGATGACCGGCACCGGCCCCTATGGCCCGCTGGAGATGGGCGGCATGTTCACCACCTTCAAGGTGCGTGCGGGGCTGGCGGCAGGCGACTACCGCGACCCCGGCGACTACACCCAGCCACCGGGCACGCAGGCCTACGAATGGCAAGGCGCCCCGGCCAGCACACCCCGCCCCGCGCGCACCACGGCGCCGGGCACCGCCCCAGGCGCGGCCAGCGCCCGCAAACCCGCCGCCAGCGGTCACCAACACTGAGACAGGACACACCATGAATACTATTAAATTGATAGCTATTTGCGCTTTACTAGCCGGCGGAAACGCCTCTTTTGGTCATGAAAACATGCCCCATCACAACCGCAATGCCCCGGTGGTGAAGGAACAAAAGCCTTGGGGCATAGCAGGCGACACCCAGGCCGTGGCCCGCACCATCACCATCCGCATGACGGACGACATGCGCTTTACGCCCCGCCACATCGAAGTGCGCGAAGGCGAGACCGTGCGGCTGCGCGCCGAGAACAAGGGCCAGGTGCTGCACGAGATCGTGATCGGCACCAAGGCCGAGCTGGACGCGCACGCCGAGATGATGGTCAAGCACCCCGGCATGGAACACGACGAGCCCTATATGGCCCATGTGGGCGCTGGCAAGAAGGGCGACATCGTGTGGCAGTTCAACCGCGCCGGGAGTTTTGACTTTGCCTGCCTCATCGCGGGCCACTACCAGGCGGGCATGACGGGAACCATCACCGTTCGCCCGCGCAAGCCATGACCCGCCCCCATCCACGCAGGAATCACACCATGACCCCCACACCACGCACCACGCCTGCCCTGCCCACCCGCCGCCAATGGCTTGCCACCGCACTGCCGCTGGCGGGCGCAGGCCTGGCCATTGCCCTGCTGCCCTCCGCTGCCCGCGCCACCCCGCCCACAGCGGCCGCCACGCCCCTGGAGGTCTGGAAAGACCCGAACTGCGGCTGCTGCCAGGACTGGGTGGACCACATGCAGGCCAATGGCTTTGCCGTGAAGGTGCACGCCACCGGCAACAACGCGGTGCGCGCCCGCCTGGGCCTGCCGCAAAAACTGGGTTCGTGCCACACCGCGCTGGTCGGCGGCTATGTGGTCGAAGGCCATGTGCCAGCCAGCGACGTGCGCAAGCTGTTGCAGCAAAAGCCCAAGGCCCTGGGCCTGGCGGTGCCCGGCATGCCTGTGGGCTCGCCGGGCATGGACGGCGCCGTGTATGGCGATCGGCGTGATCCGTACGACGTGCTGCTGGTGGCCCACGATGGCAGCACGCGCGTATTCAACAGCTACAACAAGAAGGCATCGACATGAAGAAGACATTCCTCCCCATCCCGGTGGCGGCCAGCCTGCTCTTGCTGGGCACTGGGACCGCTTGGGCACAGGCACCTGCTGCAGCAGCCTCTGACAGCCACAGCAACCACCACACTGAAGCCACCGCAGCGCCCGCACCGCAGGCGGATCTGAGCGAAGGAGAAATCACCCGCTGGGACCCGCGCACCCTGCGCCTCACCCTCAAACACGGAGAGATCAAGAACCTGGAGATGCCACCCATGACCATGGTGTTCCGCGTGGCAGACGCCAGCGTAGTCGGTGACCTGAAACCGGGTGACAAGGTGCGCTTTAGGGCCGAACAGGTCAGCGGGGCCTACCATGTCCAGCGGATCGAGAAAGCGCCCTGAAGCGGCTCCGCGCGCGGCACCGGGGCGCTGATACTGCGCAAGTGCCGCAAGGCGCCCGGGCACCATAATCAGCGGCCATGACTTCCTCCAACACACTGGCTGGCGACGCTGGCAGCATCACCCGCGTGGCCGGCATCGAGGTCGGCCACTTCACCGAAACCCGCCGCCCCACGGGCTGCACCGTCATCATCACCCGCGAGGGCGCCGTGGCTGGCGTGGATGTGCGTGGCGCCGCCCCCGGCACACGCGAGACGGACCTGCTGCACCCCTCCAACCTGGTGGACCAGGTGCACGCCATCATGCTCGCGGGTGGCAGCGCCTGGGGGCTGGACGCCGCCACGGGCGCTGTGCGCTGGCTGGAAGAGCGTGGTATCGGTTTTGACGTGGCCGTGGGCCGCCTGCCCATCGTGCCTGCCGCCGTGCTGTTCGACCTGCTGGTGGGCGACATGCGCGTGCGTCCCGATGCCGCTGCGGGCTATGCCGCGTGCGAGGCAGCATCCACCGCAGACCCGGCCGAAGGCAATGTGGGCGCGGGCACCGGCGCGGCGCTGGGCAAGATCTTCGGCATCCAGCGTGCCATGAAGGGCGGCATCGGCACCGCCTCCGTCACCGTAGACGGCGTCACGGTGGGGGCGCTCATCGCCTGCAATGCGCTGGGCGACGTGATCGACCCGGACACTGCACAAGTGATTGCCGGGGCCCGCACCGACGACGGCCTGCGCCTGCGCGACACGCGCCGCGCCCTGCTGCGCGGCGACCCGCCCCAGCCGCTGCTGGCGGGCACCAACACCACCATTGGCGTGGTGGCCACCGATGCCGTCATCACCAAGGTGCAGGCTCACCGCCTGGCCGTGGCCGCACACGATGGCCTGGCGCGCAGCATCAACCCGGTGCACACCATGTCCGACGGCGACACCCTCTTCAGCCTGGGCACGGGCCGCAGCGGCAAGAGCCTGGGCATGATGGTGCTGGCCACCATGGCGGCCGAGGCCACGGCCATCGCCACAGCGCGGGCGGCACGGGCGGCACGGGCGATCACCACCGCCGAAGGCCTGTACCTCCCTGCTGCCGCCGACCTGCGGTAGGCCGGGACGACGGCGTCGCCTTCGCGCTGAGCGCCACTTCCTCCCTATCCAGCCTCGGATCCAGCCGGGGCCATGGGCTTCTGCTTTGCGCCCACGCCTCCACACCTATCCAAAACCATCTGGGCGGCGGATACTGTGCGCAAAACAACCTTTGCGCATGTCGCTGTTCCGAGTTCAATCGGGGCATGGGGTGGTCTGCGGCGCTGCCGATGCTCGCAATAGCTGCGGCTGTGGCCGTTTTTCCTCGCAGGCCTTTTCATGCGCCGAGCGCGCATTCCCTGCGCGGTAAGCACCGAGGCCCCCGGTGCTTGCGCTACTTGCTACTTACTTGTTAGGAACATGTTCTCGATCTGAATCTAGCCAATTTTTTGAGGAGAAAAGCATGCGACTGTCGAATCTGCGAGTCGGTTTGCGCATGGGCCTGGGTTTTGGCCTTTTGCTGACATTGGTGCTGGCCATGGGGCTGTTTGCCGTGAACCGCGTCAATCGGGTGCAAGGCAGCGTGGAAGACCTTGCCACCAACTGGTTGCCCAGCACCCAGCAGTTGGCAGGCCTCAACGAAGCGCTCAATCAAATGCGCCGTGCCGAGCTGCAGGTGCTCCTGGGTGGCGGTGACAAAGCCCTGCAAGAAGAAAGTGCGCGCATAGACAAGCAGTGGACCCTGGTACCCAAGCTGCTGCAGGCCTACGCAAACACCCTGGACGACGACGCAGAGCGCAAGCTTTTTGACACCTTCAAAGCTGCGGTCGAACGCTACAAAGGCACCCAGAGCCAACTGCTGGCCCTGGTGCGGGACGGCAAGGGTGAAGAGGCCCTGGCGTACCTGCGGGGTGATTCACGGCAGGCATTTCGTGCAACCACCGACGCCATTGGCAAGCTCAACCAGCGCAACGATGAAGGTGTGGAAAAGGCACAGCAAAAAGGCACCGAGAGTTACCGCGCGGTGCTCTGGGGCATCTGGCTGATGGTTGCAGTGGCCTTGGCCCTCGGTGCCGCCATTGGCTGGGTGCTGACACGTTCGCTCACCATTCCTCTGAGTTTTGCGGCGGGCACCGCCGATCGCATCGCTGATGGCGACCTGACGGGCGAAGTGCATTCGTCGCGCGGCGATGAGTTAGGCGACTTGCTGCGCGCCCTTGCCCGCATGCAACAGGCCCTGAATGAATCCGTCACGAACGTACGTCGCAGCGCCGACAGCATTGCGACCGCCAGTGAAGAGGTGAGCAACGGCGGGCAGGACTTGTCAGTGCGCACCGAGGCGGCGGCCGCGAGCATCGAGGAGACATCTGCAGCGCTGCAGCAAGTCACCGAAACGGTGCGCCACAGCTCAACGTCTGCGCAGCAGGCTCACCAGTTGGCGTCGGCAGCTTCGACCGTGGCCGTCCGGGGCGGCGAGGTGGTGGCACGTGTGGTGAGCACCATGGACGGTATCCAGTCCTCGTCGCGCAAGATTGGTGACATCATTGGCGTGATTGACGGCATTGCGTTTCAGACCAACATCCTGGCCCTGAATGCAGCCGTGGAAGCGGCACGGGCCGGCGAGCAGGGGCGCGGGTTTGCGGTGGTGGCCACCGAGGTGCGAACGCTCGCGCAGCGCAGCGCGCAGGCAGCACGGGAGATCAAAGAGCTGATATCAAGCTCGGTTGACCAGGTGGAAGGCGGGGCGCAGTTGGTCGGGGAAGCTGGCCGAACAATGGATGAAGTGGTGGGCTCGGTACAGCAGGTAAGCCATTTGATTGGCGAAATCGCCAGCGCCATCAAGGAACAGACCCAGAGCGTGGTCGAGGTCAACACCGCCATCTCTCAACTGGACAGCATGACCCAACAGAATGCTGCACTGGTGGAGCAATCTGCAGCGGCGTCTGAGTCGCTGCGCGACCAGGCCGGGCGGTTGATCGAGGTCGTGGCACGCTTCAGACTCAAGGCCGGTTGAGCCGGAAAAAATGCCCTTCAGCCATCCTGTCAACGGATGGGTGATTGGGGCCGTCCCTTCTGACTAGCCCGACGACCCGGCCAGCAGTTCCACCACTCGCTTGGCGCGGCGATACCCCAATGGCAATGGGATTCAGGAGCGCAGCGCATGGCTCGCAGGATCTTTTGTGCGCGGTCAAAAAAACCTTGACTGGACTGGAAAGGCGCTCAACATCAATGACCACGCCACAGCCCCGGCGGGAACGCGCCGTGGCGCCCTGCGCGCCCTGCGCGACCTGTGCGCATGTGGCTGCTGGCTGCTGGCTGCTGGCTCACAAAAGCTTGAGAACGTGGCGCTTCAGCCCACAAAAGTGCATCATCGTTACCACCAGTTGGAGGGCCTATCGCATGAATGTCCTGCAAAACCTGAGCATCAAGGCGCGTCTTGGCATGGGCTATGTGGTTATCACCGGTGCTTTGATCCTGGTGGCTGCCATGGGGCTGCATGGGGAGGCGAAGACGCAGGAGAGCCTGGACAACCAGGTCAATCACCTGAATGTGGTCAAAAGCCTGGGCAACCAGGTGCTGGATGCGGCCAACGCACGCGCCATCTCGGCCCGCAACCTGATGATTGCCGGGTCGAAGGAAGATGCCGCCGCCGAACTCCGGCTCATCGGGGCGGCGCACGACAGCATGGGGCGGGCACTCAAGAGCGTGGAGGAAGCCCTCCAGACCGCCCCACCCGAAACAGCCCCTTTGCGCAGCCTGCTGGCCCAGATCAAGGAGACGGAAGCCGCCTATGGGCCGATCGCGCTGGAGATCACACGGCTGGGCAGCCAGGGCGAGAAGGACGTGGCAATCCAGAAGATCAATGCGGAATGCCGCCCCCTGCTGACCAAGCTGGTGGGCAACATCGGCGCATTCCTGGCCGAGAGCGACGCCATCAGCAAACGGGCCAGCGAGCAGTCGATGCGCCAGTTTGAATCGCTGCGCCTGCAACTGATTGTGCTGAGTGTGGCGATGGTGGTGTTTGCCTGCGTACTGGGCATCGCCACCATGCGATCCATCGTCAGGCCCCTGAGCGAGGCCAGTCGGGCCACGCAGGAGTTTGCGCAGGGCAATCTGGCAACGCCGCTGGTGGCGCAGGGCAAGGACGAAATCGCCACGGTGGTTGCCTCGATGGAGGCCATGCGCCAAAGTCTGTCGAACCTGGTGGCGGGGGTGCGCCAGGGGTCTGAGAGCGTCTCCACCGCCAGCGCCGAGATCGCGCAGGGCAACCAGAACCTGTCGATGCGCACCGAGCAGCAGGCCAGTGCGCTGCAGCAAACCGCAGCGTCGATGGAACAGCTGGGCTCGACCGTGAAGCAGAACGCGGACAACGCGGTCAATGCCAACCGGCTCGCGCATTCGGCCTCGACCGTCGCGCAGCAGGGGGGCGAAGTGGTGGCCATGGTGGTTGCCACCATGAAGGACATCAACGACTCCAGCCGCAAGATCAACGACATCATCAGCGTGATCGACGGCATCGCCTTCCAGACCAACATCCTTGCGCTGAATGCCGCCGTGGAAGCCGCCCGCGCAGGCGAGCAGGGCCGGGGCTTTGCCGTGGTGGCCAGCGAGGTGCGCAGCCTGGCCCAGCGCAGCGCCGCTGCCGCCAAGGAGATCAAGCAACTGATCACCGAGAGCGTGGGCCGCGTGGAACATGGCACCGCCCTGGTGGACAAGGCAGGCCACACCATGACCGAGGTGGTGGCCAGCATCCGCAATGTGACGCACATCATGGGCGAGATCAGCGCTGCCAGCTCTGAACAGAGCGCGGGGGTCACGCAGGTGGGTGAAGCGGTCACGCTGATGGACCAGGCGACGCAGCAGAATGCCGCACTGGTGGAGGAAATGGCGGCCGCCGCATCGAGCCTGCGCGGGCAGGCCGACGACCTCGTGAAGGCCGTGGCGGTCTTCAGGATTCACGGCAGCGGGTCGGCACTGCTGCTCAAATGAGCAGACGGCCAGACGAGCAGGCGCTGCTGAAAACCCGGCGCAGGTTGGCAGAGGATTGGGTAACGCTACTGCGGTTGGGAGGGCGGTGCCACGCGCAGCCCCGCCAGCAGTTCCTCCAAGGGCATTGCGCGGGCGAACTTCCAGCCCTGGGCCTGGCGCACGCCCCGCGCAATCAGGAAGTCCACCTGGTCCTGCGTCTCCACGCCCTCGGCAATCAGCGCCAGTTGGAGCGTGTGGGCCATTTCGATGATGTGGGTGGTGACCGGGCTGATGGCGGCCTGCGCCCCGATGCTGGCGATGAAGATGCGGTCGATCTTGAGGGTGTCGATGTCGATGGACTCCAGCATGGACAGGCTGGAGTAGCCCGTGCCGAAGTCATCCAGCGCGATCGACGCCCCGATCTGCCGCGCCGCCTGCAGCGCGGGCCGCGCGGCCTCGATGTCCACCAGCCCCCGCTCGGTGACTTCGAGCATCAGCGCGCCTGCCGGAAACTCCATGGCACTGAAGCGCCGCTGCAGGTACTGCACGGGTCCGTCGGCCACCAGGTCCTGGGGCGAGAGGTTCAGGCTCACATGAAAGCCCGGGCGGGCCTTGAGCAGCTCCGGCAGGTCGGCGAGCACCATGTCGATCACGTAGCGTGTGATGGGAGCGATGACCCCGGCCTTCTCGGCTTCAGCAATGAACTCGTCGGGTGGCACCAGGGTGCCGTTGCGGCGGCGCCAGCGCAGCAGCGCCTCGGCACCCACCCATTGGCCGGTCTGCAGATCGACGATGGGCTGGTAGAGGATGAAGAACTCGCGCCGACGCAGGGCTGTCCGCAGCCGCACACGCGGCGACAGTTGCCACCGGGTGAGCACTGCCACGCCCAGCGCAAACAGGGCGCTGGCCACCAGGCCCAGCGGCGCCAGGATCAGCGCCTGAGCCCAGAGCCCGCCGTAGGCCTGGGCCTTGGGGGCTGCGGCAACGGCTGCGATGTTGTTGTCTTTCGATGCCCGGAAGACAATGTGGTGGGTATCGCTTTCGACCTGGCTGCTGGCATCGGGGGTGTACAAAGCCAGCCACTGCGCATCCAGCGGACCCTTGGACCGTATCAGCGCCTGCGGCGTGCTGATCAGCAGCCCCAGCGAGACATCGGCGTGAAGCACCGGCATGTCGATCACGATGCCGGGGTGGATGATCACCGCGTGGCCGTTGCGGGCGTAGATGTTGAAGGGCTGATCAGGCGCAAAAGGCAGGCGGGCACCGATCCAGCTCGAAATCCCGGTGGCGGTGACCATGTGGTTGCCGGTGAGCGGCACCAGGTCGCTGCCCTGCGTGAGCGTGCTGCAGACCAGGGTGCCATCCATCACCGAGCCCATGCCTTGCAGGTAAAACGAGGTGCCCACGAGCTGCTGCATGCGCGTGAGGCTGGCCTGGCTGCAGGGTGGGTGCGGGTCCCTGTCCAGGTCATTGAGCGCAGCCACCAGCTGCTGGCGCGAGGCTACGCCGCGCCGCAGCACCTCGTCTGCCAGCGAGGTCAGGTAGGTGATCTGGTCGTTCTTGGCCTGGCGATGGGCCACCCACAGCGATGCTGCAATGGGGATCAGCGCCGCCAGCAGCAGTGGGATGGAGGCAACGACATAGAAGCGTTTCATCGGACACGGCAGTGGTTGGAGGTGACACAGGCAGACACAGTCCTGCCCTGGCGCGGTGCCATCATGCACGAACCGGCGCTGTGGGGCCAACGGGATTTCAACCGATGGCGCGAGCAACAACCCAACGCGGTGGCTGCAGGCCATCCTATGATGCAGACAGCGGGTGGTGCCCTGAAGCGAGCCCTGCCAGCCCCCGCCCCTTATCGCAACGAGGAGAGAAACCATGAAAGACCCGGCCTTTCGGAAACCAGCGTGGCTGCTGTGCCTGCCATTGCTCATGAGCGTCCAGGCGGTACAGGCGCAGGACCAGGTGGTGGATCTGCAGTCCAGCGGCGGCTACACCTCCTACCGCCTGGCGGACGATGTGACCCAGGTGGACCTGGTGGAACAAACCCAGGGCGCCTGCCGCTTCAACCGCACCTGGGGCTACGACCTGACCAACCGCGAGCTGTGGACCAACGGCGGCTGCGGCGGTCGCTTCAAGGTCACGCGCAGCTACGCCCCCGGCAACAACAGTGGCTCCAACGCCGGAGCAGCCGTGGCGGCGGTGGCCGCCATCGCGGGGATTGCCCTGCTGGCCAACCACAACCGGCACGACCACGACCAGCGCCCTGAGTACCCGGATTACCCCCACCAAGGTGGCGACTGGGGCCGCGAGATCCGTGCGGGCGGCGGCCTGTGCCTGGATGTGCGCGGCGGCAAGTTCCAGCCCGGCACTACGCTGCAGGTGTACGAATGCAACGGCACGGCGTCGCAGCGATTCGCAGTGGGTCGTGGCGGCGAGATCCGGGTGCGCGACCTGTGCGTGGACGTGGACCGGGGCGACCCGCGCGATGGCGCACGGGTGGTGCTGTGGTCCTGCTCGGGCTCGCGCAGCCAGAGCTGGTCCACCCGGGGCGGGCAGATCGTGAGCCAGCTCACCGGCAAATGCCTGGATGTGGAGGCCGGTCAGGTTCGCCCGGGCGCGCACACCATGGTCTGGCCCTGCAACCGCAGCCCCAGCCAGCGCTGGTGGTGGTAACGAGTGCGTGATGATGATGAAAAATACCGTTCACCGCATCTGCGCAGTCACCTGCGCTCTGGCCTCGCTGACCCTCCTGGCGGCTGCCCCCGCAGCCTACGCAGCCGATGCCCCCGTGACCTCTCCCACCACACCGGCCCGGCCCGCCAAAGCGGGCCCCAAACAGGCCGCCAGGCCCCTCGCCGACCGCCTCCAGGCCATTTGCTCATCGGCCGACTTCAACCACGATGGAAATGTGTCGCTGGACGAGTTTCACCAGGACATCGTGCAGAGCTGGCACAGCCTGGGGCCCGATGCACAGGGCTATGTGCACTTGGCTCAACTGAGCCAGGTGCCCCGCATCGGCAAGGGCGCGCTGCGGCGACTGGCCGCAGCCGACAAGGACGCAGATGGCAAGCTGTCCTTCTCCGAGGTGGTGCAGGCGCGCATGGCCTTTTTTGAAGCCGCTGACGGCAACCAGGACGACCTCTTGTCACTGCAGGAGTGCATTGCGTACGAGCGCCAGCGGCGGAGCCAGCCACAGTAAACCGTGGGCAAAGGGCGGCCGACTGCCTAGCCACCCCATGCCCCGCACAACCTTGCTGGTACCAACAGGGGTTGAGGTGGCAGGGATTCTTGCCTGCCACACACTCCACGGCCCGGGATAATCGACAGCGCCGCCGAACAGACTTTCTGCAGGTGGGGCTGGGGCATCCTTGCAGCCTTGGCCCAGGTGACGCGCCGCCCCTGCCCCACTGCCTTTGTGATCTTCATCCCTATTCCATGTCCCAGGCCCTTCGCAACACCCTGCTTTCCCTGCGCGATCTGATCGTTTCCGCCGGCCCGCTCGCTTTTCTGGCCGTGGGGCTGCTGGTGCTGGCCTACTGGTGGCTCAACCCCAATCCGCCCAAAACCGTGACCCTGGCCACAGGGCCCGCGCAAAGCGCTTACGAGGAGTTTGGCAAACGCTACCAGAAGGCCCTCGCAGCGGACGGGATCGAGGTGACGCTGCTGCCCAGCGAGGGCTCATCTCACAACCTGCAATTGCTGCGTGAAGGCAAGGCGGATGTGGCCTTTGTGCAAGGCGGGACCGCCGAACTCCTGCCCGACGATCCCGACGAACTGGTGTCACTGGGCAACCTGTTTGTGGAGCCTGTCTGGCTGTTTTACCGCACCGAAACGGCACAGCGCATGTACAACACGCCCCGGCTCGATGGTCTGCGACAACTGCGTGGCCTGCACGTGAATGTCGGTTCGCAGGGAAGCGGTGTACCCACGCTGATGGAACGCCTGCTGGAGGCCAACAAGGTCGAGCGGGGGGCCGTCAAGCTCTCGCGGCTGGACCAAACCCCAGCCACCGTGGACTTCCTGGCGGGCAAGCTGGACGCGCTGGTGTTCGCATCGGCCCCCGAATCCCTGATGGTGCAGATGCTGCTGCAAACCCCCGGAGTCCAGCTGTTGGACTTCGCGCAGCACGAGGCCTATGCACGGCGCTTCCCGTTCCTGACGCCGGTCACCCTGCCGCGCGGCGTGGTGGACCTGGCCAGCAATGTGCCGGTGAGGGACGTGCGATTGGTGGCGTCCACCACCTCGCTGCTCGCCCGCGAGGGCACCCACCCGGCTTTGCTCACGCTGTTTGCGCAAAATGCCCAGAAGCTGCACGGCGGCGCCGGCTGGTTCAACCGTGCACGCGAGTTCCCCAACGCGCGCAACAGCGAATTGCCCATTGCAAAGGAAGCTGATCGCGCCATGAACGAGGCCGTTCCCATGCTGCAGCGCTACCTGCCGTTCTGGATTGCCAACCTGATCGAGCGCATGTGGCTGGTGCTGGGTATTCTGCTGGCGATCATGCTGCCGCTGTCGCGCATCGTGCCGCCGCTATACCAATTCCGCGTGCGCTCGCGCGTGTTCCGCTGGTATGGCCGCCTGCGCGAGATCGAAAGTGACCTGGAAACCGGCAGGTCCAACACGGCCGAGCTGCTCAAGGCCTTGGCCGCACTGGAAGCCCAGGCCGAAAAAGTGAGCGTCCCCCTCTCCTATGCCGACGAGCTGTACGCACTGCGCAACCACATTCACCTGGTCCGCAAAAAACTCCTTCGGGTGTCGGAAGCGGGAGAACCCAGGCCACTTCCAGAGGCAGCAGTTCCCTGAACGCAAGAAACCAGGCCGGGTGGATCAGCGGCTTTTGGAGGACTTGGAGCCCGACGAGGGCGAGAGAGGTGCCGACTTGGACAGTGGCGCCATCTTGGAGCTGGACGCTGGCCGTGCGCCGGAGGACCGGCCATCGGACGGTCTGCGCTCCGCGCCTGCGGCATCGGCTGAGCGGCTGGCCCCCTTGGGTGGAAGTGCAGGCACCACGCGCAGAGCCCCCTCCTGCGCCAGCTTGTCCCGCATCCGCCGCGTCATGGACTGGGTACTGGCATCTGGGGCGGTGAACAGGAACAGCGTGCCATGGGGACTAGACCAGGTGAGCTGCGTGCGCACCACACGCCCGTTGGTCACCAACTCCACCCAGGCACCGATCACAAAATCGGCGTAGGGGTCGGGCAGCTCCACGGGCGGGGTGCTGCTGCCCTCGGCCTCTTCGGGCGCCGCGGGCTGCGCTTCAACGGAACTGGCCTCAGGGGGCGTCTCCACCACAGGCTCTGGCGCGACGACGGGCGCGGGCTTTTCAAAAGCCTCCTGGTGCAAACCCACCAGGCGCTGGAGCAAGGCACTGGTCTGGACCGCCGGGTAGTTGATGGTCTTGAGGCCCTTGCGCAGCTTGGCGAGCAGCCCGGGGATGGCCTCATTGAGCCGGTCCGGCTCTTGCCGTGTCAAGTCTGGCTGGGCACTCCAGAGCAGCACGGGCACCAGCGCCAGGTAACCCCCCGGGTCGTCCTTGCCTCCTTCGCTATTCATCACCTGGGCCAGGGCAATCACGTCAGCCCAAGGGCCTGCGGCGAAATCAAGAATGTCGGCGGGTACCTGCTCCAGGTCAGGCAGCTTGCGGATATCGGCCGCCACTTTTTCAGCCAGCAGCTCCCGCTGCTCGGCATGCAGACGGGCTTTCTCCTCGGCCTCCTGCTCTGCCTTGATTTTCTGTTCTTGCTTGTCCCAGGCCGACTGCAGGGCCTTGAGCACGGTATCGAAAGGACCCGCGTCCTTGATCTCATTGGTGGACAGGTGCTCGACGGCTTCCGTTACCAGGCGCATGAAACGGCTGAATCCCTGATCCGTCTCGGCAGTAAAGGCCAGGCTGCGCTGGGTCAGCTCGTCAAGCAGGCGACGTGCGGGATGGGTGCCATCGGTAAAAAAACGCCCATCGTGGTGCACCAGTTGCTTGAGAGCGGGCTCCAGGCTCTTGACCGCCAGCTGGACAGGGGGCAATAAACGCGCATCCTGCGCAATGTTCGCCATCATGCGCCCCACCACCTCCACCGCCATGGCGGTGGACTGCGTCGCAGCCTCCATGGGCATGGAGGCATACACCACCGGCGCTACCCCTGGGCCACGCCAGCCGGACAAGGGCACCGGCAATGAGCCGCCCTGGCTGGCACCAGCACCACCCGCCAGTCGCCCCACCAGCCGCTCCAGCTGGGCCATGTCTTCGATGGCCTCGGCAGCCGCTCCCGAGGGGAAGTAAGCCCCGGACAGCGAAGACTGCGCACTGGCCGCGCCTGCGCGGGGATCCACCCACCCGGGCTGCCCAGCCACAGGTTGCGCAACCACGGCCCCATAACCCGGGGCGGCAAACGGGTCACCCCCGGCCAGCATCTGGCGCAGGATGCCCACCGTCAGCAGGGCTTCTTCAGCCGCATCGACCGCTGCCAACACGGGCACTTGCTGGGAATCTCCACTCCAGCCCGTGGACGGCCCCACGCCCCGGCCATAGCCGGTGTTGCCGTAGTCGCCCATGGGAGCGTTCATTGAGTGGCCATAGCCCGAGTATCCGGTGCCATAGCCTGTTCCAGGACCACCGTAGGCCTGCCCGTAGCCCGTGCCCGGGCCGCTGTTGCGGCCGCCACCCGATGGCGTACCCAGCACGGCATAGCCCACAGGCTGGACACCATGCTCGCGCAGGCTCTTGGCGGTGTTTTTGTATTCTTCTACGAGCAGCTTGCCCAGCAAGTCCCGCATGTGCTGCATCCAGAGCTGCCGGACTTCGGGGGACACGCCCGTATCGCTGACCACCCGCTGCAGGGCCCGTATGTAACTTTCGGGGCGCAGCGGGTTTCGCTCGGGCTGCACGCTGCGCAACCCCTGTGCCGCGCTGACCAGGGTATTGAGTTCAGCCAATACGGCATCGGTGGCATGCAAGGCCGATTGCTGGGCCTTGGAGAGTTCCACCTGCGCCAGCATCTCGTTTTCGTCCATGAGCGACAGCTCACCGAAATCCATCCCGGTGTCGTCGGCAGAACTGCGCCCCTTGGTAACGGCAGGCCCTTCCGCAAATATCTCCAGCAGGGCCATGGGATAACCCTTGACCAGCGCAGCCTCATGCTGGTTGAGGTAGCGCAGGCTGTCACTGATCAGGTTGCGCTGCTGGATGCCGACGCTGCCCGTCTCCTCCTCCGCCAAGGCCCCTTGGGTGACCTTGACCAGCTGCTGCATCAATGCCTCGCCCCCGCGCACGGCGTTGACGACACAGGCACGAAACACGGTTCTCGTACGAGACGCAGGCTGGGACATGGTGGGGAGGAGTCGGCGAACAGGTTTCCAGTTGCAATCCTACTTGACCTGAAGGCTGGATTCAGGTCTTTGAACCGCCTACCGGCGGCTTATTTCAGGGCTTTGTAACGCATCCGCTTGGGTTTGGCCCCCTCTTCACCCAGACGCTTCTTCTTGTCGGCCTCGTACTCCTGGTAATTGCCGTCAAAGAACGTCCACTGGCTGTCACCTTCGGCCGCCAGGATGTGGGTGGCGATACGGTCCAGGAACCAGCGGTCGTGGCTGATTACCAACACTGTGCCAGCGTATTCCAGCAGCGCATCTTCCAGGGCACGCAGGGTTTCCACGTCCAGGTCGTTCGAGGGTTCGTCCAGCAGCAGCACGTTACCGCCCGCGATCAGCGTCTTGGCCAGGTGCAGGCGGCCGCGCTCACCACCGGAGAGCATGCCCACCTTCTTCTGCTGGTCGCCGCCGTTGAAGTTGAAGCGACCGCAATAGGCGCGGCTGGCCATCTGGAACTTGCCGATGTTGATCATGTCCAGCCCGCCAGACACGTCCTCCCACACCGTCTTGTCGTCCGACAAGGCATCGCGGTGCTGGTCCACAAAGGCCATCTTCACCGTGGCGCCGATCACCACTTCGCCGCTATCAGGCTTTTCGCGGCCCGCAATCAGCTTGAACAGCGTCGATTTACCGGCCCCGTTCGGGCCGATGATGCCGACGATCGCGCCCGCCGGGATGGTCATGGACAGGTTATCGATGAGCACGCGGTCGCCAAAGGACTTGGTGACGTTGTGGAACTCGATCACCTGGGTGCCCAGGCGGTCGGCCACAGGAATGAAGATTTCCTGCGTCTCGTTGCGCTTTTGGTATTCGTAGTCGGAGAGTTCCTCGAAGCGGGCAATGCGCGCCTTGCTCTTGGCCTGGCGGCCCTTGGCGTTTTGGCGCACCCACTCCAGTTCCTTCTTCAGAGCCTTGGCACGGGCTTCCTCGCCCTTTTGCTCGGACTCCAGGCGGGCCTGCTTCTGGTCCAGCCAGGTGCTGTAGTTGCCCTTGTAGGGAATGCCGTAGCCGCGGTCCAGTTCGAGAATCCACTCGGCCGCGTTGTCCAGGAAGTAGCGATCGTGGGTGATGGCCACCACGGTGCCGGGGAAGCGGTGCAGGAACTGCTCCAGCCAGTCCACCGACTCGGCATCCAAGTGGTTGGTGGGTTCGTCGAGCAGCAGCATGTCGGGCTTGGACAGAAGCAGGCGGCACAGCGCGATGCGGCGCTTTTCGCCACCGGACAGCAGGCCGATCTTGGCCTCCCAGGGCGGCAGTCGCAGGGCGTCGGCGGCGATCTCGAGCTGGTGCTCGGAATCGGTGCCAGCCGTGGCGATCACGGCTTCCAGGCGGGCCTGCTCGGCGGCCAGGGCGTCGAAATCGGCATCGGGCTCGGCATAAGCGGCGTACACCTCTTCGAGCTTGGCCTTGGCGGCAAACACTTCGCCCATGGCCTCTTCCACGCTCTCGCGGACGGTGTGCTCGTTGTTGAGCTGGGGTTCCTGGGGCAGGTAGCCGATCTTGATCCCGGGCATAGGGATGGCTTCGCCTTCGATTTCCTTGTCCACGCCGGCCATGATCTTGAGCAGGGTGGATTTGCCCGAGCCGTTCAGGCCCAGCACGCCAATCTTGGCGCCGGGGAAGAAGCTCAGGGAGATGTCTTTCAAGATCTGCCGCTTGGGCGGCACTGTCTTGGAGACGCGGTTCATCGAATAAACGTATTGGGCCATTGGGTTCTAACCTGGGGAATGGGGCAGAAGAATTTCTGCGTTCAAATGCCGATTATCGGGCCATGCGACAATATGCCCCGCGACGGGCTCCAGTTGCCCGCTGCATCAGCACACTGCTGGGGACGAAAGAAGCACCCTGCTTCCGGGCTCCCAATCCTGAACCTCATCGGCTTGAGACTGGCTCGGCAACCCCCGGTTGCACGACAGGCCGATACCCAGCGCCCCGGACGGGCGCATCCAAAGACATGACATTTGACGAACTGAACCTGGCTCCTGCCATCCTGAAGGCCGTGCACGAAACGGGCTACGAGACCCCCACGCCCATTCAGGCCCAGGCCATTCCCGCTGTTCTGGAAGGCCACGACCTGTTGGCCGGCGCCCAGACAGGCACTGGCAAGACCGCCGCGTTCACCCTGCCCATGCTGCACCGCCTCTCGCAAGGCACGGCCCCCAAGAACAAGTTTGGCGGCAAGGGCATCCGCGCCCTGGTGCTGACCCCCACCCGTGAACTGGCTGCCCAGGTGGAAGAATCCGTACGCGAATACGGCAAGTACCTCGACATCAACTCCACCGTCGTCTTTGGCGGCGTGGGCATGAACCCACAGATCGACCGCATCAAACGCGGCGTGGACATCCTGGTGGCCACCCCGGGCCGCCTGCTGGACCTGCAGCAGCAGGGCTTCCTGGACCTGTCCACCGTGGAAGTGCTGGTGCTCGACGAAGCCGACCGCATGCTGGACATGGGCTTCATCCACGACGTGAAGAAGGTTCTGGCCCTGGTGCCCAAGGACAAGCAGAGCCTGCTGTTCTCGGCCACCTTCAGCGACGAGATCCGCGATCTGGCCAACACCCTGCTCAAGAACCCGCAAAGCATCCAGGTCACCCCCCGCAACACCACGGTGCAGCGCATCACCCAGGTGATCCACCCTGTGGGCCGTGGCAAGAAGAAGCAGGTGCTGCTGCACATCATCCAGCAGCACAACTGGAGCCAGGTGCTGGTGTTCACCCGCACCAAGTTCGGCGCCAACAACGTGGCCGAGTTCCTGACCAAAAACGGCGTCTCGGCCATGGCCCTGCACGGCAACAAGAGCCAGAGCGCCCGCACGCAGGCCCTGGCGGGCTTCAAGAGCGGTGACATCCGCGCGCTGGTGGCGACCGACATCGCTGCGCGCGGCATTGACATCGACGACCTGCCCCATGTCGTGAACTACGAAATCCCGAACGTCTCGGAAGACTACGTGCACCGCATTGGCCGCACTGGCCGCGCAGGCGCAACCGGTGAAGCCGTGAGCCTGGTCTGCATGGACGAAGAAGGCTTCATGATGGAGATCGAGCGCTTCACCAAGCAGCAGATCCCCGTGCAGGTCATCGAGGGCTTTGGCCCCGAACCCGGAGAGAAGGCCGAGCCCATTGCCATGGGCCGCCAGACCATCTGGGGTGGTGCAGGCAAGCCTCCGAGCCGTGACGTGATGCAGGCAGCTGCCAAGGCCGCCCGCAGCGAGATGATGGAACGCATCCGCACCAACAAAGCCAGCCAGGGCGGCGGTGGTGGCGAGCGCGGCCCCCGCCCTGCCGGTGGCGGCAATGGCGGCGGCCGCGGTGGGCGCGCTGGTGGCGGTGCAGCAGCGAATGGCGGCGGCAACGGCCCGCGTGGCGGCCGTGCCGGTGGTGGTGGCCAGGGCGGCGGCGCGCGCGCCGGTGGGCAGGCCCCTGCACGCGGTCGCTCCGGCGGCGGTGGTTACGAGGGTGGTGGCAATCGGTATGACGACTCGCAACCCCCACGCGCCAATGCCCACCTGGGTACACACTCGGGCCACAGCAACCCCGGCAACCGCCACTCAGGCCATTCGGCCGGTGGGCAGCCTGACCCCATGCGCACCAGCGTAGACAGCATGGGCGGCGGTGGTCGCCGTGGTGGTGGCGGTTATCGTGGCGGCAACGGTGGAGGTGGCGGCTATGGCGGCGGCAATTCTGGTGGCCGGGGCAACGGGCCTCGTGGGTCGGGCGGTCCTCGCGGCTCTTTTAACCGCTGACACCACCCCGTCGAGGGGCCACGCGGCGGCGCCAGCGACCGCTGCAGGCACCTCGCCGCCTCTTTCGAAAGACCCCCAGGGCACAGCAGCCACCATCCACGTGCTGCATGCCCGGGACCGGCGCCCTCCGGCGCTGGCCCACCCTCGGCTGCAACTGCACGCAGTCGATTTCTCCGACCTGCCCGCATTGCCTGCGGTGGACCATGTCTATATCACCCTGGGCACCACCATGGCGGCAGCAGGCAACCAAAGCGCTTTTCGCAAGGTGGACTACGACGCGGTGATGGCCACCGCCCGGGCCGCACGTGCCGCAGGCGCGAGCCGCTGCGGCGTGGTAACCGCCATGGGCGCAAACGCGCACTCACGCATCTTCTACAACCGCGTCAAGGGCGAGGTCGAGCGCGACCTGCAGGCCCTGGGCTTTGCCACCCTGGTCATTGCCCGCCCCTCTTTGATGATCGGCGAGCGCCAGGCTTTGCAGCAGGGCGCACGCCCGGCCGAATCTCTCTCGATCCAGCTCTTCAAATGGCTGGACCCGCTCATTCCAGACAGCTACCGCGCCCGCCCCGGCGCCGATGTGGGGCGCGCGCTGGTCCATGCCGTACAGTCAGGCCCGCCCGGGCTGCAGGTGCTGTCGGGCCGCGCGCTACAGCAGCCTTGACGCCTGCCCGGCCCCAGCGCTTGAAGGCTGCCCCGCAATTTTTTACCCCCAAGGACTTCCCGACTCCTCTGCCCATGCGCCCCAACGACCCGCCCCAGCCCTTGGCCACCCTGATGGTGGCCACCTGCAATGTGTTGAACCTGGCCAACCCTGGGCGCATGTTCTATGAAAACCAGGACCCCTACAGCGCCGCAGAGTTCGAGCGCAAGCTCACCTGGCTGGGGGAGCGCCTGCGCATGCTCAACGCCGATGTGCTGGCGGTGCAGGAGGTCTGGGACGAAGCCGCCTTCAAGGGCGCCCTGGGCCGCAGCGGGCTGCGCTACGACTTTGTGGCCGTCCCCGGGGCCGAGAACGACGCCGAGCGCCATGGTGCGCAAGGCACCCCCCGCGTGGGCATTGCCACGCGGCTCAAGGTGGAAGCCCTGCAGTCTTTTCCTGACTTTCCCCCAGGCCTCCAGGTGGAGGTGCCCGGCCTGGGACCACACACCCGCTTCGAGCGCCCGCCCCTGGTCGCCACACTGCGCATGAAACATGGTCAGACCCTCAATGTGCTGACCGCTCACCTCAAGTCCAAACGCCCCAAGTTCCTGCAGGATGCGCAGGGCAACCCCACGGAGGACCGCGACGACCACAAGGTGATGGCACTGGCCTCACTGCGCTCGCTGGTCATGCGGGGCTCCGAAGCCATGGCTCTGCGCTGTCTGATCATCGACCTGCTGCACCGCACCAACATCCCGCTGGTGGTGCTGGGCGACTTCAACGACACACCCGACAGCGTGACCACGCAGCTCATCTGCGCTACCAACGAGATCGCCTACGACCGGTCGGCCAGGGATGTCGCCCTGTTCAACGCCTATGACCTCCAAGGCGAAGCCACGCTGAAAAAGGACGTGGCGTATTCGCACATCCACCAGGGCTCCCCTTCCGTGCTCGACCAGATCCTGGTAAGCGAAGAGTTCATGGCCACCGGGCGCAACAGCGTGGGCGATGTGCGCCGGGTCGACTACTTCAACGACCACCTGCACGAAGGCCGCGACCGCACCCGGTCCGACCACGGGTTTGTGCGTGCGCTGCTGCGGCTCAAGATGCCGCCTGCAACACCACAATCACCACCCTAGCCATCGCCACAAGACCATTCGGCCTGGAGCGCAGGCCTCTCGCCATGTCAACCAGCGCATTGCAACGGGATGTACGCCGATACAGCTGGGCACAACTGCACAGGTAACATCAACGCCACTGACGCCCCCCAGTGAGGCATCCCTTGGCAGAAAACCCATGACCATGCACCCATCTCTTCGCCGCACGCCCCTTGCAGGGACAGACACCGCCCGCCCCGTCACGGCTTCTTTGCGGGCCATGCGCTGGGCAACCTCTGCCACCCTCGCTGCCCTGCTGCTCACGGCCTGCGGCAGCACACCGCTGCCCCCCTGGCCCTCCACGCCAGCCGCCCAACGGCCGACTGCGCCAGCCCCGCTGCCGCGCACGCAGCAGGGCACGGTGGTGCCTGCGCCGCTGGGCCAGCAGCAGCTGGCACCACAGCAGCCGCCACAGCGCGCGGCCGTGGTGTCCACCCCCCTGCCCCCGGCTGCGCCGCTGGTGGTGCAGAACGAAGGCCCCATGGCGCCGCCTTACAGCGCTGCCGTGGCCGCACGTTTTCCCAACCCGCCGATTTCCTACAACACGCCAGGGTTGGGGCAGGATCGCCGGGCCTTCACCACCAATGCCGAACTCGGCCAGTGGCTGCGGTCCCTGGCGGATGCAGCCCCCCGTGGCGCCACCCGCACCAAGCTGCTCAACATCGGCACCTCGCAGCGCGGTGAGCCCATCCAGGGGCTGCTACTCACCCGCGCAGCAGGCACAGACCCTGCCAGCCTGGACAACAGCGGCCGCCCCACGGTGGTGCTGATCGGCCAGCAGCATGGTGACGAGCCCGCAGGCAGCGAAGCCTTGCTCGTCATCAGCAGCGAGCTGGCCCAGGGGCTGCTGGAGCCGCTGCTGGACCGCATCAACGTGGTGGTGGTGCCCCGCGCCAACCCCGATGGCGCCGAGGTCGGCACCCGTGTCACGGCCAATGGCACGGACATGAACCGTGACCACCTGCTGCTCAACACCCCCGAGGCCCGCGCACTGGCCCGGGTCATCAATGACTACCGTCCCATCCTGGTGGTGGATGCCCACGAATACACCGTGGTCGGCCGCTACCTGCAGAAGTTCAACGCCATCCAGCGCTACGACGCCCTGCTGCAGTACACCACCACGGCCAATTACCCCGAGTTTCTGACCAAGGCCTCGCAGGAGTGGTACCACCAGCCCATGGTGGCCGCGCTCAAGGCCCAGGGCATCGCCAGCGACTGGTACTACACCACCTCGACCAACCTGGAAGACAAACGCATCTCCATGGGCGGCACGCAGCCCGACACGGGGCGCAACGTCCATGGCCTCAAGAACACCGTCAGCCTGCTCATCGAGACACGCGGCGTGGGCATTGGCCGCATGCACATCCAGCGCCGTGTGCATTCACAGGTCACCGCCATCTCCAGCGCCCTGCGCAGCACGGCCGAGCGGGCCGCCAACCTGGAGCAGGTGCGCTCTTTTGTCGCCCGGGACGTGAGTGCCCAGGCCTGCCGTGATCAGGTAGTGGTCGAGGCGGCAGCCACCCCCACCCAGCGGGACCTGGACTTTCTGGACCCGGAGACCGGTGCAGACCGCACCATCCGGGTGGACTGGAACTCGTCGCTCACCCTGCGGACCACCAAGTCGCGCGCCCGCCCCTGCGGGTACTGGCTGGCAGCGGGCTCCACAGCAGCCGTAGAGCGCCTGCGGCTGCTGGGCCTGCAAGTGATGCGTGTGGCCGAGCCCGGCGCCATGCTGGCCGAAACCTACCGGGAAACCGCGCGCGAAACCGGCGACCGCCAAGACGTGATTGGCACCATTGCAGGTGGCACCGGCATAGTGCGTGTTCAGGTGTCCACCGTGCGCAGCGCTGTGGATGCCCCAGCGGGCAGTTTCTATGTGCCGCTGAACCAGCCCCGCGCCAACCTGGCCGTGGCCGCGCTGGAGCCTGACACTCAGAACAGCTACTTTGCCAACCGGATGATCGAAGACCTGGGCCAGTTGGCCCGTGTGATGGCCACGCCCGCCTTGGTGTTTGAAGAAACCGAGTAATTCATAGACCGCGCCCCAACGAAGGGGCGTGGCACCCTCGGCCGCTGCTGCTGCAGGGCAGACCGCCTTCGCAGAGAGGGCCTGCGGTCACCGCAACGTGCAGGCGCCCCGGTGGTGGCGAGAGGTGTTTGATGGCCGGCATGGCCAGCCCGCTTTTTGGCAGACCCGCCAGCCACTTGCGGGCCGTTTCAAAACAGGTGCAGACACTCTGGGTGATCCCGGAAAACGCGACAGCATAGTATTGCTACATATCTAATAGCAATAAATCCTTTATGGTAGAGCGCAGAGCCTTGTTTTTGCTTGGATCACACCGGTCCATGCAGGGGGGCAGGACCGGTGGAGCGCGCCTGCCGCGCCCGGGACCTCTCCAGCACATGGTGCGACATCAGCTGGGCCAGCGCATCTTCGGCCAGAAACACCACGGTGCCATCACGCTCCTGCACAAGCCTGCGCGCCTCATCCTCGCTGTGGCTGCGCACCACGGTCTCGATGGCGGGGTTCAACGTGACCGCCATGGCAATGATCTGCCGCACGTTGAGAGAGTCGGGCGTGGCAATCACCAGCATGGCGGCACGGGCGATGTGTGCCTGGATCAACACGGCGGGCTCCACAGCATCGCCGAACACGGCGGCAATGCCCTCCGCCCGCAGCGACTCCACCAGTTCGCGGTTCTGCTCGGCCACCACAAACGGAATGTCGTGAGCGGCCAGGGCACTCGCCACGCGCCGCCCTACCCGGCCATACCCCACCAGCACCACCTGGCGGGCAAGATAGCGCGAATCCGTGCTCATCGGCAGCTCGGCCAACGGGTCATCGCGCTGCTCCAGCCGGCGCGCCCAGGCCGAGCGGGCCCGCAGCCAGTCCTGCAGCGGCGCAATCGCATGAAAGAGCAAGGGGTTGAGCGCCATCGAAATCAGCGCCCCTGCCAGCACCAGGCTGGCGCCTTCGGGCGGCAACAGGCCCAGCGTTGCCCCCAGGGCCACCAGGATGAATGAAAACTCGCCAATCTGCGCCAGGCTGGCCGACACCGTGAGCGCCGTGTTGAGCGGGTAGCGGAACGCCAGCACCAGCGCAGCCGCCGCCAGCGTTTTGCCCACCATGATGATCGCCACCACCGCCAGCACCTGCAAAGGCCTCTCCCACAGCACGGCAGGGTTGAACAACATGCCCACCGACACAAAAAACAGCACGGCAAAGGCATCGCGCAGTGGCAGAGACTCGTGCGCGGCCCGGTGGGCAAACTCGGATTCACGCATCACCATGCCGGCAAAAAAGGCGCCGAGCGCAAACGACACACCAAACAATGCGGCCGACCCGAACGCAATCCCCACTGCCGCCGCCACCACACACAAGGTAAACAACTCGCGCGAACCGGTGCGCGCCACCTGCCACAACACCCAGGGGAACAAGCGGCGCCCCACCAGCAGCATCAAGGCCACAAAGCCGCCGACCTGGAGCAGCGTCCAGCCCACCGTACGCCCCAGTTGTGCGGCGTCCAGCTCCGCGCCAGCGCTGTTCCCCAGCCACCCGGCCAGCGGGGGCAGCAGCACCAGCACCAGCACCATGGCCAGGTCTTCCACCACCAGCCAGCCCACGGCAATGCGGCCGGTGTAACTGTCCAGAATGCCCAGCGTCTCCAAGGCCCGTAGCAACACCACCGTGCTCGCCACCGACAATGAGAGCCCCAGCACCAGTGCCCCGCCCAGGCTCCATCCCCACCAGGTGGCCAATGCCGTGCCCAGCGCCGTGGCCACCATCATCTGCACCACCGCCCCAGGGACGGCAATCTTGCGCACCGCCAGCAGGTCCCCCAGCGAGAAATGCAGGCCCACGCCGAACATCAGCAGCATCACACCAATCTCGGCCAACTGACTGGCCATGGCCGCATCCGCCACAAACCCCGGGGTGAACGGCCCGATCGCCACCCCAGCCAACAGATAGCCCACCAGCGCCGGCAAACGCAGACGTGTTGCCAGAAAACCCAGCGCCAGCGCCAGCCCAAGGGCTGCGGCGATGGTGTGGATAAGGGAAACACTGTGCGGCATGGGGATGTGTGCTGGAGGGGAGAGCGCCTCGTGCGCCCGCGCATGGCCTCGTTATAACCGCATCCCCCCCTGCACTGCAAAATCGGAGGGCTTCTTGCAAGAGGGCACCGTCATGGCGGGTATGATCCAGCCTCTGCATCAAACGCAGTGGCGGACACTCCGCCCAGCCAGTAGGCGTCACCGCCGAAAGCCTTTCTGCCCGTAGCTCAACTGGATAGAGCAATAGCCTTCTAAGCTATAGGTCGGGGGTTCGAGTCCCTCCGGGCAGGCCAAAGCAGCATTTCAGACAGTCTCACAACCTCTCAGAACCCGCATGTTTCCTAGCATCGCGGGTTTTTTGTTGTCTCAGGCCACTTCACTACGTACCATGAGATACCGTCAAAAAAACGGTATCTCTGACGGTATCTCTGAAGTACCGCACCCCAGATACCGTTAGCAGGGGAAGCAATGGCACTCGCAGACACATTCGTTAGACAGGTGAAGCACAGCGGCAAAGCCAGCGGAGACAAGTACGCCGATGGCGGGGGCATGTACCTGCTGGTCAAGGCCAGCGGCAGGTACTGGCGGATGGACTACACCCACGCCGATAAACGCAAGACACTTGCATTAGGCGTATACCCCGAAGTCTCTTTGGCGAAGGCCCGCAAGCGCCGCGAAGAAGCCCGCGAACTCCTGGCCGAAGGGCTGGACCCCAGCGCCGCCAAGAAAGCCGAGAAGCTGGCAACCCGCGTAGCCGCAGCCAACACTTTTGAAGCGGTGGCCCGCGAATTCCACGCCACCCAGGCCAGCGGCTGGAGCCCCCGCTATGCAGCGCGGTGGATCGAGCGCATGGAGAAAGACCTGTTCCCGCACATCGGCAAGCTGACCTTGCCCGCCATCACCGCGCCCGTGCTGCTGGACGCGCTGCGCAAGGTAGAGAAACGCGGGGCCAACGAAACCGCCCACACCCTGCGCCAGACCGCCGGGCAGGTCTTCCGCTATGGCGTGCAAACCGGGCGCTGTGAACGCAGCCCCGTAACCGACCTGCACGGCGCCTTAAAGCCCATCGTGGTCAAGCACATGGCTGCCGTGCTGGAGCCAGCCAAGGCGGGCGAGCTGCTGCGGGCCATTGACGGCTACACCGGTCAGCCGATGACCAAGGCGGCGCTGGCGCTGTCTGCCCTGCTCTTTCAGCGCCCCGGCAACATCCGGCAGATGGAATGGGCGTGGATCGACTTCGACAAAGCCCTGCTGACCATTCCATCGCAGGACATGAAGCGGCGGCTGGCGCAGAAGATCAACGGCAGACCGCACTTTGTACCCCTGGCACCGCAGGCCATCGCCATCCTGAAAGAGCTGCAGCCCCTCACCGGACATGGCCGCTACGTGTTCCCCAGCCTGCGCACGGGCGAACGGGCCATGAGCGACAACACCATCAATGCAGCCCTGCGGCGCATGGGCTTTGCCTCCGACGAGATGAGCGCCCACGGTTTCCGAGCGATGGCGCGCACCCTGATGATTGAGCGCATCCACGGCATATCCGCCGATGTGATCGAAGCCCAACTGGCGCACGGCAAGTCAGGGCCGCTGGGAGCCGCCTATGACCGCGCGGAATTCATGGAGCAGCGGCGCCGGATGATGCGAGAGTGGGCGGATTATTTGGACAAGCTGCGCATTGGTGCGGAAGTAATCCAATTCAAGGCAGCATGATCACCGACATGCACAGCAAGGCCCTTCAGGGCCTTTTTCTATGGCGAGCGCCACAACGGACACAACAAAAAAACAAACGAATGCAACATCTTCGCCAACCACGGCCACCACATTCGGTTCTACCTTGATTCACGTTCTTTTGCGGTTTGGAAGGTAAGTTTTTGTGTCGTTTACCCCCGCAGTATTCTCTCTGCCAGAGGGAAACATGGCATTTTTTGGCACTTATTGGGGCCCCACCGAACACGTTGCAGCACCTTCACGCACCGGGAGTTTCCGCAAAGACGACGGTACACAAAACGAGCGGCTCGGGAAAACAAAGCAAACGCAAATATGATGTCTGCGATCTTCTTGGATACATGAGCAATCCAGAAAGGCGAAACCCTCGAAGCTTCCTAGGGCGACGAGGGTTTCTAAGCACCCAATCCCGAGGGATCAAGAACTTGTCTGGTCAGACAGCTTTTGATTCTATGCCTACGGGGTCGCACGCGCTACGCTGGGAGTAAACACAGCATTCGTTTGTGATCCGTTCGCCGGGTGCGGGGTTTTTTTGAACCCTGTTTATAGAAAGGCCAGCCATGGCCCAAAACGTCTATCACCCTGAAACCTTGCTGCGCCTGCCGCAAGTGCTGGCCCGCTTTCCCGTATCCCGCTCAGGCTGGTATGCGGGCGTGAAGTGCGGTAAGTACCCCCACCCCATCAAGACCGGCCCACGCACAGCAATGTGGCGCGCAAGCGAGATCGACGCCCTTATTGCCGCCATCGGCAAGTAAGGGGGCGCAATGCAAAAGCAACAACATGCCGTAACGGCAGGACAAGCCACGCCCCGCGTTTCCGCTGCAAATTTCGACACCTTACCCGATAGCGCATTCATCCGCGAAGCGCAACTGGTGCAGAGCCCCAAGCGCCCCGACTCCCCAGCCCCCCTACCCTTCAGCGCTCCGACCTTATGGCGCAAGGTGAAAGCGGGCACCTTCCCTAAACCGCACCGTTTGTCTGAGCGCGTGACGGCGTGGAAAGTGGGCGACGTGCGCGCGTGGATTAATCAACACACCGCCGATGCGTAAGGGGGCACACCATGCACACCAACGCAACTAAGCGGCAGGCACTGGCCGAGATTCTGGCCGCGCATCCGGGCACCGACACCACGGCGCAATGCACACGCATCCGGGCTGCGCTGGCCCGCTTTGCACTCACCACGTTTGAGGCTTCACGCTATCTGGACTGCTACGACCCGCGCGCACGGGTGATGCAACTGCGCCATGCCGGTGATGTGATCCGCACGCACTGGCAGACGGTGGAAACCGAAGGCGGCGGCAAACACCGCGTGGGGCTCTACGTGCTGGAATCCAAGGGGGGTCACCATGCAGAGCGCCATTGATGGCTTCAGCACCGCCATGGAGGCGGCGGGCCTGCCACCCCCACCCACAATAGAAGCCGATGGAAGCCTGCACCGCTTCAGCACCAGCGGCAAACGCGGCGACGACTCCGGCTGGTATGTGCTGCACCCGGACGGCATCGCGGCGGGCGTGTTTGGCTGCTGGCGCAATGGCTGGTCACAGACTTGGAGCAGCAAGCCCGACACGGCGATGACTCAGGCCGAGCGCGACGCACACCGCCAGCGCATCAACGCCATGAAGGCACAGCGCGATGCAGAGCAGGCCCAACGCCAGCAACAGGCCCGACAGACAGCGGCGGCGCTGTGGCAGGCCGCAGCACCTGCCACACAGCACGAGTACCTTGCACGCAAGGGCACACAGGCCCACGGCGCACGGTGTGATGGGCAGCGGCTGGTGATCCCCTTGCGTGATGTGGATGGCACCCTGCACAGCCTGCAGACCATTGCGCACGATGGCGACAAGCGATTCATGCCCGGCGGGCGTGTGGCGGGCTGCTACCACTCCATGGGCAAGCCCCAGGGCGTGCTGGTGGTGTGCGAGGGCTTCGCTACCGGGGCCAGCATCCATGAGGCCACGGGGCACGCGGTGGCGGTGGCCTTTAACGCGGGCAACCTGCTGCCCGTGGCCCAGGCGCTGCACGCCAAATACCCGGCGCTGCGCATCATCGTGGCCGCCGACGATGACTGGCGCACCGATGGAAACCCAGGCCTGACCAAAGCCAGCGAGGCGGCGCAGGCGGTGGGCGGCGACCTGTCAAAACCTGACTTTGGCGACAACCGCCCAGAGAAGGCAACGGACTTCAACGACCTGCACCAACTGCTGGGGCTGGACGCGGTGAAGGTGTGCATTGATGGTGCTGCGACGGCATCCGCCGACGGCGGCTGGCCTGACCCCGTGCCCCTGCCCAGCGGCCTGCCACCTGTGGCGCCGTTTGATGCAGAGCTGCTGCCCGAGGCCCTGCGCGGCTGGGTGGCAGATATTGCAGACCGTATGCAGTGCCCGCCCGACTTTACGGCGGTGGGGGCTGTGGTGGCCTTATCCAGCCTGATCGGCGCGCGTGCAGTGGTCAAGCCCAAGGCCCGCGACGATTGGGCAGTGACGCCCAACCTGTGGGGCGCCATCGTGGGCCGCCCTGGCGTGATGAAGTCGCCCGCACTGAGCGAGGTATTGAAGCCGCTGCAGCGCCTTGAAAAAACAGAGCGGGAACAATGGCAGGCCGCGCACGAAGCCTGGCAACTCGATTGCAAGGTGGCCGAGCTGGCCGCCAAGGCCAACGAAAAGCAGGCCGCAGCCCAGGCCGCCAAAGACCCCGCCAGAGCGCGGGCGCTGCTGCAGCCAGCCGACAACCTGACCGCAGAGCCCACCATGCGGCGCTACGTGGTCAACGATGCCACGGTGGAAAAGCTGGCCGAGCTGCTGACGGTGAACCCGTGGGGCACGCTGGTCTATCGTGATGAGATTCACGGCCTGCTGTGCAGCATGGATAAGCAAGGGCAAGAAGGCGCGCGAGGCTTCTACCTGACAGGCTATGACGGCAACCAAGGCCATGCTGTGGACCGCATCGGGCGCGGTGAATCGTTTGTGCCCCGCGTGTGTCTGGCAATGCTGGGTGGCATCCAGCCCGGCAAAGTGCAGAGCTATGTGCGCGAGGCGGTGGCGGGAGGTGCGGGTGATGATGGCCTGCTGCAGCGCTTTGGGCTCACGGTGTGGCCTGACGTGAACCGCGATTTCGTCTATGTGGATCGGTGGCCCGACACCCCTGCCAAGCAGGCCGCATGGGCGGTGTTTGAGCGCTTGAATCAACTGCAGCCAGCCACCGATAGCGACGCGCAGGAATGGCGCTTTACGCCCAATGCGCAAGCGTTATTTGAAGAATGGCTGATCCCGTTTGAAACCGAGCTGCGCGGAGAAGAACTGCACCCCGCCCTGGTGTCGCACCTTGCCAAATACCGCAAGCTGGTGCCAGCCCTGGCGCTGATCTTTGCCCTGGTGGACACCCCCGAGAGCGGACACCTGATCTACGAGCGCGAGCTGATCCGCGCACTGGCGTGGGCCGACTACCTGCGCACCCATGCCGAGCGCCTGTATGCCGCAGCGGTGATGCCCGAAACCAGCGCAGCCAAGCAACTGCTGGACAAGATCAAGTCGGGCAAGCTGGCCGACAGTGACGGCGTTTTGCTGGATGCCTTTGCCCCCCGGCAGGTCGCGGTAAAACACTGGGCAGGACTGGGCACACCAGACGCCGTGCGCAAGGCCGCCGACCTGCTGGCCGACTATGGCTGGCTGGAACGCGAGGCCACAACCAGCGGCACGGCAGGCGGCAGGCCCAGCGAGCGATACGTGCTGCACCCCGTGCTGGTGAAGGGGGGCGCGTGATGAAGTGGCTACAGCGCCTCAAATCGGCACCAACCCCAGACGCCAACGCTACGAAACCTACAGAACCCGGTTTCGTAGGTTTTGTAGCGTGCCCCGATGGGCCTTCTGAAAAATTCACAGCCCCGCAGCAGCCACCCGCCAACGAAGCGACGGCAGACCCCGACCGCTGGTGCTGGCCCCATGGCCCGGCAATGAACACGGCAGAGATTGACACCTTTGCGGCGCGGCTGGCGCGCTTCACCGATAAGGGCCTGACGCTGGACGATGCCGAAGCGCTGGCCGACAAGCTGGTGACGCGGGACAGGGACAACGACAGCCGCCGACTTTGCCTGGAGTGCGCCCACCTGCAAGGCGTGGGCCGCTGGGGCTGCGGGAACTGGAAGCAGGCCGCCATCTGCACCCGCCCGACAGACGCAGGGCTGGCGCATGTACTGGTGGTGATGCCCCAACACTGCCCAGGATTCAAGGAGCACATGCGATGACAAAGAAGGCCCAAACTCCGACGGTGCCAAGCGGCAACCCCGACCCCAACACCCTGCAGCTATCCAAAGACCCGGCGCAAACTGATGCCGCCCAGATCGCAGCAATGGCACTGGGCGGCGTTGCGGCCAACGCGATGACCACGCGCACGTTTGCAAAGGGCACGTTTGGGACGCTGGACGTGACCGAATGCGTGATGACGTTGAAGAAGCGGGTGGACACCACCCACGGCGGCGACCTCAAGCACGCAGAAACCACCCTCACGGCGCAGGCCGCAACACTGGACGCCATCTTTAACGAGATGGCCCGGCGTGCAGCGCTGAATATGGGCGAGTATCTGGACGCCACCGAGCGCTATATGCGGCTGGCACTCAAGGCCCAGGGCCAGTGCCGCGCCACGCTGGAGACACTGGCAGCCATCAAGAACCCGCCGGTGATCTTTGCCAAACAGGCCAACATTGCCCACGGGCCGCAGCAGGTAAACAACGACAGTTTCCGGAGCAATACGCGCACCCGCGCGCACGCGAGAAGAACGGAAACCACGCCAGACGAACTATTAGAGGGGCCGCAGCATGGCAGCACGAACATGGACGACAGAGCAGCGACAACGCCAGCGCGAGGCCATCCAGCGGTGGAAGCCCTGGAACCAATCCACCGGCCCCGCAAGTCCCGAAGGAAAAGCGGTGGCGGCGCGTAATGCTTACAAAGGCGGGCAAAGAACCGTGCGGTGCAAACTATTTCAAGAGCTGAATTTGGCGCTGAAGGTACAGCGTGAAAACCTGTCAAATAGCCCCGACACGCGATCAGCCTAAATTCTCCCCAGCCGAATGGGCCTGCTGGCGGTGCAGACTGTCAGCTTGCCTTCGCGCCTGAATTGATTGCTAGGATGACGGCTATCGGCCAGGAGCAGCCGGTGGAAGCGAATGGAAGCGGACGCTCAACGCTCAGCTTGAGGCGCGTGTTGTCTTCAAAGCGTCTGTCTCGAAGCTGTTGTTAGCCTGGGCTCGATGTATGCCTTGAGCGCATCAATTAGGCAGAACAACTCTTCGGGATGATATTGCACTACAGCCTCCCCTGTCGGGGCGCCGAGTTCCTCCCAAAGCTTTCCAAACTCTTCCATCTCTTGAGGCGTCCAGCCGTCGTATAGCTCGTACTGATAGCGAGCCTTTTCGAACGCGAACTGAAAATGAATCAAGAGCCTGTTAAGGTCTGAAAAATCTGCATGTCCAGGCGAGCGCTCTTTGGCCGCTTTCAAAATTTCCTTTTGGGCGTATCCCGGCAAAGCGAGCCACAGCTTCGCATAGTCATGATTCTGCTTGGGCGATTGGCCAGAAAGCCGGATCGCACACTTGAGCAGAATCTCAAATCCGAGTATTTGCAATAGTGCACTCGAGTCCGACGCTGCGCAGGCTGATGCCGCCGGACAGCACGTCGGGCGAGCCGGTTGCGCCGTCGCCGTCGATCACCAGAGATCCGCCCCCAGCAGACAAGACGATGCGATCCCGGCGCAGTTCGATAGAGGCCTGGCCCACGCGCAGGGTGATGGCCTGTTCGCAGGTGATGGTCAGCATGCCCGTGCCCGCGTCGTGCTCCATGCCCTCGGTTGCGCTCCAGTCGAGGCGGTAGGCGTCGGGGTTCTCGCTGCCCTGCGGGGCCTTGTCGCTGTAGACGCCGGGCAGCACCACGGCGTTGAGCAGGTCGCCGCCGGGAGCCATCACCATGCACTGTTCGCCCACCTTGGGGGGCCACCACTGGCGGCGCGACGGGCCGCCCGCGCTGCCGCTGGTCCAGGGTAGCCAGTCGGTGAGCAATTCACCGCTGCGCACGCGACACCGCGCGGGCTTGCCGTGGCGTACTTCGGCCACGGTGCCCGCGCGCAGGATGTTCTCTATGCGGCGGCCTATTTCGAGGGGGGATTCAGATTGAGAGACGGGCCTTTCCATGCGAACGATGGTGCCCGCGCGTGCGCGAAAACGCACTCGGATACGCATGTGTGCATGTCACACACAGGCAAGCGTCTGACACCTTCGACGAAGGGCGGGAACAAAAAAGCCGCAGTGTTTTTTGCTGCGGCTTTTTGCTCAGTGATCTTGTTCTAGATAGATTTGCGGCGCAATGCGGCAAACCCCGCAAGTCCAACAAGGGCGGATGAAATGATTAGGCCCCACTCCGAAAGCGTTGGAATCGCTTGGGGCGTGGTGCCGGACACTGCACGTGTCCAAACGACTGCTCCGCCACTGGCGGTGGATCTACCTGCGTCCGCGTTGTCACCGCTACATGAGTCAGCCGCTCCAGCAGGAGAGACCCCCACGACAATGCATTGATCGTTGTTGTATGCGAGCGCAGTGCCCGTCAGTCTCACCAACGCAAACCGATCACCGAACGCATGTGGCGATGTGCCCGACTGCCACAGTTCTACGAAAACATCAGCGGAAGTGATCGCGCCAGACGCATTGGTTGAAACTTGAAATCTGTAAGCACGCACTGCTGGATTTGTACTGGAGTAGGTGTTGATTCCATCGCTGAACGTGAAGGATGTGACTGATGCAGCAACATTGGCGCCAACCAAATTGTTGGCGAGCGGACTTGCCGTGGTGAATGAGCCAGATGCCGACATCGCCAACGTGAAGTTTTGGCAAGGGCCAACGCCACACACCGTGAAATCGGTTTTCATGGTGTAAACGCCGGATGTTGCTGTATAGACCGTGGATTGCGCATGGGCCCAGCACGCCGTAAGAAGTAGTGCCGCCCCAACCAGCCAGTGCTTGAAGATTGTTTTCATATGCTTTGAGTGTGTGAAAAAGCTGCGCAAGCATACCTGTGACCATTTGCAGTTTTCTACTTGACAGGGTGCTACCGCGCCAAATGTTCTAGAACCATGTCGCGGAGCGCCTCGCGCTGTTTTTCTGAGAGACCCAGCAGTTTCCGCGCCGGGTATAGGTAGGCTGGGCAGAGGTTGGATTGGGCGTATCTGTGGGGTTGTTGACTTGGCTCGAATACAACGAGCCGTCCACGAGACCTTCTACGGGTCGATGGGGTTGGCTCAAAGAGTTTATGTACTCACACTTGGGCGCCAATGGGGTCGCGATCGGCTTCGGTCTGCTCGGCTTGATGCTCACGCTATGGGGGGGCCTATGAAGTGGCGACTTCGCGGCGAAATGAAGGAAGCAAGCTGTGTTGATTGAGCGCTAAAGAGCCATTTCTCGGGAGTCTGCTTTGGGCCCTTAGCGGCCATACAGCAGTGCTGAATATTGCGTCTAGTTCTTAGCGTTTGGATGTGGGAAAACCGCAGCATGGGCTTCCAGTCTCCCAGCCCGTACACAACAAACCGTTCTGACGGGAGTGGAACAGCCAGCCCATGCGCGCGCTGGCTAGTTGGCAGATGGAACATGCACCCAGCAGCGCACCGCCCCTATCGACAGTCTGTAAAGACCGTTCCGCCAGCGGCCCGCGATGAACATGAGATTGAAGGTGCGAGGATTGGCGCAGATGGTCGTGGTTGCGCGGCCTGCATGAGCAGCATCGCATTGGCGAAATCGGCATTCGCTTGGGCTTGTTCAGCAGCGCGTCTGCTTTGCGAGGCCTGGTTCGCTTGCCCCTCTTGCTGTCGTGCCGCCTGCCACAGGCTATCGTATTTCACGCTGAGTTGCTTGCGGTGCGAACTGAATTGACCGTAAGTCCACTCGCCCGAGTAGAGCTTGGACATTGCGATGATGAACTCTGCATTTGAGGCTTCTGGCAAGCCGTTATACATAACGGGTTGATACATCTGGCGGAACTGCTTGCCAGACTCAATGCAGTTGTTCCGCTCGTCCGCCCATACTTTGATCGCAGCCTTGTCCTCATCGGTCGCCTTGTCTTGTCGCGCCATGTGCTCCAGACCAACGCTAGCCGCCGCAGCAATGCTGCCAACCTTTGGCTTTAGGACTTGCAACTCCGGTTTGTTTGCCAATGCAGCAAAGCACTTACGCGATGGGTCATCATCGGTAGTGATGCGTATATTTGATTGTGCTGTCGGCATGGTGGCATTGCAGCCCCCCAAAACAACCGCGGCAGCGATGACAAGTAGTTTCTTCACGCTCACACCCCATAGATTGTCCCGTGCGATTGTGAGCCACCCTGCAATGATGACGCAATCCTAGTCAAAGAGCTACGAGGTAGGGCCTAGCATCGAGCCATGGCAAGTTAACAACTTAGGCCCCCTGCGTTGCTACCGACCGACACCGTGGACACTTTCACAAATGACGGTACTTTTGACGGTACTTTTTTAAATCGAAAGTGCCAAACCCAGAATTCATACGGGTTTTAGGGCACTATGTGAACTCCTCCGGGGCCAATATTCACGCGGTAAAACTCATCCGACTGGCGTTGATTGCGCCAGGGGAAAACGTCGAAAAATCCACTTCGGCCAGGCCGCGCAGAGCCACCACATCCTCGCTTCAGGATGGTCGGTCGATGGGTTCAGCGCTTTTGCGGCTAGCGGTTGGGTTGCGGTACGGCCGCATAGTTCATTGCGATGGCCTGCACCACGGCGCCAATCAACGCCGAATCTCCCGCACTCTGGGGCAGTACTTCTTTCACAATCTTGACCGCGTATTCCAACTGCTCCTTGGCCAGGGCCGCAGACATGGCATTGCCACGCTTCTCACTCGGCGACGCATCGCGGACTACCAGATTCATCAGGGGCTCCCAGAAAGCAGTGAAACAAGCAGTATGCGCTGCCTTCTTCTGGCAAAACGACCGTTGGAGAAACTAAGTGGGAGAACAGGTCGCGATAGTCGGAACCGGGGCCTGAAAACCACTGCAGAAAGCAAAAAAGCGCTGCAACGTCTCCGTTGCAGCGCTTTGCATTTTGGGGTGGCTGATGGGGCTCGAACCCACGACAACAGGAATCACAATCCTGGACTCTACCAACTGAGCTACAGCCACCGTAGCTTTGTATTATAGCCTGGGTTTTTGCCCCCAGGACTAAATTGCTTAATTTTCTGCAGTGACTTGGGCTGCAGCGTCAGGACGCGGGGCCTTGATCTGCACCTTGAAGCGCTGCTTCAGCAATTCGTAGTAAGCCAAGCCTTCTGCGGTCGTCAGCCACTGCTCGTACTGCTGGCGCTCCTGCTGGGCACGCTGCGCATCAGGCGCCTGGCGGGGTACCACGCGGTTGACCTTGACCACCATGTAGCCAGCGGTCCCCAGGTCCACGCCCGTCCAGCCGGGCAAGGCATCGGCAGGTGCGCGCAAGGCGGCGTCAATCACCGGGCGGGGCAGGTTCTGGGGTTGTTCACGCGATACTTCCACCGCTGTAGAAAGGCCCGTGGCCGAAGCAGGCGCTGCCTTCCAGGCGGCCAGCTTGGCCTCGCCTTCCTTGCGCGCCAGTTCGGCCGACTTTTCGGCCACATAGAGGGTGCGCACGCGGGCCCGCACTTCGTCCAGCGGCAAGGTGCGAGCCGGGGTGTAGGTCGTCACGCGGCCTGCGGCCATCTGGCTGGGGCCCACTTCGACGGCTTCGGTGTTGCGCTTGTTCTGCACGGAGTCCGAAGCAAACAGTGCCTCCAGGAACTTGGCATTGGCCAGGGGCCCCTTGGCGCCTGGTGCTGGGGTGCGGGTGACGCCCGTGGCCGTCTGCACCTTGAGCTTGAGCTTGTCGGCCACCGGCTGCAGGCTGTCTGCCTGCTCGTACACACCGTTGGTGAAGGACTCGGCCACTTCGGCGAATTTGCGCTGGGCCTGCTGCTGCTTGAGCTCGGCTTCCATCGAAGGACGCAGCTCCTCGAACGAGGGCTGGCGGGGCGTCTTGATGTCGGTCAACTGGATGATGTGAAAGCCAAAATCGCTCTCCACCACATCGCTGATCTCGCCCTTCTTCAGAGCAAAGGCCGCATCTTCGAAAGGCTTGACCATGGCGCCACGGGCGAAGAAGTTGAGGTCTCCGCCGACCACGGCCGAGCCCTTATCGTCTGAGGATTTCTTCGCCACGTCCGCAAAACTCGCGGGCGCCTTGCGCACCTGGGCAAGCAGTTCGGCAGCGCGGGCCTTGGCCTTCTCGCGGTCTGCAGCCGGTGCATCCTTGGCGGCATTGACGAGGATGTGGCTTGCGCGGCGCTCCTCCTTGGCCGTCATGCGCGCCACGTTTTCCTTGTAATAGGTACGCAGGTCGTCTTCACTCAGGGAGATGGTGGCGCGGACACTGTCGAGGTCCAGCACCACATACTCCACGGCCGCCTGTTCCAGCTGCTGAAACTGCGCGGGATGGGCTTTGTAATAGGCTTCAAGGTCCGCATCCGTGGGCGTGACCTTGCTCGCAAAATCGGATGCATTGAAACGTGCCACCTGGATGTCGCGCCGCTCGTACAAGGCGTTCAGGGCCAGCTTGACCTGTGCATCCGAACCAAAAGCCGAGCCCATCACGCCACCCATGACCTGGTTGATGGAGATGTCGCGGCGCACATTGGCCTCAAAACCCGCAGGCGTGAGGCCCTGGCCGGCCACCAGGGCGCGGTAGGCTTCGGCGTCCAGGGTTCCGTCCGCGCGCTTGAGACCGGCGATCGCCGGGATCTCCTGCAGGCTGCGTGCCAGGCGCGCATCGCTGGTGACGAGGTGCATTTTTTTCGCGGCAGCGGCCAGCACACGGTCGCGCACCAGGCGCTCCAGCGTGGCGTAGCGTGCGCTAGGCGAGTCCAGCAACTTGGGATCGACCGTGGGAGACTGCGCGCGAATGCGGTCCGTCTCCATGCGGTGGGCATTGTCCCAGTCTGTCTGCTTGATATTGTCTCCATCGACACGCGCCACCACCGGGCTCTTTTCAGAGAAGTAGTTGCTGTCAATGCCTACCAGCACAAACGAAGGAATGATCAGCAAGAACAAGAAGATCATCACGATCTTGGAGTGCTTGCGGATGGATTCAAACATGGTCGATCTTTCAAGAGGCAAAAAACAAAAGGCGAACTTGCGTTCGCCTTTGTTCGGTGATGGTGGGTCCTGACGGTCTCGAACCGCCGACCTACTCCGTGTAAAGGAGCCGCTCTACCAACTGAGCTAAGGACCCCACCTAAACTTGATCCTCAGTTCAAGGCATCTTTCAATGCCTTGCCAGGACGGAACTTTGGAACTTTAGCAGCTTTGATTTTAATCGTAGCGCCGGTACGGGGATTGCGGCCCGTGCGGGCAGCGCGCTTGCCCACGGCAAAAGTGCCAAAACCGACGAGCGACACCGTGCCGCCCTTCTTCAGAGTCTTCTTGACAGCCTCGATCGTGGATTCCAGGGCACGCGCAGCAGCGGCCTTGGAGATGTCGGCGTTGGTAGCGATGTGCTCGATCAGTTCGGTTTTGTTCACAAGAAGCCTCTCGGAAAAGAGTTGATGGAATGTCTCGCGGATATCTGGTCTTCACACGTCTGACGGCACAGCCGAAGGCTGATGGGGAACAGGCGGGGGAATGACTGGCATACACAGCAGTGGCTGCTGCATCAGATTAAAGCCATCGAGTTTCAGAGTGTCAATACAGCACGCTGATTTGACGCAGCGTTGCGATGAATTCTAGTCGTATTTCACGCAGCGACAGGGCTTGCCGGGCCGTTTTGTCTCAAACACGCCGTATGGGCAGCATCCCGTATTGACACCCCAATTCTGGCGCCACTCAAACGGCCGATAACGCCTCGGCAATGGCCTTGCCAACGTCCCGCGTGCTGGATTTTCCGCCCAGATCAGGGGTACGCGGCCCGCCACTTTGGGGGTCCAGCACGGCCTCGATCGCGGCCAGCACCGCATCGTGCGCCGCCCGGTAACCCAGGAAGTCCAGCATCATCGCGCCACACCAGATCTGGCCGATGGGGTTGGCAATGCCCTGCCCGGCGATGTCGGGCGCTGAGCCATGCACGGGCTCGAACAGCGACGGCATGGTGCGCGTGGGATTGAGGTTGGCGCTGGGCGCGATGCCGATGGTGCCCGTGCAGGCCGGCCCCAGGTCCGAAAGGATGTCGCCAAACAGGTTGCTGGCCACCACTACATCGAAAAAGTCGGGACGCTGCACGAAATGGGCCGTAAGGATGTCGATGTGGAACTTGTCCACCTTCACATCCGGATACGACTTGGCCATCTCGGCCACACGCTCGTCCCAATATGGCATGGTGATGGCGATGCCGTTGGATTTTGTGGCGCTGGTCAGGTGCTTCTTGGGGCGCGACTGGGCCAGGTCGAAGGCAAACTTCAGCACGCGGTCCACGCCGTGGCGGGACATCACCGTCTCCTGCATCACGATCTCGCGCGGCGTGCCTTCGTACATGCGGCCACCGATGCTGGAGTACTCGCCCTCGGTGTTCTCCCGCACGATCAGCATGTCGATCTCGCCGGGCAGACGCGGGCTGCCGTCGCGGCGCACCACAGGCGCGATCACGCCGGGCATGAGGCGTGCGGGGCGCAGGTTGATGTACTGGTCAAACTCGCGGCGGAACAGCAGCAGCGAACCCCAGAGCGAAACATGGTCGGCAATCTTCTCGGGCCAGCCCACGGCGCCGAAGTAGATGGCCTCATGGCCGCCGATCTGGTCCTTCCAGTTGTCGGGCAGCATCTTGCCGTGCTTCTCGTAGTAGTCCCAGCTCGAAAAGTCGAAATGGTCAAAGTGCAAGTCGATGCCGAACTTGCGCGCAGCCACGTCCAGCACACGCAGGCCCTCGGGCATGACCTCTTTGCCAATGCCGTCACCCGCCACCACGGCAATGCGATGTTTAGCCACGGGAATGCTCCTGAAAATATAGCTACCTGCGCTTACTCAGAGCGCGCAAGCGGCCTAAAAAGCTTGAAAATTACTTGACGCGAGCCCGGATTTCGGGGAGCGCCTTCTGCAGGTAATACACCATGGACCAGACCGTGAGCACGGCAGATGCCCAGATGAGCCAAGCGCCCCACACGCCCGTGTCGATCAGGCCAAACAGGCGCCCGTCGTACAGCAGGAAGGGGATGGCCAGCATCTGCACCGTGGTCTTCACTTTGCCGATCATGTGCACGGCCACGCTCTTGCTCGCACCGATCTGCGCCATCCACTCGCGCAGCGCCGAGATGGCAATTTCGCGGCCGATGATGATGAGGGCCACAAACACATCGGCACGTTGCAGATGCACCAGCACCAGCAGCGATGCACACACCAGGAACTTGTCGGCCACCGGGTCAAGGAACGCGCCGAAGGACGAAGTCTGGTTGAGCTTGCGGGCCAGGTAGCCGTCCAGCCAGTCGGTGGCGGCGAACACCACGAACATCACGGTGGCGATGAGATTGCGTGTGGCTGGCTCCAGTGGCGCATAGAACACCCCCACGATCAAAGGTATCGCGACGATGCGCGTCCAGGTCATCAAGGTGGGGATAGTCCAGAACATGGCGGCGATTGTGTCACGGCGCGGCCGTGGAACTGCGCGGGGCTTATCTCAGGGCCTTGTAAATTTCTTCTGCCAACTCGCGCGAGATGCCATCGACGGTGGCCAGGTCCTCGACACTGGCCGCCGCCACGCCGCGCACCCCACCAAACCGCTGCAGCAGCCGCGCGCGCTTCTTGGGGCCGACGCCCGCAATTTCTTCAAGCTGCCCGCCGCCCACCCGCACCTTGGCGCGCGCCGCGCGCATTCCCGTGATGGCAAAGCGGTGCGCCTCGTCGCGGATCTGCGCCACCAGCATCAGCGCGGCCGAATCCTTGCCCAGATAGACCTTCTCGCGCCCATCGGCAAACACCAGCTCTTCCAGGCCCACTTTGCGGCCCTCGCCCTTCTCCACCCCCACGATGCGGGTCAGGTCCAGCCCCAGCGCGGTGAACACCTCGCGCGCCACGCCCACCTGGCCCTTGCCTCCGTCGATGAGCACCAGGTCGGGCAGGCGCGCCTGGCCCTTGGGGCGGGCTGCGGCTTGCGCTTCGGGAGACTTCGCATAGTCGATGCCCCCCTCCTCACGCTGCGCCTCCACCACCTTGCTGTAGCGGCGTGTGAGCACCTGGCGCATGGCGGCGTAGTCGTCGCCGCCCGTGATGCCCTCGATCTTGTAACGGCGGTATTCGCTGCTCTGCATCTTGTGGTGGTGGAAGACCACACAGGACGCCTGGGTGGATTCGCCCGCCGTGTGCGAGATGTCGAAGCACTCGATGGTGAGCTGGTCCAGGTCTTCGGGCGGCAGATCCAGGGCCTCGGCCAGCGCGCGGGTGCGGGCTTGCTGCGAGCCCTCCTCGGCCAAAAGGCGGGCGAGTTGCAGGTCGGCGTTCTTCTGGGCCATGTCCAGCCAGGCACGGCGCTGTTCGCGGGGCTGGTGGATGGCGTTCACGCGCAGGCCGCTTTGTTCGGTCAGCGCGTCGAGCAGGGCCTTGTCCACCGGCACGCTGGTCACCAGCAGCGGGGGCACAGGCACGCCGATGTAGTGCTGGGCGATGAAGGCTTCAAGCACCAGCACCTCCACGGGCCGGGCAGGCAGAGCAGGCGCGGCGCTTTCCCCGTCAACGCCCTCCACAGCGTCTGTGCCCTCGCCCCCCTCTTCCGCATACACCGCCGCCGCATCCTCGACATGCACCGGAAAGTACGGCCTGTCTCCCAGGTGGCGGCCACCGCGCACCATGGCCAGGTTCACGCAGGCACGGCCGCCTTGCACGCGCACGGCCAGGATGTCCACATCCTTGTCATCCACCGTCTCGATGGACTGCTGGTGCAGCACGCGCGACAGTGCCTGGATCTGGTTGCGCACTTCGGCCGCCTGCTCAAATTCGAGCTTGTCGGAGTGCGCCATCATGCGCGCCTCCAGCGCCTGCAGCAGCTCCTGCGTTTCGCCGCGCAGCAGCGCCTCGGCATGCTGCACGTCGGCCGCATAGGCCTCGGGCGAGATCAAGTCCACACAGGGCCCGGTGCAGCGCTTGATCTGGTACAGCAGGCAGGGCCGTGTGCGGTTGGCAAACACCGTGTCTTCGCAGGTGCGCAGCCGGAAGACTTTTTGCAGCAGCTGGATGGTCTCCTTCACCGCCCAGGCGCTGGGGTACGGACCAAAGTAGCGGTGCTTTTTATCGACCGCGCCCCGGTAATAGGCCATGCGCGGAAATACCTGGCCCGGCGCATCACCCCGCGTATGCGCGCCCGGCGTGCCGGTGATCTTCAGATAGGGGTAGCTCTTGTCGTCGCGGAACAGGATGTTGAACTTGGGGTTCAACGTCTTGATGAGGTTGTTTTCCAGCAGCAGCGCCTCGGCCTCGGAGCGCACCACGGTGGTCTCCATGCGCACGATCTTGCTGACCATGTGGCCGATGCGCGTGCCGCCATGGTTCTTCTGGAAGTAGCTGGACACCCGGCGCTTGAGGTTGAGCGCCTTGCCCACATACAGCAGCGCATCCTGCGCGTCGAAATAGCGGTACACGCCCGGCAGCGCAGGCAGCGCAGCCACCTGCGCCAGGAGTTCTTCGGAATGCACATCAGACATGGCGCGTATTGTGGCCTTGTGCGCGCCAGGGATCATTCGCTATGAAATAAATAGCTACTTGCGCATATCTAGCGGGCGGTAGCAGGCTTTTTAATCCAATTTCCCGCCCCCTCCGGGTCACTCCGCCTCGATCTTCGACGTTTTCACCACCTGCGCCCAGTTGGCAAGATCTGCCTTCACCTTGTCGCCCAGCTGCGCCGGGGTCTGGTAGTCGGCCGTGGCGCCCTGCTCCTGCGCCTTCTGCTGGAAGGCCGGGTTCTGCACCACGGTGCGGATATCAGCCGTGAGCTTGTCCACCACGGCCTTGGGCACGGCGGCGGGGGCAAACACCGCAAACCACGAGGTGGCATCCACCTTGGGGTAGCCCGCCTCGGCGGTGGTGGGCACATCGGGCAGGCTGGGCAGGCGCTGCTTGCCCGTCACGGCCAGCACGCGCAGCTTGCCGCTGGCGATGTGGGGCATGAAGGGGGGCGCGGTGCCGAATGTCAGGTCCACCTGGCCGCCCAGCAGATCCTGCAGCGCGGGGCCCGTGCCTTTGTAGGGCACGTGGACCATCTTGATGCCACCCTGCTGCTCCAGCATGGCACCTGTGACGTGCTGCAGCGAGCCGTTGCCCGACGAGGCGTAGTTGAGCTTGCCGGGGTGGGCCTTGGCGTAGGCGATCAGCTCGGGCAGCGTCTTCACCGGCAGGTCGGCCCGCACCACGATGATCTGCGGGGCCGAGATGACATTGGCCACGGGCTGGAAGTCGGCCTGCTCCCACTGCTTTTGTTTGGTGATGTGGGGCGAGATGACGTGGTAGCCCGAGTACTGCATGAGCAGCGTGTAGCCATCGGCCTCGGCCCGCTTGACGGCGCTGGCGGCAATGTTGCCGTTGCCACCGCCCTTGTTGTCCACGATGACCGACTGGCCCAGCACCGGAGCCAGGGCCTGCGCCAACATGCGGGCCGACAGGTCGGTGGTGCCGCCTGCGGCGGTGGGCACCACCAGGGTGACGTTTTTGGACGGGTAGGCGCCCTGCGCCGATGCATGGCCAACAAAGCCGGTGGCCAGTGCGACCAGAGCCAGGGTGGTGAATTGTTTACGGGTGGTTTGCATGAAAGGAATGTCTCCGTTGTCGTTGTTGTCAAAAATCTGAATTGCGAGAGCGGGAGGGCGCGGAGGAAGCGCTGGTCAATCGACCGTGGCGCCCGTGTCCTTGACCACGCGGCTCCACTTGGGCAGGTCGGACTGCACCAGCGCTGCCAGCTGCGCCGCCGTGCCCTTGAAGGGCTCGCAGCCCACGGTGGCCAACTTGTCCACCACATCCTTGTGTTCCAGCGCACGCGCCACTTCGGCCTGCAGCTGCGTCACGATGGGCGCGGGCGTGCCGGCCGGGGCAAACAGCGCGTACCAGGGCGCCTGGCCAAAGCCCTTGATGGTTTCGCCAATCGTGGGTACATCGGGCAGCGCGGCCACGCGCTTTTCATTGACCACGCCCAGCACCTTGAGCTTGCTCGCCTTGATGAACGCGATGGCCGACGGCAGGCTTTGCACCGACAGCGGCACCTGCCCGCCCACCACGTCGGTGGCGGCAGCCGCCGAGCCCTTGTACGGGATGTGCTGCAGCTGGATGCCTGCGGCCTTTTGCAGCATCTCGCCGATCAGATGATTCAGCGTACCGTTGCCCGCCGAGGCAATCGAATACTTGCCAGGGCTGGCCTTGGCCAAATTCACCAGCTCGGCCACGTTGTTGGCGGGAAATGACGGGTGCGCCACCAGCACATAACCGGCCGTGGCGACAGGGGCCACGGGGGCAAAGTCCTTCACCGGGTCAAAGCCGGGGTTCTTGTACAGCGCGGGGCCAATCACATGGGCGCTGTCGGCCGTCAGCAGCAGGGTGTAGCCATCGTTGCGCGCGCGGGCCGTGGTGCCCGTGGCCAGCGTGCCGCCGGCACCAGGGCGGTTCTCCACGATCACGCTCTGGCCCAGTTGCTCGCCGAGCTTTTGCGCCACCACGCGCGCAATGGCGTCGTTGGCGCCGCCCGCAGCCTGGGGCACGACCACGGTGATGGGCTTGGAGGGGTACTTGTCCTGCGCGCCCGCCGCGAAGGCGGCAGAGCAGAACACGGCGGCCGTGAAGAGTCGGCGGGACAGTGGGGTGGCGAAGGTCATGGCTTTTGTCTCCTGTTGTGATGGTGGGGTGCTGGCGCGCCAGCTTTCAGCGGGACAGCGCTCTTTCGCGGATGGCATCGAAATCGGCAGGCACCGGGTGCAGCGTCAACCGCGGCCCCGCCTTGGCGATCTGGCTCGGAATGTCGTGGCCGATGAGCGCAGGCAGCTGCTGCGCGGCGGCCACCAGTTGCGCCAGATCCACCCCCGTGTCATAGCCCATCAACCCCAGCGCGTGCACGATCTCTTCGCTGCAGACGTTACCGCTGGCGCCCGGTGCATAGGGGCAGCCGCCCAGACCGCCCAGGGACGCGTCGAACCGGTCAGCCCCCGCGTCGATGGCCGCCAGCACATTGGCGAGGCCCATGCCCCGCGTGTTGTGGAAATGCAGGGTGAACTCCACCCCCGGCCAGCGTGCGCGGGCGGCCACCGTGAGCTGGTGCACCTGCGTGGGGTGAGCCATGCCCGTGGTGTCGCACAGCGTGATGCCACGCACGCCCATATCCACAAAACGCTGCACCCAGCCGAACACATCGGCCTGGGCCACATCACCTTCCATGGGGCAACCGAAAACACAGGACAGCGACACATTCACCGCCACATTGGCGCCCTGCGCCAGGGCCACCACCTGCGCCAGCGCGGTGAACGACTGTTCCTGCGTCATGCGCAGATTGGCCAGGTTGTGGGTGGCGCTGACGGACATGACCAGGTTCAACTCGTCCGTGCGCGACTCGATGGCGCGCTCGGCCCCGCGCAGATTGGGCACCAGCGCGGTGTAGACCGTGCCGGGGCGGCGCGTGATCTCGCGCATGACGACCTCGGCATCCTTGAGCGCAGGAATGGCAGTGGGCGATGTGAACGAAGTCACTTCGATCTTGGACAGGCCCGCTACCGACAACGCATTGCACAACGCAATCTTGTCTTCGGTGGGAACGAAGGTCTTCTCCATCTGCAGGCCGTCGCGCAGGCCCACTTCCTGCATGTGAATGCGGCGGCCTGTGCCTTGCCAGACGGTGATGGGTGCGTTCATTGCACCACTCCTTTGCTGCGCAGTAGCGCAATCTGCTCGGCAGTAAGCCCCATTTCTGCCAACACGGCATCGGTGTCATCGCCCAAGTGCGGTGCACTACTGCGAATGGTCCCCGGCGTGCCGGACAACTTGGGCACGATGCCCGGCACCTGCACGCAGTAGCCATCGCGCGTCTCTTGCGTCAGCAGCATGTCGCGGGCGCGGTAGTGCGGGTCTTCGGCAATGTCCTTGGCGGTGTAGACCTTGCCCGCGGGCACGCGGGCGGCGCCCAGCGCGTCCAGCACCTGCTGCACGGTGCGCTGCGCGCTCCAGGCGCCAATCGCAGCGTCGATCTCTTCCACACGCGCCACGCGGCCGGTGTTGTTGGCGAGGTCCGGCGCGGCGCCCAGGTCGGGCCGGCCAATCGCGTCCATCAGGCGCTTGAAAATGCTGTCGCCATTGCCCGCCACCAGCACCCAGCCGTCCTGGCAGGGGTAGGCGTTGCTCGGTGCAATGCCCGGCAGCGCACTGCCTGCCGCCTCACGCACCACGCCAAAGGCGCTGTATTCGGGGATCAGGCTTTCCATCACGTTGAACACCGCCTCGTGCAGCGCCACATCAATCACCTGGCCCTTGCCACCGTTGACCTTGCGGTGGTACAGCGCCGTGAGCACGCCGATGGTGCCGTGCAGCGCCGCCAGCGTGTCGCCAATCGACACCCCCACACGCACCGGCACGCGGCCGGGCTCGCCGGTCAGGTGGCGCAGGCCGCCCATGGCCTCGCCAATGGCGCCAAAACCGGGCAGATCGCGGTACGGCCCGGTCTGGCCGTAGCCAGAGATGCGCAGCATCACCAGGCCGGGGTTGAGTTGGTGCAACTCTTCGGGCGACATGCCCCAGCCTTCGAGCGTGCCGGGGCGGAAGTTCTCGACCAGCACATCGGCTTCAGCGATGAGCTGGCGGGCGATGTCCTGGCCTTCCTTCTGGCGCAGGTCCAGCGCCACGGAGCGCTTGTTGCGCGACTGCACCTGCCACCAGACGGAGGTGCCTTCCTTGATCAGGCGCCAGTTGCGCAGGGGGTCGCCGGTCTCGGGGGCTTCGATCTTGATCACGTCGGCGCCAAACTCGCCCAGCGTCTTGCCGCAGAACGGCCCGGCAATGAGCTGGCCCATTTCGATGACACGCACGCCTTGCAGTGCGGCAGGGGAAACGGCGGGGGAAGCAATGGAATCCATGGGTGAGGTTGTCTCCTGCGGCCAGCCCCACGCTGGGGTGGCTCGGGGCGAATGATGCGCAGGGCGCGCGGGGCCGTAAATCGCTCAAGCAACAAGATGCCATCGCAAACCGGCATGGCAGTTGCCGCGCTTGTTACCATCAGGCCCCCATGAAACTCGACCCCGTCTCCCTGCGCCTGTTTGTGGCCGTGATGGAAGAAAGCACCATCGCCGCCGCCGCTGCGCGCGAGCACATCGCCGCCTCGGCTGTGAGCCGACGCCTGGCCGACCTGGAAGACGCGCTGCGTGTGGCGCTGTTCACCCGCAGCAACAAGGGCACCGAGCCCACGGCTGCCGCCTATGCGCTGCTGAACCTGGCGCGCGGTGTGCTCAATGACCTGGACGGCATCGCCAGCCAGATGCGCGACTACGGCGCAGGCGTGCGCGGCCATGTGCGGGTGGTGGCCAACATCTCGGCCATCACGCAGTTTTTGCCCGCACAGTTGCAGAGCTTCATGGCGCTGCACCCGCAGGTGGATGTGCGCCTACAGGAGCAGATCAGCACAGCCATCGCCCAGTCCGTGGCCGAGAACGCGGCCGATGTGGGCATCCTCAACCAGGGCCAGTACGGCGAGCGCGTGGTGCAACTGCCCTACCGCACCGACGAGCTGGTGCTGGTGGTGCCCACGGGCCATGCGCTGGCCCGCCGCAAGTCGGCCCGGCTGGCCGACGCCCTGCCCTACGACTTTGTGGGCGCGCACCCGGGCAGCGCCATCAACAACCAGCTGACCCGCGCTGCCTCCGAAGCCGGCCTGCCGCTGCGCCTGCGCATGCAGGTCACCAGCTACGACGCACTGTGCCTGATGGTGGCCGCCGGCCTGGGCGTGGGCGTGATGCCACGCGGCAGCGCAGCGCTGTACAAGGGCTCGCAGCCCATCCGCGTGGTCACGCTGAACGAACCGTGGGCGCACCGGCAACTGGTGCTGTGTGTGCGGTCCGAAGAGTCCCTCTCCAGCGTGGCGCGGCTGCTGGTAGACCACCTGCGTGCGCCACCAACTACACCCGCCCCATGACCATGCGCCCCCCCCTCCCTGCCCTGCAATGGGATGTGTTCTGCCGCGTGATCGACAACTTTGGCGACATCGGCGTGTGCTGGCGTCTGGTGACGCAACTCGCCAGCCTGGGCCACCGCGTGCGGCTGTGGGTGGACGACGCCTCGGCCCTCACGTGGATGGCGCCCGCAGGCTGCCCGGGCGTGGAGTTGCGTGCCTGGGGATCGCCCCCGCCCGACCCCACCGAGCCGAAGCCCGATGTAATGGTGGAGGCGTTCGGCTGCGAAATTGCTACAGAATTCATAGCTTACAGCGCATGTCAGTCGCGCGCAAACGGCCAAAAACCTGTCTGGATCAACCTGGAATACCTGTCGGCCGAGAGTTATGTGGAGCGCACCCACCGGCTGCCATCGCCCCTCCTGTCAGGCCCTGCAGCGGGCTGGACACGCTGGTTTTTCTACCCCGGCTTCACGCCCGCCACGGGCGGACTGCTGCGCGAAGACGACCTGATGGCCCGGCGCCAGGCGTTTGACTGCACCGCCTGGCGCCAGGCGCACGCCGAAGCGTTTGGCCTTGACAACGACGGCCCAGAGCAGCGCTGGGTGTCGCTGTTCTGCTACGAACCCGCAGCCCTGCCCGAGCTGCTGCAGCGCAGCCAGGCCCAGCCCACGCAGTTGCTGGTCACGCCAGGCCGCCCCACGGCGGCGGTACAGGCCGCGCTTGGTGCTGCCAAAGATCATGCTCAAAATGCCTGCCTAGGCGCGCCTGGCAAGCTCGGGCAGCTATACATTTCATACTTGCCCGCACGCCCCCAGGCGGCGTTTGACAACATGCTGTGGGCCTGTGACCTGAACTTTGTGCGCGGCGAGGACTCGTTGGTGCGGGCGCTGTGGGCCGGGCAGGCCCTGGTCTGGCAGATCTACCCCCAGCACGACAACGCCCACCACGACAAGCTCTGGGCGTTTCTGGATTGGCTGCAGGCCCCAGAATCGCTGCGGCAGTTCCATGCCACCTGGAACGGGCTCAACACCGCGCCCCTGCAGTGGCCCGGCGATGACACCCTGGCCGAATGGACCGCCTGCACGGTGGCGGCGCGCGCGCGCCTGCTGACGCAAGACAACCTTGTGGCGCAACTTTTGGGCTTTGTCGCCGAAAAACGGTAAAATCCGAGGCTTTGCGCAAATGAGGTGCGGCACACCGGTGCCCAGCCCTCGCGCATTCCCGCCGCGGAACATGCATCGGCACGGCGCGCCTTCTGCCTCCCCAGCGAGACAACAGAAAGCCACCGGCCCGCGCGTTGAGCGGCCCCAACCCAAGCAACTCGCTATGAAAATCGCTCAAGAAATCCGCGCCGGCAACGTGATCATGCACGGCAAGGACCCCATGGTTGTCCTGAAGACCGAATACGCCCGTGGCGGCCGCGGTGCAGCCACCGTGCGCATGAAGCTCAAGAGCCTGATCGGCAACTTCGGCACCGAAGTCGTGTTCAAGGCCGACGACAAGATCGACAACGTGATCCTGGACAAGAAGGAGTGCACCTACTCCTACTTCGCCGATCCCATGTATGTGTGCATGGACACCGAGTACAACCAGTACGAAGTCGAAGCCGAAAACATGGGCGACTCGCTGAACTACCTGGAAGACGGCATGGCTGTTGAAGTGGTGTTCTACGACGGCAAGGCCATCTCGGTCGAACTGCCCACCAGCGTCGAGCGCGAAATCACCTGGACGGAACCCGCCGTCAAGGGCGACACTTCCGGCAAGGTCATGAAGCCCGCCAAGATCGCCACCGGCTTCGAAGTGCCCGTGCCACTGTTTGTGTCGCAAGGCGACCGCATTGAAATCGACACGCGCACCGGCGAGTACCGCAAGCGCGTCTGAGGTTCGCTGGAGGCGTTTGCCTCGGCTCACAAAAAAGGCTTCCCCCGGGAAGCCTTTTTTATTGGTTTTTTTGGGGCCCAGCGCGCGACCTGCAAGCGCTGGTAGCTATCCAAACAATAGCACCCAAAAGATCAGGTGCCGTCACACCGGCACGGCCACCAGATCGTGCCCCTGCGTGCCCACGATGCGCGCCTTGGTGAACTCGCCCACCTTGAGCTGCTTGCTGATCTTCTCGGGCGGCAGCAGGTGCACCACGCCGTCGATCTCGGGCGCATCGGCATAGCTGCGGCCCCGGCCACCCTTCTTGCCGAGCGCGGGGGCATGGTCCACCAGTACCTGCATGGTCGCACCCACACGGCGCTGCAACCTGGCAATAGAGACCTCTTCGGCCACGGCCATGAAACGGGCACGACGCTCTTCGCGCACTTCCATAGGCAACATGCCGGGCAGCTCGTTGGCAGCGGCGCCATTCACATCGCTGTAGGCAAAGCAGCCCGCACGGTCGATCTGCGCCTCGCGCACGAAGTCGAGCAGGTGCTGGAACTCCTCCTCGGTCTCGCCCGGAAAGCCTGCGATGAAGGTGCTGCGGATGACCAGCTCGGGGCATGCCTCGCGCCAGCGCTGGATGCGCTCCAGATTGCGCTCGCCGCTGGCGGGGCGCTTCATACGCTTGAGCACATCGGGGTGGCTGTGCTGGAAGGGCACGTCCAGGTACGGCAGCACCTTGCCTGTGGCCATGAACGGGATGACCTCATCCACGCTGGGGTACGGGTACACATAGTGCAGGCGCACCCAGGCGCCATAGGGCTCGGCGATCTCGCCCAGCGTCTGCACCAGCTCCAGCATGCGGGTCTTGACAGGCTTGCCGTCCCAGAAGCCCGTGCGGTACTTCACATCCACACCATAGGCCGAGGTGTCCTGGCTGATGACCAGCAGCTCCTTCACACCGCCTTCGAACAAGGCCTTGGCCTCGCTCAGCACATCGCCAATAGGTCGCGACACCAGGTCGCCACGCATCGAGGGGATGATGCAGAAAGTGCAGCGGTGGTTGCAGCCCTCGCTGATCTTGAGGTAGGCGTAGTGCTTGGGCGTGAGCTTGATGCCAGCGATGCCGAAACCGCCGGGCACCAGGTCGATGAAGGGATCGTGGGGCTTGGGCAGGTTCAGGTGGACGGCGTCCATCACCTCCTGCGTGGCGTGTGGCCCGGTCACCGCCAGCACGCTGGGGTGCATCTCGCGCACCAGGTTGCCGCCGCCTTCGCCCGCGCGCGCGCCCAGGCAGCCGGTGACGATCACCTTGCCGTTTTCGGCCAGCGCCTCGCCAATGGTGTCCAGGCTTTCCTTGACCGCATCGTCAATAAAGCCGCAGGTGTTGACAATGACCAGATCCGCGCCATGGAAGGTCTTGGAGGTTTCGTAGCCCTCGGCGCTCAGTTGCGTGAGGATGAGTTCGGAATCGGTCAGCGCCTTGGGGCAGCCCAGGCTGACGAATCCGACTTTGGGTGTTTTCGTGGGGGAGAGTGCTTCGCTCATAGCCCCGTATTGTCCCAGTTCCGGCGCCTGGGCGGTGAGGGAGCCCCTCCAGTGCGGCGGGAGCGGCATTTTGCACCGGTGGAAACCAGCCTGGCGCAAGGCCGACAACACCGCAGATCCAGCTTTGCCAGGCCACCAGTGCAGCCCCAGGGCGCCCCGAGCGACGGCTCGGGGTGGGGCTTACCGCTTCAACCCGAACGCACCCAGCATCTGCTCGGTCTGCTTCTGCATCTGCTCCTGCATCTGGGTGAGCATGGACTGCGACTGCTCCACGTAGTTGCCCATCATGCCCTTGAGCATGGGCGATTGCAGGTTCATGAACTGCGCCCACATCTCGGGCGTCACGCTCTGCGATTGTTCGGCTAGCTTGGTCTGCACATCAGTGAAGGCCTGCACGTTCTTTTCCAGATACGCCCCCATGAAGCCTTGCATGGCATGGCCGTAGAAACGAATGATGTTGGCCAGCACCGCCTCGGTGAACATGGGGGCACCGCCGGCCTCTTCTTCCAGAATGATCTGCAGCAGGATGCTGCGTGTCAGATCTTCCCCCGTCTTGGCATCGCGGACCACCACCTGCTGGTGATCCATGACCAGTTGGCGCACTTCGGCCAGAGTGATGTAGGTGGAGGTGTCTGTGTCGTACAGACGGCGGTTGGGGTATTTCTTGATGACGCGCTGGGCCGACTTGGACGCGGCACTTTTCTGTTCGGACACGACGAACTCCTCGGGCTCGAAACCCATGTATTGCAGTGCAGCACATTCTAGGGAGAGTGCATCACCGCAACGGCAAAGGAATACCCTGATGGGGCGTCGGCATCACATGTCGCAATCGCGACACCCCAAATTCACACGGCATGGCGGCACCATGGACCGTCAGCATGCCCGCCCCTGCTTGAGCGCTTTGCGGCCGATGCCATCGGGGCAAAAAAAAGCCCGCACGGGGCGGGCTGAACTCTTACCTTGAAGCAAGAGGGAGGGAGGTCGTCAACGCAGCGAGCGTGACAGAGAGATCTTACGAGCCGCTTAAGACACACACTGGGCAAGAGACGCAACAGATCTGTCGGGACGTAACGCCAGCGATCGCCGCATAAACCGCCGTAAAAGAAAGAACGGGAGAAAGGAGGGACTTGGGCGTTGTTGCCTGCGGCTTATCACCACCGGCAAGGCAAATCGATTGCAACGGTAGACACGGGCCGAAAAACAAAAAAGCCGCCAAAAATGGCGGCTTTGCTTTTTCCCAAGTTTTTGAAAGCACTGAAAGCTGGTTTCTTTCAGAAAAACTTGGTAGGCGCGATTGGACTCGAACCAACGACCCCCACCATGTCAAGGTGGTGCTCTAACCAGCTGAGCTACGCGCCTGTCGTTGTTTAGACCACGATTATAGCCATAAAAATTGCTTGTCCTGAAAAGCCCGGCAAACAAATCATATCAATCGGCAACATGACCGCCACCTGAAGCCCTCATGCCCCAGGCGACCCACCTCATCGCCGGCGTGCAGATCGCACGCCCTGTACGCTGGCCACAATCCCCAGCACCTTGTTCAGGCGCCCCGAGTCAGCCACCTCCACCGTGAACGTCATCCAGGCGGTGCCTTTGACCGACTGGGTCTGCACGCCAATCACATTGGTTTTCTCTCGGGCAAAGACCTCCGAGATGTCGCGCAGCAGGCCCTGCCGGTCGGCAGCTTCCACGGCCACATCCACCGGGTACACAGCGGCAGTGGCCGCCTGCTTGGGCGCCCCCCACTCCACATCGATCACACGCTCGGCACTGCGGGCGGCCATTTCACGAAAATTGCTGCAATCGGCGCGGTGCACACTCACCCCTTTGCCGCGCGTGACAAAACCACGGATGGCATCGGGCGGCGCGGGTTTGCAGCATTTGGCCAGCTGCGTCATGAGCGAATCGATGCCCACCACCAGCACACCGCCCTTGGGGGCTGCTTCGTTGGTGCGTGTCTTCTTGAGCAGCAGAAAGTCGTCAGGCTGCAGCACGGGTTCGGGCGGACGCAGCACCGTTTCGATGTTGCGCAGCGAGAACTCGTCCTTGCCCACGACCTCGAACAAGGCGTCGGCCGACTTGAAGCCCAGCTGAACCGCGAGGTCATCGAGCTTGATGGCGGTCTTGCCTTCGCGCTGCAAAAGTTTCTCGACCGATTCGCGGCCACGGGCCACGGTTTCGTGGGTCGCCTGGGCATTGAACCAGGCGCGCACCTTGGCCTTGGCACGGTGGCTGGTAAGGTAGCCGAGTTCGGCATTGAGCCAGTCGCGCGACGGACGCCCCTCCTTGACCGTGGAAATTTCCACCGTCTGCCCGTTCTGCAGTGGCGTGTTCAACGGCACCATGGCGCCATCGACCTTGGCGCCCCGGCACCGGTGGCCCAGGCTGGTGTGCACGGCATAGGCAAAGTCCACAGGCGTAGCCCCCTGCGGTAGCTCGACCACGGCTGCATCGGGCGTCAGTACATAGATGCGGTCCTCAAACAGGCCCCGGTTGGGCAGAGCGCCCGCCAGATCCCGCTCCCATGCCAGCAGTTGGCGCAACACCGCAATCTTGGCGTCATATTCGCCGGTGGCGGACACACCGGCATAGCCCTTGGATCCGGCCTCCTTGTAGGCCCAGTGCGCCGCCACGCCGTGTTCGGCGTGTTCGTGCATGGCCTGGGTGCGGATCTGGATCTCTATGGGCTTGCCGTTGTCGTCGCGCACGATGGTGTGCAGCGACTGGTAGCCGTTGGGCTTGGGCTTTGCGATGTAGTCGTCAAACTCTTCCACGATGGGCTTGAACTGCTCATGCACCCAGCTCAGGGCGGCATAGCAGTCCTTGACCGTGGGCACCACCACGCGCAGCGCACGGATGTCGAACACCTGGTCGAAGTTGAGCGATTTACCGCGCATCTTCTTGACGATGCTGTAAATGTGCTTGGGGCGCCCTTGCACGCTGGCGCTGATGCTGCGTGCACGCAGGTCGGACTCAAGCCGCGCGCGCAGTTGCTCCATGTACACCTCGCGCTCGCCCCGCTTTTCGTCGAGCAGGCGGGCCACCTCTTTGTAAGTGTCGGGCTCCAGGAAGCGAAAGGACAGGTCTTCCAACTCCCACTTCACCTGCCAGATGCCCAGGCGGTTGGCCAGCGGCGCAAACACCTGCAGCGACTCGCGGGCCAGGCTGGGGGACACGGGGCGTTTACTGGCCGCATGAAAGCGCAGCGTCTGCAAGCGTGAAGCCAGCCGAAGCATCACCACGCGCAGGTCGCGCGAGAAGGCGAGCAGCATCTTGCGCACGTTCTCGGTCTGCACCGCCGGGTCATCCAGGTGCTCGGCGGCTCGGGCCTGCTGCTGCACGCGCATGAGCTTGGTGGTTTCTACCGCCAACGCCGCAAAGTTGTCGCCAAAGGCCTTGGCGATCACCTCTTCCGGCTTGTTGAGGTGCACGCACGCATAGACAAGATAGCTGGCGGCCTGCATGGCCTCCGAGCCACCGATTCCCTTGAGGATGGCAGCCACGGCATCCGCGTGGGCCAGCGTGTTCTCGCCCGAGTCGAGCGTCTCGCCCGCCATCAAAGGCTCGGCAAAAGCGCGCGCACGCACCAGCGCATTCACCTGCTCGGGCAGCGTGTGCGCGGTGGCGGCAATAAGCTGCGGAACGGTGTCGGTCTGAAGGGGAAGGGACGCAAGTGCGGGAGGGTTGGTTTTCATCCGGCCACAACACCTTCTGCCGCCAGCAGGAACTCCGTGACGGCCGCGACCTGATCGGCCGCCACCAGGGTGGGTGCATGCCCCACCCCCTCAAACTCGACCACGTGCGCCCTCGGGCCGCGCTCCGCCATCGCCTGCGCAGTCGCGCGCGTGAGCAGATCCGACTGCGCGCCGCGCAACAGCAGCGTGCGCGCCTGGATATGGTCGTACAACTGCCACAGCGCAGCCTCGCCCGCAACGGCGGACTCCGGAGTGAGGGTCTTGAACGGCACAGCAATGGCGGGGTCGTAATGCAGCGTGATGCCGCCCCCATCCGACGCAGGCAACGTGCGCACCATGGCCCGCGACAGCTCCAGCCACTGGGCTGGCGTGTGCGGGCCAAAGCTGGTGGAAATGGCCCACATGGCATCGGCGGCCTGCTGCAGCGAAGCAAACCGCGCCAGTTGACCCAGGTACTGGCCGATGCGCTGCAAGGCCTCCCACTGGATGACCGGCCCCACATCGTTGAGCACCAACCTGCGCACCGGCAAAGGCAACCCTGGCTGGCCTGCAATGCCCATGCCAATCAGCCCGCCCATGCTGGTGCCCACCCAGTCCAACGTGGTGATGGGCCCCTGCTGCTGCAACTGCGCCAGCAAAACCAGCATGTCAGCCGCGTACTGCGGAATCTGGTAGCCCATGGGGTCGGCCAGCCAGTCGCTCTGGCCGCGCCCCACCACGTCGGTGCAGACCACCCGTACATGCGCACTCAACGCACGCGCCAAAGTGTCGAAGTCGCGCCCCTGGCGTGAGAGGCCATGCACGCAGACCACCACATGCGGATGTGCCGGATTGCCCGTGGCATTCCACTCCCAGTAGGCCATGCGGTGTTGCTGCGCCAGAGCAGGCGCACGGTCCGGGGCGACTGGCGGGGCCGCAGGGCCCGGGCACAGTACGTAGTTCAGCGTAGGTTCATTCATGGGTGCGAAATCCGGGGTCGGCGCTCGATAATGCATGCGGAATTCGGAACGTATGGCGCATGCCATGGTTGCCGACTTTCCCTTGCGTGGCATCGTAATTCATTCGGAGAGACTCTCATGCTGAAAGGCAAAACCGCCCTCGTCACCGGCTCCACCAGTGGCATTGGCCTCGGAATCGCCAAGGCCCTGGCCCGCCAGGGTGCGAACATCGTGCTCAATGGTTTTGGCGACGTGGACGGCCCCCGTGCCGAAGTCCTGGCCGCAGGCGCTGCGGCAGAGGTGCAAGTGGCCTACCACGGCGCCGACATGAGCCGGGCGGCTGACATCGAGGACATGATGAAGTCCAGCGCCGCCCAGTTCGGGCGCGTGGACATCCTGGTGAACAACGCGGGCATCCAGCATGTGGCCAATGTGGAAGACTTTTCCGTTGAGCGCTGGGACTCCGTGATTGCCATCAACCTCTCCAGCGCCTTCCACACCTCGCGTCTGGCGCTGCCCGCCATGAAAAGCGCCAACTGGGGCCGCATCATCAATGTGGCATCGGTGCATGGCTTGGTGGGCTCCGCCCAGAAGGCGGCCTATGTGGCCGCGAAACATGGCGTCGTAGGCCTGACCAAGGTCACAGCGCTGGAGAACGCCACCACGGGCGTAACCTGCAACGCGATCTGCCCCGGCTGGGTGCTCACACCCCTGGTGCAAAAACAGGTCGATGCCAAGGCCGCCGAGCACGGCCTGTCGAACGAGGATGCCAAGAAACTGCTGCTGGGCGAGAAAGAGCCCTCGATGCAGTTCACCACGCCCGAAGAACTGGGTGAGCTGGCCGTGTTCTTTTGCTCCCCAGCGGCCAACAACGTGCGCGGCGTGGCCTGGAACATGGACGGCGGCTGGGCGGCGCAGTAAGCCATCCTCGCGGCGCTCGGCCCACGGCCCCGGGGCCCCTCCTGCCCTGCGGGCCCCACCTACCGCCACCTGCGGGTCTCGCACTCCACCAGACCATGGCCGAGGTGGCTTCCCTAGAATGGTGTTGTCCTGCAGGAAACCGTTGGGGCGCATTGCCTCTTGCTCGCGAGCCCCTGGACGACATCCCACCATGGGAGGAAATCGCGATGTCTGCCGCAATGATTGCTGCCATGTTCTTCACCGTGGCGCTGCTCGTGACCACGGCGTACTTCATCATGGGCTCCATCCCGCTGCTGGTGCTCAAGCACGATACGCCGCTGGACGCACGCTTTGTGCGCAGGTTCTTCCATGTCTACTATCTCTGCGCCTTTGTGACGGCCTCCGCCACGGCGATCAGTTTTGCGCTGGCAGGCCACCCTGGCATTGCCTGCGATGCGGCCGCGCTGGCCGGAATCGCTGTTGCGCTGCGCAGCAGGATCATCCCGAAGATGGATGCGCTCGGGGAGCAGATCCAGTCCAACTACATGGATGCCATCCCGGGGTTCCGCAGAACCCACACCATCGCTATCCTGATCAACCTGCTCCAGCTCACTGTGATCGTATGGGGGTTGATCGACTACAGCAAATAGGTGCATTGGCCCGGAAAACATCCATGAGGGTTGCTCACCCCACCGCCCGTGTCCTGTCTCTTGCTACTTGCGTGTCGCGGACCGGCGGCAAACCGAACAGCCGACCGTATTCGCGCGTGAACTGGGGCACGCTTTCATAGCCTACGGCGAAGGCCGCGCTGCTGGCACTGGCCCCCTCCGACAACATCAACCGCCGGGCCTCGATCAAACGCAGCTGCTTCTGAAACTGCAGCGGCGACAGCGAAGTGACTGCCCGGAAATGCTGATGAAAAGATGAGGGACTCATGCCTGCCAGCGCCGCCAGGCTCTCCACCGGCAGGGGCTGCGCAAAATCGGCACGCAGCACGGCAACGGCGCGCGCCACCCGCTGGGCGTGGCTTCCGGGCCAGCCCAGGCGGCGGATGGCAGCACCATGCCGCCCCGCCAGCAACCAGTAGTGCAACTCGCGTACCAGGGACGCATGCAGCAACGGGACGGCCTCGGGCCGCTCCAGAAGCCGCATGAGACGCAGAGCCACATCGGCCACTTCCGCATCGGTGGGATCCACGTGTACAGGGGCATGGTCGCCCCGGGGCACAACTCCCATCTGGGCCGACAAGTCGGCAATTACCGGCAGGCTCAGCTCCAGCGCAATCGAGAGATACGGCGCAGCGGCACTGGCACGGGTAATCTGGCTCACTGTGGGCACATCGGCCGTAATCAGCAGAGACTCGCCCGCTGAGAACTCAAAGGTTTGTGCCCCCATCGCCACCTGCTTGCTGCCTTGTAGAACCAGGCAGACAAGGGGCTGCGCAATCGCATGCAACAACCCGCTGGGCTCGGTAGCGCGCACCGTGCTCAATCCGGGGATGGGGGTCTGCACCACGCTGCCCTGGCGGGCGTGGGCTTCGGCATAGCGGCTCACCGCCTCGAACAAGGGAGTCGTCATGCCGCAAGCGTACCGGTTTGTAGATCTTCCGGCGCTGAATTTGGAGAATCAGGCAAAAACCGGAGCGATTTCGGCAACCAACACGGACCATGGAACCGGACACTGGATGACATCACACACAGGAGTTCACCATGACACCAAGCACCACCTTGCACAATCCCACCATCTCGCTGGTCACTGGCGGCAGCCGGGGCCTGGGCCGCAACACCGCGTTGAGCATCGCCAGGGGCGGCGGTGATGTGATCATCACCTACCGCAGCCAGGCCGAGGAAGCGCAGGCTGCCGTGGCCGAAATCCAGGCCCTGGGCCGCCGGGCCGTGGCGTTGCAGCTCGATACCGGCCATATTGCCACCTTCAGCACTTTTACCGAGCACCTGCGCGCTGCGCTGCAGACAACCTGGCAACGCACTGATCTTGATCACCTGGTGAACAATGCTGGCCACGGGGACTATGCGACGTTTGCCACTACGAGCGAGGCGCAGTTCGATCACCTCGTCAACGTGCACTTCAAAGGGGTGTTCTTTCTCACACAGGCGCTGCTGCCGCTGATTGCCAATGGGGGACGCATCGTGAATTTTTCGACTGGTCTCACCCGCCTGTCGCTCCCGGGCTATGCGGCCTACGCGGCAGCCAAGGGGGCCGTGGAGGTGCTGACGCGCTACCTGGCCAAAGAGCTCGGCGCGCGCAGCATCACCGTCAACACAGTGGCGCCAGGAGCCATCGAAACCGATTTCAGCGGCGGCGTGGTGCGCGACAACCCCGAACTCAACCAGCATCTGGCCCAAATGACAGCCCTGGGCCGCGTAGGCCTGCCCGATGACATTGGCCCCATGGTGGCGGGCCTGCTGGCACCCGCCAACCGCTGGGTGACGGCACAACGGATTGAGGTGTCGGGCGGGCAGGCCCTTTGAGCACGGCCTGCTGGCGGCATGCAACCACACGACAAAGCTGAGAATTCCAGGCCACGCGGCGCATGGCCTGTTCCACCGACGTCGCAGGCGATCGAAGGCCGCCAGCCTCAGCGCATTTGTACGGAGCCGGAAACAGTCACCACCACCTGCGCCTTGCCCGCCTCCACGGGCACCGCCGCATCAGAGAATGACGAGGTCTTGGCCTCCATCGCCATCATGCGCGGACGGGGACCGGGGGACATCTCATTGCTGTTCACCGCCACTTCGCGCAGGCTGTAGTTGGCAAAACCAAAGCCCTTGGCCAACTCGGCCGCACGCGCCTTGAACTGATCGATGGCCTGGGTCTGCGCCTCGGTTTCAACCTTGGCACGGGCCTCACGCGAGAGTGCAAAAGCGACCTGGCTGATGGGCATGGATGGGATCTTGCCCGCCGCCGCAGTGATGCGCGCAAAGTCACGCCCCTCCAGCACCAGCTCTGCCCGGCCCTGCCAGCCATTGATCTTGCCGTCCTTGGCATAGCGGGGGTACAGACCAAAGGGACCGGTGCGCACATCAAGTTGCCCCGGCTGCGCAGTACGCTTGGCTTCAGTCAGGGCTGCATCGAGCGCCTGCTTGAGCTGGGCCTGCACGGTTGCGGCATCCGGGCCGTCTTTGACGGCTGAGAGAGTGAGCACCAGCAGGTCCTGCTGCGCTTCGACCGTGCCAGAGGCCGACAGCTGCACCACGTTGCGTGGCTCCTGGGGGGTGGCTGTCTGCGCCATGGCCGCGCCAAAACAGGCCAGCAAAGCTGCAGCGGTGACCAAACGGGTCGTGATTTTCATGGTGATGGCCTTTTCGAAAGAGCGCGCAACAGATGATCCGATTGCGCAGGCTGCCACCTTACCCGCTGCAAAGCACCGCCCCGTGAAACGGCGGTAGCGAGTGTGAGAAGTCGGGCAAAACTTGTAACAGTTGGTCAAACCAGCCCCCAAAAACCGAACTTCGGCGTTCCAAGTGGTCAGAATCGGCTCTGTTACAAATTGGACTTGGGATCAACATGGCCACAACAACCAATCGCACCGACAAAGTTCTGGTGGTGGACGATGACGCGCGAATCCGCGATCTGCTGCGCCGCTACCTCACGCAAGAGGGCTTTGAAGTCATGGTCGCCGAAGACGGCAAGGCACTGAACCGCCTGCTGCTGCGCGAAACGGTGGACATCATCGTGCTGGACCTGATGATGCCCGGGGAAGATGGCCTCTCGATTTGCCGCCGCCTGCGGGCCGCCAACGACCGCACGCCCATCATCATGCTCACCGCCAAGGGCGAGGACGTGGACCGCATCGTGGGCCTGGAAGTGGGCGCCGACGACTACCTGGGCAAGCCTTTCAACCCCCGCGAGCTGCTGGCGCGCATCCACGCCGTGCTGCGCCGCCGCCCCGCCCAGGAAGCTCCCGGCGCGCCTTCGGGTGACAACGAGGTCGTGACCTTCGGCCCCTTCACCTTTGACCTGGGCACGCGCGCCTTGCAACGCAACGGCGAGGAACTGCCCCTGACCACCGGCGAGTTCGCCATGCTCAAGGCCCTGGTGCGCCACCCGCGCCAGCCCCTGTCGCGCGAAAAACTGGCATTGCTGGCCCGTGGCCGCGAGTTCGAGCCCTTTGACCGGAGCCTGGACGTGCAGGTCTCGCGCCTGCGCAAACTGGTGGAAGTGGATGCCGCAGCGCCGCGCTATATCCAGACTGTGTGGGGCGTGGGCTACGTGTTCGTGCCGGACGGCACGAGCTGATTGATCTGCCCATGTACAAGACCGAGGGCAAGCCTAGGCAGTCGTCTCACAAATCGGTGACGGCCTCGGAGGCCACCAGCCCCGCGCCCCTGGAGGCTATCCGCCGGGCGCGGGAGCAGCGCGCACGTGTGGGCCTCAACCTGTTCTGGCGCACTTTTTTCCTGCTGGCACTGCTGCTGGTGGGCAGCATCCTGGCATGGCTGCAGACCTTGCGCGCGCTTGAATTCGAGCCGCGCACACTGCAGACTGCCCAGCAGATTGCGTCGCTTGTCAACCTGAGCCGTGCTGCACTGGTGCACTCCGACGCCATCGCACGCGTGTCCCTCATCAAGACCATGGCCGACCAGGAGGGCGTGCGCATCCTGCCTCGCGAGCCCAAGGACAAGTATGCGCTGCTGGACCCGACCGCCCTGGGCAACCGGCTGACCGACGAGCTGACCATGCGCCTGGGGCCCGACACCATCGTGGCCCAGAGCGTGAATGGGGAAAACGGCCTGTGGGTGGGTTTCAACATCAACGGCGACCCCAACTGGTTGCTGATGGACCGCTCGCGCTTCAGCCCGGCCGGTGGTCGCACCTGGCTGATATGGCTGATCACGGCCGCCGCACTCTCGCTGGCGGGTGCCGCTGCCATTGCGCGCCTGATCAATCGCCCGCTCAAGCAACTGTCCTATGCGGCCAATCGGGTCAAGGACGGAGACTTTGCTGCCAGCCACCTGGACGAAGAAGTGGTGACCAGTGAAATCCGCGAGGTGAACATCGGCTTCAACCGCATGGCCCAGAAACTCGCCAAGCTGGAGCAAGACCGTGCGGTGATGCTGGCCGGTATCTCGCACGACCTGCGTACGCCACTGGCGCGCCTGCGGCTGGAGACCGAGATGAGCGTGACCGACGAGGTGGCCCGCGAGCACATGGTGGCCGACATCGTGCAGCTCGACGCCACCATCGACAAGTTCCTCGACTACGCGCGGCCCGACCACGTCACACTCACCCCCATCAATCTGCATGCGGTGGTTTCGTCCTGTGTGTATGCCGTGCAGGACCACCGGGAACTGCAGATCACCATGAACGTACCCGAGGACCTGAACGTGCTGGCCGATGAAGTGGAGCTGGCCCGCGTGATATCCAACCTGCTGGAAAACGCCCGACGCTATGGCAAAACCGAGGAAACAGGCATCACCAGCGTGGACATCGTCGCCAAAAGCCGCGAGCGCTGGGTACTGGTCAAGCTGCGCGACCATGGCGCGGGGGTTCCCCCCGAGCAGCTGTCCAACCTGACCAAGCCGTTCTTCCGGGGCGACTCGGCGCGTACGGCGGCTGCGGGTGCGGGCCTCGGCCTGTCCATCGTGGACAAGACGGTGCAGCGCATGGGAGGGATTTTTGCCCTGGCCAACTCCAGCACCGGAGGGCTAGTGGCCCACCTGCAATTGCAGCGCGCCACGGATCTGCCCGATGGCGTGGACCCCAAACAGCGCTTGCAACGCCCCTCCGTCAAGCGGCAACTTCCGCGCCGCCGCGCCGAGGACAAACTCTAGCTTGCTACCACACCGCGTTCACAGAATACGGCATTCACCAGAAAGCCATGCAGGAGGACCGCACCAGCCAGGTGCGGTCCTCCTTTGCCTTTCAGGCCTTGGCCTTGAAGGCGGGCAACTTATCCCCTAGGCGCGCGCCCATTTCCGTACCCAGGGCCTGCAGGCCGCTCAGGGGACGCACCATGACTTCGAACTCTGTGATCTGACCCTGCTCGTTGAAGCGCACGAGGTCGATGCCCTTGAGCTGCTTGTCGCCCACACGGGCGCTGAACTCCAGCACGATGTTCAGGCCATCATCGGTGGCCAGTTGGCGGTGGTAGGTGAAGTCTTCGAACACCTGGATCACGGTGGACAGAGCCAGCATCAACGCTGGGGCCGAGGTGTAGGCCGTGTTCGCCATGGGCGAGCGGAACACCGCGTCGGGGTGCACGATGGACAGCAGGTTTGAGAGGTCGCGGCTGGCCACCATGTGGTGCCAGGTGTCGAGCGATCGGGCGACGGCGGGGTGAATGTTCTTCGGGGCTTCGGTCACGGAATGTCTCCTCTGGGTGGATTGAAGGAAATCAGATGTGGGCAGCGAGCGTTGTGCCCTGCAGGATGGCGCGCTTGGCGTCGAGCTCGGCGGCCACGTCGGCACCGCCGATGAGGTGAGCGCTCTGGCCTGCAGCCACCAGCGCGTCGTACAGCTGGCGCAGCGGCTCCTGGCCCGCGCAGACCACGATGTGGTCGACATCGAGCACCTGGGGCGCACCACCGTCGATCGTGACGTGCAGGCCCGCGTCGTCCACACGGTCGTAGGCCACGCCCGAACTCATGCCGACGTTGCGCGCCTTCAATGAGGTGCGGTGGATCCAACCAGTGGTCTTGCCCAGTTGGTCGCCCACCTTGCTGGTCTTGCGCTGCAGCAGGTGCACCTGGCGCTTGGGCGCCTGCACCTGCGCGGCACGCAAGCCACCGGCCTGCGCGTAGGCGGTGTCGATGCCCCACTCGTCATTGAATTTGGCGGGTGCCAGGGCGCCGCTCTCGCCTTCGTGCGTGAGGTACTCGCCCACATCGAAACCGATGCCGCCCGCGCCGATGATGGCCACGCGCCGGCCCACGGGCTGCTTGTCGCGCAGCACATCGAGGTAGCTCAGCACCTTGGGGTGGGTAATGCCTTCGATATCGGGTATGCGCGGTTGTATGCCCGTGGCCACCACCACCTCGTCGTAGCCCTGGCCCGCCAGGTCGCTCGCCTGCACGCGGGTGTTCAGGCGCACCTCCACGCCATGCAGCTCCAGCTGGCGGCGGTAGTAGCGCAGGGTTTCGTAGAACTCTTCCTTGCCAGGCACCTGCTTGGCGATGTTGAGCTGACCGCCGATCTCGGCCGCCGCGTCGAACAGCACCACGGCATGGCCGCGCTGCGCGGCGGTGACGGCAAAGCTGAGGCCCGCGGGGCCGGCACCAACCACGGCGATGCGCTTCCTGGCGGCGGTGGGGGCAATGACCAGTTCCGTCTCGTGGCAGGCACGCGGGTTCACCAGGCAGCTGGTGATCTTGCCGCCGAAGGTGTGGTCCAGGCAGGCTTGGTTGCAGGCAATGCAGGTGTTGATCTCGTCGGCCCGGCCCTGGCGCGCCTTGCGTACGAAGTCGGGATCGGCCAGCAGTGGGCGTGCCATGGAGACCATGTCGGCGCAACCCTCGGCCAGCAGACGCTCGGCCACCTCGGGCGTGTTGATGCGGTTGGAGGTGATCAGCGGTATGCCCACTCGCCCCATCACCTGCTTCGTCACCCAGGCATAGGCCGCGCGCGGCACCTTGGTGGCGATGGTAG
>NZ_JBPVJQ010000012.1:0-131227 GCF_051942715.1 Acidovorax sp. BL-A-41-H1 | reverse complement strand
TTTCTTCGCCGCCGTGACGGGGACGCTGAATGGGTAAATCACACCGTATTCCTCGGCTTTGGGCGCGTCAATGCGCAGCAGCCCTTATCGGGGGCGCCACAGCCCCCGCCGCCACGCCCGCCCCGCGCACCTCGATGCGGATCTCGTCCAGCACCTGCCCGCGCGCGTCGGTGATCTGCACCACATGCCGCCCCGGCCAGGGCAGCCAGGCCACACGCGGGCCCCGGCCCAGCGGCTTGCCGTCCATGCGCCAGAGCAGCCCGTCGCCCGTGGCCGTGAACTGCAGGCGCTGGCGCGCGGGGGGGATGTCCGGGTCCAGCGCAATGATGGTGCCGGGCGCGGGTGCCGTGATGCGGGCGGGGGCGGAAGGCGCGTCCACCACCTGGGCGGGCGATTTTTTGGGGCTTTTTTGGCCTTCTGCGCGCGATGGATATGCCTTTTCAGCTATTGAATCAATAGCAAACAAGGCTTGCTGCGTGCCTTGCAGAAACCATTCGCTGCGCGCGGCCTCCAGCGGCGCGCGGGGCTCGGGCGCACCGCCCGGCATGCCACCGGCCACGGGCCCCGGGCCAAACCGCACCCCGGCCTGGAGCAGGCCCGCCGGGGCCTTGGGCGCACGGCTGGGCTCGCGGGCGTGCAAGAAGCCCATCACCGCCGCCCAGATGGGCGCCGCGCCGCTGGTGCCGCTCACGTCGTGCATGGCCGCACCACTGGCGTTGCCCACCCATACGCCCACGGTGTAGCGCTCCGACCAGCCCACGGCCCAGTTGTCGCGCATGTCCTTGCTGGTGCCGGTTTTCACCGCCGTCCAGAAGCGCGTGGCCAGCACGCTGTCGGTGCCGAAGGTGCGCGCACGCGCATTGCCGTCCGAGAGGATGTCGCCCACGATGAAGGCCGCTCGCGGGTCCAGGGCCGCAGTGAAAGCGGGAGCCCGCCCCGGTCCAAGCGCAGCCAGCGCCACCGGGCTGAGCCGCCCGCCGTTGGCCAGCGTGCGGAACGCATTGGTCAGGTGCAGCAGCGGCACCTCGGGGCTGCCCAGCGCCAGGCTGTAGCCAAAATAGTCGCCACTTTCGCGCAGCGGCAGACCCATGGCGCCCAGCTGGCGGTGGAACGCGTCGGGCGTGACCATGACCAGCGTGCGCACCGCCGGCACGTTGAGCGAGGCCGCCAGCGCTGTGCGCACCGACACCCAGCCCTTGAACTGCCGGTCGTAGTTCTGCGGGATGTAGAGCCCGCCCGCCGTGGCGATGTGCGCGGGCGAGTCGTCTACCAGCGACGCGGCCGTGAGGCGCCGCTGTTCAATAGCCTGCCCGTACAGAAAAGGCTTGAGCGTGGAGCCCGGCTGGCGCAGCGCCAGCACGCCGTCCACCTCGCTCGCCTGGCTGAGCTGGCCCGATGAGCCCACCCAGGCCAGCACCGCACCCGTGGCGTTGTCGAGCACCAGCACCGCACCGTCTTCCACATTGCGCCCGCGCAGCTCGCGCAGGTGCTGCTGCAGGGTCTGCATGGCAAAACGCTGCAGGGGCGCGCGCAGCGTGCTCTGCACACGCTCGGGCACCGCAGCGTCCTTGCCAAAACGCTGGCGCAGCAGGTGGCGCGCAAAGTGCGGGGCCACGCCTTCGCTCGCGTCAAATGCGCGGCGCTGCAGCGCGGCGGTGGTGAACAGGTCGAGCGCGTCACAGTCGATGCGGGCGCCCCGCTGCATATCGCGCAGCACGCCGCAAGCGCGCTGCGCCACCAGCGCAGGCCGCGCATTGGGCGCGCGCACCAGGGCGGCGGCCACCGCCGCTTCGCGGTCGTCCAGGCCATGCGCAGCCTTGCCAAACAGCGTGCGGCTCAACGCATCGATGCCCACCAGCTCGCTGCGAAACGGCACAAGGTTGAGGTAGGCCTCCAGGATCTGGTCCTTGCGCCAGCGCCGGTCCAGCACCTGGGCGGCCACCGTCTGCCCCAACTTTTGCACCACGGTGCGCCCGCCCGGGCCTTGGCGCCAGTCACCATCCAGGAGCCCGGCCAGCTGCATGGTGATGGTGCTGGCACCGCGCGTGCGCTGGTTCCACAGGTTGCCCCAGGCCGCAGCCGATGCGGCGCGCCAATCCACGCCGCTGTGTTCAAAAAAACGCTTGTCCTCGCTCAGCACCAGCGCCTGGCGCAGCGCGGGCGAGATGTCAGCCAGCGGCACCCACTGGCCACGCCGCACCGTGGGGTCGGTGCGCAGGCGCTGCAGCACCTCGCCTTCGCGCGAGAGCAGCACGGTGTCGGAAGGCTTGAAATCAGCACGTACCTCATCAAAAGTGGGGATTGCGCGCGCTGGACTTGCCGTGATAGCTACAAAAAATATAGCTACCAACAGTTGCACACCCAGGGCATGCCGCAGCCGCGAGCACATGCAGCGCACAGCACGCACCGACTCAGCGGCCATCGCGGCCTCTGCGAATTCGCGCCCAGGCCACAGCCCCAGCGGCGCCCAGCAGCGGCGCGAGCACCAGCCAGGCCATGATCTCGGCCGCGTGGGACTGGCGGGGCAGATCCAGCACCCGTGCCCAGGCCACCACCACCCCGGCTGCGCAGCCCAGCACTGCCAACCAGCGCGCCCCGCGCAGCAGGGGCACCCACCACGCCAGCAGCAAGCACACCGACACTACAGCAACCTGGGCGTAGGCCATGGCCAGCACCTCCTGCCCATGGGCGTGGGCGGCCAGCGGGGCACCCGCCAGCACCGCGCACCACGCGGGGCGCAAGAAGAGGGATGGCCGCCGTTCAATCATCGGGATGCTCCCGGTCAAACCGGGTTTCGGCCTCGCTCAGATGGCGCAGCAGCACATGCGACATAAGGTTGACGCCGATGCCGCCAAACACCACGGGCAGCACGTACAGCGCGATGGACAGCTCGGAGATGAACACCGCGTCGTCCGCCAGCGACGGCGTGGTCTTGGCCAGGGACGCGAGCGACTGCAGCAGGTACACATCCACCCCCGCAATCAGCACCAGCGCCACGCCAAAACCCAGCACCGCCATGCGCGAGATGGAGCGAGTGGCCAGCAGCAGCGCGTAGATGCCCGCTGGCAGCACCAGCGAAAACACCACCAGCAGCCAGAACCGCAGCTCGACAAAAACACTGAGGCTCATGGCGGGCTGCAACTAGGCAGGCTCACAACGGAAGAAGGCATGGCGCTGCGGCCTACCGGGCCGCCTCCACTTTCACCCGAGCATTGGGGAACTCGCCAAACATCTCGGGCGCGTACATCGCCTCGACCCTGCTCGGGGGCAGTGCAAAGTCACCCACGTTGTTCAGGCGCACGGTGTATTCCATCTTGACCGTGCCCTTGGGCAGGTACTCGTAGTAGCTGCGGAAGGACTCGAAGCTGCGCTCCTCGAACGCGGGCCAGCCGGGGCCGGTGCGCGCCTTTTCGCCCTGCGTGGCGATGGCGGAATCGCGGCCCAGGCCGCTGCCCAGGATGGTGGCACCGCCCGGGATCGGGTCGGTGATGGCCACCCAGGTCATGTCGGCGCTGGCGTTCACCTCCAGCGTCACGCGCAGCACGTCGCCGCGTGTGTACTGGCCTGCGGGCAGCGACTTGTTGGCCTGCTCCACCGGGGTCACGGTCTTGCTGATCGTGTACCCGGCCGCAAACGGCGCCTTGAGCTGCACGGCCGCCACCGACTGCAGCGTGAGCCACGGCTTGCCGGGACCCTGGTGGGTGACGGCGAGCTGCTCCTTGCCACCGGTCTTGCCCGCTGCGGTGGCCCAAGGCAGGAACATGCCGTTGTTCTTCAGGTTGCCCGGCGATGCGGGCGCACCAAACCAGGTGCCCTGGTAGGGCGCACCGGTCAGGTCGCTGGTCTTCACGCGCTCGACCTTGCTCCAGTCCACAGCGGCGGTGTTGCCCCCCATGCTGGCCTTGGTGGTGCCCGACACCGGCACGGCCTCGAACTTGGCGCTGAACTTCTCCAGCGCCAGCCCGCCCCACAGGTTGGCCGTGGTGGTGTGCCAGGCGCCCGCCTGCTGGCGGCTGATGAAGCCGTTGGCCAGGCGGCCCATGTCGTCCTTCCAGGCCGGGTCGTCCATCACGGCCAGCATCAGGCGCGCGGTGTTCACATCACCGTTTTGCATCAGCCACCACCAGTAGTCGTCCTGCTCGGTGCTGAAGATGAGCTTGGTGCCCTGGAACGACAGGCGTGCACGCAGGATCTGCTGGGCCTCGGCCAGGCGCTGGTCGCGCTGCGGCACATCGGCCACGCGCTTGAGGACATTCACCCAGTCGATCACCGCATGCGTGGGCCACTGGTTGGGCGCGATGGTGATGCTGCTCACCATGCGGCCCTGGGCCTTGCCGTAGCGCGACAGCGCCTCGATAGCGGCGAGTTTGCGCATGTCCAGGTCCTTGCGCGGGCTCCAGAAGCTGCGCTCGATGCGGCCTTCGATGAAGGCGATCAGGCCGCGCTCCATCGGTGCGCGCACGTCGTCCGGCAGCGCAAACGCGGGGTTAATGGCGGCGGCCTCGTGCGTGGCGGCCAGCACGTAGGCCGTGAGCGTGTCGCTGCCCCGGTTGCTGTCGCCGTCGCGCGGCGGGAAGTAGTTGGCCAGGCCCTCGCTGTCCAGGTAGGTGGGCAGCTGCGCCACCACGGTCTGCCACAGCGCGCCGTCGCGCAGGCCCACGGCCTTGCTGGTCTTTTGCTCCAGGCAGGCGAACGGGTAGCGGGCCCACCAGTCACGCACGCCGGGCAGGCCTTCGGCCAGCTTGGGCTGCAGCGACATCTTCAGGCCGCCGCGCCCAGGCAGCGCATCGGCGGGCGGGTTCACATCCAGGTTGAAGCTGCCATCGACCTGCACCAGCGTGGCCTGCTGCACCGTGAGCGGCACGGCCGGGATCAGCTTCTGGCTGGCCTTGAGCGCGTCGCGCGCGCCGCTCACGGTGTCCTTGGCTTCGATCTCCCACAGGATGGCCTGGGCGCGGGTCTGCGCGAGCTGCGCGGGTGCGGTCACCGTCCACGCCACCTCGCGCGATTCACCGGCGGGGATGTCCACCGTCTGAGGCTTCAGGTCCAGCAGGGTGGCGCGTGGGGCCACCTCGACCTTCATCGCGGCCTTGGTGGTGTTGCGCAGCGTGAGCTGGGCGCGGAACTGGTCGTCCTCGCGCACCAGGGGCGGCAGGCCGCTGATGATCTGCAAATCCTGCGTGGCGCGGATGCTGGTGCTGCCGGTGCCGAACAGTCCGGTGGACGCATCGGCCACGGCCACGATCTTGAAGGTGGTGAGTGCATCGTTGAGCGGCACCGTCACCTTGGCCTGGCCGTTGGCGTCGAGCTGGATGGCGGGCTGCCACAGCAGCAGCGTGTCGAGCAGCTCGCGCGTCTGCGCCTTGCCGCCGCCACCGCCTGCGGGCACGGCCTTCTTGCCGTAGTGGCGGCGGCCGATGATTTCCATCTGCGCGGTCGATGTCTCCACGCCCCAGCTGCGGCGCTGGAGCATGGCTTCGAGCAGGTTCCAGCTGTTGTTGGGCATCAGCTCCAGCAAGGCCTGGTCCACGGCGGCCACGGCCACCTCAGCGTTCGCGGCAGGCTTGCCGCCCGGCAGGGTCGCGGTGATGGTGACCTGCGCCTTGCCGCGCACGGCATAGCTTTCCTTGTCGGCCTGCACCTTCACATCGATCTGGTGGGCCTGCGTGCCCACACGGATCTCGGCCAGGCCCAGGCGGTAGGCGGGCTTGGAGAGGTCCACCAGCGCAGTGGGCGCCTGGTACTCACGGCCTTCGTACCAGAAGGATGTCCACCATTCGCGCGGCGACTTGAAACCCCAGGTGAAGAAGCTGTACCACGGCACTTCGCGCAGGCGGCCGCGCAGGGCCAGCACGCTCACATACACGTTCGGGCCCCACTCGGGCTGGATCTTGAGGCTCACCGTGGGGTCTTGCCCATTGAGCTGCACCACCTGCGTGTCGATGATGCCTTCGCGCTCCACCGCCACCAGCGCCGTGGCGTAGCGGAACGGCATGCGCACCTGGAATTTGGCGGTCTCGCCCGGCTGGTAACTCTTCTTCTCGGGCAGCAGGTCGATGCGGTCGTGGTCTTCGCCACCAAACCACAGCTCGCCCTGGCGTGTAACCCACACCGACGACGCGGCCACGCTGGTGTTGCCGTCCTTGTCGGTAGCTGTCACCACCAGTTCCACCTCGCCCGGTTCGTCGAGCTTGGATTCGCACAGCAGCAGGCCACGCGCGTCGGCCTTGCCACTGCACAGCGTGCCCAGGTCCTTGGTTTCGGTCTGGTTGTCGTAGCTGTAGAAGCCCCCCACCATGCGCTTGCGGGTGGTGGTGGTGATGCGCGCAATGGCCTGCACCTGCAGCGCGGTGTCGGGTGCGGGTTTGCCCGCGTGCTGCAGCGCCAGCGCCTGGAAGCGGATCTTCTGGCGGGCCGACACCCAGCCCTCGGTCTTGATGCCTGCCACCACGCCCGCAGGCCACAGGGCCTGCACGCTGCGGAGGGTCTGCACCTCACCGTTGGGATCGGCGTAGGTGGCTTCCATCACCAGTTCCTGCGGCTGGCGCGCCTGGGGCACGTTGTCGATGGTGAGCTTGCCCGCGCCGTCCTTGTTGAGCGTGAGCGGCAGCTTGTCGGCAATCACACGCGCGTCCTGGCTGGCAGTGGCTTCTTCATCGTCGCTGCTGGCATTGGACGCATCGCGCTTGCGTGGCGGGTAAAAGCTGAACGCCTCGTAGTCGCTGTACTGCAGGGTCTTGCCGCGCACCATGGCCGACACACGCACCGGCAGGTGGGCTGCGCCGCCACCGGCCACGTAGTTGATCTGCACATCGGTGGGCACCGAGCGGACTCGTACCAGCGCCTTCTTGTCGGCGGGCGCAATGCGGCCCTCCAGCACCGGCAGGCGGAACTCCTCGACCCGGAACTCGCCCGAGCCGAAGCTGCGTTCATTGTCCGCATCGTTGCGCAACTCCACCTGGTACACACCCAGCTTGGCGGCGGGCGGAATGGCAAAACTGCTCTGGGCACTGAGGCCACCGGTGGCGGTGCCGCGCCAGGCCAGCGGCTGGGTGAACTGCTGGCCGCTGCCCAGGTGGGTGATGACCAGGGTTTCAGGCCGCGCATCGGGCAGACCAAAGCCCTTGCGGGTTTCGGTGCGCAGCAGGTGCTTCATCGACACGGTTTCGCCCGCACGGAACAGGGTACGGTCGAAGATGGTGTGGGCCCGCTCGGTGGGGCGCGGACCGGTGTGGGTGGGCACGTTGAAGCGCCAGGGTTCGATGCCACGCTGCCAGTCGCTCCAGGTGAAGGCCATGTCCTCCACCCCGTCGGCCCCCTTGGAGCGCGCGCTCACAAAGTAGGCCTGGGTCCAGTCGTCACCACTGCAGGTGGGCGCCTGGGACGACAGCCCGTCGATCCGGGCAACGCCCTGGGCGTCGGTGGTGGCGCTGCCCACCTCGTTGCCCCGGCAGTCGGACACGCGCACCTGGGCGCCCTGCACGGGCTGGCCCTTGTCCAGCGTGGTCACCCAGGCCATGGCGTTCTCGCGGCCCAGCTTGAAGTGCACGCCCAGGTTGGTCACCAGCGCCGAGGTGCGCACATACATCGTGCGGCCCTCACCATGGCGGTCGTCCAGCAGCGAGGCGCCGAGCTTTTGCGACGCGATCTCCACCACATGGAAACCGGGCGGCAGCGGGATGCCCACCACCTCGAACGGGCGCGGGTCGTTGTTCGCGGGTTTGGGCAGGTCCAGCGTCTTCACGCCCCCCTTGCCTGCCAGCAGCGACACCATGCGGCTTTGCACATGGCTGCGGTCGTCGTCCAGCACCTTGGGCAGTGGGCCGGTCACGTCCTGGCGCGCCTGCTTGCGGTCCACCAGGTAGTTGTCATAGCGCTTGACCTTGCGGAACCAGGCAATGATCTCGGCGTCGGTGCCGGGCTGGAGCGTGCTCACCTTGCCCGCAGGGGCGGCCGCACCAGGGGTGCCCGGCTGCAGGCCCTGCACGCGCAGGGCGGCTTCCACATTGCGCAAGGTCACCGGCAGCAATGCGGGGGGCTTGTCTGACGCGGGGCCTTCGGCAAAACGCTCGACGATGCCAAACGGCGCCGCCGCAAACTTGGCCAGGGGCGGCATGCCGCCGGTGGACACCTTGAGCGGGAAACTCTCGGCATTGCGCAACGGGCGGCCCGAGGCGTCCTTGAAGTCCTTGGGCAGCTCCAGCGTGAAGGCCGTGTTTTCGGCCAGGGGCGCGGCAAACTGCACGCTGTTGACCAGCGCATCGCCCTTCTGGCTTTCGATGCCGCCATCGGTCTGGGGCTTGAGGGTTTCCTTGGCCGACTTGAGGCGGATGGCCGTGGCCAGGCTGCGCGGCACTGGCGTGTTGAAGGACAGCTGCAACGGGCGGATGGGCAGGCAGGCGGCCTGGGCGTTTTCGCGTTCGCAGCTGAACTCGGCCGAAAACGGCTCGCGCACCTTGAAGTCGAAGCGCTTTTCCACCGTGTTGGCCACACCGCTGGGCGTGGCCACGCCCTTGCCAAACACGATCTGCATGCGCGAACCCGAGGTGAAGCGCCGGTTGCAGGCCAGCGTGGCGTACTGCAAAGGCTCCTTGGCCGCGCTTTTTTCCAGCCCCAGCGTTTTCAGGATTTCGGCGCGCTGCGCACCCTCGATCAGGCGCACCGGCACGCGCTCGCCCACGCCTTCCATCGTGCACCAGACATTGGCCTGGACGCTGGCCGTAGTGGCAGGCCCATTGAGCTGCAGCACAAAGAACTGCTCTTCGTCGATCTGTTCGTAGGTATTGGGGCGGATGACCTGCACAAACGGCCCACCGCTATTGAATTGATAGCTTTTGACGCCCGCCAGATCAGCGCCCAGGGCCGATTTGAACCCTGGTTTGACGGTGGCGGTGCAGCGCACGCCGGGCGGCAGGTCGCGCTCGAAGTCGAACACCCATTCGCGCTCACCCGTCCAGCGGCCCGTGCCTTTGGCCGCGCTGGCGTCGCTGCAGCTCAGGGTCAGTGGCGCCGGAGCCTTGGGATCGCCAAAGTTGACGGCAGCGGCATCAAACTTGGCCACCACCTGGCGCACCTGCGCCACTTCGCCCTGCGGCGAAAAGCTGCTGATCTGCAGGGCCTGCGCCCCCCAGGCCACCAGCGACAGGCTGGCCGCCAGCATCCATTGTTTTTTGTTCATTTTTCCCCTCCGAAGGAACCAGGGCGGACGTCCCCAGTGGCCCCGCGCGGGGAAGGGGAATTGCACGACCTGCGAGCGTAACAAAACGGCACCGCCGCCAGCGCAGCGTTGCAAGCGCTTACGTATGCCGACGGCCAGGCTGCCATCGGGCCTTTTCCCCCATGGACAGGCCCGCCCAAAGTGCGCACACTGGCAAAAAACCTGTTCCAAGCTGCTGCGTTGCGCGGCCCTCGCCCAGCCCAGCGCGGCCCACGCCAATCCACTGTAAGGAGATGCCATGAACCGCGTGCATTACGACAGCCACCAACTGGACGAGCTGGTGCTGCAGATGATGGAGACCGAACAGGTGGGTGAGCGGGTGTACCGTGCCGCCCTCGCCTGCGCCCACCTCCCGGCCCTGAAGAAGGAATGGCAAGGCTACATGCGGGACAGCCAGGCGCACCAGGGCGTGGTGCGCCGCATGTGCGACGCGCTGGGACTGGACCCGGATGCCCCCACCGCCGCGCGGGCCGTGACGCGGCAGCTGGGCGACACATGGGTGCAGGCCATCGAGACGGCCCAGCGCACTTGCGACCCGGACACCGCCCAGCTGGTGGCCTGCGAATGTGTGCTGCACACCGAAACCAGCAACCATGCCCAATGGGAGTTGTTGGGCCGGGTGGCCCGGGTGGCGGTGGGCGACGTGGGCCAGACGCTGAAGGCTGCCCACAAGGCCGTGGAGAAAAACGAAGAACACCACCTGCACCACATCCAGGGCTGGCACCGCGAACTGGCCATCCAGGCACTGGGCCTGCCCGCCGTGCTGCCACCGCCCGAGGCGGGCAAAAAAATGGGGCATGGCCTGGGTGGCACGCCCCGGGCAGAGCCGCAAGCGGCCCTGCACTGAAAACAAACCGAGGAGGGGAAAAACCTGCAGGCCTGCAGGCCCGCAGGCCCCCTGCCCCGCGTGGGTCAGCCCGGCTGCGCTGCGGCGCCCCCCGAGGAATCAGCCAGCGTGGCCAGCCCCTTGCCGCCGTGTTTGCTGGCGTAGAGCGCGCGATCGGCGCGGTCCATCAGCGCAGGCAGCGCCTCCACCGCCGGGCCCTGGAACAGAGCCACCCCGATGCTGGCGCCAATCAGCACATGCTGGCCGTTGTCGAGCCCGATGGGCGCCACCAGTGCTGCCAGCACCTTGTGGGCCATCTCCATGGCCGCATCGGGTGAATCCACCGCGTTGAGCACCAGGGCAAACTCATCCCCACCCAGCCGGGCCGCCGTGTCGTTGGCACGCGCCAGACCCGACAGGCGCTGCGCGACACGGACCAGCACCTGGTCGCCACTGCCATGGCCCTGGCTGTCGTTCACGGCCTTGAAGCCGTCCAGATCCACCAGCAACAGCGCACCGGCACGGTGGTCGCGGTAGGCCGCCAACGCCGCCTGCGAGAGGCGGTCTTCAAACAGGCGCCGGTTGGGCAGCCCCGTGAGGCGGTCGTGGCTGGCCAGGGCCAGCACCTGCTGGTGGGCCCGCACCAGCCGCGCACTGAGCAGGCCCAGCACCAGCGCAAATGCATAGGCCAGCATCACCACCAGCGTGGGCGCACGGCCCGCTGCCGCCCAGCCGCCGCTGGGCACCGCCCCCAGGATCCAGCTGCCGCCCCCGGGCAGCGGCACATCGAGCGTGGCAGGCGCCTCGTCAAACAACTGGGGGCGGCCAATGAACACCGCGCCCTGCGCCCCCATGGCGTCCAGGCCTCGCGCCGCCACCTGGAAACCCATCTGCTCCGTGTTGAGCCCCACATCGGCAAACAAGGTGTCGGCATTGACCGTGAGCGACACAATGCCCCAGTACTGTGGCCCACCCACGGGCGGCCGCTCGGGCGGGTGGGCCAGAAACACCGGCGTGCGGCTGATGATGCCCAGCCCGCCCTGCACCAGGGGGATGGGGCCCGCCACCACCGTGCGGCGGGACTGGATGGCCCGCTCCACCGCCCCGCGCTGCTGGGGGTTGTCGAGGTAACGCAGACCAATGGCTCGCTCGTTGCCCACGCGCGGATACACATCGGCGATCACGTTGTCGGGCGCCAGCGCCAGGTTGCGGATGTTGCGCTGGTGCTCCAGCAGGCGACCGACCACGGTGGCAAAAATCTCGGGCGCCATGCTGCCCTGCGCGGCGATGAAGGCCGCCACCGTTTCGGGCACCGACAGGGTACTTTGCAGTTGCCGGTCCAGCCGGTCACGGATCTGCAGCAAATGGCTTTGCGCCTGGGCCGCGATCTCGGCCCGCGCCTTGGTGTGCGAGATGTCGATGACCACCCAGGCCAGCAGCGCAGCCAGCGCGCCGCTGCATGCCCCCACCACCAGGGGCAGGTACCGATGCTGGATCCAGTTGGAAGGAAGGCGGCTGGTGGGCATGGGGGAAGAAGGAGTGCAAAAAAACGGCCCCTTGCGCACCGAGACTACGCCCGGAGCGCGGAAGCCGGGCACAGCATAAGCGAACACGGCTTGCGCGGGGCTTGCCGCCCCGCCTGCTTACTGCGCCACGAAGCCGCTGGTCTTGATAATGCGCGCCCAGGCCTCGGTGTAGGCCTTCTCGCGCGCAGCCAGTTGCTGGGGCGACATATGGCCCACCGTGAGGCCCATGGCCGTAAGGTGGTCGCGCACATCGGGCTGGGCCACCACCTTGGCCAGTGCGCTGGAGAAGTCGGTAATGAACTTCTGCGGCGTGCCGGTGGGGGCGTAGATGCCGTAGTACGGCAGGTCTTCAAAGCCCTTGAGGCCCATCTCGTCGAACGTGGGCACGTCGGGCATGGCAGCCTGGCGCCTGGTGCCCAGCACGCCCACCACACGCACCTTGCCGGCCTTGTGGTTCTCCATGAAGTCCTGCACCGAGGCCACGCCCGCACCAATCTGGTTGCCCAGCATGTCAGCCATCATGGGTGCACTGCCCCGGTAGGGCGCCGAGACCAGGTCCAGCTGGTACTTCTGCCCGATCAGCTTGACCAGGAACTCGGGCGTGGACGCCGGGGCGGGAATGCCCACCGCGCCCTTGCCACCACCCGACGCCTTAAGCCAGCCCACGTATTCGGTGAACGACTTGGCGGGGGTACCGCCCGAGACGGCAAACGCATTCACAAAGGTGGCAAAACCGCCCACGGCCACAAAGTCGCGCGCGGGGTCGAAGCCAGGGTTTTTCACCACCTGGGGCAGGATGGAGATGGTGTGGTCGTGCGTGAGGAACAGCGTGGTGCCATCGGGCGCCGAGGCCTTGAGCGCCTGCGCGGCGATCTGGCCGCCCGCGCCGGGTCGGTTCTCGACCACCACAGGCTGGCCCAGCTCGTCCTTGAGTTTTTCGGCCAGCGTGCGCGCAATGGCGTCGGTGCCGCCACCGGGCGGGAAACCCACCAGCAGGCGAATGGGCTTGGCCGACTGGGCCGATGCCAGGCCCACGGCCAGCGCAGCGCCCACAAAGGCTCCAGTGCGCACCAGGCGGGACAGCAGATTGCGGCGGGAAGTCTTTGTCATGGCGGAACTCGTTGATTTGAATGGGGTGTTTGCGGGGCGCGACCGTACAACAAGCACGGTTCAGGCCAGCGGCAGCCGCGCAAGGGCCGCCCCGCCGCGCTGGCTGCGTCCCCCTTCCCGAATTGCACAGCAATTCGAGAGAAGGGGGATAGCGCGCAGCGCCTCAGGGGGTTGACTCATTTTTCCAGGCGTGCGCGGTGGCGTGCCAGCTGGGCGCGCACCTGCGCAGGCGCGGTGCCGCCCAGCGTGTTGCGCGCGTTGAGCGAACCACGCAGGCTCAGGCACTCGTACACGTCTTTCTCGATGGCCGGGTGGAAGCCCTGCAGCACGGCCAGGGGCAGCTCTGACAGGTCGCAGGCGTGCGTGGTGGCCGCCTTCACCGCGTGTGCCACCGTTTCGTGGGCGTCGCGGAAGGGCAAGCCCTTTTTCACCAGGTAGTCGGCCAGGTCAGTGGCGGTGGCGTAGCCCTTGAGCGCCGCCTGCTCCATGGCCTGTGCATTGACGGTGATGCCGCCTTCCTTTTTGCCCGTGGCAGGGTTCAGCTGGCCGCCCACCATCTCGGCAAAGATGCGCAGCGTGTCCTTGAGCGTGTCCACCGTGTCGAACAGCGGCTCCTTGTCTTCCTGGTTGTCCTTGTTGTAGGCCAGGGGCTGGCCCTTCATCAGCGTGATCAGGCCCATCAGGTGGCCGACCACGCGGCCGGTCTTGCCGCGCGCCAGTTCGGGCACGTCGGGGTTCTTCTTCTGCGGCATGATCGACGAGCCCGTGGTGAAGCGGTCCGCAATCTTGATGAAGCCGAAGTTCTGACTCATCCAGATGATGAGTTCTTCGGACAGGCGGCTCACGTGCACCATGCACAGGCTGGCCGCGGCGGTGAATTCGATGGCGAAGTCGCGGTCGCTCACGGCGTCCAGGCTGTTCTGGCACACGCCCTCCATGCCCAGGGTTTTTGCGACGCGCTCGCGGTCTAGCGGGTAGGTGGTGCCGGCCAAGGCCGCGCTGCCCAGCGGCAGCACATTGGTGCGGCGGCGCACGTCGGCCATGCGCTCGGCGTCGCGCTTGAACATCTCTACATAGGCCAGCATGTGGTGACCAAAGCTCACCGGCTGGGCCACCTGCAGGTGGGTGAAGCCGGGCAGGATCACGTCCACGTTCTGTTCGGCCACATCCACCAGCGAGACCTGCAGCTCTTTCAGCAGGTCGCCAATCAGATCAATCTCGCCGCGCAGCCACAGGCGCACGTCGGTGGCCACCTGGTCGTTGCGGCTGCGGCCGGTGTGCAGGCGCTTACCCGCATCGCCCACCAGCTGCGTCAGGCGCGCCTCGATGTTCAGATGCACGTCTTCCAGGTCCAGCTTCCATTCAAAGGCACCGGATTCGATCTCTTGCGTGATCTGCGCCATGCCGCGCTGAATGGAGGCGTGGTCTTCGGCGCTGATCACCCCCTGGGCCGCCAGCATCTCGGCATGCGCCAGACTGCCCGCAATATCGGCCTGCCACAGGCGCTTGTCGAAGAACACGCTGGAGGTGTAGCGCTTGACCAAGTCGCTCATAGGCTCGGAAAACAGCGCCGACCAGGCCTGGGCCTTGGTGTCGAGCTGGTTGTGGGACGGCGCAGAGTCAGCGCTGGTGGCTTGGGCTTTGGACATAAGGAGGGCAATAATCCGGAAGTTCAGACACCCGGACTACCCGGGCGCCGCAATGCAAAACACGCAAATTTTATCGACCCAGCCCCCGCTGCCGGATTCTGCCCCTCCGGAACGGTCCGCGCGCAGCGTGCGGGCCGCTGCGGGCGCCGGGCCAGGCGGGCAGCCGCCGCGCGGTCGGGCCCTGGTGTTTGATGCCTGCCAGGTCGGTGTGGTGCTGCGTGCTGTGCTGTTTGTGGAAGCGGTGGTGGGCGTAGGGGCCATGTATGGCGCCAGCAGCCCGCTGCAGTGGCTGGCCAGTCTGGCGCTGCTCACAGGCGGCGCCCTGCCCGCCACGCTGGTGTGGCTGATCACGGCCTGCAGCCTCAAGACCGTGCTGCAGCGCCTGTCCACTGCGCAGCAATATGCGGCAGGTGTGCTGCTGGGGGCGCTGGCTGGCGCTTACGGGTGCGGCATGCTGGCGCTGGTGGGCATGGCTGCGTCGCCCCCCTGGCTGGCCAGCGCCGCCACGGGCGCCCTGCTGGCCGCCATGCTGGTGGCCGCGCTGGTGCTGCGCGCACGGGGCCGCACCCCGGCCGCCACCACAGCGCGCCTGACCGAGCTGCAGTCGCGCATCCGTCCGCACTTTCTGTTCAACACCCTCAACAGCGCCATCGCCCTGGTGCGCGAAGAACCGGCCAAGGCCGAGTCGCTGCTGGAAGACCTCTCCGACCTGTTCCGCGTGGCCCTGGTGGAGCAAGGCGAATCGGTCACGCTGGCCGAAGAGATCACGCTCGCGCGCCGCTACCTGGCCATTGAAGAGGTGCGCTTTGGCAAGCGCCTGCAGGTGCAGTGGAACCTGGACCCACGCACCGACGCCGCCCGCCTGCCCCCGCTGCTGCTGCAGCCGCTGGTCGAAAACGCCGTCAAACACGGAGTGGAGCCCAGTGCGCGCGGCGGCAAGCTGCGGGTGCTGACCGAGCTGCGCGGCAGCCGCGTGGTGGTGCGCATCACCAACACCCTGCCCCCCAAGGATGGCCGCCATGACGCGCCGGACGACGCCGGTGCGGGCAGCAGCAAGGGGCATGGCATTGCGCTGGCCAATGTGCGCGCGCGGCTGGCACTGCTGCACGACGTGCAGGGCGAATTCACGGCGGGCGTGCAGGACGGCCTCTACCAGGTGCGCATCTCGCTGCCCGCGCCCGAGCCCAAAAAGAACCCCGGCCCACCCTCCCGCGCACGGCACCCCGTGCGCCGGGGGGCGCCACCGCTGCGCCGGGGCGCGGTGCCCGCACCTGACGAGCATGCGCCCCTGGACGACCACCCATCCTTTGACCGCCCATGAACATCCTCATCGTTGACGACGAAGCCCTGGCCCGCAGCCGCCTGCGCACCTTGCTGTCCGACTGCGCGGACACCCAGCGCATCACCGTGGCCGAGGCCGCCAACGCGGGCGAGGCGCTGGCGCAGCTTGGCCCCACGGGCGGGCGGGCGTTTGACTTGGTGCTGCTGGACATCCACATGCCGGGGCAGGACGGCCTGTCGCTGGCGCACGCGCTGCAAACCCTGCCCCAGCCCCCGGCGGTGGTGTTTGTGACGGCCCATGCCGACCACGCGGTGAGCGCGTTCGAACTGGACGCCGTGGACTACCTCACCAAGCCCGTGCGCCGTGAGCGCCTGCAGCAGGCGCTGGCCAAGGTGCAGCGCAATGCCCGCGCCCCGGTACCAGTGGCTGCGCCCAGCGTGCCCGAAGGCGAAACCCTGCTGATCCAGGACCGGGGCCGCACCGAGCGCCTGCCCCTGGCCGAGGTGCTGTACTTCAAGGCCGAACAAAAGTACGTGACGGTGCGCACCCCCACCCGCAGCTACATCATGGACGGCTCGCTCAGCGAGATCGAAGCCAAGTTCGCCCCCCGTTTCATGCGCATCCACCGCAACGCCCTGGTGGCCCGCCGCGCCGTGCGGGCGCTGGAGAAACACTACGACCCCGAGGAGGGCGAGGGCTGGGCCGTGCGCCTGCAAGGCTCCACCGAACTGCTGGCAGTGTCGCGCAGGCAGGTGGCGGCGGTGCGGGAAGAGCTGGCGCGCTGAACCAGCGCTGCTGGGCCTACACCGCACTTTTCTGCTGCGGCATGGGCAGCGCTCACGGAGCGCGCCCTCTGCACCACCCATGGCCTGCGCGCCTCGCCCAGAAGCCCTTGCGCAAATGGAGCACCACCGGCACGCTGCAGGCGCTGATTGGGGCACCAATTCAACACAAAGTGTGAATAACGACTTCACAGTCAGCAGATTGTTTCCGCAATACCTGAGCCAGATACTCCGGCGAACCTCTTCACCGTTCCAAGGAGCACCATGCGCAACCCCCTCCCCCGGCCCATTGCCCTCGCCGCAGGCGCCACCACAACTGCCGCCGTGCCGCAACGAGCGGCCTTCTTGCGGCACTGCGTCTTGGCGCTGGTGGCGGCCGTCGCGGCCGTGGGTTCCTTCGGCGCACATGCACAAGCTTTTCCTACCAAGCCCGTCACCTTGGTGATCCCGTTTGCGGCCGGTGGCCCGACGGACCTGTTGGGGCGCGCATTGGCGCAGTCCATGGGCGCAAGCCTGGGACAGACGGTGATCGTGGAAAACCGCGCAGGCGCAGGCGGAACGGTGGCATCTGCCTCGGTGGCGCGCGCTGCCAAGGACGGCTACACGCTGCTGTTGCACCACATCGGCATGTCCACTGCGCCCAGCCTCTACCGCAAACTGTCTTTCGACCCGCTGAAGGATTTCGAATACCTTGGCCAGGTGGCCGATGTGCCCATGACGGTCATCGGACGCCCCGACCTGCCCGCCAAAACCCCGCAGGAGTTGATCAGCTACCTCAAACGGGAAGGAAAGGCCGTCAACCTTTCACATGCAGGGCTGGGTGCTGCGTCGCAGTTGTGCGGCATGCTGTTGCAGCAGGCGGTGGGCGTCGAGAGCACGACCGTGCCTTTCCAGGGGACCGCGCCTGCGTTGACCGCCCTGATCGGCGGGCAGGTGGACCTCATGTGCGACCAGTCGATGCAGACGGTTCAGCACATCAAGTCGGGCAAGGTCAAGCTCTACGGCGTCACCACCCGCGAACGGCTCAAGCCCCTGCCGGATGCGCCGACGCTGCGCGAGGCCGGACTGAAAGACTTCGAGGTGGTGGTCTGGCACGGCCTCTATGCCCCCAAGGCCACACCCGCCCCGGTGCTGGCAACCCTCAACACGGCGCTGAAAGCCGCGTTGAAAGACCCTGCGCTCATCAAGCGGCTGGATGACGTGGGGGTGGTGGTCGTCAAACCAGAACTGCAAACGCCAGAGGGCCTGCGCACTCAGCTGTCTTCCGAGGTGGACCGCTGGGGCGCATTGATCCGGCAGGCAGGGACTTACGCTGACTGACCTGCATCACTCCCCCTGGCCCCAAGCACAAGAGCGTGCCAGCCACTGCGAACCTATTTGAAATGCAGCATCTCCCATCCACCAACCCCGGGCAGGCCGCCGCGAACCGCCGGTCCGCAGCTCCGCTGCAGCGCCATAGCGCCTGGTCATGGGCTTGCGCAGCCCTGGTGGGTCTGGTGGCCTGTGGCCAGCCCACCGTGTCTGACCGCATTGGCGAGCAGGCCCGCAACAGCGGCATGGTGGACATGGCCCGGGCGGCCGAATTTGCGTGGACGCAGGTGCGTATCTACACCCCCTACAGTGCCTGGCACGCTGTCTGCAAAGACCTGGGTGAATTGGCACCTGACTGCCTGCAAGAATCCCCCGCCAGCGTAGCGGAAGGCGAGTTTCTCCTCGTGTTCATCAACGAGGGGAAAGGGGCACGGTACGAATCACACCGCCGCAGCAATGGCCATTTTCTGCACCACACCGGCGTTCTGGCCTTGCAGCGCCACGCGGCCGTGCTGGATGTGGTGCCGTACAGATCGGCGCGTCAGGGCAGCGCCTTCTACCTCAAACCCAGGCGCCCCGCCCCACGCTAACGGGGGCTGCGCATTGCGCAGTGGCGATTCACCGTCAATGCGCATGCGCCGCCCCGCTCACCAGCGTGACGATCACCATGCCTGCGATCAGCCAGGCGATCTGCGCGATGGTCTCGCGTGCCGTGAGGCGCTTTTGCAGCTGGGGAATCAGGTCGGCCAGCGCAACATACACAAAACTGCTCGACGCCACAGCCAGGAAATACGGCAAGAAGTCCTGCAGCTGCCCCACCAGGAAGTAGCCCACCACCCCGCCCAGCGCCGTCACCGCGCCCGCCAGCGACACCTTGACCAAGGCCATGCGGCGGTTGGGGCTGGTCTGGCGCAGCACCACCAGGTCGCCCATGTGGTGCGGCACCTCGTGCGCCAGCACCGACACAGCAGCGATCACCCCCAGGCGGATGTCGGCCAGGAACGCCGAGGCGATGAGGATGCCGTCGCCAAAACAATGCACGCTGTCGCCGGTCAACACGGCCCAGCCGCCCGAGCGCGGGCCATGGTGGTGGTGCGCATGGCTATGGCCATGGTCATGGCCGTGGTGGGCATCGTCGGAATGCCCATGGCCGTGGGCATGGTCCTGCGCGGCAGGCGCAGAGTGGCTGTGCTCATGCCCGTGGTGCCACAGCTCGGCCTTGTCGAGCAAAAAGAAGAACACCACGCCCACCAGCAAGGTGGCAAACAGGTCGTGCGCGCCCGCCTGACTCTCGAACGCCTCGGGCAGCAGGTGCATGAAGGCCGTGGCCAGCAGGGCCCCCGCCGCCAGGCTGAGCAGGTGTTGCGGGCCCACACCATCGGCCCGACCGCCCAGGCCCAGCCGCATGAGCAGTGCGGCCAGCCACACGCTGCCAATGCCTGCGGCCAGCGTGGCCAGAATGATTGCTATCAAAGTCATAGCTTATTGCGCTTTATAGACAGGCGCCAGGGCCTATTTTCTTTCAAAAAACCATACCCGAAATCGCGATAAAAAAGCCGCCCCCGTTGGGGGGGCGGCTGCAGTCGGCCCACCGGCACAGGGCCGGATCCGGTCGCACAGGAGGGTCAGACCACGCCCTGCGCCTTGAACCAGGCCAGCGCGCGCTTCCAGCCATCCTCGGCCGCTTCCTTGCGATAGCTCGCGCGGTAGTCGGCATGGAAGGCATGGGGCGCGTCGGGGTACACCACAAATTCCGATGCCTTGGCCTGCGGCGAGCCACCGGCCAGGGCAGCTTTCATCTTATCAACCGTGTCAAGGGGGATGCCGGTGTCTTTTTCACCATACAGGCCCAGCACGGGCGCCTTGAGGATGGGGGCGATGTCCACAGGGTGCTTGGGCGTGAGTTCGCTCGCCTGGCCCACCAGGCGCCCGTACCAGGCCACACCAGCCCTGACGGGGCCATGCGCGGCATACAGCCAGGTGATGCGGCCGCCCCAGCAAAAACCGGTGATGCCCACCCGCGCAGCGTCGCCACCGTTGGCGGCGGCCCACTGCACGGCGCCGTCCAGGTCGGCCATCACCTGGGCGTCGGGCACCTTGGAAACCACCTCGGCCATGAGCTTGGCGATCTCGGTGTACTGCGAGGGGTCGCCCTGGCGCGCGTACAGCTGGGGCGCAATGGCCAGGTAGCCCGCCTTGGCGAACCGGCGGCAGGTGTCGGCAATGTATTCGTGCACACCAAAAATTTCCTGGATCACCAGCACCACCGGCAGGCCTGTCTTGCCCGCTGGTGCCGCGCGGTAGGCGGGCACCTTGAAGCCATTGACCGTGAAGCTCACCTCGCCCGCCGTCAGCCCATCGGCCGGTGTGGCAATGGCCGTCTGGGCCATGATGGGTGCGGCAGCAGCCGCGTAGCCCAGGCCCAGCGCCGCCTGCAGAGCGGTGCGGCGGGTGGCGCCCGCATCGGTGGTGCGGCCCGGCAGCAGGGCATGGGCGTCGGTGTGGAGGTCGTCATTGAGCATGGGGTTCTCCGAAAAAGGGGGGCCAAGAAAGGGACGAGCCCCGCAGTCTAGGGCTTGTTGCGGGGTTTTGCAGGCCGCCTGGCGGCAGCCCCCGGGGCGTGCCTGCGGGCTGCACCAACCGCCCCGCTGGGGTTTACCGCAGGGCGGCATTTTCGGGTATCGAAATTGGGGCAGCACTGCTAGACTTTCTTCGAACCGCCCGGCACCTGCCGCGTGCGCCCCCACCAACCCACCCCGTGCCCCCCCAGGTAGCCCAGCCCCTCAGCCCCTCGCCGCGACTGCCCACCGCATGCACCGCACCACGCCACCCACCCTGCCGCGCGGACACCTGCTGGCGTTGCTGGTGGCGGGGGTTTGTGGTGCTGGCGGCCTGGCCCTGCTGACCTGGGCACTGGCCAGCCGGTCCATGGACCTCGCAACCCGCATTGCATCCACGGCCGCCGGGGCCGGGCTGGTGGCCAGCGCATTGCTGTCATGGTGGCTGGTGCGGCAGGTGTTGGCACTGCGCGACACGGCCAGCGAGGCCCAGGCAGCCGCCCGGCGCGCCAGTACCCAGCTGTCGGCCACGCTCGACATCCTGCCGGACGGACTGGCCATCTACGACGCTGACGACCGCCTGGTGCTGTGCAACGCCCAGTACCGCGAGGTGAACACGGGCACCTCGATGGCCGTCGAATACGGCACGCTGTTCGAGGATGTGCTGCGCCGCGCCGCACGCTCGGGCCACATTGTGGACGCGCGGCCCGACGTGGACACCTGGCTTGCCCACCGCATGGCCCGCCATCGCGCCCCCGAGCTGCCTGAAGTGCAGGAGGTCGAGGGCGACCGCTGGATGCGGATCACCGAACGCCTCACCGAAGGAGGCGGCGTGGTGGTGCTGCGCGCCGACATCACCGATGTTGTGCACAAGGAGCGCGCCCTCAAGCAGGCGCTGCACGATGCCGAGCGCGCCGAACGCAGCCTGCGCGAGGCCGTCAATGCCATGCCCGCCGGGCTCGAAATCTACGACGAGAACGACCGCCTGGTGCTGTGCAACGACCAGATGGCACGCCTGCGCCCGCACCTGCCGGTGGCGGAGTCGCTGGGCAAGACCTACGAAGAGCTGCTGCGCGCGGGACTGCGCCATGGCATCCCCCAGGAGGCCAGCGGCCAGGAAGAGCTGTGGCTGGCGCACGAAATGGCGCTTCGTGGCCACCGGCCCGGCCCGGAGGTGCGCCACTACCCGAATGGAGCCTGGATGCACATGCACGAAAGCCGCACGCCCTCGGGCATGACGGTGGTGGTGCGTCTGGACATCAGCGACCTGATCGAGCAGCGCCACAAGGTCGATGCCGCCCGGCAAGAGAACCAGCGCATCCGGCAGCTGCTGGAGCGTGCGGTCGAGGCACTGCCCGTGAGCATCGAGATCTTTGACGAGCAGGACCGCCTGGTGCTTTTCAACCAGCAGCTCTCACGCATGTACCCGCACATGAACTACGCAGAGCATCTTGGCAAGAGCTTTGCCGACATCCTGCGCTACTCGGTGGAGCGGGGCCTGATCCCCTCGGCCCAGGGCCGCGAGGAAGCCTGGATCGCCGAGCGCCTGTCCGAGCACGGCAGCCGCACGTCCACCCTGGTGCAGCGCCTGGCCGACGGGCGCTGGATCAACATCTACGAAACCCGCACCCCCGAGAACTACGTGGTGGCGGTGCGCCTGGACATCACCGACCTCATTGAGCAGCGCCAGGCCCTGGAGAGCGCCCAGGAGGCCGCACAGCAGGCGCGCCAGCTGCTGCAGGACGCGGTGGAATCCCTGCCCGAAGGGTTCGCGCTGTTCGATGCCGACGACAGACTGGTGGTGTGCAACACACAGTACCGCAGGCTCTACCCCATCTCGGCGCCGGTGATCGTTCCGGGCAGCACGTTCGAGCAGATTGCTCGTTATGGCGCCGAGCGGGGCCAGTACCTGGACGCCGTGGGCAACGAAGAGAAATGGGTCGCCCAGCGCGTGGCTGACCACCGCGCGGCCAACCAGGCCGTGCTGCAGCGCCTGCCCGAGGGCCGCTGGCTGCAGGCCGATGAACGGCGCACGCCCCAGGGCGGCATTGCCGGTGTGCGCACCGACGTGACCCAGCTGGTGCGCAAGGAGCAGGAACTGGCCGCTGCCAACGCCAAGCTCGCCCTGCTGTCCACCACCGACGGCGTGACCGGCATCAGCAACCGGCGCCGCTTTGACGAACGGCTGGCCGCCGAGTGGATGCGCTGCGGCCGCCACCACCTGCCGCTGGCCGTGGTGCTGATCGACATCGACCATTTCAAGCTCTACAACGACCACTATGGCCACCTGGCGGGCGATGAATGCCTGCGCCGCGTGGCCCAGCTGCTGCAGGGCAACATCCGCCGCGCAGACGAAATTGCCGCCCGCTATGGCGGCGAAGAATTTGTGCTGCTGCTACCCGACGCCACCGTGGCCGACGCGGTGACGGCTGCCCAGCGCTGCATGGACAGCCTGCGCGAAGCCGCCCTGCAGCATCCCCGCTCGCCCACGGCGCCCATCGTCACGCTCAGCGCGGGCGTGGCCAGCATGGTGCCGCGCCCCGGAGCCCAGCCAGACAGCCTGGTGCAGGCCGCCGACGCAGCCCTGTACCACGCCAAACATGGCGGCCGCAACCGGCTGGAGGTGTTCGACGAGGCGGGCTGACACTGGGGGCCCAGTGCGCGAGACACGCCGCCTGCAGTGACTCTCAAGGCTCCCAGCCTGGAACTTTTCAGGCCTGGGCCATGCCCTCGGTGGGCATATCGCAGTAGGCATGCCGGGCCAGTGCCGAGGCCAGCACCACCGAGGGGTTCACCAGCGAGATCCCTTCCAGCCGGGGGTGCTCCGACAGCGCCAGCGGAATCTCGGTACAGCCCATGATCAGCGTGGACACGCTGTAGCGCTCCTGCAGCGCAATCGATACGGCTTCAAAGCGCTGGCGCGCCAGCGGGTAGTTGCCCGCTTTCACACCCTCGTAGATGCCCTGCATCAGCTGCTCGCGTTCATGGTCGTCGGGCACAGAGCAGGCAATGTGCGCCCGCTCCAGCTCACGCTGGTAAAGGCCTGCGTCGTAGGCGCCGCGCGTGGCCAGCAGCCCCACGCCCTGCACCTCGCGCGCCGACAGCTCGGCCACCACCTCCTGCACGCCGTGCAAGACCACCATCTGCGGAAACCGCTGCTGCAGGATGCCGTGCCACGCGTGGGCTGTGTTGCAGGCAATCGCCACCACCCGCGCCCCCAGCGCAGCCAGCCGCCCGGTGGCCTGCAGCATCGGGTCTGCGGGCTGGTGCGCGCCGGGGCGCGTGTCGTTCAGCGCGGCCGTGCGGTCCGGGATGGGCACCTGCGCCAGCCAGTGCTCGGGGTAGGCCTGATCACGCACCGGAATGCCCAGCACCTCCATGCGTGTTGTGCAGGCCTGCACGAACAGGCGCACAAAATCCGCCCCGGCAGCCGGGCCCATCCCGCCCAGAATGCCCACCACCTGCGGTGTGTGTGGGGGGCTTGCAGACACCAAAGACATGCGCGCTCCGGCTTACTGGGCGGGCTTGTCGCTCTGCGCCACCAGGTTCTCGCGCAGTTCCTTGCTCATGGCCAGGTTCAGGTTCTGGTTGCGCGGTGGCAAGGGCGACATGAACCACTTGGTATAGAGCTTGTCGAATTCGCCGGACTTCATCATCCCGCCGATCACGCCGTTGACCAGCGCCTGGAACTGCGGGTCGTCCTTGCGCAGCATGCAGGCGTAAGGCTCCACCTGCAACGAATCACCCACCACCGTCCAATCGGCCGGGTTGCGCTGGTTGCCCATCAGGCCAAACAGCAGGATGTCGTCCATCGCAAACGCCTCGGCCCGGCCACTGTCCACCAGCAGCACGGCATCGTCATGGTCCTTGCCCAGCACGATGTCCAGGTCCAGGTTGTTGTCGCGGCTGTACTTGCGGATCACCTGGGCATTGGTGGTGCCCGATGTGCTGGCCACCTTCTTCCTGGCCAGGTCGGCGTAGTTCTTGACACCCGAGGTCTTCTTGGTCAGCAGCCGGGTGCCGGTGTAGAAGTGGTTGATGGCGAACTGCACATCCTTGGCCCGTGCCGTGTTGTTGGTGGTGGAGCCACACTCCAGATCGATGGTGCCGTTGGTCAGCAGCGGAATGCGGTTCTGCGAGGTCACCGCCTGCAGCTCCACCTTGATGGCCGGGTTGTTCAGGCGCTTCTTCACCGCATCCACCACCGCGTTGGAAATATCCACCGAGAACCCCACGGGCACGCCCGGGCCCGCCAGGTAGCTGAAGGGCACCGACGACTCGCGGTAGGCCAGCGTGATCTTGCCCGTATCGGCAATCTTCTTGAGGGTGTCGGCACTGGCCACGGTGCAGGCCAGCAGGCCGACCGCCACCAGGGCAGCAGAAGTGACGGCGGAGAGCTTCATGGGGATCCCTTTGCAAAAAAGCAGGTAAACGGGTGAATGAAAAAGCAGAACGCAGGGGCACTGTAAAAACTCGCGGCGCCGTTGAACAATTCATTCGCGGGGGTGCGTCATGATGAAAAGTTATGGCCCTTTTGCGGTGCACAACACTGCACCAAATTGCTTCAGCGCGCACCATTTGCGCCATGCCTGCATGCAAGGGGCAGGCCTGGGGTGACTGGGGCTGAAGCACATAACTTACCGGCATAGGCAGGCACGGCATTGGCATTGTTCAAAGCGCAGCCCTCGCCCTACATTGGCCTGCCATCAGTCAACCATCCATTCCCCACAAGATGCAGGTATGTGTATTGGGCGCAGGCATCGTCGGCCTGGCCACGGCGTATGAACTCCAGCAGCGCGGCCTGCAAGTCACCGTCATCGACCAGGCCCAGCCGGGCACCGGCGCCAGCGGTGGCAACGGCGCCCAGCTCAGCTACAGCTACGTGCAGCCCCTGGCCGATGCCAGCATCTGGCGCCAGCTGCCCCGCCTGTTGCTGTCGCCCAGCTCCCCGCTCAAGCTGCGCCCGCAATGGGACACCCACCAATGGCACTGGGGCCTTGCGTTTCTGCGCGCCTGCAACCGACACACGTCCGAGCGCAGCACCGAGCGCCTGCTGGCCCTGGCCGCGCTGAGCCGCCACCGGCTTGAAGCCATGCTGCAGTCCGAATCCATCGACTGCGACTTCTCCCGCACCGGGAAGCTGGTGCTGTACGACACGCAAGCAGGCCTGGCATCCGCCCAGCGGCAGATGGAGCTGCAGCGGTCCTGGGGCAGCCAGCAGCAGGCCGTGTCGGCGGCGCGCTGTGCCGAGATCGAACCCGCCCTGCAGCACTACCAGCACCGGATCGCGGGCGCCATCTACACCCCCAGCGAATGCGCAGCCGATTGCCTCAAGCTGTGCCAGGGCCTGCAGGCCGTGCTCGCCGCACGCGGCGTGCGCTTTCTGCTGGGCACCCAGGTACAGGGCTTTGTGCGCCAGGGCCGGCGCATCGCCGCCGTGCGGACCAGCGCCGGTGCGGTTGAGGCCCAGCAGTTTGTGCTGGCCCTGGGCAGCCACAGCCACCCGGTGGCCCGCACGCTGGGGCTTCGCCTGCCGGTCTATCCACTCAAGGGCTACAGCATCACGCTCGACACCACCGAAGCGTCCGCAACCGTGCCCCGCGTCAACGTGACCGACGCCGCCCGCAAGGTGGTCTTTGCACGCATCGGCCACCGGCTGCGTGTGGCTGGCATGGCCGAGCTGGTGGGGCACGATGCCCGCATCCCCCCCGCACGCATTGAAAGCCTGTGCCAGGCCACGCGCGCTTTGTTCCCGGGCTGCAGCCAGTTTGAAGAACTGCGCCCCTGGACCGGCATGCGCCCCGCCACGCCCACTGGCCTGCCTGTGGTGGGCCCACACGCCAGCGGCCCCGCCAACCTGCTGCTCAATACGGGCCATGGCTCGCTGGGCTTCACGCTGGCGTTTGGCACGGCCGCGCAGGTCGCGGAGCTGCTGGCTCCCGCCTGAGCCACCGTGCAGCCTCGGCCCTGCGCGCTACTCCACGTCGGGCAAATCCACAGAGGCCATGGTCTCGCCCACGGCCTGGCGCATGCACTGCGTCATGGCACTGGCCAGCAGCGAGCTGGGCCGGTTCACGGTGCGCAATGACTTGATGGGCACGGCAATGTGGGGCGCCAGCGCCATCACGTCCACCTTGCTGCGGTCGGCCGATGCGGCCGTGCAGCTGTCCACCACCGCCACCGCATGGCCGTGGTGTGCCAAAGCCAGCGCAGCGTGGTAGGTCTGCACCGTGATCGCCGTCTGCAGCCCCACACCCGCTTCACGGCAGGCATGGTTGACCACCGTGCCGATGGGGTCGCGCACATCGAGCCGCACCACGGGCGTCTCCGCCAGGTCAGACAGGTGCACCACGCCCGCCGCCACCAGCGCAGCACCCAGCATGCCCTTGGGCGCCACACACACCATGCGCCCATCGGCCAGGTGCTCTTGCGTGAGCGCGGGGTGGGCAATGGCGCTGAACACAAAGCCCACATCCGCCTCCTGCAGCACCAGGGCCGAGACGATCTGGGGCGAGTGCAATGCATCGATGGTGACCTTCACATCCGGGTGCTTCTGCCGAAAGAACCGCAGCGCGCGCGGCAGCACCTCGTAGCTCAGTGCCAGCACGCTCAGGATGTGCAGTTCGCCCTCACGTTGGTCATTTTTGAGACTGTTGGCCAGGCGCTGCACATCGTCCAGCTGGGTGAACAGGCGCTCGATGTGCGGGTACAGGGTCTGTGCCTCGGTGGTGGGCACCAGCTTGCCCTTTAGCCGGTGGAACAACGGAAAGCCCAGCTGCAGTTCAGCATGCGCCAGGATGCGGCTGACCGCAGGCTGCGTGACGTTGATGAGGCGGGCCGCCGCGCTCACGCTGCCGGTGAGCATGACGGCGTTGAAAACTTCTATGTGGCGAAGGCGCATCAAATAACAATGCAAGGAACAGGCCCGATGCGCAATCCTTGCATCCACCCATTGCGACTCAAACGGGGATTAGAGCGACATCGACGGCCGCTGCGCCATGACCGCACGCCAGCGCAGCAAGTGCGGGTGCTGCTCGCCGGGCTTGTGCTTGACCACCCGCGCAAAGTCCACGGCCACCACGGCCGTGATGTCGGCCACGCTGAAGCGGTCGGTGGCAATGAAGTCGCGGCCTGCCAATCGATCATTCAACAGATTGAAAAACTGCCCCACACGCACCAGCCCGCGCTCCGCCAGCGCCGGGATCTGTGGGTAATCCACTGCGCCGGGCAGCGCCCGGTTGGCCATGGCGGGCGCGCTGTTGCGCAGCGCCTCGGCAATGGCCAACAGGCCCTCGAACTCCATGCGCCAGTTCCAGCTGGCGATCTCCGCCTTTTCTGCGGGCGTTTCGCCCAGCAGTGCGGGCTGCGGGTAGCGCGCTTCGAGATACGCCGCGATCGCCGCGTTGTCGGTCAGCAGCAAACCGTCGTCCGTGCGCAACGCAGGTACCGTGCACTGCGGGTTGATCTGGCGATACGCCTCGCCCAGTTGCTCGCCATTGCGCAGGTCCACCTGCACGGTGTCGTGGACCACACCCTTTTCTGCCAGCAGGATGCGCGCGCGGCGCGGGCTGGGCGCCGTGGCGCAGTCGTACAAAGTGATCATGGTGACGCCTTGCAAAAACACTCAACGTGCAGGCGAAGAAGCTGCTGCTGCAGCCTCGATCTTGTCCTGCGTCTTGGTGTCAAAGTCGCTGGCGTCATGCCGCTCACGCAATTGACTGGCCAGGTCGCCACTGACACGGTTGACCTTGCGCCCGCGCTGCACCGCCGGACGCTTGGCGATTTGCTCGGCCCAGCGCACCACATGCGTGTATTCATGCACCTGCAAAAACTCGCCTGCGTTGTAGGCCTGCCCCTTCACCATCAGGCCGTACCAGGGCCAGATCGCCATATCGGCCACCGTGTACTCATCGCCCGCCACGTACTCGGTCACGGCCAGGCGCTGGTTCAGCACATCGAGCTGGCGCTTCGCCTCCATGGCATAGCGGTCGATCGCGTACTCGATCTTGACCGGCGCATAGGCATAAAAATGCCCGAAGCCCCCGCCCACAAACGGCGCACTACCCATCTGCCAGAACAGCCACGACAGGCACTCGGCGCGCGCAGCGCCGTCTTTGGGCAAGAAGGCGCTACCGAACTTCTCGGCCAGGTACATCAGGATCGCGCCGGACTCGAACACCCGCACAGGGTTGGCGGGGTCGGTGCGGTCCAGCAGCGCAGGGATCTTGGAGTTGGGATTCACCGCAACAAACCCGCTGCCAAACTGCTCGCCCTCATTGATGCGGATCAGCCACGCGTCGTACTCCGCACCGCTGTGGCCCAGCGCCAGCAGCTCTTCCAGCATCACCGTCACCTTCACGCCATTGGGCGTGCCCAGCGAATAGAGCTGTAGCGGGTGCTTGCCCACGGGCAGCTCTTTATCGTGCGTAGCCCCGGCAACGGGCCGGTTGATGCTGGCGAAATGGCCGCCGTTTGCTTTGTTCCATTGCCAGATGGCGGGAGGGGTGTAGGGGGTGGAATCGGGCATGCACAGCTCCAGGCAAATGGGATGGAAAGTGGCGGGATCGCCAGCAGTTGCCTGGGGAGTTTAGCGACGCAATTTGTCCGTCGCTGGGCTGGGGCGAATACCACCGAAGCGCCTTGTCAAATTGCACCGCCAGTGCTCTGGCGATGCGACTAACCCCCAAAAGGCAAAAACCCCGAGTGGTCTCGAACCCGCATCAACCCGCCCAGCGCGGCACCCTGGAGAAGGTTGCTGAATAGAGCGCTCGGAGGTGCTGAATTCAAGGGCTCAGGACAGAACAGTGTTGGCGTGAGACCTTGGTGATCAACGGGCCTGCCTGCTCTTTGAACAGTGCCAAGCTGCCACCCGCATCGTGCGCCACCAGCGCCTCAGCGCTTGCATACAACTCGAACAGCACGACCGAATGGGTGTTTTCGGCAGGCGCTAGCACTTCAAACTGCAGGGTGCCCGGTTCATCTGCCAAGCAGCGCTGCTTGTGATCCAGCAAAGATTGCAGAAATGACGCTTTTGACTCAGGTTTGAATTCAATTGTTACGACGAGAGCGATTTTTTGCATGGGTTGCATTGATAGTTGATCGTCAACCTTTGACGGCTTGCCCAACGAGCCCTAGACCGCAAGCCGGCCCAGTACGCTGGGCCCGGCATGGTACGGTGAACATGCAATTGACTGGAAACAGCTTGCAACTTCGAGCTGCAGTCGTGGGGCTTCTCAACCATTGATGGGGCATGGCCCGCGAATGCACTTGCACCGGGTGCCGCCCCCTGAGGGACAGGTCCGGATCTGGCCAGACATCCCCGCCCGCACACCCTAGCCTAGGCAATCCCCAACTTTCAGGAACCCACAATGCCCAGCCCCCTGGCCGCCCACTTTCGAGACCTTCACCACCGGCATGAAGTCCTTTTATTGCCCAACGCCTGGGATGCAGCAAGCGCCCACATTCAGGCGAGGGCGGGGGCCAAGGCAGTCGCCACGTCCAGCGCGGCCCTTTGCTGGGCCTTGGGCTACCAGGATGGCGGCGCGCTGCCTGTGGGCGAACTCCTGTCTGCCATACGCCGCATCGTGCGGACATTGGCCGTGCCGCTGACCGTGGACATCGAGGATGGGTACAGCGACAGCCCCGAGGAGGTGGCAGAGCTGGCGGCCGAAGTCCTCCGATGCGGGGCTGTAGGCATCAACATTGAAGATGGCACTGCACCCAGCGAAATCCTTGCAGAAAAGATTCAGGCCATCCGGTCGCGGACCGGCGCTGCTGAATTGTTCATCAACGCCCGCACCGATGTTTACCTGCGCTCCCTCGCCCCAGAGGGACCCGAGGCGATGGCCATGGTCAAGGCGCGGACCAAAGACTATGCGAGCGCTGGCGCAGATGGGCTTTTTGTTCCGGGCTTGGTGCAAACAGCAGACATTGAACAGATCGCCTCAGCAGCGCGGCTGCCGCTCAACCTGATGCTGCTGCCGGGGCTGCCGGATGCAGAAAAGCTGGGGCGGGCAGGCATGCGTCGCCTCAGTGCAGGCCCGGCTGTGTTCCTGTCTGCCTACGCACAACTGGAGGCGGACACCACCGCGCTCATGGCGGGCGAAGGTGAGAGAATTTTCAGCCGTGCGCTCCCCTTTGCAAGCGTCAACGCTCTCTTTGCGCAATAGCGTGCACCTCCATGCGCTGTGGCAATGCACCAGCGCCGGGCTGTACACAAGCTGCACCGGCCCTTTTTTCACCCGCCTCCAACACACCCATGCGACTCGTCGAAATCCGCTCCTACCAACTCAAGGCCCACACTGCAAAGGCCTTCCACCAGCTTGTGAGCGAGCAGTCCGTCCCCTTGCTGAGGCAGTGGGGGACCGACGTGGTGGCATACGGTATTTCTGCACACGAAGAGAATGGCTACTTCCTCATCCGCGCATACCAGGATCGGGCCGACCTGCAGCAAAGCCAGGACCAGTTCTACGCGTCCGAGGCGTGGCGCAGCGGGCCGCGTGAAGAGATCGTGGCAAAGATCGAAAGCTCCCTGAGCACCCAGGTCTGGCTTTCTGCTGCCGGGGTCGAGGATCTGCGGGCCTCCAACACCGGTACGCAGGGGGCCTGATCCACGCGGCTCAGTGTGCCTTGTCCCAGTTCGGCCCCACCCCCACCTCGGCCAGTAGCGGCACCTTCAGCGCCGCCACGTCCGCCATCAGGCGCGGGATGTGGGTCTTGAGCCAGTCCACCTCGCTCTCGGGCAGCTCAAACACCAGTTCATCGTGCACCTGCATGATCATTTGGATGTTCGGCTTGTGGGCGTCCAACTCCTTCTGCACGGCCACCATGGCCAGCTTGATCAAGTCAGCCGCCGTGCCCTGCATGGGGGCATTGATGGCGGCGCGCTCGGCCCCGGCGCGGCGGGGGCCGTTGGGGGAGTTGATTTCGGGCAGGTACAGGCGGCGGCCAAACACGGTTTCGACATAGCCCATGGATTTGGCGGCGGCCTTGGTGTCGTCCATGTACTGCTTTACGCCGGGGTAGCGCTGAAAGTATTTGTCGATGTAGGCCGCAGCGGCCTTGGTCTCGATGCCCAGGTTCTTGGCCAAGCCAAAGCTGCTCATGCCGTAGATGAGGCCAAAGTTGATGACCTTGGCGTAGCGGCGTTGCTCGTTGGTGACCTGATCGACCTCCACCCCAAACACCTCGGCAGCGGTGGCGCGGTGCACGTCCAGCCCGGCGTGGAAGGCGTGCAGCAGCGAGTGGTCGCCGCTCAGGTGGGCCATGATGCGCAGCTCGATCTGGGAGTAGTCGGCACTGGCAATCACGCGGCCTGCGGGGGCCACAAAGGCCTCGCGCACGCGGCGGCCTTCGGGGGTGCGGATGGGGATGTTCTGCAGGTTGGGGTCGTTGCTGGACAAGCGGCCTGTGACGGCCACGGCCTGGGCGTAGTGGGTGTGCACGCGGCCGGTGCGTGGCAAGGCCAATTGCGCGAGCTTGTCGGTGTAGGTGCCTTTGAGCTTGACCAGGCCCCGGTGCTCCAGCAGCTTGGCGGGCAGGGGGTAGTCCTCGGCCAGCTTTTCAAGCACTTCTTCGTCGGTGCTGCGGGCGCCGGTGGCGGTCTTTTTGACCACGGGCATGCCCAGCTTGTCGAAGAAAATTTCGCCCAGTTGCTTGGGGCTGCTCAGGTTGAAGGGCTGGCCTGCAATCTCGTACGCCTCGGTTTCAAGCTGCAAGATGCGCTGGCCCAGCTCGTGGCTTTGTGCGGCCAGCGTGGGCGCGTCAATCAGCACGCCGTTGCGTTCGATGCGGTACAGGGCTTCGCTGCTCTGCATCTCCAGCTCGTAGATGAAGCGCAGTTTGTCGTCGGCCTGCAGCAAGGGCCACAGGGCGTTGTGCACATCCAGGGTCTGGTCGGAGTCTTCGCACGAGTAGGCGGCGGCTTTGTCCACCGGCACCTGCGCAAACGGAATCTGGTGCGCGCCTTTGCCGCACAGGTCTTCGTAGGTGATGCCTTTGCGGCCGGTGTGGCGCTCGGCCAGGCTGGTCAGGTTGTGGGGCTTGTGCACTTCCAGCACGTAGCTTTGCAGCATGGTGTCGTGCGCGTAGCCCTGCACCTCGATGCCGTGGTTGGCGAACACATGGCGGTCGTACTTGATGTGCTGGCCCAGCTTGTGGTGCTTGGGGTTTTCCAACCAGGGCTTCAGGCGAACGAGGACTTCGTCGATGGGCAGCTGCGCGGGCGCATCGGGGCCTTCGTGGCGCAGGGGGATATAGGCGGCTTCGCCGGGCTGCACGCTGAAGCTGATGCCGACGATTTGCGCGCGCATTTCGTCGAGGGAGTCTGTCTCGGTGTCGATGGCCGTGAGCGGGGCCTTGTGCAGGCGCTCCAGCCACTGGTCAAAGTCAGCCCAGTTGAGGATGGTGTCGTACACCACCGTGCGGTGCTGGGCTTCTTCGGCCACGGTGCTGGCGGAATGGTCGGCAAACAGGTCGCCACTTTGGCCGGGCATGGCAACGGTGGGGGCCGTAGCCGCCGGAGCCGATGCACCTCTGATGGCGGCGGCCAGGCCCTTGAAGCCGTACTTTTCGTAAAAGGGCAGCAGGCCCTCGTTGTCGGGCGCATCGAGCGTGATGTCGTCAAACGCGGGCAGGCCGGGGATGTAGTCGGCCAGCGCGCAGTCGGTCTTCATGGTGACGAGCTGGCGGCTCAGGGCCAGTTGGCCGCTGGCAATGGCCTCGCGCAGGTTGTTGCCTGCCACACCTTTGATGGCGTCGGCGTTGGCAATCAGGTTGTCGAGCGAGCCATATTCTTCCAGCCACTTGGCGGCGGTCTTGGGGCCCACCTTGGTCACGCCGGGCACGTTGTCCACGGTGTCGCCCACCAGGGCCTGGTAGTCCACCATCAGCGCGGGTGGCACGCCAAACTCGGCCGTCACGCCCGCCACATCGCGGCGCTTGCCGCTCATGGTGTCGATGATGGTGATGTGCTCGTTGACCAGCTGGCTCAGGTCTTTGTCGCCGCTGGACACAATGACCTCGATGCCCTGCGCCGCGGCCGTGTGGGCCAGGGTGGCGATCACGTCATCGGCCTCCACGCCGGGCACGGCCACCACCTTCCAGCCCAGCAGGTCCACCACCTGGTGGATGGGCTCGATCTGGCTGCGCAGATCGTCGGGCATGGGCGAGCGCGTGGCCTTGTATTCGGTGTACAGGGCATCGCGGAAGGTGGGGCCCGAGGCGTCGAACACGCAGACGGCGTAGTCGGCAGTCACCTCTTTGCGCAGCGCCTGCATCATGTTGATCATGCCGCGAATGGCACCGGTGGCAGGGCTGCCAGGGTCGCCCGGTACGGCCCGCAGGTCGGGCATGGCATGGAAGGCGCGGTAGAGGTAGCTGGAGCCGTCCACCAGCACCAGGGTCTTTTTGTCAGTCATGCGGCAATTGTGCACGGCCGGGCCAGGCTGCAGCGCCTGCCAGGCAGCGCTCTACAATCGCCCGATGCGCGCTCTTCACCTTCTCTTGCTGCTGGGCATGGCCTGCGGCACCGCCCTGGCCCAGAATACAAGCCCAAACGCCCCTTCTGGCGCAATTGATAAGCGTGAAACGCTATCAAATCAAGAGCAACCAGCGGACCGCACCAACCAGCGCACCGAGCGCATCCAGGTCGAAGACGCGGGCAGCCGCGTCGATGAGCTGCGTGTGGGTGGCCAGACACAGACCATTTCCGTACAGCCCAAGACCGGCAACATGCCCGGCTACGAAGTGCAGTCGCCCGATGGCGCCCGCAGCCGTGCGGGCAGCAACAGCGGCGCCGAAACCACCACTGCCCCGCGTGTCTGGAACGTGCTGAAGTTCTAAGCCTGCGGCGGCCTCGCCGCCTGCCTGCAGCGGCAGCAAGCCGCCTTGCTCTGCCCTGCGTACGCCCCGCCAACCCTTCCCTCCTCTTTTTCGATACCTTCCGAGCGATGGCCGTTTTTACCGAAGTCTCCAACACCGAGGCGCGCGAGCTGCTGCGCCGTTTGCAACTGGGTGAGCTGGTAGAGCTGCGCGGCATTGAGGGGGGCATCGAGAACACCAACTACTTCCTCACCAGCGACCAGGGCGAGTTTGTGCTCACGCTGTTCGAGCGCCTCACGGCCGAGCAGCTGCCGTTCTACCTGTACCTGATGAAGCACCTGGCGCACGGCGGTGTGCCCGTGCCCGACCCGCGTGCCGACAAGAACGGCGACATCCTGCACACCGTGTGTGGCAAGCCCGCTGCGGTGGTGAACAAGCTGCGCGGTAAGAGCCAGCTGGCGCCACAGGGCGCGCATTGCGCGGCCGTGGGCACCATGCTGGCGCGCATGCACCTGGCGGGGCGCGACTTTGAGCGGCGCCAGCCCAACCTGCGCGGCCTGCCCTGGTGGAACGAAACCGTGCCCGTGGTGCTGCCGCACATTGGCGAGGCGCAATCGGCCCTGCTGCGCGCCGAACTTGCTTACCAGAACCATGTGGCGGCCAGCTCGACCTACGCGGCCCTGCCCTGCGGCCCCGTACATGCCGACCTGTTCCGCGACAACGTGATGTTCGAGGGCGAGGAGCTGACCGGCTTCTTCGACTTTTATTTTGCGGGCGTGGACACCTGGCTGTTCGACCTGGCCGTGTGCCTGAACGACTGGTGCATCGACCTGCCCACCGGCGCACACGATGCCGAACGCGCCACGCGCATGCTGGATGCCTACCAAGCCGTGCGCCCCCTGACTGCCGCAGAGCGCGAGCTGCTGCCCGCCATGCTGCGCGCAGGCGCGCTGCGGTTCTGGATCTCGCGGCTGTGGGACTTTTACCTGCCGCGCGAGGCCTCCATGCTCAAGCCACACGACCCCACGCACTTCGAGCGCGTGCTGCGCCACCGTGTGGCGCATCCGGTGCACGCCTGACCCCATCCCCACCAGACCACGGGGCATGGCGATGACGCTGCCCCTGCGCCGTGGCTGGAATGGGCTCCTGGGGTAAATTCCTGCCCATTGCTTCTTGCCTGTTGCCCGCAGCGCACCGCGCCAAGCCAGCGCCCCCGGCGCGGCGCGGCGAAGGCGGCGTGAACCGGCCCACCCTCTCCTGCACCCATTCAATGAAACTCCACATCGTCCCCGCCCGCACCGGCATGGCCTGGGTCAAGCTTGGCATCCGGGCGTTCTGGCGGCAGCCCATGGCGCTGGCAGCGCTGTTCTTCATGACCATGGCCTCCATGTCGGTGGCCACCATGGTGCCCCTGGTGGGCCCAGCCATTGCGCTCGCGCTGCTGCCGTCGGCCACGCTGGCCATGATGGTGGCTGCGGCCGAGGCCACGCAGGGGCGGTTTCCGATGCCCACGGTGCTGCTGGTGGCGTTTCGCACCGGCCGCCAGCGGCTGCGCGACATGCTGGTGCTGGGCGCGCTGTATGCGGTGGGTTTCCTGGGGGTGATGGGCCTGTCGGCCCTGATCGACGGCGGGCAGTTTGCCCAGGTGTACCTGGGTGGCGCCAAGCTGACCCAGGAGGTGGCGCAGGACCCGGCCTTCCAGAGCGCCATGTGGCTATCCATGGTGCTGTATTTGCCGCTGTCACTGCTGTTCTGGCATGCGCCGGGGCTGGTGCACTGGCACGGCGTGCCGCCGGTCAAGGCGCTGTTCTTCAGCATCGTGGCCTGCGTGCGCAATTTTGGCGCGTTTCTGGTCTACGGGCTGGGCTGGCTGGGGGTGTTCCTGCTGGGGGGCCTGGTGGTCAGCATCGTTTCAGCGCTGCTCGCAGTGGCGGGGCTTGCCGGTGCGGCGGCCGGTGGCATCATGGTGGGGGCGGCCATGATGATGGCGGCCATGTTCTTCACGTCGGTGGTGTTCACCTTCCGTGACTGCTTCGACCCCCCATCCACGGCCACCGTGCACGAGGCGCCCCATGACGAGCCACCGCAACCACCCCCATCAACTCCTGGGCCGCTCTGAACAAGAGCTGGCCTGGTTCCAGCGGCGCAGCCTGCTGCAGGCTGCCGCCCTGTGGATCACATCCGGCGGCTGGGCGGCAGCCCATGCGCAGGGCCGCAGCAACATCGTGGAGCTGCGCGGTGACGTGCTGCGCAATGGCGAGCCGCTGACCGCCCAGCACACCATCACCGCCAACGACCGCATCGAGACCGGCCCGGGCTCGACCGCCGTGTTCACCGTGGGCGACAGCGCCTTCATGGTGCGCCAGAACTCACGTGTGGCGCTGGAGAGCGACACCCCCACCGCCGTCAAGGTGCTGCGCGTGCTGGGCGGCGCCGTGGCCAGCGTGTGGGGCAAGGGCGCCGACCGCCAGATCGTGCTGCCCACCGCCACGGCCGGGATCCGGGGCACCGGAGTCTATGCCGAAGTGTTCCCGGACCAGGCCCTGCGCGGCTATTTCTGCAACTGCTACGGCACCGTGGACCTGGCGGCAGGCAGCGAGAGCCTGGTGAGCCAGTCGTCCTACCACCAGGCCTTCTGGGCCGAGCCTGCCCCCCGCAATGGCCGGCTGCTGACGCCTGCAGGCGCCATCAACCACACCGACGAAGAGCTGGAGTTTCTGGCGGGCCTGGTGAACCAGCGCACGGCCTGGCAGGTGGCCGGGCGCAAGGGGGTGAAGGACGGGCGCGGGCAGATGGACTATTCAGCCCCACCGGGCAGCGCTGGCAACACTGGCAGTGGTGGCGGTGCTGGCAGCGGCGCAGAACCCCCGCCCCCACCAGCTCCGGCTCCTGCGGCCCCCTCACCGGCCCCCGCGTCCCGCCCCCGGCCCGCATCACCTTACGGCCCGGACTACTGAGCGCGGCGGCAAGCTGCCGCTGCGGCCCTCTGCGCCAGCCTTGCCAAGCCGCGCACGTTAACCGCCCCAAAAACAAAAAGGCCGGCTCAAGAGCCGGCCCATGAACCGTGGGAGGCAACCCTCCCACCGCCGCATCAGGTCCCGATGGTGCCGCCATCGTTCTTGGTGATCACGATCGTGGCCGAGCGGGGGCGCTTGCCCGCGCCGTAGCCCGCATTGGAGGGCCACTGGCTGGTGTACTTGGCGGGGTCGCCCAGATTGGCCAGCGCGGTGGTCTCACCCGGGTGCTGGATGTTCACGAAGATGGCCTTGCCGTCGGGCGTTTCGGCCACACCGGTGATCTCGCTGCCGCTAGGGCCTACCAGGAAGCGCTTGAGCGTGCTCTCGGTCGCGGCCTTGCCCACGGGGGTCACGATATCCATCTTGGAGCCGTCAGCCTTGGTGTAGCTCAGCGTCTTCTTGCCGCCGTCACCCACCTGGCCGGGCACGGCGGCCAGCATCATGCAGTTGGTCACGTCGGTGTAGGCGCCGTCGTCGGTCTGGATCCAGCAGATGCCTGTGGCCTTGCTGAAGGCCAGGCCGTCGGGGCTGGAGAAGTCCTGGTCGGCCGTGAGCGACGAGATGTTGACCATCGTCTTGTCAGCACCGGCTTCGGCACCGAACAGGTACACGTCCCAGGTGAACGCCGACACGGATGCACCTTCCTTCAGGCGCACCATGTGGCCGTTGGGGTTGCCATCCTGCTTGGCCGTGCCCTTCATGTCGGTGTAGGCGCGGGGGTTGGCCGCGTCGGGCAGGTACTGGCTGCCGGTGGGGTTCACACTCCGGTTGCTGTTGTTGGTCAACGTGAAGTACACCTCGCCATTGGCGGGGTTCACCGCATTCCACTCGGGGCGGTCCATCTTGGTGGCACCCACGGCGTCGGCTGCGATGCGGGTGTTGATGGCGATGTCGGCCGCGTCGGCAAACTTGTAGGCCGCGTAGCCGCTGATGGCGGTGTTGGCCAGCGACAGCTCGATCCAGCTGCCCGTGCCGTCGGCGTTGAACTTGGCCACATAGAGCTTGCCGCTGTCCAGGTACTTGTCGCCCACGGCCATGCGGTCGGCGGCGTTGGCGTCGGCCGCGTTCCACAGCGCGGTGGAGACAAACTTGTAGATGTATTCGCCGCGCGAGTCGTCGCCCATGTACACGCTCAGGGGCTTGCCCGCTTCCACCTTGCACAAACGCTGCGCTTTCGTGCGCCGAAGCGGCCCAGGCCCGTGCGCTTCTTGGCCATGCGGGTCTTGTCGTAGGCGTCGATCTCGACGATGTAGCCCATGCCGTTCATCTCATTGCGGTAGTCGTCGCTGCCGTCGGCCGAGGTGCCGGTCTTGCTGTTGTTCCAGCGCTGGTACTGGTCGGCAGTGCCGCCGCTTTCCCAGCCGTGGCGCGATGCGGCGCCCTGGTTGCGGCCATAGCGCTTGAGGGCCGTCACGCTCTTGTCGTTGCCGCGTGCGGCATCGTCGGCGGCGCTGCGGGTGAAGTAGCCAAACCAGTTTTCCTCACCGGTCAGGAATGTGCCCCAGGGCGTCTTGCCCGTGCCGCAGTTGTTCAGCGTGCCACGCGTGGTGGTGCCGGTGGGCGAATACTTGGTGACCAGCTGCGCATTGCCGCGTGCGGGGCCCGAGATTTCGATGGGGCTGAGCGCCGTCAGGCGGAAGTTCAGCGCGGAGTTGGGCGTGTAGGCCCACTTGCCCGCCGTCTTGGCCACCTCGATCACGGCGATGCCGTGGGCAGCGGTCTCCTTGTCGATTTCCGACGCAGGGCGGGGCAAGGTGGTGGTGCCGCCATTGGCGTGCAGAAAGTGCGACGACAGCTTTTCGTCGGTGGTGGCTTCGTGGTTGATGGCCAGCAGGCCGCGCTCGGTAGCGTTGTCGTTGCGCTTGCCATCGGCGCCCAGGCCAAACCACTCCATGCCGTCGTGGTGGTCACCCGCACGCTTGTCGAAGTCGCCATCGGTGCCGTCGTTCTTGTAGGCAGGCACGCCAGCGGCGATGGGGTCGCCCAGCGCGAACAGCACGCTGGCGGTGTAGCCCGCAGGCACGGTCACCACGTCGGCCAGGCTCTTGGGCACAGCGCTAAAACCCAGCAGCTTGGGGCCAGCAGGCACGGCATCGTCGCTACCACCACCACAGGCGCTCACACCAAACCCGGCCAGCATGGCCGTGCCCACGGTGCCCACGCTGCCACGCAGCAGGCCGCGGCGCGACAGACGAGCCCCCAGCACCGCGTCGAACGTGGGGTTGGCGGAGGTGTTGGCGTTTTCGTTGTTGAAATCGATGGCCTGCTCGGGCGCATCCACACGGTGGGTCATGGGGTTCCTCGGGGGTTGTTGGTTACAAAGCCTGTGGAGCGTAGAAAAACCGGGTGACACCGCCGTGAAGCTTTTGCGTCGGTTTCGTGACATGCGATTCCAGGCTGCGCCCGAGGGATTGAACAAATACGAATAACTATCATTTGTATAATCCTCACCGCCCCAGACCGCCCAGCCAATCTCCGCGCGCCCCAGCCTTCCCAAGGCCTGTGCGCGGCCCCCACCAGCCAGTGCGGCCCCTCCGTTCCCACCCCGTCATCGCGGCGCCCCGCCCAGCCCCCGGCTGTCGGTGCAGCAGCCTGCGTGCCCCTTTGGAGACCCCTGCATGACCTCGCCCTTCCTGAAGACATCGCTGCTGGCAGCGGCCCTGTGCGCCACCACCCTCGCCTGCAGCACCGGCGCCGCAGCACAGACCCCGACAGCAGCCGCCCCCCAGGCCCAGGCCGCACAAGCGGTGACCTCGCAGGCCGTGGCAGCGCACTACGCCACCCTGGTGCATGCAAACTACGCCGACACCCTGGCCAGCGCCCAGGCGCTGCGCGAGGCGGTGCTGGCCTTCACTGCCAAGCCTTCGGCCGAGACCCTGGCCGAAGCCCGCAAGAAGTGGCTGGCTGCGCGCGAGTTCTATGGCCAGACCGAGGCCTTCCGCTTTTACGGTGGCCCCATCGACAACGACAACGGCCCCGAAGGCCGCATCAACGCCTGGCCCATGGACGAATCCTTTGTGGACAGCGTGCAGGGCAAACCCAGCGCTGGCCTGGTCAACAACCGCAAGTTCGCCATCACCAAGAAGAACCTCTCGGCCCAGAACGAGCGCGGCGGCGAGGAGAACATTGCCACCGGCTGGCACGCCATCGAGTTCTTCCTGTGGGGGCAGGATCTGTCCGAGACGGGCCCAGGCAACCGCAACTTTGAAGACTTCGTGGACGGCAAGGCCCCCAACGCCGACCGCCGCCGCCAATACCTGAACGTGGTGACCGACCTGCTGATTGACGATCTCACCGCGCTGGTGAAGGCCTGGGCGCCCGATGCGAAGAACAACTACCGCGCCAAGTTCGTGCGCGGCGGCAACGAGTCGATCCGCAAGATGCTCGTGGGCCTGGGCTCACTCTCTCGTGGCGAGCTGGCGGGCGAGCGACTGGAAGTGGCCCTGAACAGCCAGGACCAGGAAGACGAACATTCGTGCTTCTCCGACAACACGCACCGCGACGCGGTGACCAACGCGAAGGGCATCCAGAACGTGTGGCTGGGCCAGTACCAGCGCGCGGACGGCAGCCTGGTGAAGGGCCCATCGCTGCGTGACCTGGTGGCCGCCAAGGACGCCGCGCTGGCCGACAAGACCACGCAGCAGATCGCGGCCTCGGTGGCAGCCGCCGAAGGCATCCAGGCACCGTTCGACCGCGAGATCATCGGCGGCAAGGATGCCCCAGGCCGCCAGCGCATCCAGAAAACCATCGACAGCCTCACGCAGCAAAGCAAGGACCTGGTGGCCGCAGCCAACGCCATCGGCATCACCAAACTCACGCTGGTGCAGCCCTGAACATGCAGATTCCGCAAGCCACACGCCGCCAACGCGCCCTGCGCCTGGCGGCAGCCAGCATCGGCGTGATCGCCCTGGGAGGTATCGGGTTCAGCGCCCTGACGGCCGCCCCCGCGCCCGACCCGCTGGGCGAGAAGACCGGCGGCGACACCACCGTGTTCGCCACCGGGCGCAATGCCTTCTCGTTCCCGGCGGCCAACCTGAGCGATGAAGAGCGCACGCGCTTTGTCATTGGCAACTCGTTCTTCCGCCGCAACTGGGTCGAGGCCCCCGCCTCCACCAAGGCGCGCGATGGCCTGGGCCCGCATTTCATTGCACGATCCTGCGGTGGCTGCCATGTGCAGGACGGGCGCGGCGAGCCGCCAGCCATCTTCAACCGCCTGGGCGAGACCAAAGACCCGACCGTGGCCTTGCTGATCCGCCTGTCGATCCCCGGCACCGACGCGCACGGCGGGCCCCGGCCCGACCCGGTGTACGGCGATCAGTTCAACAATGCGGCTATTCAGGGCGTCCAACCCGAAGGGCGCGTCACGCTGCGCTACGAAACGATCAACGGCAAATTTGCCGACGGCACGCCCTACAGCCTGCAAAAGCCCGTGTACGGCTTTGCCGACCTGGGCTACGGCCCCATGCACCCTCAGGTGATGATCAGCCCGCGCATCGCACCGCAGATCATCGGCGTGGGCCTGCTGGAAGCCATTGCCGAGGCCGACATCCTTGCCAACGCCGCCGACCAGGCCGCCACCCCCGGCCCCATCAAGGGCGTGCCCAACCAGGTGTGGGATGCGCCATCAGGCCGCATGATGCTCGGGCGCTTTGGCTGGAAGGCCAATGTGGCCACGATTGCGCACCAGACCGGCGGCGCCTTCCTGGGCGACATGGGCATCACCTCACGCCAATTTGCACAGGAGGCCTGCACGCCCGCGCAGAAGGACTGCCTGGCCGCACCCAGCGGTCAAAGTGGCGGCGACCAGGGCCAGCCCGGCGTAGAAATCGACGACAAGACCCTGGCCGACGTGGTCTTCTACCAGGCCACGCTGGCACCGCCCGCGCGCCGCAGCATCAACGATGCGCAGGTGCTGCGCGGCCAGGCCCTGTTTGCGCAAGCCCAGTGCGCCACCTGCCACCGGCCGAGCTACGTCACCCAGGGCGGCCCCTTCCCGCAACTCACCAGCAAGGCGCTGAGCGGCCAGCGCATCTGGCCCTACACCGACCTGCTGCTGCACGACATGGGCGAGCGCCTGGCCGACAACCGCCCCGACTTTGGCGCCAACGGCCGCCAGTGGAAGACCCCGCCGCTGTGGGGCACGGGCCTGATCAAGGACGTGAACGGCCACACCCGCCTGCTGCACGACGGGCGTGCACGCAGCGTGCTGGAAGCCGTGCTGTGGCACGGCGGCGAGGCCGAGGCAGCCAAGGACCAGGTGCTGAAAATGAAGAAGGCCGACCGGGATGCGCTGGTGAAATTCGTGGAGTCACTATGACCATTAGAACCCTTGCCGCGCTGCTGCTGGCCCTGCCCCTGGCGGCCCCGGCGCAAACTGCCACCCTCGCCTGGCAGCGCAATGCCGTGCCCTTCTACGACACGGTGCACGCCCTGCAAGGCATCTACGGCCACTGGGCCCTGCCGCGCGCACAGGACTTCGACCGCAGCGCACGCGCCCTGGTGCCCGCCGTGGCGACGCTGTGCGAAGCGCCTGCAGCAGGCGGCAAGGCGGCGCTCGAATCCGCACGCACCGCCTGGCAGGCCACAACCCGCGCGTGGGAGCAGCTGTCTGCCGTGTCCGTGGGCCCCATCATCGCCCGCCGCAGCCAGCGCGCCATCGACTTCACGCCCACGCGCCCGGCCCTGATCGACAAAGCCATCGCCGCCCAGCCCCAGGGCGCCAAGGCGTTCGAGCGCATCGGCACGCCCGCCAAGGGCCTGCCCGCGCTGGAATGGCTGCTGTGGACACGCCCCGCCCAGCCCGGCAGCCCTGCCTGCAGCTACGCCCACGAGGTGGCGCAGGACGTGGCCCGCGAGTCCGCCGCGCTCGAAAAAGCCTTTGCCGACGCCTCGGGCACCGACTGGGGCGCCGAGGATGAGCAGGAGCAGTCCACCCAGGCCATCAGCGAGTTTGTGAACCAGTGGGTGGGCGGCATCGAACGCCTGCGCTGGGCGCAGATGGACAAGCCGCTGCGCGCCGCCGGATCGGGATCTGGCGCGCGCACGCCGGATTACCCCCGCACCGCCAGCGGCAGCACGCTGCCCGCCTGGGCCGCCACCTGGGGCGGGCTGCGCAGCCTGACCACCCTGCCCGCCCACGCCCACATCCCCGCCGCTGGCGAGGCGCTGGTGCCACTGGAGATGTACCTGCGCGGCAAGGGCCTGAACCCGCTGGCCGACAAACTGCGCCTTGCCACCGACAAGGTGGACGCATCGATGGCGCAGGTGCAAAAAAACGGCTTGCAGAACAAGGCGGCCATCCAGCAGACCGCGCGTGATCTGGCCGCACTGAAGTTCCTGGCCGAATCCGAAGTGGCGCCCGCGCTGCAGGTGAGCATTGGTTTCTCGGACGCCGATGGCGACTGACCTGCACCGCCGCCATGCCCTGGCCGCTCTCGCGGGTCTGGGCGCCTGCGTGCTCGCCCCCGGCGCGGCCTTCGCCACCGCCGGTGACCGCGTGTACCTGGCCGCCGCGTGGGAACACCGGGGCAGTTTCCATATCGGCGTGCTGTCCACGCACGAAGGCGCCGGGCAGGCGCTGCAGGTTCACGCCACGCTGGAGGTGCCGACCCGCGCGCACGGCCTGTGTGTGTTGCCCGACGGGTCGGTCATCGCCACGGCCCGCCGCCCCGGCGACTGGCTGGTGCGCTGGCGGCCCGGCGCAGGCGGCGAGCCCCAGTGGCTGTGGCAAGACGGCGAGCGATCCTTCAACGGCCATGTGCTGGCCAGCACCGATGGCCAGCGGCTGTACACCACCGAAACCGATGCCGAGACGGGCGCGAGCTGGGTTGTGGTGCGCGATGCCCGCACGCTCGCTACCACCGCCGCATGGCCCACCCATGGCATCGATGCACACGAGCTGGCCTGGGACATCCGGGGACGCAATGGCGGCGCCCCCACCCTCATCGTTGCCAACGGCGGCGTGCCCACCGCGCCCGAAACCGGCCGCGTCAAGCGCGACCTGGGCGCCATGGACTCATCGCTCGTGCGGCTTGACGCCCACACGGGCCGCCTGCTCGGCCAATGGCGCCTGCTGGACCCGCGCCTGAGCCTGCGCCACCTGGCCTGGAGCCCCGACGGCGCCCTGCTGGGCATCGCGCTGCAGGCCGAACACGACGATGCCGCCATCAAGAATGCCGCCCCCGTGCTCGCGCTGTTTGACGGCACCGCGCTGCGCGGGGTGGCGGCGCCAGAACCAATTGCCCAGCGCCTGCACGGCTACGGCGGCAGCATGGCCGCCACCCCCACCGGCTGGGCCGTGAGCTGCCCGCGCGCCCATCGCATCGCCCTGTTCTCCTTGCAGGGCGACTGGCACGGCCTGGTGCCGCTGCCCGAGGCATGCCCGCTGGCCGTGCGCGGCGGCGCGCTGTGGGCGGGCGGCCTCGCAAGCAGCCTGCAGAACGCGCAGGCTGCGGCACCGTTGGCACATCCGCATGGTGCGGGGTTGCAAGGCGCGCGGCTGGACAACCACTGGGTGGTGTTGAAGGGCTGAAAATTCAAGAAAAAACAGGCTTCCCCGCGCTATAGATAAGCGCTTTTAGCTATCAAAAGAGAAGCAAAACCTATCCAGCGCAACGCCCCGTAGGTCGGGTGAGCGCAGCGTAACCCGACACCACCGCTACACGTCCCCCAGTGTTCCGCCGGGTTGCACCCTGGCGGGCTTACTCGCCGGACAGCTCAAGCTGGCGCTGCCGCAACACGGCCAACACCTCAGCGGCAATCTGCTCCGGCGCCATGCGCGCAGTGTCCACCACCCTCCGCGCGGTCTGCGATGCAGGCCAGGGCTGGTAGTCATGCTGCTGCACGGCGTGCCAGCTGGGCGGCGTGAGCCCGGGGACGTCGCTGCTGCGGCTCTCGACGCGGCGCCGGTGTTCTGCCGCGTCCGAGCAGACCACCTCCACATCCAGCCACGGCACCGGCACGCCACGGGCCACGCCGTGCCAGGCATCACGCGTCACCGGCAAGGGGTTCACACAGTCCACCAGCACCGGCAGGCCCTGCGCCAACTGAGTGCGCGCCAGCGCGTAGGCGACCCGATAGCCTGCGGTGCCGACCTCGGCTCCGGCATCGCGCAGCGCCTGTTCGATGGTGTCGATGCGCAGGTACACCGCCTGCCACTGCGCCAGCAGTGCGCGGGCCACGGTGCTCTTGCCCACGCCGGGCAGTCCACCCAGCACCACCAAGGCTGCGGCGCCGGGCCCGCCCATTCAGTCCACCACCGTGAGCTTGGCCACTGACAGCGCCAGCCACTTGGTGCCATGGCGCGGAAAGCTGACCTGGGCGCGTGCATCGTCGCCCGTGCCTTCGATGGCCAGCACCTTGCCTTCGCCAAACTTGGTGTGGAACACGGCGATGCCCACGCGCAGGCCGTGCGAGGGCGCGGCCTTCTGCACGGGCACCGGGGGGCTGGCGAAGGTCTCTGACTTCAAGCCAAAACTGCCTCTTCCGCCTGCTGCATATGGGTTTGCAGCTCCCATATTAGGAGCATACGAGCCAAACCCCTGCTGCTTGGGCGTGATCCACTTGAGCGCGGCCTCGGGCAGCTCGTCAAAAAACCGGCTCTTGATGTTGTAGCGGGTCTGGCCGTGCAGCATGCGCGTTTGTGAGTGGCTCAGGTACAGGCGCTTGCGCGCGCGGGTGATGGCCACGTACATCAGGCGGCGCTCTTCCTCCAGGCCGTCACGGTCGCTGGCGGAGTTCTCGTGCGGGAACAGGCCCTCTTCCATACCGCCGATGAACACGCAGTCAAACTCCAGGCCCTTGCTCGCGTGCACGGTCATGAGCTGCACGGCGTCCTGTCCGGCCTGGGCCTGGTTGTCGCCCGCCTCCAGCGCGGCGTGGGTGAGGAAGGCTGCCAGCGGCGAGAGGGTTTCGCCGGTGTCGGCGTCCACGATGCCGGGCACGGCGGGTTTCAGGGGCTCGTCCAGCACCGGCGCATTGGGGTCCAGCCCTTGGCTGACCATGCTCTGGGTGAGCGGCGTGCCGTGCTCGTCCAGCGGCAGGGCCACGGCGTCGCGGCCAAAGCCCTCTTGCGTGACAAAACTCTCGGCGGCGTTGACCAGTTCCTGCAAGTTCTCGATGCGGTCGGCGCCTTCCTTTTCGGTGCGAAAGTGCTCCACCAGGCCCGTGGATTCGAGCATCTGCTCGATGATGCCGCGCAGGTTCAGGCCCTGGGTCTGCTCACGCAGCACATCCACCATGGCCACAAACGCGCCCAGGTTGGCGCCCGCCTTGCCGGGCACGGCGCTCACCGCGTCGTGCAGCGAGCAACCGGCAGCGCGGGCCGCGTCCTGCAGCACCTCAATGCTGCGCGCGCCAATGCCACGCGGCGGAAAGTTGACGACCCGGGTGAAGCTGGTGTCGTCGTGTGGGTTCTCCAGCAGGCGCAGATAGGCCAGTGCGTGCTTGATTTCGGCGCGCTCAAAAAACCGCAGGCCGCCGTACACGCGGTAGGGCACGCTGGCATTGAACAGCGCCGATTCGATCACCCGGCTTTGCGCATTGCTGCGGTAGAGCACGGCGATTTCCTTGCGCTCGAAACCGTCGCTGCGCACCAGCTGCTTGATCTCGTCCACCATCCACTGCGCCTCGGCCAGGTCGGAGCTGGCCTCGTACACACGCACGGGCTCACCCGCGCCCTGCGTGGTGCGCAGGTTCTTGCCCAGGCGGCGGCTGTTGTGGCTGATGAGGTGGTTGGCCGAGTCGAGGATGTTGCTGTAGCTGCGGTAGTTCTGCTCCAGCTTGATCTGCTGCCTGACATCAAACTCGCGCACGAAGTCGGTCATGTTGCCGACGCGCGCGCCGCGAAACGCGTAGATGCTCTGGTCGTCGTCGCCCACGGCGATCACACTGCCCCGCGCCTCGTAGTGCCCGTTCACCTCATTGCCCGCCAGTTGCTTGAGCCAGGCGTACTGCAGCTTGTTCGTGTCCTGAAACTCATCCACCAGGATGTGCGCAAAGCGGCGCTGGTAGTGCTCGCGGATCGGATCGTTGTCGCGCAGCAGCTCATAAGAGCGCAGCATCAGCTCGCCAAAGTCCACCACGCCTTCGCGCTGGCACTGTTCCTCGTACAGCTGGTAGATCTCGACCTTCTTGCGGCTGTCGCTGTCGTGCGTGGGCACGTCGCCCGGGCGCATGCCCTCTTCCTTGCAGCTGGCGATGAAGTACGACAGCTGCTTGGGCGGAAAGCGCTCCTCGTCCACGTTGTGCTGCTTGCACAGGCGCTTGATGGCCGAGAGCTGGTCTTGCGTGTCGAGAATCTGGAACGACTGCGGCAGCCCCGCCGCCTTGTGGTGCGCGCGCAGCAGGCGGTTGCACAGGCCGTGGAAGGTGCCGATCCACATGCCGCGCACGTTCACGGGCAGCATGGCCGACAGGCGGGCCACCATCTCCTTGGCGGCCTTGTTGGTGAAGGTGACGGCCAGGATGCCGCCGGGTGTGGCGTGGCCGTTTTGCAGCAGCCAGGCAATGCGGGTGGTGAGCACGCGGGTCTTGCCCGACCCCGCGCCCGCCAGGATGAGCGCATGGCCTGCGGGCAGGGTGACGGCGGCCAATTGCTCGTCGTTCAGGTTCTGCAGCAGGGGGGACAAAGGCGCGGGGGCCGGGGCGGCACCGGCGGGGGAAGGCGACGGCGCACCCGAAAACAGGTCTTGTGGGAACATCCGGCCATTGTAGAAAGCGCCCCCGCCCCTGCCCCGCCCCCCCATGAAAAACATTGCTCCTACCCTGGCCGGCCTGCTGCTGGCACTTTCTTACACCCCCGGCGCCTGGGCCCAGGCCAGTTGCAGCAGCGACGGCGTGCCCCGGCCCGTGGCGGTGTTCGAGCGCTTCATCAACGCCGACTGCGAGGCCTGCTGGACCGACCCGGCCACCCCCGCCCCGTCCGCCCGAGGCCAGGCCGTGGTGCTGGACTGGATCGTGCCCGGCGCCCTGGGCGACGACGCGCCCCTGTCAGCCGCCGCCAACGGCGATGCCCTGGTGCGCCTGGACACGCTGGCCCGCCCCGTGCCTGCACGCACCGACGTGCACATCGCAGCCCTTGAATCAGCAGCCCCTGCGCAACTGCGCGTGGCACAGGGCCCGCCGTTCAACGACTACATGGGCGCCGCCATCACCTTCACGCCGGCCCGCGCCGCGCGCCAGCACGGCCCCTGGCGTTTTCACCTGGCGCTGGTCGAATCCCTGCCTGCCGGAACCGATGGCACTGCAGTGCCCAGAAATGTGGTCAGAAACATGCTTCTCGGCGCATGGGATAAAGGCAAAAAGCTATCAAAAACAGAGCAATTCAAGCAGCAGGAGATGCGCCCGGTGCGCATCCCCGAGGGGGCGAAGCCAGAGCACCTGCGCCTGGTGGGCTGGGTGCAGGACGCCCAGGGCCGCGTGGTGGCCGCTGCGCAGTCCCGCTGCCAGTGACACCGGCCGCATCGGCGGTGCCCGTGATACCGCTCATACCATCAGTGTTATAGGGTCTGCCGCACAGGCGGGTAGAATCAATCACCGGGCCCAAGTTTCTTGTCGCCCGGTTTTTTGTGCCCGCGCATTGCGGGGCTCGGAGTGGCCACCACGGCCCCGCCCACAAACCAAGCCGGTCCCAAGCCAAGCGCCCCACGCTGCTGAAATGGTTTGGCAGCGCCTTTCAAAGGAGCTTGGAATCTCATGGAAATCTTCGACTACGACAACATCCTTTTGCTGCCGCGCAAGTGCCGGGTGGAAAGCCGCTCGGAATGCGATGCCAGCGTGGAGCTGGGCGGGCGCTCGTTCCGCCTGCCCGTGGTGCCGTCCAACATGAAAACGGTGGTGGACGAAAAAATCTGCACCTGGATGGCGAAGAACGGCTACTTCTACGTGATGCACCGCTTTGACCTGGACAACGTCCAGTTCGTGAAGGACATGCACGCACAGGGCTGCTACGCATCCATTTCGCTGGGCGTGAAGCAGCCCGACTACGACACCGTGGACCAGCTGGTGGCCCTGGGCCTCACGCCCGAGTACATCACCATCGACATCGCCCACGGCCATGCCGACAGCGTGAAGAACATGATCGGCTACCTGAAGGACAAGCTGCCCAAGTCCTTCGTGATTGCAGGCAATGTGGCCACCCCCGAGGCCGTGATCGACCTGGAAAACTGGGGCGCCGATGCCACCAAGGTGGGCGTGGGCCCGGGCAAGGTGTGCATCACCAAGCTCAAGACCGGTTTTGGCACGGGCGGCTGGCAGCTGTCGGCCCTGAAGTGGTGTGCGCGCGTGGCCACCAAGCCCATCATTGCCGACGGCGGCATCCGCAGCCACGGCGACATCGCCAAGAGCATTCGCTTTGGTGCCAGCATGGTGATGATCGGCTCGCTGTTTGCAGGCCACGAGGAATCGCCCGGCAAGACGGTGGAAGTGGACGGCGCGCTGTTCAAGGAGTACTACGGCTCGGCCAGCGACTTCAACAAGGGCGAATACAAGCATGTCGAAGGCAAGCGCATCCTGGAGCCCATCAAGGGCCAGCTCGCCAACACGCTCATCGAGATGGAGCAGGACGTGCAAAGCTCCATCAGCTATGCCGGGGGCAAGAAGCTGATGGACATCCGCAAGGTGAACTATGTGATCCTGGGCGGCGACAACGCAGGCGAACACCTGCTGATGTAGAGCCCGCGCTGCCGGGCGCCGTGCACCATGCCACGGCCTCGCGGCAGGCTACATCCGCAGCAGGTTCTGCGCCATGTGGTGCAAGTCCTTGCCGGGCTGGGCCAGGGTGTCGAGGATGCTGAAGTGGTTCAGCCCCGGCAGCACCTGGCAGCGCGGCACCGAGTGAACACCCCAGGCCTGCTGCACCAGGCCATTCTGGCGGTGGAATTCTTCGCTCTCATCCCCGCCCGCCACACAGTAAAGAATGCCGTGCTCGGGTGCCAGCAGGCGCGCGGGGCTGTCCTGCAGCACATGCTGGTCGGTCAGGTGCAGCGCCTCTTGCAGAAAAGGGGTGTGCATCAAAGGCTCCAGGTCGTGCAGCCCCGAGATCGACAGCGCGTTGCGCACCAGCCCATCCGGCAGGCCTGCACCGATCAGCGGCCACACACTCGTCAGCAACATGGCCGCCAGATGCCCGCCCGCCGAATGCCCGGCCACGGTGATGCGCCGCGCATCCCCGCCATGGGCCTCGATGTTGCGCGCCACCCAGGCAACCGCTTTTTCCATCTGCCGCACGATGTGCGGAATCGTGACCGGCGCCTCGGGCGTGCCCGGGCACAGCGCGTAGTTCACCACCACCACACAGAAGCCCGCCTGGTTGAACGGGGGTGCGATGAAGGAATGGTCGGATTTGTCGAGGGCCCGCCAGTAACCGCCGTGGATGAACACCAGCACCGGCACCGGGGCGCCGGCGGGGCGCGTGGAGGGGAAAACATCCAGGGTTTCCCCAGCACCCGCGCCATACGCCACATCCAGCACACAGGGCACCTGGGCACGCACCTGCGCGGAATCCCGGGCCCAGCGCTGCAGGTAGTCCATGTGGTCGGGAACCAGCGCGCGGTTGTTGTACATGCGCTCCAGCCAGGCCGGGTCGTTCAGGGGCAAGCTCATGGGCGATGTCTCCTTGGGCAAAACAGCTTCGGGCATCATCTTTCCATTCGCTCCAAGCTGCAAGCTCCGTGACAGGCTGGTGCACCAAAAAGGCACATGATGGCAGCAGAGACAGCCTTTCATCTCAGCAAAAAGAAGTACGCCATGACCACTACACCCCTGCGCATCGCCGTTCTCGGCATTGGCATGATGGGCCTGCCCATGGCCCGCCGCCTGAGCGAAGCGGGCCACCCGGTGCGGGCCTGGAACCGCACCCGTGCGAAGGCAGAGCCGCTGGCCCTGTATGGTGTCACCGTGAGCAATACGCCCGCAGAAGCCGTGCAGGACGCCGACATCGTGATCAGCCTGCTCGAAAACGGCCCCGTGGTCGGCCATGTACTGTTTGACCAGGGCGCCGCCCGGGCCATGCGCAAAGGCAGCCTGTTCATCGACATGGCCTCCATCCAGCCCAGCGAAGCGCGTGACCATGCCGCGCGCCTGGGCGAGCTGGGCGTGGCGCACCTGGACGCGCCAGTCTCCGGCGGCACCGTGGGTGCCGAAGCGGGCACCCTGGCCATCATGGTCGGCGGCCGCCCCGAAGATTTTCAGCGCGCACTGCCCGTGTTTACCTCGCTGGGCCGCGCCACCCATGTGGGGCCCCATGGTGCGGGACAGCTCGCCAAACTGGCCAACCAGATGATCGTGGGCATCACGATTGGCGCCGTGGCCGAAGCGCTGCTGTTTGCGGCCAAGGGCGGGGCCGACATGGCCAAGGTCCGCGAGGCCATCAGCGGTGGCTTTGCCGACAGCCGCATCCTGCAACTGCATGGCCAGCGCATGGTGGAGCGCGACTTCGCCCCCCGGGGCCGCATGGCCGTGCAGCTCAAGGACATGCGCAACGCCATGGCCACCGCCCATGAGACAGGCTTTGATGCCCCCATCACCGCACTGTTCGAAGCCCTGTATGCCGACGGTGTCGAGCATGGCCTGGGCGATCTGGACCACAGCGGCCTCTTTGTGGAACTGGCCAGCCGCAACGCGATGCAGTGAAATTTTTTGGCCCGACTTGCTAACAACCAAAAAATTAGTGCATAATTCGAGGCTCTGCAGCAACGCAGACAGATTTTAAAAAGATTTGGGTTCTTAGCTCAGTTGGTAGAGCAGCGGACTCTTAATCCGTAGGTCGAGTGTTCGAGTCACTCAGGACCCACCAAATCGAAGCCGCAAGGCACAAAAAGCCTGCTACCTATAAGTAGCAGGCTTTTTTGTTTTCAGAACAACTGCCCCACTCTTGCAGCCAGTACGCGCGCACCGCCCGGAAGCCTGCTGGTGCAGGCTCTGACCTCCGGGCCACACGGCCTTGGTGTCCGCCCTCCTCAGGCGGCAACGAATGCGTCTCCCCAGACGGCCACCATCCCACGATCCACATTGCCACCGCCAAAGGCTGAGGCAGTGTGATGGCGCGTGGTTCTGGCGGCCATTTTTTGACCCATGAATCCAAACGCACACCCGCCTCGTACCCATGGCAGGAACGCTCCCACCAGGCCTGGCGGCGATTGCAAACAAATGTCTCCCGACCATTTGCGGACGAAACGCGTGGCTACACTTTGTCAAACACATGACACACCGGTGAAGTAAGCCCACGACGCCATCCTCACCCGGAACGAGACACCCAGAACACCGTGACATCCAGCCCCCAAAAAACCGGCGCGCCCTCCATCCTGCTCGCACTCATCGCCGTCGGCCTGATCTCGCTGCCCCACCCTGTTGCCAATGCACAGTCCTCCAAATCGCGTGACGCCGGGGCCAAGGATCGCAACCAGGCCAGGGCAGAACGCGATGTGGTGCGCAGCAAGGTGGCACCCGCAGACACAGGAGCCAGTGCAGCCCATGCAACAGTGGCAACGCCCTCGCCACTGCCCTCCCGGCAGTGGAGGGTCAGCCTCAAGGATCTTGGCGTGGCGCGCCCCATCGCCCTGCGCGGCGTGGAGAGCGAGGCCAGCGTGGGCGTGGGCGTGCGGCGCGACGAAGCGGTGGAATCGGCCCGGCTGCGCCTGACCTTCACGCTGTCGCCGGCCTTGATCCCGGTGCTGTCGCACCTCAAGGTGATGCTCAACGACGAAACGCTGCAAACCCTTGTCCTCGACAAAGAGCGTCTGGGCACACCACAGACCGTCGAACTCAACATCGACCCACGCTACTTCACCGACTACAACCGTTTCCGCTTCCAGTTCATCGGCCACTACACGATGGAATGCGAAACGCCCAACCATTCGAGCTTGTGGGCCACCATCAGCAACGAAAGCCAGCTCGAACTCTCGCTGCGCCAGATCCCGCTGCGCGACGATCTGGCCCTGCTGCCCGCACCGTTCTTCGACCCACGTGACAACCGGCCCGTCAACCTGCCTTTTGTGTACGGCGACAAGCCCAGCATGGGCACACTCAAGGCGTCGGGCTCCGTCGCAAGCTGGATCGGCATGCTGGCAGGCTACCGTGGCAACCAGTTTCCGGTGTTTGAAAACCAGCTGCCCCGCCAGCACGCCGTGGTGCTGGCCACCAACAACAACCGCCCCGCCTTCCTGCAGACCCTTCCAGCGGTGGAAGAACCCACGCTGTCCGTCGTGCCACACCCCGACATGCCCGGCGCCAAGCTGCTGCTGGTGCTGGGCAAGGACGATGCGCAGCTGCAGATGGCGGCCGACGCGCTGGCCCTGGGCAAGGCCGCGCTCTCGGGGCAGAGCATCACCGTCAAGTCGCTGGAGTACCCGGCCCTGGCCAAGCCGTACGACGCACCCCGGTGGATCACGACCCAACGGCCTGTGAAGCTGGCAGAACTGGTGTCCAGCGCTTCGGAGCTTCAGCTGCGCGGCGCGGTGCTCAACGACACGGTGAACGTCTACACCCGCATGGCGCCTGACCTGTTCACCTGGAACGCCAAGGGTGTGCCGCTGGACCTGACCTACCGCTACACGCCCAACAGTGTCTCGGACCATGGGGCGCTCAATATCTCGATCAACAACCAGTTCATCCAGTCCTACCCGCTGCAGTCGCGCGAAGACCGCACCAGTGGCAAGAGCACCATCATGCTGCCGCTGTTCGACGATGGCAGTGCCCAGACCCGTTCGGACCTGAAGATCCCGGCCTTCATGATCGGTGGCGACAACCAGCTGCAGTTTGCCTTCCAGATCCCTCCCAACGATCTTGGCCGCTGTCGCTCGGCACCGCCCACCGAGTTGTTCGCAGCCATCGACCCGCATTCCACCATCGACCTCACGGCTTTCCGCCACTACCTGGCCATGCCCAATCTGGCGGCCTATGCCAACAGCGGTTTCCCGTTCACGCGGGTGCCCGATCTGGCGCAGACGTCCATCATCCTGCCGAACCGGCCGACGCCATCCGACGTGGAAGTGTTTCTCACGGCCGTGGGCCGCATGAGCGCGTCCACCGGCTATCCCGGTACGCGCTTCAAGTTGCTCAGCGCGGCCGAGGCCGACAAGGCGGCCGACACCGACATCCTGGTCATTTCCCAGGGTGACAGCGACGGACTGCTTGAAAAATGGAAGAGCCACCTGCCAGCCCTGCTGGCAGCGGGCGCACGTTCGGTGCAACCGCTGGAACGCGCGATGGGTTCATTCTTCGATCTTTTCAACCTGGAGCCCCACCAGCGCCTGTCGGCTTCGGGGGGCCAGGCCGTGTTGCAGGGCAAAGGCCCGCTGGCAGCCGTGACGGGCTTCGAATCGCCCCTGAGCAGCGGGCGCAGCGTGGTAGCCCTTACCGCCACCGACAAGGATGCCATGTCCCTCTTGAGCCAGGGCCTGAATGACGCGGGCAAAATCAAGAGCCTGCGTGGCGACCTGGGACTGATGCGCGGCGACGCCATCGAAAGCTTCCGCATCAAGCCGGTGTACTACGTAGGTGACCTGCCCTGGTGGCAGCGCCTGTGGTTCCACATGCACAGCCATCCGCTGCTGCTGGCCCTCGTGGGCATTGGCACTGGCCTGCTGCTGACTTTCATCGTCTACGCAGCGCTGCGCAGCATGGCGCGGCGCCGACTGGCTGCACACCATGACTAAGCCCGTTCATCGCCGCGCCGCCTTGCAGACCTGCGCCAGTGCCGCCCTGCTGGCCTGCTTACCGAGCGCACAGGCCCAGCCAGCCGCAGCGGGCGGAGGCCGCACCGCCTGGCCCGCCTGGGACGCTTTCAAAGCCCAATTCATCAACGAAGGCGGCCGTGTGGTCTCTGACGATGATGGGGGTGGCCAGACCTATTCCGAAGGCCAGTCCTACGCACTTTTCTTTGCACTGGTGGCAAACGATCGGCCCATGTTCGACAAGCTGTTGCGCTGGACCGAGAACAACCTCTGCGAAGGCGACATGACCGCGCGCCTGCCTGCATGGCTCTGGGGCCGCCGCCCCGACGGCACATGGGGTGTGATCGACAGCAACGCCGCATCGGATGCCGACCTGTGGATTGCCTATGCGCTGGGCGAGGCCGGCCGACTGTGGAACGAGCGCAGCTACCGCGCCCTTTCGGCCCTGCTGGCCGCACGTGTGCTGCGGGAGGAAACCGCCGACATCCCGGGCCTGGGCCCCACACTGCTGCCCGCGCCCAAGGGGTTCGTGCAGCCCAACGGCCGCTGGCGCCTGAACCCCAGCTACATGCCCATGCACCTGATGCACTGGCTGGCCGCCAGTGACTACGACCCGCAATGGAAAAAGCTGGTGGACAGCTCGCTCAAAGTCATCCGTGGCGCATCGCCTAAGGGCTTTACCCCCGACTGGACGGTGTACGACGCCAAACAGGGCTTTCTGGTCGATACAGAAGGCAAGGAAAAAGGCCAGGGCACCTACAACGCCATCCGTGTCTACCTGTGGGCCGGTGTGATGCATGCCGACGCGCCCGGGCGCAAAGCGCTGCTCGACACCCTGGCGCCCATGGCCCGCTATGTGCGCGAGCAGGGCTATCCGCCCGAATCCATCGACATCCTGACTGGGCAGGCCTCGGGCCCTGCGCCCTCGGGCTTTTCGGCCGCGATACTGCCCTTTCTGCGTGCCATGGGGGACGACAAGGCACTGCAGTCGCAGCGCATGCGCCTGGAGGCACGCCCCCTGCGGCCCAAGGCCTACTATGAGCAGGTGCTGGCCCTGTTTGGCCAGGGTGCATTCGAGGGGCAGTACCGCTTCACAGCAACGGGCCAGCTCCTGGCGCGGTGGAAACCGTGACCCGAGCCCCCCGCCGCCCCCGCCATTGGCTGCCTTCCATCACCCTGCTGGCCGCAGCCTGCCTGCCCCCAGTCCAGGGCGTGCACGCCAGCACGCCGTCGGCCGTCGAGGCCGAGCTGCTCAGCGGTGCCCGCATGTGGGCCTCCAAGAACCGCCCTGACATGGCGCGCCAGCTGGTGGACAAGGTCCTGGCCATGGACCCCTATTCGCCGCAGGGACTGGGCACGCTCGGCGACCTGGCGCTGCGCGAGAAAAAAATGGATGAAGCCAAGCGCATCCTCGACACCCTGCGCAGCCGCCACCCTGGCCACGCGGTGACTCAGGAGCTGGAGACCCTGGTGCGGGTCTATGGCAGCGAACGTGAAAAACTCTCGCAAATGCGGCTCATGGCGCGTGCAGGCCGCAAGGCCGAGGCCGCCGACCTGGCGCGCGAGCTGTTCCCGCAAGGCCCCCCTACCTTGGGTGGACTGGCGCTGGAATACCACCAGATCCTCGGCTCCAGCACCAAGCGCAATGCCGACTCCCTGCGCCAGCTGGGCAAGCTGTACCAGGAGACCGGTGAATCGCGCTACCGCCTGGCGCAGCTCGAAATGCGCATGTACCAGGGCGAGAACCCCACTACCGTGGTGCAGGAAATCGAATCGCTGGCCAAGCAACCCGATGTCAACGCCCAACAATTGCAGGACCTGTGGCGCCGTGCCATGGACCGGCTGGCCAACACCTCCGCCAACCTGCCCCGCGTGCGTGCCTTTCTGCAGCGCTACCCCGGCGACCAGGCCATGGAAGATCGCCTGGCCGCCATGCAACAGGCCGTGGAGCGCGCCGCCCGGGCAGCCCGCGACCCCGCCAACCTGGCGCGCAATGCCGCACGGGCAGCTTTGGACCAGGGCAACACCGAACTGGCCGAAGAACAGCTCCAGGCTGCACTGGCCTTGCGCCCCAGCGACGGTGACAGCCTGGGCAACCTCGGGCTCATCCGTCTGCGCCAGGGTGAACACGCCCAGGCCCAGGAGCTGTTTGGCCAGGCCTATGCGCTGACCCGCCAGGACAAATGGAAAGAACTGCAGGAGACGGCCCGGTTCTGGGGCTTTCTGCGACAGGCAGACCGGGCCATCGAGAAGAACGAACTATCTACGGCCGCTAGCCTGGCCGAGCGGGCGCTGGCCCTGCAACCCGGCAACACAGAGGCGCTGACCACACTGGCCAGCATCCGCGACCTGCAGGGAGACCACGCGCTGGCCGAAAACCTGTATCTGGACGCGCTGCGGCATGAGGCCAACAGCAGCGCTGCCGTCAAGGGGCTGGCCGGGTTGTATGCCCGCACCCAGCGCTCAGGCAAGGCGCTGGCCTTGCTGGCCGAGGCCGCCACCCGCGACGCTGCCCTGGGCGCAAAGCTCGCAGGCACGCAGGCCGACATCTTGGTCGCCCAGGCCGAAGAGCACCTGCAGGCGCAGCGTCTGAGTGCTGCATTGCGCGCCCTTGAATCTGCCGTGGTGCTGGCACCGGGCGACGCCTGGGTGCGACATCGCCTGGCACGGTTGTACCTGCGGCTGAACCTGCCCAAGGAAGCACTCAATGTCATGGACGAAGGCATGGCACGCGCCACAGCCAACCCACCGGGAGTGGCCAGCAGTGCCATGCTGTACGCGCGGGCGCTGATCCGCTCTGCGGTGGATGACGACCAGGGGGCGCTGGCCGATCTGGCGCAGATTCCATCCGGCGAGCGCACCGAATCGATGCAGGCTCTGAGCCAACGCTCCACCGTCAATGCGCTGGTGGCGCAGGCAGCCGCCAGCCGCCAGCCCGCCGAAGCGCAGGCACTGCTTGCCCGGGCCGAGCAGACCGCAGGCAACGATGCCGAGTTGCTCTACACCGTGGCCAATGCCTGGTTCCGCCGGGCACAGCCCCTGCAAGGCGTGGCAGTGTTCAACCGGTTGGCGGCGCGCACGCCCCGCATGGAGCCACAGACGCAGCTCGACCATGCCCAGTTGCTCAACCGCGCACAGGACGATGCCGCACTGGCCGAACACCTGCCTCGCCTGTTGCAATCACCGGGCTGGAGCGTCGAGCAAGAAGCGCGCCTCGTAGCCCTCTACACCGCCCACCGCGAGCGGCTCATCGAACAGCAGCGCCAGGCCGGTAACCTGACCGAAGCCGTGCGCATGGCACGCCAGCCACTGCAGCTGCCAGCCCCGGCTGCTTCTCCCGACGCGGTCCAGCAGCGTGCGCAAACGCAGGCCCGCCTGTTGATGGCGGCAGGCGAGTATGCCGACGCAGCCCAGCTGCTTGCACCACTGGTCACAGCGCAGCCCGACGGCCTGGACCTGCGCATGTCCCTGGCGGATGCGCTATCGCGGCTGGGCGATGCAAGGGGCGCCACCGAACACGCCCTGTGGCTGCAAGACCATCTGCCCCCGAACGACGCCGGACAGCAGCTGGCGCTGCTGCGCATCTGGCAACGCGCCGGCCGCATGGAAGAGGCCCGGGCACTTTCCACACGTTTGCTGCAGGCGTTTCCACAGGACAGCGACGTCCTGCTGCACGCTGCGCGGCTGGAACGCGCCAACCGCAACTATGCGCAGGCGCTGGTGTTTTTCCGCAGCGCTCTGATGCTGGAGACACACGGCGCAGCCCCTGCGACAGCCGAACCTCCCCCCGTCAGGACGATAGATGCCGAGCCCCCGCTGGCGCTGCAAAAGAGCTACGCGCTCTCGCAGCCCGTAGACCCGGCCGTGGTCGCCAAGATCCAGGGCGAAATCGATGCCATCGAGGCTCGCCGACAGGTCTGGATCGAGGCCGCGCACACCGGGCTGCGAAAGAATTCCACCGAGGGAATCTCCAGCCTGCGCGGCTGGGAGCGCCCCCTCGTCGCCTGGATGCCACGCGGCTACGACGGGCACTATTTTCTGCATGTGGACCGGGTCAAGCTCAACGCAGGGGACTTGCCTGCCGATGGCTCGGACCTGCTGGACTTTGGCCAGATGGCCGCTCTGCCCCCAGGCTCGCCCCTGACCTCCCGCCGCCAGCGTGGCGCAGGCACCAACCTGGGCTTTGGTTTTGTGGGCGACGACATCCAATGGGACATTGGAGCCACCGGCGTGGGCTTCCCGGTGACCAACGTGGTGGGGGGGCTGACCAAAACCGGCACCCTGGGCCGCTACGGCTACAAGCTCGAAGCTTTCCGTCGCCCCATCACAGGCAGCCTGCTGTCCTATGCCGGTGCCCGCGATCCCGTCTCCGGCGAGACCTGGGGTGGCGTGGTGGCCACCGGCGCCGCGGCGCGCCTGTCCACCGACTTCGGTCCCTACAGCGGCTCGGTGAGCCTGAATCTCGCAGCCCTGACCGGCAAGAACGTGGAAAACAACACCCGCGCCCAACTGCGCGTGGCTGTGGACCGCGACGTCTGGCGCAGCAGCCACAGCGTGGTCAACATGGGCGTGGCGTTTTCCGCCTGGCACTACAGCAAAGACTTGTCGGAGTACAGCTTTGGCCACGGTGGCTACTACAGTCCACGCAGCTACGCTTCCCTTGCACTGCCTGTGGAATGGAGCGGTCGCCACGGGGCCCTCACCTGGCTGGCGCGGGGTTCGGTATCGGTATCGCGCAGCAGCAGCGCCGACAGCGATTACTTCCCGCAGAGCGCGCTACTGCAGGCGCTGGCGCGTGCGCGCCTGGCGGAAAGTGGCAATGTCCCGGTGTACCCAGGCAGTTCAGGCTCAGGGGTTGGCCGGTCGTTCCGGGGCGTGCTGGAGTACCAGGTCACACGCAATCTTTCGCTCGGTGCCCAGCTGGAGCTGGACCGCTCCGCCTACTACGCCCCCACCAACCTCATGGTGTACGGCCGTTATCGCTTTGACCCGGTGCTGGCGCCGCTGGAAAACCGCCCGCGCCCCGTCCAGCCTTATTCGAGTTTCTGAGATGTCCACCGCCTCTTCTCCCCCGCGCAAAAGCCTTCTGCCTCCAGGGCGGGCGCGCACCTGGCTCCGGCGCCTGCGCCTTTCCCCTGGCCGTGGGCCTGACGGTGGCGCAACCCCCATGCACATCGGTATCCAAGGTCTGCCCGATGGCGTGAGCCAGTTGCCTGCGCATGTCCCTGTCTCCCTGGTCGCAGCCGATGCGCCCAGTGCTGCGCTGTGGTACCCCGCACTGCTGGAGGACGCCCTCGCTGCAGGCTCCGTGGGCCTGGTCGCATCCGACACGTCATGGGTGGACGGGCTGCTGCGGCGCCCAGCCCTGCAGGCCGCCTACCGCGCCGGCGGCTTGCAGCTGTGGGTGCTCTCGCCCGGCCTGCAGGCCGAGGTGCGGCGCCATGGGCTCCTATCCTTGATGCAGGAACTGGAGCGCACCGGCCTGAGCGATGCACATGCGCTGTTTGTCTGTGACGCCCAGGGCCTGCTGGCAGGCCTCAGCGTGGCGGAGCTGGCCCGGGTAAGCCGCCAGCTCAGCGTCCTGTGCCGCGAGCGTGCACGCCCTGTGGTGCTGGGGTTCTTCCCGCCGCTGGAGCCTGAAGTGCTTCTGCCCGCCTTGCGCAATCTGTGCCAGATGTCCATGCACATTGCCACCTTGCGCACCGATGCGGACCGCTGGAGCCTGGGCCTGGAGCGCTGGAATACCGATAGCGGCGCGCTCTTCCAGACGGCGTTCGGGCTGCTGCGCGACGACACAACGGGCCGCCTGGCTGCCGACGGCACGCGCACGCGGGGGGCCGCGCGCGAACTGGTCGAAGCGGCGGACCAGTCCGAGGTCATCGCCACGCGTGCTTCCATCGAAGGCCAGCGTGGCGTGCCCGGCCACTGGCGCATCGTCGAGGGCCTCGCCGACCTGGAGATAGCGGCCGCCGCCAGTGTGGCTGCCACCGTGCTCCTGGATGCGGGCCAGGCGTCAGACTTCGAATCCCGTGCACGCCTGGTGCATCAGCTGCGCCTGTCGCGCCCGCTCACGCTCAAGATCGTGGTGCGGGAAAACCTGGGAAAGCTGCGCACACACAGCGAGCAGGCCCTGCTGCAACTGGGCGCCAGTGCCGTGGTCTACAAGGAGGTGGGGTTTTCGCGGCTCCTGCAGCTGCTGCAGGACATCAACGCCCAAAGCCACACCCGCAAGGTGCACCCGGACTACGAGCAGGCGCTGGGCAGCTTCATGCCTGCACGCGAGCGGGGCTACCAGCCGCCGGCGCAGTTCTGTGCACTGGTGCGCAGCATGCTGGACCGCACACATGCGATTGGCCTGTCGCACAGCCTGGTGCGACTGAACGTGCTGGCGCAGATCCCGCACCTGGATGCGCTGCGCGCCTGCCACACCGCACGCGACGGCGACCTCTTCACCGCCGACCATGAGGCGGTGTACGTCTTCCTGTTCGCCTGCCGTGAACCCGATGTGGGTCTGGCGCTGCACCGACTTTTTGCACTGCCCTTGACCCAGTTGTTCTCATCCGAAGCCACCGACTGCTCGGACACAGGCATCCGAGCCATGACCGGCCACCTTCAAGAGGCCTCGCGCAAGGGCTTGCCCGACTACAGTGCGCTGCTCGGCCACACGCCAGCGGCGCCGGCAGTCGCCACTGCTGCGCCAGCTTTCATACCCCCCCTTCCCTCGTCCACACGGCCTGCATTGCCCGCATTGCCTGCGGACACCGGCGCCGTGCATGTCGCGGCAGGCCCCAGCGTGCAGCGCTGCCCCATTGCACGGCGTGCCGTGCCGCACCCTGCCGGGAGGTCCGTGGCATGACGCTGTTGATGCTGCTGCTCTACATGCTGCTGGGAGCCCTGCTGGCCTGGCCCTGCTGGTTGCTGCTGCGCCGTGCGCAACGGGCACGCCAGCCACTGCGCTGCGTGAGGCCCTACCGGCCCGAACTACCGCAAACGGATGCGGCCGGTGCGCCAACGCCACCTTCCACACCTTGAGTGAACGAATGAACAGAGACTTTGCATGCGTGTGATTGCCGTTGTATCGCCACTCGGAGGAGTGGGGCGAACCACCCTGACGGCCCATCTGGCCACGCTCCTGGCGCGCCAGGGCCAGAGCAGCCTGGCGGTGGAGCTGTGCGCCCAAAACCTGCTGGCGCGGCATCTGGGCATGCGCGAGGCCAGCACCACTGGATGGGCTCGCGCAGCGGCCAACGGGCAATGGTGGGCTGAAAACGGATTTGACAACTCGGATGGCGTGCGAGTCCTGCCTTTTGGAGCGGCTTCCCTGGAAACCATCAGCACCCTGCACCAGCTGCTGCAGGCGCAGCCGCGCTGGCTGCAGGACCAGATCGAACTGCTGGACATCCCCTCTGATTGCACCGTGCTGCTGGACACCCCCTTGTGGCCCTCACCCTGGGCCCAAGCCGCACTGCACTGCGCCGACACCGTGCTGGTGGCACTGGAAGCCTCTGCCCGCGCCTGCGCGGCCCTGAGCAGTGTGCAGACCCTGCTGCGCAGCGCTGCAGCAGCCCCCGGTGAGCAGGGTGTGCTTGTCACGCGTTTCGATCCGCGCCGGGTCTCCCACCGCGAGGCCTTGCAGACCCTGCGCGAACAATGGGGAGAGCGCCTCATCCCCTATACCTTGCACGAAGATGAGAACATCGCGCGCGCACTGGCCCGCGCCATGTGTGTGGGCAGCCTGGCGCCCCAGGCACAGTCCGCCCACGACCTGCAGGGTGTGTGCAACTGGCTGGTGGGCCAGCGTGCGGCCCCCGCGTCCATGCTGGTGTCCGGCGCCGCCCTGCCATGACCTATCTGCACGATACGGGCGTGGCACCCCGCGCAAACGCGCCATCCCCCCCTCAAGCGCCTGCGAACGAGGGCTCCGAGCCAGACCACATGAGCCTCTGGATACGCTGGCTTGCGCGGCAGTTGGAAGTGGCACCCGGTGCACCATGGTGGATGTGGCTGTGGCGCTGCGTCGTGCTGCCCGCCACGCCCGAGCGTGCACTGCTGCCTTGGCTCCTTCAGCCGGGGCGCTGGCTGCTCGCAGGACTGGTGTTTGTGCTGCGCTGGGGCTGGAAAGGCCTGGCCCTGCTTCTGAACGGGGTGTTCTGGCCCATACGCCTCTTCCTGCGCGCCATGGACCGGTTGGCCACCCATGTCAGCGTGGAGAAGGGCATGCGCCTGGCCGACCAGGTGCTGTCTCCCCTCATGGAAATTCCCGGGCTCCGGTGGGTGGTGCTGGCCGTGGGCCTTCTGGCCGGGCTGGTCGTCATGACGACCCCCTTCAACTGGCTCGGGCAGACACTGTTCATGCTGCTTTGCTGGGGCCTGTCGCTGGTGCTGCGCCGCCTGCCAGGGCGCTACCCCTCGCTGGCACTGGCGGCCATCAGCCTGCTGGCCATGGGGCGCTATGCCTGGTGGCGGGTGACCTCGTCCATCGAGTTCGAATCGGCCATTGAATCCTTCCTGGGCTACGGCCTGCTGGCCGCCGAAGCCTACACGTGGCTGGTGGTGGTGCTCGGATTCATCCAGACCGCCTGGCCCCTGCACCGCCGCCCGGCCGACCTGCAGGGCCAGCCTGCCTCCTGGCCTACCGTCGATGTCTACATTCCCACCTACAACGAACCCCTGAGCGTGGTGCGGACCACCGTGCTGGCGTCCATGGCACTGGACTGGCCCAAGGACAAGGTGAAGGTCTTCATCCTGGACGATGGTCGGCGCGAGGAATTCCGCGAGTTCGCTGAGTCCATGGGCGTGGGTTACATCGTGCGCCCCGACAACAACCACGCCAAGGCTGGCAACCTGAACCACGCGCTGGGCAAAACCGACGGCGAGCTGATCGCCATTTTCGATTGCGACCACATCCCCACACGCTCATTCCTGACCACGGCCGTGGGCTGGTTCCAGCGCGACCCGAAGTGCGCCATGCTGCAGACGCCGCATCACTTCTTCTCGCCCGACCCGTTTGAACGCAACCTGGGCACCTTCCGCCGCGTGCCCAACGAGGGCGCACTGTTCTACGGGCTGATCCAGGATGGCAACGATTTCTGGAACGCCACCTTCTTCTGCGGCTCCTGCGCCGTGATCCGCCGTGGCCCGCTGCTGGAGGTGGGTGGCATCGCCGTGGAAACCGTGACCGAGGACGCACACACGGCCCTCAAGCTGCACCGGCGCGGCTACACCACGGCCTACATCAACGAAACCCAGGCCGCGGGCCTCGCCACCGAGAGCCTGTCGGCCCATGTGGGGCAACGCATCCGTTGGGCGCGCGGCATGGCACAGATCTTCCGCGTAGACAACCCCTTCCTCGGCAAGGGCCTCACGCTGTGGCAGCGCATTTGTTATGCCAATGCCATGGTGCACTTCTTCTTCGGACTGCCGCGGTTGGTGTTCCTCACCGCGCCCATGGCCTTCCTGTTCTTCGAGTGGCACATCATCAACGCGGGCGCGATCATGATCGCGCTGTACGTTCTGCCCTACATCCTGCAATCCAACATCGCCAACGCACACGTGCAAGGCGAGCACCGACACACATTCTGGGCCGAGGTCTATGAGACCGTGCTGGCTTGGTACGTGGCACTGCCCACCACGGTGGCGCTGATCAACCCGCGCCTGGGCAAGTTCAACGTGACAGCCAAGGGCGGACTGGTGGATGAGCCCTACTTCGACTGGGCCATCTCGCGCCCTTACACCGTGCTGGTGCTGCTGAACTTCGCAGCCTTTGGCATGGGGATCATGCGCCTGTTCTTCTGGAACACGGAAGAAACGGCCACCGTGCTGCTGAACCTGCTGTGGACCGTTTACAGCATCCTCATGCTGGGGGCAGCGCTGGGCGTGGCCTCCGAGGCGCGCCAGGTGCGCCGCATGCACCGTGTGGCAACCCGGCTGCAGGCCACGCTGTACCAGGACGACGGTACGGTGCTCCAGGCCGTCTGCATCGACTTCTCCATGACAGGAGTGGGCCTGGAGCTGCCCGAAGGCATCCGACCGGCAGTGGGGGACAAGGTAAAGGTGGGCCTGTGGCGCGGCCATTCCGAATGCACCTTCCCCGCCACCATCATGCTGCACCGGGGCCAGGGCGCCACGGGCCTGCAATTCGACCCCATGACCCGCGAACAACAGATCGACCTGGTGCAATGCACCTTTGCCCGCCCCGACACCTGGCGGCAATGGAACGACAGCCATGACATCGACCGCCCCTTGCATGGCCTGCAGGAGATCGCCCAGCTCGGCGTGCTCGGCTACCGCAAGTTCTGGGAATCGCTGCTCGACGCTGCCCACACCCGCTGGCCCACCGGGAGACAACGCAGACAACAGGGACTGGGCGCATGAGCTACTGGAACCTGTACTTCCTGGCCAAGGTCGGCCTGTACTTCACGGGCTACATCGGTTTTAGCTGGTGGCTGAACCTTCTGCTGTGGCTGGCGCTGCTGCCCCCCATCGGCCACCGAATGCTGAGACGCACCCGCACCGTGCTGGCCTGGCCAGCGGCGATTGCCCTGCTGTACTACGACTCCTACCTGCCCACCCTGGGACGCGTGTTATCCCAGCTCAAGGCCCTGGCGGGTTTCAGCGCCGACTACTGGATGGAGTTGGCCGGGCGGCTGGTCAACCCCACGGCTGTGGCGATGGCTGTGGCCGGTGTCTTTCTCTATGCAGCATTGGCGCGACGCGTACGCTTTGCCACCTTGGCCCTTGTTGGCATCTTGAGCGTGCCAGTGGTGGCAGCCCTCCAGGAGCGGGAGGCTCAGATCACCGATGCCGGAAATGCCCAGGCCAACACTGGCGATGGCTCCTCCGTGGCGGGCGCCGACGCGGCAGACCCCGACGCCCTCCTGCAAAAGTTCTATGCCAGCGAAAGCCAGAAACGGATGCAGTTCAGCACCGCAGGCGGACCGCCCCCCTTCGACATCATTCTGCTGCACGTATGCTCACTGTCCTGGGACGACATGGAGTTTGTGGGCCAGCGCAACCACCCGCTGCTCCAACGCTTTGACGTGCTGTTCACCAACTTCAACAGCGCCGCCAGCTATAGCGGGCCGGCTTCGCTGCGCGTGCTGCACGGCTCGTGCGGACAAACACCCCACAACAAGCTGTACGATGGCATCGATCCACAGTGTTACGTGTTTCCCAACCTGGAGAAGGTGGGCTACCAGACAGCGGCTCTGCTCAACCACGATGGCGTGTACGAAGAGTACGCCCATGCGCTGGAGCAGCGCGGCGGTTTGGCGGGCAAGCTGCAGCCCAACCAGAGTGCGCCAGTACACATGCAGAACTTCGATGGCTCGCCGATCTACAACGACCACGCGCTGCTGTCGCAGTGGTGGAAGAAGCGCAGCAGCGAGCGGGGTGCCGCCCCCGTGGCGCTGTACTACAACAGCATCTCACTGCACGACGGCAACCGCGTGCCCGGCATGACCTCCCGCAGCAGCCTGGACACCTACAAGCCTCGCCTGGTGCAATTGATGGCTGATTTCGACAAATTCATTACGGAATTGGAAACGGCGGGTAAACCGGTGGTGGTAGTGCTCGTGCCTGAACACGGCGCATCGCTGCGCGGCGACAAGATACAGATTTCGGGCATGCGCGAGATTCCAGGCCCACGCATCACACTGGTGCCTGCTGGCGTAAAGCTCGTGGGCATGAAGAAAAAAGACCCTGCGGCCGAGTCCACAGCGCCGGTGGTGGTGAACCAGCCCATGAGCTACCTGGGCCTGTTCACCTTGCTTGGCGACCTGCTGAGCGACAGTCCCTATGCCGACTCAGCCCGCCCACTGACCGATCGCCTCCAGGCACCGGAGACCACGCCCTTCGTCTCGGAAAACGCCGACGTGATCGTGATGCGCAACGCGGCCGGCAAGTATCTGATGAAGTCGGGCAACGGAGAGTGGATTCCTTACAGCTATTGATCCACGGCGTTGGACCAGGCAGCGGCCAGAAGCCGTGTCCCGCATAATCGGCTGCTGCGCCCGTGCACCGGGCCCTCGCCCGCCTGCGGCGTGCGCCCGTCAACCCCTTCCCCTCTTCGCATGAACCCACAAGCCCACCTGCTCTGGAAAGCGCCCCGCTGGGCCTTGGCGGTGTTGCTGGCGGTGCTGGGGATGCTGGGGCCGTTCTCCATCGACACCTACATCCCCGCGTTCTCGGGCATCGCCACAGCGCTGGGTGCTACGCCGGTGCAGATGCAGCAGACGCTGTCCGCCTACCTGTTCGGCTTCGCGTTCATGAGCCTTTTCCATGGAGCACTGGCCGACAGTTTTGGCCGCAGGCCGGTGATCCTGTGGGGCATCGCGGTGTTCACGCTGGCATCTGCGGGCTGCGCGTTGTCGCAGACTATCGGGCAATTGGTCTTTTTCCGGGCATTGCAGGGCCTGTCCACAGGGGCCGGCATCGTGGTGTCGCGCGCCGTGATCCGCGACATGTTCCCGCCCGCCCAGGCACAGAAAGTGATGAGCCAGGTCACCATCTACTTTGGCGTGGCCCCGGCGATTGCCCCCATCGTAGGGGGCTGGTTGTTCGTGCACCTGGGCTGGCACAGCATTTTCTGGTTCCTGACACTGGTGGGTGTGGCACTGTGGACCGCCAACTACCGCCTGTTGCCCGAAACCTTGCACCACGAGCACCGACAGCCCTTCAACGTGCGCCACCTGATGCGCGGCTATGTGCAGCTCGGGTCCAGTGCGCGGTTTGTGTTGCTGGCCCTGGCCAGTGGCGTGCCATTCAACGGCATGTTCCTCTACGTACTCTCCGCACCGGCTTTCCTGGGCGAGCATTTGTCGCTGGCACCCACGCAGTTCTTCTGGTTCTTCATCCTGACCATCTCGGGCATCATGGGCGGCGCCTGGCTTAGCGGGCGCCTGGCCGGGCGCATCCCACCCAAGCGGCAGATACGCCATGGGTTTCTCATCATGTGCACGGTGGCGGTGCTCAACCTCGCGGCCAACCTGCTGTTTCCGCCACACGCCTGGTGGGCCCTGCTGCCCATTGCCATCTTCTCGTTCGGCTGGGCACTGATGGTGCCGGTGGTCACGCTGCTGGTGCTGGACCTGCACCCGGAGCGCAGGGGCATGGCCTCGTCGATGCAAGCCTTTGTGGGCTCCAGCGCCAATGGCCTGGTGGCCGGTCTGATTGCCCCCCTGGTCATGCACTCCACGGTGCTGCTGGCGCTGGCCTCGCTGCTGATGATGGGCATAGGCCTCGCGGCCTGGATCTATCTGCACAACCGCTGGCCCGACATCGGACGCACACCCGTTCAGCTCTGAGCATCCGCCCTGGGTTCACCCAGGATCGCTCCTGGGGCCGCACTACCCTGCAGGACCATGGCCAACTGTCAGTGCAAGGTGCTCACCGGGCATGCATCCACCTCAGGTGTTGTGCGGCTGCCGACGGTCCACATTTTTCTGCTGGTAATAGCGGTTTTTCTCGGCGTACATGGCTTGGTCGGCCCGATTGATCGCCGCTTCCACCCCATCGCCGGAATGGCAACTGGCGATGCCCATGGCCAGACTCAAGTGCTGGCCGGGGTAGAACTGGTTGTTCAGCTCCAGCATCGAGATGATGCGCTCCTGCAACGCATAGGCCCCGCGCTCTTCAGTGCCAGGCAAAAGCACAGTGAATTCATCGCCGCCAATGCGCGCCGCGCAGGCCGGGGCATCCACGGCCTTGGCCAGCACCTCACCCACGCGCCGCAGCATCGAGTCGCCCGCCGCGTGGCCTTGCTCGTCATTGACCACCTTGAGCCCATTCAGGTCAATGGCGATGACGGACAGCGGCCAGGGCCCTTTGCGCGTGAGCCGGTTCAGCTCTTCGGCATAGAAGGCGCGGTTGCGCAGCTGGGTGAGTACATCGTGTTTGCCCAGGTATTCGAGGTAAGCCTCGGCCTTTTTTCGGGCCGTGATATCCACCAGCGACAGGAGCACCAGCCCCCAATCATGCCGATGGCTATCGAGCACCGAGAATTGCATGTGGATGTTCACCGCGTCGCCCGACAGTGAGTAGTTCACCACCTCGCGCTGCTGGAAGGTCTTCCCCTCCCACAGGTCCTGCAGCTGCTCTGCGAAGGACTCATGCATTTCGCCACGGAACACGCGGCCGATGTTGTTGAGCAGCATCTCCTTGCTGGCAGCACCGAACATGCGCAATGTCTGCTGGTTCACGTCGATAACGCGGATCTCCTGCATGCAGCGGCTCACGAAGTCGGGGTGTACCTTGAGGAAGGTCTTGAAGTCGCCAATGCCCTGGGCGCGCACGCCATCGAGCAGATTCTTCACGGCGCTGAAGTCTTCCACCCAGAGCGAGACCGGCGAATGCTCGAACAGGTCGCGCGCATACTGCTCGCTGCGCCGCAAGCGGCGCGCAGCCTCCAGTTGCTGGGTGTTGTCCTCCAGAGAGACTAGCACGCGGCTCCAGTCGGCCTCATGACCAGGCAGTATGCGCGCGCGGACCAGCACGTCCAGGCGCCGGCCGTCAAGCGCGTAGTTCACCGTCTGGTTGGCAAACTCCATCTGTCCGTCCCACAGCTGCGCAAGCTCATGCGCCGCAGTGTCGTGCCGGTCATCCCGAAAGACTTTGTCGAGGTTGGCTTCCAGATGCTGCTGGCTGTCGGCCGAGAACAACTCCAGCGTGCGCCGATTGACCTGCAGCACACGCAGCGACGCACTGCATTGGCGCAGGCGGGCCGGGTCTTCGGCCAGATGGGAGCGTATGTCGGTGACCCCTTGCGCACGCCAGCCATCGAACAGACGTTTGAGTTCGCTGAAATCCTCCAGCCAAAGCGACACGGGCGCCAGCTCGAACATGTGTTCGTAATCGGCCCCCGAGGAGAGAGAAGACACCACAACAAATTCCTCCGTGGGCAATTATTGACGACACGGCCCGCAAAAAGCAGGGGGCCCGCACTCCAGCCACAAAAAAGGGCTGGCACCTTGCGGTACCAGCCCTTGATCGGTGGGAGCGCTCAACACGCCCCCAGCCCTATTCATCAATCAGCGTGCGGGGCGCGCTGGGCGCTTGCGCGCATCGTGGGCCACAAAGGGCTTGCCACCACCACCCGCAGGCTTGGAGAACGCAGGCTTGCGCGGCGCGAAATCACCACGGGGTGCGCCGGCATCGCCACGGGGCGCAAAGCCACCGCGGCCCGCATCGCCAAAGCCCGGCTTGCGGCCATAGCCTTCGCCGTCGCGGCGAGGAGCAAAACCACGGTCAGCACCACGATCGTCACGACCACCGAAGCCGCCACCATCGCCTCGGGCTGGAGCACCACGGTTGTCACCACGGCCAGCAAAACCGCCGCCAAAACCACCACCGAAGCCGCCACGGGCAGGGCCACCGAACTTGCGGTCACGGCTGTCACGGTCATAGCCACCCGAGCGGCCACGGCCACCAAAATCACCGCCACGGGGCGCCTGGGGGGCGCGTTGGGCAGGCTCCATGCCAGGGATCACTTCGGCCTTGAACTGCTGGCGGCTGTACGACTCAATGTCGTAAATCTTGCGGCGGTCGCGGAACTCGGCAAAAGTGACGGCCAGGCCGTCGCGGCCCGCACGGCCGGTGCGGCCAATGCGGTGGGTGTAGTCCTCGGCCTTCATGGGCAAGCCGAAGTTGAACACGTGGGTGATGGTGGGCACGTCGATGCCACGGGCTGCGACATCGGTCGCCACCAGAATCTGCACCTGGCCGCTGCGCAGCGCCATCAGGCGGCGGTTGCGCAGGCCCTGGCTCAAGGCACCGTGCAGGGCGACAGCCGAGAAGCCGTCTTGCTGCAGGTCGTTGGCCAGACCATCGCACTCCACCTGGGTGCTGGCGAACACGATGGCTTGGTTGATCGTGGTGTCACGCAGCCAGTGGTCCAGCAGCTTGCGCTTGTGCTGGGCGTTGTCGGCCCAGTACAGCACCTGCTTGATGTTGGTGTGTTTCTCTTGCGGAGAGTCGATAGTCACCTTTTGCACGGACGAGCCACCGTCGTGCATCACACGCATGGCCAGCTGCTGGATGCGGGGCGCGAACGTGGCGCTGAACATCATGGTCTGCTTGCGCTGGCTGGTCAGCTGGTTCAGCTCGGCCAGGTCGTCCGAGAAGCCCAAGTCCAGCATGCGGTCGGCTTCGTCCACCACCAGGAACTGCACCTTGTCGAGCTTGATCTGCATGGAGCGCTGCAGGTCCAGCAGGCGGCCAGGGGTAGCAACCACCAGATCGGCGTTCTGCAGCTTGGCGATCTGCAGCTGGTAGGGCATGCCGCCCACCACATTGGCTACGCGCAGACCACGGCAGTGCTTGACCAGATCGATGGCGTCGTGCGCCACCTGCTGGGCCAGTTCACGGGTGGGGCACAGGATCAGCGCGCCCGGCGTGGCGGCCTTGAAATTGCGCGAGCTGGTGGGGTCCTTGCGCTTGGCACGCTTGGGGGCGGGCTCGCCACGGGCAGCCGCTTCGGCCACCGCACGCTCGAACGCGGCGCGCTCTTCAGCCTGGGCCACGGCCTGCTGCTGGATCAGCGTGTGCAGCACCGGTAGCAGGAAGGCGGCGGTCTTGCCGCTGCCCGTCTGGCTGGAGACCATCAGGTCGATGAACTTCGAGGCATCGCTGCCCATGGCCAGAGGAATGGCCTTGCGCTGCACGCTGGTGGGCTGTGTGTAGCCCAGGTCGGCCACGGCTTGCACCAGCTCGGGCGCCAGGCCCAGTTCGACGAACCCATTGGGCTCGGCGGTCACGGCGGCAGCATCTTCAATAGCGGCGGCCACCACGGAATCGAGGGAGGAGGACTGCACGGAAACGTCGGCAGCAAAGGAATTGTCAGCAGGCGCGAATTCGCCCTGCACCAAAGAGGTGTCGGTCATGAATTTTTCTCTCACGAAGACGGTCGCGGGCGCTGCCCACGATTGGCTTCGTCAAATGGTTAAAAAACATCAACCATCAAACGAAACCTGCGCTGGCTCTGGGGAATCAGGCCGATGCGGGTGGGCTGTTATTCGCCAGTCCTGCACTGCCGGCTTACATTTGCATGTGGGCAGTGGGCTGGCAAGCCCGGTGTGTGAGGGGAGATGCACAAACTGCGAGGCGGATTTCCTGCACAGCCCGCAATTATGACACGGTTAAGGGTTTCCCCGCAATACCCTTTCAATGCGCAGCCTCTCCAAGGCGTGCTCCGGGCGCACGCCCTCGCGCAATGGCCGCACCGCTGCGGGGGCGACCCATACCGCGCATGCGCCGAGGGCGCTCCTGACGCCCAGCGATTCAGGGGTTTTTCACTTCCACGGACAGCAGGTGCTGGCGGTAGTGCGCCAGCTCATCGATGGACTCGTGCACATCAGCCAGCGCCGTGTGCTTTTGCGCCTTCTTGAAGCTGGTGTAGGCCTCGGGCTTCCAGCGTTTGGCCAGCTCCTTCAAGGTGCTGACATCGACGTTGCGGTAGTGGAAGAACTTCTCCAGCTTGGGCATGTAGCGCACCAGAAAACGGCGGTCCTGCCCGATGCTGTTGCCACACATGGGGGCTGTGCCCTTGGGTACATACTGGCTCAGGAAGGCAATGATCTGTTGCTCGGCCTCCTCCTCGGTCACCGTCGAGGCCTTCACCTTGTCGATCAGGCCGCTGCGGCCGTGGGTCCCCTTGTTCCAGGCATCCATCTTGTTCAGCAATTCGTCCGACTGGTGGATGGCAAACACCGGGCCTTCGACACGGGGTTCCAGACCAGGGCCCGTCACGACCACGGCGATTTCCAGCAGGCGGTCCGTATCCGGCTCCAGGCCGGTCATTTCGCAATCGAGCCAGACCAGGTTCTGGTCGGATTTGGCAAGCGTGGCAGGGGTGGGGTTGTTGGCTTCTGACATGGCGCGCATTGTCGCCGATGGCCTAAACTCGCCGCACATGCCCACCCCCGACGACTTCTCCCCCTCCATGCTGCTCACGCTGGCCTTTGCGACTGCACTGGTCCTGGGCCTTGCGCTCAAGTTCTGGCTGGCCACCCGCCAGGTGCGGCATATCGCCCGCCACCGCGCCGCCGTGCCTGCACCGTTTGCCGAGCGCATCTCCCTGGCAGCCCACCAGAAGGCCGCCGACTACACCATCACCAAGGCCCGCCTGGGGCTGCTGGAGATGGCCCTGGGCTGCGTGGTGCTGCTGGGCTGGACCTTGCTGGGCGGCCTGGACGCACTGAACCGCACCCTGCTGGACACCATGGGGCCCGGCATGGCGCAACAGCTGGCGCTGCTGGTGGCCTTCGCCGCCATCGCTGGCCTGATCGACCTGCCCTTGTCGCTGTACCAGACCTTGGTGATCGAAGAGCGTTTTGGCTTCAACAAGATGACCTGGCGCCTGTGGCTGGCCGACGCGGCCAAGGGCCTGCTGGTGGGTGCGGTCATCGGCCTGCCGATTGCCGCGCTCATCCTGTGGCTCATGGGCGCGGCCGGCCCGCTGTGGTGGCTCTGGGCCTGGTGCTTCTGGATGGGCTTCAACCTGCTCTTGATGGTGATCTACCCCACCTTCATCGCGCCCCTGTTCAACAAATTCCAGCCGCTCGAAGACGAATCGCTCAAGGCCCGCGTCACGGCCCTGATGCAGCGCTGCGGCTTCTCGGCCAAGGGCCTGTTTGTGATGGATGGAAGCCGCCGCAGTGCCCATGCCAATGCCTATTTCACGGGCTTTGGCGCGGCCAAACGCGTGGTGTTCTACGACACGCTGCTGAAGCAGCTGGCCCCGGGTGAAGTCGAGGCCGTGCTGGCGCATGAGCTGGGCCACTTCAAGCACCGCCATATCATCCAGCGCATCGTGGTCATGTTTGGCCTCAGTCTGGCCGGTTTTGCGCTGCTGGGATGGCTCTCCAACCAGGTGTGGTTCTATACGGGCCTGGGCGTGCGCCCCAACATCTCGTTGGACCCCACCATAGCGGCCGCGCCCAACGACGCCTTGGCGCTGCTGCTGTTCATGCTGGTGGTGCCCGTATTCACCTTCTTCATCTCGCCGCTGTTCTCGCAACAGTCGCGCAGGCACGAGTTTCAGGCAGATGCCTACGCCATGGCCCAGGCCAGCGGCGCCGATCTGGCTTCGGCCCTGCTCAAGCTGTACGAAGACAATGCCTCCACGCTCACACCCGACCCGGTGTACGTGAAGTTCTACTACTCGCACCCGCCCGCCACCGAACGGCTGGCACGCATGCTCCCCACCCCTGTCTACCCATGACCACCACCATGTTGAAGAAAAAAGACTGGTCTGCGCTTTCCCGCCGTGCGCTGACCGCTACTGAAGTTGTAGCAAATCTGGCCAAACTCGAAGGCTGGAGCCTGAGCGGCGACGGCGCAAACGTCGCCATCGAGAAGACCTATCGCTTCGCCAACTACTACGAGACCATCTCGTTCGTGAATGCGCTGGCCTTCGTCGCCAATGCGCAAGACCACCACCCCGACCTCTCGGTGCACTACAACCGCTGCGTGGTGCGCCTGAACACCCACGATGTGCACGGCATCTCCTCGACCGACTTCGAGTGCGCCACCCAGTTCGACGCATTGGTCGCGCTGTGACACAGGCCCCCCATGGCTGAACGCAGCGCCCTCATGGAAGGCACCGTGGTGGCCAGCCATGGGCGCCACTGCATGGTTGAAACCGCCGACGGCGAGCGCCGCATCTGCCACCCTCGGGGCAAAAAAAGCCACGCCGTGGTGGGCGACCGGGTGCTGTGGCAAGCCCCCCCGCCCGGCCAGGGCGACGAAGGCACCATCGAGAAAGTGCTGGAGCGGCGCAACCTGTTTTACCGCCAGGACGAGATCCGCACCAAGTCGTTTGCGGCCAACCTGGATCAGGTGCTGATCCTGATCGCGGCAGAACCCGTGTTCTCCGAAAGCCAGCTCGCCCGCGCCCTGATCGCAGCCGAGGCCGAAGGCATCAAACCCCTGATCGGCCTCAACAAAAGCGATCTGGTGGAGCCCTTTGCCCGCGCCTGGGAACGGCTGCTGCCGTACCGCCACATGGGGGCAGGCACGCACTATGGCGTGCTGCCCTTGTCGCTGGCGCTGTCCAGCGATGTGGACCGCGCGCTGCTGATGGAACACCTGCGCGGCAAGACCACGCTGGTGCTGGGCCCCTCGGGCTCGGGCAAAAGCACACTGATCAACCTGCTGGTGCCAGGCGCTACCGTGCAGACCGGCGAGATATCGCAAGCGCTGAACTCCGGCAAGCACACCACCACCAGCACCCACTGGTACTGGATGGATGCGGAGCGCACCACGGCGCTCATCGACTCACCAGGGTTCCAGGAATTCGGTCTGCACCATGTGGCGCCCATGCAGCTCGCCGCCTGCATGCCGGACATCGCAGAACATGCCAGCCACTGCAAGTTCTACAACTGCACCCACCTGCATGAGCCCGGTTGTGGTGTTCTGGATGCGGTTAAAAACGGCTCTTCCGCGCACGGGATAAGCCCAAATCGCTATAAAATTTATAGCGATTTATTTGAAGAGCTGAGCCACACCCGCTATTGACGCGAGCCCTGCACCGCGGGTGCCCAGCCCTACCCCAGCAGGCGGGCCAGCGTGAGCAGCGCCAGCAGCAGCATCCAGACCACCACTGATCGCCACACAAGCCCCACCACACTGCGCAGGTGGCCCACTTCGGGCTCCCGGCCGGGAGTGGAGTCGCTGTCGCCCATGTCGGCGTCGATCTCCAGCCCTTGGGGGGCCTGCGTTTCGGTGCGAGCCTTCAGGGCCTCGCCCCCCAGGCGCACATTGATCGCGCCCGCTGTGGCAGCCAGTACCACGCCATCGTTGTCGTTGGGGAACCGCTGCGCATGAAAACGCCAGCCCTCGATCGCTTCCTCAAAACTCCCGACCACGGCAAAGCTGAGTGCCGTGAGCCGCGCCGGCAGCCAGTCCACCACAGTCCAGGCCTGGGCACAGGCCTGCTGCAGCGAGGCACTGGCGGGCTGCGTGCCCGCGCGTTGCCGGTAGTGCCAGTAGCGTGAAACAAATTCGGCCAGACGGTACAACACCGCCCCCGTGGGCCCCAGCCCCAGCGCCGCCAGCACCGAGAACCAGGCCAGCACCCCAAACACATGGCGGTGCGCGGCGAGCACCGAATACTCGATCACATGGCGCACGATCTCGCTGCGGGGCAAGGCCCCCACATCCACCTGCTGCCAATGTGCAAGGCGCTCGCGGGCCGCATCTTCATCGCCTTCTTCGAGCGCATCGCGGATGCCCGTGAAATGGTGGCTGAACTGGCGAAAGCCCAGCGTGACATACAGCACCGCCACGCTCCAGAGCACCGCAAACGGCCAGCCCAGACCCCACAGCAGCGCCCAATGGATGGCCAGCGTGATCAGGGCCGGGAGCAGCACCGCCAGGCTCCAGGCCACCCAGCCATGGTGGGGCTTGCCTGCGTCGAAGTTGCGACTCACGGACAGCGCCCACGCCCGCAGACCCGCATGAATGGGGTTGCTGCGAGCCAGGGGGCGGGCCTGCTCGATCAGCAGAGCGAACAGGATGGCGAAGAAACTCATGGGGGGCAATGATACTGGCGCTTCGCCCCCGTGCACCCTTTATGTGCGAGGCGGTTCAGGCCTGCATGAAGCGGTAGAAATTGCGCAGCATACCCGCCGTCGCACCCCAGATGAAATGGTTCTTGCGGCTGTCCTGGTAGGGCATGGAGAACCACTCGCGGTGCACACCGTCCCGGTCGAACACATGGCGCCGGTGGTTGGCGGGGTCCAGCAGAAACGCCAGCGGCACCTCGAACAGGTCCGCCACCTCGTAGGGATTGGGCTGCAGCACGCAGTCTGGCCGCACCAGCGCCACCACTGGCGTGATGATGAAGGACGAGCCGGTGACGTAGGTTGGCAAGGTGCCCAGCACCTCGACGAACTCGGGCGCGAGCCCGACTTCTTCCTGTGCCTCGCGCAAAGCCGTGTCGGCAGCCGTGGCGTCGCCAGGGTCGGCCCGCCCGCCCGGGAAAGCCACCTGCCCCGAGTGCGTGGACAGGTGGGCCGTGCGCTCGGTGAGCAGCACCGTGGGCTGCTCGCGCAGCATGATCGCCAGCAGCACGGATGCGTGGGCTGGCTCGCGGTTCATGAACTTCTTCTCCAGCAGCACCTCGGGCTCCCAGCGGGGCGGGTGCGCAAACCGCGCGCGCAGCGCCTCGGGCGTCTGCGCCGCCGCCGGCACAGCGGGCAGGTGCGCATCCACGCCCACCACCGGCACCAGGCGGGGGTCGAAATCAGGCAGGCTGGACAGCGGCGCAACGACGGACGAAACGGCGGGGGCGGGAGAAGAGGCGTTCACTCAAGAAATTCGGTTCGGGTTCAGGTTCGGATTCAACAGGCCAAAAAAACAAAAAGCCGCTACAGGCTGATGCTGTAGCGGCTTGTCAGGGCAGGCCCTCGCCTTGCTTGGATTAAGCGGCGGTGGCAGCAGCCTTGACGCGCGAAGGCAGCTTTTCCTTGATACGTGCCGACTTGCCGCTGCGGTCACGCAGGTAGTACAGCTTGGCACGGCGCACGTCACCACGGCGCTTGACTTCGATGCTGGCGATCAGCGGGCTGTAGGTCTGGAACGTACGTTCCACGCCTTCGCCGCTGGAGATCTTGCGCACGGTGAAGCCGCTGTTCAGGCCGCGATTGCGCTTGGCAATCACAACACCTTCGTAGGCCTGCACGCGCTTGCGGGTACCTTCCACCACGTTCACGCTCACGATGACGGTGTCACCGGGGGCGAATTCGGGGATGGTCTTGTTCAAGCGGGCGATTTCTTCCGCTTCCAGGGTCTGGATCAGGTTCATGTTTGATGTCCAACGATCTTGTCCGCGCCAAAAGTGGCTGCGTCGGGATTGACGGTTCAGTGTTTTGCGGGAGGAAACCCTGTCAAAACGGCCGGCCAGAGGATCGAAAAGCCTTTGATTATAACAATTCAGGCGAGCTTGGCCAATACCGCCTCATCGGCCGGGGCCAGACGCCCCGCCTGGCGCGCCGCGTCAATGAGATCGGGGCGGTGGCGGGCCGTGATGGCCAGCCGCTGGTCGCGCCGCCAGCGCTCGATCTGCGCATGGTGCCCGGACATCAGCGCCGCGGGCACCTGCTGCCCCGCCCACTCCTCCGGCCGCGTGTAGTGCGGGCAGTCGAGCAGACCGTCGAGCGCGGGGTTGAAGCTGTCGAGCTGGTGGCTGCCTTCGTCGTTGAGCACGCCGGGTTGCAGACGGGCGACCGCATCCAGCAAGGCCATGGCGGCTATTTCACCGCCCGAGAGCACAAAATCCCCCAGACTCATCTGCACATCCACATGTGCGTCGATGAATCGCTGGTCAATGCCTTCATAGCGGCCACACAGCAGCACGGCGCCTGCGCTGGCAGACCAGCGCTCCACAGCAGCATGGTTGAGCGGCGACCCGATGGGTGAAAAGAGCACCAGCGGCGCCCTGCCCTCCTCCGGCTCGGCCCGCTCCGCTCGGATAGCTGCGAGGCACCGCTGCAGCGGCTCGGCCATCATCACCATGCCGGGGCCGCCGCCAAAGGGCCGGTCGTCCACGCGGCGGTAGTTGCCTTCGGCATGGTCACGCGGGTTCCACAGGCGCACATCGACCTGGCCGCTGGCATAAGCGCGGCGGGTCACACCGCTCGCCAGGAAAGGCGCGAACAGCTCAGGGAACAGGGTGATGATGTCAAAGCGCATGGTGCGTGCAGGGCGCAGGAGAGCGGCATCCGCTCAGTAGTCGGGCTGCCAATCGACCGTGATGCGCTTTTCAGGCAGATCCACCTTGTCCACAAAAGCCGAGACAAAAGGAATCATCCGCTCGCGGGCCTTGCCATCTTCCTCATAAGCCAGCACCAGCACGGTCTGGGAGCCGGTGGACATCAGCTCCTGCACCTGCCCCAGCGCCACGCCTTCCCGGTTGACGACCGCGAGGCCAATCAGATCCACCCAGTAGAACTCGTCCTCCGAGGTGGACGGAAAACTCGACCGGGGCACAAAAATGCGCGCACCGCGCAGGGCCTCGGCGGCATTGCGGTCATCAACGCCCTGCGCCCAGGCCACCACGGTGTCTGAATGGTCCTTGGCCTGGCGGATGGACAGCAGCACCGTGCCGGTAAATGCCTTGGCACCCCGCTCGGACGGCTGCAGGTACCAGCGCTTGGACGCGAACAGCGCCTCGGGGCTGCTGCTGTGGGACAGCACCTTGAACCAGCCCTTGACGCCCCAGGCATCGGCAATGCGCCCCACTTCAACGGCATCGGGCGGCAGCTCTGCGGGTTCGAGGGTCAGGGGAGTGGTGGCCATGGCGGGGGGATTCCAGAATAGGAAAAGGGCGGGTTCCGCCAGACTAGCCGACGGAACCCGCCCTTTTCAGGGAGCTTTAAGCAGCCTTCTTGGCGGCTTGCTTGATCAGGCGGTCCACCGTGGGGGAGGACTGGGCACCAACGCCCACCCAGTAAGCCAGACGGTCTTGCACGATGCGCAGGCCTTCTTCGGTTTCCTTGGCGGTGGGGTTGTAGAAGCCGATGCGCTCGATGAAGCGGCCGTCACGGCGCACGCGCTTGTCAGCAACGACGATGTTGAAGAAAGGACGGCCCTTGGAGCCGCCGCGGGAGAGTCGAATGACGACCATGATTTATCCTTCGGGTGGTGAACTCCGGCAACATTTGCCGTAAGCCACAGTGTTCGCAACCATATTCGCAACGCTTGAGACACGCGACATGGCCACCCGGCCAGCGACACGCTGCAAAGCCCGCGATTATATCCATTTCCTCCAAAATGCCCACCATCCGTCCCAGTACCGACAGCGATATCCCTGCCATTACCGCCATTTACCAACACCACGTGCTCCACGGCACGGGCACCTTCGAGATCGATCCCCCGTCTGAAGCCGACATGGCGGGCCGCCGCGCCGACGTGCTGGCGCGTGGCCTGCCCTGGCTGGTGGCCGAGCAGGACGGGCAGGTGCTGGGGTTTGCCTACGCCAACTGGTTCAAGCCGCGCCCGGCCTACCGTTTTTCGGCCGAAGACTCGATTTACGTGGCCGACAGCGCCCGTGGCATGGGCCTGGGCCGCAAGCTGCTGGCCGAGCTGGCCGTGCAGGCCGAAGCCGTGGGCGTGCGCAAGCTGCTGGCGGTGATTGGCGACTCGGCCAACGCGGGCTCCATCGGGGTGCACCGGGCGCTGGGGTTCACTGATGTGGGCATCATGCGCTCAGTGGGCTGGAAGTTTGGCGCCTGGCGCGACATCGTGCTGATGGAGAAGACCCTGGGCGCGGGCGACACCACCTCCCCCGAATGACACGATGCCCCGCATGAAGAACAAGACCCTGGCGGCCTGGCTCGCTTTTCTAGGCGGGCCGCTGGGCCTGCACCGCTTCTACCTGCACGGCATGTGGGACCTGATTGGCTGGCTGCTGCCGCTGCCCACGGCACTGGGGGTCTACGGCATCCAGCGTGTGCAGCAGTTTGGCCAGGACGATCACACCAGCTGGATGCTGATCCCGCTGCTGGGCTTCACCATCGCGGGCTGCGCGCTGCAGGCCATCCTGTTTGCCCTGAAGACGCCCGAAGCCTGGAACGCCCGCTACAACCCCCACGCTGCGCCCGACGCAGCACCCGGCCGCACGGGCTGGATCACCATTGCCGCCATCGTGGCGTCGCTGATGATTGGCACGGCGGTGCTGATGGCTAGCATCGCGTTCAGCTTTCAGCGCTACTTCGAGCACCAGATCGAGGAGGCCCGCAAAATTTCCCAATGAAATCGGGGCCTTGCGCTTGATGGGCGAGCGCAATTAGCTATAAAAAATATAGCGACTGACAATTGGCAACCCACCATCCGCTGACTCCCAGCGGATGGTGGCGGGCCGTCAGAAGATCTGCAGGCTGATCCAGTAAGCCACTGCGGCCACAAACGCGCTGGCCGGGATGGTCAGAATCCACGCCCAGACGATGTTGCCCGCCACGCCCCAGCGCACGGCGCTGGCGCGCTGCGTGGAGCCCACGCCCACGATGGCGCCGGTGATGGTGTGGGTGGTGGACACCGGAATGCCCAGCGTGGTCGCCAAGAACAGCGTAAGCGCCCCGCCCGTTTCGGCGCAGAAACCCCCCACGGGCTTGAGCTTGGTGATCTTCTGGCCCATGGTCTTGACGATGCGCCAGCCGCCGAACATGGTGCCAAGGCCAATGGCCACGTAGCAGCTCACGATGGTCCAGGTGGGAGGCGAGGCTTCCGTGGCCGAGGTGTAGCCCGTGGCGATCAGCAGCAGCCAGATGATGCCGATGGTCTTTTGCGCATCATTCCCACCGTGGCCCAGGCTGTAGGCCCCGGCAGACACCAGCTGCAGGCGGCGGAACCACTTGTCCACCTTGCTCGGGCGCGTGCGCCGGAAGATATGCGCCACCGCCACCATCATGATGGAGCCCAGCATGAAGCCGAGCAGCGGCGAGACGAAGATGAAGGCCACCGTCTTGAGGATGCCGGTGGAGATCAGCGCGCCCGCACCGGCCTTGGCGATCACCGCACCCACGATACCGCCGATGAGCGCGTGCGACGAGCTGCTGGGGATGCCGTAGTACCAGGTGATCACGTTCCAGGTGATGGCGCCCACCAGGGCGCCAAACACCACATGGGTGTCCACGATGCCGGGCTGCACGATGCCCTTGCCCACCGTGGCCGCCACGCTCAGGTGGAACACGAAAATCGCGATGAAGTTGAAGAACGCCGCGAACAGCACCGCCTGCGCGGGCTTGAGCACGCCGGTGGAGACCACCGTGGCGATCGAATTGGCGGCGTCGTGGAACCCGTTCATGAAGTCGAACAGGAGCGCCAACGCCACGAGCAGAACCACAACCCACAGGGCCGTCTGTATGGTTTCCATGCTGGTCAGCCTGCGGGGTTCAGGAGTTTTCGAGGACGATGCCCTCGATGCAGTTGGCCACGTCCTCGCACTTGTCGGTGATCGTTTCCAGCAGCTCATAGATGGCCTTGAGCTTGATCACCTCGCGCACATCGGGCTCTTCGCGGAACAACTTGCTCATGGCGCTGCGCATCACGCGGTCGGCATCGGATTCGAGCTTGTCGATTTCCTCGCAGGTCTTGAGCGCGGCCTCGGCCACGGCCGGGTCGGCGATCTTGTCGAGCAGCTTCACGGCATCACGCAGGCGCTCGCAGCACTTGAGGCTCAGGTCCGTGAGGCGCGTGATCTCCTCCGTCATGTGGCGCACGTCGTACAGCGCCATGGTCTCGGCCGAGTCCTGGATCAGGTCGGCCACGTCATCCATGGTGTTGATCAGCGTGTGGATCTGCTCGCGGTCGATGGGGGTGATGAAGGTCTTGTGGATCGCCTTGTTCACCTCGTGGGTCACGCGGTCGGCGGCGCGCTCGGCGTTGTCCACATCCTGGTTGTACTTGTCGCGCAGGTGCGGATCACTGTAATTGGCCACCAGCTGCGAAAAGGCCCGTGCCGCCTCGACGATGCGGTCCGCATGCTGGTTGAACATTTCGAAAAAATTGCCTTCGCGTGGCAACAGCTTGGCAAACAGCATGGGAGAGGCTCCTGGAACGGGATCGAATTTTGAAAAAAGGCAAAGCCATGACAGAACCATGACTTTTTCGTGACCCGGGGAGTTTAACCGTCCACCCCCAACGGGCCGATGCCTGCGCAGCATGCGGTCATGCGCCGGGGCAAGCCCCTGGCGCGCGCGTGCGGCTCAGGCGCCGCGGAAGATGAAGTACACCGCACCGACCAGGCACAGCCCCGCCCAGAGGTAGTCCCATTTGAGCGGCTGGCCCATATAGAACACCGCAAACGGCACAAACACCCCCAGCGTGATCACCTCCTGCATGATCTTGAGCTGCCCCACGTTGAACTGCGTGTAGCCGATGCGGTTCGCAGGCACCTGCAGCAGGTACTCGAACAGCGCGATGCCCCAGCTCACCAGCGCGGCGGTGTACCAGGGCGAAGACGCCAGGCTCTTGAGGTGCCCATACCACGCAAAGGTCATGAAGACGTTGCTGGCAATGAGCAGCAACACGGTCTGGAGCGAAACGGGCAGGGATTGGAGGGTGGACATCGACGGCCTCGGCCAGGAGGGGCTGAACAAGGGCTGGATTATGAACAAAAATGGCACTCTGCGCGCGACAGGTAAGCGCTTTAAGCTATAAATTAAATAGCAAACATCTGCTTTCCTGCCTGCAGAGGCCAAAAAAAAGCACCGCCCGAGGGGGCAGTGCCTTGTTGTCTGCCCCAGTTCCTGCGCCCTTTGGCAGGCGGCAGGCGGGGCACATCGGGGCGAATGGTGCGGGTTACTCGCCCAGGTAGGCAGCACGCACCTTGGGGTCGTTCAGCAGCTGCTGGCCTGGGCCAGTCATGGTGATCAGGCCCGACTCCATCACGTAGCCACGGTCGGCAATGGCCAGCGCACGGCTCGCGTTCTGCTCCACCAGCACGATGGTCACGCCCAGGGCGTACACGTCGCGCACCACCTCGAAGATCTTGTCCACCATGATGGGCGACAGACCCATGGAGGGCTCATCCAGCAGCAGCACCTTGGGCTGGCTCATCAGCGCACGGCCCATGGCCAGCATCTGCTGTTCGCCACCGGACATGGTGCCCGCCAGCTGGTCCTTGCGCTCGCGCAGGCGCGGGAAGATGGTGAACATCTTCTCGATGTCGGCCAGGATGCCCGCCTTGTCCTTGCGGATGTAGGCGCCCATCTGCAGGTTTTCGGTGATGGTCATGCGCGCGAACACGCCACGGCCTTCCGGCACCATCACCAGACCTTCCTTGACCAGGTCCCAGGCGCCCTTGCCCTTGATGCTCTTGCCCAGGTATTCGATGTCGCCATCGTTCATGCCCAGGGTGCCAGTGATGGCCTTCATGGTGGTGGTCTTGCCCGCACCGTTGGAGCCGATCAGCGAGACCAGTTCGCCTTCGCGCACTTCGAAGTCCACGCCCTTGACGGCCTGGATACCGCCGTAGGCCACCTTCAGGCCCTTGACCTGCAGCAGTACCTTGTTGGATTTTTCGGCCATTCTCAATGTCCTCCGGTGCCCAGATAGGCCTCAATCACTTTTTCGTTCTTCTGCACTTCGGCAGGGTTGCCTTCGGCGATCTGCTTGCCGTAGTCGAGCACCGTCACACGGTCGCACAGGCCCATCACCAGCTTCACGTCGTGCTCGATGAGCAGGATGGTGCGGTTGTCGTTGCGGATGCGGTCGATCAGCTCGCGCAGCTGCACCTTCTCGGTGGCGTTCATGCCGGCGGCGGGCTCGTCCAGCGCAATGAGCTGCGGGTCGGTGGCCAGCGCACGGGCAATTTCGAGGCGACGCTGGTCGCCGTACGACAGCGTGCGCGCCTTGTAGTCGGCAAACTTGCCGATACCCACGTAGTCCAGCAGCTCCTGGGCACGCTTGGCAATCGCGGCTTCTTCTTCCTTGAAGCCCTTGGTGCGCAGCACCGCGCCCAGCAGGCCGGACTTGGTACGGATGTGGCGGCCCACCATCACGTTCTCGAGCGCCGTCATTTCGGCGAACAGGCGGATGTTCTGGAAGGTGCGCGCAATACCGGCCTTGGCCACTTCGTGCACTGCCGTCGGCTCGTAGGGCTTGCCGGCCAGCTCGAAGGTGCCCGCGTCGGGCGTGTACAGGCCGGTGATCACGTTGAAGAACGTGGTCTTGCCTGCGCCGTTGGGGCCGATCAGGCCATAGACCTGGCCGCGCTGGATGGTGATGCCCACGTCGGACAGGGCCTGCAGGCCGCCGAAGCGCTTGGAAATACCGGCGACCTTCAGCACCACTTCATTGGATTTCTCTGTCATTGCTAACTTTCGGTGGTGTTCTGCTTCAGGTCTTCTGCGTCAGGCTCTTGCCGTGCTCAGGCGACGGCCACAGGCCACGGGGGCGCAGCAGCATGATGATGATCATGGCCAGGGCGATCAGCAGCTGGCGCAGGATGGCGGAGTCCAGACGGCCGTCCGTCATGGCCTGCAGCGGGCCGGCCACGTAGCGCAGCACTTCGGGCAGGGCCGACAGCAGCACGGCACCCAGGATCACGCCGGGGATGTGGCCGATACCACCCAGCACCACCATGGCAACGATCATGACCGACTCCATCAGGCTGAAGGACTCGGGCGACACGAAGCCCTGAAAGGCGCCGAACATCGCACCCGACACACCACCAAACGAAGCGCCCATGCCAAAAGCCAGCAGCTTCATGTTGCGGGTGTTGATGCCCATGGCCTTGGCGGCGATTTCGTCTTCACGGATGGCCATCCAGGCGCGGCCGATGCGCGAATCCTGCAGGCGGTAGCAGATCACGATGGAGACCACCACCAGCACCAGGAACAGGTAGTAGTACAGGGTGACGGAGTTGATGTCGAAGCCGAACAGCTCCAGGCGCTTGCCCAGGTCCAGACCAAAGATCTTGACCGAGTCGATCTGGCCCAGGCCCTTGGGGCCGTTGGTCAGGTTGACGGGGTGGTCCAGGTTGTTCAGGAAGATGCGGATGATTTCGCCGAAGCCCAGCGTCACGATGGCGAGATAGTCCCCACGCAGCTTGAGCGTGGGCGCCCCGAGCAACGCCCCGAAGAACGCCGCCAGTAACGCCGCCACCGGTATCACGAGCCACAGCGAGGTGTGCAGCCCGTTGGGGAACATGGCGGCAAACGCCGCAAAGTTGTCCGCGAGGTGCGGCGAGGCCATCAAGGCAAACAGGTAGGCGCCCACGGCGTAGAACGCCACGTAGCCCAGGTCGAGCAGACCGGCGTAGCCGACCACGATGTTCAGGCCCAAGGCCAGCAGCACATACAGCAGGGCCAGGTCGGCAATGCGCACCCAAGCGTTGCCGAAGGATTGCAGGATCAGCGGCAGCACCAGCAGCGCGACGGCGCCGATGATCCAGTTGGTTTTGGTGTTCTTCATGGTGTGAGGCTCCTCAGGCGCGATCCGCCACACGCTCACCCAGCAGGCCCGAGGGGCGCAGCGTCAGGATGATGATGAGCACGATGAACGCAAAGATGTCGGTGTAGTGGCTGCCCAGCAGGCCGCCCGTGAGCGTGCCGATGTAGCCAGAGCCGATGGCTTCGATGAGGCCCAGCAAAATGCCGCCCACCACCGCGCCGGCCAGGTTGCCGATGCCGCCGAACACGGCCGCCGTGAAGGCCTTGAGGCCCGGCAGGAAGCCCATGGTGTGCTGGGCCGTACCGTAGTTGGACGCGTACATCATGCCGGCGATGGCCGCCAGAACGGCGCCGATGATGAAGGTGGCCGAGATCACCATGTCGGGCTTCACGCCCATAAGGGACGCCACGCGGGGGTTCTCTGCGGTGGCGCGCATGGCACGGCCGAGGTTGGTGTGGTTGACCAGATAGACCAGCGAGGCCAGGGCCACGGCCGTCACACCCAGGATCAGGATCTGCGTGGGGGTGATGAAAGCGCCACCGATCTGGAAAGGCGAGCTGGGCAGCAGCGTGGGATACGGCTTGTAGTTGGGCTTCCAGATGATCATCGCCAGCGTCTGCAGCAGGATCGACATGCCGATGGCGGTGATCAGGGGCGCCAGCCGCGGGCTGTTGCGCAGCGGCTTATAGGCAATTTTCTCGATCGTGAAGTTCAAGGTGGCAGCGACCACACACGCAATGATGGTGGCCAGCAGCAGGATCATCCAGCCCGGCGCGCCCGGCATGGCGGCCTGCATCATTCCAATACAGCTCCAGCTGGTCAGGGCGCCGATCATGAGCACCTCGCCGTGGGCAAAATTGATGAGTTGAATAATGCCGTACACCATGGTGTAGCCCAAGGCTATCAAGGCGTACATGCTGCCGAGTACCAGACCGTTGATGATCTGTTGCAGCAAAATGTCCATAAGAGAAGTCCTTCGTTTGTGACGCACCCACCGCTCAGGCACCGGAATCGGTACAGCCTTGTGGGCCCGACTGCCATCTAGCAAAAAACCCGCCAGGAGTACTACTGTGCGGGTTTGTGGACGGGATTGTAGCGAGTAGTCCTCTCCGTCCCCATCCGCGCCGGGCGGGGTTTTCCCTCGGGTTTTCGTCCCATCAGCGCGCCACGCACTGTATAAGGAAAAATGATCCACGCAGGATCATTGATGTGCAAACTTATTACCTACAGTATGCAGAATCAGCATAACGCGGCAAATGGGATCACAAGACGCTCTCTCTGAACCCCTGCTTTATTCGCCTTCGCCGGGGTCTGTACCCGCACCTGCCGACGCGTTGCGCGCACGCAGTTCACGCAATTTCTGTGCAATCTTGATTTCGAGCCCACGCTCCACCGGCTGGTAGAAACCGGGCTCCGGCATGCCCTCGGGCAGGTAGTTTTCGCCCGCGGCAAAGCCACCCTCCTCGTCGTGCGCGTAGCGGTAGCCCTTGCCGTAGTCGAGCTGCTTCATGAGCTGTGTTGGTGCGTTGCGCAGGTGCATGGGCACGGGCCGGGTGCCGTCCTGCTTCACCCACGCGCGCGCCGCGTTGTAGGCCTTGTAGACCGCGTTGGATTTGGGCGCCACGGCCAGGTACACCACACACTCGGCCAGCGCCAGCTCGCCCTCGGGGCTGCCCAGGCGCTCGTAGACCTCGCTCGCGTCCAGCGCCAGGCGCAGGGCGCGCGGGTCGGCCAGGCCAATGTCCTCGCTGGCCATGCGCACCAGGCGGCGGGCCATGTAGCGCGGGTCGGCACCGCCGTCCAGCATGCGCACCAGCCAGTACAGCGCGGCATCGGGGTCGGAGCCGCGCACGGACTTGTGCAGCGCGCTGATGGTGTCGTAGAACTGCTCGCCACCCTTGTCATAGCGGCGCATGCGCTCGCCCAGCACCTTGAGGAGCCACACGTCGGTGATCTCGGCAAGCCTTTCCTGCGCGGCCGCCATGGCCAGCGTTTCCAGTGTGTTGAGCAGGCGGCGCGCATCGCCGTCGGCATAGGCCACCAGGCGGTCAATTGCTACGTTTTCAATAGCTGGCAGCGCTTGTTCCGCCTGCGCCAGGGCCACAATTTGCTTCAAATCCTCTTCGGACAAGGGCTGCAGCACATAGACCGCCGCACGCGACAGCAGCGCGGAGTTGACCTCAAACGAAGGGTTCTCGGTCGTGGCACCGATGAAGGTGAACAGGCCCGACTCGACATGGGGCAGAAAGGCGTCCTGCTGGCTTTTGTTGAAGCGGTGCACCTCGTCCACAAACACGATCGTGCGCTGCTGCATCAGCCCGTCGCGCGCGGCCTGGGCCTGCTCCACGGCCTCGCGGATGTCCTTGACCCCGCCCAGCACGGCGCTGATGCTGATGAACTGGGCATCAAAGGCATCGGCCATGAGCCGTGCAATGGTGGTTTTGCCCACGCCCGGCGGGCCCCACAGGATGCAGCTGTGCGGGCGACCGGATTCAAACGCGAGCCTGAGCGGCATGCCCGGACCCAGCACATGCTGCTGGCCAATCACCTCGCCCAACGTGCGGGGCCGCAGGCGCTCGGCCAGGGGCTGGTGGGTCGAGGCCTGCGCCGCTGGGGAGGTGGAGGCACTGCGTGTGGCCATGGTGAAGTCGGTCCTGTCTACATCACGCTTATCGAGCAAAGGTGCTCTTTGCGCCTGACCAGCATGCGCTGGAAGCTATATTATTTATAGCAAATCACTGCTTCACCACATCCGCCCCGGCAGGCGGCTTGAACTGGAAGCTGCTGGCGGGCAGCGCTGCATTGGCCTGCATGCCGGTAAAGCGGATCAGCGAGCGCTGGCCAAAGCTGTCCAGGATGTCGAGCGCCGCCAGCTGTTCGCCCGCAAAACCCACGCGCACGCTCTTGAGCTGGCCGTCCTTGGCCTTGGGGCTGGCCAACACCCACTGCAGGCCATCGGCATCGGGGGCGGCCTCCAGCGTGAATTCGGCCTTGAGCGCCGACAGATCGGGCGCCGACGCCAGCAGCGCAGCGGGCGTACTGCCCAGCGCCTGCGACTGAGAGCGCTGCGTGACCTGATTCAAATCCACGTCATACAACCACAGCGTCTGGCCATCGGCCACGATGGTTTGCTCGAACGGCTTTTTGTAGACAAACTTGAAGCGCCCGGGGCGCTGGAATTCAAAGCTGCCGCTCGACTGTTTGGTGCGCGCAGCCTGCCCTTCTTTCGGGGGCGAGGTCACGGTCTGGGTGAAATCCGCCTTGCCCGTCTGCGTGCCCTTCATGAAGGATTCCAGGCTTTTCAGGCCGTCAGCGCTTGCTGCGCTTGCCGCAGCAGCTATCAAAATTGCAGTGGCGATCTTTTTCAACAGAAACTCCTGTGGGGTGCGGGCCGGGCGCGCAGCCCGGTCCATCATTCGCTGCGGTTAGGCACCAGCACTTCGCGCTGGCCGCTGGCGGTGAGGCCGCTGACCAAGCCAGCTTTCTCCATGTCTTCCAGCAGCCGCGCCGAGCGGTTGTAGCCAATGCGCAGCTTGCGCTGCACGTACGAGATGCTCGCCTTGCGGTCCTTGAGCACCACTTCGACGGCCTGGTCGTACATGGGGTCCTTCTCGCCCCCTTCGCCACCGCCGCCGTCCCCTGACAGATCGCCGTCGCCATCCACAGTTCCGCCTTCGAGCACACCCTCGATGTAGTCCGGCTCCCCTTGTTCCTTGAGGTAACTGACGACACGGTGCACTTCTTCGTCCGACACAAAGGCGCCATGCACCCGGATCGGCAGACCCGTGCCACTGGCCATATAGAGCATGTCGCCCATGCCCAGCAGGGCTTCGGCGCCCATCTGGTCGAGGATGGTGCGGCTGTCGATCTTGGAGCCCACCGAGAACGCGATGCGGGTGGGAATGTTGGCCTTGATCAGGCCGGTGATCACGTCCACGCTGGGGCGCTGCGTGGCCAGAATCAGGTGGATACCCGCAGCGCGCGCCTTCTGCGCCAGGCGGGCGATGAGTTCTTCGATCTTCTTGCCCACCACCATCATCAGGTCGGCCAGCTCGTCGATGATGACCACGATGTGCGGCAGGCGCTGCAGCGGCTCAGGCTCTTCGGGTGTGAGGCTGAAGGGGTTGTAGATGAACTCTTCCTTGGCCTTGGCCTCGTCGATCTTGGTGTTGTAGCCCGCGAGGTTGCGCACACCCAGCTTGGACATGAGCTTGTAGCGGCGCTCCATCTCGGCCACACACCAGTTCAGACCATGCGCCGCCTGCTTCATGTCGGTGACCACGGGCGCCAGCAGGTGCGGAATGCCTTCGTACACCGACATTTCCAGCATCTTGGGGTCGATCATCAACAGGCGCACATCGCGCGCCTCGGCCTTGTACAAGAGCGACAGGATCATCGCGTTGATGCCCACCGACTTGCCCGAGCCCGTGGTACCCGCCACCAGCACATGAGGCATCTTGGCCAGGTCGGCCACCACCGGGTTGCCCACGATGTCCTTGCCCAGGCCCATGGTGAGCATGCTCTTGGCCTCGTGGTAGACCTGCGAGCCGAGGATCTCGGACAGGCGAATGGACTGGCGCTTGGCATTGGGCAGCTCCAGCGCCATGTAGTTCTTGCCGGGGATGGTCTCCACCACGCGGATGGACACCAGGCTGAGCGAGCGCGCCAGGTCCTTGGCCAGGCCCACGATCTGCGAGCCCTTCACGCCGGTGGCGGGCTCGATCTCGTACCGCGTGATCACCGGGCCGGGCATGGCCGCGACCACGCGCACTTCCACGCCAAAGTCCTTGAGCTTTTTCTCGATGAGGCGGCTGGTCATCTCCAGCGTCTCGGGCGCCACGGTTTCCTGGCGCTGCTGCGGGCCATCGAGCAGGTCCACCAGGGGCAGCTTGCTGTCGGGCATCTCGGTGAACAGGGGCTTTTGCCGCTCTTTCACCACACGCGCGCTTTGGGGCACCTCCACCAACACGGGTTCGATGATCTGAATGGGTTCGGGGTGGTGCACCTCGCTCTCGGTGCGCTCCTCCAGCACCACCACTTCGCGCTCGCGCGCGGCCTTGCGGCCCACGGCCACATCCTTGGCCACCTCGCGTTTTGCCAGGCGAGACTGCACCAGCGCATCAATGCGCGCCCCCAGAAACTCCGCCACATGACCCCACGAAAAGCGGAACACCAGCGCCGCACCCAGCACGGCCAGCACAATGGCCAGCAGCCCCGAGCCGGTGAAACCCAGCCATTTCACGCTGGCGGGCCCCGTGAGGTACCCCAGCACACCACCGGCATGGCCCGGCAGGAAAGATTCAAAACGGTACAACCGCGACCACTCCAGGGCCGTGCTGGCACACAGCAACACCACTAGGCCCAGCCAGAACGTGGCCCGGCGCACCAGCGGGCTGGCCGCCCCGGCCACGGCTTCGCCCCCGCGCATCCAGCGCGCCAGCGAAGACAGCCAGGCGCGCACGCCCGCCGCTACACACAGCCACACCGAAAAGCCCATCGCAAAATAGCTGCCGTCAGCCAGCCAGGCCCCCAGCCGACCCGCCCAATTGGCCACCGCGCGCGCATCCCGCGCGCCCGAGGTGGACCAGGCCGCGTCCTGGGCCGAATAGCTGACCAGCGCCAGCAGCCAGAAAACCAGGGCCAGCAGGCCCACCAGCAGGCCAATCTCATGGCCAAAACGGGCCGCGCCCGTGCGGGGCGGCGACTTGGCCGCTGCCGATGCATTCAAGGTATTGAGGGAATAGGTCATAAGCGTGCCGGGCGAGCTTACCCCAAGCATCCCAGGACCGTGGGCTTGCCCCGCCGCAGGGCGGTACCGTCAGCCCAGCGCGTTCAGCCGGTCGCGCAGCAGCGTGGCGCCGCTCGGGAGCACTTCGATGAAGCCACGCTCTTCCAGGTCCTTCATCACGCGGCTGACCATCTCGCGCGAGGCGCCCACCATCTTGGCCAGGTCCTGGCGCGATATCTTGTCCTTGATCACCTGCTGGCCCTGGGCATCGGGCACGGCAAAGTCCAGCAGGGCATGGGCCACACGGCCGTACACATCCAGTAACGCCAGTGACTCAATCTTGCGATCGGCATGGCGCAGGCGCTTGACCAAGCCACGCATCACCACCAGCGACATGGAGGCGTTCTCGGTCAGGCAACGGGCGAACTCGGTGCGGCCCAGCATCAGCACGTCGGTCTGCACCTCGGCCCGCACCGTGGCCGAGTGGGGTTCGTTGTCGATGATGCTCATCTCGCCCAGGTAGTCGCCCTGCGCCAGGGTCGCCAGGATCACTTCGCGCCCCCGGCTGTCCGAGGTCATCACCCGGGCCCGGCCCGTGAGCAGAATGAACAGGGCATTGGATTTCTGCCCCTGCTCCACCAGGGCCTCGCCACGCTTGAAACGGCGCTTGATCACCGCGCCGCTGATCACCTCGGCCTGCGCCACCGTCAGCAGCGAGAACAAGGGCACCCGGCGCAGCAGGTCCAGGTTGGACAACATCGTGGACATGCAGACATCTCCTTTCAGGGGTGCGGCTCAACCGGCGCCGCAACGGGTTATCAATCGCTTCTTACAATCGCCGTGATTGAAAAACGGGCTGCGTGCAGCCGCATCCGCCGGTTGATACTCGGCGACTCAACCCCCAGCTTTCCCAACAGCGCCCCGTGTAGCGGGCGCAAAACACAGGCTTTTACCATGTCCACCACCCAACACGCGAAAGTTCTGATTCTCGGCTCGGGCCCTGCGGGCTACACGGCGGCGGTCTATGCCGCCCGCGCCAACCTGAACCCGGTGCTCATCACCGGCATGGCCCAGGGCGGCCAGCTGATGACCACGACCGAGGTGGACAACTGGCCTGCCGACGTGCACGGCGTGCAGGGCCCTGACCTCATGCAGCGCTTTCTGGAGCACGCCGAGCGCTTCAAGACGCAAATCATCTTCGACCACATCAACAAGGTCGATTTCAGCAAGCGCCCCTTTACCCTCACCGGCGACAGCGGCACCTACACCTGTGACGCGCTGATCCTGGCAACGGGCGCATCGGCCAAATACCTGGGCCTGCCTTCGGAAGAAGCCTTCATGGGCAAGGGCGTGTCGGGCTGCGCCACCTGCGACGGTTTCTTCTATCGCGAGCAGGACGTGTGCGTGGTCGGCGGTGGCAACACCGCCGTGGAAGAAGCTCTTTACCTGTCGAACATTGCCCGCAAGGTCACGCTGGTGCACCGCCGCGACAAGTTCAAGGCCGAGCCCATCCTGGTGGACAAGCTGCATGAGAAGGTCGCTGCGGGCAAGATCGAGCTCAAGCTGTTCAACACGCTGGACGAAGTGCTGGGCGACAACACTGGGGTGACCGGTATCCGCATCAAGAGCACCAAGGATGGCAGCACGGAAGACATCAAGCTGCAAGGCTGCTTCATCGCCATCGGCCATGCCCCCAACACCGAGATCTTCCAGGGCCAGCTGGAGATGGAGAACGGCTACATCATCACCCAGGGTGGACTCAAGGGTTTTGCCACCCAGACCAGCGTGCCCGGCGTGTTTGCCGCTGGCGATGTGCAGGACCATGTGTACCGCCAGGCCATCACCAGCGCAGGCACGGGCTGCATGGCCGCGCTGGACGCGCAGCGCTTCCTCGAACAAGAAGCTTGATCAAAAACTGGGCAACAGGCTATAATCTGCGGCTTTGCTGAATTCGGCCCGTTTTTTGCGGCACCTGAAACCAAGCAAATCGGGTTACCGCCACCCTTTCTGGCGAGGTGAGGCCGCAAGCCAACCCGGGAAATTGATCCCGGGGCCCAGCAAACGGCCGTTAAAAGTATCGGAGTGTCCTCATGGCACGCGTCTGCGACGTAACGGGCAAGAAGCCCATGACCGGGAACAATGTTTCCCACGCCAATAACAAAACCAAGCGCCGGTTCCTGCCGAACCTGCAATACCGCCGTTTCTGGGTCGAGAGCGAAAACCGCTGGGTTCGCCTGCGTGTTTCGAGCGCTGCCCTGCGTTTGATCGACAAGAACGGTATCGACTCGGTGCTCGCAGACCTGCGTGCCCGTGGCCAGGCTTAAGGAGTAGCACCATGGCAAGCAAAGGCGGACGCGACAAGATCAAGCTGGTGTCCTCGGCGGACACCGGTCACTTCTACACCACCACCAAGAACAAGAAGACGATGCCTGAAAAGATGTCGATCATGAAGTTCGACCCCAAGGCTCGCAAGCACGTCGAGTACAAGGAAGCCAAGCTGAAGTAATTCGGCGCCGCTCCCTCAAAAAGCCGCCCTCCAGGGCGGTTTTTTTATGCCTGCGGCACAACGGACCGCCAAAAGGCGGACGACCTCAGCGGCCTCAGGCCACCTTGCGCGGCACAGGCAGCTCCGCCATCTGGGCAGCCAGCAAGCCACCCAGGGTGCGGTAGCCCGCCTCCACCTCGGCGGTGAACTGCATGCCGCAACTCAGCCGCAGGAAATGCTCATACCGCCCCGTGTTGGAGAACATGGGGCCCGGGGCCACACGGATGCCGTTCTGCAACGCTTCGTCGTACAAGCGTGTCGAGGAAATGCCGACAGGCAGCTCCAGCCACAGGCTCAACCCACCCGGCGGCAAGCTCAGGCGCGTGCCCGCGGGGAAGTAGCGCGCCACGGCCCGCGCCGCCTGTTCGCGCTGGATGCGCAGTTGCGCCCGCATGCGGCGCATGTGGCGCTCGTAGGCTGGGGAATCCACGCTGCGCGCGGCCAGCAGCTGCGACCAGGTCTGCATGTTGCGCGTGCGCGCGAACTTGATCATCTGCACCCGCGCCTGCCAGCGGCCGGCACTCATCCAGCCCTGGCGCAGGCCAGGCGCAAAGCTCTTGCTGAGCGATGCACAGTAAATCACCTGGCCCGCATCGCCCGGGCGGTCCCAGGCCTTGGCAGGGCGCAGCACGCGGGGAGACTCCACAAACTCCCGGTAGATATCGTCCTCGATGAGCGCCAGCCCGTGCTCCACACACAGGGCCACCAGGCGTTCCTTGTGGGCGTCCGGCATCACGCTGCCCAGGGGCATCTGCAGGTGGGGCACCACCACCACCCCCCGGAGCCGGGGCTCATTGCGTGCGGCCAGTTCCAGCGCCTCCAGCGACATGCCGGTGTGTGGACTGCTCGGAATCTCCAGCGCACGCAGCCCCCGCACCTCGATGGCCTGCAGGATGCCAAAAAACGTGGGCGATTCCACGGCAATCACATCGCCCGGCTCGGCCACCGCATCCAGTGCAAGGTTCACAGCTTCAGAGTTGCCATGTGTCGCGCCAATGTCGGCAGGCGCCACGCACACGCCAAAGGTGAGCGCATGGCGCGCCATGGCCTGCTGGAACTCCGGGTGCGTGGTCGGCGCCGAGGGGCCATACACCAGGATATCGGGCTGCTCCCGCAGCAGGCCATGGGCCAGCCGGTTGAGCGCGGCCGCATCGAACAGACTGGGCGCAGGCATGGCGCTGCCCAGGTCCAGCGGCAAAGGGCCGGCCCGGCGCGCCTTCTCCAGAAAGCCTGAAATACGCTCGTTGATGCCAGCGAAGACACGCGGATCCTGGGCCAGGGGCTCATGCAGGTCGGGCTCGCGCGCCCCGGGCAGCGCCACGCCACCCAGCTCCCGCACAAAGTAACCCACCCGTTCCCGGGCCTCCACACACCCCTGGGATTCAAGCTGGCGCAGCACCTGGAGCGCCGTCGTCAGGCTCACCTGGTGCCGCTGGCACAGCTCGCGCACCGAAGGCATGCGCATGCCGGGTGTGAGGCTGCCTGCGGCGATCGCCTGCTCGTACAAGGCCGCCAGCTGGCGGTAGATCGGGACTTCCCGGGGCTCGGAGGAATGTGACATGGCGTGGTGCGCAGCCGTGGGACGGGCTCGGCAGCGGCTCCGTGCATCGTGCCTGAACACCGCTGGCGGGTACAGATACAGGAAAGGGGATCAAGGACCATAACAGCATTCAAGAAATCAACACTGTTCTACCCTTCTGCGCCGGTGCGTGTACCTGTTGAACCGAAGCGGCTTTTCCTACGCTATGGCCCTCACTGCAGCCTTTCCTTTGTTCACCCGGAGCCCCTGCACCATGTCCCTGCACACCAGCACGCCCCCCTTCACCCAGCATCTCACCCCCGGCCAGGGGATCTGGATTTGCCTGGCCCCTGGCAGCACACTGCGCACCACGCGGGGTGATGTGGCTGTCCACTGGCCCCCTCAAGCCTGCGGACAAGGATTGCAGACACCACCTCCCACCTGGCTGGAGGCCGGGCAGCATCTGCCGTGGAACGGGCAGGCGCAGGCCGTCTGGCTTCGGCTGCACAACCCCCGGCAACACCCCGCCGAAATCCAGCTCACGGAAGCCGCGCCTGCGCCAGGGCTATGGCAGCAGATCTGGCGCGGCCTGCGCACCACCCTCCAAAGCCCTCGGAAAGCCGCCAAGGGCTCAGGCCATGGCGGCGCCTTGCACGCTGCGCGGTAAACAAGAACCCAAAAATGAAAAAGCCTTGCCAAGCGGCAAGGCTTTTGTGTGGTCAGGGCAAACCGCTTCAGGCCTGCGCCGCCCGCAGCCGCAGCGAGAACTCGCGCAGTGCGGAAATCCCGCTTTCTTCCGCCCGGCGGCACCAGGCTTGCAGGTCGGCCGTGAGCTGCTCACGCGATTGCGAGGTGTTCAGCCACAGCTGGCGCAGTTCTTCGCGCATGGTCACCATCTTGTCGAGCGCAGGGTGCGCCGCGCGGGCCTGGGCCAGTTGTGGCAGCGCGATGGCCGGGATTTTTTCGGCATCGCGGGGCAGCCAGCGCTTGGCAGCCTTCAGCACCGAGACATCCGCCTGGCGTGCCTTGAGCGCAGCAATCTCTTCCTTGCACGCCTGGCGTACCCCTCGGGCATAACCGGCCATGACCTCATAGCGGTTGGCGATCAAGGCCTCCAGGGTTTTCTCATCGGCCACGGCTTTCACATCACCCAGCTGCAGCTTGGGCGGCACCTTCTTGACCGTGGCCCAACCCACCTTTTTCATCAGGCTGATGTAGACCCAGCCAATGTCGAACTCATAGGGCTTGACCGAGAACTTGGCCGACGTGGGGTAGGTGTGGTGGTTGTTGTGCAGTTCTTCACCGCCAATGATGACGCCCCAGGGCGAGAGGTTGGTGCTGGCGTCCTGCGCCTCGAAGTTGCGGTAGCCCCAGTAGTGGCCCACGCCGTTGACCACACCGGCTGCCCAGAACGGAATCCAGAGCATCTGCACCGCCCACACAGCAGCGCCGATGGCGCCGAACAGGGCCAGATCGAGCACCAGCATCAGGCCCACGCCCTGCCAGCCGAAGCGGGTGTACACATTGCGCTCCATCCAGTCATCCGGTGTGCCATGACCGAACTTCTTGATGGTTTCCATGTTCTTGGACTCGGCACGGTACAGCTCGGCACCACGCCACATCACGGTATCCAGGCCACGCGTCTGCGGGCTGTGGGGGTCGTCCACGGTTTCACACTTGGCGTGGTGCTTGCGGTGGATGGCCACCCATTCCTTGGTGACCATGCCCGTGCCGATCCACAGCCAGAAGCGGAAGAAGTGCGAAGGAATGGCGTGCAGGTCGAGCGCGCGGTGCGCCTGAGCGCGGTGCAGAAAAATCGTGACCGCCGCAATGGTGATGTGGGTCGTCGCCAGGGTGTACAGCACGATTTGCCACCAGGCCAGGTTCCACAACCCATGACCCAGCCAGTCAATGGCAGCGTTCAGCACAGCCCAATCGGGTAACAGCATATTCAACAAAAGCCTTACTACAAAGAGCCCGCTCACCAGCGAAGCAGGTCGCCCATTTTAAAGTGACACCCCTTTGAAAAACCGGGGACATCCATAGGATTTACGCTGATTTAGAGGGCATTCTCAGCGCATCTGTCGCCAACTGGTCATATCCCCAAGTTGGTGCAGACGAGCTGTCCCTCAGCGCTTGCGGGTCCAGACGGCTGCGAAGAAACCGTCGGTCTGGTGCAAATGGGGCCACAGGCGCAGATAACCACTGCCGGATGCGCCTCCACTGCACAGCCCCTGGGCACCTTCAACCTTGAGCTGCGCCAGCAGTTCACCCGCATCGACCAGCTCAAAATCCGGGTGTGCGGCGCTGAAGGCTTCGGCGATCGCCTCGTTCTCCTCGGGCAGGATGCTGCAGGTGGCATACACCAGCCGCCCGCCCGGCTTGAGCAGGCGCGCCGCGCTGGCCAGTATCGAGGCCTGCTTGGCGGTCAGCTCCTCCACCGCCTTGGGGGTTTGGCGCCATTTGAGGTCGGGGTTGCGGCGCAGCGTGCCCAGGCCGGAGCACGGCGCATCCACCAGCACGCGGTCGATCTTGCCGGCCAGGCGCTTGACGCGCTCATCGCGCTCGTGCGCGATCGCAGCCGGGTGCACGTTCGAGAGGCCACTGCGCGCCAAGCGGGGCTTGAGCGCGTCCAGCCGGTGGCCCGACACGTCAAAGGCATACAGCCGCCCCGTATTGCGCATGCTGGCGCCAATGGCCAGCGTCTTGCCACCTGCACCAGCGCAAAAATCCACCACCATCTCGCCCCGTTTGGCATCGAGCAGCAGGGCCAGCAGCTGCGAGCCTTCGTCCTGCACCTCGATGGCCCCGCGCGTGAACGCATCCAGCTTGGTCAATGCGGGCTTGTCGTCAATGCGCAGGCCCCAGGGCGAATACGGCGTGGGCTGGGCCTTGATGCCGGCCTTGGCCAGCTCTTTTTGCACATCGGCGCGCTTGTCCTTGAGCGCATTGACGCGCAGGTCCAGCGGCGCGCTCTGGGCCAGGCTGCCCACCAAGGGCCAAAAGCCAGCGCCCAGCTGGTCCTTGAGGGGCTTGACCAGCCATTCGGGCAGGTTGTGGCGGTGGCGCTCCATCAGGTCATCCACCGTCACGGCATCGCACTGGTCCAGCCAGTTCTTTTCCTGCTCGGTCAGCGCTGCCTTGAGGAAATCGCGCGGCCCATGAAAGCCCAGGATGGCCAGGCGCCGCTCCTTGGGGCCCGAGCCCGAGGGCGCCATGTGGTCAAACAGCAGCTTCTTGCGCAGCACGGTGTAGACCGTTTCGGCCAGCGTTGCGCGCTCGCGGGGCCCCAGGCCCCGGTTGTCACGGAAAAAACGCGACACCACCGCATCGGCGGGGTGTTCAAACGTGAGGGTGAGCCTGACCAGTTCGGCGCAGGCGTCGAGAAGAACTTTGGGATGCATCCCCCGATTGTCCCATTCCCCGCCGTGTTGACTGCCTCCGACGTCCCGGCCCAGTGCCCGGCAAGGAGGGAGATGACAACGCTGCTGTGTGCGGGGCTTCTACGTCAACGGGTGTAGATGGGCTCGAACGCCGAGCGCTGGATCTCCTGCAGCGTCGGCGATTCGCCTGCCCACAGCACCAGTGCGGGGCCGGGCAGGCTCAGGTTGCGTTCCAGCGCACGGCACAGGTGGTAGCGGCTTTCGTCGTCCATGCCCGGCAGTTCCACAAACACCAGGTAGGCCCTGCGCTGTGGGTGTTCGCGCAGGTTCTTGCGCACCAGCCAGCAGCGGGCCAGGGGGGCGCAGCGGGCCAGTTCCGACTGCAGTTCGGCCAGCTCGAAAGAACTCAGGTCATTGCGCGTGGTCTGGCTGAAGAACGAGGTGCCCGACAGCTCCTCCCAGGCACGCTCTTCCGACTCCTGGGCGCGTTCCAGGCGCTTGCGCCACTGCTTGAAGGCGGCGGCGTCGTGGTCCAGTCCCAGGCGTGGGGTTTCCAGCTCGGCCAGCGCCGTGCGTGCGGCCCAATAGCGGTCACTGCTGCCGGCTTCCCACACCCGGTTCAACAGCTGCAGCTTGGCTTCGCGGTCGCCTTCGGGCAGGCAAGGCACCAGCCCGCGCAGCGCGGCCGGGTAATCGGTGCTGCGCTCCAGCGCCAGTTCGTACAGGGCACGCACTTCGGCATGCGGGTCCAGGTGGCGCTTCAGGCGCGCCAGCTCCACCAGATCAGCGGCACTGCTCTGCGCCGTGGAGGCACCCAGTGCCTCGGCGCGGGCACGCACGCGCCCCAGCCAGGCGTGGTGTTGCTTCCACTCGGTGGCGTTGTCGCGGCACCATTGCTTGTCGAAATGCGTCACCCAGCGTTTGGCGTCGGGGCCCAGCAGGGCCAGGGCATTCCCACGCGACCAGTCCGGCACGGTGGGCGTCGCATCCAGCGCCTCGATGCGGTCGCGCAGGCCGGGGTGGGTGTCGTCCACGCTGCTCAGGCGCTTGAGGGCCTGGCGCAACGCATCGTTGGCAAACACGGCGTCGGGGGCCTTGGCCAGCTGGCGACGCATGCTGCGGTAGGGGCCCACCGGCACCGGGTTGTCGGCCGCCACACACCAGTGGTTGCCCCAGAACTCCGCCTGCAGCCAGGAGCCCCGGATCTCGATCTCGGCCAGCGCAGCGGCTGTCACATCGCGGCCCAGCAGCTTGCCCGCGATGCGGTCGGCCTCGTATTCGTCCTGGCGGGCCAACGCAAAGGTCTTGGCAGAAAAGCGCGGAAAGTACCAGCGCATGAAGGCCTGGGTGGCAGCCGCCACCGGGCCTTCGTCGTCCGCCAGGCTGTGGTTCAGGCGCATCCACGACAGGCGCGTCCGGTAGATCCAGGCGGCAAACCGGCCGTGGTCGCCGCGCAGATGCCCATATTCATGGGCCAGCACGGCCAGGAAACGCGGCCGGTCCAGCGCCATCAACAGGGGCAGGCCGATGCTCAGGTGGTTGACGGCGCCGCCCAGCAGGCCAAAACGCGGCAGTTGCTGGATGCTGGCGTTGAATTCGTCGGTGAGCGTGACCTTGTGGATGGGCGGCCCCTTGATCTTGCGGCGGATGCGCGCCAGAGCCTCGAACAGGTCAGGAGCGTCCAGCGCCGTGATCTCCACCCCGGCAGGCTCATCAAACCGCACCCACAGGGCCCGCAGGCTGACCCAGAGCAGCCCACCCGCCCCGAGCAGCGCCCAAACCAACGCCAAACGAAAGCGGCCGTGCAGCAGCTGCGGCACCACCCACATCAAAATACCCACGGCCAACGCCAGGCACCCCAGCACCCACGCGTAGCCCAGCGCCGCAAACGCCGCCACACTGCGGCGGTACGCTCGGCTGTTGTCGGCACTGGCATGCTCGCTCATGCGCACCAGATGCACAAAATCTGCCTGATCCACGGACGTCCCTCACTCTTGCTTGATTTTTATCAGCCGCCATCCTAACCACTTGAGCCCCCGCCCCACCACCATGACCGACGACGACCTGCCCGCACTCATCCGCACGCCCCCGGGGCTGTACCGCCACTACAAGGGCATGCTTTACGAGGTGATCGACACCGTGCGCCACAGCGAGACGCTGGAGCCCATGACGCTGTACCGCGCGCTGTATGGCCAGCGCGGCCTGTGGGTGCGCCCCGCCGCCATGTTTGAAGAGCAGATGCTCATCGATGGCGTGCTGCGGCCCCGTTTTGAGAAATGCGACGACGCCGCCGAAGCGGGCTGAGACCAGCCCTCTTCAAGCCGCCTTGCGCGGAAAGGTGGCCGCCGCCACCAGCCCGCCACCTGCGGCATTGCGCAACACCAGCTGCCCGCCATGGCGGCGCGCAATATCGCTGGCAATGGTGAGCCCCAGCCCCGCTCCGCCGCTCTGGCGGTTGCGCGAGGCCTCGACACGGTAGAACGGCTCCATGACGCGCTCCAGTTCCTCCGGCGGCAAACCGGGGCCATGGTCGCGCACCTCGACGGTCAGCGCATCGGCCGCATCGTGCAGCGTGATCTCCGCACTGCCGCCGTAGCGGATCGCGTTGCCCACCAGGTTGTCCAGGCAGCGCCTCAGCGCCACGGCCTGTGCACGCAGCGGGGCCGCCTGCCCGGCCACCGAGACCCGGTGGCCCAGGGCCAGCTGGTCGTCGGCCAGGCTGTCGGCCAGCGCCCGCACATCCAGCAGCGCCCAGGCCTCGGCGCCCGCCACGCCGCGCAGGTAGTCCAGCGTGGAGGTGATCATGGCGTCCATCTCGGCAATGTCGCGGCGAAACAGCTGCTGCGCACGGGCATCGCCCAGGCTTTCGGTGCGCAGGCGCAGCCGGGTCAGCGGTGTGCGCAGGTCGTGCGACACCGCCGCCACAAACCGGTCGCGCTCGGCCAGTTGCTGGCGGATGCGCGCCTGCATCTGGTTGAACACCCGGCTGGCGTCGCGGCACTCCAGCGTGCCGTCCTCGGGCAGCGGGGGGCGGTTGATGTCGCGGCCCAGCTGCTGCGCGGCCGTGGCCAGCCGGTGCATGGGGCGCGACAGCCAGCGTGCCGCCCACCAGGCCACGGCCACCAGCGCGGCCAGGCGCACGCCGATGTCGAGCAGCAGGCCTAGCTGCAGCGACGGCGGCGCATTCCAGAAACCGGGCCGTTCGCCATGGGGCGGCTGGTCCGGGGGTGGCAGGGGGCGTCCCTCGGCCACACCCCAATGCGGTGGCGGGCCCGGCGGGCGTTCGGGGTGTGCCGGGCGCAGTTCAAACATGAGCGTGAGCGCCAGCACATGGCTCGCGATCACCGTCACGATGAGCAGCAGCGCGAGCCGTCCAAACAAGGTGTTTGGCAACCAGCGCTGCAGCGCCACACGCCCGCGTGCCGCCATCCATGAGGCCATCAGTGGGGCCACCCCACCTGCCCCTGCAGCGACTGCACGTTGAACAGATAGCCCGCGCCACGCACGGTGCGGATCATCGAGGGCGAACGCGGGTCGTCCGACAGCTTGCTGCGCAGGCGCGAGACCAGCAGGTCGATGCTGCGCTCGAACGCATCCATGGCCCGGCCCCGGGCCTGCTCCATGAGCTGGTCGCGGCTGAAGACGCGGCGTGGCATGCGCAAAAAGGTGCAGAGCAGGCGGAATTCGGCGTTGGACAGCGGCACCACCACGCCCTGGGGGGACACCAGGTGCCGCTCGATGCTGTGCAGCGTCCAGCCGTCAAAACGCACCACCTCGTCCGGCCCCTGCCGGGCCGGAGCCGTGTCGCCCGCGACGCGGCGCAGCACGGTCTGGATGCGGGCCACCAGCTCGCGCGGCTCGAAGGGTTTGCCCATGTAGTCGTCGGCCCCCATTTCCAGGCCCAGCACACAGTCATAGGGGTTGGCGCGGGCGGTGAGCATGATGATCGGCACCCGGGAGCGCTCGCGCAGCTCCCGCGCCAGGGTGATGCCGTCGGTGCCGGGCAGCATCACGTCCAGCACCACCAGGCCGATGGGGTGCGCGGCCATCTGGGCCCGCATCGACAGCGCATCACCCGCTGCGTGGGCGGCATAGCCAAAGCGGGCGAGGTATTCGGTGAGCAATGTGGTGATCTCCACATCGTCGTCCACCACCAGGATGTGTTGCATGGGCGGGCACAGGCGCAAAAACGCCTCCAAAAGATCGTCCCAAGTTTAGGCAGCCGCCCCCGCGCCCTCTGGGCAATCTGGCGGGCATTTGCCCCCCTGTTCGGAGCTTGCAGGCGCCCTTTGTACCGGCCTTGGTACAAAGCAGACAAACCCCGGAGACATGCCCGCCCAAGAATGGACGCGGGCCATGGCTGAGGGCTTCCGCTGTGGGGGACCAGGCACCGACCCGCCTTTGGAAGAAAGGAACAACGATGACGACCATCAGTAGCGTCAGCAGTGCCTGGTCCAGTGCCAGCGTGCAGCGGGCATCGCGCCCGCCGCCCTCGCCAGAGCGGCTGCTGTCCAAAATCGATGCCGACGGCAGCGGCGGCGTGAGCGACACCGAACTCCAGGGCCTGCTGGACGATGTGGCCAAAAAGACCGGCATGAGCAGCCAGGCCAGCGCGGCCGACCTGGTCAAGCAGTACGACGCCAACGGCGATGGCAGCCTCAATGCCGACGAGCTGGGCAAGACGATGCAAAACGTGCTGCCCCCGCCCCCCTCGACCATGGCGTTTGCCCAGTCGCGCAGCGGGGACAGCAGCACCAGCGCGGCCGCCACCGGCGAGGCAGGTGACGACCTGTTTGGCAAGGTGGACAGCGACGGTGATGGCAGCGTGAGCCAAACCGAGCTGCAGGCCCTGCTGGAAGCCATGTCCGGCGGCACGGCCAGCAAGACGGGCGTGAGCAGCGACGAAATCTTCAGCCAGCTGGACGCGGATGGCGACGGCAGCCTGAGCGAAGCCGAATTCGACGCGGGCCGCCCTTCGGGCGTGGGGGGAGAAGCAGGAGGCATGCAGGCCATGGGCGGCATGCCGCCGCCTCCCGGGGGGCCGGGTGGTGCTGGGGGCAGCAACTCGGCCGCCAGCTACGACCCGCTGGACACCAACGAGGACGGCACGGTCTCGGCCGCCGAGCGCTTGGCAGGCAGCACCAGCAGCGTGGCGCAGGACGCAATCACCGCGCTGTTCAACGCCATCGACACCGATGGCGACGCCAGCATCAGCACCAGCGAGTCCCAGGCCTTCATCGACCAGCTGACCCGCCAGGCCCAGTCAGCGACCACCGGCAGCGAATCCGGCGGCCGCACCGACCTGGCGCGGCTGGCCGACTTTGCGCGGCAGCAGTACGCGCTGGCCGCCAATGGCTGGAGCGCCGCATCGTCCAGCACCAGCAGCCTGAGCGCGGTGGCCTGACGCGGCCGGGGAGACACGCGCAGCCCCTGGAAGGGGGCGGACGGAGCCTCTTCCAGCCCCTTGGCACGCGCAGTGCGATTCGCCCGTCAGTTGACGAGCTGCGCGCGCCAGTGGGTTTCAGGCAAAAAACAGGCCTCTGCGCGCGGCCATATTGCCTTTAAAGCTATTGTTTTTATAGCATTGACATCACAAGGGCACTACAGCGCCTGCACCAGCGCCCGCACGGCGCGGGGGTAGATCACATGCTCCTGGGTCAGCACCCGCGCCGCCAGCGTCTCGGCCGTATCGCCAGGCAGCACCGGCACCACGGCCTGGTCCAGGATGGGGCCCACGTCCAGTTCGGCCGTCACCTGGTGCACGGTCACGCCCGCAAACTTGCAGCCTGCATCAATCGCGCGCTGGTGCGTGTGCAGCCCGGTAAAGGCGGGCAGCAGCGAGGGGTGGATATTGATGAGCCGCCCCGCGTAGTGCGCCACAAACCCGGGCGTCAGGATGCGCATGAACCCGGCCAGCACCACCAGCGCGGGCTGGTGGCGGTCGATGGTGGCGGCCAGTTCGGCATCAAACGCCTCGCGGCTGGCAAAGGCCTTGTGGTCCAGCGCCTCCGTCGCAATGCCCTGCTCCCGCGCAAAAGCAAGCCCTGCAGCATCCGGTTTGTTGCTGATGACGGCCGCCACGCGGGCGCCGTAGCGCTGCTCCCAGTGCTCCTGCTGCGCAGTCCGGACGATAGTGGCCATGTTGGAGCCGCCGCCAGAGATCAGAATGACGATGTTCTTCATAAATTGCCCCGGATTATCCCAGCCATGCCTTTTGATCCTGCGACCCGCCCCCTCACCCCCAGCGAAGCCCGCGTACTTGCCACCCTGATGGAGAAGGCGCGCACCGTGCCCGACAGCTACCCCATGTCGCTCAACGGCCTGGTCACCGGCTGCAACCAGAAAACCAGCCGCGATCCGGTGATGAACCTGAGCGATGCCGAGGCGCAGGAGGCGCTGGATTCGCTCAAGCTGCTGACCCTGGCGTTTGAGAGCAGCGGCAACCGCACCACGCGCTGGGAGCACAACTTCCAGCGTGGCGTGGGCGTGCCCGAACAATCGGCCGTGTTGCTGGGCCTGCTGATGCTGCGCGGCCCGCAGACGGCGGGCGAGCTGCGCATCAACGCCGAGCGCTGGTACCGGTTTGCCGACATTTCCTCGGTCGAGGCGTTTCTGGACGAGTTGCAGGAACGCAGCGCCGAAAAAGGCGGCCCGCTGGTGGTGCAGCTGCCCCGCGCACCCGGCGCGCGCGAGCAGCGCTGGGCGCACCTGATGTGCGGGCCGGTGGACACCAGCAGCAGCCATGCCCCCCAGCCAGGCACCGGCGCAGCGGGGCCATCCCCCGCCCTGCAGGCCCGCGTGGACGCGCTGGAGGCCGAGGTGGCCAGCCTGCGCGCCACCGTGCAACGGCTGTGTGCAGAGCTGGGCATGGCCGCAGACGCCGCGCCGATGTCGCCACCCGGACAGGAATAAAACGAACGACCGTGCTACAAACAGGACTTCTCAGGAGACAAGCCGCATGGATCTCGCATTCACCCCCGAAGAACAGGCCTTCCGCGACGAAGTTCGCGCATGGGTTCACGCCAACCTGCCCAAGGAAATCTCGCACAAAGTGCACAACGCCCTGCGCCTGACCCGTGCAGACATGCAGGGCTGGGCCAAGATCCTGGGCAAAAAAGGCTGGCTCGGTTTTGGCTGGCCCAAGGAATTTGGTGGCCCCGGCTGGACGGCCGTGCAAAAGCACCTGTTTGAAGAAGAGTGCGCGCTGGCTGGCGCGCCCCGCATCGTGCCCTTCGGCCCGGTGATGGTGGCCCCGGTGATCATGGCGTTTGGCAATGCCGAGCAGCAAAAGCGCTTTTTGCCCGGCATCGCCAGCGGCGAAGTCTGGTGGAGCCAGGGCTACAGCGAACCCGGTTCGGGCTCGGACCTGGCCAGCGTCAAGACCCGCGCCGAGCGTGTGGGCGACAAGTACATCGTCAACGGCCAGAAAACCTGGACCACGCTGGGCCAGCATGGCGACTGGATGTTCAACCTGGTGCGCACCAGCAACGAAGGCAAGCCGCAGACCGGCATCTCCTTCCTGCTGCTGGACATGAAGTCCAAGGGCGTCACCGTGCGCCCCATCAAGCTGCTGGACGGCGAGTGCGAAGTGAATGAAGTGTTCTTCGACAACGTCGAAGTGCCCGCAGAGAACCTGATCGGTGAAGAGAACAAGGGCTGGACCTACGCCAAGCACCTGCTGAGCCACGAGCGCACCAACATCGCCGACGTGAACCGCAGCAAGCGCGAGCTGGAACGCTTGAAGCGCATTGCCAAGACCGAAGGTGTGTGGGATGACCAGCGCTTCCGTGACCAGATCGCGCTGCTCGAAGTGGACATCGTGGCGCTGGAAATGCTGGTGCTGCGCGTGCTGTCGGCCGAGAAGTCGGGCAAGAACTCGCTCGACATCGCGGGTCTGCTCAAGATCAAGGGCAGCGAGATCCAGCAGCGCTACGCCGAGCTGATGATGCTGGCCGCCGGCCCGTTCAGCCTGCCCTTCATCGAAGAGGCCATGGAGGCGGGCTGGCAGGGCAACTTCCCCGGCGGCGTCACCGCCAACGCACCACTGGCATCCACCTACTTCAACCTGCGCAAGACCACCATCTACGGCGGCTCGAACGAGGTCCAACGCAACATCGTGGCTCAGACCGTACTCGGCTGAACCCCAGTCCAGGAGACAAGAACATGGATTTCGATTTTTCTGACGACCAGGAACAACTGCGCGACGCCGTGCGCAAGTGGGTGGACAAGGGCTACACGTTCGAGCGCCGTCGCGCCACCGTGGCCGCAGGCGGTTTTGACCGCGCCGCCTGGGGCGAGCTGGCGGAACTGGGCCTGACCGCGCTGACCGTGCCCGAAGCCCACGACGGCATGGGCCAGGGCGCGATCGACGCCATGGTGGTGGCCGAGGAACTGGGCCGTGGCATGGTGCTGGAGCCCATCGCCCAGGCCTTCATCGCCAGCAGCGTGCTGTCACACTACGCACCCGCCGACGTGCAAGGCGCCTGGCTGCCCCGCGTGGCCAGCGGTGAAGCGCTGGTGGTGCTGGCCTACCAGGAGCGCAAGGCACGCTACCGCCTGGATGTTTGCGAGGCAAAAGCGGCCTCTGCGCCCGCTGGATATGCCGTAACAGCTACAAAAAGCATAGTAGCCGCTGGCGACCAGGCCGATGCCTTCATCGTGCCTGCGCAGCTGGACGGAAAAATCGCTCTCTTCCTCGTGGAACGCTCGGCCGCTGGTGTCACCACGCGCGGCTACGTCACGCAAGACGGCAGCCGCGCCGCCGAAGTGCAACTGGCCAACACCCCCGCCACGCTCATCACCACCGACGGCCTGGCCGCGCTGGAGCTGGCCGTGGACACCGGCATTGCCGCCACCTGCGCCGAAGCCGTGGGCGTGATGGACAAGACCGTGGCGCTCACCGTCGAATACATGAACCAGCGCAAGCAGTTCGGCGTGTTCATCGCCAGCTTCCAGGCACTGCGCCACCGTGTGGCCGACATGAAGATGCAGCTGGAACTGGCCCGCTCGATGAGCTACTACGCCAGCCTCAAGCTCGGCGCCCCTGCGGCCGAACGCCGCGCTGCCATGGCCCGCGCCAAGGTGCAGCTGGGCCAATCGATGCGCTTTGTGGGCCAGCAATCGGTGCAATTGCACGGTGGCATCGGCGTGACCGATGAGTACATCGGCAGCCACTATTTCAAGAAGCTCACGCAGCTGGAAATGACCTTTGGCGACACCCTGCACCACCTGGGCGAGGTGTCGGCCCGCATGCAGGACACCGCTGGCGTTTTTGCATAAACCGGAGCTGTCACGCACTTGTGCAATGCTCGTGGGCTGACCGGCTCACGGGCATTTTTTCTTTCAGGAGACCTTCCGATGAACACGCTGTGGCTGCAACGCCGATCCCTCCTCCTCGCCACCGCTGCTGCGGCAGCCACCCTGGCCCTGGCTGGTTGTGCCACCCAGAGCCCCGGCCTGGCCGAGGCCCCGCCCATCGTTTTTGTGCACGGCAATGGCGACACCGCCGCGCTGTGGCAGACCACCGTGTGGCGCTTCGAATCCAACGGCTGGCCGCGCGAGCGCCTGCACGCGATCGACCTGCCCTACCCACTCGCGCGCGATGAAGATGCCAAGCCCCAGCCAGGCCGCACATCAGCCGCAGAGCACATGGCCTACCTCCAGGCCGAAGTGGACAAGGTGCTCAAAACCACCGGTGCCCGCCAGGTCGTGCTGGTGGGCAATTCGCGCGGCGGCAACGCCATCCGCAACTACATCTACAACGGCGGGGGTGAAAAAACCGTGAGCCACGCCATTCTGGGCGGTACACCCAACCACGGCGTGTGGGCCATTCCGGGGTTCCGCGAAGGCAACGAGTTCTCGGGCACGGGCCCTTTTCTCAAAGCACTGAACGCGCCCAAAAATGCGGCAGGCGACGAGGTGAGCGGCCCCGTGAAATGGCTGACCATCCGCTCGGACAACAACGACAAGTTCGCCCAGCCCGATGGTCTGTGGATCGGCCAGAAGGGCACCGCCACCAACGTGACCGCCGCGGGGCCCGAGCTCAAAGGCGCCACCAATGTGGTGATCCCGCGCATCGACCACCGCGAGACCTCGTACTCGCCCGCCGCGTTTGAAGCCACCTACCGCTTCATCACCGGCAAGGCTCCGCAGGCCACCACCATCGCGGCAGAAAAGCAGGTGGTGCTGAATGGCAAGGTCACCGGCCTCGGTGTAGACCCGGCCGACGCGAAGACCGGCAACTTCAGCAACAACCTGCCACTGGCAGGCGCCCAGCTGGAGGTCTATGCCACCGACGCCGCCACCGGCGCCCGCAGTGGCCCGCCACTGCTGCGCAAGACCGTGGGGGCCGATGGCGTGTGGGGGCCGTTGAGCATCCCGCCTGGCACCCCCACCGAGTTCGTGATTTCAGCGCCCGGCTACGCCACCACCCACATCTACCGCAGCGGCTTTCCCCGCAGCAGCAACCTCATCCACCTGCGCGCAGAACGCATGGCCGACGCGGACAAGGCTGCAGAGTCCATCGTCACCCTCACCCGCCCCCGGGGCTACCTGGACCCGGCGCGCGACAAGATGCTGCTGGATGGTGCGGCACCGGCAGGTGTGCCCGCTGGCGCGGGCGTGGCGACAGCCAAGGTCAAGCCCTCGGGCGGGCAGCGCACGATTGCAGCCGAGTTCAACGGCGAACGCGTGGTGGGCCAGACCTGGCCTGCCTCGCAGGGGCGTCTGGTGATGCTGGAAATCAGCCAGTAGCCCAGACCAAAGCCGAAGGCTGCGCATTGCCGCGCAGCCTTGGCCTGCCTCTCATGCGGAGGGCAAAGGACGAAGGACGAAGCTGGCGCCCGCGCAATACCCCCTTGTGCACTACACCTTCAGTGTTTGTGCCCTTCATGCCCCTGGTGCCCGTGGGCCTCGGCACGTTTGCGGTCGTCCACCACGTTCACCGTTGCGCCGTTGGGCAGCAACATGTCTCCCGCGCGCTGGCCTGCCTTGCACGCCCCCAACCAGCGCCCCTCAAACTCTGTCCGGCCAGGGTTGAAGCGCACCGGCTTGGAGTACTTCACCTCAAAGACGCCCCGATAAGCGGCCTGCAAGTCTCCCGACAGTTCCACAGCGGCTTCCACCCGGTTGTCGTGCACGTAGCACATGGTGCGTATTTCATGCCCCTTCCCTGACTTCTTCACGGCCACGTCATGGCAGTGTTCCTGGCCAGGAACCACGGACAGCAGCATGATGGATTCGAACTCTTCATTGGTGCACTGCAGCACCTTCTGTTGCCGCATCATGGAATCGCCCGCGCCCCGGATCGTGACCTCCCACAGTCCGGCTTTTCTCACCGGCAGCGACTGCGTCTGGGCAAACACAGGCCCCGCTGCAAACGCCAAAATCCCCAGGCCAGCCACCCACGGTGCGCAAATCCTGTGCATCGCTCGATTCATCGCTCTACCCTTCAAAACAAAAAAGAAAAGGGTTCGGCGGCAGATGGCGCCGCCGAACCCGATTCATCGCATCGGGCTGAAGTCAGCTCAGCGCATCTGGCGTCGGTGCATGCCCACAAAGAACAGCGCCATCAAGGCCGACAGGATCAGCAGGCCCCATTCCGACAAGGTAGGAATGGACGTCGGCACCATCACAAACGAAAACGCCACCGTGCAAGACGCATTGACCGGATTGGTTGTATAGGTGTTGCCCACCAGGTTGCCACCACAGGCGCTGCCCCCCGAAGCGACCCGCGCGGTATAGCCCGGGCTGGGTGTCACGGTGTACACCACGGTATTGCCGGGCGCCGCAACGTTGGTCACCCCCAAGGGCGTCACGGTTCCGTTGGGGCCTGCACTGGCCGTCACGGCCAAGGCCGCAAAGCTGAAGGCCACGTTGCAATCCGCAGTCACAGGATTGATCGTGTAGGTGTTGCCTGCGAGCACGCCATTGCACGTGCCGCTCGCGCTGGGGATGTTCCCCGCACCGGGTGTCAGCGTATAGGTCACGGAACCGCCCACAGCCACTGTGCGCGAGGTTCCGGGCGACACGGTCCCACCGGCACCGGATGTCATGGTGACGGTAGCTGACAACGCGAAGTTGGCAGTCACGGCCGCGTCGGCCGTCATGGCCGGCACGGTACATGGGTTGGCCGCTCCAGTGCACGCACCCGACCAGCCCGTAAAAATGCTACCCGCCGCTGCCGTCGCCGTGAGGATGGCCTGGCCACCATTGGCCACGGGCATGGCGCAGGTGGCGCCGCAGCTCATGCCAGCAGGAACACTGACCACCGTTCCACTGCCCGCCCCCGACTTCGTCAGGGTCAGGTTATGCAAGGTTGCAGCCGCCGAGTTGGTGTCACCCGCCGTGTTGTTGGCCGTGTTGCTGTCTGTGACACCTGCCGGGGGCGCGATGTTGAAAACTGTGGACGCGGACGTGGGGCCCGTCACCGTTGCTCCAAACGTGAGGGTGACGCTGCCGCCCACAGGGACATCCAGCAAGACGCCGCCACCAGGCAATGCGCCTGCAGCAGGAGCACCTGCCTGGCAGGCACCGCCGCCCGCACCGCTGCAGGTCCAGCTTCCTACGGTCAGGCCCGAAACGGTGGGCTGGGTCAGGGTGGCGCCGATCACGGGCGAGGGACCATTGTTGGTCACCACCACCGTGTAGGTGGACGTGCTGCCCACTGCACTGGCCGATGCACCGTCGGTCACGGTCACCACCAGGTCCGTGAGCGTGGCACCGCTCACCACCTGCGTCTGCACCATGGGGCCCAGCACCGTGCTGGCGCCCGTGGCGGACATGGAGTACGTACCGTGATTCAGCGAGTTGTTCGGACTGGTCGTGCTCGCATTGGCAGGAATGCCCCAGACGATCTGGAAGGTACCGCTCTGGTGATCGACCAAGGAACCGAAGTCGCAGGTCACGGTACCGGCAGACCCCACGGCCGGCGTGGTGCAAGACGCTCCCGCAGGCACACTCACCGACTGGAAGACGGCATCAATGGTCGCGGTGTTGGTGCTGTTGCGAATCTGTGGGCTGGTGGCGCTGACCTGGCTGTTGAAAACCATCACCCCGCTGTTGTTGCTGTAGGTGTAGGTGTAGGTCACGTTGTCGCTGGGCTGCGCCGTAGTCGGCCCGGTTGCAGACACCAGAAGACCCGCGAAGAACGGCCCGATCGAGTCCACATAGACTTCACCCGAGTGGCCGCCTGCGCTACAGCCTGAGGCGATGATTTCCACCTCCACGGTGTCACCCACGTCCAGCAAACCACTGCCAGGCGCCACATCAATTGCCTGCCATCCCGTGTACTGGTAGCCGCCCACGGTCTGCCAGGGCACACCCGGCTGGGCTGCGAAATTGAACGTGTAGAAGAGGCGCGTGCCCTTGGTGACATTCCGCACTTCTACATAGAAATAGGCTTGACCATCGGGAGCATGGCCACCGTCTTGAATCACCGGCGCGACCGCCATGCGCAGGTGCACCTTGCCATCGACAGGGTCAACGTCGCCGAGCACCATCTGCGCGGACTGATGGATGCCACTGGCCCGATTGTTGTTGCCACGCGCGTTCACGCGCGCGCTGTAGGTGCCCTGAAAGGGAATACTCAAAGCCTGGCCAGGAGCGTCCGGTGCGTTGGCGGGCGTACCCGATGCCGTGCTCACCACCTGGGTCACAGGCGCCTGGCCAGGCGGCTGCAAGTTCAGATGGCTTTTCTGGGTAGGAGGGAAGGTAGCAATACCGATGTTCTGGTAGTGCGTCACCGTCCAACCCGTGAAATCCCCGGTTTCAAAATTGCCATTGACAACACCTGCTTGTGCAACGGAAGTCGCCAGCAACGCGCCAGCACCAGCCGCAAGCACGCTTCGCAGGCACTGACGCGCCAATGCCCGCGCCACTTTCCACATACTCATTGTTTTCAACACATTCCCCCTCTTGGTAGATAAGCTGCCGACGCACTTGCGAACGCAGGCAGATACAAAACGAACACACACTTCACGCAAAAACGGCGCACGCAGACGAAGCCACCCCTCGGCGGCCTTCTGGTCACCGATGCAAGGATTTCTTAGGTGGGGTATGAGGGGGATCCAGCACCGGATGAATCGATGCCCTCCCCGGCAGACAGTCGTTTAAGGCACGAAGACAAGCCCTTTGCCAAACACCGCCCGCACCGGCAAAGGCGTGCCGGTGGCTTCGAGGGTCTTGCGGCGCAGCCGCGTCAGAGCAGACTCGATGCGATGGAAATCGTCATCCAGCGCGCGCCCCCCCACGGCCTGGACCAGGGCCTGTTTGCTCACCACCGCGCCCCGTGTCTGCATGAGGCAGGACAGAAGCTCCAGCTCCCGGGTCGTGAGGGCCACGGTCTGCTGATTGGGGGCCCGCAAAGTTGCGCTGGCAGAGTCCAGTTGCCACGGCACGGCTGCCACCGCTTCGCCGCCGCCATGCAATTGCTTGTTGCGCAACTGGGACCGAATGCCTGCAACCAGTTCCTGCATATCGACCGGCTTGACGAAATACTGCAAGGCACCGGCCTCCAGCCCCTTGATCCGGCTGTCCAGATCCGCGCGGGCCGTCATCAGCACGGTAGGCACACCCTGCGCAGCCAATCGGGTCAGCAGGCTCAAGCCATCCTCGCCGGGCAATCCGATGTCAATGACCACCAGATCGGCACGGCTGCGCAGTAGGCGGACATAAAAATCCTCCGCGGAATCTGCCCCCCAGGACTGGAAACCCGAGCGCCCGAGAAACCGGCACACATTGCTGCGGATGTCTTCGTCGTCCTCTACGACTGCGATGATCGGTTCTGCAGACATGACAGGAATAGATGGTGGGTCCGAAACATTTGGCTACGTACCATTGTGTCAGCGCATCGACGAGCCAGCCATGCACAACAACTCACGAAAACTCACAGCCAACCCACCTCCAATCCAATCTCATACGGCGTGCTGCTGGCTGGCTGCGCTGTGGGTCTGCCTGCTTGTGGTGATCGCCTTGTGGCCTGCAACAGCCCGGTCCTCCACGCTGTTCGCCACCGCCCAGCTAGGCTGGGACATTCCCATGGACAGACTGGATGACCCACTCGGTCATCTCGGGCCCGATGCCGTGGCTGCCACCGAGACGAGTGCCATGACATCCCGGCTGAGCACCCCCTTGAACGCAGGGTATCTGGGCCATACCGTATGGCTTCGGTTTGAGGTGCCTGCCCCCACCCTGGGCCCCGGCCAGGAAGGCCTCTGGCTACTCGCCCAACCCACTTATCTCGACTTCGTGACCCTCTACCAGAAGGGTGTGAACGGGGAGTGGCTGGAGCAAACCAGCGGCGACTTGGTTCCGCCGAACCAAAAAGTCGGCATCCGGCAACACCTCTTTCGCCTGGTACCCGGCCAAACGGCCTTGGTTCGAATCCAGACCACCAGCGCCATACAGTTCCAGGCGGAGGTGCTCACCACAGAGGCGCTAGCGGTAGAACTTGCCCGATCCGAGCGCGGCATGGGGTTGTACTTTGGTGCCATGGCGATCTTGCTCGTCTGTATTTGGGCGGCGACTGCCATCTTCCGCACGCGCGCGCTGTTCTCGCTGGCTGTGCTGGGAACCGTCAGCACCATCCACATCTTCAATGTGCGCGGCTACGGGAGCCTCTGGTCGCCGGACGAATTCACGGTGTGGGCCAGCCACGCCGTGGGCATAGGGGCATTTCTGCTGCCCGCCATGCTGGCTTGGCAGATCAAAGAACAGCTGACGCGCGGAACCCGCTACCGCAGGACAGACAGGCTCCTCACATTCCTGATCGCACTGAACTTGCTCGGTACCTTGAGCGTGCCGCTGGGGTTTTACCCGGCCGTGGCGTGGGTCAACCTGGTCTCCCTGCTCGCCGCCGACGTGGCGGGCGTGGTCCTGTGCTTGCTGACATTGCGACGGCGAGATCGCATCGCTGCGCATGCGCTGCTGCTCGCTGCCTATGGCCTGCACGGCTTGGGCGGGGTCCCCATCGCCATCCTCATGACAGGACTGGTCCCATTGAGGATAGATGCAACCTCGCTCTGGCAACTGGAAGCCATCGCCTTCACCAGTTTGCTCGCCATCGCTGTTTTTGTCGGCATGGTGGCACGGTACCGACAGGCGCAACTGGCCAAGGACCGGGCTATCGAGCGGCTAGCCCTGTCCGAGCATTCTCTGGAGGAGCGCATCGAGCAGCGCACCGCTCAGCTCACGGAGGCACAAACTGCGTTGGGCCAGGCCCTGGAGAACGAACGAACTCTGCGGGATGAGCAAAAGCAGTTCTTTCACATGATCAGCCATGAGTTCAGAACCCCTCTGGCCGTTATAGATAGCGCAGCAGCGGAACAACAGGCCTTTCCTTCGCCCGATCTTCCATCCCAAACTGACCGTGCAGCACAGATCCGCAGGGCCTGCAGGCGCCTCACATCATTGGTAGACAGTTGCCTGATCAATGAAAGATTGGATAGCGCGGGATTCTCGCTACAGGCGTCGCCCACCAGAGTGAGCGATCTGCTGCAGCACGCGGCACAGTTGGTGCACTGGTCTCCACGCCACCACTTGCAGTTGTTCACCGACGCCGCACCCGAGGAGTGGGTGTGCGATGCAACGCTGGTACACATCGCGCTGTCCAACCTGGTGGACAACGCCGTGAAGTACGCCGCAGCGGGGGAGATTTTCATCGCGGCACGCAGAGGGGAATCAGGGCTTCTGGAAATTTCGGTGGCGGATGAAGGCTCCGGCATGTCACTCGATGTCATGAACCGGATCTTTGAACGGTTTGAACGGGGTGACCGCACCGACCAAAGCAGAGGGTTTGGCCTGGGACTTTGGGTGGCGCGCAGGGTGGCGCGCCTGCATGGTGGCGACATCACCGTCGAATCCACAGTGGGAGAAGGCACCTGTTTCACGCTGTCCCTGCAAGCCCAGCGCATCGGCCAGGGCTGAGGCGCCGCGCAGCCGTTGCCTACCCCCAAGGGCCTGCGGCAGGAATCCTGGATAATTCAGCATCCATTCCTTATCGATACGGGCTCGCAGAGCCTGGCAGACCGCACAGCGGCCCGTTTGCAACCATCCAGCACCCCATGAGCGCCACAGCGACCGACCCCAATCTCCAATATCTGACCAAGGCCCGCGAACAAATTGCCCAGGGCGACCTCAAGAATGCGGCTCAGACGCTCAACAAGGCCAACGCCCAATGGCCGCAAGACGCGCGCGTTTTCATGCTGGGTGGCCTGTTGGCAGAAAAGGCTGGCAATGTGAAGGGCGCGCTTGAAGCCCTGCGCAAGTCGGTGTCGCTGGCCCCGGACTGGGGCCCTGGCCTGCTGGAACTGGCGCTGTTGCTCGCCCGCCAGAACCAGTTCAAGGAGGCGGTAGAAACCGCTGAAAAGGTTGCACTGATCGAACCGCAGAACCTGCAGGTTCTGGCCGGCGTGGTGGACATTGCCCACCGTGCAGGCCATACCGAAATGGCGATCCGCCACCTTCGTCGAGGCCTGGAACTGGTACCCGGCGACGTGATGCTTCGGCGCCTGCTGGCCGCCGACCTGAGCGGCCAGGGTCAGCACGCGGAGTCCCTGGCAGTGTGGAGCGCACTCGTCGCAGAGAGCCCTCAGGATTCCCAGGCCCTGATTGGACGTGTGCAGGCCTGCATTGCTGCCGGCAAGCCCGCCGAAGCAGAACAAGACACCGCAGCCCTGCTGAATCTGGCGCCGGACGACGTGGTCTATCAGTACTACGCACAGCTCGCGCGCGGCGAAACACCCAGGCAGCAACCTGCTGAGCTGACACGCCCGATGTTTGACAACATGGCGGAGTTCTACGACCTGCACATGGTGCGGGGCCTCAAGTACCAGTTGCCCAAGCAGGTGGGTGACCAGATCCTGGCGCGCCACCCAGAAAAGAAAATCAATGTGCTGGATCTGGGTTGCGGCACCGGCCTGCTGGGTGTGTGCCTGGGCCGCCTGGACGGCGCACTGGTGGGCGTGGACCCGTCAATGAAGATGATCGAGCAGGCGGCGCGCCACAACGTGTACGACCGTTTCCACACCGTGAACCTGCACGATGCCCTGCGCGAGACACCCGATGGCCTCTACCAGGTGATCGCGGCGCTCGACGTGTTCATCTACGCCGGTGACGTGACCGAGGCAATTCCCAATGCTCTGCGTGTGCTGGTGCCGGGCGGCATGATGGTCTTTTCATTCGAGACTGCACCCGAGCAAGGCGCCGACCTGGTGCTACAGCCCTCTGGCCGCTACGCCCACAAACGCAGCCACATCGAGGCCCTGTGCAAAGCCGCAGGCTTTGCTTCGGTGGAAGTGCGTGACACCGAACTGCGCGAGGAAAACCACCAACCCGTGAACGGGTTCGTAGTGACCGCCTGCAAGGCCGCCTGAGGCCTTCACGCTTCAAAAATCCCTGACCACCCCGCGCCCAGCCGGGTGTCAGGGCGTCAGGCCAGCAGGCGTGACGACTTGGGTACATGCGCCATCAGAAAATCCATCTGATCCGCCAGGATGCGGCGGTTGCGCAGGATGAAGTCCTCCCACAGGCTGGGCACGTAGGGCGTGTACAGCAGCGGCATGTGCGCCTGCTCGGGTGTGCGCGGGCCCTTGCGATGGTTGCAGGGACGGCAGGCCGTCACCACGTTCATCCAGTGGTCCTGCCCGTTGCGGGCAAAGGGCACGATGTGTTCGCGCGTGAGGTGTTCCTCGTGGAAGTGGCCGCCGCAGTAGGCGCACACATTGCGGTCGCGAGCGAAGAGCTTGCTGTTGGTGAGGCTAGGCTTGAGATCGAACGGGTTGATGCTGGGCACGCCCTTGGTGCCGATGATGCTGTTGATGGCAATCACCGATTGTTCACCCGTGATGGCGTTGTGCCCACCCCGGAACCGGGCGATCTGGCCGCCGGATTCCCAGCGCACCTCCCCGGCGGCGTAATGAATCACCGCCTGTTCAAGCGAAATCCACGATTGGGGCAGCCCTTGGGCTGACAGCTTCAAGACCTTCAAAACACGCCTCCTGGAACACAAAGTACACAAGGACATGACTTACGCAAAACAGGACTCTGGCAAGCGGTTCGCCCCAAGGAGAAGGCGGTTGTTGCATCCCGGTTTGCGCAAGTCCTAAAGGATTCTGAACGCAGATGTCTCGCGGGCAGCCCTGCGCGAGGCCAGCCGTGGGTCACAATATACTCCGTTTTCATGACAAATTGGCGTCCTGCGCTTGATGGACCTGCGCATGGTGCTATCAAAAAGATAACAAACCGATGAAGATCTTTCGCGGCTTCCACCACCCTGGCATTGCCAATGCCTGTGCGCTGACCATCGGCAATTTCGATGGCGTGCACCGGGGCCACCAGGCCATGCTGGCCCTGCTCAACAGCGAGGCCGCGCACCGGGGCGTAGAAAGCTGCGTGCTGACGTTCGAGCCGCACCCGAGGGACTACTTTGCCGGGGTTCACAGCAAGCCGGAACTCGCCCCCGCGCGCGTGGGCACGCTGCGCGACAAGCTGACCGAGCTGGCACGCTGCGGTGTGCAGCAGACCGTGGTGCTGCCTTTTGACGCCCGGCTGGCCGCCCAATCGCCCGACGCTTTCATCGACGAGGTACTGGTGCGCGGCCTGGGCGCCCGCTATGTGCTGGTGGGCGACGATTTCCGCTTTGGCCGCCAGCGCGCGGGCGACTACGCCATGCTGGATGCCGCCGGGCAAGCCAAGGGCTTCGACGTAGCGCGCATGAACAGCTACGAGGTGCATGGGTTGCGGGTATCGAGTTCCGCCGTGCGCCAGGCCCTGGCCGCAGGCGACATGGAAGCAGCAGCCCGCCTGCTGGGGCGGCCCTACACCATCAGCGGCCATGTGGTGCATGGCCGCAAGCTGGGCCGCGAGCTGGGCGCCACGTCCGCCGGTGCGGGCAACGGTTTTCGCACCCTGAACCTGCGGTTCGCGCACTGGAAACCCGCCGCCAGCGGCATCTTTGCGGTGCTTGTGCATGGCCTCTCGGCCGAGCCTTTGCCGGGGGTGGCCAACCTGGGCGTGCGCCCCTCGCTGGACCCGAACGACGTCAATGGCGGCCGTGTGCTGCTGGAAACCCATTGCCTGCAGTGGCCCGCCGATCTGGGGCCCGAGGGGGCGTACGGTAAAATCGTGCGCGTGGAACTGCTACACAAACTGCACGACGAGCTGAAGTACGACGGTCTGGACGCCCTGACGAAGGGCATCGCCAAAGACTGCGCCGACGCGCGTGCCTACTTTGCCTCGGCCCAGGCACCCAACCACACCGAAACCCGGCGCCAGACCACCCGCGACCGAATTTGAGGGAGCTGCTTCTCGCAGCGCCCGCCTGACGGGCCCGTCATTTTTAGCGCTCCAACCCCGTTCTTGCTCCGGGCCCTGCCCCGGAATGCCCCGTTTTTAAGGCTCCCTCATGTCCGACGACAACGCCAGCACTCCCTCCACGGATTACCGCAGCACCCTGAACCTGCCCGATACCCCCTTCCCCATGCGCGGCGACCTGCCCAAGCGCGAGCCGGGCTGGGTCAAGGACTGGGAAGACAAAGGCATCTACAAGCGCCTGCGCGACGCCCGCCGGGGAGCCCCCAAGTTCATCCTGCATGACGGCCCGCCCTATGCCAACGGACAGATCCACATGGGCCATGCGGTCAACAAGATCCTCAAGGACATGATCACCAAGGCGCGCCAACTCGAAGGCTTTGACGCGCTGTACGTGCCGGGCTGGGACTGCCACGGCCTGCCGATCGAGAACGCCATCGAGAAGAAACACGGCCGTAACCTGAGCCGCGACGACATGCAGGCCAAGAGCCGCGCGTTCGCCACCGAGCAGATCGCGCAGCAGATGGTGGACTTCAAGCGCCTGGGCGTTCTGGGCGAATGGGACAACCCCTACAAGACCATGAACCCCGCCAACGAGGCGGGCGAGATCCGCGCCTTCAAGCGCGTGATGGAACGCGGCTTTGTGTACCGGGGCCTCAAGCCCGTGTACTGGTGCTTTGACTGCGGCTCGTCGCTGGCCGAGTTCGAGATCGAGTACCAGGACAAGAAGAGCACCACGCTGGACGTGGCCTTCAAATCGCATGAGCCAGCCAAGCTCGCCGCCGCCTTCGGGCTGCCCGCACTGGCCAAGGACGCGTTTGTGGTCATCTGGACCACCACCGCCTGGACCATCCCTGCCAACCAGGCGCTGAACCTGAACCCCGAGATCAGCTATGCGCTGGTGGACGCAGGCGAGCGCATCCTGCTCGTGGCCGAGCCGCTGGTGGCCTCGTGCCTGGAGCGCTACGGCCTCACCGGCAGCGTGCTGGCCACCACCTTGGGCAAGAACCTGGGCGGGCTGGAATTTGAGCACCCGCTGTACGACGTGGCCAGCGAAGACGGAAGCTTTGGCTACCGCCGTCTGTCGCCCGTGTACCTGGCCGACTACGCCACGGCCGATGACGGCACGGGTATCGTGCACTCCTCGCCCGCCTACGGCCTGGAAGACTTCAACTCCTGCCGCGCACACGGCATGGCGCTGGATGAGATCCTGAACCCCGTGCAGGGCAACGGCACCTATGCGGCCGACTTCCCGCTGTTTGGCGGCCAGCACATCTGGAAGGCTGTACCCGTCATCATCGAGGCCCTGCGCAACGCGGGCCGCCTGATGACCACCAAGGACATCACACACAGCTACCCGCACTGCTGGCGCCACAAGACGCCGGTGATCTACCGCGCCGCCGCGCAGTGGTTCATTCGCATGGACGAAGGCGAAGGCGTGTTCACAAAGCCTGGCATGAAGCCCGCCAAGACGCTGCGCCAGATCGCGCTCGATGCGATCGAGCACACCAGCTTCTACCCCGAGAACGGCAAGGCCCGCCTGCACGACATGATTGCCGGACGGCCGGACTGGTGCATCTCGCGCCAGCGCAGCTGGGGCGTGCCCATCCCGTTCTTCCTGCACAAGGATTCGGGCGAACTGCACCCGCGGACCATGGAAATCATGGACCAGGCCGCAGACATCGTCGAAAAGGGCGGTATCGAGGCCTGGAGCCGCGTGACGACCGAAGAAATCCTGGGTGCGGCTGACGCGCCCCACTACACCAAGAGCACCGACATCCTCGAAGTGTGGTTCGACTCCGGCTCGACCTTCAGCCATGTGCTGCGCGGCACGCACCCCGAGGTGCACCACGACACCGGCCCCGAGGCCGACCTGTACCTCGAAGGCCATGACCAGCACCGCGGCTGGTTCCACAGCTCGCTGCTGCTGGCCTCGGCGCTGGAAGGCCGCGCGCCGTATCGCGGCCTGCTGACCCACGGCTTCACTGTGGACAGCCAGGGCCGCAAGATGAGCAAGTCGCTGGGCAACGGCATCGACCCGCAGGAGATCAACAAGAAGCTGGGCGCCGAAATCATCCGCCTGTGGGTGGCCGCCAGCGACTACTCGGGCGACATCGCGGGCGATGAGAAGATCCTGGCGCGCGTGGTGGACGCCTACCGCCGCATCCGCAACACGCTGCGCTTCCTGCTGGCCAACGTGAGCGACTTCGACCCGGCCAAGGATGCCGTGCCGTTTGACCAGATGCTGGAGATCGACCGCTACGCGCTCACCCGCGCGTCCGAGTTCCAGGCCGAAGTGCTGGCGCACTACAAGGTGTATGAGTTCCACCCTGTGGTCGCCAAGCTGCAGCTGTACTGCTCGGAAGACCTGGGCGGCTTCTACCTGGACGTGCTCAAGGACCGCCTCTACACCACGACGCCCAAGAGCCTGGCCCGCCGCAGCGCGCAGACCGCGCTCTACAACATCACGCACGCCATGCTGCGCTGGATGGCACCGTTTCTGTCGTTCACGGCAGAAGAGGCCTGGAAGGTGTTCGGCAATTCCGACTCCATCTTCCTGGAGACCTACGGCAACGTGGCAGGCGTGGGTGCCGGTGCCGACGAAGGCCTGCTGGCCAAGTGGTCGCGCATCCGCGAGATCCGCGATGCGGTGAACAAGGAGATCGAAACCCTGCGCGCCGATGGCAAGGTGGGCTCATCCCTGCAGGCCACCGTTTCGCTGACGGCAGCTCCCGAAGACCACGCGCTGCTGGCCAGCCTGGGCGACGACCTGAAGTTTGTATTCATCACATCCGCTATCGAATTAATAGCTGGAAGCGAGCTACAGATCCGCGTGAACCCCAGTTCTGACGCCAAATGCGAGCGCTGCTGGCACTACCGTAGTGACGTGGGCAGCGATGCCGCGCATCCCACCATCTGCGGCCGCTGCACCAGCAACCTGTTCGGCAGCGGCGAGAGCCGGGCCCACGCGTGATGGCGAGCACCACCGCACGCAACGGCCCGCGCATCTGGGTCTGGCTGGCGTGGGCCGCGTTCCTGATGGTGGCCGACCAGATCACCAAGACACTGATCCTGAACCACTACCAGCTGGGCGACTCCACGGTCATCACCGGCTTCTTCAACATCGTGCGGGCGCACAACACGGGCGCGGCGTTCTCGTTTCTGGCCAATGCCGGGGGCTGGCAGCGCTGGCTGTTCACAGGCATCGGCGCAGTGGCCACGGTCTTCATCGTGTGGCAGCTGCGCGCGCACCCCGGGCAAAAGCTGTTCTGCTTCTCGCTCGCCAGCATCCTGGGCGGCGCGGTGGGCAACGTGGTGGACCGCCTGATGCACGGCTACGTGGTGGATTTCCTGGACTTCCACTGGGACTTCCTCTCCGGCATCTTCCACGGCGGGCATTTCCCGGCCTTCAATCTGGCGGACATGGCCATCAGCGTGGGCGCGGTCTGCCTGATTCTGGACGAGTTGCTGCGGATGCGGCGCGAGCGCTGACGCCGGGCCCCCAACCCGGCACACACACCACGGCCCGCAGCACGCGGGCCGTCTTGTTTCTGCTCTTGTTTTGCGCCACTGCACTGCGGGCGTGCCAATACAACGCCCCCCTGTCCCAGCATGGACATCTGCGCCGACGCTATGGAATCAGGAGTATGCTTATATGTCAGTTTTGTGACAAACCAGCGTGTGCAGTTCTTGCATGTTGCGTGGGGACCGACAGCCGCACGGGCCAACGGGGCACCGCAACCGCGTCTACGCGCCGCACAATGGAGTCATGAACGCAGCACCGGCTCCGAGGGAGCCGGGCAGAAGTCTGCGCAGGTCACAAGAAGAAGAAACAACGGGTTTTCATGAAGCATCTCCTCAATCTCCTGGCAGCCGTGGCGCTGCTGATCTGGGGCACCCACCTGGTGCGCACCGGCATTCTGCGGGTCTTCGGCGCCAACCTGCGGCAGCTCATTGCGCACAGCGTCAGCAGCCGGTTCACGGCGGTCTTGTCAGGCATCGGCGTGACGGCCGTGGTGCAGTCCAGCACGGCCACCGCACTCATCGTGTCGTCTTTTGTGGGCCAGGGCCTGGTGGGCCTGCCTGCCGCGCTGGCCGTGATGCTGGGGGCCGACGTGGGCACCAGCGTGATGGCGGTGGTGTTCTCGATGGACCTGTCGTGGCTCTCACCGCTGTTCATCTTTGTGGGCGTGGTGCTGTTCATCTCGCGCAAGGACACGGCCGTGGGCCGCGTGGGCCGCGTGCTCATCGGCCTGGGGCTGATGCTGCTCGCGCTGCGGCTCATCACCGAATCCACCACCGTGCTCACCCAGTCGCCCACCGTGCGCACGCTGCTGGGGGCCCTCACCAGCGACCTGCTGCTGGAGATTTTCACCGGTGCAGTGCTGGCCATCGTGGCCTATTCGAGCCTGGCCACGGTGCTGCTCACGGCGGCTCTGGCGGGCTCGGGCGGTATTCCCGCCGACGTGGCCCTAGGCCTGGTACTGGGCGCCAACCTGGGCAGCGGCGTGCTGGCCGTGCTGACCACCATGAAGGCCAATGTGCAGACGCGCCAGGTGCCGCTGGGCAACCTGTTCTTCAAAATCATTGGCGTCATCATCATGACGCCGCTGACCGGACTGTGGCTGCAGCATGTGCGACCCTATGTGCCGGAAACCGCCGCACTGGTGGTGCTGTTCCACCTGGCGTTCAACGTGGTCGTGGGCATTGTCTGCATTGGCCTCACTGGCACCGTGGCACGCACTGTGCAGCGGCTGCTGCCCACCGAAAAAACCCAGGCCGCCGCTGGCACCCGGCCCCAGCACCTGGACCCTTCGGCCCTGGCCACGCCCTCGCTGGCCATCTCCTGCGCAGCGCGCGAAGCGCTGCACCAGGCGGATGTGGTCGAGTCCATGCTGCTCGGTCTGCAGAAGGTGATCCAGACCGACGACCTGCAACTGGCCGAAGACCTGCGCAAGCTCGACGACGAGGTGGACGGGCTGTACTCAGCCATCAAGTACTACATGACCAAGATCTCGCGCGAAGCCCTGGACGAGCGCGAGGGCCGACGCTGGGCCGACATCATCAGCTTCACGATCAATATGGAGCAGATCGGCGACATCATCGAGCGGGTGCTGATCGACATCGAGGACAAGAAGATCAAGAAGGGCCGCCAGTTTTCCGAGGCGGGCATGGAAGAGATCAACGAGCTGCACGCGCGCCTGATCGACAACTTGCGGCTGGCGATGAGCGTGTTCTTGAACGGCAGCGTACGCGATGCGCAAAAGCTGCTGGAGGAAAAAGCACGATTCCGCGACCTGGAGCATGCGTACTCGGCCACCCATCTGGCGCGCCTGTCGGACAACACGGTGCCCAGCATCGAGACCAGTTCGCTGCACATCGACCTGATCAGCGAACTCAAGCGCATCAACTCGCTGCTGTGCTCGGTGGCCTACCCCATCCTCGAATCGGCCGGGGCGCTGGCGCCCAGCCGACTCAAGACGATGGTGGACCAGGGCTGAGAGAAGAGAGGCAGTACAGCGGCCAACACCCGCCGCACATGGCGGGCAGCAAGGCCGCGCCAGCGCTCTAACGCAGCAGAGCCAGCACACCCTGCGGCAGCTGGTTTGCTTGCGCCACCATGGCCGTTCCGGCCTGCTGCAGGATCTGTGAACGCGAGAGGTTGGCCGTTTCTGCCGCAAAGTCGGCGTCGAGGATGCGGCTGCGTGAGGCCGACAGGTTTTCCGACGTCACCTGCAGGTTGCTGATCGAGGTTTCGAAGCGCGACTGCAGGGCACCGAGCTTGGCGCGTTCGCTGTTGATAAAGGCCAGGGCCGAATCCACGGTCTTGAGCGCGTTGGTGGCATTGGCGAACGTGGTGACATCCAGATTGGCGACCGTCTGCAGCGTGGATCCTGCGCTGGTGAGCTGATTGCTGGCCGAGGTGATGGCGAAGGATTTTTCCGAGTCCAGCGTGATGTAACCACCGGTAGTCACCTTCCAATCGACACCTGGGGTAATCATTGTTTCTGTTGCACCAAATGCAACTCCGGCAGCGTTGTAGGCCTGCACGCTGGTGTTGCCCGCGTTGTCTGCGGAACTTTCACCCACAGTGATGTTATTGCCCGTGGTGTTCGTCAAAATCACCTGGGTTCCATCCGCACTAAGGGCTGCATTGATGCCGGTTTTGGCCGATTGATCATTGATGGCCGATACCGCCGCTGACAATCGGTCAGTCCCCGTGGCCGACGTCAACGTAAATGAGACCGTACGTGGCGACCCCACGTTGTCACCCTCGATGAAATAGGTATAGGAGCCCACTGCGGCCATACCTGACATACGCACCTCCGTGCGCGCCGTAGCGGTAACTCCGGTGGTGGACTTGAGCGCATTGATTTGATCGGCCGTGGCCTTTGCTGTTGCTTGCGAGGCCACGGAAAGTGTGCCTGTGCCCAAGTAGCCGCTGATGGATACCGCACCGGATGTCACGCCATTGACACTGGCACTTATCAAACTCGTGCCCACCGCCCCAAAGCCTGCGCCGTTGGCAGCCAGATTTTGATTGTTTCCGTACACACTGGTGCGCAGGTTGCCCGTGGCCGCCACGATGGTCTGGTTGGCATTGGCACCCACCTGGAACTGTTGCGTCCCGAACGTGCCGTCCAGCAGCTTGGAGCCATTGAATTCCGTGGTTTGCGAAATGCGGTCCAGTTCGGACACCAGCTGGCCCACTTCCTGTTGCAGGGCTTGGCGGTCGCCAGCGCTGTTGGACGCATTGGCCGACTGCACGGCCAACTCGCGCACCCGCTGCAGGATGTCGCCAGAAGCCTTGAGTGCGCCTTCCGCCGTCTGCGCCAGCGAGATACCGTCGTTGGCATTGCGCACCGCCTGGTTCAGACCCCGGATCTGGCTGGTGAAACGCTCGGAAATGGCCAAACCAGCAGCATCGTCCTTGGCACTGTTGATGCGCAGACCCGACGACAGGCGCTGGATGGAGGTGTTCAGCGAGGTCTGGCTCATGCCCAGGTTGCGCTGGGCCGTCAGCGATGACACGTTGGTATTGATTGTTGAAGCCATGTCGATTGCCCGCCCGGTCCGCTCGCTAGAGTTTTCGTTTTGTTGCGTGGCGCGGCACAGGCAGCGCTTGACCATGTTTCGGCCAGGCCAGAGCGAACTTGAGGCGCTTTTCGCGGCGCTGCGGGTATCCCCGGCCCCCGCATCTCGCGAAATACGGGGCCTTGGTACGTGGGCCCCGCAGAGAAAAAGCTGTCAGGCCACCACACCCACCCCCTCCTCCGCCAGCCCCGTGTACTGCAGCAGCCCCGCCACCAAAGCATCAAACGTATGCCTGCAGCGCGGGCTGTTGCGCAGGTCTTCGTGCATCACCACCCAGGTGTCCAGCGCGGCATTGAACTGCTGTGGCAGCACCCGCACCAGCTGCGGCGTGCGCCGCGCCAGTTCCACCTGGCATATGCCAATGCCGCCGCCCGCGCGGATCAGTGCCAGCTGGGCCAGGTCGCTGTCGCTGCGCAGGGCAAAACCTTCGCGGCGCCACGGGGGCAGCGCCTTGCGGGCGGCGCGGATGAACGGGGTTTCCTGGTCAAAACCGATCAGCCGGTGGTGCGCCAGGTCGGCCAGCGACGTGGGTGTGCCCTGCGCCTGCAGGTAGCTGGCATGGGCGTGCAGGCCCAGTGCCACCACGCCCACGCGGCGGGCGATGAGCGCCTCCTGGCGGGGTTCGGTCATGCGGATGGCGATGTCGGCCTCGCGGTGGAGCAAGTCTTGCACGCGGTTGCTCAGTGCCAGCTCCACCGTCAGCCCGGGGTGCCGGGCCTGCAACTGGGCCAGCAGCGGGGGCAGCACCTCGACGCCAATCACCTCACTGGCCGTGACACGCACGGTGCCGCGCACGCCCTCGCCATGGCCGCTGGCCGCCCGTGCCAGGGCGGCGGCCGAATGCTGCATGGCCTGGGCGTAGGGGTGCAGCTCCAGCGCGGCCTCGGTAGGCAGCAGACCCTGCTGCGAACGGGTGAACAGGGTGAGCCCCAGGGCGTGCTCCAGTGCGGCGATGTGGCGGCCCACCGTGGGCTGGGTCACGCCCAGAGCCCGGGCGGCGCCCGACAGCGAACCTTCGCTGAGCACCCCCAGGTAGGAGCGGTACAGCTCCCAGCCAATCGATTCTGCAGAGGGTTGAGTCATACATAAATGTATAGCCTCACCTCTATTTTCAGCAATTTCTTTTTGACGGGCCGCGCTCCACACTGGCACCCATCAACACGGCAACGGCCACATCCACGGCCACACAAGGAGCAGTTTCATGGCACAAGGCAACAAGGTTCTGGTTCTGGGCGCCACCGGCGGCATTGGCGGCGAGGTGGCGCGCCAGCTGCGCGACCGGGGGTGGGAGGTGCATGCGCTGCACCGGGGTGTGGCGCAGGCCCGCGAGCAGCGCGACGGCATGACCTGGGTGCGTGGCGACGCGATGCGGCGTGAGGACGTGGTGGCCGCTGCCGCAGGCTGCGACGTGATCGTGCACGCGGTCAACCCACCCGGCTACCGGCGCTGGGGCGAGCTGGTGCTGCCGATGATCGACAACACCATTGCGGCGGCCGCAGCCACCGGGGCCACGGTGGTGCTGCCCGGCACGGTCTACAACTATGGGCCCGATGCCTTCCCGGTGCTGCGCGAGGATGCACCGCAACAGCCCCACACCCGCAAGGGCACCGTGCGTGTAGAGCTGGAGCGCCGCCTCCAGCAGGCCACCCAGCCCCACCCGCTGGGCCCGGGCACCTGCCGCGTGATCATCGTGCGGGCGGGCGACTACTTTGGCCCCCAGGTGGGCAACAGCTGGTTTGCCCAGGGCCTGGTGCAACCGGGCCAGCCCGTGGCCAGCGTCAAGCAGCCCGGCCGCCCCGGCGTGGGCCACCAGTGGTCTTACCTGCCCGATGTGGCGCGCACCATGGTGCTGCTGCTGGAGCGGCGCGCCGAGCTGCCCGCGTTTGCGCCTTTCCACATGGCCGGGCACTGGGATGCCGACGGCACGCAGATGGCTGATGCCATCTGCCGCGCCGTGGTGCGCAGCGGCGGTGCGGCGCCCCGGGTGCAGGCGTTTCCGTGGTGGCTGGTCACGCTGGCATCGCCGTTTGTGGCGACCTTGCGCGAGCTGCGCGAAATGCGCTACCTGTGGCAGCAGCCCGTGCGCATGGCCAACGACCGCCTGCTGGCGGTGCTGGGCAGCGAGCCCCACACCCCGCTGGATGTGGCGGTGCAGGCCACGCTGCAGGGGCTGGGCTGCCTGCCCACAGAGCGGCTCACTGCCCCAGGTAGCCCGCAATCACCAGGCCAGCTTCCAGCGTGAACAGGCCCTGGGCCACCTGCGTGCGCAGACCTTCCAGCGGCAGCAGGTCAAAACGCTCGACCTCGCCATCCTGGTTGCTGGGCTCCATGCCCTCGGGAACCTGGGCGCAGAACCAGTCGATGCGCTCGTGCATGTAGCCCGCGCCGCCGCCCTCGCGGCTCGGGCGGCTGAAATCCACATGACCGCCGTGGCGCAGGCCGTGCAAGGCCTCCACCCGCAGGCCAGCCTCTTCCCAGGTCTCGCGCGCCAGGGCCTGGGGCAGCGAATCGGCGGCAGAGACCATGCCGCCCATCAGCGTGTCCCAGAGGCCGGGGTTGTTGGGTTTGGTCATGGAGCGCTTTTGCACCCACATGCGGCCGTCGGGGGCCAGGCCCACCAGGTGCACAGCGCGGGTGGTGATGCCCAGCACCCGCACGGCGCCACGCTCCACCGTGGCCACCACCTCACCGGCGGGGTTGCACACGGCCAGTTGCTCGTTGCGCCAAGGGCCACACAGGTCTGCATCACGCAGAGCCGCAGCCAGGGTGTTGAGCGCCTCCGTGGCCGCGCCCGTCGGCACATCCAGGTGCCAGGCAGGCGCACCAGAATGCTCACTATTTGATAGCTTAAAGCGCTTATCCAGCAGGCGGTAGAGGCCGATTTTGTTCAGAAAATCCTCCGCCACCGACCCCACCACCTGCCCGGCCACCAGCAACGGCTGGCGCGGCAGCTTCGGGGGTTGCTGCGCCGACGCGCGTGCGCCCGCCAGCCAGTGCTCGAACGAGGGGTTCTGCACGCGGGCGCTCACAGCGTGAGGATGGTGCAGCCCGTGGTCTTGCGCGCCTCCAGATCCCGGTGCGCCTGCTGCACCTCGGCCAGCGGGTAGCGCTGGTCGATGTGGATCTTCACCTGCCCGCTGGCCACCACGGCGAACAGGTCGTCGGCCATGGTCTGTGTGGCTTCGCGTGTGGCGATGTGGGTGAACAGCGTCTGCCGCGTGACGTAGAGCGAGCCCTTGGCGCCCAGACTGCCCGGCGCAAACGGCGGCACGGGGCCGGAGGCATTGCCGAAGCTGGCCATCAGGCCGAAGGGCCGCAGGCACTCCAGCGACTTGTCCCAGGTGTCCTTGCCCACCGAGTCATAAACCACCTTCACGCCCTTGCCGCCGGTGATCTCTTTCACACGCGCCGCGAAGTCCTCTTGCTGATAGTTGATCGCGTGCGCCGCACCGTTGGCCAGGGCCAGCTGGCACTTGGCATCCGACCCCGCCGTGCCGATGAGCTGCAGGCCCAGGGCCTTGGCCCACTGGCTGGCGATCAGGCCCACGCCACCGGCGGCTGCGTGGAACAGCACAAAATCGCCGGGCTCCAGCCCTTCCACCGGGCGTGTCTTTTTCAGCAGGTACTGCGCCGTCAGGCCCTTGAGCATCATGGCCGCACCGGTCTCGAAGCTGATGGCGTCTGGCAGCTTGCACACGCACTTGGCGGGCATCACGCGCACCTCGCAATAGGCGCCCGGCGGATTGCTGGCATAGGCGGCGCGGTCGCCCACCTGCAGGTGTGTGACGCCCTCGCCAACGGCCTCGATCACGCCTGCGCCTTCCATGCCAATGGTGGCGGGCATAGTGAGCGGGTACAGGCCGGTGCGGTGGTACACGTCGATGAAGTTCAGGCCGATGGCGTGGTGGCGGATGCGGACTTCGCCGGGGCCGGGGTTGCCCACGGTCACATCAACCACCTGGAGTTCTTCGGGGCCGCCGTGCTGGCGGATCTGGACGGCAAGGCTCATGGCAAACGGTCTCCTCAAACAAACGGGAAATGGGGGTGAGAACGGCGGCCATCCTGCCACGATTCATGCGGGCGTGCCGCGTGTGGCAGCAGCGCCGATGGCGGCCTGGGGCCTTGTGGCCTTCCGCCAGCGGGGCACGGCATGCACCGTTACAGTGCAGCCCCATGACTCACAAACTCACACCCGGCACGGCCGTGCTGCTGGTGATTCCGCCCCTGCTGTGGGCTGGCAACGCCGTCACGGGGCGGCTGGTGCATGACCTGATTTCCCCCGCCGCCCTCAATTTCATCCGCTGGGTGCTGGCCTTCTTCATCCTGCTGCCGCTGGCGCATGGTGTGCTGCGCAAAAACAGCCCGCTGTGGCCGCACTGGCGCCGCTATGCGCTGCTGGGGCTGCTGGGCATTGGCCTGTACAACGCGCTGCAGTACATGGCGCTGCAGACGTCCACGCCCATCAACGCAACGCTGGTGGGTTCGAGCATGCCGGTGTGGATGCTGGCCGTGGGAGCACTGTTTTTTGGCGCGGCCGTGACGCGGCGCCAGGTGGTGGGTGCGCTGCTGTCGGTGTGTGGCGTGCTGCTGGTGCTGAGCCGGGGCGAATGGGCGCAGCTGCTCGCGTTCCGCCTGGTGCCGGGCGATCTGTTCATGCTGCTGGCCACCATCTCGTGGGCGTTCTACAGCTGGCTGCTGGCGCGCACCAGCGAGCCGGGCAGCATCCGGGGCGACTGGGCGGCCTTCCTGATGGCACAGATGGTGTTCGGCCTGGCCTGGTCGGGCAGTTTTGCCGGGGCCGAATGGGCCACCGGCCACGCGCACACCACCTGGGGCTGGCCGCTGGTGGCCGCGCTGGCCTTCATTGCCGTGGGCCCTGCGGTGCTGGCCTACCGCTGCTGGGGTGTGGGCGTGCAGCGGGCGGGGCCTGCGGTGGCGGGCTTTTTTGTCAACCTCACGCCCCTGTTTGCCGGGCTGCTGTCGGCCGC
>NZ_JBPVJQ010000011.1:0-113085 GCF_051942715.1 Acidovorax sp. BL-A-41-H1 | reverse complement strand
AGGGCGCGCGTTTGTCGCCATCCGCGATTCAGAGATATCGGCGCAGAGCATGGGCATCCACCTCGCGCGCTACAAGACGCTGTCGTTCTCGCTGTCGGCCGCGCTGGCGGGCATCGGCGGCGCACTGTATGCCCACAAGCTGCAGTTCATCTCGCCCGACCAGTTCAACATCCTGCAGTCCATCGACCTGCTGCTCATGATCGTGATTGGCGGCCTGGGCTCGGTGCACGGGGCGTTCCTGGGCGCGATCTTCCTGATCTCGATGCCGCAGCTCATCTCGCTGAGCAAGGATTGGCTGCCCGCTGCCATCGGCCAGGCGCCTGGGCTGCAAGCAGTTGTGTATGGCGCGGTGCTCATTGCCTTTGTGCTGTTCGAGCCCATGGGCCTGTACGGCCGCTGGCTCAAGGTGCGCACCTGGCTACAGATGTTCCCGTTCTACCGCCAGGGCATGTTCAAGCGGCAGAAGTCCTTTCAAAAATCCGACAGGTTGAAATGACTGCGATGACCAACGAAGTCCTGCTTTCGGCCCAGAATCTCAGCGTACGCTTTGGCGGTGTGCTGGCGGTCAACAACGTGAGCTTTGACGTGCGGCGCGGCGAGGTGTTCACCCTCATCGGCCCCAACGGCGCGGGCAAGACCACGGTGTTCAACCTCATCAGTCGCATCTACACGCCCACCACCGGCACCATTGCCTATGCAGGCCCGGGCGGCGCCATGCTGCCGCTGACCGACCAACCACCCCACAAGGTGGCCAGCCTGGGCATTGCGCGCACCTTCCAGAACATCGAGCTGTTTGAACACGCGAGCGTGCTGCACAACCTGCTGATCGGCCGCCACACGCAGCAGCACAGCAGCCTGTGGGCCGAGATGTTCTTCACCCGCAAGGTGCGCGAAGGGGAAATCCTGGCGCGCGAAAAGGCCGAGCAGATCATCGACTTTCTCGACCTGCAGCACTACCGCGACACCATGGTGGCGGGCCTGCCCTACGGCGTGCGCAAGGTGGTGGAGCTGGCCCGCGCGCTGTGCACCGAGCCAAAGCTGCTGCTGCTCGACGAGCCCTCGTCGGGCCTGAACGTGGAGGAGACCGACGACATGGCCTTCTGGATCCAGGACATCCAGCATGAACTGGGCATCACGGTGCTGATGGTGGAACACGACATGTCGCTGGTCTCCAAGGTGTCTGACCGCGTGCTGGCCATGAACCAGGGCGAGGTGGTGGCCATGGGCACACCGCGCGAAGTGCAGACACACCCTGGCGTGGTGGAAGCCTACCTGGGCACGATCGACGATGTGAGCAATCTGCGCCGCCCGGCAGGTTCCAGCATGGGAGTCCGCACATGAGCGCCGTGCTGGCCGCAACCCCCCCGTCCGCTGTGGCCGCAGCGGACCAGCCCCTGCTGCGCCTGCAGAACGTGGAGAGCGCCTACGGCCCCATCAAGGCCATCCGGGGCGTGAGCCTGCAAGTGCGGCGCGGCGAGATCGCCGCCGTGCTGGGCAGCAACGGCGCGGGCAAGACCACCATCCTCAAGACCATCAGCGGCATCATCGACCCGCGCAAGGGCTCCATCGAATTCCAGGGCGCCGACATCACCGCCAACGACCCGGCCGCCATCGTGCGCCGGGGCCTGATGCATGTGCCCGAGGGGCGCGAGGTGTTCCCCCTGCTCTCGGTGCGCGACAACCTGCTCATGGGTGCCTACACACGCGCCGACAAGGATGGCGTGGCGCGCGACATCGAAACCGTGTTCGGCTACTTCCCCATCCTGAAGGAACGCGCCGCGCAGGACGCGGGCCTGCTCTCGGGCGGGCAGCAGCAGATGCTGGCCATCTCGCGCGCGCTCATGGCCGCGCCCGAGCTGATCCTGCTGGACGAGCCCAGCCTGGGCCTCAGTCCGAAGCTCACCAAGGAGATCTTCGAGATCGTGGTGCGCATCAACCGCGAGCGCGGTACCACCATCCTGCTGGTGGAGCAGAACGCCAACATGGCGCTCAACGCGTCGGACTACGGCTATGTGCTGGAGAACGGCCGCATCGTGATGGAAGACAGCTGCGAGCGCCTGCGCGAGAAGGACGACATCAAGGAGTTCTACCTCGGCATGAAGGATGAAGGCGTGCGCGGTGAGCGCAGGTGGAAAAAGAAGAAAACATGGCGATGAGGACAACATGAGCAATCTCTGGGACCTCGATCACATCCAGCCCGCAGGCACCGACGTGCTGGCAGGCGACACCATCGCCGCCATGTTCTGGAACGCCGTGGCCGAGCGTGGCCCGCGCGTGTGGATGCGCCAGAAGGAGCTGGGCATCTGGAAGAGCTGGACCTGGGACCAGACGGCCGACGCCGTGCGCGAGATTGCGGGCGGCCTGATGTCACTGGGGTTTGCGCCGGGCGAGTGTGCATCCATCCTGTCCAACACCAACATCGAATGGGTGCTGGCCGACCTGGCTGTGCTGAGCTGCGGCGGCGTGGCCAACGGCATCTACCCCACCGACGCGGCCGCGCAGGTGCACTACCTGAGCGAAGACTCGCGCACCACCGTGTTGTTTGTGGAGGACGACGAGCAACTCGACAAGGCGCTGGAGGTGCGTGGCCAGTTGCCGCTGCTGCGCAAGATCGTCGTGTTCGACATGGAGGGCCTGCGCGGCCTGCAAGACGCCGATGTGCTGAGCCTGGCCGCCCTTCGCGAGCTGGGCCGCGCCTGGAACGCCCAGCACCCCGAGGCACTGATGCAGCGCGTCAAGGCCTGCCGCCCAGACGATGTGGCCATCCTGGTCTACACCTCGGGTACCACGGGCAAGCCCAAGGGCGCCATGCACACACACGCCGCACTCACCTACACCGTGCGCGGCTACAACACGCTGATATCGCGCAGCGAGGCGGACGAGACCATGTGTTTTCTGCCGCTGTGCCACATTGCCGAGCGCATGGGCGGCGAATACTTCTCGCTCTACACCGGCGCGCGCCTGAACTTTGTGGAGAACCCCGACACCGTTCCCGAGAACGTGCGCGAGATCGCGCCCACGGTGTTCACGGCCGTGCCGCGCGTGTGGGAGAAGTTCTACTCCGGCGTGATGATTGCCCTGAAGGAATCCACGCGGCTGCAGCAGGCGGCCTATGCCTGGTCCATCGGCGTCGGCACACGCATTGCCGACCTGGTGCTGGCAGGCCAGCCGGTGGGCGGGTTGCTGAAGCTGCAGTTCCAGCTGGCGCGCTGGCTGGCACTCAACAACGTGCGCAAGCTCATCGGCATCCACCGCGCGCGTTTTCTCGTCACCGGCGCCGCGCCCATCTCGCCCGAGCTGGTGAAGTGGTACCTGGCCCTGGGTGTGCCCATGCTGGAGGTGTGGGGCATGACCGAGACCTGCGGCGCTTCCACGGGTGTGCCCGCCACCCGCATCAAGCCTGGCTCCATTGGCCCGGCAGCCAGCTACAACGAGGTGCGCATCGACCCCGCCACCGGCGAGATTCTGGTGCGCGGTCCCAATGTGTTCAAGGGTTACCTCAACCAGCCCGAGAAGACGGCCGAAACCATCGACCCTGACGGCTGGCTGCACACGGGCGATGTGGGCGCCATCGACGCCGATGGCTACCTGCGCATCACCGACCGCATGAAGGACATCATCATCACGGCGGGTGGCAAGAACATCACGCCCAGCGAGCTGGAAAACGAGCTTAAGTTCAGCCCGTATATCACCGATGCGGTGGTCATTGGCGACAAGCTGCCCTACCTCACGGTCATCATCATGATCGACCAGGAGAACGTGGAGAAGTACGCGCAGGACCACGACGTGCCCTTCTCCAACTACGCCAGCCTGACCCGTGCGCGCGAGGTGCAGGATTTGATCCAGGCCGAAATCGACCGTGTTAATGCCAAGTTCGCCCGGGTGGAGCAGATCAAGAAATTCTTCCTGCTCGACACCCAGCTCACGGCCGAGGACGAAGAGCTGACGCCCACCATGAAGCTCAAGCGCAAGCTGGTGCAGCAGAAATACGCGCCGCAGATTGAGGCGATGTACCGTTAGGTCCCGGCCTTCGGCAGACTCAGGCTGAACGGACTCTGAGCGTGTTGAGGTTGGCCCCACCGTTCGGGCTGAGCCTGTCGAAGCCAGGGCACACCGCTGGCCAAAGCGCTGTTCGAGATAGGGAAAGTGCTGGTGCCCCACCCCGGGCATCGTTCTATAACGAGCGATCGTTTTTGTTTCGATCCAACCGAAGGAGACGTGCCATGAAGTTTCATCACATCGCCGCGCTGGCCCTCGTGGCCATGGCCGGTGCCTCCGCCCAAGCCCAGCCCAGCCAGGGCGTGAGCAAGGACACCATCACGCTGGGCTCCATCCAGGATCTTTCCGGCCCGCTGGCAGGGTTTGGCAAGCAGGTGCGGCTGGGCATGATGCTGCGCGTGGACGAAGCCAACGAGCAGGGCGGCATCAACGGCCGCAAGCTGGACCTGAAGGTGGAAGATTCAGGCTACGACCCCAAGAAAGCCGTGCTGGCCGCACAGAAGCTGGTCAACCAGGACAAGATTTTCATCATGGTGGGCCACATCGGCACGGCCCAGAACCTGGCGGCCATGCCCGTGCAGTTCAGCAAGAACGTGATCAACTTCTTCCCCATCACCGCCGCGCGGGAAATGTACGAGCCCTTCCACAAGCTCAAGTATTCGTTTGCCGCCACCTACTACGACCAGATCCGCCTGGCCGCGCCCAAGCTCATCAAGGAAAAAGGCGCCAAGAAGATCTGCACCATCTACCAGGACGATGAGTTTGGCCTGGAAGTGATGCGCGGCGGCGAGGCCGCGCTCAAGTCCATCGGCATGGAGTTCACCGAGAAGACCTCGTACAAGCGCGGCGCTACCGATTTTTCGTCGCAGGTCGCCAAGATGAAGTCTTCGGAATGCGACTTCGTGATCCTGGGCACCATCATCCGCGAGACCATCGGCACGATTGGCGAGGCGCGCAAGACGGGCTTCAACCCCACCTTCCTGGGCTCCAGCGCCGCCTACACCGACCTCATCCACAAGCTGGGCGGCAAACCCATGGACGGCCTGTACGCCACCATGACAGTGCAACACCCCTACCTGGATGAAGCCAGCCAGCCCATCCGCTTCTGGGCCAACAAGTACAAGACCAAGTTCAACGAAGACCCCACCGTCTTCTCGGTCTATGGCTACAACGCGGTCGATGCGTTCATCAAGGCGGCACAGAAGGCGGGCCCCAACCTGAGCACCGACAGCTTCATCAAGGCCATGGACACCATGGTGATTCCGCCCGACATGTTCGGCAGCGCCGAAGCCACCTTTGGCCCGCAAAAGCGCCTGGGCAGCGACCTCTCGCGCCTGTCACAGATCACCGACAGCAAGTGGAAGGTGGTGTCGGACTACGTGAAACCATGAGGACCTGAGCGCCCTCACCCCAGCCGCCTTCGGGCGGCTTTTTGCATTTCAGGGGGTGCGTTCCGGCGGCGTCGATGGCAAAATGATTTTAACCAAGCAGTAACTTTGCATAAATAGGATCGACCAGCACCATGATCGAACGCACCCTCTTCCAGCCCGACCACCAGGCCTTTGCCGACAGCCTCCGCCGCTTTATCGAGAAAGAGGTGACGCCCCACCACGCCGACTGGGAAGACCAGGGCTATGTAGCGCGCGAGGTGTGGAGCCAGGCGGGCGCCAACGGCTTTCTGTGCATGAGCCTGCCCGAGGAATACGGCGGCGCCGGGGCTGACAAGCTGTACTCGGTGGCGCAGATGGAAGAGCTGGCGCGTGCAGGCACCACCGGCATCGGCTTTGGTCTGCACAGCGAGATCGTGGCGCCGTACATCCTGCACTACGGCACCGAGGAACAAAAGCGCAAGTACCTGCCGCAGATGGCCAGCGGCGCCGTGGTGGGCGCCATCGCCATGAGCGAGCCTGCTGCGGGCAGCGACCTGCAGGGCATCAAGACCACGGCCATCAAAAGTGCAGATGGATCGCACTACGTGCTCAACGGCAGCAAGACCTTCATCACCAACGGCTGGCATGCCGACCTGGTGATCGTGGTCGCCAAGACCGACCCGGCCGCTGGCGCCAAGGGCACCAGCCTGTTGTTGGTCGAACGCGGCATGCCCGGCTTTGAGAAGGGCCAGCGCCTCAAGAAGATGGGCATGAAGGCGCAAGACACCTCCGAGTTGTTCTTCAACGACGTGAAGGTGCCTGCCGAGAATCTGCTGGGCGGGCCCGCCATGGAAGGGCGCGGCTTTATCTGCCTGATGGAGCAGCTGCCGTGGGAGCGCCTGCAGATCGCCATCACCGCCGTGGCTGCGGCCCAGGCCGCAATTGACTGGACGCTGGACTACGTCAAAGAGCGCAAGGTCTTCGGCCAGCCCGTCGCATCGTTCCAGAACACCCGCTACACCCTGGCCGAACTGCAAACCGAGGTGCAGGTGGCCCGCGTGTTTGTGGACAAGTGCTGCGAGCTGATCGTGAAAGACCAACTCGACACCCAGACCGCCAGCATGGCCAAGTACTGGACGACCGATCTGCAGTGCAAGGTGATGGACGAATGTGTGCAGCTATTCGGCGGCTACGGCTACATGTGGGAATACCCCATCACCCGCGCCTACGCCGACGCGCGCGTGCAGCGCATCTACGGCGGCACCAACGAGATCATGAAAGAAGTCATCTCACGCGGTATGGGCTTGAAATGAGACACCCCCCTGTGGCGCTGCGCGCCCTCCCCCCGCTCTCGCATTGCTGCGCAATGCGGGCAGGGGGACGCAGCCCTCACTGCGGGGCGGCCCTTGCTTGGCTGCCCGCGCCTGGGCCAGTGGAGAAACCGCCCACCGCTACCGTATTCATAGCTATCAGCGCTCGATGGACGCGCGCAAACGGCCAATTTCATTCAAATCTGGAGACCACACCATGACCGAAGCCTATGTTTTCGACGCGCTGCGCACCCCGCGCGGCAAGGGCAAGAAGGACGGCACCCTGCACGAAGTCAAGCCCATCGACCTGCTCACGGGCCTGCTGGCGGAGCTGCAAGCGCGCCACCGCTTTGATACGGCGGCGGTGGACGACGTGGTCATGGGCATCGTCTCGCCTGTGGGCGAACAGGGCTCGGTGCTGCCGAAGGTGGCCGCGCTCAAGGCCGGGTGGGACTTTCGCTGTGCGGGCGTGCAGGTCAACCGCTTTTGCGCATCGGGCCTCGAAGCCGTGAACCTGGCCGCGCAGAAGGTGCGCAGCGGCTGGGAAGACCTGGTGGTGGCGGGCGGCGTGGAGAGCATGAGCCGCGTACCCATTGGCTCCGACGGCGGCGCCTGGGCGCAAGACCCGGAGACCAACTCCGCCACGCTGTTCGTGCCCCAGGGCATCGGCGCCGACCTGATCGCCACGCTGGACGGATACACCCGTGCCGACGTGGACGCCTTCGCACTCGAATCCCAGCGCCGCGCCACCGCCGCGCGCGCAGCGGGCTACTTCAAGAACTCCGTCGTGCCCGTGCGCGACTTCATCGGCCAGACCATCCTGGCGGAAGACGAATTCATCAAACCCAAGACCACGCTGGAGGGCCTGGGTGCCCTCAAGCCCTCGTTCGAGCAACTGGGCGGCATGGGCTTTGACGCCGTGGCGCTGCAGCGCTACCCGCAGGTGGAGCGCATACACCACGTGCACCACGCGGGCAACTCATCGGGCATTGTGGACGGCGCAGCCGCCGTGCTGATCGGCAACGAGGCCGCCGCCAAGGCACATAGCCTCACACCGCGCGCACGCATCGTGGCCACGGCGCTGAGCGGTGCCGACCCCACCATCATGCTCACCGGCCCCGTGCCCGCCGCCAAAAAGGCGCTGGCCCGCGCGGGCATGACCATTGACCAGATCGACCTGTTTGAAGTGAACGAGGCCTTCGCCGCAGTGCCCATGCGCTTCATGCGCGAGCTGGGCGTGCCCCACGACAAGGTCAACGTGAACGGCGGCGCCATCGCCATGGGCCACCCGCTGGGCGCCACGGGCGCCATGATCCTCGGCACCCTGATTGACGAACTGCACCGCCGGGGCCAGCGCTACGGCCTGGCCACGCTGTGCGTGGGCGGCGGCATGGGCATTGCCACCATCGTCGAGCGAATCTGATTGACTGGGAAGGAGACAACAACATGCAAACCATCCGCTACGAACTCATCCCCGCCCAGGGCACCAACGGCGAAGTTGCCGTCATCACCTTTGACGAAACCAACTCCCCCGTCAACACCATGTGCCGCCAGTGGCAGCAAGAGCTGGGCGAGGTCACCGCCCAAGTGCTGGGCGACCGCGAACGCCTGGGCGCTGCGCTCAAAGGCATCGTGCTGGCATCCGCCAAGACCAGCTTCTTTGCGGGTGCCGACCTCAAGGCCACCATGCGCCTCACACCCGCCGATGCACCCAACGCGTTTGGCGAAATCGAGCGCATGAAGAAGCACTTCCGCACGCTCGAAACTCTGGGCATCCCCGTGGTGGCGTGCCTCAACGGCGCGGCGCTGGGCGGCGGCTGGGAAGTGGCGCTGGTCGCCCACTACCGCATCGCCGTGGCCGACCCCAAGATCCAGTTCGGCCTGCCCGAGGTCACGCTGGGCCTGATGCCTGGCGCCACCGGCGTGACCAAGATGACGCGCCTGCTGGGCCTGATGGGCGCACAGCCCTACATCCTGGAAGGCAAGCTCTTCAACCCCGCCGAGGCGCTGGAGCTGCAACTGGTGCACGAGCTGGTGGCTGCGCGCGAACAGCTGCTGCCCGCCGCGCTGGCCCACATCGCCACCCACCCGCACGCCGTGCAGCCGTGGGACGACAAGAATTACAAGATGCCCGGCGGCACACCCGCCAACCCCAAGATTGCAGGCGCCCTCACCGTCGCGCCCGCCATGCTCAAGAAGACCACGCGCGGCCGCTACCCCGCGCCCGAGGCGGCGCTGGCTGCCATGGTCGAAGGCGCGATGGTGGACTACGACACTGCCCTGCGCATCGAAAGCCGCTACCTCGCCCGCCTGATGACAGGCCCTGTGGCGCGCAACATGATCAACACGTTCTTCTTTGACATGAACGCGATCAAGAGCGGCAAGTCGCGCCCCGGCGCCACACCACGCTACAAGCCACAAAAGGTCGGCATCCTGGGCGCCGGCATGATGGGCGCGGGCATCGCCTGGGCCCAGGCCAGCCGGGGCATCGCCACCGTGCTCAAGGACGTGAGCGCGGAGAAGGCCGAGGCCGGCAAGGCCTACAGCGCCAAGCTCACCCAGGCCCGCGTGGACAAGGGCCGCATGACGGCCGAGGCGCAGCAGGCACTGCTGGCGCGCATCACGCCCACCGCCAGCGCGGCCGACCTGGCGGGCTGCGACCTCATCATCGAAGCCGTGTTCGAAAGCCGCGACCTCAAGGCCAAGGTCACACAGGAGGCCGAGCCGCAGCTGGCACCCGGCGGCTTCTTCGCCAGCAACACCTCCACCCTGCCCATCAGCGGCTTAGCTACGGCCAGCAGCCAGCCCGAGAAATTTGTCGGCATCCACTTCTTCAGCCCCGTGGACAAGATGAAGCTGGTGGAGATCATCCGCGGCAAACAGACAGATGACGAAACCGTGGCCCGCGCCTTCGACTACGTGCAGGCCCTGGGCAAGGTGCCCATCGTGGTCAACGACTCACGCGGCTTCTACACCAGCCGCACCTTTGGCACCTTCGTGATGGAAGGCGCCGCCATGCTGGGCGAAGGCATCCCCGCCGCCGCGATTGAAAACGCCGCCATGCAGGCCGGCCTGCCCGTGGGCCCGCTGGCCGTGCTGGACGAAACCGCGCTGACCCTGAGCGTGCACGTGCTGGACCAGACCCGCGCCGACTACGCCGCCGAAGGCAAGACCTACACCGCCACGCCCGGCGAGCTGCTGGTGGAGCGCATGGTCAAGGAACTGAAGCGCCCCGGCCGCGCCGGTGGCGGCGGTTTTTATGACTACCCCGCAGGCGCCAAGAAGCACCTGTGGCCGGAGTTGAAACCCCTGTTCGAAAAGCCCGGCGTGGAATGGAGCGTGCAGGAGATCCAGGACCGGCTGCTCTACCGCCAGGCCATCGAGACCGCGCGCTGCCTGGCCGAGGGCGTGTTGACCAGCGTGCATGACGCGAACATTGGGTCGATCTTTGGGATTGGGTTTCCGGCGTGGACGGGGGGGGCGATGCAGTTTATTTACGGAACGGGCGTCGAGGCGTTCTTCAAGCGTGCGGATGAACTGACGGCGAAGTATGGAGCGGGGTTTGCGTTAGATAACAACACGAGAAATGCCATTGCGCTTTCTGTCCCGGTGTACTGATCAAATCATTTGAGCATCACCAGTCAAGCGCATGACAGTTGCGCATTTCTGCGCCAAATCAGAATAGCCGATATAGGTGGGCTATGCGCGTGCTCGGCGCTTGCATTTGACCCACCTTACCGGCTCTATCGCTTGACAAGAATCAAGACAAAAACTTTTTGCCGTACATCTGACTGACTGCACATTTTTTGCTATTGCGCATACTGCTTTCTGAGTAACATGTTGTCACACCTATTGGATGACACATGAAATTCACAACCGTCTTGCTTACCTCCACCGCAATCATTCTTGGAGGCTGCTCGACTGCCGCAAAAGACATCGCGCCAACCTACGTTTCACCGATCCAATATCAGTCCTACGACTGCCAGCAAATCGAAGCTGAGAATGCACGACTCGTCAACCGCGTGAGTCAACTTGGTGGCCGCCTGGATGAAGCTGCCTCTAATGACAAGGCCATCGGCGTCGTGGGAGCTGTATTTTTCTGGCCAGCGCTTTTTGCACTGGGAGGCACCAAGAATCAAGAAGCCGAATACGCCCGTATCAAAGGCGAACACGATGCTTTGCAACAAGCGTCTATTCAAAAGAAATGCGGGATGCAGCAGGCAAAGGAGGCAAGCCCGGTTCCAACAAAGGTCGAACCAGCGCAACCACCTGTAGAGCCTGCGGCAGTAGCTGTTGATAGCAAGAAGTAATGGCAATGCAGATGAAAATTCTGATCGCACTACTTGCTCTGTGCACCACAGTTGCAGTGCATGCGCATTCAGGTGGCACTGACAAACAAGGTTGCCACATGGATAGCAAGACAGGCATTAGGCACTGTCATTGATGAGATCCGCCCGCCCAGTGCGGGTTCTTTAGCCGGACGGACTCTCCAATTGGCGCGACTCACGCACCAACGAATTCTCGAGAATCCTTCAACCCCAGCATCCCCCTCGCCTCCTGCGGCGAAGCCACGTCCCGCCCCGCATTGCGCGCGTATTCCGCCAGCTTCTCAATCAACGGCCCATTCGAATCCGCCTTGGTCCCATCCGGCAGATAGAACGTGTCCTCCAGCCCCGTGCGCAAATGCCCGCCCAGCTCGGCCACGCGCTGGTGCACGGGCCAGATCTCGCTGCGGCCGATGACGGTGGCTTGCCAGGGGGCGTCCTTGATTTTCAGCTTGAGCAGGATGGGCAGCAGGTCCGGGTCGGCGGGCATGCCGGACTCGACGCCCATCACGAAGTTGTATTCGGGCAGGCGCTCGGTGTACATGCCGGTCTGCACATACATCTCCACGCAGCGCACGATGCCCACGTCGAAGCATTCAAACTCGGGCAACGTACCGGTCTCCAGCATCACGTCGATGAAGTCCTTGACCTTGGCGGGCTGGTTGTCGAACAGCATAGGCGGCCAGGCCCATGTGCCGTTGCTGCGCACCTTCAGGTAGTTGAGCGAGCCGGCGTTGCACGCGGCCATCTCGGGGCGGGTGGCGCGCAGGCAATCGAGCGGGCCCTGGTAGTGGGGGCCGACCACGCCGGTGGTCTGGTTGATGATCAAACCCGGGCAGGCCTCGCGCATGGCCTGCACGCAGTCGCGCGCCACCTGCGGGTCCCAACTGGGCAGGTGGCCCTTGCCGGGCTCTTGGTTGCGAAAGTGCACGTGGACCACGGCGGCACCTGCGTCGCAGGCGCGGCGGACTTCTTTAGCCAGCTGCGCGGGCGTGACGGGCACGTGGTGCTGGCCGGGGTCCGTCAGCACGCCCGTGATGGCGCAGGTGATGATGGCTTTGTTGCCGTGGTCAGTGCTGTGCATGGTGGCTGTCTCCTTCAAATGCCGAGCTGCTTGGCAGCCAGGTCTTTCATGATTTCTTCTGCACCGCCGCCAATCATCATGACCTTGACCTCCCGGTAGATGCGCTCGCTGACGGTGCCGCGCATGAAGCCCATGCCGCCCAGGATCTGCACGGCCTGGTCGGCACAGAACTGCATGGTTTGGGTGGCGTGGTTCTTGAGCAGACACACACTCGCTACCCATTCCGGTCCGGTGCGGCCCGCGTCGGCCTGCGCGGCCACGGACTCGCACCACGCGGCGGTGGACTGGATGCGCATCTGCATGTCCACCAGCTTGTGGCGGATGACCTGGTGCTCTACCAGCGCGGCGCCAAAGGTCTTGCGCTGGCGGGCCCAGGCCAGGGCCTCGTCGTAGCAGGCCTCGGCAAAGCCCAGGGCCGATGCGGCCAGGCCAAACCGTTCACCGTTGAAGTTGGCCATGATGATGCGAAAGCCCGCGCCCTCTTCGCCCAGCAGGTAGCGCGCGGGCACGCGCACGTTGTCGAAGCGCAGGTGGGCGGTGTCGGAGCAGAGCCAGCCCATCTTGTCGAGCTTGCTGCGCGACAGGCCTGGGCTGTGGCCAGGGATGAGCAGCATGGAGATGCCTGCGCTGCCCTTGCTGCCAGCATCTCCCGTTCTGACAGCTACCGTGATCCAGTCCGCCCGCATGCCGGAGGTGATGAACACCTTTTCGCCGTTGACGATGTACTCATCGCCCTCGCGCCGCGCGGTGGTCTTGAGTTGGGCCACGTCGGACCCGCCACCGGGTTCGGTAATCGCCAGTGCGGCAATCTGCTCGCCCGCCAGCACGGGCGGGATGACCTCGGCACGCACGGCGTCGCTGCCATGCGCCAGCACGGGCGGCAGGCCGATGTTGTGCGACAGCAGGCTGGCTAGCACGCCACCGCTGGCCCCGTGGCGGCTGAGCGCGCGCCACAGCGGCAGGCGCAGCAGGTAGCTGGCGGGTGTGCCGCCGTACTGCTCTGGGTAGCCCAGGCCCAGCAGGCCCAGGTCGGCCGCGCGGCGGTACAGGCTGCGGGGGAATTCACCGGCGGCATCCCACGCGTCCACATGCGGCGCGATCTCGGTGCGGGCAAAGCGGGTGACGGTGTCGGTGAGGGCGGTGCGGTCTTCGTCGCTCACAGAACTTGCATCGGATGTGGCGGTCATGCGGGCGCTCCTTGCGTGGCGGGTGCAAAGCGGGCCAGCACCTGGCCGGGCGACACCTGCTGGCCGGGGACCACCAGCAATTCGACCACGGTGGCAGCTGCAGGGCTGGCCAGGCTGTGTTCGAGCTTCATGGATTCGATGACCACCACCGTATCGCCCGCCGCCAGCACCTGGCCTGCGGCCACGGGCAGCGCGACCACCTTGCCGTTGAAGGGTGCGCGCAACTCCGTCGCACCGCCCGCCGCACCCGCGCGCGCAGCGGGTTCCCATGAGGCGTCTTCCACCCAGCCGTCCACGCTGCCGGTTTGCCAGTGCCAGCGTCGGGAGCCCACCGCCACGCAGTGCACACCGCGCTGGGGCAGTTGCAAAGCCACAGGTTCTGCCCCGGCCTGCTCCACCAGCAGCCGCCCACCGCCCAACTCCCGCACGGCCACTGCATGCACCTGGCCCTCGTGGCGCAGGCGCATCGGGCGGGCGAGCGCACAGGGCAGATCGGACGACATTTTTGAAGAACAAATGGCCCCTACCGCGCATTGGATAAGCGCTTTAAGCTCTTTTTTTAATAGCAATTCTTGCAAATCTGCGGCATGTGCGGCCAGGAACGGCACCAGCGCCTGCCCGCTGGCAAACACGGGATGCTGCAGGCACGCCGCCAGAAACGCGCGGTTGGTGGGAAGACCCAGCACGCGGGTGCCCTGCAGCGCGCGCACCAGGGCGGCAACAGCCTCGGCCCGCGTGGGCGCGTGCACGATGAGCTTGCCCAGCATGGCGTCGTAGTGGGGCGAGACCTCGGCGCCCTCTTCCAGCGCATGGTCAAAGCGCAGCGCGCCCATGGCCGAGCGCTCAAACGCGGTGGCTGGAGGTGCGCTGAACTGCAGCACGCGGCCGGTGTGGGGGTGGAAGTGCGCGTCCTCGGCGCACAGGCGCACCTCGATGGCGTGACCTTGCAGATGCACATGGTCTTGCGTGAGCGGCAGCGCCTCGCCCCGCGCCACGCGGATTTGCCATTCCACCAGGTCCAGCCCGGTGAGCGCTTCGGTCACCGGATGCTCCACCTGCAGGCGGGTGTTCATCTCCATCAAGAAGAATTCAGCCCCGTCCAAAAGGAATTCCACCGTGCCCGCGCCCACATAGCCAGCGGCCTGCGCCAGCGCCACAGCGCAGGCACCCATGCGTTCGCGCAGCGCTGCGTCCACGGCGGGGCTGGGGGACTCTTCAATGATCTTCTGGTGGCGGCGCTGCACCGAGCAATCGCGCTCGCCCAGGTGGATGCACGCGCCGTGGGCGTCGGCAAAGACTTGCACCTCCACATGGCGCGGCTGCAGCAGTGCGCGTTCGATGAGCAGGTCGCTACAGCCAAAACCCGCCAGCGCCTCCGACCGGGCACTGGCCAGTGCGGCAGGCAACTGCGCCAGGTCGGTGACCAGGCGCATGCCGCGCCCTCCCCCACCCGCCACGGCCTTGACCATGAGGGGCGTGCCGATGCGCGCAGCCTCAACGGCAAAACGTTCGTCGCTCTGGTCGTCGCCCGCATAGCCGGGCAGGCAGGGCACGTCCTGCGACTGGGCCAACGCCTTGGCCCCGGCCTTGCTGCCCAGCGCGCGGATGGCGCCGGGCGGGGGGCCAATCCAGGTCAGGCCCGCATCGACCACGGCCTGGGCGAAGTCAGCGTTCTCGCTGAGGAAGCCATAGCCGGGGTGCACGGCATCTGCGCCGGTGGCACGGGCGGCGGCCAGCAGCTTGTCGATGCGCAGGTAGGTGTCGGCGCTGGCCGCGCCACCCAACGCCACGGCCTGAGTGGCTTCGCGCACGTGCAGGGCGTTGGCATCGGGGTCGGAATAGACCGCGACGGTTTCGATGCCCATGCGGTGGGCGGTGTGGATGATGCGGCTGGCGATCTCTGATCGATTGGCAATGAGGATTTTCTTCATGAGTTCGCACTCCAGGGCGGCGCCTTGCGCGCAGCAAACGCCGCCAGCCCTTGCGGCGCCTCGGGCCCGCGCAGCGCTTTCGCAAAAGCCACGGCCGCGTCATCCAGCAGCGCGGGCAACGGCGTCTCAAATTGGGCCAGCAACAAACGTTTGGTGGCGGCCACGGCCTGCGGCGCTGCGGCGGCGTGGCGCGCAATGGCGGCCTGCACAGCAGCCTCCATGTCGCCAGCCACCACCTCATCGACCAGCCCCGCGCGCTGGGCCGTCGCAGCATCCCCGCGCTCGCCCGTCAGCAAACACCGCCGCGCCGCCGCATAGCCGAGGCGGCGCACCACAAACGGCGCGATCTGCGCAGGCACGATGCCCAGCGTTACCTCGGGCGTGGCGAACTGCGCGCTTGTGTGGGCCAGCACATGGTCGGCACAGCAAACGAGCCCAAAGCCGCCCCCCATCGCCGCGCCCTCCACCGCCACGATGAGCCACTGCGGCAGCGCACACAGGGCCTGCAGCAGCGCGCCAAAGCGGCGGTTCAGTGGCACCAGCGGGTCAGCCTCGCCCACAGCCAGGGGCTGGCCAATGGTCTTGGCAAAGCCGCCCAGGCTGCCACCCGCGCAGAAGTGGCCACCCGCGCCACGCAGCACCACGCCGCGCAGGTCGGCATCAGCCACAGCGCGCTCACACGCAGTCAGCAGGGCATCCACCATGGCCTCCGACAGCGCATTGCGGCTGGCCGGGTCGTTGAGCGTCCAGGTTTCCACACAGCCGCTGGCCAGCGGCGCGCGGTCGATCAACAGCAATTCAGCCATGTCAGTGCACGGGCCGCTTGGCGATGCCCATGAGCTTGGACAGGATGCCGAGCATTACCTCGTCGGCCCCGCCGCCGATGGACGCCAGCCGCCCGTCGCGGTACATGCGCGAGACCTTGTTCTCCAGCGTGAAGCCCATGCCGCCCCAGAACTGCAGACAGGTGTCGGGCACCTCGCGGTTCAGCCGGCCGGCCTTGAGCTTGGCCATGCTGGCCAGCTCCAGCACGTCCTGGCCGTTCACGTACAGGTCGCAGGCGCGGTAGGTGAGTGCGCGCAGGGCCTCGACCTCGGTCTTGAGTTCGGCCAGCTTGAACTGCACCCACTGCTGGTCGGCCAGCGTGGCGCCAAACAGCTTGCGCTCCTGTGCGTAGTCGATGGTCCACTGGATGCAGTTGGTCAGCGATTCGAGCGTGCTGGCGGCGCACCACAGGCGCTCTTCCTGAAACTGCTGCATCTGGTAGATGAAGCCCTGCCCCTCGGCGCCGATGCGGTAGCGCTGCGGCACACGCACCTCGTCAAAGTAGATCAGGCCGGTGTCGCTGCTGTGCATGCCGATCTTGCGGATCTTCTGTGCCACCTCGATGCCCTTGGTGAGCTTGCCGCCCGGGCCATCCCGCATGGGCACCATCACCAGGCTTTTGTTCTTGTGCACGGGGCCTTCGCCGGTGTTCACCAGCATGCACATCCAGTCGGCCTGCAGGCTGTTGGTGATCCACATCTTCTGGCCGGTGATCAGGTAGTCGTCGCCGTCCTTGCGCGCCACGCTCTTGATGCCCGACACATCGCTGCCCGCCGCAGGCTCGCTCACGCCGATGCAGCCCACCATGTCGCCCGCAATCGCAGGGGCCAGAAAGTTGCGCTTGAGTTCTTCGCTGCCATAGCGCGCCAGCGCCGGGGTGCACATGTCGGTCTGTACGCCAATGGCCATGGGCACACCGCCGCAGTGGATGTGGCCCAGCGCCTCGGCCATGGCCAGGCTGTACGAGTAGTCCAGCCCCTGCCCGCCGTATTCCTCGGGCTTGCACAGGCCCAGCAGGCCCAGGTTGCCCATCTTCTTGAAGACCTCGTGTGCGGGGAAGATCTCGGCCGCTTCCCACTCGTCCACGTGGGGGTTGATCTCCTCGTCGATGAAGCGTTTGAGGGTTTTCTGGATCTCGCGGTGCTCGTGTGTGAACTGCATGGTGCTTGTCTCCTGCGGTTGTATTGGTATGGCTGCGAACCTCGATCACGAAAGCTGAAATTGCCCCAGCGGCTGTGGCCGCCCGTTGAGCACCAGCTCCACCTGGTGCGCGCCGGGGTAGTGGGTGCGTGTGGTCATCTGCTGCAGCGACAGCGTCTTGCCCACCGCTACGGTGGCGCCGGGCGGTATGTCCAGCGTCTGCAGCTTGAACACCTTGGGCGCCGCACCGCCGTGGGCCTTGACGTAGTGCACCTTCAGGTCGGCCAACACGCGCTGAGACTGGGGTGTGGGGTTGTGCAGTTCGACCTCGATGCGCACCTTGTCGCCGATGCGTGCGCAGGCGGGCACCACGCGTGCGGCCCGCACGTCCAGCGCCACGGCATGGCCCACGCCCAGGGCATCGAGCGCGCCAGCGTCGCCACGTTTGATGAGAAAACGCAGGCCGTGGCGCACCAGGGCTTCACGCGGGGCGGGTGCACCCAACAGCCAGGTGCGCGCGGTGCCCACGGCCAGGTCGGGGTGGTCCTTGGCGATGTCGCCCAGGTGGTTGGCCACGGAGCGGCGCACGTAGGACGATGGGTCGTCCTTGAGCGCATCGAGCAACGGCAGGGCCAGTTGCGGGCTGTTCTGGAATGCAGGCAAACGCGGCGCCCAGGGCAGGCGGGGCCGCGTGCCTTCGCTCACCAGGCGGCGCAGGTGGGCGTTGCCATCCTGCGCCCAGTCCCGCAGCCGCGCTAGCGTGGCGCCCTGGTGGTGCAGCAGGTAGGGGCGGATGCTGAACTCGGCGGTAAAGCGCTGGGTGAGCGCGTGCTGCGCGGCCATGGCCGCCTCGAAATGCGGCAGACCGTGTGTGCCGATGTAGATGCTGTGGGGCAGGTACAGGAAGGCGCTGTAGGGGCGGTCACCCGCGTCGGGCTCACCGGCGGCATCGATGCCCATCGGCGGGTCCATCGAATCGACCAGCACACCCAGCGCGCGCGGCACGTCTTGCGGCAGGTGGGCCTGCAGGGCCTGCGCAATGCGCTGGCCGCGTGCCATCAGCTCCAGCGATTCGTAGCCGGGCTCTACCTGCTGCAGAAATGCAGTGGTATCGAACTTGCGCCACGCGCGCCGCACCATGGCAGCGATGCGCGGCGGCACGGAATCATTGAGCAGGTGTTTGAGAGGCTCGGCCATCGGGGAGATTGCGTGCGAAGCGCTTACATCCGCGCCACGCCAAAGCTCAGGGGCCGCAGCGTGCGGGCCTCTGCCTCGGCGCAGGTGTCCAGGCAAAACGCCAGCACGGCACGTGTGTCGCGCGGGTCGATCACGCCGTCGTCCAGCAGCAGGCCGCTGGTGTAGAACGCATCGGCCTGGGCCTCGAACATGGCGACGATCTTGTCAAACTGGGCCTGCATTCGGCCGGGTCGGGCGTGATGCCTTTGCGCGCGAGCGCCGCCTCGGTCACGATCTGCATGGTGCGGGCGGCCTGCTCGCCGCCCATCACGGCCGTCTTGGCACCGGGCCAGCTAAACAGGAAGCGCGGCGCATAGCCGCGCCCGCACATGCCGTAGTTGCCCGCACCAAAGCTGGCGCCACACTGGATGGTGATCTGCGGCACGGTGGCGTTGGTCACGGCCTGGATCATCTTGCTGCCGTGCTTGATCATGCCGCCCTGCTCGCTGTCCTTGCCCACCATGTAGCCCGTGGTGTTCTGCAGGTAGATGATCGGGTGGCCCAGCTGGCACATCCACTGGATGAAGTGCGTGGCCTTGTTGGCGCCCGCCACGTCGATGGGGCCGTTGTTGCTGATGAAGCCCACGGCATGCCCGCCGATGCGGCCCTGCGCGCACAGGGTGGCCATGCCGTAGCGGGCCTTGAACTCGAGCAGCTCCGAGCCATCCACCAGCCGCGCCATCACCTCGCGCATGTCCACGGGCTGGCGCAGGTCTGTGGACATCAGGGACAGCAGGTCATCGGCGGGCAAGAGAGGTACAGGCGCGCTCGGTCGCCGGGGCATGCTCCAGCCCAACTGCGCGACCACATCTCGCGCCAGGCCGATGGCCTCGCGATCGTCCTGCGCCAGGTACTCGCCCAGGCCCGAGACGGCGGTGTGCATCTCGGCGCCGCCCAGTTCTTCTTCCGTCGCAATCTCGCCCGTCGCAGCCACGAGCAGCGGCGGCCCGGCCAGGAAGGCGCGCGAGCGGCCCTGCACCATGATGACCACATCCGACAGCCCCGGCATGTAGGCGCCGCCTGCGGTGCCCGAGCCGTGCTGCACGGTGATGACCGGAATGCCTGCCGCCGACAGCCGCGCGAGGTTGCGGAACAGCGTGCCGCCGTGCACGAAGCCCTCCACCCGGTAGCGCATGAGGTTGGCGCCTGCGCTCTCCACCAGGTGGATGAACGGCAAGCGGTTTTGCAGCGCGATCTCCTGCACGCGCAAGATCTTTTCCAGGCCCATGGGCTGGATGGCTCCGGCCTCGATGCCCGAATCGCTGGCCACCACCATGCAGCGCACGCCACTGACAAAGCCGATGCCCGCGACCATGCCGCCACCGGGCACGGACTTCTCGGGGTCCTTCACGTCCTGCAGGTAGCCCGCCAGCGTGCACAGCGGCAGCCAGGGCGCACCCGCATCCAGCAGCAGTGCCACGCGCTGGCGCGGCAGCAGCTGGCCGCGTTTTTCAAACTGGGGCAGCGACCGGGCCGAGGCGGCGGCGGCACGCTCTTCCAACGCGCGCAGGGCGTCCAGCCGGGCCTGCAGCGCCGCGCGGCGCTGCGTGGCCTCGGCGCTGCCTGGGTTGAATCGGGAAGTGAAGACGGCGGTCATGCGGCCTCGGTCTTGGGGGTGTGGGAAGGGGCAAACACCTGCGGCACCTGCGCGCGGTGAAAGCCGTCAAATGGCCGCACGGCCGGGTGTGCTGCGGCAGTGGCACCAGGCGGGCGCTGCGGCCAGCCCATGCGCACCTGGGGCCGTGCGCCATCCACCCGCAGCGTGGTACCGCTGATGAAGCTGGCTGCCGGGCTGAGCAAAAAGGTGATGGCCGCCGACACCTCGGCCTCGTTGCCAAAGCGCCCAAGCGGCACCGTGCGCGGCATGGCACGCAGCATGTCTGCAGCCTCGGGCGGGTAGTTGTCCATGCCGCTGGAGGCGATGTAACCCGGCGCCACGGCGTTCACGCGCACACCGCTGTGCGCCCATTCCAGCGCTGCCGTTTCCGTCAAGCTGACCATCCCCGCGCGCGCTGCACCGCTGTGCCCCATGCCCGGCATCGAGCCCCACATGTCGGCCACGATGTTGACTACTGAGCCGCCGTGCTGCGCCATCCACTGCCGGTAGCACTCTCGCGCCATCAAAAAGCCGCCGGTGAGGTTGGTGTGCAGCACGGCCTCCCAGCCCTTGGCACTGATGGATTCAAGCGGCGACATGAACTGCCCGCCCGCGTTATTGACCAGCGCATCGATACGGCCCTGCGTAGCAAGGATTGTCTGCACCAGCGCCACCACACCTTCTTCTGAGCGGATGTCGCACACCTGGCATGACACGCGGCCACCATCGGCGGTGATCTCTTCGGCCACGGCCAGCAGCTTTTCTGGCTTGCGCCCGACCAGCACCACATGCGCTCCCAGGTGTGCAAGTTCGTGTGCCGTGCACCGGCCAATGCCCGAGCCACCGCCGGTGACCACCACCACCTGGCCCTGGAACAGGCCCGGAGCAAACACAGACTGGTAGGCGTTGCGCGCGGTGGGGGCCATGGTGACTCTGCCTTGATGGGCTTGTTATGAACGGATGAACAAGGCGAGTGCCTCGTCGGTGAGCGCGTCGAGCGACTTGCCCTTCTTGGGCGAGAACCATTGCACCGCCCAGTTGAGCGCCCCAAAGATGAACAGCCGCGCCACACCGGGCTCGGCCTGCAGCGCGCCCTGCTGTGCCAGCGCTTCCAGCACAGGCATCCAGGTGGCCTCGTAGCTGTCCTTGATGCGGGCAATGCCCTTGCGCTGCGCGGGCGTGAGCGAGCGCCATTCGTACAGCATCACCGGGATGAAGCTGCTGCGGGGCCCGAGCAGGATCTCGAAGTGGTGGCGAATGAGCGTGTGCAACTGCTCGCGCGGGGTGGCCTGGGCTGGCAGTGCATCGAGTGCCTGCTGCTGGCTTTGCGTGGCCATGGTCATGCCCTCGCTCATCACGGCGTAGAGCAGCGCGCTTTTGCTTTCGAAATGGTAGAAGGGCGAGCCGCTGTGCATGCCTGCCGCCGCCGCGATGTCGCGCGTGCTGGTGGCGGCAAAGCCCTGGGTGCGGAAGAGCTTGGCCGCGCCGTCCATGAGCTTGCGGCGGCGGTTGCCGTCGTCGAGTTCTTCGGCGGTCTTGCGGGGGCGGCCGCGGGGGCGGCGGGTGGGGGTTGCCTCTGCAGTGGCTGCGTTGGCGTCGGAGGAGGCTACGGCCTTGCTGCGAGTGCGGGCCGAGGGTTTCTTGGGAGCGGGGGCGATGGCGCTGGCGCGCGGTACGGGTGAATCCATGCAGGCACGATAGCAAAACTGTTTATTTTTAGCAAGCAAGTGCTTTGTAAAAATAGATGGCTTGTCTGATCGTGATTGCTACGGGTGCTTTTGAGGTTGAGCGCCAGTATTCACTGCCTGATTTGCTATTCATTTGGAAGCAAATCGCGTGCCTATGCGAAGGACGGAGGCCGGGAGTCGCCCGGCATGCGAGTAACTTTCTTTCGCGTCGCCGAAAGAAAGTCACCAAAGAAAGGGCGACCCTGCTGCGCGCGTCCCTTCGCTGCGCTACGGGCAACCTGCGATGCTCGCACAGGGGTGCGCCGCAGAACTCACTGCGCGCTACGCGCTCCGTTCAAACAACTGCGGCAAGTCAGTGCACGAAGTGCGTGTGTCCTTCGGCACACGCACGCACCCCCTGCCCTGCGCTTCTCGGCACGCGCAGAAGGGAACCCGAGGGACATCCACTCGGGCCATTGCTTCGCTACGCTGCGCTCGGCCCCACCTCGCGGGCGCAAGCGCCACGCGCTGCGCAGGCGCGGCCGAGCGAAGCGATGGCCCGAACGGATGTCCGGCTGTTCGGTTGTTTGGATGTTCGGCTGTCCCACCCCTGCTGGCTGCGCCTGCGGCGGGGCGGTTGCGGGGTGAGCATGGGCGTCGGAGCGCCCATGCCTCGTGCACTGACTCGCCGTGGATGTCTGAACGAAGCTGCAACGCAGCGCAGTGAGTTCCACGGCGCACCCCGCAGCCGCCCCGCCGCAGGTTTGCCCCTTCGCAACGCGAAGGGGTCGCAGACTGGGGGTCGCCTTTTCTTTGGTGACTTTCTTTTGGCGAAGCAAAAGAAAGTTACTCGCACGCCGGGCGACTCCCGGCTCCCGCACTCAACACGGGCATGCAGTAGCCACCGCACAAAAGCTTCGACAGGCTCAACCCAAACGGACGGGGCGAGACCGAACTATAAAAACAATAGCTGCCAGCGCTTTGTTTAGAAGCGCCAGCAGCCAAAAACCCCTCAGAACCAACGACTCAAACCGCGCTGAAGTCGGGACGGCGCTGTTAGCGAAAGATCACTCAGCCCGCTACGCGGTCTGCACCGCTATCGCGGCGGCCAGATTTCAGCTCTTGCTGAAATCTGGCTTTCTCTTTTCCATAAACGCCGAGAACGCTTCCCGCGCTGCAGGCTCGCGCAACATGCGCCCAAAGCTCTCACCTTCTTCCGCCATCACCTCCAGCACCTTCGCCGTCTGCCCGCCCTTCATCAACCGCTTGGTTTCGATGAGCGACGACAACGGCTTGGCAGCCAGCTTCTTCGCCTGCGCCTGCGCCACCCCATTGCACTCGGTGGGCGGCACCACACGGTTCACCAGGCCGACTTCCAACGCGGCCTCGGCCATGAAAGGCTCGCCCAGCAGCAAGGCTTCCGCAGCGCGGTGGTACCCCAGCATCTGCGGCACCAGCAGGCTCGATGCGGCCTCGGGGCACAGGCCCAAATTCACGAACGGCATGGAGAACGCCGCGTTGTCGCCCGCATAGACCAGGTCGCAATGGAACAGCATCGTCGTGCCGATGCCCACGGCCGGGCCACACACCGAGGCGATCACTGGCTTGGGGAAGGTGGCGATTCCGCGCAGGAAACGGAACACGGGCGAATCCTGCGTGGCGGGCGGCTGCTGCAAAAAGTCGCCGATGTCATTGCCCGCGCTGAAGATCGCCACATCGCCCTGGAACACCACCACGCGCACGCTGGCATCTGCCTTGGCGGCATCGAGCGCATCGGCCATGGCGGCGTACATGTCGCGCGTGATGGAGTTCTTCTTATCCACGCGGTTGAAGGTGATGGTGGTCACGCCCGCTTCGGTGTGAGCAAGGATGTCTTGGGTGGCTTCGGTCATGGTGGTAAGGGTTCCGGAGGCTGATGGATGGAGGAAAGAGTGCGCGTGCAGAGCAACGGGCCGACTTCCTATTCCTTGTAGTAAACGATCTGATGGCTGGTGGCCAGCATGGTGCCAGCCTCGTTCCACAGCTGCACGGTCTGGTCAAAGAAACCATTGCGGAATTCCTGCCCGCGCGCCTGGCCTAGCAGGAAGCCCGTGCCCGTGGCCTGCAGCTGCTCTGCTGTGGCGTGAAAGTACACGGTGATGGACACCGTGCCCGCAGGCACCTGGCGCGCACGGCGCAGCCACACGCGGGGAAAGAACACATCGGCCAATGCGGACAGCGCCACGAAGTCGAGCGGCCGCGGTGGTGTGTCGCGCATCCACAGCTGCGTCAGGCTGTGGTCGCCGCTGCCGTCCCAGGTGCGCGGGATGAAGCCAGCAATGGGGCGCATCTCGTAGCGATTGAGCCATTCCACAGCGCCCAAAGGGGCGACGATGGCTTTTTGCTCTACAGGCGGGGGCACCTGCGGCATGGGCACATCGCCCACGCTCCAGGTCTCGCGGCGCACGGCCGTGACGGCGGTGGCCGTGGTGGTAACCACCTGCGCGCCGTCGGCACCGGCCTGCAGGATCGACAGCGTCCAGTGCTGGGTGGAACGATTGGTGCGAACAGGAGTTGCCTGCACCGTGAACGCACCAGCGGTCAAAGCGCCCGCATAGTTGACAGTGAGCGACAGCGGATCGCCCAGCCGGTCGGGGTGCTGCAAGATGGCCTGTAGCAGCGTGGCAGCGGTGATGCCGCCAAACGGGCCGACCATGTTCCAGTAGCCGGGGTGGGTCTGCCCTTCGTACTGGCCCGTCGCAGCGGACGAAGCCGTCAGTTGCAGCGCCTCGTCCAGCGGGTGGGTAGCGGAGGACGAAGACGCAGACGAAGAAGTGGATGAAGAGGAAGTCATGCTGCAAGTGTGCCGCGAAACGACCGCTCAGGCCGTCGTACCGGAGACTTCGCCATGGGGCATTCTGCCACCGCCCAGTGCGGCCAGCGCAGCCGCTGCGCGCGGCCACAGGCTTTGGCGGAACTGGTCGCGAAAGAAGCCAAAGTGCCCAATGCGCCGCACCTGCAGGTCGGCCGGTGTGATGCTCTCCACCCGGCGCTCGGTGTTGGCGTACAGGTTCACCAGGTTGTGCGTGCCGCGCAAGGTCATCAGCTCGTCGTCCGCCATCGATAGCGCCAGCACCGGGAACCGCACCGCGCCATAACTCTGCGCCACCGCAGGCCCCTCTGCCCCCACGCTGTAAGCAGGGTCCAGACACCAGCGCCGCCACTGCAGGATCACCCCAGCAGGCAGGTCGCCCACCTTCTTGAGCGTGCGCCCCGGAAAGTACCCGCACAGCCGCGTGGCCAGCGGCACCAGCACCCACCAGAAATACGGAACGATGCGCTTGAGCTGCGGCGCGTTGTCACGCCAGTAGCCGCTGCCTGCGGCCACGCTCAGCAGGCCCGCCACCTGTTCGGGCTTCTTGAGCAGCCCTGGCAATTGCGCGCCCAGGCTGTGGCCCAGCAAATACAGCGGCTGCGACGGCAGCGCTGCCTTGGCGGCTGTGATCACCGCCTCGTAATCCTGTGCCCAGTCAAACAGATCCGCCTTCACATCGCGCATGGCGCCCTGCAGCGAATCGCCGTGGCCCCGGTAGTCAAACGTGGTGACCCGAAACCCCTGCTGCGCCATCCACAGCGCAAAGGCCTCGTAATACGACTGCCGCACCCCCATCGCGCCACCGATCACGACGCTGGCGCGTGGCGCGCCCTGGGGTTCATAGACACGCAGCGCCAAAGACACTGCCCCGTTGACCTGCAAGGTTTGCTTATCCATGTCTGTCTCCTTGGTTCGAAACCGATCTGCGCCGGCTTGAAAAGAAAACGATCGCTGAGGCTGAGCCTTGGCTTCGACGGGCTCAGCCTAAACGAGTTAGGGTGTGCGCCCCGGCTTCGACAAGCTCAGCCCGAACGGGTGGGGAGTCGGGATGAGAACATCCAGATTTCTTGCCCCGGGCCCCCCTGCCTTCCCACCCCGCCCTCAAGGGCGTAGCGAGCGGGATCAGCTGCTAGGCGGACGGAGCACAGGAACCGGAACGTACTTCCTGTACGTGAGGATTCCGAGCACCGCCCAACGACGCAGATGGCCCGCGCAGTAGCCAGTTACAACGCCTCGATGATGCCGGCGGCGCCTTGGCCTGTCCCTACGCACATCGTGACCATGCCGTACTTCAGCTTGTGCCGACGCAGCGCATGCACCACCGTCGCCGCACGGATGGCACCGGTGGCACCCAGCGGATGCCCCAATGCAATGGCCCCACCCATGGGGTTCACGTCCGCAGGGTTCAGGCCCAGCGTATTGATGACGGCCAGCGACTGCGCCGCAAACGCTTCATTCAGCTCATACCAGCCAATGTCGTCGCTCTTGAGGCCCGCATAACGCAGGGCCGCAGGAATCGCTTCGATGGGGCCAATGCCCATGATCTCGGGCGGCACGCCCCGGGCGGCGTAGCTCACAAAACGCGCCAGGGGCGTCAGGCCAAACTGCTTCACGGCCTTTTCGCTGGCCACGATCAGTGCACCCGCGCCATCGCTGGTCTGCGAGCTGTTGCCCGCCGTGACGCTGCCGCGTGCAGCAAACACGGGCTTGAGCTTGGCCAGGCCTTCCAGGGACGTGTCGGGGCGCGGGCCCTCATCCAGGCTCACGGTGCGGCGCTTTTCCACCACTTCGCCGGTGGCGAGGTTGGGCGAACGCTCCACGATTTCGAAGGGCGTGATTTCGTCGCTGAACTCACCGGCCTTTTGCGCCTTGATGGCACGCAGGTGGGATTCGAGGGCGAACGCGTCTTGCGCTTCGCGGCTCACCTTCCACTGCTGGGCCACCTTTTCGGCGGTCAGGCCCATGCCGTAGGCGATGCCTACGTTCTCGTCCTTGGCAAAAATCTCGGCGTTGAACGAGGGCTTGTTGCCGCCCATGGGCACCAGGCTCATGGACTCGGCGCCGCCGGCGATCAGCACGTCGGCCTCGCCCACGCGGATGCGGTCAGCCGCCATCTGCAGCGCGGTGATGCCCGATGCGCAAAAGCGGTTCACGGTCACGCCGCCCACGGGGTGGTCAAACGCCAGGCCCATGGCGATGCGGGCCATGTTCATGCCCTGCTCGCCTTCGGGGAACGAGCAGCCGATGATGGCGTCTTCAATCGCCTTGGGGTCCAGCGTGGGCACCTGCAGCATGGCGCTCTTGATCGCGGCGACCAGCAGATCGTCGGGGCGGGTGTTCTTGAAATAGCCGCGGCCCGAGCGCCCGATGGGCGTGCGCGTGGCGGCGACGATGTAGGCGTCCTGGACTTGTTTTTGAGCCATGGTGAAACTCCTTCAATTCTTGGGGGGGCGGCTGGAAGGAACCCAGGCCCACGTAAATACACATTCGACCGGCTCCACACCGGCTTCGTCGGTGACGGTGACTTTCACCTGCACCTCGCCCTTGTCGCTGGCCAACATGGCGGCGCGCTGCTCGGCGGTGAGCGTGGCCACGGCCTTCAAGCCGCCCGTGGCGCGCTTCTTGAACGCCATGCTCAGCTCCTTGGCCAGCGGCAGGCAGTCGTCGCGCACGTTCATGCCCACGACCATGCCGGTGGCCGTTTCGGCCAGCAGGTTCATGGCCGAGGCGTGCACACCACCAATGTGGTTTTGCACACGGCGCTCGTTGGCAAGATGCACTTCGACCCGCTCAGGCGTGAGCGACACGAACTTCACCCCGGCCGTGCCGGTAAAGGGCACAGCCCGGCGCAAGATGATGTTCTGCACGAACCCGCGCATGAAGGCGGGGGCCTCGTCCAGGCGCATCAGCGAGCGCTGCAATTTGTTGGGGGCGTGTTCGCTCATGTCGGTCTACCGGTATCCATCGACGTCCGGATCAGTTGCGAACCGGCTTGCCGGTAGACAACATGCCCAGGATGCGCTCATGCGTCTTGGGCTGGGCGATCAGGTGGCAGAACACCTTGCGCTCCAGCGTGAGCAGGTATTCCTCGCTCACCATCGAGCCAGCATCCACATCGCCGCCACAGACCACTTCGGCGATCATGGCGCCGATCTTGAAGTCGTAGGCGCTGATGAAGCCGCCGTCGCGCATGTTCACCAGCTGGGCCTTGATGGTGGCCAGACCGCTGCGGCCGGCCACGGGGAACAGGCGCTTGTGCGGCGCACGCCAGCCGCTCGCGGCCATGGACTTGGCTTCGTTGATGGCGACGAACAACAGCTCATCCTTGTGGGGCACGATCACGTCGCTGTCCAGCAGGTAACCCAGCTTGCGCGACTCCAGAGCGCTGGTGCCCACCTTGGCCATGGCGGCGGCGGTGAAGCCTTCGGTCAGGAAAGGCAGGATGTCCTTGGATGTGGAAGCTGCCATGTTCTCGGCCGCGCGGCGGGCGATGTAGGTCAGGCCGCCGGCGCCGGGCACCAGGCCCACGCCCACTTCGACCAGGCCGATGTAGCTTTCCATGTGGGCCACGCGCTTGGCCGAATACACGGCCAGCTCACAGCCACCGCCCAGCGCCATGCCATGGATGGCTGCGACGACAGGCACCTGCGCATAGCGGATGCGCATCATCAGGTTTTGCAGCTCCTGCTCGATGCTTTCCACCGCATCGGCGCCGCCGACCATGAAGGCGGGCATCGTGGCTTCCAGGTCCGCACCCACGCTGAAAGGAGCGTCGCCGGACCAGATGACCATGCCTTGGTACTCAGACTCGGCCAGTTCCAGCGCTTCCATCAGCGCTTCCATCACCTCGGGGCTGATGGCGTGCATCTTGTTCTTGATGCTGGCGATGAGTACTTGGCCGTCCAGCGTCCAGGTGCGCAGCGCCTTCGATTCAGCAATCGTGGTGCCAGCGGTGCGCCAGTCGGGCAGGCTGGTTTCGCCCAACAGGGCCTCGGGGAAGATCTGGCGCTCGTACACGGGCAACTGGCGGCGGGGCATAAACTTGTTCTGCGATGCACTCCACGAACCTTGCGCGGTGTGCACGCCACCGGCCTCGGCCACGGGGCCCTTGAAGACCCACTCGGGCAGCGGTGCCTTGCACAGCGCTTTGCCAGCGTCGATGTCTTCCTGGATCATCTTCGCGACTTCGAGCCAACCGGCTTCCTGCCACAGCTCGAAGGGACCCTGCTTCATGCCGAAGCCCCAGCGCATGGCCTGGTCCACGTCGCGGGCGTTGTCGGCGATGGTGCCCAGGTGCACGGCAGCGTAGTGGAAGCTGTTGCGCAGGATGGCCCAGAGGAACTGGCCGGGCGCGCCTTCGGCGTTGCGCAGCAGGCGCAGGCGCTCGGCAGCGGGCTTCTTGAGCATGCGGGCATACACCTCGTCGGCCTTCTGGCCGGCGGGCACGTACTCTTCGCTTTCCAGCTCGAAACGCATCACATCGCGGCCGACTTTCTTGAAGAAACCGGCCTTGGTCTTCTGGCCCAGATTGCCCAGCTCCAGCAGCTTCTTCAGCACGGCGGGCGTGCCAAAGCTTTCGTAGAACGGATCGGTCTCGATGCTCAGGTTGTCCTGCAGCGTCTTGATCACGTGGGCCATGGTGTCCAGGCCCACCACGTCAGCGGTGCGGAAGGTGCCGCTCGATGCGCGGCCCAGCTTCTTGCCTGTGAGGTCGTCCACCACGTCATAGGTCAGGCCAAAGTTCTCGACCTCTTTCATCGTGGCCAGCATGCCGGCGATGCCGACGCGGTTGGCCACGAAGTTGGGGGTATCGTGCGCGCGCACCACGCCCTTGCCCAGGCCGCTGGTGACGAAGGCTTCGAGCTGGTCCAGCACTTCAGGCTGGGTGGTGGGCGTGTTGATCAGCTCCACCAGCGTCATGTAGCGCGGGGGGTTGAAGAAGTGGATGCCGCAGAAGCGCGGCTTGATGCTCTCGGGCAGCACTTCGGACAGCTTGGTGATCGACAGACCCGAGGTGTTGGACGCCAGGATGGCGTGCTTGGCCACGTGGGGCGCGATCTTGGTGTACAGGTCGAGCTTCCAGTCCATGCGCTCGGCAATGGCCTCGATCACGAGGTCGCATTCCTTGAGCAGGTGCATGTGCTCTTCGTAGTTGGCCTGCTGGATCAGCGCCGCGTCGTCGGCCACACCCAGGGGCGAGGGCTTGAGCTTTTTCAGGCCTTCGACGGCCTTGGTGACGATGCCGTTCTTGGGGCCTTCCTTGGCAGGCAGGTCGAACAGCACCACGGGCACCTTCACGTTGACGAGGTGGGCGGCGATCTGCGCGCCCATCACGCCTGCGCCGAGCACGGCGACTTTCTTCACTTGGAATCGGGACATGGGTTGGGTTCCTGGTTGGGGCGTTGCGCAACACCGCATGGCGCGCGCAAGGCCACGGGAATGGGTTTACTGGATGCGGATCCAGGTTTGCGTGCGGCCAAACGGGCCGATGGAGCCCCGCACTTCGAGCTTCTTTCCGCCCTCGACGGGGGTCATGCGCAGGGTGTAGTTGCGGCCGTTCTCGGGGTCGAGAATCTTGCCGCCTTCCCACACCTCTTTGCCGTCGGCCTTCTTGGCGCCACGGATGATCTCCAAGCCCAAGATGGGCTTGCCCTTGCGGTCATCCGAGCATTCGTCGCAGACCTCGTCGGGCTTGGCGTCTTTGGACAGGCGCTTTTCCAGCGCCCCGTTCAACACGCCGCCGCCGATGTCGCGGATGCGGATTTCGGCCTTGGCCTCGCCGGTCTTGTCGTCGATGTTGCGCCACAAGCCTTCGGGCGTCGCCTGCGCCCAGACGGGCGCCGCAGACGCTACAAAAACAATAGCTGCTACCGCTTTATACATAGGCGCTCCGTGCCAAAAAAGCTTGAAATCCGCAGATCTACCGATCAGGCCAGGGCCAGATCGGTATCCATCAGCACCTTGCTGCCAGCACGGGCCGTGCGCATCAGCGTGACGGTCTCGGGGAACAGCTTGGCGAAGTAGAAGCGGGCCGTCTGCAGCTTGGCGCCGTAGAACGGGTCGGTGTTGCCAGCGGCGATCTCGCGCAGGGCCACCTGGGCCATGCGGGCGAACAGGTAGCCGAACACCAGGTGACCGGCCACGCGCAGGTAGTCCACGGCGGCTGCGCCCACTTCGTCGGGGTTCTGCATGCCCTTGAAGCCGATCTCGGTGGTGAACTTGGTCATCTGGTCACCCAGCATGGCCACCGGGTTGATGAACTCGGCCATCTTCTCGTTCACGCCTTCTTCTTCCACCAGCTTGCCGATCAGCTTGCCCAGCTTCTTGAGCGTGGCGCCGTTGTTGCCCAGGATCTTGCGGCCCAGCAGGTCCAGCGACTGCACGGTGTTCGTGCCTTCGTAGATCATGTTGATGCGGTTGTCGCGCACGTACTGCTCCATGCCCCATTCCTTGATGAAGCCGTGGCCGCCGAAGACCTGCATGCAGGCGTTGGTGGAGATGTGGCCGTTGTCGGTGATGAAGGCCTTCACGATGGGGGTGAGCAGCGCCACCATCTCTTCGGATTCGGCACGCACCTTTTCATCGGGGTGGCTGTGCACCTTGTCCAGCAGCAGCGTGCAGAAGATCTGCAGCGCGCGGCCGCCTTCGGCGTAGGCCTTGGCGGTGAGCAGCATCTTGCGCACGTCGGGGTGCACGATGATGGGGTCGGCGTCCTTGTCCTTGGCCTTCACGCCCGACAGGCTGCGCATCTGGATGCGGTCCTTGGCGTAAGCCAGCGCATTTTGGTACGCCACTTCGGTCAGGCCCAGCGACTGGTTGCCCACGCCCAGGCGGGCGGCGTTCATCATGACGAACATGGCAGCCAGGCCCTTGTTGGGCTGGCCCACCATGGTGCCGATGGCGCCGTCGATGGCGATCTGCGCGGTTGCGTTGCCGTGGATGCCCATCTTGTGCTCCAGGCCCGTGCAGAAGATGGGGTTGCGCTCGCCCAGCGAACCGTCGGCCTTGATGTTGAACTTGGGCACCACAAACAGGCTGATGCCCTTGCTGCCCTTGGGCGCGTCGGGGAGGCGGGCCAGCACCAGGTGCACGATGTTGGCGGCCATGTCATGTTCACCCGCGCTGATGAAGATCTTGTTGCCGGTGATCTTGTAGGTGCCGTCGGCCTGGGGTTCGGCCTTGGTGCGCAGCAGGCCCAGGTCGGTGCCGCAGTGGGGTTCGGTCAGGCACATGGTGCCGGTCCACTCGCCGCTGGTCAGCTTGGGCAGGTAGATCTTTTTTTGCTCTTCGGTGCCGTGGGCGTGCAGGGCTTCGTATGCGCCGTGCGACAGGCCGGGGTACATGGTCCAGGCCTGGTTGGCCGAGTTCATCATCTCGTACAGGCACTGGTTCAGCACAAAAGGCAGGCCCTGGCCGCCGTAGGCAGGGTCGCACGACAGTGCCGCCCAGCCACCTTCGACGTACTTGGCATAGGCGTCCTTGAAGCCCGTGGGGGTCTTCACTTCGTGGGTGGCCTTGTTGAGCACGCAGCCTTCGGTGTCACCGCTGATGTTCAGCGGGAAGGTCACTTCGGCAGTGAACTTGCCGGCTTCTTCGAGCACGGCGTTGATGGTGTCCACATCCACCTCGGCGTGGGGCGGCATGGCCTTGAGTTCATCGCTGACCTTGAGCACTTCGTGCATGACGAATTGCATGTCGCGCAGGGGCGGCGTGTACATAGGCATGGGGTTTACTCCTTGGAGGTGGTGGTTTGGTTGGAAACTTTGCGGCGTTTGGCAGCAGCAGCAACGGGTGCTGCTTCTGCGCTGGCGCCTGGTTGTGTGGCGCTGTAGCGCGCCAGGATGTTGTGAAAGCCCTGCACCGCCCGGGCCATGGAGCCCGGGGTCTGCAGGAACCGCGCTTCGTAGTGCAGCGCGAGGATGAGGCCGTGGATCTCGAACAGCATCTGCTCGGCATTGGTGTCCGCGCGCAGCTCTTCCAACACCTTGCACTGCTCGATGGCACGGCGCATGGCAGCGTGCCAGGTCAGCACCGAGCTGGCCAGCGCATCGCGCACGGGGCCGGTGCGGTCATCAAATTCGACCGCGCCGCTGATGTAGATACAACCTGAGTCGATTTCGATGGAGGTGCGCTTCATCCAGTTGTCGAACAGCGCCGACAAACGCGCCACGCCGCGCGGGGCGGACATGGCGGGGTAGAACACTTCCTGCTCGAAGCGGGTGTGGTATTCGCGGATGACGGAGATCTGCAGTTCTTCGCGCGAGCCAAAATGGGCAAACACGCCCGACTTGCTCATGCCCGTGACATCGGCCAGCGCGCCGATGGACAGGCCTTCGAGCCCGATGTGCGTGGCCAGGCCCAGCGCCGCCTCGACGATGGCCGCCTTGGTTTGCTGGCCCTTTTGCAAGGCGCGGCCCGTGCTGCTGCGCGCGCGCGGGCTGCGGCTGGCTTGGCTGGATTCTGAGGTGGCGGGCATGCTGACAAATAAAAACGAACGTTCGTTCTATTCTGCAGCAATTTCAGGGCATGGCCAAAACCCCTGGAAAAAATAGGGAGGGCCACCCAAACGCGCGTTGCGGCGGTACCACCGCACGGCAGTGGCGCCCTGCCCCCCTGCCTCAGCCCGCAGCGGCGGGCGTGGGCAAAAAGTGCTCTACAAGATCAGCGCCAGGCTGGCATCCAGGTGTTCCGACGGCAGGCGCTTGAAACCCGAGCGCGCATAGCGCTGCAGCCGCCCCAGCGCAAACGCCGTGAGCACGCTGGCCGCCACCTGCGCATCCACCGTGGGCGTGGCCGATGCCGCCGTGGCCGGGCGCAGGCACTGGCGCAGCGTGGATTCGATGCGGTCAAAAAACTGGTTCATGCGCTGCTGCAGGCGCTCGTGCTCAAACACCAGGGCGTCGCCCACCATCACCCGCACCATGCCGGGGTTGCGCTCGCCAAACTGAAGCAGCAGCGCCACGATGCGCGCCGCCTGCCGGGCGCCCACCTCAGCCGACTGCGCCGGGTCGGGCACCCCGCCCCCGGTATCGCGGCCGGTGATCTGCGCCACCAGGGTGAACACGGTCTGCTCGATGAAGTCGATCAGCCCCTCGAACATCTGCGCCTTGCTCGCGAAATGGCGATACAGCGCCGCCTCGCTCACCGACAGGCGCGCGGCCAGTGCGGCGGTGGTGATGCGCTCGGCACCCGGCTGCTCCAGCATGGCCGCCAGCGCCTGCAGGATCTGCACGCGGCGCTCGCCCGGCTTGGGCCGCTTGCGTGCGACGGGGGAATCCCCCGTCTCGTCGGTGGACGCGGGCTCGGGCTGGGGCGAGAGTTCGGACATGCGGGACAGGGGCTCCGGTAAGGCCTGGCGCCCACCACCTGCCAGCAAGGCATGCGCAGGGGCGACGGGGCAGGAAGAATCGTCACGGCTGGTGCAGTCACTGGCAATGGAAGGCAGGCCACCAGCGCCAGGGGAGCGCTGTCGCACCACCTGTTTGCACAAGTCAATCGTGTATGGAAATGATTCTCGCACAGCCCTTCGGGGCCCGGCAGCCCCGCCTTGCCAGGGCGGGCTACAGGGGGAACACGACCGTCACCAGCAGCCCGCGCCCCTGCGGGCCAGCACCCAGCGTGAGCGCTGCCCGGTGCACACGCGCAATCTCGTCCGCAATGGCCAGCCCCAGGCCCGTGCCCTCGCCGCCCGCACCCGGCACGCGGTAGAAGCGCTGTAGCACCCGAGTGCGCTCGGCCTCGGGCACGCCGGGGCCGTCGTCCTCCACCTCGACATAGGCACGCGGCGGGCCGCTGCGGCCTTGGCGCAGTCCGCAGCGGATGGTGACGACACCGCCCGGCGGCGTGTACTTGATGGCGTTATCCACTAGGTTGGACAGCAGCTCGCGCAGCAGCCAGCCGTGGCCGGTGACATGCACAAGCTGCACGTCCAGCCCCAGGTCCAACCCCTTGCCGGTGGCCGCGTCCAGAAAGTTCTCCAGCAGGGATTCGCACAGGTCCTTCAGGTCCACCCGCTGTGGCGGCTGGGCATCGAGGCTGCGTGCATCGGCACGGGACAGTGCCAGCAGCTGGTGTGCCAGCTGCGAGGTGCGGCGCGTGGCGTTGCGCAGCTTCTCGATCTGATCAACTCCTAAAACAATAGCACCCTGCGCCCTGTCCTCGCGCGCAAACGGCATTTTCCGATCGAAATCCGGAAACGAAACCTGCGGTGGAGCCGCCGCCTTGGCCATCATGGCCCAGGCTTCGACCTGCGCCTGCAGCCCCGCCAGCGGCGTGCGCAACTGGTGGGCCGCATCAGCCACAAACCGGCGCTGCCCTTCGGCCTGGGCATTGACCAGGGCAAACAGGCGGTTGAGCGAATGCACCAGCGGACGCACCTCGTCGGGCGAGGCGGCCTCGTCGATGGGGCTCAGGTCGCGCGGCGAGCGGCGCTCCACCGCCTCGGCCAGACCCACCAGAGGCTTGAACGCCTGTCGCACCGCCCAGTGGATCGCAAAACCCGCCGCCAGCAGCAGCACCAGGTTGGGCAACAGCACCCTGAGCAGCAGTTGCTGGGCCCATTTCTGGCGCGGGTCGGAGCCATCGGCCAATGCCACCACCAGCTCGCCCGCCCCCGTGCGGCCGCGCTGCACGGCCACCCGGTAGGTCACACCGCCAAACTCCACGCTGTGGAACTCAGGGGCCTGCGTGGTGGGCACCGCCCCATGCACCCAGGCGTCGCCCAGCAGCAGCCGACCTGAGGTGTCGCGCACGCTGTAAGCAGAAAACCCGACGTTCTGGCGCAGAAACTCCTCGATTGGCGGCGCGAGCAGCAGCAAGGGCGAAGCGTTGTCGCGGATGGGCGGCGCCAGCACCGAGTCGGCCAGCGCGGGCAGCAGGCGCACCAGGCGCTGGTCGTGCTGGACAGCCGCCTCGTCGGCCGAGCGGTAGTCCAACCAGACCCCCACCAGCGCAAGGGCACACAGCGGCAGCACCAGCATGAGCAACAGCCGGGTCCGCAGGTCGGACGTCATGGCGCGCAAACCGGGCCGCTTGGGGGAAGGGTTCCGAAGCAGCATGGCGGGCGCAGGAGAAGAGGAAAGAGACCGGGGCCGCTGCCCCGTCAAGGGTTCTGAAGTTCGAGCCGGTAGCCGAACCCCCGGATCGACCGCAGCGCCACACCGTGGGGCTCCAGCTTGCCGCGCAGGCGGGAGACATAGACCTCGACGGCGTTCGGCGTGATCTCCTTGTCCCAGCCCGTCAGCGCCTGCAGGAGTTTGTCTTTGCTGGCGGGTTTGGGGGCGTTGATGAGCAGGTACTCCAGCACCGTCCACTCACGCGGCCCCAGCTCAATCACCTGCTCGCCCGCATCGCTGCGGATGCTTGCGCGGCGACCGGCGGTGTCCAGCTCCAGCGGGCCAAAGCTCAGCACCGCCGTGGTGGCGGCCTGCGAGCGGCGCAGCAGGGCCCGCAGGCGCGCCAGCAACTCGGGCAGCTCGAAGGGCTTGACCATGTAGTCGTCTGCGCCCAGATCCAGCCCCTGGACCCGATCATGCAAAGCATCGCGCGCCGTGAGGATGAGCACCGGCATGGCGGGGCTCGCCATGTCCGGGCGCCGCAGGCGGCGCGTCAGCTCCAGGCCGTCCATGGCTGGCAAGCCAATGTCAATGATGGCCGCGTCGAACGACTCGGTGCGCAACACCTCTTCGGCACGCTCACCACTGCCGACCCAGTCCACGGCATAACCCGCATCGGTCAGCCCCAGCTTGATGCCGCTGGCCACCATCACATCGTCTTCGACCAATAGCAAGCGCATGGCGGGCCGCCGAAGTATCAAAAATCAGTGCGACCGGATCATCGTGCCGTAGGCCTGCTCGGTCAGGATCTCCAGCAGCATGGCATGCGGCACCCGACCGTCGATGATGTGCACGGCGTTGACACCGGCCTTGGCGGCATCCAGCGCACCGGCAATCTTGGGCAACATGCCGCCGGAGATCGTGCCATCGGCAAACAGCTCGTCAATGCGACGGGCCGTCAGGTCGGTCAGCAGGTTGCCCGCCTTGTCCAGCACGCCCGGGGTGTTGGTGAGCAGCACCAGCTTCTCGGCCTTGAGCACCTCGGCCAGTTTGCTCGCCACCACGTCGGCGTTGATGTTGTAGCTCTCGTTGTTCTCGCCAAAGCCGATGGGGCTGATGACGGGGATGAACGCGTCGTCCTGCAGCGCCTTCACCACGCTCGGGTCAATGGAAACGATATCGCCCACCTGGCCCACATCGTGTTCGATGGCGGGATTCTTGTTGTCCACCATCTTGAGCTTCTGGGCGCGGATCATGCCGCCGTCGCGGCCGGTCAGGCCCACAGCCTTGCCACCCGCCTGGTTGATCAGGCCCACGATGTCCTGCTGCACCTCGCCCGCCAGCACCCATTCGACCACTTCCATGGTCTCGGCATCGGTCACGCGCATGCCCTGGATGAACTCGCCCTTCTTGCCCAGGCGGTTCAGGGCCGTTTCGATCTGCGGGCCACCGCCGTGCACCACCACAGGGTTCATGCCCACCAGCTTGAGCAGCACCACGTCTTCGGCAAAGTCCGCCTGCAGGGCGGGGTCGGTCATGGCGTTGCCGCCGTACTTGATGACCATGGTCTTGCCATGGAACTTGCGGATGTAAGGCAGCGCCTGGGCCAGGATTTCAGCCTTGTCGCGCGGGGCAATCGAAAGAAGGTCGGTCATGGAGGCGTGCCATCCGAAAGAAGAAAAACAAACAGGGTGAAACGCAAATTGTGCCGCATTCACGGGGCGCACAGCTGTCGGGAGGTTGAAGAACGCTCCACAAACCCGGTTGCCGGGCGACCGGCAGAAACCGGTGGCTCCGGGCTGGTCAGTGGCGCAGCCAGTGCGGCACCTTGAAGCGCACGATGGCCAGATAGGCCATCACATAGCTGACCACAAACAGCCCACAGAACGCCATCAGCAGCAGCGTGTTGTTCCAGAACAGCACAGCGGGCACCACGGTCAGCAGGGTAAAACCCCACAGGTAGGGCGAAGTGCGGTTGTTGCGCATCAGCATGCGGCGCGACTCATCGTCGTGGAAAACCCCGCGCACAATGCGGCGGTAGATGAGCTGGTGAAAATGCAGGGCATCGGCCACCCCCGGCGACACCCCCCGCACCGCCTTGCGGTAGATCGAGAAAATCGTTTCCCAGACGGGGTAGATCAGCAGCAGCATGGGAAACCACGGCGACACATCCGCATTGCGCTGCACCAGGGAAATACTGGCCATGGCAATCACCACGCCCCATACATAGGCCCCGCCATCCCCCGCAAACAGCATGCCCCGCGGGTAGTTCCAGACCAGGAACCCCCCCGTGGCCGCCGCCGTGGACACCAGCAGCGCCGCCAGCGCCCGGTCTCCCACCTGCAGGGCCACATGGGCCAGCGCGAGGCAAACGATCAGGGCCACCATGCCCGCCAGGCCGTTGTAGCCATCGATGATGTTGAAGGCATGGGGCAGACCGGCAACGGCCAGCACCACAATGGCAACCCCCAGCCAGGGAGCCGCCGCCAGAACGGCATCCAGCCAGGGCCAGCCCATGCGGGGAAGGGTCAGGTCCAGTAAAACCACAGCAAGGACACCCGAGGCGCCAGTCAGTACAAGCCGATAGCGGGCCGAAAGGCGCTGGGTCATGTCCTCAGCAATCCCCCCCAAGGTAGCTGGCAACAACACCACCAGCCACCCCCACACCCATCCCCCCAGCCGCAGTGAGCCTGGATCGCCCCACTGCAGTGACTGCAGCACCCCCAGGCTCCAACCACAACCAATCCCCAGAAGCAGCGCAGCCCCACCCAGGCGAGGAACATCACCGAAATGAAAGCGCTGCGGCATCCCGTTGCCGTATGCGGAAGCGTGGCTGCGCATCCATCGCACGACCAACCCGGCCGCCAGCGCAACCACCACGAAAGCCACAAGAGACAACCAAATCATGAGCGGCCGATGGTACCCGTGCTTGCCGCCCCAGCCCGTAACAAAAGACGCGCCTGCGCATATACGGGCGAATTCCAAAGCCTCAGCAGGCTGCGCACATGCCACCGCAAATGACTCCACCGCCTGTGACTGGCACGCTGCCCCGCGTGCACGACATGCACAGGCACCCGCACCAAGGTGCGCCCCAGCAGACGAATACGCAAGCACAGATCCACATCTTCACAATACATGAAGTACGCCTCATCGAATCCACCAACCGCTAACCATACGGGCTGCGGAAGCACCAGGCAGGCCGCATTCACCCAATCGACCTGGCTCTCGTCGCGCCCCAGAAGGCGTCGTCGCCACAACGCCCAAGGGGTAGGCAACTCGCGCTCGCTATCTTGCAACCGCCCCTGCTCATCCAGTTGTACCGGGTACGCACAGCCAGCCCCTGGCTGCCCTGCAGCTTGCACGAGAAGTGCAAAGGGGTCCCCCCCGCCAAGCCGCACATCTGGGTTGAGCACACAGACTGTGGACTCCTCTGCCCCCGCCAAAGCCCGGTTGTGGTTGCTGCCAAAACCAGCGGGTGCTGTATTTTTGACAATTTGAAACACAAATGGCCACCCGCCGACTGGGGCTTCGGGCTCTGCCTCAGGCAAATTTTGCGTCAGCACCACACGCCCAACTGTCTCCGCAGACAATCGGGCCAGATCGTGAAGCAAAGCCTGGACCAGCGCGCCATGACCATGGCTGACCACGGAGATCACAAGACTGCACCGAGAGGTAGGGGAGACATTCATCAAGCCGCCATTGTCCCAGTTCTCACACCGTCCTCTGTTACAAGTGCACTCTCCCCACCGTCATAATCCCCGGATGACGCATTCAACGGAAGATTTGCACGTTTATCTACGTAGTATCACAGCGGGCGAACGCACTTCGCTGTCGGTATTGGCCAGCCTGATTCACAGCAACGCAACGGTGCTGGACCTGGGCTGCGGCAGTGGAGCACTGGGACAGCACGTGACCGAGACACAGGATTGCATTGTGGACGGCGTCACTCTCAGTGAAGCGGAGGCCACCCATGCCAAGCCCTACTACCGCCGCGTGGTCGTAGACAACCTCGAGTCATGCGACTTGGTTGCCACTTTCGAAGGCCAGCGCTATGACTACATTGTGTGCGCGGACGTGCTGGAACACCTGAGTCGCCCCGAAAAGGTCTTGGATGCTTGCCGCAAGCTGCTCAAGACCAATGGAAAACTGCTCATTTCTGTACCCAACGCAGGCTACAGCGGCCTCATTGCAGAATTACTGGAGGGTGAATTCCTTTACCGCGAAGAAGGCCTGCTGGACCGTACGCACCTGCGTTTCTTCACGCGCAAATCGCTGCAGCGTTTTCTCGGCGAGCATCGCTGGGCCTCGGACTCCATTGACACCATCGTCCGGGAGCTGCCCGAGTCGGAGTTCGATGTCGCTTTTGACCGCCTGCCACCCTCGGTAGCACGGCACCTCCTCGGCGTCCCTGACGCTCTGACTTACCAGTTCATTTGCGTCGCCCACCCTACTGCCGAGGCGGCAGCAAACGCGGCAGAGCCCACTGCGCGCTCCGAAATGCCCGTCCAGGCGTTGTTTACGACCCAGCTTTATCTAGGTTACGCGGGTCGATACGACGAGGCTCACAAGCTAACGGCGTCAGGTGTCATTGGCAAGGAGCGCCAAACCCTTTGCTTTGATCTGCCCGACTCAGAACTGCCCGTCACACAACTGCGACTGGATCCTGCCGATCGCCCAGGCTTCGTCCACCTGTACCGATTGACGTTGCGAACTGCACAAGGAGGCGTTTTGTGGCAATGGATGGCTGACTCCGGTTCGCGCTCACTTCTGGCCACAACGCCCCATAGCCAGATCGTCTGGCAGGCCCCATTGCCCGCAGCCTCGGGCGCCACACTGTTGCTGCTTGCTGGGGACGAGCCCTGGTTTGAGCTGCCTATCTCCGCCGAAGCCTTGGCCAACAGCCCGCGAGGCGGCACCAAGCTAGAAGTCGAATTGGGCTGGCCCATGTCGGCGGACTATGTCGCCTTGTCTGGCACAGTACTTCCACTGCACGACCGAATCGTTCAGTTGGAAAACAACTGCCGTGACACTGCGAGCAGGCTGAATCAGGCGCAAGCAGACCTCGCAGCCACACAAAATCGCAACCAGATCCTCGAAGAAGCCAGCCAAGCCGCATCTCGGCAGCGCGCCACCTGGCAGCAAGAAGCGACTCGACTCCGTAGCGACCTGGACGAACTGGCCCAGCATCTCCACAACATCGAAACCTCTACCGTGTTCCGCGCCACTCGTCCCATTGTTCACGCCAAGATGCGCCTGGACCGACTCCTGGGCCGAGGCCCCAAAGCAGCTCAGCCAGCCAAGCCGGCCCACCAGCCCATGCCAGCCACGCCCCCTCAGCACCCGGTGGACATCATTGTTCCCGTATACCGCGGTCTGGCCGACACCCGCTTGTGCGTTGAATCCGTGCTGGCCAGCGCCAACCAGTGTGCCTGGCGTCTGATTGTCATCAACGATGCCAGCCCTGAACCTGAAGTCACGGAATGGTTGCGCGAGCGCGCCACACAAGACAGCCGTATCACTCTGCTGGAAAACACCGAAAACCTGGGTTTTGTCGGCACAGTCAATCGAGGCATGGCACTCAGCGACAGCAACGATGTACTGCTGCTCAACAGCGACACCGAAGTGGCCAATGACTGGCTGGACCGCATTCGCCGCGCCGCTTATGGCGATAGCAAGGTGGCCTCGGTCACACCGTTTTCAAACAACGCCACCATCTGCAGCTACCCCCGGTTCTGCAAAGACAACAGCTTGCCAGCCGGCTACGACACCGCGCGGCTGGATGCCCTGTGCGCCCAGACCAACCCCGGCGCGGTGGTGGACGTGCCTACGGGCGTAGGTTTTTGCATGTACATCCGGCGCGATTGCCTCGCGCAAGTTGGCCTTTTTGACACCGAGAACTTCGGCAAAGGCTACGGCGAAGAAAACGACTTCTGCCAGCGAGCGGCAGAGGCGGGCTGGCGCAACCTGCACCTGCTCGACACCTTTGTGCTGCACACCGGCGGAGTGAGTTTTGGCGACAGCAAAAGCCCCCGCGAGCGCGCGGCCATGGAAACACTGCGCCGCCTGCACCCCCGCTACGAACGGGATGTGATGGCTTTTGTTCAGGCTGACCCTGCGCAGCCCTACCGCCTGGCACTTGATATTGCGCGCATGCACCAAGCGCACTTGCCGGTGGTATTGGCTGTTTTGCACGACCGGGCGGGCGGAACCTTACGCCACGTACGAGAACTGGCCTCGCACCTCACAGAGCACGCCCTTTTTCTCACACTCACTCCGGCGCCAGACCGTTGTGTGCGCCTGGAGTTTGCCACCCGGCATGAGGGTTTTCGGCTCACCTTCCGATTGGAGGATCAATACCAGGATCTCGTCCGGATGCTGACGCTACTGGGAGTCAGGCATATCCACTACCACCACCTGTTGGGTCATGATCCAGCGATCATGGACCTGCCTTCGCAGTTGGGGGTCCGCTATGACTTTACCGCGCACGACTTTTACAGCTTCTGCGCGCATATCTCCTTGACGGGCAAAGACAACCGGTACGCCCCCGAACTGGCGCCTGGCGAGTGCGCATGCTGCTCGCCTCAAGACCCAGCCCCTTCCGGCACAGGCACCGTGGCAGACTGGCGGCACCGCAACCGCCACTTCCTGATCGGGGCTCGCCTTGTGATGGCCCCCAGCCACGACACCGCAAGACGCATGGCAGCCTTTGCGCCTGGAGCGCGTGTGCGCGTCATACAACATACCGACATCGCCGATCGGAGCACAACACATCCATCCCAGGCGCCGAACCCCAGCCCACTGCGGCCGGATAAGCCGCTCAAAATTGCGGTGTTGGGTGCGCTCAGCGCCATCAAGGGGGCGGATGTTCTAGAAGCCACCGCACTATACACAGCCCAGTCGGGTGCACCGCTGGAATTTCACCTGCTTGGATATGGCTACCGTCACCTGCAAACCCAGCCACGAGCGCGGCTTACAGTGCACGGCGCCTATCAGGATGAAGACTTGGCCGGGCTGCTCACGTGGCTGCAGCCAGACATCGTCTGGTTTCCAGCAGTTTGGCCAGAAACGTACAGCTACACCCTCAGCGCAGCCATACAGGCAGGCCTGCCGGTGGCAGTGCCAGATATAGGCGCTTTTGTAGAACGCGTGGCAGACCGTCCGTGGAGTTGGGTCTGCCCCTGGGACCAAAACCCCAAACAATGGGTCGGCTTCTTTACCGGCATCCGAGCGGAGCACTTTGCGCAGGCCGTTGGCCCAATGCCCCCGCCATATCCGCTCATCCCAGCCTCTGGTGATGCCTGGGGCTACATTCGCGATTATCTCAGTGGCGTAGAGTCTGCGCCGCGCGCGTCGGCCCCTATTTCTGCGGAGACCCTCCTGCCCTACGCGCAAAAAGCCTCCGCAACAATCCGTTCAGGCGCCCTGGATGCCTTGGTGCACATGCGCTCCTTGCCCCTGCTCAGCAGCATGGCACGTGCCATTCCGCTGCACTGGCAGCGTCGCGTCAAGAACTGGCTACAGAAGTAATTGCACGGCTTATTCACCACGAACATCATGTCAGACCCCAATCTCCTCCTCATCGAATCCGCCCGCGTACTGATTGACCAAGGCCAGTTGACCGAGGCCGCAGATGTGCTCAATAAGGCACGGGCGCAAATTCCCAATGACCCACGCGTTTACATGATGGCCGGTGTCATGTCCGAAAAGGCGGGTAATGTCGCAGGTGCATTTCAACTCATGCGCACCGGGCTGGAACTCGCGCCCAACTGGGCGCCCGGTATTGTCGTTCTAGCCCAATTGCAGGCCAGGCAGGGACAGCTTGCAGAAGCAAAGGAAAACGCAGCCACCGCACTGCAGCTTGATGCCGAAAGTGGAATGGTGCGAGACGGCGCAATCGATGTGGCACATCACATGATGGACGTCAATTTGGCAGTCAGCCTATTGCAGGATGGGCTGAAGCTGCAGCCGACCAACGCCAAGTGGCGCCTGCTGCTGGCTAACGACTTGAGCCATTTGGAGCGCTACGACGAGGCCCTCGCACTTTGGGATGGCCTGATTGCAGAGTCACCCCATGACGAGAAAGCGTTGACGGGTCGCATGCACACACTGCTCGCAGCAGGTCGTCTGAATGAGGCCGCCGCAATGACAGCAACCTTGCTTGCCCTCGACCCTGCGAACGCGGTTTACGCTTACTACGACGCGCGTGCGAAGGGTCAGACCCCCACCCACCAGCCAGCTGAGCTCAATCGCAAGCTGTTCGATACCGCAGCTCATATCTTCGACCAGCAGCTTGTGCAAGGTTTGCGCTACCAGCTCCCGGAGCAGATCGCGAGAAAACTGGTCGCGCTTCACCCAGATAAAAAAATCCGGCTCCTCGATCTGGGCTGCGGTACCGGACTGCTCGGCGCACGACTGGGCAAACTCGACGGACGCCTCGACGGCGTGGACGTGTCACCAAAAATGCTGGAGCAGGCCAGCCGCCTCAAGCTTTACGACAGCCTGAAAGAGGCGGACTTGCACGACACACTACGTCAAGCAGAGGCTGAATCCTACGATGTGATCGCTGCACTGGAGGTTTGCGTATACGTGGGCGATCTGACGGAGGCCGTTCCTGCAGCTTGGCGCGTATTAGCACCTGGTGGGCGCCTAATTTTTTCCTGCGAAATTGGCCCCGAGGACGGCCCCGACCTGTTTCTCAATCCGACTACTGAGCGGTACGTACACAAGCGCAGTCATGTTGAGGGAGTGTGCCGCGCCGCTGGTTTCTCTGTGGATTCTGAAAACACGGTCTTGCGCTACCAAAAAGGCCAACCCGTGCATGGCTTCGTGATCACGGCACAGAAGATCGCCTAGCGGAAGAAACGCGCGCGGTAAACGCTGGTAGCGGCAAGCAAGCTGCCTTGCCGCTACCCGCCTTTTCGCAAGAGCAGGAAAATTTCATTGTTTCGCAAGACGGTATCGCCGTACTGTTTCAGCAATTGCGCAGGCGGCTGTAACTCCACATTGCGCCGATCTTGCCGCTCTACGGTAAAGCCTGCTTGCTCTACTAGGCTAACCAACTCGTCTGCAGTCAGCCGGTTGAGATGTTGATACTCCTTGAAAACAAACCGCTTGTAGCCCTCCACGCCAAAATCGGCAAACCCGAAATCCACCTCTTCGGCATTGATGGGGCCTTGATGGGCATCAATGATTTGCCACAGCTCCTCCTCAGGCACCAGCAGGTGGTGCCATGGCACATCGTCGTAACGCCGCAGGTGGGAGCCAAACGGTGAGTGGAACAACGGCTCAATCTGGAGAAAAAAAACCCCCCCTGTGCGCAAGCAGGCGTGCAAATCCCGCAGGATTGGCAGAACCTGTTCGCGCTGCACATGCTCAAACGTGGACCAGCTCATGATGCCGTCCATCCCCTTATGGCGACTTGCCAGTGGCGTTCCAGGCAAGATCGTCTCAAAGGTCAACGCAGACGGAATCCTGTGCATGCCCAGTTGCTCACGCGCAATACGAGGCAGCTTGGCATACTCGCGGCGAATATCTACGCCATGGATGGCTGTTGCACCATACCGCAGCACCAGCGATAGATCGGTAATTCCATCACCGCACCCAAAATTGAGAAACCGGGCAGATCGCATATCCAGCACATCGCCCACCCATTGATGTACAACATCGGCCGCGTAGTTGAAATGCGCCCGAAACCACTCGTCACTGATTTGCTCGGCATCCCATGGCGCCAGGCCCCATATACGCTCTTGCAGCTTAAGCCACCAGCTACTGTTCATCACATCTCCGTGAAATGCACCATGTCACAAGACCTTGTACTTCCAGACGCGGGGAAAGCCACTCAGGGCCGACGCAGCACATAGGCATCCTGGTGATTCCAGAAGTGCACTGGTGCCTTATGCACCAGCCTGTCCGCTCCAACGGTTTCAGCGATCCGCGCCAGCACGAAGGCCTCTGACGTGAACGTTGTTCCATACTCTTGTTCATCGATCGCCGTTGACTCACTTGATGCGGCGAAAAAGTACCCCTCCGGATCCAGGGTCACATGGTCAAAGTCGGCAGCCTTGGTGCCATGGGTGCTGAACACGAGCAACCCACCCGGCGCCACCGACTCGTATAGCACCTTGAGCCAGCGTGACCAGGTAGAGCGGGGCAAATGACTAAAAAGGGACAACACAAAGACCAGGTCATAGCGCCCAGGCCATTGCACGGCTTCAGGCATGCTGGCCGAGAGAAAGCCATTCACACCAAACGTTTCTCTGGAGAAACTGATCGCACTTGGCACCACATCCGAGACCTCCACACGGGCAGGCCCCAGGGCCTTGACCAAATGCCGTGTAAATCTGCCATGCCCACTCGCAAACTCCAGCACACGCTGGGTTTTGAGCAGAGGCTGGTCCACGGCCTCCAGTAGCAGCATCAACTCCGACAAGGTGCGCCAACCATCCGCAAGATAGTCCCGCAACGGATTCAAGCTGGAGTGGTGGCCTCTGAAGAATCCAAAAATGTCGTCTTGCTCGGAAATCGTGCAATCCAGGCCCATGACGTTGGTGAACGAGCCGACAAGGTCATTGGTTTCAATGAGCGCGTGGGCAGTCAACACCACATCGCGCTCGTTGCGGGCCCGGGCAAGCACCTGCGCGGCAGCCACTCGGTCACCCCTGCTGAGCAGTTCGCGCCCTTCCTGCAGCAACTGCTGCCCCAGGGTCAATGGTGATTCTGAAGTTGAAGTCATATTCTTTCTATACCGGAGACAGCCGATTATCAAGCGCACGCCCCGAGCTCTCGCTGCCAGCCTGTTGCCCATACCTTACGTAAAAGATGTTGCACAGAACATGTAAGGTTCGCAGCACAATTGCATCCCCAGGCGGACTGATCCGCTGAGGACCGGGACAGAGCGCATGCTGCGCCAAGCTTTTCTGGCACTAGCGCCAGCTGTGCGGCAACCGCACCAGGCCCGGCAGTGGTTTGGGGAAAATGAACCGGAAATGAAGAAACTGGAACCATTCGTCGTAGACAGCCAACCCTGTTTCGTCGAACAGGAATGCACTGATCACGTAGTCCCCGCTGTGCAGCGGCAAGTCTGGGAACGTCAGCACCGACTGCCAAGTACCATCGTTCAACTGTAGAGGCGCCGCCCCCTCTTCGTGTGTTGCCAGCGAGGTGATACCAACCCCTTTGGACTGCTCAATCATAAAACCGATATGGGGTCGTTCTGCACCACGCCCCCGGGCCCGGATCGTCACCATTAGATCTTGCCCCTGTAGCACGGGTGGCTGGTTTCCCACGGGCTCCCCCAAATTTGCCACATCCACAGACAGAATACAGGCACCACCTCCTTCGCCTGCCGCCTGCTGCGGCGAACCTGCGGAACATTGCGGCCCGGCTGCCATGTCGTCCGTTGGAGACTCTTGCGAAGCAGTCTTGGCTATCGATTGGGCGGGCTCATTCGGGGCATTGGCGCCTGTTGCTTTTTCGCGCTCTCGGGTGTGCACGTCGTAGGCAGCCAACACCGCTTCGGTGTTGCCAAATTGCTCCACCCGCCCCGCCTTGAGCCAAAGTGCCCGGTCGCAAAGATGGCGGATGTGATACGGGCTGTGCGAGCAGAACAGAATGGTGCACCCGCTATTGCGGAACGCCGTAATACGTTCGACGCATTTTTTTTGAAAGTTTTGGTCGCCAACAGCCAGTGCCTCGTCGATGATCAGAACATCTGGCTGCACTGCCGTCACCAGAGCAAAGGCCAAGCGTACCGTCATGCCGGACGAGTACGTTTTTACAGGCCGATCCAGTGCCTCACCCAGTTCGCAGAAATCGATGATTTCGGGCTCCAAGCGTGCCATCTCATCATGGGTGATGCCGATCAGGCTGCCAGCAAAGTAAAGATTGTCTCGCCCACTGAAGTCGGGGTGAAAGCCAGCCCCCAGCTCCAGAATGGCCGTCACCCGGCCTACGCGGTCAATGCGGCCATGGCTGGGCTGCAAGGTGCCCGCCAGTAGTTTGAGCAAGGTACTCTTTCCTGCTCCGTTGTCGCCGATCACGCCAATGCATTCACCCCGCCGTAAATCAAACGAAACATCGTTCAGCGCCCAGTGACTGCGGTGTGTGGCCCTGCCCGTCAACAACGCACGCAATCGGGCTCGGGGGGTGGGATATAGCTTGTACTCCTTGGCGACGCCTGCCACCGACAAAACGGTGTCGAGCATGGCGTCTTCTGGATGGGAAAAACTTTTGGCACTCACAACCAGTCCACCAATTGATCGCGGCTCCGAGCCACCAATGCGTTCAAAGCAGCCACTAGCAGGCCCACCCATACAAGCGCAGCGCACCACGCACTCCAATGCGGCCACTGGCCTTGCAGCAGCACCTGTTGATAGCCCATCACAAGGCCCGTCATCGGATTGAGCCACAGCACCCAGCGCCAATCCTGGGGAAAGAGCTGGATAGGGAACAAAACGGGCGAAAGATAAATACCCACGGAAAGCAGAAAGCTGACCAGTTGCGCCACGTCTCGCAGAGCCGCCGCCAATATGGCCAGTGCGTAACCCAGCACCATGCACAGCAGCATTTGCAGCAACAACAAAGGCAGCAGGGCCAAGATGGCAGGCTTCAGCCCATGGGCAGGAATGTAAGCCACTGCCACCAGCAGCAGCAATGGTCCATAAATTGAAAAACTGGCCAGCACCGTGCGTGAAGTAAAGAGCACGGGCGGCAGCGGGTTCTTGTGCAGCAGACTACCAGCATCGATCAAGCTCGTCATACCACGCTGCACCGCATCGCAAAACGCCATCCAGGGCAAGGCGCCAACCACCAAATAGGCGCCAACGGCCCGCGTAGGGGCCTGCTCCCCAAGGCGCATGCCAAAAACCACGTCAAACACCAAATAGTACGCAGCTACAGTAAGCAACGGCTGCAGGTACGGCCAGACAATGCCCAGCGCCGTGCCAGTGTGGCGCGAGGCCACCTCACGGCGCGTGAGAACCCACACCAACATGCGCGCGCGCCATAACGCGCGCGCTTCGTTCCAGATAAAGGTCATGAGCGAAAGGGTTGCGGGCGGACGAGCCGCCTGCTGTGGCTTTTCTGGTCTGTTGTTGCTTTTGGCAACGAGCTGTTACTTGCCGCTCTGCACCGGAATGCCTGGGCCCTTGGCGTAGCCTGCAGCAAAGGCTTCAATCGCCTTGGTGTCGGGTTCCACGCCTTCGCCCAGCTTTTGCGCGGCCTTCACGCGGGCGTCTTGCGTCACGCTGGCACGCACTTCCTTGAGCAGCTCTTCCTTCACTTCGTCAAAGGTGCGCGTGGTGGGTGCTTTGCGATCTTCCAGCTTAAGGATATGGAAGCCAAACTGCGTTTCCACCACACCACTCAGGTCACCCTTCTTCTGTAGGGCAAAGGCAGCTTCTTCAAAGGCGGGCACCATACGACCTTTGGCAAATAGCCCAAGGTCGCCACCGCGTGCGGCGCTACCCTTGTCGGCTGATTGCTCTTCTGCCAGCTTGGCAAAATCGGCGCCCCCCTTGATGTCGGCCAACAGCTTTTCGGCCTGTGCGCGCGACTCAGGCTTGGTACCAGCAATCAGAATGTGCCGCACCTGCACTTGTTCGCCCACCTGGAAGCGCTCTGGTTTGGCGCGGTAAGTGGCGCGAGCCAATTCCAGCGCAGCAGCATCGCTGGGAGCATTTTGGCTATCAATGCGCTCCAGCATCATGTCCGACAACACTTTGTCGCGCGCGAGCTGTAGCATGGCCGCTACCTTGGGGTCTTTGTCCAGCCCTTCTTGCACCGCCTGCTGACCCAGCGCGCGGCGCACATACATGTTCATCGCCACCTGGCCCACGCTCTGCTTGTTGGCCAGCACCATAGGGCGCATCTCTGCGGGCATGCGCATCAGTGCATCGGCTTCGATGTCGGTGGTGGTGATCGCGAATTTGCCGCCTTGGATCAGGGGCACTGGGCCTGCCGCATGCACCAAAGATCCACCTGCCAGAACGGCAGCAGCAAGAGCCATGCTGCGCATTGGCGAGAAACAGGTTGTCATCAAGAGCTTCATGGATAAGAAAACAAGTTGTGAAATGAAAAAAAGGCGGGGAAGACCCCGCCTTTTTGGATCGCGTTGCCGCGATTAAGTGCCCACGAATTAACGCGTGAAGCGGTGTGCCCAGTTGATACCGTAGGTACCAGACACGCCAGCACCAGCTTGTGGGTTGCTCAGCTTGATGAAGGACTCACCCAGCAGTGGCAGACCTTGGGCTGCGTTGGTCGTATCGATCACGCCCCAGCCGTTGGTGTAGAAGCCGGAAGTGACCGTGTTACGAGCCACCGAAGCGCCCAGAACGGAGTTACCGGTGTCTTGGAAAGCCAGCACGCTGACTTCACCGCAGAACGACACGGTGCTGGCGGTGCCAGGCGAGAACACGGGGCCAGCCGAAGCGGAGGTTTCTTCACGGTCGAAGAACTTCTGGCCGTCAGCGAACACGCAAATGTTGCCAGCGGTGTCCACAGTGGTGTTGCCACCAGCCTTGTACGTACCAGCACCCGTCGTGTAGTCAGCGCTCACAGCAGGGTAGAACCACTCACCAGCTTGCGTGCCGTTGGCATTCAGGTCGGTGAACAGACGGTACTTGGCGTTGGCGGTCGTTGGGCCCGTAGCGCCAGTCGTGCCGGTCACAGCAGCGTAGTTGGCAGCCACGTTGTAACGGCGTGCGGGCATGGAGAACACCCAGTCAGTCTTGGCCGTGATGGAGGCGTCCAGAGCGTACTGGTTGGTCACCGACTTAACCGACAGAGCCGTCAGCAGCGCCGTGGATTGTGCCAGCGTGTTAGCGGACGTAGCGGCGCTGAAGAAAGGCGTCGACAGGTCAGGCGCGTCGTAGTTCAGCATCGTCAGTGCAGCGGTCGTAACCTTGGCACCAGCAGCGTCGAACACGTTCACGTTGCGGAACAGCGGGTCAGCGGTCACGCCGTTGGCAGCATCGGCACTCAGGGTCACCAGGTTGTTACCCAGTTGAGCGAAGTGGCGGAAGTTACCGACAGCAGGAGCAGTACCAGCGCCCGTGTTAGCCACGATAGCGGTAGCAGCGCCAGAGAACGTCGTGGTTTGTGGCACGTTGATGATGTACCAGTCACCCATCAGGCCGCCCGAACCGCTGTCCAGACCAGCCGTAGCCGCTTGCAGCTGCGTGGTGTAGTCAGCAATAGCTGCGTTGTTCAGCAGAGTGCGAGCAGCAGAACCAGCCACAGAGCAAGGAGCCACGCCGCTGACGTGCTTAGTAGCGGTGTACAGAGCCGAGCGGTTAGGGCCTGCGGCGTTCAGAGCACCGTTGGTGTCAAAAGCCTTCAGCGCCGAAATGTCAGCCACGTTGAAGATTTCAACGTAACCTTCGCGGGTCAGCGCGTTGCGCTGAGCTTCGGTCAGGTACGAAGGCAGACGGGCGGAGGAGTTGTTGAACGACTGAGGCACGCCAGCAGCCAGAGCGGGCACCGTGCAGGTGTTGTCGGCAGTCACGATCTGTGCCAGACCATTGGCGTCTGCAGTAATAGCAGCAGTCCACACGTCGCCAGGCGACAGGAACACTTGGAAGTCCAGCAGATCGTCAGAGTTCGAGGCAGAGCGGAAACGCACCTTGGCGACCTTGCCGTTGACTTGATCAGTGTTGGTCACGTGCAGAACGGTCATGTTGCCGTTTTGCGCATTGAAGTAAGGCACGATCAGAGCGTGGCCCACGCCTGCACGCGTCACTTCGAGGTTGTTGGCCGTAGGCGCAGCGATCTTGCCAGCAGCCATGTCAGCAACGGTCAGAGGCGTTGCGCCGGTACCGACGATCACGTCGGCCGAAGCGGCACCAGCGAAGCCCAGGCCACCAATCATGGCAGCAATGCTCAGGGCCATCACATTTTTTTTCATACAAGAACTCCAGTTAAAAAAGTTGGTAAGCGCAACTACCACGATTGATTACGCTAGGGAATCGTAGCACAGCACTTCTGGGAACTACACTTGATTACGCGGGCCCATTCTTCTTTGTTGACCAAATACAACAGTCCCAAATACTCAAATATCATCCCCTGGGCCTGCAAGGAGCCGCCGCGAATCTTTACAGATCCTGGTAGCGCCACCACTGGCCGTCTTCCAACAGCCAAGTCTCACTCAGGTGGGTAGCAATGGTACCCAAATTCATGCCCACCAAGGCAGGTGCGGCACTGATTTTAATGCGGACTGTGCATTTTTCCGGCTCACACGTGACATTGACGGGTTCAGCGTCCTTGAGGGACACTGCGCCGCCAAATTGCATGCGAAACTGCTCAACCGTATGCAGCTTGCGGTAAGAGGGGGCGGACAGGGCATAGGCCTTGGCGTGATCCCCAGCAATGCGGGCCTTCCAATATTCGGCGGCACGCTGCTGCACCACCTGCTCTGGCGTGCTCGACATGGTGGCGCACCCCACCAACGCGGTGGTCGTCATGGCAACCAAACCCACCGCCCGCAAACTGCGGCGCATGCGGCTCCACAAGAAGTTCTTCATTTCATCTCCTTAAACTATCACTAGCTACCATCAATAGAAAATTGACATGGGTCGAGCAAAACGGTAGCAGACCCTTTACTGCGAAGGTGCAGGCTGCACAGCCGCCCCCTCTGCGCCACCCGTGGCAACGCGAGGCTGGGCACGCTCGCGCATTTCAATGATGTTCAACCCCCGCAGGCGATCACGCAGATCCTCGCTGACCTCGCGGATCTCAGGATCGGTGCGAACCACTTTGGGCGTAATGACCACCAGCAGTTCGGTGCGCGCACCGGTGTTTTCGCTATTGCTGAACAGGGCCCCCACCAACGGTACGTCCTTGAGCAAAGGCACCCCCGTCTTGCCCGACGACCGCTTGTCCTTGATCAGCCCTCCCAGCACGATGGTTTCACCGCTGCGCACCGCCACTTTGCTGGCAATTTGGCGCTGCATGAAGATAGGCTGGCCGTTGGCACCAGTGCTGGGCGACTGGTCAGTCATGACCTGATCGATCTGCATCGTGACCAAGTTGCCAGCATTGACAGAGGGCGTCACCGCCAAGTTCACACCTGTATCACGGTACTGAACGGTGCTGGTGGTGGTGCTGCCAATATTGCTGTCAATGATGCTGGAGAGCACCGGAATCTGGTCGCCCACAGACATGGATGCGGTGTGGTTGTCCAACACCATGAGCGAGGGGCTGGAAACCACCTTGAGTAGATCCTGGCTGGCCAGGGCATTCAAGATGACCCTTACGTTGCCCGCCGAGTTGATGAGCGAGTAGGTGAACCCCTTGCCCGCACTGACGTTGAGGTTGCCACTGTTGCTGGCGTTGTTGGTGCCTGTGGACAATTGCCCCGTCCCAGAGCGTCCGCCCCCCGTGCCACCGCTAAACGCCCATTGCAGCCCATATTGCAAGGAGTCATTGAGGGTGACTTCGATGATAGAGGCATCAATAAGCACCTGGGTGGGCGGCAGATCCAGCCGCTTGAGGGTGGATTCGATTTTGAGGAATTCCGAACGCGTGCTCCACACCAGAATGGAGTTATTGAGTTCATCGGCCATCACACGCACGCCACCGATGTTTGTGGCCGTACCCGTGGCGCCCGTCTGGGCTGCCGCGTTCTGGCCCGTGCGGTTCTGCGTATTGCCAAAGGCGTTGCCAAATCCACCTGCGTTGCCAGTGCCTGTTCCCGTGCGGCCCAGGCTAGAGCCTGTATTGCCCCAGGTGTTGCCAAAAGGGCTGGTGTTGCCAAGCCCCTGCTGTTGACCGAATGACAAACCCCCACTCGTACCCAACCCTGGAGCCACTCCGCTGTTGGCGGCATAGCCCGCGTTTTGAGTAGCCCCAAAAATACCCGAAAGCACACCGGCCAAGTGCTTGGCATTGCCGTTTTGCACGCGGTAGATGAACAGCTGCGCCTCTGCCCCGTTGTCACTGGGCTGGTCGAGCTTTTCAATCCAGCGGCGCGCCTCCTCCAGATAAGCAGCACGTGGAGTAACAACCAGAATGCTGTTGAGCCGCTCCACCGGCATGATGCGCAGCGCACCAAACAAGGGGTTCCCCTCCCCGAGCATCGCAGCGGAAGCCGCCGAGGCCGCCCCCGCAGATCCACCGGTCACCGCAACAGTGGAGCCGCTCGGCGCGGTGGGACTGGCCTGGGGAGAGCCGCTGACAAGGCGCAGGGCTGCTTCAACTTCCTTGATGGTGGCGTACTTGAGCGGAAAGAGCCCCACGGACATGCCTTTGAGCAAGTCCACGTCGAAGGTGTTGATGAGATCGAGCCAACCTTCTGCCTGACTGCGTGTACCGGCCAGCACCAACAGATTGCGAACATTGTCCACCCGCACAATGGCATCGTTGGGTGCCATGGGCCGCAAAATGGTAGCCATCTCTGCGGCACCGATGTACCGAAGCGGCACAACAATGGCGCCATACCCCGGAGGCAACGGCGCTCCATTGCCCGTCACTTGCCGCACGGCACTGCCCACAGTGCGCAAAGCATCGGCCCGCCCCACGTGGTATGTGCCCCGCGCATCGCGCACCATTGCAAGCCCGTTGGCCTGCAGAGCACCCTCAAGCAAAAACACCGCCTGATCAGGTGATATGGGTGCACGGCTGGAAAGTGTGACAGTGCCACTCAACGGTGGATGCAGCACGTAGGCCATTTTCAGGATGTCCCCCAAAATCGTGCGCGCAACTTCCGCAACAGGCGCCTCTTCGAAATTGAAAGTCAGTGGAGGCCCATCCACAGTCGGTGCGGCTTTGGCAGGCGCCAGAATCTGATCGTTGCCCCGGATGTAACGCGGCTGAGAGGCAGCTGGCGCGACGTCACTGGCAGGCCGAGCAGACTCGGAGGATTCCGTTGCAACAGGCGCGCCGCCTTGCCCCCCGAGAGTCGGCATATCCGCCACAGGTTGCCGCAGAGCATCTGACGCAGGATTTGACACGCCCTGAGCAAGCACGGCTTGGCACGCTGCCAATGCCGCAACGGTGAGTACAAGTCGGGTTGAATTCATAAATTTACGCAAGCCCTTGTGGGGAAAATGATTACGGTGCACGTCACAGACATCCTCAGTGCGCCGCGCTGCCGCCGAAAACGGGTTGCAACAGCCGCCCCCCCGCGCGGGACGACTGTGGCGAAGGAGCGCCAGCCCCAGGAACAACTGACGGCGCGCTGGGTGGCGCCTGCACCGCCCGCACAGGCGCGGACGGCACGCCCGCAGACGGAGCCAACCCCGTGTATGTTGTCACCGCCGCTCGCGGAAGCTGCAGCACGCGGCTCTGGCCACTCCGAGTGAAAGTCACGCTTCGGTCCTGAATATCAGACAACAACCAGCCTTCCACGTTTTCGTTAAGACGTACGCGTCGATGCTTCCCGGCGATCTGAATAATGACGCCGCCATCCTTGTCGCCCCTGAAAAGGCCCGACAGTTGCGCCGTAGTGAGGTTGTCCACAGGCTCCTTTTCCTGCGGAGGCGGAGGTGGCGGAGGAGGACGGCGTGTAGGCGAAAACACGGGCCTGTCCAGCATCGCTATGAACTGGCTTGTGTCAGCTGGCGCCACACCCGGGACACTGGGCACCATCGCCCCGTAGTCAGCCGTTTGCGGTTTGGGCGCCTGCCAGCGCACGTTGCGCAGATGCCCCGCCGAGTCAAACCACAAACGCGCGAGGACAAGCGCCAAGATGACATTGAGAAGCACAAGCATGTGCAGCGAGTATTTTTTCATGAACGCTCTCGCAACACGCTCAGGGTAAATTGGGCGGACAGCCGAGGCGCCAGCTTGGGGTTGAGGTTGGCCAAGCCACCCTGAACCTGAATGTCGATCTCGCTGATGACAATGATGGGCTGCTGATTGCCCAGCACCGCCAATGCACTTTGCACAGCCAGCATTTCCCCCTCTGCGCGCACAACCAGAGGAATGCGATCAAAGCCCTTCTCCTCCTTAGAGGGAAGAACTTGGCTGCTCAATACTTGCAATCCAGCAGACGAAAAGATGTCTCGCACCTTCTGTTGGGCCTGGTTCCCCGTTTGGGCATCGTCTTGCGCCATCGGGTACACGAACTGCTTTCGCAATTCAAAGGCTTTCAATTTGGCCGCTTCAATGTCGGCGCTTTGCAATTCGAGCCCCAGAAGACGCGCATGTCGCGGCTCGATCTGCGCAAGGCGCTCTACCCCCCAGACATGTTTGCGATAAACGTACCAGCCTCCCGCAGCAACGGGTGCCAAAGCCAGGGCGCTGATGAGAAAAAGAAGTGCGGCGCGGCGCAAGGCGGGCTTGTTCATGGCGTTTCTTTGCGCTCAGGCTTAGCGGTGGCAGGCTTGGGTTGCGGTGGCGCGGACTGCGCTGGCCCGCCGCCAAACACTGGCACAAGCGCCCCGCCAGCCGCAGGTGCCGTCTTGGCAGCAACCGGCGCGCTGGGTACCGACGCCAGTGGAGCAGATGCAGCCGCCGCAGACGCAGACGCTGCTTGCGGAGGCGCTACCGCGATGGCAGATGCCGCAGGTGCCGCAGATGCAATGGGCGGTACAGCAATTGGCGTTGCACCTTGCGCAGTAGCAACACCAAATTCCTGAGGATCAACCATGAACTCGATCACGAAATTCTCTTTGGAGTTCGCCCCCCCTGTACGCGTCGCAGGGTTGGGAGCGCGGACATCACGGACGCCAGACTGTTCTCCCAGTATTTGCATGACCGCCGAAGCATTGGACGTGAGTCCGTTGAGGGTGACCTTCTGCCCTTTCAGCGTAAATGCTTGCAGTGCCGTGTCGTCAGGCAGGATTTTGGTGAGGCGATCAAGGACACGCAGAGGCTCAATGCGTCCTGCAAGCAACTCCGACAAGGCTCCGAGTTTTTCTGCCGATTGCATTAGGAGCTCACGCTCCTTTACCAAGGGTGGTGTACGGTGCACTACAGAATCATGGGCCTTTACCGCTTCTATGGCACGCGCTCGCAGTTGCAAAGTGGGAGTGATTGCAATCCCCCCCACAATAGCCAGAGCCAGCGCCAACAAGCCATAACGAACCCTTCGGCCTCGTAGACTTTTTGCCTCACGAGCGCTTTCACCATAACCCGACAGCACGATGGGCGAACCCTGATTGAGCGTAGCCCATACCTCTGCCCCCCCCCTTCCCAAGCGGCTGGCCTGCTCCTGCAGATACTGCGCAACCTGCTTGGATGACGCCAGCGCCAGTTCCACTTGGCTGTGTCCCTCGGGTTGCCGGCGCGCGCAGTAACCCCAGACCAAATCGTGTTCAGCAAAGGGGCTGATCGCCCGGGCCTGCAACAAGGCAGCGCTCGCAATATCAGACTCACTCATGGCTGGCATGGTCAGCGCGCGGCGCAACAACAGGTCTTCAGGGATCTCCAGCGCGTTGAATTCGGCGTTTCCACCTTTGACGCCATTTGGAACACGCACCCCACCCCGCCACAACGATTCGCCGCCATCTGCTTGAAAAAGTCGAACAGATGCCTCCGGTGTAAACCAGACAAACGGGGGCACATCCTGCAAACCGGCCCATGCCTGGCATACGTCGCGCCACAAAGCGTGAAAATCGACCCCAAAAAATCGGGCGTCAGATTGGATGGAGGACATAGCGTTGTACTTCAGGGGTTCTTGCGGGCTAGCGGCTCAACGCCAACTGTCGCGCGAAAGGTGTGCCAAGGGGCTCCGTCGGGAGTGCGTGCATCCAGGGCGACGCTGCGCGAAATGCGGACATAGCCCCCGTCTGCCATAGGCACACGAGCCTGAACTTGCATGCGCCGGGAAACAGAAGCGTCGAGAAGATTGGAATCCAGTGCCGAGGTGTCTACTCCCACTTGGCCTGCATCACGCGCTGCGGCGATTTGTGCGGCCACAGCGGTATTACCCCCGGCCAACACAGTGAGCACACCAATCGGCGCAGCCATAGGATTGACGCGCCCGGTACCTCGTACATCAGCCGTCAAAAGGTCGGCAAGTCTAGCATAGAGGTCATAGTCGATCCCTGGCACTTGCAGCAAGTCCTCAGGTGCCTCAAAACTGAGCGCCCCACCTCGGGACGTCCGCCCAAGGCGGGTCTGGACGATGCTTTGCGCGGCAGTTTGCGCAGCATCGGGCGACAGCCCTCCCGCCACAACCAAGAGCCGCTCCAGAAGCGGTGGAGTTGCCATATTGATATCGATGAGCCCACTCAATGGCATGACTTGCACTTGCATAGCCACCCCGCGATAGACAACCTCGGTAAGGAGCACTTTGGATACCGGCTGGTTGCTGGCAAGCAGCGCCTGCAAGGCAATTTGAATAGCACCCTCTCCCAGCGCCTGGGCTTCAACTTCTTGCCGGGCCTGGACAACTGCGCGGCTCTCTGACCGAATGGAGCGCGTGATCCCGGTGGCGATAATGCTGAGAGCCGCCACAGTCCACAGGACTGCCAGCAATGCCATCCCATGGCCGCGTTCGCGCTTAAACGCGCCTACTGCTGCAGATGCCACGATCAAGTCCCCCCAAACACCGGGCCACTGGAGCGTGGGTCACTGGCAGGCAGCACCCGAAGCGGAACAACGATATCCGGCCAAACACCCGCGACCGTTTGTATGGAGATCATCACGCGATCGGGCAAACGATCAGTCACTGTCCACTGCGGCATAGATGATGGCGGCTCTCCAGCCGCATCCTGGTACTGCAATGCGAGCCTCGTGACACCCGAGAGCAACCCGACGCTCTGTGCGGAGGTCCAATCCGGCTGGATGCCTCCACCTTCCCAGAGCAGATACTGAAGCAGGAGAACCCCCCCCTCCGCGACGCCAAGCCGAAAGTGGTAACGCCCGCCCGCTCCATAGCGCGCGGGCATGACGCCCACCCAGGTCATGAAGTCCGAAGCACCATTAAAGAAAAACGGACTCGAGCCAAGCTCAACCGGCAAAGTCGTCTTCTGCGCAGACACACGGCCGAGCACCGAACGCAAAAAACCATTCACGACGCGCAGGTCGTCCACACGCTGCAGCCGATCATCCACGCGAACCTCGGTCTGCGATGCTGTGCGCAAAGCGGAACCCATTGCCAACACAAGAAGCGACATCAAGACAAGAACGATGAGCAACTCCACCAAGGTAAAGCCGCCCCCCCTGCCAACATTGACACGATAGCCACCAGTCATCGACGCACCTGTTCTGGCGGCCTGCGCTGAGGGCGCAGCGTGGTGAGATTCAAGCTGCGTAAGCGTTCGCCCTCCCCCCAGGTGACGGCGATACCGACCTCATGCAGCACGGGGATCGTCGGTCCAGACAAACCAGTGGAATAGGGCGCCGACTGAATTCGCCACTGATAACCAGCAGACTCCCCGGCCTGCTGCCACCCCCCCTCAGGGACGGTATCACGCAACGCGAGCAACGACTGTGCTAATACGGCTGCACGTTGGTATCGTTCGATATCCCATGCGCTGCGGACGCCCCCCCCATGATGCGATACAACATGCCCAAGGAGAGCGCCATGATGGCAAAGGCCACCAGCAACTCGAGCAGCGTCAGGCCACGCTGTCCATTTTCGATTCTCATGGCAGAAGAGCTTCCTGCGTGGTTCGACCCGAAAGCCAATCCACACGCAACCGGGTGCCCACCCCAGGCGCACGCAGTATCTCTACACTTCCACCAGTCGCACCGCCCGAAGGCAGAAATCGGATGGACATTACACCTTGAGAAGCGACCTCACGGTCTGCCACAGTGACGCGTAACAGCAGCGACTCGGGCAAAGTCTTGAGCGGCTCGCCATCCAAGCCATAGCGGCGACGCCCCATATCAACAACAAAACTAACATCCCGCCCACCACTGATCGCCAAGGAGCGGGCTAAGCGCATTTGACTGAACATGGTGCGAACGGCATCACGGTACTGCGAGCCGTCGCGCATACGCTCATAAGCCAGCGGCACCAGCCCAGCAACCAACGCCATGATGGCAAAAACCACCAGAAGTTCAACCAGCGTGAAGCCCTGCTCGCGCCGCAAGGGAAATCCCGCCATGGCCAGCAGCTTTAATCAGGGTGTATTGCGGATATCGGCATTTTCACCATCACCACCAGGAGCACCATCTGCGCCCAGCGAGAGAATTTGAATAGCGCCACCCGAATTGGCATAACGATAGGGATGATTCCAAGGGTCAGAAGGTATCCCCCCCTTCAGGTAGGGGCCATTCCAACCATTCACACTTCCTGGCTTCTTGACCAGGGCTTCAAGCCCCTCTTCAGATGTGGGGTAACGCCCCACATCCAGCTTGAATAACTCTAGTGATTTGTCCAGATCAGCAATCTGCACTGCCGCCGTCTTCGCCTTAGCACCGCCAAGTTGGCCCAGCACACGAGGCCCTACCAGCCCCGCCAGCAGGGTGAGGATTGCTAGCACCACCAGCAATTCAATCAGCGTAAAACCGCGGCTGAAACGGTTTGCAGATGCGGGGCCAAAAATGCGGCGGGCGCGGGTACTCACCATGAGAGACAGATCCTTGGGCAAACAAAAATTATACGGCGAGGTCATTGATCGACAGAATCCCGAGCAGTATGGACACAATGATGGCGGCAATCAGCACACCCAAAACCAGGATGAGTACAGGCTCAACCAAAGTCAGCAGGCGCTTGATGCCAGTCTCAACATCACGATTCAATATATTGGACAACTCCAGCATCATTGATCCGATGCGCCCGGTCTCCTCCCCCACTCGGATCAGGTTGACTGCAAGAGGTTCAAAGATACCTGTAACTGAAATTGCTTGAACCACTTTGCCCCCCTCCTTGACGATAGGGGCAATCCGAGCAAGCGCCTGACGCAAAACTATGTTCCCTACTGTCTCAGTCGCTATGTGCAATGCAGTGAGCATAGGCACACCATTTCCAAGCAGGGTCCCCAGGGAGCGCGAAAAAAGTGTGAGCTGGTACTTGAGAGCGATGCGTCCCACAATCGGCAGCCTCAGCAGACGAGCCTGCCACCACTGTCGACCGATGGGTGATTTCAGCCACCGCATCAGCCATGCCGCAACAATAACGACCCCCGCCCCAATCACCAACCCGTAGTTCGTAAACGCCTGCCCCATCACCATCACCACACGTGTCGGCAAAGGAAGAGCATCGCCCATATCTGAAAAAAGCTTTTCAAACTGCGGCACCACAAACCCCAGCATGGCAATCAACGAGAGCACAGCCACCCCCAACAGGATGGCAGGGTAGATGGTGGCCGATATCACACTATCTCTCAGTGCACGCTGACGCTCCATGTGCTCGACCAATCGATCCAGTACGGCTGACATCTGCCCACTGACCTCACCCGAGCGCACCATATTGATATAGAAGTCACCAAAAAGGTCACGACGTGCCGCCAGCGCACGACTTAGGGGTGTGCCGCCTTTAACCGCATCAAGAATGCCCTGCACCAACACAGAGAGACTCGGCTTGTGACTCATGTCAATCAGTACGCGCAACGCATTGTCTAACGCCAACCCCGCGCGCAGCATGATTGCAAGCTCTGCCGTCAGCGCAAGCACATCTGCAGCTGTTACAGGGCCCTTGGAATGACGCGCCTTGGACGCAGCCAATACCCCACTCCCTTCTGGCAAGGCAGTCTTCACACCCGCGACGGCGACATCATCAACACGCAACGGTGTCATTCCACGTTCGCGCAACAGCTTGATGACCGCTGCGCTGCTGGACGCAAACAGTCTCCCCTCTTCGATCTTGCCTGCCGCTGAGGCAGCCCTCCAGGCAAAATCAGGCATCAGACTGATCCTGAGTGACGCGCGCCAGTTCGTCAAGCGTGGTAACGCCGGCCGCCACCTTGCGCAACCCATCCTCAAACAAACTCAGCATTCCAGAACCAGCGGCGATTGCATTGAGTGCATTGGCATCTAGTCCCTCAATGATGGCACGACGCATAGGCTCATCCAGCACAAAAAGCTCGTGGATCCCAGTCCGCCCGCGGTAACCAGACTGCCGACAGTGCTCGCACCCAACAGCCCGGTAAATGGGACGATCAGAAGGACAGAAACGCGTTAACCCCGTACTCTGGCGCACCTCCGGCCCAGGCTCATAAGGCTCCTTGCAATGACTGCAGAGGGTGCGCAAGAGACGCTGTGCCAGCACCCCATTGACCGAAGAGGTAATGAGGTAACTCTCTACCCCCATGTCTTGCATGCGGATCACAGCACCAGCCGCCGTATTGGTGTGAAGCGTGGAGAGCACCAAATGGCCGGTGAGAGCAGATTGCACTGCAATTTGGGCAGTCTCACCATCACGCATTTCACCAATCATGATGATGTCGGGATCCTGACGGAGGATAGAGCGCAACGCGTTAGCGAAGGTCAGATTGATTTGTGGGTGTACTTGGATCTGATTGATCCCCTCAAGCTGATACTCGACCGGGTCTTCTACCGTAATGATCTTGTTCGAGTTCGCATCTATTTTCGACAACGCAGCATAGAGCGTAGTGGTCTTGCCGGAACCCGTGGGGCCAGTGACTAGCAGGATTCCATGTGGACGAGCGAGCAAAGCATTGAAACGCGCCAACGTATCCTGCTCAAAACCCATGGTATCCAAATTAAGCCGCACACTGGCGCGATCCAGCACACGCATCACGACGCTTTCACCATGCACCGTCGGCACGGTGGAAACACGCAAATCCAGCTCACGCCCCTTCACCCGCGTTTTGATACGTCCATCTTGAGGCAAGCGACGCTCGGCAATGTCCAGATGCGCCAGCAATTTAACGCGGGAGCTAACAGCAGCCGACAGACGAGGGGGCACCAGCTCACCCATATGTATCACCCCATCGACGCGGTAGCGCACATGCAGACCGTCGTCAAAGGGCTCCAGATGAATGTCAGACGCTCTCAAGTCGGTCACGCGGCCGATGATGGTATTGACCAAGCGAATGACCGGCGCCTCGCTGGCCAAATCTTTGAGATGCTCAACAAAATCCCCCCCGTCAAGGGCATCGCCAAAACCATCATCGTCTTCTGGCGCCTCCTCCACGGGCTCCACCAGCGCCTTTTCGATATCATTTTCCAGAGCCAAGTACGGACGAATGGAGAACCCCGTGGCAAGGCGCAGGGCCTTTACTACGAATGCATCTTGCGGCACCGCCATAGCTACATGAAGCTCCCGCCCATCCAAGCGCAGCGGGAAAACAGCGTTCGCATGCAAGAACTCTGGCAGCAAGCCTTCCACCTCTGGCATGAGGTCAGGAAAACCATCTGCCGCCACAAAGTCCAGCTTCAGCTGACGCGCAAGCATGTTGGCGACGTCAACATCCGAAACCAGCCCCAACCGAACCAACACACGCCCCAACATTCCGCCCATTTCCAATTGGGCGGAGAGCGCTCGCTCAAGATCGCGGGCGCTGAGTTTTCCGGCTTGCACCAGCAGCTCGCCCAACCTCGGCTGCTCCAAGGCTGCACCGCCCTGCAGCTCAGCCGTGGGAATCAATGTTTGTGTGGTCATGATGATCTGAAAACCGAGCCCGATGGGCGAGAAAGCCAGCGAACTGCAAAGAATGGGCGAGAGTGTAGCCCGGGCTCTCAAACCGGGTGAATCATGGGCAACCCAACAACTCAACAGGCGAACGCCACACGAAGCCAAGCGGGATGCTCAACATCACCTTCGCGTACAGTCGTTGGAAAACATTCCTTGAGCACATGCACGCAATCTTCCAGAAAACCACAGCGTTTGCCATTGCAGGGGCATCCTGTAGCGTCGCTATCGCCGGTATTGTCGGCGCCGCATGGTTTTACAAAGTCGCCCCATCCACTCCCAAACCATCAGGGCCAATGATGCTGGCCCCTATGGTTGGCGTGATCGACACCTGTATTTTAAGACCCGAGGCTGACACCGCCCCCGACTCACTTGCGCAGCACTGTACAGGGCCGCAAGGCTCTGCTGCCGCCCTTGTAGAGTCCACACTGTCGCAGCTACAACCCTCGCATCGCACTCACTCCCCATTCCCCATGGGATACACACTGCCAGTTCCGCTGCTGCAGTTGTTTCGGGCGCAAGGCTCCGACTGGGTCATTGACACGGAGAGGATCAAACGCCTGGTGCGAACGGTGCGCGATACAGAGCGACCGCTGATCCTGTACCTTTTTTCCACCCATTTCTCGGCGCGGGCCCCCATTGAGGAAACCCTGGCACGCAATGCCGCCAATCTCGCACAGACCCGCGACGGGCCACTGCCTGTAAGTACATACTATGGAGACCCTGTTTATCCATGGACTTTTGCCACCACACAAACAGAAATCTCTACCAAGCGTATGCAGGCAGTCCACGCACTGCTCGACGAGTTATGCACATTGCCAGCACATGACATATCCAAGGTCAGGGGGATAACACTGCTGGGGGAACTACACCACCTGTTCCCCGACTTTGAAGGAGGGATGGGCTTCAACCCACCCTACCGAGTGACGGACTACAGCCCCGCCTCCGTTGCAGGATTCCAGAGATACCTGACAACCCAGTTTGGGAACATTGACCAACTGAACCGTGTGCTGGGCTCGCAGTTTTCGTCTTTTGCGGATGTTTCTCCACCATCGCGAGACATCCGAACCGAGTCGCTGCAAAACTACTTTGAGCATATCGATTCACATGCCCACGGCAGCATGCCGATTGCCGGATGGGCCTTCGCCCCTCCCCAAGATGCTGCTTCCCCCCCTGCCTGGATCCACGTTTACCGCAACGGTATCTTTGTCGGAAAGACAGCGGTCAACAAAGGGCGCCAGGATGTTCTCCTCGCGAAGCCCGAATTTGGCGATGCCAACACCGGCTGGCGACTGGACATGGATTTCAGACAACTGCCTGCAGGTCTACACAAGATCGATATATTCCTGGAACGCACCCCGGGCCACTTGATTGCACTGGACACCCGACGGGTTGCCATCATGGATCGAGAGCAAAAAACACCAGTCCTGCAGCCACAGCGTCCACTACCCAAACATACTCTGGCGGACGGTACGCTGCCAGCCTACGTAGACATGCCTGCGGATCAATCGTCCTACTACTACAACCCGCTGGTTCCACTGTGGCATGCGTTTCGAGGCCAGCAGGTATTAGCCTATCTACTTTTTTTTGACGCTGTCGTCGGGCAATCCTGCCTAGCCAAGGCACCACGCTATACCCATCAAATCATCCCTTTCGCCAACCCTAGCTGGGACGCTCAGAAGTTCGCTATAGATGCATCACTTCGCAACACAAACAGCATCCGACTTGGTGTAAGTCTGTATGGTGATGCAACTTATGGGCCTGATTTTCCTGCGTGGTATGGGACAACTGCACACCGCAGATATGGCATCACGGAGTTTCACCCCCTCAAAGCACTCTCTGCCCCCGAGCTGCGTAAGGTTCTGGACCAGCACGCCCGACAGGGGGCCGATTTCCTGTCATTCTTTCTGGAGCCCTACTGGCAAGGCAACGCGGTCGCGCGCGATCACAACCTGTTCTCGCTAGACCCGCAGAATGCGAAATTCGGCTCCTCCGATCTCTACAAGGCTCTCCAACGCCTTCACTGAGCTCCCTCCCTCGGGAACGTCATCGTCAACAAAAGAGTTCAGCCTCTGCGAGCCGGATTCCTTTTGCGTCTTTGGCCGAAAGCAGAGGCTGCAGCCCCGCAAGGCGCCAATCAATTGCAAGATCCGGATCATTCCATGCAATGCAACGCTCATGCGCTGGGGCATAGTAATCCGTGGTCTTGTAAAGAAACTCTGCCGTATCGCTTAGCACTAGGAAACCATGCGCAAAGCCAGGCGGTACCCATAACTGGCGACGGTTTTCCTCACTGAGTTCTTCACCCACCCAACGGCCAAAGGTGCGAGAACTACGCCGAATGTCTACCGCCACATCAAACACTGCACCACGCACTACGCGGACCAGTTTGCCTTGAGGCTGTTGAATCTGGTAGTGCAATCCCCGCAACACCCCCTTGACGCTACGGCTGTGGTTGTCTTGCACGAACTGCTGAGAAGTACCTGTAGCTTCGTTGAACACGCGCTGGTTGAAGCTTTCGTAGAAAAAGCCTCTGGAATCACCAAACACGGTGGGTTCAACAAGAAAAACATCCGGAATGGACAGCGACGTAATTTTCATGGGATCTCAATAAATTCTATCTTTGAGCAAACGCAACAGATACTGCCCATAGCCGCTCTTAATGAGTGGCAGAGCAATGCTCTCAAGTTGACTGCTATCTATCCATTGATAGCGCCACGCGATTTCTTCAGGGCAAGCGATTTTGAGCCCCTGGCGATGCTCCAGCGTGGCGATGAACTGGCCCGCTTCGAGCAGGCTTTCATGCGTGCCGGTGTCCAGCCAGGCATAGCCGCGCCCCATGATTTCGACATTCAGCTGCCCCTGCGCCAGGTACAGCCGGTTCAGATCGGTGATTTCCAGCTCTCCGCGTGGCGAGGGCTTGAGGTCCTTGGCCATCTGAACCACCTGGCCGTCGTAGAAATACAGGCCCGTGACCGCATAGCTGCTCTTGGGCTGCCTGGGTTTCTCTTCCAGCGACAGCACCTTGCCCTGGTCATCAAACTCGGCGACGCCATAGCGCTCAGGGTCTTGCACATGGTAGGCAAACACGCTGGCGCCTGCCTCGCGCTGCCGGGCATTGCCCAGCAGTTCGTGGAAGTCGTGACCATAGAAGATGTTGTCGCCCAGCACCAGCGCACTGGGCGCCCCATCCAGAAACGCCTCGCCGATCACAAACGCCTGCGCCAGGCCATCCGGGCTGGGTTGCACTGCGTATTGCAGATTCAGCCCCCACTGGCTGCCATCGCCCAGCAGCTGCGCAAAACGTGGCGTGTCCTGCGGGGTGCTGATGATGAGGATGTCGCGGATGCCCGCCAGCATCAGCGTGCTCAGCGGGTAATAGATCATGGGCTTGTCGTACACCGGCAGCAGTTGCTTGCTGATGGCAAGGGTGGCCGGGTGCAGCCGGGTGCCGGAGCCTCCGGCCAGGATGATGCCTTTGCGTTGCGTCATGTGAGGGTGCCGTTCAGAGAATTTCAGCCAGCATGCGCGCCACACCGGCCTGCCAGTGCGGCATCTGCAGACCAAAGGTGGTCTGCAGCTTGGCCGTGCTCAGGCGCGAGTTGTGCGGGCGGGCCGCCGGGGTCGGGAAAGCACTGGTGGGCACAGGCGCCACCTCTTTTGCTATTATTTTAATAGCTGAATTTTCAATATTGGCGCGCGACAGAACGTATTTTGCATACGCATTCCAGGTCGTTTCGCCTGCGGCAACGCAGTGGTACAGGCCCGCGTGCTCGGGGTGCCTCTGCAGGTGGCGGATGGCGTGGGCCGTCACATCGGCCAGAAGGTCCGCGCCGGTGGGCGCACCCCACTGATCATCGATCACCGTCAGGCGTTCACGCTCCTGCGCCAGGCGCAGCATGGTCTTGGCAAAGTTGCCACCGCGTGCGGCGTACACCCAGCTGGTGCGCAGAATCAGGTGCCTGGCGCCGGATTGGGCGATCAGCTGCTCGCCTTCGAGCTTGGTGCGTCCATACACACTCAAGGGTGCGGGCGTGTCGGTCTCGACCCAGGGGCGGCTGCCGCTGCCGTCAAAAACGTAGTCGGTGCTGTAGTGCACCAGCCATGCGCCCAGCTCGGCGGCCTCCTGCGCGATGGCGCCGGGGGTGGTGGCGTTCAGCGTGCGGGCGAAGTCAGCCTCGCTCTCGGCCTTGTCCACGGCGGTGTGGGCCGCCGCATTGACGATCACATCGGGGCGCAGAGCGCGCACCGTCTCGGCCACGCCAGCGGGGTTGGCAAAGTCACCACAGTGCTCGGTGCTGTCGTGGTCCAGCGCGGTGACGGTGCCCAGCACCGACAGGCTGCGCTGCAGCTCCCAGCCGACCTGGCCGCCCTTGCCGAAGAGCAGGATGTTCATGCGCGGGCGCCCGCCACGGCTGCGGGCTGCTGCTCGTACTGGGTCTCCACCCAGTCGCGGTACGCGCCGGTCTGCACGTTGGCCACCCAGTCGGCATGCTCTAGGTACCACTGCACGGTCTTGCGGATGCCGGTGTCGAAAGTCTCGGCGGGCTTCCAGCCCAGCTCGCGCCCGATCTTGCGGGCGTCGATCGCGTAGCGACGGTCGTGGCCGGGGCGGTCCTTCACGTAGGTGATCTGGGTGCGGTAGCTCTGGCCGTCGGCGCGGGGGCGCAGCTCGTCGAGCAGGCTGCAGACCATGTTCACGATCTCGATGTTGGGCTTCTCGTTCCAACCGCCTACGTTATAGGTCTCGCCGGGAGCGCCCGCCTCCAACACGCGGCGGATGGCGCTGCAGTGGTCCTTCACGTACAGCCAGTCGCGCACCTGCATGCCGTCGCCATACACCGGCAGGTTCTTGCCCGCCAGGGCGTTGACGATCATCAGCGGGATCAGCTTCTCGGGGAAGTGATACGGCCCGTAGTTGTTGCTGCAGTTGGTGGTGAGCACCGGCAGGCCGTAGGTGTGGTGCCAGGCGCGCACTAGGTGGTCGCTGGCGGCCTTGCTGGCGCTGTAGGGGCTGTTGGGCTCGAAGCCGCGCGTCTCGGCAAAGGCGGGGTCGGTGGGTGCCAGCGAGCCATACACCTCGTCGGTGGACACATGCAGAAAGCGGAAGGCGGCACGGTCGCTCTCTGGCAATGCGCCCCAGTAGGCGCGCACGGCTTCGAGCAGGCGGAACGATCCGACGATGTTGGTCTGGATGAAGTCCTCGGGCCCGTGGATCGAGCGGTCCACATGCGACTCGGCCGCAAAGTTGACCACGGCGCGGGGCTTGTGCTCGGCCAGCAGGCGGGCCACCAATGCGGTGTCACCGATATCGCCCTGCACAAAGATGTGGCGCGCGTCACCCTGCACACTGTCCAGGTTGTGCAGGTTGCCCGCGTAGGTGAGCTTGTCGAGGTTGACCACGGGCTCGCTAGTGGCAGCGAGCCAGTCAAGAACGAAGTTGGCGCCAATGAAACCTGCGCCGCCGGTAACCAGAATCATAGGGAGGGCTGTGTGAAATGCCAGCTCGGCACAACCCACGATTATCCCACCCTGACCGGCCCCCCGGTAACAGAGTTCAACGCGGGGGGTTCTGCGCGGGCCGGACGGTCATCAGAAGTGAATACCACGCATCATCTGCTGCAGCGCCACCGCCTCGGCCGAGAGCTGCGGCTTGGCGTCCTTGCCACCGCCCTTGGCGGCCGTGGAATCCGGGAACATCCGAAAGCTGGTGTTCATGGTGATCTGCGCCACGCGCGGCACCAGCGCGTGCAGCAGCTGCCCCGTGATGCCCAGGCGCGTGGCGATGCGCACCGGCTTGAAGATGCAGGCCTGGGCGATCATGTCAGCGGCCTCTTCGGGGCTCAGCGTGGGGACATTGTTGTAGATCTTGGTGGGCGCGATCATGGGCGTGCGCACCAGCGGCATATTGATGGTGGTGAAGGTGATGCCCTGGTCGGCAAACTCGCTGGAGGCACAACGCGTCCAGGCGTCCAGCGCCGCCTTGCTGGCCACATAGGCCGAGAAGCGCGGCGCATTGGTCAGCACGCCGATGGAGCTGATGTTGACCACATGGCCCTTGCGCTTTTCCACCATGCCGGGCAGGAAGCCCATGGTCACGCGCAGGCAGCCAAAGTAATTGAGCTGCATGGTGCGCTCGTAGTCGTGGAAGCGGTCGTAGCTCGACTCGATGGCGCGGCGGATGGAGCGACCCGCGTTGTTGATCAGGAAATCCACACCGCCATGGTTGTCGATGAGCAGCTGCACAAAACGGTCGCAGTCGGCCATGTCGGCAATGTCGGCCGAATAGGCGATGAACTGGTAGCCCTTGGCCTTGGCTTCGGCGCAGGCTTCGTCCAGCTTGTCCTGGTCTCGGCCGCAGATGATGGTGGTGGCGCCCGCCTCGGCAAACTTGTGCGCAGCGGCCAGACCGATGCCCGATGAGCCACCCGTGATCAACACCACCTTGCCCGCCACCGTGCCCTTGAGCGTGCGGTCGATGAACAGCTCGGGGTCGAGGTTGCGCTCCCAGTAGTCCCACAGGCGCCAGGCGTAGTCCTTGAGGTTGGGGCAGGCCACGCCCGAGCCCTTGAGCGCCGCCATGGTTTCGCGGCAATCGAAGCGCGTGGGGTAGTTCACGAAGGTCAGCATGTCCTCGGGCAGGCCCAGGTCCTTCATCACCGCATTGCGCACACGGCGCACGGGCGCCAGCGCCATCAGGCTTTTCTTCACGCTCTTGGGAATGAAGCCCAGCAGCGCAGCGTTGACGAACAGGTTCATGCGCGGTGCATGGGCGGCGCGGCTGAAGATGTCGAGCACATCGCCCACGCGGTAGCCCACCGGGTCCACCAGGTGGTAGCACTTCTTGCCGATGTCCTTCTGGTGGCTGATGACGTTGAGCGCGTTCACCACAAAGTCCACGGGCACGATGTTCACGCGCCCGCCCTCCAGGCCCACCGTGGGCATCCAGGGCGGAAGCAGCTGGCGCAGGCGCTGGATGAGCTTGAAGAAGTAGTAGGGGCCGTCGATCTTGTCCATCTCGCCGGTGGTGCTGTCACCCACCACCATGGCCGGGCGGTACACCGTCCAGGGCACCTTGCAGTCCTGGCGCACGATCTTCTCGCTCTCGTGCTTGGTCTGGAAGTACGGGTGGTCCAGGCCCTCGGCCTCGTCGAACATGTCCTCGCGGAACACACCTTCATACAGGCCCGCAGCAGCGATGGAAGAGACATGGTGGAAATGCCCGGCGTCAATGGCCTTGGCCAGGTCCACCGTGTTGCGCGTGCCCTCGATGTTCACGGCCACCTGGGTTTCCTCATCGGCAGCCAGGTCGTACACCGCTGCCAGGTGGTAGAAGTGGTCGATCTGGCCCTTGAGCTTCTTCACATCATCGGCCGCCACGCCCAGCTTCTTGGCGGTAAGGTCGCCAAACACGGGAATCGCACGCGTGGGCCCCACACCCCAGAAGCTGCGCAGGTCGGCCACCTTGTCGGCACTCTCCTTGCGAATCAGGAAGTGGACCACAGCGCCCTTGCGCTCCAGCAGCTTCTTCACAAGCCGCTTGCCAATAAACCCCGTTGCCCCCGTCACGAAATACTGCATGGATAACTCCTCTGAGATAACTTCATTCTTGCGCAAGGCCTGCGCACCCCGATTCAGCAGAAACCCGCGCCGATACTAGGCGGCCAACGATCCACAGGCTAGATGACACGCTCTACATTTTTAGGAGCGCGCGCCTACACCTTGCGGACCGTGCGGCGTACAGTGCGGCCATGCGTCGAAGGCAAAATCGCCCCGGCAACCCCAACCAACCGCACCACGGAGGCCTTATGGTCAAGAAACTGCAGAAACTCAGCGCTGACAAAAAGAAGAGCAACGCCCAACTGTCCAGCACCGTCAAGGACTCCGCACAGCAGATCTGGCTGGCGGGCCTGGGCGCCTTCTCCAAGGCACAGGAAGAAGGCGGCAAGGTGTTTGAAGCCCTGGTCAAGGAAGGCCTGACCATCCAGCGCAAGACCCAGGCCGTGGCCGAAGAAAAGATCACCGAAGCCACCAGCCGCGTGACCACCATGGCCAGCGACATCGGCTCCAAGGCCCAGGGCCAATGGGACAAGCTCGAAAACATCTTTGAAGACCGCGTGGCCAAGGCCCTGGCCAAGCTGGGCGTGCCCTCGGCCCGCGACCTGGAAGCCCTGAGCGCCCGTGTGGACGCCCTGGCCAAGGGCAGCAAGGCAGCTCCCGCCAAGGCTGCAGCCAAGCCCGCCGCCAAGGCCCCTGCCAAGAAAGCCGCAGCCAAGAAGGCCGCTCCTGCCAAGGCAGCCGCCAAGCCCGCAGCCAAGGCACCCGCCAAGAAAGCTGCAGCCAAGAAGCCCGCAGCCCGTGCCGCAGCCGACACCGGCGCCAGCACTCCATCGGCCAGCTGATCGCTCACCACCCACTGGCGCAGGCGGGCAGCAGCCCGCCCGCTGAAAGCGGCCCACGTGCAACAGCGCGCTGGCCGCTTTTCTTTTTTTGGTGAAACCTGTGAAGTGCGTTAAAAGCAACTGCAGCAAGGGTTTGCCGCAAGACGGCATGCCGCACTGCAGCATGACTGCGTGGGTTAGAGTAGGCATCAGAGAGACACCGAAACAACGAAGCACAACGACGCGAAGGGCCTGCACACATGGTGAAGAAAGCGCCACGCCGCACCGCAGAACGCATTCTGGAAGTCACGCTGGACCTGTTCAACCGGTTCGGCGAACCCAACGTCTCCACCACCCTGATTTCGGCCGAGCTGCGCATCAGCCCCGGCAACCTGTACTACCACTACCCCGCCAAGGACGAGCTGATCAACGCGCTGTTTGATCGCTATGAGCGCTCGCTCACCGAGTTGCTGGCCGCCGCCGACGGCGTGCGCAATGTGGAAGACGCCTGGTTCTTCATGCACACGCTATTTGAGCTGATCTGGCAGTACCGCTTCCTGTACCGCGACCTCAACGACCTGCTGTCCAAAAACCGGCGCCTGGAGACCCACTTCCAGGCCATCCTCAAGAACAAGACCCGGGCCGTGCGCGCCATGCTCGATGGCATGGGCCGCGCGGAATCCCTGCACATCGACTCGCGCGAGCTGGAGGCCACCGCCACCAGCATGGTGGTGGTGCTGACCTACTGGCTCAGCTTTGAATACGTGCGCGACCCGCGCCGCGCACTGGAGCCCGAAAGCGCCCAGGCCGCATTGCTGCGTGGTGCCCACCATGTGCTGAATCTGCTCATGCCCTACCTCGAAAGCGGCCAGCGGGCCCACCTGCTGCAGCTGGTCGGCGCTTATGCAGCAGCGCCCGGCTGATACCGCCCACCCGCCACAGACATCCACCAACAAGAACTTCCGGAGACACACCATGGCCAAATGGACCCCCTTCCCCCACGCGGGCGACTACCGCTTTGACGCCGCGAGCGTCAAAAAGCACTGGGCCCGGCTGCATGGCGGGGACGCCGAACCCTGCCCCAAGGACACCGCCGTGCTGGAAGCCTGGGCACTGTTCCACAACGGCGACTTTGAAAAGGCCGCCGCTGCAGGCCTGGCCGCCGGTAGCGCAGGCATCACCGTGGCCAACAAGGCCACGTCCATCTACGCCAACTACCTGGAACCCAAAGAGAAAACGCGCCTGGACCTGTTCACCCAGGTGGCCGAGCGTGCCGAGGCCCAGGCGGGCGAAGACCCCAGCAACGCCAACGCCTGGTACTGGCATGCCTACGCGCTGGGCCGCTACAGCCAGGGCATCAGCGTCGCCAAGGCGCTGGCGCAGGGCCTGGGCGGCAAGGTGAAGGAATCGCTGGAGAAAGCCATCGCCCTGTCACCCAAACATGCCGACGCGCGCATCGCACTGGGCGCCTTCCATGCCGAGGTGATCGACAAGGTGGGCTCGCTGATTGGCGGTATGACTTATGGCGCCAAGAAGGACGCGGGCCTCAAGCTGTTCCAGGAAGCCCTCAAGCTCAACCCGGGCTCGGCCATCGCCATGATCGAGTACGCCAACGCCCTCGTGATGCTGGAAGGCGACAAGAAGATGAAGGAAGCCACCGCGCTCTACGAAAAGGCCGCCGCAGCAGAGCCCATGGACGCCATGGAGCGGCTGGATGTGGAAATGGCACGGAGTGAACTAGAGGAAGAGTAAGGGAGCATCCCCCTGAGGCGCTTCGCGCCTTCCCCCTTTTCTCGACTGGCTACGCCATTCGGGAAGGGGGACGACACCCTCGCTGCGGGGCGGCCCTTGCTCGGTGTCCCAGGCGTGGGCAGCGCCAGTTTTGCAGGTCGATGGGCATAGAAAACCGCTTCGCACTGATGCAGCGACTGCGTTGCAAGGCCCTCAGCCCCCAAACCGCCGCGCGGCAATCTCCAGCAAGCCGTCAAAAATCAGGTTGTCCACCAGCTCGAACGGCCGGGTCATGCTGGGCGCCATCTTCCAGCCCGCGCCGCCGGTCATGATGCAGGCGGGCTCCTGACCGCAGTGCTGCAGCAGGTGCTGGTACATGCGCTCCACCGCTCCGGCAATGGCATAGGTGCCACCGCTGGTCAACGCGTCGCTGGTGTTGGTCGGGAACAGGCGCACTTCGCCCGTGGGCACATGCAGGCCGGCGGTACCGGTCTCCAGCGCCCGCAGCATGATGCCGTGGCCGGGCAGGATGAGGCCACCCATGAAACGGCCTTCAGCGTCGATGCACTCGACCGTGACGGCCGTGCCCACCATCACAACGATCAGCGGCCGCGCAGGGCCTCGGGCCAGCACATGGTGGCGCGCGCCGATCATGGCCACCCAGCGGTCCGAGCCCAGGCGCGAGGGGTGGTCGTAGCCATTGGTGAGCCCTGCTTCCTGCGCGGATGACACGACCCAGGAGGGTGCCACGTCCCACAGTTCCATTTGCTCCTGCACCCGGCGCTTGACGGCATCGCCCGCCACCACACAACCCAGCATGTGCTCCGGGTGGATCAGCGGGGCCCAGCTGCCTTCGGCCAGGCGGTCAATGTGGTCGAGGAACTCGGCGCCATGCGCCATCAGCGCAGCCCCGGGGCGGGGAGCGTCGTACAACGCCCATTTGAGACGGGTGTTACCGACGTCGATGGCCAGAAAAGTCATGCGGCGGATTATCCCGAGTTTTGGCATCCGGGCTGATCCCGCTGCGACAGCCCTCCAGCCGCCCTGGCGGGATTGTGAAAAATCGTTTCGCGCCGCTGTCTGACACGGGGTGGCCTCGCATTGCCGCTACAGTGGTCGTTCCTTATTCTTTCTGCAACCTCAGGAGGTACGACATGGGTCTTTTCAGTTTCATCAAGGAAGCCGGTGAAAAGCTGTTTGGCGGCAAGGACGCGCAGGCTGCCACCGCCGCCGCTCCCACGCAGGATGAGCTCAACACCAAGGCCGGCAAGGCCATCGAGACCTACATCGCCGCCCAGAACCTGGGCGCCAGCAACGTGCAGGTGGCCTTCCAGGGCCCGGAAGGCAAGGTCACCGTCAAAGGCGCAGCCCCCACGCAAGCCGCCAAGGAAAAGATCACCCTGTGCTGCGGCAACGTGGCCGGTGTCACCAGCGTCGAGAACCTGATGGAGGTCACCAACCCCGAGCCCGAAGCCCAGTACCACGACGTGGTGCGCGGCGACACGCTCAGCGCGATCGCCAAGAAGTTCTATGGCGATGCCAACAAGTACCCCGTGATCTTCGAGGCCAACAAGCCCATGCTGAGCCACCCCGACAAGATCTACCCCGGCCAAAAGCTGCGCATCCCTGCACTGAAGTAACCCCCCTGAGTCGCCTTCGGCGCCCTCCCCCAATGGGGATGCACCCGGTGGCCCGGCAAAGCCGGTTCCACGGGTGCACAGGCGGGAGCGGGGGTGTATTTGACGCCCGAGTCCGTGCGCAGCGCGCGGCTCCCGCGAATTCAGGAAAAGTAGCTGCTACCGCTTGATAGACAGGCGCTAGCAGCTATTCTTTTAGGAGCATCAACCCTGCTTCCACGGCAGGCCATGAAAGCGCCAGCCGCCCTTCTTGCCGCGCTGGCCTTGCGCATCCGCGTCGCCCTCAAACCCTTCGAGGATGTTGTACGCGGTGATGCCCAGCTCGGTGGCGCGGCGCGCGGCGGCGATGGAGCGCACGCCGCTGCGGCATAGCAGCACGGCGGGCGTTCCGGCAGGCACGGCGGCGCGCATCTGGGCATCGAAGTCGGCATTCATCGCCATGCCCGGCCATTGCTTCCAGGCCACGGCGGCGGCGCCGGGCACCTGGCCCACCCACTCGCGCTCGGCATCGCTGCGCACATCCACCAGCACAGCCTGGCCAGCCTGTACCCACTGCCAGGCTTGCTGGGGGGTTACGTCTCCGGCATAGCCTTCGGCGGGGCGAATCGTTGGTTCAGTCATCGTCGGGGTCCTTTCAATCCCACAAAGGGGCGGGTTCGTCGCGCAAACGACTTCGCAGTTGCGCGTAGTCGGGCACCACGGTGGCCACGGTGTCCCAGAAGCGGGGGCTGTGGTCCATCACGCGCAGGTGGGCCAGTTCGTGCGCCACCACGTAGTCGATGATGGCCGGGCGGTAGTGCAGCAGGCGCCAGTTCAGGCGGATGGAGCCGTCGGCCTTGGCGCTGCCCCAGCGGGTGTTGGCGCTGGACAGGCGCAGGCTGGCCCAGCGCACGCCCAAGAGCGGCGCAAAGTGGTCCAGCCGCTCGGTGAAATGGCGGCGCGCGTCGCGCATCAGCCAGGCCTGCACGGCGTCGCGGATCTGCGCGGGGCTGGCGCTGTGGGGCAGGCCGATGTGCAGGCTGGGCTGTTCCGTTGCAGTGACCAGCGCCCCGCCCTTGCCCGCAAAGCCGTGGCTCGGGTCCAGCACCACCGTCAAAGGCTCGCCCAGGTAGGGCAGCACGGCACCATGCGCCCACACGATGCGGCCGCCCTCCATGCGCTGCTGGCGCTCGCGCGCCTCGCCCAGCTTGCGCAGGATCCAGTCGGATTTTTCGCGCAGCGCAGAATCCACCGCGCCCAGCGTGACCCAGCTCGGTGCCCGCACCGACAGGCCATCGGGCCCCACCGAGAAGCCGATGCTGCGGCGCCGCGCGCGCTGCAGCGCGTAGGCCACCACGGCATCGCCCAGCAGCACCTCGCGGTTGGCCTGGGGGTGGCGAAACTCGGCGGGGGACAGCAGGGAAGGCAGCGGCACGGCGGGCGCTGCAGGGCGGTTTACTATCGTTTTAGGAGCTACCAGCGCTTGCCCATCGGGCGCAGAGGGCATTTTTTGTTTGGTATCGGGCACCCCAGCCGCCAGTGCCACGGGTGCAGGTGCCGCAGCGGCCGGCGGGTCAAACAAGTCCAGCGCCAGTTGCACAAGCCGCTGCATCACGATGGGCTTATTTCCCGCTTTGGGTGGTTGTGTCGGCCGCAGGGGCAGCGGGGGCTTGCGGGTAGGCCCCGGGATCCAGGCGGCGCATCTCGGCCTCGATCCAGGCTTCGACCTCGCGCATCAGCTCATCGGGCTCGCGCCCCACGCTGGAGATGGGTTGGCCGATCGACACGTCCACCACGCCGGGGCGCTTGATGAAGGCCTTGCGCGGCCACACCTTGGCCGAGGTCACGGCAATCGGAATCACGGGCGCACCCGTGTCGATGGCCAGGCGCGTGCCGCCGGTCTTGTACTGGCCCTTTTGCCCGCGCGCGATGCGCGTGCCTTCGGGGAACATGATGATCCAGATGCCCTTGGCCAGCAGGTCCTTGCCCTGCTGCACCACCTTGTTGAAGGCCTGGGTGCGCTGGCTGCGGTCGATGTGGATCATGTCCAAGCGCCCGATGGCCCAGCCGAAGAAGGGCACGTAAAGCAGCTCCTTCTTGAACACGTAGGCCAGGGGGTGCGGCATGATCGTGGGCATCAGAAACGTCTCGAACGTGGACTGGTGCTTGACCAGCAGCACCGCACCTGCGTTGTCGCCCTGCGGCAGATGCTCCATGCCGGAGATCTCCACCCGGATGCCCAGGATGGTCCGCGCACCGCTGATGCACAGCGACAGCCAGGCCCGCGCGATGCGGTACAGCGGCAGGCCGCGCACCCCCAGCAAGGTGCCCAGCATGATGGCCAGGGCGTAAGGCACCACGGTGATGCCCATCCAGAGAAGGTGAATGACAGAACGGAGAAAGGCCATTTTTTGATGGTTTTTAGGCCGCTACCGCCTGTCCATCAAGCGATTACAGCTATTGAATTGATAGTATCAGGAGACTAGGCCACCCACCGCAGGCAAGGGCGTGGCCGCCAGCGGTGGCGCCGTGGCGGGCACTGCAGGCAACAGCTGGTCCACAAAATCGCCCAGGCTGGCATGCACGCGCAGGCCCGGTGGCAGCCCTGCAGGCAGCGGCCCCATTGGGTGCACCTGCGCCGACTGCCCCGTGCATACCAGGTGCAACTGCGCACCCAGCGCAGCCCCGGCCTGCAGGTGTGCGGCGCAGCTGCCCACCACCTGCACGTCGTGGCGTTCCACCCCGTAGCGGTCGCTGATCTGCTCCAGCAGGCCGGGAGCGGGTTTGCGGCAGGCGCATTCCTCGTCGGCCGCATGGGGACAGTAAAAAACAGCGTCGATGCGCCCACCCACGGCCGCCACTTGGCGGTGCATCTTGGCGTGGATGGCGTTGAGCGCCACCACGTCAAACAGCCCGCGCCCCAGCCCCGGCTGATTCGTGGCCACCACCACATGCCAGCCCGCGTGGTTGAGCCGCGCAATCGCTTCCAGCGCGCCGGGCACGGCGGTCCACTCGTCGGCCGAGGTGATGAAGTCCTCCCCCAGCGGGTTGAGGGTGCCGTCGCGGTCCAGGATGACGAGTTTCATAGGAGGGGGTACCTTGTGGAAACAGACCGCCAGCCTATCAGCCCCGGGGTCACACCGCCAGGCGGGACAGGTCGGCCACGCGGTTCATCGCGTTGTGCAACATCTTGAGCAGGCCCAGGCGATTCATGCGCACGTCCAGCTGTTCGGCGTTGACCATCACATCGTCAAAGAACGCATCCACCGGCGCGCGCAGCACGGCCAGGGTCTGCAGGCTGGCGGTGTAGTCGCCCGCGTCGAACTGCGCATTGGCCTCGGGCACAAAGCGCTGCAGGGCGGCGAACAGGTCCTGCTCGGCCTTTTCCTGCAGCAGCTCGGGGTTCACGTGGGCGTCCACGGGGCCTTCGACCTCGGCTTTTTTCAGGATATTGCCGACGCGTTTGTTGGCTGCGGCCAGCGCAGGCGCTTCGGGCAGCGACGCAAAGGCGCGCACAGCCGCCAGCTGCTTCTCGACCAGGGCCAGGCGCTGCGGGCGCAGAGCCAGCACGGCATCCACCTCTTGCGCGCTGTAGCCTTGTTCGCGCAGGCTGCCAGCGAGGCGGTCGTAGATGAAGTCGGCCAGAGCTGCTGAAGCGTCGGTGATCTTGTCGCCAAAAGCAGGCACGGCACCGGCCAGCAACGCGTTCAGATCCAGCGGCAGGTCTTTCTCGACCAGCATGCGAATCACGCCCAGTGCATGGCGGCGCAGTGCAAACGGGTCGCGGTCGCCCGTGGGCAGGTTGCCGATGCCGAACATGCCGACAAGGGTTTCCAGCTTGTCGGCCAGAGCCACCACGACGCCAGCGGTGTTGCGCGGCAGCGCGTCGCCCGCAAAGCGCGGCTTGTAGTGGTCTTCGATCGCGTGCGCCACGGTCTCGCCCAGGCCGTCGTTCAGGGCGTAGTAGCCGCCCATGATGCCCTGCAGCTCAGGAAACTCGCCCACCATGTCGGTCACGAGATCGGTCTTGGCCAGTTGCGCGGCCAGATCGGCATAGGCCACCAGGGCGGCGTCGCCCAGTTGCGTGGCGATGGCCTTGGCAATGGCGCGCACGCGCTCCACGCGCTCGCCCTGCGTGCCCAGCTTGTTGTGGTACACGACCTTGCCCAGGCCCTCGACGCGCGACGCCAGGGTCTTCTTGCGGTCCTGGTCAAAGAAGAATTTGGCATCGGCCAGGCGCGGGCGCACCACGCGCTCGTTGCCGCCGGTGACAAAGCTGGTGTCGTCGGGGCTGATGTTGCTCACCACCAGGAACTTGTTCGTCAGCTTGCCTGCGGCGTCCAGCAGCGGGAAGTACTTCTGGTTGGCCTTCATCGTGAGGATGAGGCACTCTTGTGGCACGCCCAGGAACTGCTCTTCAAACTGGCAGATGACCACGTTGGGGCGCTCGACCAGCGCGGTCACTTCGTCCAGCAGGGCATCGTCTTCGATGGGGCGGGCGCCATTGCCCACCTTGGCGGCAGCAGCAGCGAGCTGGCGGGCGATCTCGGCCTTGCGCTCGGCAAAGCTGGCGATCACGGCACCGTCCTTCTTCAGCGTGGCGGCGTAGCTGTCGGCATCGGCCAGCACCACGGGCGACACGGCGGCTTCAAAACGGTGGCCGGTGGTGCTGTTGCCCGCCGTGAGACCCAGCGCCTTGACGGGCACCACGGTGCTGCCATGCAGTGCCACCAGGCCGTGCGCGGGGCGCACAAAGTTCACGCTGGTCCAGCCGGGCAGCTCGCAGTCCGTTTCGAGCTGGTAGCTCATGACCTTGGGGATGGGCAGCTTGGCAATGGCTTCATCCAGCGCCTTTTGCAGGCCCGCCGCCAACGCGGCACCGGGTACCACGCTGTCGTAGAACAGGGCTTCGGCCTTGCCGTCCTGCGCGCGCTTGAGCGCGGCCACTGCGGCTGCGGGGTCGGACACATCCGCACCCAGCGCCTGCAGCTTTTTCAGCAGCGCGGGCGTGGCGTTGCCGTCCTTGTCCAAGCCCACGGTCACGGGCATCAGCTTTTGCTGCACGGCCTTGTCCGCAGCCTTGTCGGCCACGGCCGTCACATGCGCAGCCAGGCGGCGGGGCGATGCAAAAGGGGTGACCACAGAAGCGGCTGTGGCCAGGCCCTGGGCCTTGAGCTGGTCGCCCAGCACGGTGGCAAAGGCATCGCCCAGCTTCTGCAGCGCCTTGGGAGGCAGCTCTTCGACAAACAGTTCAACGAGGAGGTTTTGGGTCGTCATGTTCTTGTTCTTTCGCTCGTTCACGCGGCCTTTTTGACCATCTGTTCCACCCACTCGCGCGGCGCCATGGGGAAGCCCAGGCGTTCGCGGCTCTCGTAGTAGCTTTGCGCCACGCTGCGGGCCAGGTTGCGGATGCGGCCGATATAGGCAGCGCGTTCGGTCACGCTGATGGCACCGCGTGCATCCAGCAGGTTGAAGCTGTGTGCGGCCTTGAGCACTTGCTCATACGCAGGCAGCGCCAGCTGTTGTTCCATGAGGTACTTGGCCTGCTTTTCGTGCGCGTTGAAGGCGGTGAACAGGAAGTCGGCGTCGCTGTGCTCGAAGTTGTAGGTGGACTGCTCCACCTCGTTTTGCTTGTACACGTCACCGTAGCTCAGGGTGTCGGTCCACTTCAGGTTGTAGACGTTGTCCACGCCCTGCAGGTACATGGCCAGGCGCTCCAGGCCGTAGGTGATCTCGCCCGTGGCGGGCTTGCAGTCGATGCCGCCCACTTGCTGGAAGTAGGTGAACTGCGTCACTTCCATGCCGTTGAGCCACACTTCCCAGCCCAGGCCCCAGGCGCCGAGCGTGGGGTTCTCCCAGTCGTCTTCGACAAAGCGGATGTCGTTCTTTTTCAGATCAAAGCCCAGGGCTTCCAGCGAGCCCAGGTACAGCTCCAGGATGTTGGCCGGTGCGGGCTTGAGCACCACCTGGTACTGGTAGTAGTGCTGCAGGCGGTTGGGGTTCTCGCCATAGCGGCCGTCCTTGGGGCGGCGGCTGGGCTGCACGTAGGCGGCCTTCCAGGGCTCGGGGCCGATGGCGCGCAGGAAGGTGGCGGTGTGCGAGGTGCCTGCGCCCACTTCCATGTCATAGGGCTGCAAGAGTGCGCAACCCTGCGCGTCCCAGTAGGACTGCAGCTTCAGGATGATTTGCTGGAAGGTCAACATGAGGTTCGGGGCACTGGCAGGGCCAGGGCCGGGCAATGAGGAAGGTGAAACAACAACGGGATCAAGCCGGTGCCCGGGCCCGCTGTCTCTCAAGAAGAAACGGCGTTGTGCCAGGGCGAAACCGGTGATTTTACGGCGCCCCGCCAAGAACAAAGGCCGGGGCCCTTGTGGAGCCCCGGCCTCGGCAACCGGTGTCGCGTGCAGTGCGCTCTGGCGAGCGGTTGGTGCGCAGTTCGGGAGATCAGTATTCCCAGAAAATGCGCTGGAGTTCCTTGCTGTCCTGGGTCTTGGTCAAAGCCACCATGGCAAGGATGCGGGCCTTTTGCGGACGCAGGTCATGCGCCACCACCCAGTCGTATTTGTCGTCAGGCTGCTCGGCATTGCGCAGCACAAAACCATCGGGCACGCGGGCCGAGCGGATGATCTGCACGCCCGAGGCGCGCAGGGCCTTGAGCGATTCCACCGCCTGCGCAGCCACCGAGCCGTTGCCGGTGCCAGCATGGATCAGCGCCTTCACGCCCGCCTTGCCGTAGGCTTCGATGCCGGTGGTGTTCATGTTGCCGTAGCCGTACACGATGTCCACAGCAGGCAGCGCCTTGATGTCGTCGATGTTGAACTCGGATTGCGTAGTGTGGCGCTTGACCGGCGCGCGGAACCAGTAGTTCTTGCCTTCCACCACCATGCCCAGCGGGCCCCACTGGCTCTTGAAGGCCTCGGTCTTGATGTTGATGGTCTTGCTCACGTCGCGACCGCTCTGGATCTCGTCGTTCATCGTGACCAGCACGCCCTTGCCGGCAGCGTCCTTGCTGGCGGCCACGGTCACGGCGTCGTACAGGTTCAGTGCGCCGTCGGCCGACAGGGCTGTGCCGGGGCGCATGGAGCCCACCACCACGATGGGCTTGGTGGTGCGCACGGTCAGGTTCAGGAAGTACGCGGTTTCTTCCAGCGTGTCGGTGCCGTGGGTGATGACGATGCCGTCCACGTCAGCCTGCTTGGACAGGGCGGAGACACGCTGGCCCAGGCGCAGCAGGTGCTCGTTGGTGAAGCTCTCGGAGGCAATCTGGAACACCTGCTCACCAGACACCTTGGCTACATTGGCCAGCTCGGGCAGGCCCGCCAGCAGCTTATCGACCGGCACCTTGGCGGCGGCATAGGTCGCGCTGTTGGCAGCCGAAGCGCCCGCACCGGCAATGGTGCCGCCCGTGGCGAGCACGACCACATGGGGCTTGGCCGCCTGGGCCAGGGCGACCGTGGACAGGGCCGAGAGCACGACGCCCGCAAACCAGCGGCGCGTGATGGACGAGGAAGAAGAAGCAGAAAAAATTCGCATGGTTGTGTCTCCGGGTCATTCTCCGGGCGCTGCGGGGTGGTGCGGCGCCCTGCTGCCGTCCGCCCCGGTGCGCGGGTGTCGGACGGTGCGGCATCCTATGAGAAATCCACACACAGCCAAGTGGAATAATTGGCGCCACCCTGTGAATTGAATTCACACCCCTTTTTCACGGAATTCCCATGAACCTGCGCCAGCTCGAAGTGTTCCAGGCCGTTTTGCAGACCGGCAGCATGAGCGCGGCAGGCCGTCTGCTGTGCATCACGCCCTCGGCCGTGAGCAAGGCCGTGGCCCACACGGAGCTGCAGCTGGGCTACCGGCTGTTCAACCGCACGCCAGCGGGTTTGACGCCCACGCCCGAGGCGCAGGTGCTGGCCGTGGAATCCGGCAGCATCCACCGCCAGCTGGATGCACTGCAGCGCACGGCGCGCAACCTGGCGACCACCGAGCTGGGCGATGTGCGGCTGGCAGCCATCCCGTCCATCACCCACGAATTTCTGCCCAAGCTGCTGCATCGCCATGCGCAAAAGCACCCACAGGTGGGGGTGGAGGTGCGCACCATCCACCAGGACCAGATGACGCAGGCACTGCTCACGCGCAGCGTGGACTTTGGGCTGGGTTTCTTTGAGCATCCGCACCCGCAAGTGCACAGCGAACTGCTGGTGAGCGGGCGCCTGTCGCTGGCCGTGGCCCGCACCCTGTGGGACCGCGCCCCGCGTGCCGCCAGCACCGCTGCACGCCTGGCGCAGGTGCCCGCCATCCGGCTGGTGGGCGACGACCCGATGCGGCAGTCCATCGACCACACGGCCGACCGCCTGGGCACACCGGGCGGGCCGGGCATCCAGGTGCAGACATCGCGCCTGGCGCTGGAGCTGGTGCGGCTGGGCATGGGCTGGACGGTGGTGGACTTCCTCACCGCCATCCGCCTGGACCCGGCGCACATGGTGGCAGTGGAACTGCCCGACCTGCCGCCCATGTCGCTGTACAGCTACCACGCGGGCAACCACCCACCGGGCCTGCAGGCCACGCGCATGCTGGCCATGCTGCCTGCGCTGCTGCATGAGGCGCTGTCACCCAGGCCGCGCAAGTAACCCCCCCGCAGCCACAAAAAAACCCGCCGCCGCAAACGCGGGGGCGGGCTGGGACGCAGCGGCAGTGACTACCGCGTCAGGCGCCCATCCAGCGGCGCAGCACCAGGCTGGCGTTGGTGCCGCCAAAGCCAAAGCTGTTGGACAGCACCGTGGTCAGCTGCGCATCCCGCGTCTGCGTGACCAGGGGCATGTCGCCCAGGGCCGGATCGGGCGTTTCCACATTGGCCGATCCTGCGATGAAGCCCTGGTTCAGCATGATCATGCAGTAGATCGCCTCCTGCACTCCGGTCGCACCCAGCGAGTGGCCGGTGAGCGATTTGGTGGACGAGAACGGCGGCACCTTGTCGCCGAACAGGGCCTTCATGGCGCGCACTTCCTGCATGTCACCCACCGGCGTTGAGGTGCCGTGGGTGTTGATGTAGTCGATGGGGGCGTCCAGGCCTTCCATCGCCTGCTGCATGCACGCAATGGCACCGTCGCCGGAAGGGGCCACCATGTCTTCGCCATCACTGGTGGCACCGAAGCCCACCACCTCGGCCAGGATGGTGGCGCCGCGGGCCTGGGCATGCTCCAGGCTCTCCAGCACCACGGCGCCGCCGCCGCCTGCGATCACAAAACCGTCACGGTTCGCGTCGTAGGCGCGCGAAGCGCGTTCGGGGGTTTCGTTGTACTTGCTGGACATGGCGCCCATGCCGTCAAACAGCAGCGACATGCCCCAGGACAGCTCTTCACCACCACCCGCGAACATCACGTCCTGCACGCCCCAGGCGATCTGCTGCGCGGCTGCGCCGATGCAGTGCGCCGAGGTCGAGCAGGCCGAGGTGATGGAGTAGTTGATGCCCTTGACCTTGAAGTTGGTCGCCAGGCAGGCAGAAACCGTGGAGCTCATGCAGCGCGTGACCTGGTACGGCCCCACACGGCGGATGCCCTTTTCGCGCAGCGTGTCGGCCGCTTCGATCTGGTTGGCAGGCGAGCCACCGCCCGAGCCCATGATGAGGCCGGTGCGCGGGTGGCTGACCTGTTCGGGGGTGAGACCCGCCTGCTGGATCGCGTCTTCGAGCGCGATCTGGGCATAGGCCGCCGCATCGCCCATGAAGCGCAGCTGCTTGCGGTCGATGCGCGCTTCGATATCGATCTCGGGCGCGCCGCCCACCTGGCTGCGCAGGCCCAGTTCCTTGAACTTTTCCACGGCCTTGATGCCACTGGTGCCCGCACGCAGCGAGGCCTCCACTGTGGCCAGGTCGTTACCGATGCACGAGACGATGCCCGCACCGGTGATGACTACACGCTTCTTGGTCGTCGTCATGCTGCTACGTCCTTGTCGTCGCCCTCGCGCTTGAACAAACCCACGCGCAGGTCGTTGGCGACGTAAATTTCCTTGCCATCGGCCAGCAGGCGGGCGTCGCCAATGGCCATCACCAGCTTGCGCTTAATCACGCGCTTGATGTCGATTTCGTAGGTGACCAGCTTCACGTCCGGGCCCACTTCGCCGGTGAACTTGACTTCACCCGCGCCCAGCGCGCGGCCCCGGCCGGGCAGTTGCAGCCAGGTCAGGTAAAAACCGATGAGCTGCCACATGGCATCGAGCCCCAGGCAGCCGGGCATGACCGGGTCGCCCTGGAAATGGCAGGCAAAAAACCACAGGTCAGGCTTGACATCCAGTTCAGCGCGGATTTTTCCCAGCCCGTGCGCCCCCCCATCACTGTCGATGTGCGTGATGCGGTCAAACATCAGCATGGGTGGCAGCGGCAGACGCCCGCTGTCAGCGCCGAACAGCCGGCCTTCGCCCGAGGCGATCAGTTGTTCGTAGGAAAAGGAATCTGCCATTTTCAGTCGTGCTCCAGAACGGCGGGTTCGCCCGCCTCAAATCATCGTTGTCCGCAAAACAAGCCCCCGCTTGCGGGGCTCTATTATCAAGGCATAGGGAGGAGCCTCTAAAGAAGGGATTGTCCGGCCCTCTGGCGGCTCCACAGGCGGATGACCTAAATCAACCGCCCCGCGCCCTGCGCACGCCCCGCGCCAGCAGGGCCGCAACCAGCGCCAGCCCCCCCAGGGCCCACAGCGGCCACAGTCCCCAGCGCGCCACCCACCATGCATAGGGCGTGATCGCCCAGCCGGTTTGTGCGCTGAGCCCGCGGCCTTGCACGTCGCCCCGGAGCACGCCCCGGGTGTGGCGCTCCAGCTGGTGCGTGACCACGCCCCGGTGGTCAATGATGGCCGTGGCGCCTGTGTTGGTGGCACGCACCATGGGGCGCTCGAACTCCAGCGCGCGCATGCGGCTGATGTGCAGGTGCTGGTCAATCGCCACCGAATTGCCAAACCAGCCGATATTGCTGAAGTTCACGAACACGGTGGGCGCCTGGGCCGGGTCGATGAAACGCGCGCCCAACTCCTCGCCAAACAGATCCTCGTAGCAGATGTTGGGCGCAATGCGCTGCCCCTTCCACACGAAAGACGCCTGACCCACGGCGCCCCGGTTGAAGTCGCCCAGCGGGATGTCCATCATGGCCGTGAACCACTTGAAGAAGGGCGGAATGAATTCGCCAAAAGGCACCAGATGGTGCTTGTCATAGCGGTAGGGCGTGGCCTGGGTGGCGGGCCCCATGCCAAGCACCGAGTTGGTGTAGCCCAGCGTTTCATCCCCCAGCGGAATCCCCAGCAACGCGGCCTGCGGGCCTTGTGCGTAGTGCTGCTGGATGCCCTCGAGGTACCCCGGAATGAGCTGCTGCGGCAGCAGCGGAATCGCGGTTTCGGGCGCCACCACCAGGTCGGCCTTGGCATCGCGCAGCGCGGCGGCGTACCACTGAAGGGCCACAGGCACACCACTGCCCGGCTGGAATTTCTCGTCCTGCGGAATGTTGCCTTGGAGCAGCTCCAGGCCCAGCGCTGGCGGCTGGGGTTGCGAGGGCGTGTGGCACAGGTTGACCGCACAGAAGCGCTGCGCCGTGGCCCCGGCCAGCACGGCTGCCAGGGCCAGCAGCAGCGCCAAAATGCGCCACCGGCGCGGGTCGGCGAGGCGTAGTTGCACCACCCCCATGGCCAGCGCTGCCGCCACGGCGCCCAGGCCATAGACCCCCACATACCGTGCCAACGGCGCCAGCGGCCCGTCCACATGGGCATAGCCCCCCGCCCCCCAGGGAAAGCCCGTCCACCAAATGCCCCGCGCTAGCTCGGCCAGCAGCCAGAGCGCTCCAAAAAAAAGAGCAGCTCCGCCTTGATGGACGGGCGCAAGGCGGCAAAAAAGGCCTAAAACAACGGCGTAGTAGCTGCCCAGAAACGCGGCCAGCGCCAACACGGCGGCCACCGCCAGCGGCGCAGGCAGGCCGCCATAGGTGTGCATGGAAATGAACAGCCACCAGAAGGTGCCTGAAAGCCAAGCCGTGGCAAATACGCCGCCAATCAGCGCCCCCCGCTGCCAGGACACCACCGCCCCCGCACCCGGCCGCACCAAGCGCGCCAGCACGGCCAGAGATAGCAGCTGCAGCCACCACAAGGGCTGGCCATGGCCCGGCCAGGCCAGGGAGGCCGCCTGCGCCAGCCCAGCGGTCAGCGCCATCAGCGCCTGCAGGGGCCAGCGCATCGTCAGGGAAGCCCGCGCCATCAAGCGGCAGCGCTGCCGTCTTCGGCCTTGGACACCTTGAACCAGCGCACGGCACCGCCCTTGGTGTGCAGCACCACAAACTGCAGGCCACCCAGCTGCAGCTGCTCGCCGCGCTTGGGCACATGGCCCATTTCGTGGGCAATCAGGCCACCAATGGTGTCAAAACTTTCGCCGGGATCGCTGCTCTGGATCAGTACATCAAAGGCTTCACAGACGCGCTCGACCGAGGTGTCGCCGCTCACGCGGTAGGTGCGGTCGGCGAGGCCGAAGATGTCGCCGTCGTCCTCGGGGATATCGAACTCGTCCTCGATCTCGCCCACGATCTGCTCCAGCACATCCTCGATGGTGACCAGCCCGGCCATGCGGCCAAACTCGTCGATCACGATGGCCAAGTGGTTGCGGTTGCCCCGGAACTCGCGCAGCAGGTCGTTCAGTCCCTTGCTCTCCGGCACAAACACCGCCGGGCGCAGCAGGGCGCGGATGTTCAGCTCGGGCGCGCGCTGCAGCTTGAGCAGGTCCTTGGCCATGAGGATGCCGATGATGTTGTCACGCTCGCCCTGGTACACCGGGAACCGCGAATGCGCGGTGTTGATGACCAGATGCAGCAAATCGTCGAACGGGGAGTCGATGTTGACCAGATCCATGCGCGGCGCGGCCACCATCACGTCGCCCGCCGTCATGTCGGCCATGCGGATCACACGCTCCAGCATCACGCGCGACTCGGCGCCAATGACCTGGTTGTCCTCGGCTTCGGCCAGGGTCTCGATCAATTCCTGGGTCGAGTCGGGGCCAGGGTGGATGAACTCTGCCACCTTCTGCAGGAAGGTGCGTTTGTCTTCCTTTTCGGGCGGGCGCCCGGGATGCGGATCAGACACTGTCGTGGAGTGCAGGACGTGCGGTAGTGGATCGGGCCCCTAGGATAGCGGATTGTGGTGACAGGCCCCGCACCGGCCCCGCCCCGTGCCCAGCCAGGCCTTACTCGGCCGACTGGTGGCGCGCGTGTTGCACGCCGCTGCGCACTTCCTGCACGTTGGCCAGGAAGTCCCAGAACTGCTTGGCCTGCTTCTTGATCTGGTAGTCCACCTCGGCAAACTGCTGCTCCACGATCTCGGCCATGCGCGTGTCGAGACTGGCGGGCGGGATCTGCAGGTAGGCCTCGGACTCGGAGCCATCGCGGCGCACCGTGGCACCCGCGTTGCGCGCGATCTTGAGCATGGCCGTGTTCTCGGACAGCGCATGGATGAACACCATGTTCACGCCTTCATTGCGCGCGTGCATCACGGCACGCTCGAACAGGCGTGCGCCAAACCCACGGCCCCGCGCCTGCTTGAGCACGGATACGCCAAACTCGGCACAGGGCTTGTGTTCGGGGTTTTCCGAGAACGCCAGGTGCGCCATGGCGATGAGCTCAAGGCGGCGGTTGTAGATACCAAAGATTTCGTCGCGCTCGAAGTTGAGCTGCTCGGCGTAGCGGCGGATCTGCTCGTCGTTGGCGGCATAGCCAAAGCGCAGGTAGCGGTCTGCAGGCTCCAGTTGCAGCAGGTGCTGGGTGATCCGCTCCCGGTAGGAAGGGCCCAGGGAGCGGATAGGAACCATCACGGGCGTCTCCTGCTGGTGGATGTGAATGTCAGAGGCAGAGGAGCCGCCCGTTACCGGGCGCAGCATGTCCCGGCCTGCGTACCAGGATGCCTTGAGCCAGTCTTTGGTTGCGAACATGCAGCCAAATATAAGGGTTTTCCCTCATTTTTTCCAGTCCAAATTGCTGCGCCGCAGCAAAATAGTGACACTACTCAAAAGGCAAAGAAATCGGCTCCAAGCGCCTGATGAACAAACTTCAGAAGCTATCAATTTAAGAGTAATCATGCTGTGAAACTCCTCTGCAGGGGTCGCACATGCGACGGCTGGGTAGCTGGACTGCCGTCTGCACCATGCCCCTTTAGCACCCACCGGAGCGTATAGCGCGGCGCGCCTGGCAGCAACCTCCGCCGCACCGACAGGCACGCTAAGAAATCACGCCTGCGACATGCACAGGCGCATCCGAGGACGAAGGTGCCGGGCTACACCGGCACGGCCGTGGTCGCTTTCACGCGGTCGAGCACAAAGCTGGTCTTGCAATCCTGCACGCTGGGGTGCTTGAGCAGGGTGTCCATGATGAAGCGGCTGTAGTGCGCCATGTCGGCCACCACCACGCGCAGCAGGTAGTCCATCTCGCCGGTGAGCGAGGCGCACTCCACCACCTCGGGCCAGGTCTGCACGCTGGCGCGGAACAGGTCCATGGGGTTGCGCTTGTGGCTTTCGGTGTGTTTTTCGAGGCGCACGTTGAGGTAGGCCGTGAGCCCCAGCCCCACCGCTTCGGGCGGCACCAGGGCCACATAGCGGTCGATCACGCCGCTGTCCTCCAGCCGCTTGACGCGGCGCAGCACGGCGCTGGGCGACAGGCCCACCTGCTCGCCGATCACGTCGTAGGTCTCGCGGCCGTTTTCTTGCAGACGGCGCAGGATGGCGCGATCCAGCTTGTCCAATGCGTCAAAAGCTTTCATGGCGCAGGATTTTACGGAATCCAGGCAATTTCCCGCCGACCACATTGCAGGCACGGGTATGTCCCGATAGTGACAGCAGCCATCTCCCCAAAAAATAAGCACTGCAAAAACGAACGACCGTTCTATTTTGCAAACATAAGAAATCACATCAACGGAGACAAACACATGACCGGATTTTTCAGCCGCTTGTTGCGGCGACTGGTGCTGGCAGCAACGGCGGGGTTGCTGCTGGTGGGCGGGGGCGCGCAGGCGCAAACGGGCTACACGCAAACGCGGTATCCCATCGTGCTGGTGCACGGGCTTTTTGGCTTTGACTCGGCGCTGGGCATCGATTACTTCTACGGCATTCCCGACGCACTGCGCCAGGGTGGTGCCAAGGTCTACGTGGCCCAGGTGTCGGCCGCCAACAGCACCGAGGTGCGGGGCGAGCAGCTGCTGGCCCAGGTCAAGACCATCCTCGCCATCACCGGCGCGGCCAAAGTGAACCTGGTGGGCCACTCGCACGGCGGCCCCACCACGCGCTATGTGGCGGGTGTGGCGCCGCAGTTGGTGGCCTCGGTCACATCCATCGGGGGCGTGAACCGGGGTTCGCGCGTGGCCGACATCCTGCGCGGCGTGGCGCCTGCAGGCTCGGTGTCCGAGGCCGTAGCCAATGCGGCGGCCAAGGCGCTGGTGGGTTTGATCAACCTGACCTCGGGCGGCACGGGCCTGCCCCAGATGCCCACGGCGGCGCTGGACTCGCTGACCACCGCAGGCTCCGCCAAGTTCAACAGCCGCTTCCCACAGGGGGTGCCCACCTCCGGCTGCGGCAATGGTGCTGAGCTGGTGAATGGCGTGCGCTACTACTCCTGGACCGGCACCCTGCCCCTGACCAACGTGCTCGACGCCAGCGACGCACTGCTGACCACGCTGAGCCTGACCTTTGGCGAAGCCAACGACGGCCTGGTGTCGGCCTGCTCGTCGCGCCTGGGCAAACACCTGGGCGACTACCGCCAGAACCACCTTGATGAAGTGAACCAGTTGCTGGGCCTGCGCGACTGGTTCTCCACCGACCCGGTGACGCTGTACCGCCAGCACGCCAACCGCCTCAAGCAGCAAGGCCTGTAAGCCATGGCCCAACCCTTGCGCACCTGGGCGGTTGCCGCCGCACTCCTGGCCTTCACCACGGCCGCCGTGGTCTGGTGGCTGGGAGGCCCTGCCGGGTTGGGCGCGGGGGATACGCATCAACCACCCGTGGGGGCGGCCGCCGCCACCGCCGGTGCCCAGGTACAACCATCGCCAGCACAGGGCGTGGACAACAGCTTTTTTGCACGCCGCCGCGCCATCACCGCCGATGGCCCGGCCGACCCGCTGCTGGTGCACGGCCTGCGCGACACGCTGGAAGCCCTGTTGATGGAAGCGGGCGACGCCAGCGACCCGGCCGTGCTCAAGCAGCGCCTGGCCGCACTGGTGAACCAGCATTTCCCCGCCACCCTGGCCACCCGTGCGCTGGCCCTGGCCGAGCGCTATGTGGACTATCGCGTGGCCCTGGGCAGCCTGCGCGCGCCGCAGGACCTGACCGACCCACGCGCACTGCGCGACGCACTGGAAGCGCGCCACAAGGTGCGCCTGCAGTTTTTTGACGACGCCGAATACGACGCCCTGTTCGCCCGCGAGGCCGAGCTGGACCGCTACACCCTGGCGCGCCTGGAGATTGAGCGCAACATCCAGCTCAGCCCCGAGCAGCGCGCCCAGGCGCTGCAGGCGGCCGACAACGAACTCTCTGCCGAGCGCCGTGCCGAACGCAGCGCCGCCACCGAACACATGGCCGCCGCCGCGCAGACGGCCGTGTTCAACGCCAGCAATGCCGACGAGCGCACCCGCTACGCCGCCCGCAGCGCGCAATACGGCCCGGCGGCCGCCCAGGCCATGGCCCAGCTGGACCGGGAGGAACAGCACTGGAACCAGCGCCTGGACCAGTACAGCCAAGCCCGGGCGCAACAGGGCGAGGGCCCTGGCCTGCAGCAATTGCGCCAGCAGCTTTTCTCGCCCGAGGAGCAACAACGCATCGACGCCGCGCTGGCGCTGCGCCGGCTTAGCGCGGGCGCTTCGGGCTCCTAGCGCTCTGCAGGCACCTGGCGACGCCGCATCGGCGCGGCGACCTTCCCTGCCCGAAGCGCCGCCTGATTGCGCGGAATTTTGATCATTCACAAGATTCCTGCAAATCAAGCGGCAAAGCCTCTTGATTTCGCCAGAAACATGAGGCAGGCCACGCCTACAGTCCATGACATTCATCAACGAATGCCGGAGACACCCCATGAACGCCGCCTTGCCGCAAGAAACCACCGCCCAGCTCGCTGCCTGGGACAACCCCATGGGCCTGATGGGCTTCGAGTTCGTCGAATTCACCTCGCCCCAGCCCGGTGTGCTGGAGGCCGTATTTGAAAAGCTGGGTTTCACGCTGGTCGCCAAGCACCGCTCCAAGGACGTGGTGCTGTACCGCCAGAACGGCATCAACTTCATCCTGAACCGCGAGCCCCACAGCCAAGCCGCGTACTTTGGCGCGGAGCATGGCCCGTCTGCCTGCGGCCTGGCCTTCCGCGTGAAGGATGCGCACAAGGCTTACAACCGCGCACTGGAACTGGGCGCCCAGCCTATTGACATCCCCACCGGCCCCATGGAACTGCGCCTGCCCGCCATCAAGGGCATTGGCGGTGCACCGCTGTACTTGATCGACCGCTTTGAAGACGGCAAGTCCATCTACGACATCGACTTCGAATTCATCGAAGGTGTGGACCGCCGCCCTGTGGGCCATGGCCTGAACCTCATCGACCACCTCACCCACAACGTGTACCGGGGCCGCATGGGCTTCTGGGCCAACTTCTACGAGAAGCTGTTCAACTTCCGTGAGATCCGCTACTTCGACATCCAGGGCGAATACACGGGCCTGACCTCCAAGGCCATGACAGCGCCCGACGGCATGATCCGCATCCCACTGAACGAAGAAGCCAAGCAGGGTGGCGGCCAGATCGAAGAATTTTTGATGCAGTTCAACGGCGAAGGCATCCAGCACATCGCGCTGATCTGCGACAACCTGCTGGACGTGGTGGACAAGCTGGGCATGGCCGGCGTGCCCCTGGCCACGGCACCCAACGAGGTCTACTACGAAATGCTGGACACCCGTTTGCCCGGCCACGGCCAGCCCGTGCCCGAGCTGCAGTCGCGCGGCATCCTGCTTGATGGATCCACCGCTGACGGCACGCCCCGCCTGCTGCTGCAGATCTTCTCCACGCCCATGCTGGGCCCGGTGTTCTTCGAATTCATCCAGCGCGAAGGCGACTACCGCGACGGCTTTGGCGAAGGCAACTTCAAGGCGCTGTTCGAGTCGCTGGAGCGCGACCAGATCCGCCGTGGCGTGCTGAACACCTAAGTCATCAGACATCCAGGGTTAACCCTGAACAGGTGCCTATACTGCGCGCTCCCCGGAACTCAAAAGGATCCCGATGTCGCTCCGTAGCACCCTGTTCAGTGTTGGCCTGACCTGTGTGGCCACCTTTGCCATGGCCCAAAGCCCCTCTGCCCCGCTCACCATCGTGGTTCCCTACCCCGCTGGTGGTCCGCTGGACACCTCGGCCCGCATCGTGGCCGACGGTGCTGCCGCCCAGTTGGGCTCCATTACCGTGGAGAACAAACCGGGGGCGGGTGGTAGTACCGGAGCCGACCAGGTCGCCAAATCTCCCAAGACCAGCAACCAGGTGCTGATGGGCGCCGTGGCCACCCACGCCGTCAATCCCTGGCTGTACAAGAACTTCCCCTACAACGCACTCAAGGACTTCAAGCCCATCGCCCTCGTGGCGCGCACGCCCAATGTGCTGGTGGTGAGTGCGGCGCAGGCCGCCAAGCTGGGCATCAAGACCACGCCGGACCTGGTGCAGTACCTCAAGAAGAACCCGGACCAGGCCAAGTACGGCTCGGGCGGCAACGGCAGCATCGGCCACATCTCGGCCGAGATGTTCAAGTCGCTCACCAACACCAAGATGGGCCACACGCCCTTCCAGGGCTCCAAGCCCGCGCTCGCCGCGCTGGAATCGGGCCAGGTGCTGATGGTGTTTGACAACCTGGCCTCGGCGCTGCCGCAGATCCAGTCGGGCAAGCTGCTGGCGCTGGGTGTGACCACCCTCAGCCGCAACGAGGCGCTGCCCAACGTGCCCAGCATCAACGACAGCGTGCAGGGCTTCAATGTGTCCACCTGGTTCGGCCTGTTCGCGCCGACCTCGCTGCCTGATGCGGACGCGCGCCGCTATGCCAACGCGTTCAGCGCCGCGATGCACTCGCCCGCTGGCAAGGAGAAGTTCAAGAAGATGGGCATCACGCCCGAAGAGCTGACGCTCGACGGGTTTGCGCAGTTTGTGCGCTCGGAAAACAGCAAGTACGAATTTCTGATCCGGGCCGCAAAGATCAAGATCGATTAGCAGCCGCGTGGGCTGGTGCGCACCCCCATCGCGGTGCGCCGACCATGGCGGCAAAGGAGAAAAAAATGGGACAAGCCCCTGTCGTCTATGGCCAATCCACCCGCCCACCGCGCGGCGACTATTCGCGTGCGAACGCGGACTACACCTGCCCGCAGGACTACGCGGCCTACACCGCCGCCGACCACGACACCTATCGCCGTCTGTACGAGCGCCAGCGCGCCCTGCTGCCCGGCCTGGCGAGCCAGGCGTTCATCGACGCCCTGCCCTCACTGGGCGCGAGCGACCGCATTCCGCGTTTTGAAGAGGTGAACGAGCGCCTCTACAAAGCGACCGGCTGGGAGCTGGTGGGCGTGCCGGGGCTGATCCCCGAGGTGCCCTTTTTCACCCTGCTGGCCAACCGCAAGTTCCCGGTGACGGACTGGATCCGCAAGCCCGAGGAGTTCGAGTACATCGTCGAGCCCGACATTTTTCACGACCTGTTCGGCCATGTGCCGCTGCTGTTCAACCCGGTGTTTGCGGACTATGTGCAGCGCTACGGCCAGGGAGGGCTGAAGGCGCAGGGGCTGGGGTCGTGCGAGATGCTCTCGCGTTTGTACTGGTACACCATCGAGTTCGGGCTGATCCGCGAGGCGGGGCAGTTGCGGGCGTACGGGGCGGGGATTTTGAGCTCGTCGGGCGAGTTGGCGTATTCGGTGCAGAGCCCGGAGCCGCAGCGCATTCCGCTGGCGCTGGAGCGCACCATGCGCACGCGCTACAAGATCGATACGTACCAGCAGACGTACTTTGTGATCGACAGTTTTGAGCAGCTGTTCGAGATGACGGCGGCGGACTTTGCGCCGATCTATGAGCGGCTGCGGGGGTTGCCGGAGTTTGCTGCGGATGAGCGGGAGGCTGTGGCGGCTTGATTTTTTGAAAGAAATTGGCTGCCTCCGCCTGTCTAAAAAGCGCTGACAGCTACTATTTTTATAGCACTACAGTGACCGTTCGGGCTGAGCCTGTCGAAGCCTTGGCGTACTGGTTTGGAAGGCGTGCTTGGGTTGAGGGCGGAGGCCGGGGTGTGCGCCCGGCGGCGCAGTGGCTTTCTTTTGCTTCGCCAAAAGAAAGTCACCAAAGAAAGGGCGACCCTGCTGTCTGCGACCCCTTCGCTGCGCTACGGGGCAACCTGGGGTGCTCGGTCACGGGGTGCGCCGCAGAACTCACTGCGCGCTGACGCGCTCCGTTCAAACAACTGCGGCGAGTCAGTTCACGAAGCATGGGCGCTCCGACGCCCATGCCCACCCCGCGCCCTGCGCGCCCCAGGCGCATACAGAAGGGAACCCGCGAATCGGACATCCATTCGGGCCATCGCTGCACTCGGCCCAGCCTGCGCAGCGCGAGGCGCTTGCGCCCACGAGATGGGGCCGAGCGCAGCAAAGGCCCGTGCGGCTGCTTGGCTGTTCGGCTGTTGGATGTTCGACTGCCCAACCCCCTGCTGGCTGCGCCTGCGGCGGGGCGGTTGTGGGGTGAGCATGGGCGTCGAAGCGCCCATGCCTTGTGAACTGACTCGCCGTGGTTGTCCGAGCGGCGCGCCGCAGGCGCAAAGCGAGTTCCACGGCGCACCCCGCAACCGCCCCGCCGCAGGTTCGCCCCTTCGCAACGCGAAGGGGTCGCAGACTGGGGGTCGCCTTTCTTTTGGGTACTTTTCTTTGGCGAAGCAAAGAACAAGTACCTCGCCCGCCGGGGCGAGTCCCGGCTCCCGCCCGGAACACTGGCATGCAGTAGCCACCGAAAGCCCAGGCTTCAGCAAGCGAAGACCAAACGCTCCCGGCAAAACTCAGTAGCTACAAAAACAATAGCTGCTAGCGCTTTATAGAAAAGCGCTAGCAGCCAAAATTATCCAAAAAGACTATCGCTCAATCTCCTCCAGACAGGCCCGCATCACCCCAGGGTCAAACGCCATCTCCACATGCGCAACCCCTTCCACCAACCGGTGTTCCGCCCCCACCAACGCCGCAGTAGTCGCCGGAAACACGATGTTGTCGCAGTTCGAATACCAGCACGTAAACAACGCTGCCCGCCCCGCAGGCTCCGCCCGCTGCAAGGCCACCACCCAGTCCCCCGCCAAGCTCATCTGCCGCCCATTCACCGCGCGACTGAACCGCCCCAGCCACGTGCCCCCATGCGGCGTGCCCAGCGTCAACACACGGTGCACCCGCCCATCCGCCTGGTGCGCCCGCAGCCACGCCCGCACCGCCAACCCGCCCATGCTGTGGCACAACAGCACCGGCGCCTGCCCCGTGGCCGTCGTTACCTTGCGCACAGCGTCTTCGATGATGTCGGCGTACTCGTCAATCGAGCCCATCACCGGCTCCAGATTGACCGCCACATAGGCATGCCCCCGCGCCTGCAACTGCGCAAACCACGGCAGCCACAGGCCCCGGTTGCACATGAAGCCATGCACTAGCACCACGCCGCGCTTTCCGGTGGGCTGCGCAGGCAGCCAATCGGGCAATGACTGGTGGCGAAACGGCTGGCGCCAGCAGAAGACCAGCAGCGCCACCCACACCTCCGCCCACCAGGCACCCACCACCTGCGACAGGCGGGCGCGGGGCGCAGCATCGGCACGGTTGGTGATGTGCATCAGCACAAACTCCACCGCCATCACCACCAGGTAAATGCTGAGCGGCACCAGTGCCCCCAGCACAGCACGCAACGGTGAATGGGGCCATTGCCACACCAGCCAGGCGGCCATGGCCAGCAGGATGCACAGGAGAAGGATTCGTTGCCAGCGCGCGATCATGGTGGTGAGGGCAAATGTTGTAATCGACCAGCCGCATTGTGCGGTCTGACCACCGCCCGACACCGCACCCCGCAGAACGCTGAAAGGACACCACCCCATGGATGCCGCCCAGACCATCCGCGATGCCATTGCCGACGTGACCGCCCTGCGCCTGCACCGCACGGGGGACCCGGCGCTGGGGGCGGCGGTGGGCAGCGTCAAGACCTTTCAGGCGCGGCGCTTTCGCGGCACCTATGCCGACCTGATGGCATCGCCCGCGTTCGGGCCCGCAGCGCGCTTTTTTCTGGAAGAGCTGTACAGCGACACCGACTACACAGACCGCGACCAGCAGTTTGGCCGCATCGCGGGCACGCTGCAGACCATGTTCCCCCAGCCGGTCGTGACCACCGCCGTGGCCCTGGCCGTGCTGCACGCGCAGACCGAGGAACTGGACCAGGATATGGGCCGCGCCTGGCTCGCGCATAAAGACGTCGATGCGGCCAACGACCCCGCCCGCTACACCGCTGCCTGGCGCACCGTAGGCCAGCGCCACGCGCGCCAGCAGCAGTTACAGCGCGTGCTGGCCATGGGCAATGACCTGGCGCGCCTCACGCGCACGCCCGGCCTGCGGATGATGCTGCGCATGATGCGCGGCCCGGCCAACGCAGCGGGCATGGGCGCACTGCAACAGTTTCTGGAGGCGGGGTTCGACACCTTCGGCCAGCTCGCTCGCCAGCGCGGCGGGGTGGAGCAGTTCCTGGCCACCATCGAGCAGCGTGAGCGGGCGCTGATGGATTTGCTCTTCGATGCCGACCCTGTCACCTGCGGGACCCAGCTTAACCACACACTAGGACAAGCCCGATAGCCCGCAACGCGCCCGCCTTCCACAATCTGTGCCCACCTATCAATGGCATTTGGCGAACACAGGGATGTCCTGCATGACCCTCGCGAGTCGGTGGTAGTGCGGATCGGGATGGGCCGCAAGGCGCCTTTTTGCAGCCAATAGCCCAGCTATTGGCAAGAAAAGCAACGCAGCGGACCGCCCGAGACCGCGCTATCACCGACCGCAGGGAGTTATGCAGGACATCCCTAACGAAGGAAACACGCGCATGGAAAAGATCTGGCTCAAGAGCTACCCCCCGGGCGTCCCACACGACGTGAAGCCCGAGCAATACCGCTCTGTGGCCCACCTGCTGGAAGAGTCGTTCCGCAAACACGCCTCCAGCCCGTTCTCGGTCTGCATGGACCAGTGGATGACCTATGGCGAGCTGGAACGCCGCTCCGCTGCGCTGGGCGCCTATCTGCAAAGCCTGGGGCTGGAGCCCGGTGCGCGCGTTGCCATCATGCTGCCCAACATTCCGCAGTTTGGCGTGACCATGGCCGCCGTGCTGCGCGCGGGCTACACCTGCGTGAACGTGAACCCGCTGTACACCGCGCGCGAGCTGGAGCACCAGCTCAAGGACTCGGGCGCCACCGCCATCGTGATCCTGGAGAACTTTGCCCACACGCTGGCCGATGTGATCGACCACACGGCCGTCAAGCACGTGGTGATGGCCTCCATGGGGGACCTGCTGGGCTTCTGGTTTGGCAAATGGATCACCTTTGCCGTGCGCCACCTGGCCAAGATGGTGCCCGCGTACGACCTGCCGCTGTCCAACGGGCGCAAGGTCGTCACGTTCAAGAAGGCGCTGTCGCTGGGCGAACACAAGTCGCTCGCACCCAGTCAGGCCACGCTCGATTCGATTGCCTTCCTGCAGTACACCGGCGGCACCACGGGCCTGTCCAAGGGCGCAGTGCTCACCCACCGCAACATCGTGGCCGCCACGCTGCAGGCCGAGGCGTGGTTCACGCCCGCTCTGTCCAAAGTGGGCGACCTGAGCAAGGCCAACAGCATTGCCGCACTGCCGCTGTACCACATCTTCGCGCTCACGCTGTGCCTGCTGGCCATCCGCCAAGGCTCCAGCATGACGCTGATCCCCAACCCGCGCGACATCCCGAAGTTCGTGGCCGAACTCAAGAAGCGCCCCTTCCACATGCTGCCTGCGGTGAACACGCTGTTCAACGCGCTGCTGCAAAACCCTCAGTTCAAGACGCTGGATTTTTCGCACCTGTGCGTGTCGCAGGCCGGGGGCATGGCAGCCAGCGAGGGCACGGCCAAGCAGTGGCAGAAGGTGACCGGCAGCACCATGATCGAAGGCTGGGGCATGAGCGAGACCTGCGCCATCGGCACCAACAACCCGGTGATCAGCACCCAGTTCAGCGGCAACATCGGCCTGCCGCTGCCGGGCATCGACATTGCCATCAAGGACGACGAAGGCAACAGCCTGCCCCAGGGCGAGTCGGGCGAGATCTGCATCCGCGGCCCCAACGTGATGGCGGGCTACTACAACCAGCCCGAAGAGAACGCCAAGGCCTTCACGCCCGACGGCTTCATGCGCACGGGCGACATCGGCATCATGGACCCGCAGGGCTACACCCGCATCATCGACCGCAAGAAGGACATGATCCTGGTGAGTGGCTTCAACGTGTTCCCCAACGAGCTGGAGCAGGTCATCAGTCTGTGCCCCGGCGTGGTCGAATGCGCAGCCATTGGTGTTCCCGATGAGAAGCAGGGCGAGGCCATCAAGGTGTTCATCATCAAGAACGACCCGGCCCTGACCGAGGACGAGGTGGCCAACTACTGCCACCAAAATCTCACCGGCTACAAGCGCCCCAAGTACATCGAGTTCCGCGACGAGCTGCCCAAGAGCAATGTGGGCAAGATTTTGCGTCGCGAGCTGCGCAAGGCTTGAGGCCGTTGTTCCTAAGGGCAGAGCGAAAAACGCTGCCCTCCATCACCTCCCCCAGGGCGCTTCGGCGCCCTTTTTCTTGGGCGTAAACCCTGCAGATCGCCCCACTGCGCCGGTAGTCCAATGTCTGCATCTTCGGGTTTTTACTGATTAGCAAACGTTTGCGCAAACGTTTGCTTTCGTTATCATCCCGTTCGCGACAAGGCACCGGGCATCCGTAGCCGCTCCTTTTTGGGGGCGCTGCCGGGGATTTCCCTCCACGCTGTCGGTCGCCTTAGGGCGACGCTGGATAAGTCTCCGCGATGCGGCGGGCCCTGGATCGGCATGGACTGCAAGGCGCAAACCAGAGTGATAGCCGTAGCTATCGCGAGGATTTGCAACGCTGCAGACCGTCTGAGCCATGGATGCGCCGGGCGCGAGAGGCTTGTTCAGCGTTGCCTTTGTCCACATTCCAACCTGGAGACAACACCCATGCAGTTCACCCGCCGTTCCGTTCAGACCGCCGCCGCCCTCGCCGTTGTGGGCAGCCTGCTGGCCAGCCCTGCCTTCGCGCAGGACAAGCCGAAGATCGCGCTCATCATGAAGTCGCTGGCCAATGAGTTCTTCCGCACCATGGAAGACGGCGCCAAGGCGCACCAGAAGGCCCACGCCAAGGAATACACGCTGGTGGCCAACGGCATCAAGAACGAGACCGATACGGCAGCCCAGATCAAGATGATCGAACAGGCCGTGGCGCAGAAGGTCAGCGCCATCGTGCTGGCCCCCGCCGACTCCAAGGCGCTGGTGCCCGTGGTCAAGTCCGCCATCGACAAGGGCATCCTCGTGGTCAACATCGACAACCAGCTCGATGCCGATGCGCTGAAGGAAAAGAACATCACCGTGCCCTTCGTGGGCCCGGACAACCGTGCTGGCGCCAAGCTGGTGGGCGACCACCTGGCCAAGACACTGAAGGCCGGTGACAAGGTCGGCATCATCGAAGGCGTGTCCACCACCTTCAATGCGCAGCAGCGCACGCTGGGCTACCAGGACGCCATGAAGGCCGCCAACATCACCGTGGTGGGCGTGCAGTCCGGCAACTGGGAGATCGAAAAAGGCAACACGGTAGCCGCCGGCATGATGCGCGAGCACCCTGACCTGGTGGCCCTGCTGGCTGGCAACGACAGCATGGCCCTGGGCGCCGTGGCCGCCGTGAAGGCCGCCGGCAAGACCGGCAAGGTGCAGGTGGTGGGCTACGACAACATCGGCGCCATCAAGCCCATGCTGGCCGACGGCCGCGTGCTGGCCACCGCCGACCAGTACGCCGCCAAGCAGGCCGTGTTCGGCATCGAACTGGCACAGAAGGCCCTGGCCGCCAAGACGCCGCAGAACCAGCTGCCCGCCACGGTGAAGACGGATGTGGTGCTGGTGACGAAAGACAGCAAGTAAATCCGAGAGCGGCGAACAAGGCCCTTCTGGCGTTATTCGCCACTCAACCGATAAACCCCGCCCTGCAGCCGCCTAATTCAAGCCCCCATGCCTAGTCGCTCGCCCGCTCCTCAGTCCCCGCCCCTGCTCGCCATCCAGGCCGTGGGCAAGGACTACACCGCCACCGTGCTCGACGGCGTGAACGTGGAGCTGTTTGCGGGCGAGGTGCTGGCGCTGACGGGCGAGAACGGCGCGGGCAAGAGCACGCTGTCCAAGATTCTCTGCGGCCTCACGCAGCCCACACGCGGCGGCATGTTGCTGGCCGGGCAGGCCTATGCCCCCGCGTCGCGCCGCGATGCCGAGCGCCACGGCGTGCGCATGGTGATGCAGGAGCTGGGCCTGGTGCCCACGCTCACCGTGGCCGAGAACCTGTTGATGGGCCGCCTGCCCCACCGGCTGGGTTGGCTGCAGCGCGATGTGCTGCACGCGGCGGCCCGCGCGCAGCTGGCCAAGATCGGGCTCGACACCATCGACCCCGCCACGCCCGTCTCGCAGCTGGGGATCGGCCAGCAGCAGATGGTGGAGATTGCGCGCAACCTGCAGGACGATACACGCATCCTGGTGCTCGACGAGCCCACGGCCATGCTCACGCCGCGCGAGACCAATTACCTGTTCGAGCAGATCGCGCACCTCACCGCGCGCGGCGTAGCCATCATCTACGTGTCGCACCGGCTCGAAGAACTGCGCCGCATTGCCGACCGCGTGGCCGTGCTGCGCGACGGCCGCCTGGTGGACGTTCGCCCCATGGCGGGCATGAACGAAGACGACCTGGTGCAGCGCATGGTGGGCCGCGTGGTCAGCGACCTGGACCACCGCCCGCGCCGCCCCGTCGGCCCGGTGGTGATGAGCGCTGACAAACTAGGCCGGGGCACCGCCGTGCAGGACGTAAGCCTGGAGTTGCGTGCGGGCGAGATCTTCGGCATTGCCGGGCTGGTTGGATCGGGCCGCACCGAGCTGGTCCGCCTGCTGTTCGGCGCGGACCGGGCAGACCGGGGCAGCGTCACATTGCACCCGAATTCTGAACAAAAACAGGCTCCAGCGCTTGATGGACAAGCGCAATCAGCTATACAAAACATAGCAAAGCCGCTTACCTTAACTGCACCCCGCACTTGGCAGCAGGGCTTTGCATCCCCGCTTCAAGCCATCGCCGCCGGTGTCGGCCTGGTCACCGAAGACCGCAAGTCCCAGGGCCTGCTCCTCTCGCAGCCCATCCGCATCAACGCCACGCTGTCCGACCTGTCGGCCGTGTCGCGCGGCGGCTGGTTGCAGCGCGGGCTCGAAAGCCGCCTGGTGCAGGGTTTTGTGCGCACGCTGGGCATCCGCTGCCGCAGCGCCGAGCAGCCCGTGGGCCAACTGTCGGGCGGCAACCAGCAAAAGGTGGTGTTCGCCCGCTGGCTGCACCGCGAAGGCCGCGTGCTGCTGCTCGACGAACCCACGCGAGGCGTGGACGTGGGCGCCCGCGCCGAGCTGTATGGCGAGCTGGACCGCATGGCCGCAGAAGGCCGCGCGCTGCTCATGGTCTCGTCCGACCTGCGCGAACTCATGGCCATGGCCGACCGCATCGGCGTGATGAGCGCGGGCCGCCTGGTGGCCGTGTTCGAGCGCGGCGAGTGGTCCGAGCAATCGCTGCTGGCGGCCGCGTTCTCCGAGCCCGGCGGACGCACCAGCACCACTCCTTCAACTTCTTCTCCTGTGACCGCATGAACGCCCCCACCACATCTGCCGCGCCCGCTGCGGCGCCCTCCTCGGCCTCGGTCTGGCGCAGCCAGCTGGGCACCTACCTGGGCCTGCTGGCCGTGCTGGCAGGCATGGTGGCGCTGTTCTCGTCGCTGTCCGAATACTTCTGGAGCGCCGAGACCTTCATCACCATCGCCAACGAAATCCCGGCCCTGGCCGTGATGGCCGTGGGCATGACCTTTGTGCTCATCATCGCGGGCATCGATTTGTCGGTGGGCTCTGTGATGGCGCTGGCCGCCGCCACCTCGGCCGCTGCCATCCTGCAGTGGGGCTGGACGGTGCCCGCCGCCGCCGCGCTGGCACTGGCCACGGGCCTGGTGTGCGGCACCATCACGGGCACCATTTCCGTCGCGTGGCGGTTGCCCTCGTTCATCGTGTCGCTGGGCATGCTCGAAGCCGTACGTGGCAGCGCGTATGTGGTGACCGACTCGCGCACGCAGTACGTGGGCGATGCGATCTCGTGGCTGTCAGCACCCTTCTTTGGCGGCATCTCGTTCGCCTTCTTGCTGGCCGTGGTGCTGGTGGTGGTGGCGCAGCTGGTGCTGTCGCGCACGGTGTTTGGCCGCTGCGTGGTGGGCATTGGCACCAACGAAGAAGCCATGCGCCTGGCCGGTGTGGACCCACGCCCCATCCGCGTCATCGTGTTTGCCATGACCGGCCTGCTCGCAGGCCTGGCGGGCCTGATGCAGTCGGCCCGGCTGGAAGCCGCCGACCCCAACGCGGGCACCGGCATGGAGCTGCAGGTGATTGCGGCCGTGGTGATTGGCGGCACCAGCCTCATGGGCGGGCGCGGCTCGGTGGTCAACACCGCGTTTGGCGTGCTCATCATCGCGGTGCTGGAGGCGGGCCTGGCCCAGGTGGGCGCCAGCGAGCCCAGCAAGCGCATCATCACGGGTTTTGTGATCGTGGCGGCCGTCATTGTGGACACGCTGCGCCAGCGCCGCGCCAAGGTCTGAGAGACTGCCCCCGCATCCAGCCGCCCCACCACCCACGACCTCATTCTTCTTTTTGCATGGCTACTATCAAGGACGTTGCGCGCCACGCCGAGGTGTCGGTCACCACGGTGTCGCACGTGGTCAACGGCACGCGCCGCGTGAGCCCCGAGGGGCGCGAGCGCGTCGAGGCCGCCATCCGCGCCCTGGGTTATGTGCCCAGCGCGATTGCGCGCAGCCTCAAGAGCAACAACACGCGCACGCTGGGCATGCTGATCCCCAACAGCTCCAACCCCTACTTTGCCGAGATCGTGCACAGCGTGGAAGACCGCTGCTTTGGCGCGGGCTACAACGTCATCCTGTGCAACACCAACGACGAGGCGCACCGCCAGGGCACCTACCTGCAGGTACTGGCCGAGCGACGCATCGACGGGCTGATCGTGGTCTCTACCGGACATGACGCCACGCTGGCCACGCAGCTCGCGGGCCTGTCCATCCCCACCGTGCTGGTGGACCGCGAAATCGACATCGCTGAACAGCAGCCCTGTGACCTGGTGGAAACCGCCCACATGCAGGGCGGCCTGCTGGCCACGCGCCACCTGCTGTCGCTGGGCCACCGCCGCATTGCCTGCATCGGCGGCCCCGAAGGCATTGCCCCCAGTGAACAGCGCATTGCCGGCTGGCGCACGGCCCTGGCCGACGCGGGCTGCGGCACCGGCGAAGGCCTGCTGTGGCACGGCAACTTCACCAGCCAGGGCGGCTACGAAGCCATGCACGCCGTGCTGCGCGCGGCCGAGCCGCCCACTGCCGTCTTCGTCTGCAACGACCTCATGGCCATGGGCGCCCTGTGCGCCGCGCACGAGCGCGACCTGCGCGTGCCCGAGGCACTGTCCATCGTGGGCTTTGACGACATCGAACTCACCGCCTTCACCAGCCCACCCCTCACCACCGTGGCCCAGCCCAAGCAGCGCATCGGCGCACTGGCGGTGGACATGCTGCTGGAGCGCATCGACGGCAAGCGCCAGGACGCACGCAAGGTGATGCTGCAGCCCGAGCTGCGCGTGCGCGCCTCCACGGCACATGCGCCCGAAGGTGCTGCATGAGCACGAACACCGCGCCCCGCATCGCCGTCGTCGGCAGCCTGAACATGGACCTGGTGCTGCAGGTGCAACACGCACCCGGCCCCGGCGAAACCGTGCTGGCCGACGCCCTGCACCTGGTACCCGGCGGCAAGGGCGGCAACCAGGCCGTGGCCTGCGCACGCCAGGGCGCCCAGGTGGCCTTGTTCGGCCGGGTGGGCGATGACGGCTACGGCCAGACGCTGCGCGCCGGGCTCGACGCCGACGGCATCGACCACAGCGGCGTGCAGACCGACACCGCAACCACCACCGGCGTGGCCGCCATCACCGTGGAGGCCAGCGGGCAGAACCGCATCGTGGTCGTGCCCGGCGCCAACGGCCGCTTCGTGCTGGATGCCGCCTCGCTGGGCGCTGCGTTGCAGGGCGCAGGCGGCCTGGTGCTGCAGTTGGAAACGCCTCTGGCCCAGGTGCTGGCCGCCGCCGAGATGGCGCATGCGGCGGGCTGCCCTGTGGTGCTCAACCCCTCGCCCATCCAAGCCCTGCCCAAAGCCCTGTGGCCGCTGGTGCACACGCTGGTGGTGAACGAGGTGGAAGCCGCCGCGCTGGCAGGCCAGAACGTGACCACACCCGCCGATGCCGCGCAGGCCGCGCAGGCCCTGCGCGCCAAGGGCCCCGCCCAGGTGGTGGTGACCCTGGGCGCTGCGGGCGCCGTGGCCGCCGATGCGGCAGGCAACCGCTACCACCCAGGCCTCGTCGTGAAAGCCGTGGACACCACAGCCGCTGGCGACACCTTCCTGGGTGCACTGGCCGTGGCCCTGGCACGCGGTGAGCCGCTGGATGCCGCCGTGCGCGAAGGCATCCGTGCATCGGCCCTGTGCGTCACCCAGCCCGGCGCCCAGCCCTCCATCCCCACCCGCGCCGCCGTGGCGCTAAGCCCCCAACCGCCCGCCTGGAGCCCCCTGTGAAACGCACCGCCCTGCTGCACGCCGAACTCTCCCACGCCATCGCCACCCTGGGCCATGGCGACATGCTGGTGATCGGCGATGTGGGCCTGCCCATCCCCCCCGGCCCGCGCCGCATCGACCTGGCGCTTACGCCCGGCATCCCGGCTGTGGCCGATGTGCTGCGCGTGGTGCTGGAGGAAATGCAGGTCGAGAAGGTCTTGATCGCCACCGAAGCCGTGGAGCGCAACGGGGGCCAATTGCCCGCGTGGTGCCAGCTACCGGTTACGCCACAGTCCGTGTCGCACGACGAGTTCAAACGCCTGACCCAGCAGGCCCGCGTGATGGTGCGCACGGGCGAGTGCACGCCGTACGCCAACGTGATCCTGGTGGCGGGCGTCACGTTCTGACACACCACACCCCGACGGGGAGTGTTCGCGTGCGGGTTTTGGAGAACGCCTGACAGTGCCCAGCTGCGGTACGCTGGACTGTCACCGTTTGCCTGCCCCATGCCCAGTTCCGCCCCCCACGACCTGCTCCCCCCCGAAATCACCGTGCTGGAGCGCGGCTGGCTGTCGGCCAACAACATCCTCTTCATCGGCCACCACGACACGGCCATCGTGGACACCGGCTACTGCAGCCATGCCGAGCAGACCGTGGACCTGGTGCGTGGCGCCTTGGAAGGGCGCGCGCTGGACCGCGTGCTCAACACCCATCTGCACAGCGACCACTGCGGCGGCAATGCCGCGCTGCAAAAGGCTTGGCCCGGTGTGCTCACCGCCATCCCGCCCGGCCAGGCCGACCATGTGCGCCAGTGGGACGCCTATGCGCTCAGCTACACCCCCACGGGGCAGGAATGCCCGCCGTTCCGGGCCGACACCTTGCTGATGCCGGACTCGTGCGTGCTGCTGGGCGACAAGCCCTGGCAGGTGCATGCGGCGCCGGGGCACGACCCCCACTCGGTGGTGCTGTTCGAGCCCCAGGACCGGGTGCTGATATCCGCCGATGCGCTGTGGGAAAACGGCTTTGGCGTGGTGTTCCCCGAGCTGGAGGGCGACAAAGCGTTTGCCGAAGTCGCCGCCACGCTGGATGTGATCGAAAAACTGTCACCCCAGGTCGTCATCCCCGGCCACGGCCCCGTGTTTGCCGACGCCCCCCGCGCCATCGACGGCGCCCGCCGCCGCCTGGATGGTTTTGTGCGCAACCCCGGCAAACATGCGCTGTATGCGGCCAAGGTGCTGCTGAAATACAAGCTGCTGGAATGGCAGCAGATCACCATGGCCGACCTCACGGCCTGGGCACAGGGCACGCCGTATTTCGGCATGCTGCACCAGCGGCATTTCGGTGATCAGCCCGAGGGGGAGTGGCTATTGAGCCTGGTGGAGGACCTCGTAAGGTCGGGGGCGGCGGTGCGGCAAGGGGATGTGCTGCACAACGTGTGATGTGGCTTGGTCAGGGTGGGGGACAGCGTTGAACCCACAGCGGCGAGTACCTAGGCAGCAAACGGTCCTCTCAAGACTCGGCCAGAACCGACGAGCGTTTGTCCTTCAAGAACGTCGAAATGAGTGCCGACCATCAGCGCAGAATAATCGACACCGGGCTCATAAATCAGCGCAGCTACAGAACGGGCTGTGGACCCGGGACTAACCAGTTGACCATCAACAAACGAGACGCCAAGGTATTCACCACCTTGGACACGCAAGTGTGGACGATAGATGCCGCCGGTGAGGACAGGCATCTTTGTACGACCTTCGATGGTCAACTCCACTTCGATAAGACGTCTCGGCATATGTCCGTTCCTGGCCTCAAGCAGGCGCCGGTGTATGTTTCCAGCCCCCAGCCCCGCATCTCCCCATCAATGCTTGAACTGCTTGTCGCACCCCATCACATGGTTGTTGCTGCTCGACATGCATTGGTAGAACAATTTCTTGTTGCCCGACGACGCCTGGCAGTCTGACACGCTGTATTTGCCCCGGGCCTCGCGGATCTTGGGGGCTGTCTTGTCGTATTCGGCCTGGGCCATGTAGCCGTCGCGCACGTTTTTCTGGCCCACCTCCAGCATCTGGTCGGCCTGGTAGTGGATGTTGTCCACGGCGGCGGCGCAGTTCAGGGGCACCTGTTTGCTGTCCACCTTTTCCAGTGCCTTCTTCATGCCCTGGCCAAACTCCTCCACGTCTTTGGGGATCTTCTTGGTGCCGTCGGGGTTGTACTGCTGGGCGGGCTTGGCAGACTGCGATGCGCTCCGGGTGCTGCCGTTGTTGCTTTGCAGCTTGAGCGGCTCGGCGTCCTGCTTGGCGGGCGGAGGTTGTGATCCGTAGTGGGTCTTGCCGTCGGCATCCACCCACTTGTACACGGGCTGCGCCTGGGCCGTGCCCAGCGCCCAGCACACCATGGCGGCCAGGGCCACCCCACACAGCTTGTTCATGGTTTTCCCTCCAAAAATATGAATCAAATCGGTGCTTTGCGCGCTTCCACCATGCGCTTATAGCTACTCTATTTATAGCAAACACTCGCCCACCCGCTTCGCATCTGCGGCAGCGGGTGCTGCGGCAGATGCGGATGGAGGCATCAGGGCAGGTCCTTGTTCACCTCGGGCGCCGATGCATCGCGCGGGCCGATGGTGCCCAGGCGGCCCTTGAGCGACTGGGGCTGGCCGGTGAGCATGGCGGCGTAGTTGGTGGTATTGGCCAGCACCTTCTTCACGTAGTCGCGGGTTTCGGCAAAGGGCACGTTTTCAGCCCAGATGGCGGCGTCCAGCACGGGGCCGTTGCGCCAGCTGCGCGGGCGGCCGGGGCCGGCGTTGTAGGCGGCAGCCGCCATGGGCATGGAGCCTGCAAAGTCGTCCAGTGCGAGCTTGAGGTAGGCGGTGCCGATGGTGATGTTGGTGTCGCGGTCGTTGATCTGGTCGGCGGTGAAGTTGTTCAGGCCGATCTTCTTGGCCGTCCAGCGCGCGGTGGCGGGCATGACCTGCATGAGGCCCGAGGCGCCGACGTGCGAGCGCGCATCCATGATGAAGCGGCTTTCCTGGCGGATCAGGCCATACACATAGGCCGGGTCCAGCCCAATGCCATTGGCACGCTCGACCACTGCGCTGCGGAAGGGGGTGGGAAAGCGCTGCGTGGCATCCACCACGCTCTTGGTGCGTTCGCTGGTGTTGATGCAGCGGTCCCACACCTCGCGCTGGCAGGCGAAGTCGGCTGCTGCCAGCAGTTCGCGGTCGCCCATGCCGCCGCTCTGGTGCAGGTTGGTGGTGTAGTTCCACTCGCGCACGCCTTCGCTGCGCAGGCCCAGCAGGATGGCGTACAGGGCGCGGTTCAGGCCCGGGTTGGCTCGGGCACCCGCTTTTTCTTCAGCGGTAAGGGGCGCCGGGGCGGGGGGCGTGGTGATGCGCTGGCCCAGCTCTTCCATGGCCAGCATTTCGTAGAAGCCGCGCGTGCTGGCAATGCCTTCGAGCAGCTGGCGCGCTTCTGCGCGCTCGGCGTCTGTCACGCGGCCCGACAACAGTGCGCGCGCCTTCCAGTACACCCAGGTGCTGTCCTGGCGGGCGTCGGGGCCCATCGCATCGACAGCCTTGCCCACGGCTTTCCACTGCCCGGCGCGCAAGGCGGCGCGCACCTTCCAGCCCAGCAGGTCGTCGTTCAGGTCGGTGTCCTTGGTGACGTTGGCAAAGTAACCCGCCGCGTTGGACGAGAGCTTTTGCGCGGCCGCCTTGCCGATCACGCCCCAGGCCCAGTTGCGCTCTTCGGCCGAGAGGTGCACGCCCCATTTGTTGTCCAGCTGCTGCGCGGCGCCGTCCGGGTCGCTGCCTGCGAGCTTGATCAGGGCCAGCAGCACCAGCTCTTGCCGGGCGTTGCCGCGTGCCGTGGCGCGTGAGAGCAGGAACTTGGTGGGCGCGTCCAGCACCTCCTTGAGCTGCGGCAGCGCGTCGGGCGAGACGATTTCGACCGCGTTGCGCACCACACGCGGGCGGTTGGCCTCCACGCCCAGTCGCGCCTTGCGCCAGATGTCGAGCGCGCTGAGCTTCTTGTAGCTGTACAGCTCGCTGGCGGCATGGGTGCAGCCGTCGTCGGCATCGCGGATGGCATACCAGTTGCTGCGCACATCGTCGGCCACGGTGGCGGGTGCGGAGCCTTTCAGGGTGTCGATCAACAGCGCGTAGCAGCGCACTTCACGGTCGTCCGACATGCGGTAGGCGGGGTGCTGCTCGGCAAACTGCGCCCAGTTGCGCCGCTGGCCCAGCAGCAGCAGCCAGTCGTTGCGCATGCGGTCCTCCTGGTAGCTGCCGGCGTAGCGCTGCATGAAGGACTGGATTTCTGCGGGCTGGGCCTCGGCCAGGCGCACGCGCAGTTCCCAGTAGGCGGCCCAGGGCTCCAGCGCATGGCCACGGGCGGAAGGCAGCAGTTGCTCCAGCCGCTTGCGGTCGCCCTTGCGGAAGGCCTGCTGCATCTCCAGCAGGGTGTCGTCCCCCTTGCTGTTTTGCGCCTGGACAAGGGGAGCCGCCATGGCAAGCAGGGCACTGGCGACAAGCGGTGTCAGAATTCGAAACAATTGCATGGGGGAATTATGTGATGGACAAAGCAGCCCTTCGGCGCGCATTGATAGAAGAACGCCTCAATCTGCCCGACCGCCTACAGCGGTCCGACCTGTTACAGCAGGTGATGCGCATCTGGCTGGTGAACCGGCCCGACACCGTGATCGGCGCCTATTGGCCCATCAAGGGCGAATTCGACCCCCTGCCTGCCCTGCACCGCTGGAAGGAAGACGGCGAACTGCTGGACGAGCCCCAGCTGCGCCGCATCGGCCTGCCGGTGGTCAACAAGCAGCACAAGACGCTCACCTTCCACGCCTGGTACCCCGGCTGCCCCATGGAAGAGGACGCCTACGGCATCCCCAAGCCCAAGGACACCGAAGTCATCGTGCCCACGCTGCTGTTTGTGCCCTGCGTGGGCTACGCGGCCGGGGGCTACCGCCTGGGCTATGGCGGCGGCTTTTACGACCGCACGCTGGCCACGCTGCAGCCCAAGCCGTTCACCGTGGGGCTGGGGTTCACCCACGGCTTTCTGGACGACTTCGAGCCCGAAGAGTTCGACCTGCCGCTCGATGCCATCCTGAACGACAACGGCGTGGTCTGGCCGGTCTGATCCCTCGGAGCCCGTTGGCGACCGCGCGGCAGGCTGCCAACGGGCGCTAGCCGGTCGGCACGAAGGCCTGTGATGCTCGCAGCGCATCATTCGGGCCGGTTTTTCGCATCGCTGGCGCGCCGCGCAGCCGCTAGCATGGCGGGCTGACCTCTTTTTTCAGGTGTCCACCATGCCCAAGCTCTACATCGGCAACAAGAACTATTCGTCCTGGTCCATGCGCCCCTGGGTGCTGCTCAAGCAGGCCGGCATCCCGTTTGAGGAAGTGCGCGTGCGCTTCGACAGCTTCGAGGCCGACTCGGAGTTCAAGCGTGTCATCGGCCCCGTGAGCCCCACCGGCAAGGTGCCGGTGCTGGTCGATGGCGACCTGGTGGTGTGGGACACCCTGGCGATTGCCGAATATGTGGCCGAGACCTGGGCCGACAAGCAGCTCTGGCCCCAGGACGCCAAGGCCCGCGCGCGCGCCCGCAGCGTCTGCGCCGAAATGCACAGCGGCTTCACCGCCCTGCGCAGCAACTGCCCCATGAACATCGAAGCCGACCTGGCCGACACCGGCGCCCTGATATGGCGCGACAAGCCCGGCGTGCGCGCTGACGTGCAGCGCCTGGTGGACATGTGGAGCGCCCTGCTGCAGGAACACGGCGGCCCCCTGCTGTTTGGCCAGTTCTGCGTGGCCGACGCCTACTTTGCCCCCGTGTGCATGCGCCTGCACACCTACGCCCTGCCCGTGCCCGCCCACATCACCGCCTATGTGAACCGCGTGCGCGCCCTGCCCGGCGTGCAGGCCTGGATCGCCGAGGCCCTGGGCGAGAAGGACTTCCTGGCCTTCGAAGAACCCTACCGCCTGCGCCACACCGAGGACTGAGCACCGCCATGGCCGTCACCATCTATCTGCGCTACGTGCTCAACACCAGCAAGCTCAAGGAGTTTGAGCACTACGGAAAACTGTGGATCCCGCTGGTCGAGAAGTTCGGCGGCCAGCACCACGGTTACTTCCTACCCAGCGAAGGGGCCAACAACATCGCGCTGGCGCTGTTCACGTTCGAGAGCCTCGCGGCCTATGAGCGCTACCGCGAGGCGTCGATGCAGGACGCGGACTGCCAGGCGGCGTTCCGCTACGCCGAGGAGACGGGGTGCATCGTGAGTTATGAGCGGAGCTTTTTCCGCCCTGTATTCCAGTGAACCGGTGGGGCCAGCGCGGCCCCGCTACCGGAACTGCTTGCGCAAAAACGCCTTGTGCCGCGCGATGTGCGCCAGCTGCACAGGGGCAATGGAGCCACCCAGGTCTTCGTCTTCGGTGTTGAGCACCTGGTTGGCGTAGGCCAGCGCACGGGCTACCACTTCTTCTTCGCTCACGCCCTGCGTGGCCGCCAGGTCCATGGCGACGCGGCGCATGGCGCGCTGCGACAGCATCCACATGGCGCCGAAGGAATCCCACGCGGCCGCCATCTCTTTGAACTTGTCGTGTTCGGCCAGGATGTCGTTGAGCGGCTTGGCCAGGATCTCCTGCAGCCCCTCCACCTGGGCCTTCAGCGCCTCCAACTGCGCCTCGCGCTGCAAGGCTTCGGCGGCTGCGTTGGCAGCGGCATCGGGCGCCGTGGGCACGGGCACGCTGCCGTCGGGGTTGAGCTGGGCGATGGTGAGGTCGGACGAGAGGGACATGGTGGGTTGAATATACGGCGCGGCACAGGTTCTAAACTAGCCCGATGCAAATCTACATGGTGGGCGGCGCGGTCCGCGACAAGCTGCTGGGTCGGCCGGTGAATGACCGCGACTGGGTGGTGGTGGGCGCCACGCCCGAGCAGATGCTGGCGCTGGGCTACCTGCCCGTGGGGCGCGATTTCCCCGTCTTTTTGCACCCCGAAACGCGCGAGGAATACGCCCTGGCCCGCACCGAACGCAAGAGCGGGCGCGGCTACCGGGGGTTTGTGGTGCACAGCGCGCCGGATGTGACGCTGGAAGAAGACCTCTCGCGCCGCGACCTGACTATCAATGCGATAGCTGAAAGCGTAGGCGGGACGAGCGCAGATTGCGTTTTTGACCCCTATTCTGGCGCCCAGGACATTGAGGCGCGCGTGCTGCGCCATGTGACCGACGCGTTCCGCGAAGACCCTGTGCGCATCCTGCGCGTGGCGCGCTTTGCGGCGCGCTTCACCGACTTCAGCGTGGCGCCCGAAACCATGCAGCTCATGCGCGAGATGGTGGAACACGGCGAGGTGGACCACCTGGTGCCCGAGCGCGAT
>NZ_JBPVJQ010000010.1:0-124718 GCF_051942715.1 Acidovorax sp. BL-A-41-H1 | reverse complement strand
CGGGGGTCATCGCCACCACCAGCTTGTCGTCCAGGGTCACTGCCATACGTTAGAGCGTGTTATGCACTTTTACGTGCCCGCGAATGCCGGAGAAAGGCCCGGCAACTAGGGGCAGGCCGCGCGGCGGTATGAATACCGCAAGTGGCCTGCAACAACGTGGCCGGGCCTTTCCCCGGCTGTCCCATAGGGTCGGGCCCACAGGCAGGCGCTCGCGGCGTTGCAGCACTTGCCAAGGCGCTTGCCTTGGCAGCGCGCTGCGCCTTGCGATCACCAGCCTGTGGGCCCGACGCGGGTGCGTAAAAGTGCATAACACGCTCTACTTCACAAACTGGTTGAGTTGGATGATGGGCAGCAGCACGGCCAGTACGATCAGCATCACGATGCCGCCCATGCCCACGATGAGCAGCGGCTCCAGGATGGTGGCGAGCGCCATGGCGCGGCGTTGCACTTCGGTCGAGAGCTGGCGCGCGGCGCGCTGCAGCATCACGGGCAACTGGCCGGTCTGTTCGCCCAGGCGCGCGAACATCGATAGCAGGCCGGGGAAGCGTTTCTTCTGCGCCAGCGCCGAGGCCAGCGGGGCGCCCTCGCGCACCAGCACCAGGGCATCCAGCGCATCGGCGCGCAGGGCGCGGTTGCTCAGGGTTTCGGCTGCGGCCTGCAAGGCTTTGAGGATGGGCACGCCTGCGCCCGAGAGCATGGCCAGCGTGCCCGCAAAACGCGCCGCGTTGTAGCCCCGCGCCAGCTTGCCCACCAGTGGCAGCTTCAGCCAGGCGGCATCGAACTTTTCGCGCACAGGGTCGATGGCCAGCGCCCACCGGGCTCCGACGGCGGCCAGCACTGCGGCCGCGAGCATCACCCAGCCATAGTTGCGCACAAAAGCGCTCAGGCCCAGCATGGCCACCGTCAGGAAGGGCAGGGCCCGCTTGGTGCCCGCAAACACGCTGGCCACCTGCGGCACCACATAGCCCACCAGGAACAGCACGATGGCAATCGCCACCAGGGTGACGATGGCCGGGTAAAGCGCTGCGCCCACCAGCTTGGCTTTGAGCGCCTGCCGTTCTTCCAGGTCGTCGGCCAGGCGCTCCAGCACCAGGCCCAGGTTGCCGCTGTGCTCGCCCGCGCCAATCACAGCGCAGTAAATGTCGGAAAACTCCCGCGGGTGCTGCGAGAGCGCGCGGGCAAACGTGGCGCCCGCATTGACCTCGGCCCGCAGTGCGGCCACCAGGTGGCGCTGGCGTTCGTCGTCGGCTTCTTCGGACAGGGCCGTGAGCGCCCGCTCCAGCGGCAGGCCCGACGACACCAGCCCGGCGATCTGCCGCGTCCAGATGGCCAGCGCGGTGGCGCTGAACACGGGCCGCGTGAACAGACGCTGGCCCAGGCTGGCAGCGCGACCGTCCTGCGACTGGCCGGTTTGCACCGGCTCCACCGCCAGCGGCACCAGGGCCTGCGCCCGCAGCAGGCTGCGCGCAGCCTTGGCGGTATCGGCCTCCATGAGGCCCTTGCGGGTCTGGCCCTGGGCGTCCAGGGCTTCAAAGGAAAAAGCGGGCATGCGGGCGTGGGCGGTTAAGCGGTAGCAAGGAGGTCCGGCAGTCCCACCACACGCGGGCAGCAGGCGGAGGTGGTTGGAGTTGCTGCAGCCCCAGATGGTAGCCGCTACCAGAGGCACTCCCGTCCATGCCATGTCATGCCACGCCGGCGGCCGCTGCATGATCCAGGTCAAGGCGTGGGACTGCCCGGTGCGCAGAATCAAAAGTGGCCTGCGGCATCCGGCGGCAGGTCTTGTGGACGGACAAGGAGTCTTTCATGCTGAAGAACAAGGTAGCGCTGGTCACCGGCGCTTCGTCGGGCATCGGTCGTGCGATTGCCCTGGTGTGGGCTCGGGAGGGCGCCCGGGTGGTGGTGTCGGATGTGAACGTGCAGGCAGGCGAGGAAACGGCCGCACTGGTGCGCGCAGCCGGGGGAGACGCCATATTTGTGGCCGCCGACGTGGGCAAGCCCGGGGACTGCGAAGCGCTGGTGATCCGCACCGTGGCCCACTATGGCCCTCTGGACATCGCATGCAACAACGCGGGCATTGGTGGCCCCCAGGCACCCACGGCCGACTACCCGCTGGACGGCTGGGCGCAGGTCATCAACACCAACCTGTCGGGCGTGTTCTACGGCATGAAGTACCAGATCGCAGCCATGCTCAAGAACGGCGGGGGCTCCATCATCAACATGGCGTCCATCCTGGGCGCAGTCGGCTTTGCCACCGCACCGGCCTACACCGCCGCCAAGCATGGCGTGGTGGGACTGACCAAGGCGGCCGCCCTGGAGTACGGCGCACAGGGTGTGCGCATCAACGCCGTGGGGCCTGCCTTCATCCACACGCCGATGATCAGCGGGCTGGAGCAGGACGCAGGCATCCACGCCATGCTGGTAGGCGCGCACCCCGTCGGGCGCCTGGGGCAGCCGGAAGAGGTGGCCGAACTGGTGGCTTGGCTGGCGTCCAGCAAGGCGTCGTTCGTTACCGGGGCGTATTACCCAGTGGATGGTGGTTATCTGGCGCGATAAAGCGCGAACAGACGCTCAGGCCGACACGGTGGCCTGGCCGAGCGTGGCGTGGGCCTGCGCAGCAATGTCCAGCGACCGCAGCCGCAGCGCCGGGTCGTACACATCACTCACCAGCATCAGCTCGTCAGCCCCGGTGGCTTCGCTGAGCTGCGCCAGCCCCGTGCGCACCGTGTCGGGCCCGCCGATCACGGCGGCGGCCAGAAAGTCGCCGATGGCTGCACGTTCCTGCGGTTGCAAGCGCTCCGCATAGTTCTCTACGGGCGGCAGCAAGCGGCGCCGGTCGCCCGTCAGAATGCCCAGCACCCGCTGGTAGGTGCTGCTGGCCAGAAACTCCGCTTCCTCATCGGTGGGCGCCGCAATCAGCGGTACGCCAATCGCCACATAGGGCTGGGGCCAGGCGGCGGAGGGTCGGTACAGGTTGCGGTACAGGTCGATCGCCTGGTGCAGCAGGCGCGGGGCGAAGTGCGAGGCAAAGGCATAGGGCAGGCCGCGCTCGGCAGCGAGTTGCGCCGAGAACAGGCTGGAGCCCAGCAGCCAGATCGGCACGTTGGTGCCCGCGCCGGGCATGGCAATCAGGCGCTGGCCGGGTTCGGCCGGCGCCAGCAGGCGCTGCAATTCAGCCACGTCCTGCGGAAAGTCGTCGGCGGTTTCCACCCGGCTGCGACGCAGCGCGCGCATGGTGGCCGGGTCGGTGCCGGGCGCGCGGCCCAGGCCTAGGTCGATGCGGCCCGGGTACAGCTCGGCCAGGGTGCCAAAGGCCTCGGCCACCACCAGCGGGGCATGGTTGGGCAGCATCACGCCGCCCGAGCCCACGCGGATGTGCGAAGTGCCCCCGGCAATGTGCCCCACCAGCACGGCTGTGGCCGAGCTGGCAATGCCTGCCATGTTGTGGTGTTCGGCCAGCCAGTAGCGGGCAAAACCCAGTTTCTCGGCGTGTTGTGCGGTGCGCAGTGCAATCTGCAGGGCATCGGCCACGGTGCCGCCTTCGCGGACGGCCACCAGGTCCAGCATCGACAGGGCGGGGCGACGGGGGGTAGAAGTCATGGCTGCATTGTCTGGCCGCTGGTGCCTTTGTGCTGGCGCCGGGGCAGAGCTGGCAGGGCCCGAAGGGTTGCCCGGCGCGATTTTTACGGCCGGGCGATTTTTTGGTAGCCAAAACGGCGGCGGCGCCACAGAATGTTTCAAGAATTTTCCGCGTGGGCATGTTCCCGTGTGCGCGGCCCCTGGCCGTTTAAGGGATGACGATGGGTTTCTTCAGCCGTTTGTTCAAGATCAAGGAGCAGGATCCAACCAGCCCCGACACCACCTGGGCCATGGAGGACAACGGCAGCGAACTGGTGCTGGACGCGGAATACGCGGCCACCCTGATGACTGAAATCGACATCGACGCCGCCATTGCCAGCCACGAGCGCTGGCGCCTGCAGCTGCAGGACATGGTCAACGGCCGTTCCGACGAGGTCATGCGGCCCGAACGCATTTGCCAGGACGACCGTTGCGACCTCGGCCGCTGGCTGTATGGCACCGGGCGCGTGCGGTTGGGGCATTACCCTGCGTTCGAGATGCTCGTGGCCCGCCACAAATACTTCCACCAGCAGGCCGCCGACGTGGTCACGCTGTTCCAGTCCGGCGAGCAGCAAAAAGCGGTGCAACTGCTCAACAGCAGCTGCCGCCATGCCTCCAACCAGGTGCTGCTGCTGCTCAAGGAGTTGAAGCGCGGGCTGGGGCGCTGAGCCGTGCATGGCCCAGCGCTTGTGTCGCTGGTTGCTCTACTTTTGATAGCTATTGACGCATAACAACAATGCGCTGGCATTGGTTCTGAACGGGCTCTTGTACGCATCGTGCTGAGCGCACAGCCTCAGCGCCCACCGGGCTGGTCGCTGCCCTCCTGCATCGGCACACAGCTCTTACATCTGCAGACACGTCCCGGAGCCGGAAATGGCGATGCCGTGGCTATCCTTCGGCCCGCACCGCCCCCCAGGCAATGGCATGGGCGCCGGCGTTGGTGCCGACATAAACCAGCAAGATGAAGAGAGGGAACCCCGATGGACCGCCGTAAATTGTTGACGCTCGCCACCTTGGCATCTGGCGTGAGCGCCGTATCCCCTGTGTGGGCACAGTTCGACCTGGGCAAGGTGCTCGATGCAGGCAAGGACCTGGCCAAATCCGAGTCGCTGACCGACGAAGAAGTGAAGGCCGCCTTTGACCAGATGGCCGCTGAAAGCGACCGCCAAAACCGCATTGCCCCCGCTGGCAACCCTTACGCCACGCGCTTGAACAAACTCACGGCGGGCCTGGGCACCTACGACGGCCTGAAGATGAACTTCAAGGTCTACCTCACCCCCGACATCAACGCCTTCGCCATGGCCAACGGCACCATCCGCGTGTACTCGGGCCTCATGGACAAGTTCACCGACGACGAAGTGCGCTACGTCATCGGCCACGAAATCGGCCACGTTAAAAAGGGCCATAGCAAGGCCCGCATCCAGGCCGCCCTGCGCACCAGCGCGCTGCGCAACGCCGTGGCCTCCAGCAACAGCAAGGCGGGCGCCATTGCCAGCTCGCAGCTCGGCGACCTGTTTGAAAAGGTGGTGCGCGCTCAGCATTCGCAAAGCAACGAGCGCGAAGCCGACGACTATGCGATGGGGTTCATGAAAGCCAAGCGTTACCAGCCAGGCGCCTGCGTAAGCGCTCTGGAAAAGCTGGCCGCGATGTCGGGCGGTGATTCGAGCAACTTTCTATCCACCCATCCCTCGCCGAAGGAGCGGGCGGAGCGGATGAAGACGCAGTTGGCGTGAAAGCCTTGAACATCCAGCTAGCGCATAGGAGACGCCGATGATCACTGACACCGTTGGCCAGGGCGGCCGCAATTCTTTGAACGACACCATGATTGTTCAGCGGCTGCTGAACGAGGTTGACATGCCGAGTGCTCAGCAACTGGTGGCGGATGGTTCGCCCGGTGCGCGGACCATTTTCAAGATTCAGGCGTTTCAACGCAGCATAGGCATAGCGCGTCCAGATGGGTTGATTCGGCCTGGCAGCAAAACAATGACCGAGCTCATGTGCCGGGCTGACGCGGAAAACACGGTGCAAGCGAAGCTTGCTTTGACCAACCCCGCGCCCTCCAGTGCTGATTTGGGGGCACCTTGGATCGCGACGGCCGAACGCGAACTGGGCCAGAAAGAAGTGGCAGGGGCCAGTGCCAATCCGCGCATCATGGAGTATCACAAGGCCGCCAAATACTGGGCCAAGGATGATTCAGGCAAAAAAGATGCTTGGTGTGGATCGTTTGTGGCCTGGGTCATGTCCCAGCACGGCTACGTGCCTCCTCCAAATGCGTTTAGAGCCAAGGAGTGGTCCAACTTCGGCGTGGAACTCAAAAGCCCCGTTTACGGGGCTATCTGCATCAAAAGCCGGTCTGGCGGAGGACACGTCGCATTTGCGGTTGGCCAGAGCCGCGATGGCAAACACTACTTCATGCTCGGAGGCAATCAGGGTAACGAAGTCAACATCAGTCGATATCCCGCGAGCGTCTGGGATGCATTCACCTTTCCTTCCGGGGCAGCGCAGGGCAAATCTTTGCCAGTTTTTCAGGGAACGTCGTCCGAAGCGGGGAGCGAGGCATGAATTTGCACGAAAGCTTGTTGGCAGCCACATTTATCGGGGGTTCTTGGTTCAACATGGGCGGTGCCTTGGCTGTGACAATGCCAGCTGCAGTAGAAGCGGAATCTGCCGAAACCATGGCGTCTGCCGAAAAGGAGTTTCTGGCAAAAGCGATTGCCCAGACACCTTACTCGGCCCTTGTTGTGCACACCCGCGTGGACATAGCGCCAATACACAATAAAAGTGCGCACCAGACGGCGGCGGACGTAGTGACTGAGGAGCGCCATACCTATCACGCTCGCGTATTGGAGACCTTTCGAGGCAAACCCGCTTCAACCATCCGCTATGAGATGGTGGTGGAGCGGGGGGAAGGGGCGGAGATCGATACCAAACCGCAGATTCTGACGCTCTGCTCAGGACCGCGTGGCCTTTACTGGCCTGGTACCGGGGCTAGCTTCGATGCGGTTCAGTCATCGATCGTGTTGGCCAGGCGGGTAGCGCGCGAGAGGTCATCCCTACCGTCGCGAGGCCATTCACAGTGCAACTGATGAAAATGCCTTGTTCAGGGCCAGCTTGGGCGATTCGCCAAATCTAAACAGGTCGATGATGATAGCGGCGGTATTTCCTCAATAACTCCGCCCCCCCTTGTACATCGCATGCTGCCGACGGTTCAGCGTGGCCGCCTCGCCCAGCCGCCCCATGGCCGCACCGGCGTGTGCATGGGTGATGGCCATGCCCAGGCCGTCGGCCGCGTCGGTGCCCGGCAGGCCCGGTAGCTGCAGCAGGCGCCGCACCATCTCCTGCACCTGGCTCTTGGCGGCGCGGCCGTGGCCGACCACGGCTTTTTTCATCTGCAGCGCAGTGTATTCGGCCACGGGCAGGTTGCTGGCCACCAGGGCGGTGATGGCGGCGCCGCGTGCCTGGCCCAGCAACAGGGTGGACTGGGGGTTGACGTTGACGAACACGATTTCAACCGAGGCCACGTCGGGCTCGTAGCGGGCTGCGACCTCGGTGATGCCGTCGAACAAAATCTTCAGGCGTCCGGGCAGGTCGCCCAGGGCCAGCGTGGTGGTGCGGATGGTGCCGCTGGCCACATAGCTGAGTTGGTGGCCGTTCACGTCCACCACGCCAAAGCCGGTGGTTTGCAGGCCGGGGTCAATGCCAAGAATACGCATTTGCTATAAATTCAATAGCTATATGGGCAATGTGGTCGCGCGCAGACGGCCATTTTTGCTCAAAGTCCGAAGTACCAGCGTACTGAATGGAAGAACACGGGGGCTGCAAAACACAGCGCGTCCACCCGGTCGAGCAGGCCGCCGGCACCGGTGACGGACATGCCCTGCATGCCCCAGCTCGTGATCCCCCGGTCGCGCTTCAGAGCCTTCATCACCAGGTGCCCCAGGCTGCCTGCCACGCAGGCCAGCAGGGCCATGCCCAGCGCCTGGCCGGGTTTGAACGGGGTGATGAAGGTGAGCAGCCCGCCCACCAGCCCGCCCACAGCCACACCGGCGAGCCAGCTGGCCCACTGGAAGCTCTGGCTCACCTGCGGCGCCACGGGGGTGTGCGGAAAACGCCGCCCCAGCAGGTGCTGCACCACCATGCAGGTCTGCACCACAAAGACCAGGAAGAACACCAGGAACGCACCCTTGTCGCGGTAGCCCGGAAAGTCGAGCAGCAGCAGCGCGGGCACATGGCTCATGCCGTACACGCAGACCATGATGCCCCACTGCAGCTTGGCGTTGCGCTCCAGAAACCGCTGTGGGTCGTTGGCCAGCGCACTCACCACCGGCAGCGCCAGAAACACATAGACCGGGATGAAGACCGTGAACAGGTCGAACATCTTGCTGCCCACGATCCAGAACTGCAGCGGCAGCACAACGAAGAACGCCAGCACCAGGCTGCGGTGGTCGCCCCGGCGCGTGGGCGAGAGGGTGATGAACTCGCGCAGCGCAAAAAAGCCCACGATGGCAAACAGCACGGTTGCCACGGTGTCGCCCAGCACCCAGCCCACCCAGAACACGGTGGCCATCATCCACGAGGTCTTGAGTAGGCCCCAGAAGCGCCTGGCCTCCAGCATGCGTGCTTCGGACTCGGGGTCGTCACTCGCATGCTCGCGCAGATTGCGCACAAAGGCCCACACGGTAACGATGGACAGGATGCCGAACACGGCGATGAAGAGGGCGCCGATCTGTTGGGTGGCGGTCAAGCCGCGGAGGAAGTTGTTCATGTCGTTGCCGCCCGGCCGCCCGAAGGCAATGACGCGCCCCCTCGGGGGGCAGCGATACGCGAAGCGATGAGCGTGGGGGCTTGTAGTGCGGTTGCCGCCCGGCCGCCCGAAGGCAATGACGCGCCGCCTCGGGGGGCAGCGATACGCGAAGCGATGAGCGTGGGGGCTTGTAGTGCGGTTGCCGCCCGGCCGCCCGAAGGCAATGACGCGCCCCCTTGGGGGGCAGCGATACGCGAAGCGATGAGCGTGGGGGTCATATTCAGACTTCCCGCAAGGCGATCACGGCGCGGCGTGCGCGATCGAGGAAAGGGCGGCGTTCTTCACCCGCTTCGAGCTGGATGGGCGCGCCAAAGGTCACCGAGCACAGGATGGGCACGGGCACCACTTCGCCCTTGGGCATCACGCGCTGCACGTTGTTGATCCAGGCGGGCACCAGCACCACCTGCGGGAACATCTGCGCCAGCTTGAACAGGCCGGACTTGAAGGATTGCGGTTCGTCGCCATGGCCGCGTGTGCCCTCGGGGAAGATCACGATGGAGTCGCCGCTGGCCAGCGCCCGCACCAGCGGTGCCAGCGGATCGGATTCGGGCAGGGCGGCGCGCAGTTCTTCGGGCGTGGGGGTGCGTGGTGGCGTGTCGGGCGATGGGTCGGGGCCGCCCGCCATGGCGGTGTCTGCGTCGGCAGATGCGGTTGCCATGGCGCCGATCACGCCGACGGGCTCTGTCGGCGCAGGGGCGGGCGGGCGGGCGGGCGTGGCCTGGCGGTCCACATACACGGCGTTGAATACGGCGGTGGTGATCCACTGCCGGAACGGCGTCTTGGTCCAGTAGTCCTTGGCGGCAATTGGCCGCGTGATGCTGCGCAGCTCTTCGGGCAGGGCGGCCCAGATCAGCACCATGTCGGCGTGGCTCTGGTGGTTGGCGAAATAGATGCGCTGCTCGGCCTTGGGCGGGCAGCCATACCAGCGGGCCTGGGAGCCGGTGAGAAACCGCACGATCCCCAGCAGAAGGAAACTCATCAACTTGGCAAGCATGGCGGGGATGATACGGGCAGGCTTCGATGCGCTTTGCCAAACGGTGCGCACAGGAGCGCAAGCGGCGTTTGCCTAGAATCCACAGCCTCCTTTCCCCTTCGCACCTTGTTTTGTGCGCCGCAGCGCCTAACTGGCCCGGTGCCGTGGTGTGCTGGTGTGCGAGCCGCTGCCGGTGACTGCGCGTCCATGATTGCCTTATGCCGGCTCGCTCCACCCCGCCATGTTGGGCGGAGCCCCGCGCTTTTACTTCCCTTTTCCTTCCGTGGGTCCATGGTTCTAGACGTTGTGTTGTTGCTGCGCAGGTGCCTGCGCCCCTTGGGGCGACGCTCAGCCATGGCGTGGGCGGTGGCCTTGCTGCCTTGCCTGTGGGGGATGCATTCCGCCCAGGCGCAGCCCGCCACGGTGGGGGCGCCCTGGGTGGCTGCGCCCGCCTCCCCGGTCGCATCCCCCGCCTTGCCTGGAGCTACCACCCTGCCCACCCCGCCCGCAGCGCCATTGGCAACACAGACCCCGTCGGCGCAGGCGGGCTCCGCCAGTGCGGCGAGGCTGGCGGCCGTATTGCGGCTCTTTGTCCGACCGCAGGGCCACTTGCTGATCGTGGGGGGCGGGGAAACGCCTGTCAGCGTGCAGCAGCGGTTTGTGGCGCTGGCTGGGGCAGAGAACGCCCGCATTGCCGTCTTTCCCATGGCCAGCTCCAAGTCGGACGAGGAGGCCTTGGAGGTGGCCAGCGACTTCAGCCGCCTGGGCGCCTTTGCGCAGGTGGTGGACATCCGCCCCGGCGAGGCCAACAGCGCTGCTGTGGTGCAGATGCTGGAGGGCTTCACCGGATTCTGGTTCTCCGGCGGCGACCAGTCTCGCCTGTCCGCGCTGCTGGTGGGCACCCGCGCTTTGCAGACCATCGAATCGCGCTACGTGGCGGGGGCGGTGGTGGGCGGAACGTCGGCCGGGGCCTCGGTCATGAGCCGGTTGATGCTCACCGGCAAATGGCGAGCGCCGCGCAACTCCGACGAAGAAGAGCAGGTCAACATCGCCAGGGGCATGAAGGAGCTGGCGCCGGGATTTGGCCTCTTCCGGGGGGCGATCGTGGACCAGCATTTCATGCACCGCGCACGCTACAACCGCCTCATCAGCGCGGTGCTGGACCATCCTCAGTTGATTGGTGTCGGCATCGACGAGGAAACCGCCCTGCTCGTGCGCCCGGACGGCATGTGGGAGGTGCTGGGCAACTACTACGTCAAGCTCTTCGACGCCCGCCGGGCGCAGATCGTGGACGACGACGGCCCCATGGCCAAGGCTGCGGATATCCGCATGCATGTGCTGCCCGATGGTGGGCTCTTCGACCCGCAGCGGCGCAGGGTGACCTTTCAGGAAACGCACATTCCGTGAGTGGGATCGCCCCGGGGCTGGTTCAGCGTTGTTGCCCTACACCCAGATGCGGTACGCCCAGAAAGCCTCGTCGCCGTAAATGCCGTCGTAGAGCGCCTGCGGCGCATAGCCCGTGATGCGCCGCGTGACGCGGCACAGGTGCGACTGGTCCGAAAACCCCGCGCCTGCGGCCACATCGGCCCATCTGACGCTGCCTTGGGCAGCATCGGCCGCGATGGTGTCGAAGAACGCCTGTTCGGCCTTGCCAAAGCCGCGCAGCTCGCGCAGGGGCAAACCGGCCCAGCGCTTGATGCGCCGCTCCAGCTGGCGCAGGCTGCGTCCGGTGGCGGACAGGGCGGCCCGTTGCGCCAGGTGCGCGACCCAGTCGCCGTAGTGCTGCGTCTGCAGCGCCTGGGCGGGGCGGCAGGCCTGCCAGCGGGGCTCCAGGAAGTCTTCGAGGTATTGCATGCGGGCCGCGTTGTCGGGCAGGTTCTGCACCACCTCGCACAGCGCCACCCAGTCGGGTGGCAGCAGCGATTGCGCGTCCACCATGCGGTCGGTCAGGGCGCCGGGGTCCACGCCGGTGAGCTGGTGCAGTGCATCGGGCATGAACATCACCATCATGGCGTGCGTGGGCCCGGCGCAGTAGCTGGAGGTGGGGCGGGTCTGCGGGCCCGCCAGCACCCAGCGGCCCGGGTAGGCCTCGCGCGGGCTGTGCTGCGTGGGCATGGTGTCGGGGCGCTCGGCCACCAGCGCCTCGCTGCGGCCTTCAAACCACCAGCTCAGGCTGCACAGCGGTGACGCCGGAAAGCGGTTGATGCGCTGCGCATCGCTGAGCGTGTAGCCCACCGTGCTGCGCGCCATGGCGGCGCGTAGGCAGGCAGTGAGGCTGGCGCGCGGCAACCAAAGCTCGCCCGAAGGGATCAACCCGGTGGGGTGCCGGGGGGAGGGTGGGGCCAAGCTTGCCATGGGGCGGGAGTGTAGGCGACGGGGGCTGTCGCAATCGTTCAATACGGCCGCGCTGCTGCGCTGCAGCATGCGGGGCATGAACTCGACCTCCGCCCCAGTGGCGCCTCCCGCCACTGCCTCCGTATCCTCCCCCGCCGTTCCTCCCACCTCTTTTTTGCCCCGCGGCCCGCGCAGCCGCTGGTGGGGCCTGCCACTGCTGCGTTCCATGCGCGCCGACTACCTGGGTTTTGTGACCCAACTGCAACGCGAACATGGCGACCTCACTCGCATGCGCCTGGGTTACGAAGACGCATGGGACCTGATGCACCCCGACCTGGTGCGTGAGGCGCTCATCACCCATGCCGACAAGCTCATCCGCTGGGAGCGTGGCATCGCCGTGTTCGAAGAAGTGTTTGGCCAGAGCGTGCTGGTGACCGAAGGCGACACCTGGCAGCGTCAGCGCCGCATGCTGATGCCCGCCTTCAGCCCCAAGCGGGTGGCGGGCTACGCGCAGCTGATGACCGATGCCGCCCGCAGCGCGCTCGACGCGGCTGTGCCCCCGGGCCAGCCCGGTGCGCGGGTGGCGGTGGATGCGCTCTGGACCGATGTGGCTATGGACGTGATCCTGCGCACGCTGTTCAGCACCTCGGCGCAGGCCGATGCGCGCGAAGCCGCCTGGGCCACACAGACACTGGGGGCCACGGCCTACCAGGAGATGTTCATGCCCTTCACGCTGCCCGACTGGCTGCCCCTGCCGGGCAAGGCGGCCAAGCGGCGCGCCATCCGGTCGTTGAAGGGGCTGGTGTGGCGCCACATCCATGCCCGCCAGGCCGAGGTGGCCGCGCCCGGCGCCCCGGAGTGCTCAGACCTGCTGCACATGCTGCTGGCCCTGCGTGACGAGCAAACCGGCGAGGCCTTGTCGGCACAAGAAGTGTTTGACCAGTGCATCGTCAGCTTTCAGGCCGGGCACGAAACCAGCGCCACCACGCTGCTGTGGTGGACCCTGCTCATGGCCCAGCACCCCGAGGCCGCGCGGCGCGCCCAGGCCGAGGTCGATGCCGTGTTGCAGGGCGGCCCCCCCGGCCCCGAGCACCTGGCCCAGCTGCCCTGGCTGGGCGCCACGCTGAAAGAGGCGCTGCGCCTGTACCCCCCCATCGCCGCGCTGATGAGCCGCCGCACCACTGCGCCCGTCACACTGGGCGGCGTGCCGGTGCCCCGGGGCGCCATGCTGCGCATCACCCCTTGGGTGCTGCATCGCGATGCGCGCTGGTTTGCCGAGCCGGACCGTTTTGTGCCTGAGCGGTTTCTGGACGGCGCGCCGTCCATCCCCCGGGGCGCGTGGATTCCGTTCGGCCTGGGGCCGCGCGTGTGCATTGGCCAGCACTTTGCGATGCTGGAGATGACGCTGCTGGCGGCCATGCTGCTGCAGCGCTACACGGTGCGGCTGCCGGAGGGGGGCGCTGTGGGGGCACCCCGGTTGCAAGTGACGCTGCGGCCGGACGGAGCGTCTGCCCTATGGCTGCAGCGGCGTGAGGCGCCGCAGGGGCGATAAGGCGCGCTGGCTACTGGTGGGTGGAGTTCAGGGCAGCTCCGCGCCGCCCATGCGCCCCAGGATCGTGCGTGTCCGTCCCGCCAGATACGCTGACCCAGGCGTTTTCTCAAACCGCTTGGGCGCAGGCAGCATCACGGCCAGGCGTGCGGCTTCGGCGGTGCTCAGGCGGCTGGCGCTTTTGCGAAAGTAGTGCTGCGCGGCGGCCTCGGCGCCGAACACGCCTTCGCCCCATTCCACGTTGTTGAGGTAGATCTCCAGGATGCGCTGCTTGGAGAGCAGCTGCTCCAACGCCAGTGTCAGCACAAACTCCTGCCCCTTGCGCAGCAGCGTGCGTTCGCCCGACAGCAGCAGGTTCTTGGCCAACTGCTGGGTGATGGTGGAGCCACCGCGGATCTTGGGCGCACGCGTCGGGCGGTCGGGGGCGCGGGCCTGGGCCTTGCTGGCCTGGGCTTCAGCCTTGGCGTTGCGTTCCCAGGCTTTTTCAATGGCGTTCCAGTCCACGCCGTCGTGGTTTACAAAACCATCGTCTTCCGACGCGATCACGGCGCGCTTCAGGTGGTCGGAAATGTCAGCGTACGGCACCCATTGCTGGCGCCAGGGCACATGGCCTTTGGTGGCGAGCAGGGTCCAAGCTTCGGAGCGCTGGAAGGTGGTGGACTCGGGGTTGATGGCCACCATGGCGGCAATGCGCAGCACAAAGAACAGCTGCAGCGCCACGAAGGCGATCACCAGCAGGCCCAGCCAGCGCAACACGGCTTTCATCGAGGCGTCCTCGGGGTTCAGGCGGCGGCGGATTGCTGCATCTCGCGCAGCACCTGGGCCGAAGGCGGGCGCACGCCGCGCCACAGCAAGAAGGCCTCGGCGGCCTGTTCCACCAGCATGCCCAGGCCGTCGCGGGGCACTGCGCCGTGGCTGCGGGCCCAGTCCAGAAAACCTTGCGCTGCGGGGCCGTACATCATGTCGTAGGCCAGGGCCCCCGGGCGCAGCACGGTGGCGGGCACGGGCACTCCGGCACCGGCCAGGCTGCTGGCCGTGGCGTTGATGATCACATCAAAATTGGCCGTTACCGCGCTTGGTTCCAGCGCCTCTAGCTCTGCTTTTTGTAGCAAGGCGAGTGCGCTGTGCGACTGCACCAGTGCCAGGGCCTTGGCCAGCGTGCGGTTGGCCACGGTGATGTGGCGCGCCCCCGCCAGCAGCAGCGGGCCCAGCACGCCCGCAGCGGCGCCGCCTGCCCCCACCAGCAGCACATCGCGCCCGGCGAGTGGCACGCCCGCGTTGTGGGTGATGTCGGCCACCAGGCCCAGGCCGTCGGTGTTGTCGGCGTAGATGCTGCCGTCGGCACGGAAGGTGAGGGTGTTGGCCGCGCCTGCCAGTTGCACGCGCTCGCTGCACACGGTGGCCAGGCCCGGCGCCTCGGTCTTGAAGGGCACGGTGACGTTGCAGCCGCGCCCGCCTTCGGCAGCGAACGCGCGCACGCCCTGGGCAAAGCCGTCCAGGGGCACCAGGCGGCGCTCGTAGGCAATCGGCTCGCCCGTGAGTTCGGCAAAGCGCGCGTGGATGGCGGGCGAGCGGCTGTGCGCCACGGGGTTGCCCATCACGCAGTACAGGTCGGGGGCGAGAGGCGAAGAGGTCATGGGAACAACAAGGGCTGCATCAGGGGGCGGGGTTCGGCCAGGGCCGCCGCGGAACTGGCTTTGCCAGGCCGCTGGCGGCGTCCCCTTGGGGGGAAGGCGCCGCAGGCGACTCAGGGGGGGTTACCGAACACTGGTTTCGAGGGTCTGGTCGCGGGTGAACTTGAAGCGCGCCACCATGGCGATCTGGTCTGCCTTCTTGCGCATGTCGGCGCCGAAGGCACCAAAGGGCCCGGCGGCACGCGCAATGGCCTCGGCGCGGCGGTCCAGGGTGCTGTTGCCCGAGCCTTGCACCACCTCGGTGCCCAGCACGCGGCCGTCGTGGTTGACGGTGACGATCATGGTCAGCTCGCCATACAGCTTGCGCCCGGCCTGCTCGGGGAAGTTCTCGGTGCCCTTGTCCTCGACCTTGCGGCGCAGCGCGTCGTAATAGATGGCGTAGGCCTCTTCGCGCGTCGCGGGGCTGATGTAGCGCTTCTTGGGGCGCGAGTTTTCTTCGTTGATGCGCTTCTCGATCTCGGCCAGCAGCTTGACGAGCTGGCGGCGCTTTTCCTGTTCATTCGCCTGGTCGGCGCTCTGGCTGGGCTTGCGCGGGTCGGGCTCGGGCATGGTGGCGAGCTGCTTGCGCAGCTGGGCCAGCAGTTGCGCCTGCTGCTCCTGCATCGCATCCATCTTGCGCTGCGCTTCCTCGAAGTCGTCGCCCACGGTTGTCAGCGCGGTGTAGGGCAGGGGGCTGGTGGCGCGGCCTTTTTCGGCATCGCCGCCGCCCGCCAGGCTGGCCTGGGCAATCGCCTGGGCCTTGTCGGGGCGCTCGTTGGACTTGGCGTTGACCAGGATGACTTCGAGCGGCGTGTCCTGGAACACGCGGTTGAAGCCTTCGGGGTCGATGAAGCGCACGGAAATGAGCGCAGCGTGCACGGCCACCGAGAAACCCAGCGCGAGCTGCAGCGTGCTGACGGTGCGGAGGAAGGCAGGGAGTTTCATCGCCGGCAATTATCAGGGGCGTGGTCAGGGGGTGGGAGCGGCCGCTACGGCTTCAGCGGGTGCTTCGTTCACATCCACCGCGATGGCAATCGGGCCGGCCACGGTGTCGTCGTCTTCGTCCGCATCTTCCACCGGGCCGTCGTCGCTGCTGTCCGCCGGGTCGTCCAGGCGCTCAATCACGGTGCCGTGGATGTCGAGGGTGATCTCGTCCACTTCGCCCAGCTTCACCTTCAGGCGCGCGCCGCGCGGCAGGTTCTGCGCGCCCAGCACGGGGAAGACCAGCGGGATGTCGTCCGCCCGTACCAGGAAGCTGCCGCCCGGGCCTTCCTTGAAGACGGTGGCGTTCAGCTCAGTGATGCCGTTCTGCTCCACATATTTGAGCGTCCAGAAGCGCTCCATGCCGGCCTGGTAGCCGTTGTAGGCGCTGTAGGCGGCGTCAAAGCTGCTGATGATGGAGAACAGGTCGGCGTCCTTGGGCTTGAAGGGCGCGGCCAGCGCGGCGGTCTTGCCGTGGCGGGCGCAGGCAATGATCTGCCACTGGTTGACCAGGTCGGTGTAGCGGCGCAGGGGCGAGGTGGCCCACGAGTACGCCTTCACGCCGATGCCCGCATGCGGCAGCGCCTTGGTGCCCATGCGCACCTTCACGCCCGGCGCCATGCTGGCCTGGCTGCGGTAAATGCCGGGCACGCCCAGCTCCGCCATCCAGCTGCCCCAGGTGCTGTTGGCCACGATCATGGCCTCGGCCACGATCAGGTCGAGCGGCGCACCGCGCTGGCGCACGCTGATCTGCACTTGTTCATCGCCCGTGGGCTCGGCACCGTTGTTGCCGACCAGGCGGAAGTTGTAGTCCGGCCGGTTGAAGTTCTCGGGCTTGCCGCGAACGACTTCGCGGCGGGCCTTGAGGTCCTTGGCCAAACGGTGCAAAAACGATAGCTGTGGACGCAGGTCAGACAAGCGCTGGGGGTCGTTTTGGTGCTCAAACGCGGGGCTGGTGAGCCATTCTTCCGTCACCACGCTGTCGAGCTGGTCGTGGCGCAGGTTGGCGGCCACGTGCACGCGCTCGAGTTTGGTCTCGGAGCTCTTGAATTCCAGCGTGGCCTCGTCGATGGTGACGTACAGCGACACAGCCGGGTTGGCTCGGCCCTCGTCCAGCGTGTAGGTCTGCACCACATCGTCGGGCAGCATGGTGATCTTGTAGCCCGGCATGTAGACCGTGGACAGGCGCGCACGGCCGAGCTGGTCGATGGCGCTGCCGGGCTGGATGGCCAGGCCGGGTGCGGCGATGTGGATGCCCAGCACCACGGTGCCGGTGCCCAGGCCCTGGACCGAGAGCGCATCGTCGATTTCGGTGGTCTGCGAGTCGTCGATGGAGTAGGCCTGCGCGGGCGACAGCGGCAGCTCGTCGGCGATAGCGGGCGCCGTGACGGCCGGAAAGCCCGTGCCCTTGGGGAAGTTCTCGAACAGGAAGCGCTTCCAGTGGAACTGGTAGGCGGAGTCGATGGCACCCGCCTTTTGCAGCAGATCGAGCGGTGCGGTGTGCGTGGCACGGCTGGCCTCGACCACGGCCTTGTACTCGGGCGCATTCTTGTCGGGCTTGAACAGAATTTTGTAGAGCTGGTCGCGAATGGGCTGCGGGCATTCGCTCCGGCCCAGCTGGGCTGCCCATTCGTCGATCTGCGCCAGGATCGCCTTCTTCTTCTCGATGGCGGCCAGCGCCTGCTGCAGGATTTCGGCCGAGGCCTTCTTGAAACGGCCTTTGCCTGCGCGGCGGAAGTAGTGCGGCGCGTCGTACAGGCGGAACAGCGCACCGGCCTGCTGAGCCAGGGTGGCGTTCTCGGAGAAATAGTCGCGCGCCAGGTCGGCAAAGCCGAATTCGTCTTCCGGCGCGAATTCCCAGGCCAGGTCCAGCTCGATGGTCTCTGCCACAGCCTGGGCCTGGGCGATAAGCTCCGCCGGGGCGGGTTTTTCGAACTTCAGGAGGATGTGGGCGGCCTTGACCTTGACCCGTTTGCCCGAGTCCAGCTCCACTTGGGCGGAGGTATCGGCTTCGGACAGGATACGGCCGGCGAGAAATTTGCCGGCTTCTTCAAACAGTGCATGCATGGCAGGGATTGTCCCATGGGCGGCGCAGGGCGCCCGGATGCTGGGCGCGCAAGCCACCCCCTATGATGCGCACCACCTCGCCGGCATCGCACCAGCGCTGAACCCCTTCTGAGTGAGCCCCATGTTTTTTGACGCTGTTGCCGCACCGCTGTTTCTGGTGGCTTTGACGCTGCCATTTGTTTTTGGCTATACCCAGCCTCCCAGCTCCAACTTCTGGCCTGTGATGGCGTCCTGGTCCTGTGGCCTAGTCATGCTGTTGCTATGGTGGTGGCGAAGCAGGCGCGCCAGGGCGGGCGCTGAAGGTGGGGTGGAAGGGCGTGTATTCATTGCGACCCAACTCGCAGCAGGGCTGTTGCTGGCGGCGTTGCTGGGTAGCGTCATCGGGCTGGTGCAGTACTTTGCCGGGGACGTCGGGTTATCCCCCTGGGTGCAGGCCTCCACACCTGGTCAGGCGATTGGTAACTTGCGGCAGCGCAACCAGCAGGCGTCCTTGCTGAGCCTGGGGGTCTGGGCGCTGTTGTGGATATTGGCCCAGATCCAGGCGCGGTTGGACGCCGGTGGCAAGGCTGCTCAGGTGCAAGAGGTCTTGCTGGGCGGGGGAAGGCCTTGGCCTGCCTGGCTGGTGGGAATCCTCCTGGCTTGGGGGATGGCGTTGCTAGCCACGGGAAGTGCCGCGACAGCCTCGCGGACCGGTGCCTTGCAGTGGCTTGTTGTGCTAGGTTTGTTGATACTGTGGCGTGCCAGTTGTGGTCGCGTGGCCTTGGGGCTTTCGCTGGCCGGTGTCCTCCTGTATGTCGCTGCGGCCTGGTTGTTGCCCCGTCTGCTGCTGGAATGGACGGGCTTCACCATGGACGGCCTTTTCACACGAATTCTGGACGAAGAACAGGCTTGCACCAGCCGCCGAGCCCTGTGGGCAAATGTTCTGCATTTGATTGCCGAAAAACCATGGCTGGGCTGGGGATGGGGTGAACTAGACTACGCGCACTATGTCACCCTGTTCCCTGGCGTGCGGTTTTGTGTGTTGCTGGACAACGCCCACAACCTGCCTTTGCAACTGGCGGTAGAACTGGGGTTGCCGGTAGCTGTACTGGTGTGTGCCACGGTAGGCGTCTGGATGGTGCGTGCGAAGCCCTGGCGCGAGTCGGACCCGGTGCGCCAGCTCGCCTGGGGGGTTTTGGCCATCATTGGTGTGCACAGCTTGCTGGAGTTTCCCTTGTGGTACGGCCCCTTCCAGGTGGTCACCCTGCTGGCTGTGGCTTTGTTGTGGCAGGGCGCTCTGCCGCGCTGGTTAGTCGGGCCGGCCGCGCGGGTTGCTGTGGGCATGGCGGTGGCAGGTGCTGTGATGCTGGGCGGGATGGCGGCCAGGGACTACTATCGCGTCAGTCTGCTGTACCGGCCCGTGCCGCTGCGGCCCGCTGCCTATCAGGACGACACGGCGGCCAAGGTGTCCGACACCCTGTTTTTCTCGGATCAAGTGGATTTCGCGCTGCTGACCAATACCTCGCTCACCCGCGAGACAGCCCCGCAGATCAACCTGCTGGCGCGGGAGTTGTTGCATTTCTCGCCCGAACCCCGCGTCATCCAGGCGCTGATCGAGAGCGCCGTGCTGCTGGGCAAAGACGATGAGGCCGCGTTCCATATGAAGCGCTACCGCATTGCCTACCCGGCGGAGTACGAGCGCTGGAAAAGGCCGGGGGCGGCCAAGGCGTCGTCGGGGGTGTCAACAGCGCCCTGACGCGGTTCCACTGTGCCGCGGAGTTGGCTCAGGTCGGGGCTCAGGCCAGGTCCAGAAACTCCACCACCTGCGGCAGGTAGTCGGCAAAGTTGCCCAGCGCATGGTCCCCGCCCTCTTGCACAATCTGCCGCGCCTCGGGGTACCTCCCCGCCATCTCCCGCCAGTCGAGCACTTCGTCGCCTTTTGCAATGATGGCCAGCTCCGGACCCGCCGGGGGGCGGCCGCGCATGTCCAGGGCCTGTAGTTCGGCGATGTACTCGGGCAGAAAGTAGAAACGCTCTTCGGGGTTTTGCCAGGTGGTCTGTTCGCCGATGTAGCGGGCCAGGTCGCGGGCAGGGTCCACGGCGGGGTTCAGCATCACGCTGGGGCAGCCCGTGTGCTGGGCGACCCAGCTGGCATAGAACCCGCCCAGTGACGACCCCACCACCGCCATGGCCGCGTGCGGCCAGGTGGCAATGCCCTCTGCCACCAGCGCCATGGCCGCCTGTGGCGAGGGTGGCAACTGCGGGCACCAGAAGGTGACTGCCGGGTGGTGCTGGGCCACATACGAAGCCATCTGGCGGGCCTTGGCCGACAGGGGCGAGGAGCGGAAACCGTGCAGGTACAAAAGGTGCGTGGTGGCCATCAGGAGACAAAAAAAGCGAGAAAAACGCGGGGCAGGGGAATCACTGCTCCAGACCGGGCGGCGCAGGCATAAGATGGGGGTATCAAATCGTAACCACTGGGCGCCATGCAGCGCGGCGCCTTGATTCGCTCTCCGCACCATGCCCGATTTTGCCCCGCTCTCCACCACCCGACGTTGGGCGCTCGGATCAGGCGACAAGCCTCCCGCCACGCTGGGCCGGTTTGAGCTGAAAAAGCAGCTGGGCCGGGGTGCGCAGGCCACGGTGTGGCTGGCGGTGGACCCGCGCCTGCAGCGCGAGGTGGCCATCAAGCTCATGCGGCCCTTGCAGGACCAGGACCCTTCGGTGCTGGAGCAGTGGCTGCGTGAGGCGCGCCATGTGGGGCGCCTCGCCCATCCGAACATTGTGCCCGTGTTCGAGGCCGATGTGCAGGGCCTGCAGCCCTACATCGTGTTCGAATACGTGCCCGGCCGCACATTGGCGGAGCATCTGGCCCAGCAGGGGCGGTGCACGCCGCACGATGCGGTGGCGCTGATGGTGGATGTGCTCGACGGCCTGCAGGCCGCGCACCAGGCGGGCATCGTGCACCGCGACCTCAAGCCCTCCAACATCATGGTCGATGCCCAGCGCCATGCGCGGGTGATGGACTTTGGCATGGCGGCCCCCGTGCAGGCCGCGCCCGATGCGCAACTGGCCAGCGGCACACCGGCCTACATGGCCCCGGAGGCTGCCGCAGGCGCTGCCCCCACCCCGGCGATGGATGTGTACTCCGCCGCCCTGGTGCTGGTCGAGCTGCTCTCGGGCAAGCCGCTGATCCACCAGAAGGACACCTGGCAGGCGCTGTACCGCCTGGCGAACGAAGACCTGGCCCTGCCCGAAGACCTGGGGCCGGGCGTGGACGACGGCCTGCGCGCCATCCTGCAGCGTGGCATGGCGCGCGACCCGGGCCAGCGCTACGCCTCGGCGGCAGAGTTTCGTGACGCGCTGCGCGCCTGGGCCGCCCCGGCCAGTGCCCCCACAGCCGCGAGCAATGCCACGCTGGACTTCTTGCTGCGGCGCATGCGCCACAAAAGTGATTTCCCGGCGCTGTCGGATTCGGTGGCGCGCATCCAGCGCGTGGCCAACTCGGAAGACGACAGCATCAGCGACCTCACGCACGAGATCCTCAAGGACGTGGCGCTGACCAACAAGCTGCTGCGCCTGGTCAACAGCGTGCACTACGCCCATGCCAGCCGGGGCACCATCAGCACCGTGTCGCGTGCGGTGAGCCTGGTGGGTTTCAACGCGGTGCGCAACATGGCGCTGAGCCTGGTGCTGCTGGACCATATGCAGGACAAGCAGCATGCCAGCCAGATGCGCGAGGAGTTCCTGCGCGCGATGATGGCGGGCTCGGTGGCCGCCGAGCTGTGCGGGGCCAGCCAGGCGGCCGAGGAAGCCTTCATCGGCGCCATGTTCCAGAACCTGGGGCGCATGCTGTGCGAGTTCTACTTTCCGGAAGAGGCGCGCCAGGTGCGCAGCCTGGTGGCCTCGGGGCGCATGGAAGGGGGCGAGGAATCGGCCTCCCTGCAGGTGCTGGGGCTGGGGTTCGAGGACCTGGGCGTGGGGGTGGCGCGCGTCTGGGGTCTGCCAGAGAGCCTGCAGCGCTGCATGCGCAAGCCGCTGGGCTCACCCACACAGCGCGCGCCCGAACAGGGCGCGGAGCGCATGCGCTGGGCGGCCATGGCGGCCAACGAGGTGGCCAGCACGCTGCTGTTTGGCGATCCTGCCCAGATGGAGGCCCAACTGGGCCAGGTCGGTACCCGGTACGCCCGCCCCCTCGCCCTGTCGGCCGAGTCGATTGCCGAGGCCACTTTGCGTGCGCGCCACAAGCTGGTGGCACTGGCCGAGGCGCTGGATCTGCGGGTGGCGCCCGACACCCCTGCTGCCCGGCTGCTGCGGCTGCCGCAGCCTGCTGGTGCCCAGCCAGTGGTTGAGGATGCCCTGGGCTCCCACGAGTTGCGACCCAGCGAAACCCCGCCCCTGCCGGCCGTGCTCGAATCCCAGGCGGGCGGTGCGGTGTCGGTGGCGCAGGTCAACGAAGTGCTGGCGGCAGGCATCCAGGACATCACCAACGCCATGGTCGAGAGCTTCCAGCTCAACGATGTGCTGCGCATGATCCTGGAGACCATGTTCCGGGCGCTGGGGTTTCGGCGCATGGTGTTTTGCCTGCGCGACCCGAAGACGGAGGTGCTGACCGGCCGGTTTGGCCTGGGCGAGGGCAGCGAGGCCGCCGTGCGCGCCATGAAGGTGCCGCTGAAGGCACAGGGTGACCTGTTTGCTGCCGTGTGCCTGCGCGGCGCCGACACGCTGATCAACGACGCCACCGAGCCGCGCATGCAGGCGCGTTTGCCGCAGTGGTACCGCACGGGGCTCAATGCCCCCTCATTCCTGCTGCTGCCGCTGCAGATCAAAGGCCAGACCTTTGCCCTGATCTATGCCGACCAGACGGTGGCGGGCGGTATTGTGGTGGACGACAAGGCCCTGGGCCTGCTGCGCACCCTGCGCAACCAGGCGGTGATGGCCTTCCGGCAGGCGGGGTGACGGCGCAGGGGGCAGGTGCCACGTTGTCCTGGCCATCCGATAATCGGGGGATGGCCGTCGTATTTGAAAAGCCCACGCTGTCCCAGCGCCTTGTTCCCCTTTTCCGTGGGTTCGACCTTCCCCTCATTCTGGTGGTGGCCCTGCTGACCTGCGCGGGCCTGACAGCCATGTACTCCTCGGGCTTCGACCACGGCACCCGTTTTGCCGACCACGGGCGCAACATGCTGATTGCGGGCGCTATTCTTTTTGTAGTGTCTCAGGTACCGCCGCAAAAGATCATGGCCTGCGCCGTGCCGCTGTACGCAGCGGGCGTGGCGCTGCTGGTGGCGGTGGCGCTGTTCGGCATCACCAAGAAGGGGGCTACACGTTGGATCAACGTGGGCATCGTCATCCAGCCCAGTGAAATCCTCAAGATTGCGATGCCGCTGATGCTGGCCTGGTGGTTCCAGAAGCGCGAGGGCACCTTGCGCCCGCTGGATTTTGTGGCGGCGGGGCTGCTGCTGGTGGTGCCGGTGGGTCTGATCATGAAGCAGCCCGACCTGGGCACCTCGCTGCTGGTGCTGGCGGCGGGCCTGTCGGTGATCTTCTTTGCCGGCCTGTCCTGGAAGCTGGTGCTGCCGCCGGTACTCATTGGCGGCCTGGGCATTGCTGTCCTTGTGATCATGGGCGATGCGTGGTGCGCGGACGGGGTGCGCTGGCCCGTGCTGCACGATTATCAGCAGCAGCGCATCTGCACGCTGCTGGACCCCACCCGCGACCCGCTGGGCAAGGGCTTCCACATCATCCAGGGCATGATCGCCATCGGCTCGGGGGGCGTGTGGGGCAAGGGCTTCATGGCTGGCACGCAGACCCACCTGGAGTTCATCCCCGAGCGCACCACCGACTTCATCTTCGCCGCCTATTCCGAGGAGTTTGGCCTCGCAGGCAACCTGTTCCTGATCGTCTGTTTCCTGCTGCTCGTCTGGCGCGGCCTGGCGATTGCCGTGGGAGCCACCAGCCTGTTCGGGCGCCTGATGGCAGGGGCCGTGTCGATGATCTTCTTCACCTATGCCTTCGTGAACATGGGCATGGTCAGTGGCATTCTGCCCGTGGTGGGGGTGCCGCTGCCCTTCATCAGCTATGGCGGCACGGCCATGGTCACGCTGGGGCTGGCGCTGGGCATCCTGATGTCGGTGGCACGGGCGCAGAAGCAGGACACCAAGGACCCTCGGGCGGCGCTTTAGGGGCTGATTGCTATCCCCTGCGAGACTGCGGGCTTGCTCATGGCCGGGTCTGGCACAGGGGTTTGTGTGGCGTTGCGTGCGCCGGGCCTTCCGGTTACAAAGCGGCTGCCAACTGTGTTTTGGCAACCTCTGGAGGTACTCCCATGGCGTCGAAGTTCGAGCTGAAGAAGTCCAAGAACGACAAGTTTGTGTTCAACCTCCTGGCGGGCAACGGGCAGGTCATCCTGACCAGCGAGATGTACGACTCCAAGGCCAGCGCGCTCAACGGCATCGAGTCCGTCAAGAAGAATGCGCCCAACGACGGTCGCTATGGACGGCTCTGTGCCAAGGACGGCTCCCCCTACTTCACGCTCAAGGCGGCCAACGGCCAGGTGATCGGCCAAAGCCAGATGTACTCCGGCGAAAAGGCGCGCGACGCGGGCATCGAGTCCGTCCAGCAGAACGCCCCTGGCGCGCCAACCAGCGACCTGACAGCGGCAGGCTGAGGGGCTGAAGCCTGGGTGCGGGCGCTGCCGCCCGTGCCCTTGCGCCCGTGCGGGCATGGCCGGGCGCCTAAAATGCCCCGATGACTTTCCGCACCCCCACTGCCGCCCCCCAGCGCGCGGCAACCAGCCAGCGCATCGATGTTGCCCGTGAACTGCTGCTGACCCCCTTCGGCCTCGACGAAAGCCACCTGGCCCGAGCTCTGGCCGAGATCCGTGCCCACCAGGTGGACGATGCCGACCTGTACTTCCAGTACACGCGCAGCGAAGGCTGGAGCCTGGAGGAAGGCATCGTCAAGACGGGCTCCTTCAGCATCGACCAGGGCGTGGGTGTGCGTGCCGTGAGCGGCGAGAAGACGGCCTTTGCGTATTCCGACGACATCTCCGAGGCATCGCTGCTGGACGCGGCCCGCACTGTGCGATCTATTTCGGCCTCTGCGCGCGCAGGTAAAGCAAAGGTTGCTACTAAAAAAGTAGCGTTGAGCCGCAGCCTGTACCCGGGTGTGGACCCGATCGCTTCGCTGGACAGCACGGCCAAGGTCGCGCTGCTGGAGCGGCTGGAGCAACGCGCCCGCGCCAAGGACCCGCGCGTGGCCCAGGTCATGGCGGGCCTGGCCAGCGAGTACGACGTGGTGCTGGTGGCCCGTGCCGATGGCACCCTGGCAGCCGATGTGCGTCCGCTGGTGCGCCTGTCGGTCACGGTGATCGCCGAGCAGAACGGCCGCCGCGAGATGGGCTCGGCCGGCGGCGGCGGGCGTTTTGGCCTGGCCTATTTCGACGACGAGCAGATGGGCAAGTACGTGGATGAAGCCGTGAATGCCGCCCTGGTCAACCTCGAATCGCGCCCCGCGCCAGCGGGCGAGATGACGGTGGTGCTGGGTTCGGGCTGGCCCGGCATCCTGCTGCACGAGGCCGTGGGCCACGGGCTGGAGGGCGACTTCAACCGCAAGGGCTCCAGCGCCTTCAGCGGCCGCATCGGCCAGCGGGTGGCGGCCAAGGGTGTCACGGTGCTGGACGATGGCACCATCGCCGACCGCCGGGGCTCGCTCAATGTGGACGACGAGGGCCACGCCAGCCAGCGCAATGTGCTGATCGAGGACGGCATCCTCAAAGGTTACATTCAGGACAGCCTCAACGCGCGCCTGATGGGCGTGGCGCCCACCGGCAACGGCCGCCGCGAGAGCTATGCCCACATCCCCATGCCCCGCATGACCAACACCTACATGCTGGGTGGCGACAAGGACCCACAGGAAATCATCGCCAGCATCAAGAAGGGCCTGTACGCCAGCAACTTTGGTGGCGGCCAGGTGGACATCACCTCGGGCAAGTTTGTGTTCTCGGCCAGTGAGGCCTACTGGGTCGAGAACGGCAAGATCCAGTACCCCGTGAAGGGCGCCACCATCGTGGGCAGCGGCCCCGAGTCGCTCAAGAAGGTCACCATGATCGGCAACGACATGCGCCTGGACAGCGGCGTGGGCACCTGTGGCAAGGAAGGCCAGAGCGTGCCCGTGGGCGTGGGCCAACCCACGCTGCGCATCGAGGGGTTGACGGTGGGCGGGACGGCCTGAGATCTGGCGCGGGTGCGCCCATGTGTTGCGCGCTCCCACCACCTGCGTTTCGCAGAAGGTGCAAAGCGCTGCGCAGCTCTGCAGGCAGCGCAAAATGGGGATCACCATGCCTGCCACGCGTCCCAGCCAACTGCTGACACTCCAGTCGTTTGGGGACATCAGCCGTTTTTTGCGGGAAGGTGTAGCCGACGAAGACTCGCGCCAATTGCGCGACAGCCTGGGTGCGCTGTCCATGCAGATCGACGAAGCAGTTCGCGCCCGCCGCACCAGTACGGACACGACCGAGATCACGCGGCGCGTTGTGGCGCTGTCGCACTGCGCAAGAGAGCACCAGCTGTTCTTGACGGGCCTGGGCTCCGCCTGGCATGCGCTGTACGAGTTTGGTGCCTACCAGCGCGCGTTGCGCGACTTGCGCAATGCCATTGCCGACTGGCAGCAGATGCTGGAGCGCCGCAGCACCCGCGAAAGCGCGAGTTTTGACCACTTCGAGCTGCTGGCATGGCGCACGCTGGGCGAGGCGCTGTTGCTGGTGGATATGTACGAGCACCAGAGCGATCCTCTCAGCGACCTTCAGGAGGCGCCGCCGCGCAAGGTGTCAGCGCTGCAGCGCATGCAGGCTTGGTTGCGCCGCTTGCGAAGCTGAGGCACAAGCCTGGGCATTCGGTTTTAAATGGTGCAGGTTGTCGTGCAATCGCAACAGTCTGGGGTTGCTGCACTGCCGCACTCCTGTGCTACATTGGCTGCCATGCAAGTTCGCAGCGCGTTTTATTTTTGGTTTTTTATCTCGGTCCCCGGCGGATGAGAGGAAAACGCGCAAGCAAACACAACCTCCCCATACCAACCGCCGACGCTGCAAAGCCCGGCGGTTTTTGTTTTTCAGCCCTCCCGTTTTTCCATCCACTCCAACCGACTCCACGAGGAAGCAACCATGACGGTCTCCAACACCCCCACCAGCGATGCCTGGTACCGCAGCGTCGAGAAAACCAGCCAGACCGACGACGAACGTATCAAGGACATCACCGTGTTGCCTCCTCCCGAGCATCTGATCCGCTTCTTCCCCATCGGCGGTACGCCGGTGGAGACGCTGATCACCCAGACCCGCAAGAACATCCACAACATCATGGCTGGCAAGGACGACCGCCTGCTGGTCATCATCGGCCCCTGTTCCATTCATGATCCCGCTGCTGCGGTGGACTACGCACGCCGCCTGATGGCCGTGCGCACGCAGTACGCCGACACCCTTGAAATTGTGATGCGTGTGTATTTCGAGAAGCCACGCACCACCGTCGGCTGGAAGGGCCTCATCAACGACCCCTACCTGGACGAGAGCTACCGCATCGACGAGGGCCTGCGCATTGCGCGCCAGTTGCTGATCGAGATCAACCGCCTGGGCATGCCTGCAGGCAGCGAGTTCCTCGACGTGATCTCGCCCCAGTACATCGGCGACCTCATCAGCTGGGGCGCGATTGGTGCGCGCACCACCGAAAGCCAGGTGCACCGCGAGCTGGCCTCGGGCATCTCCGCGCCCATCGGCTTCAAGAATGGCACGGACGGCAACATCCGCATCGCCACCGACGCCATCCAGTCGGCCAGCCGGGGCCACCATTTCCTGTCGGTGCACAAGAACGGCCAGGTTGCCATCGTCAACACCAAGGGCAACAAGGACTGCCACGTGATCTTGCGCGGCGGCAAGACGCCCAACTACGACGCCGCCAGCGTGGCCGCTGCCTGCAAGGACCTCGAAGCCGCCAAGCTGCCCGCCACGCTGATGGTGGATTGCAGCCACGCCAACAGCAGCAAGCAGCACGAAAAGCAGCTTGAAGTGGCGCGTGACGTTGCGGCGCAATTGGCGGGTGGCTCGCGCAGCGTGTTTGGTCTCATGATCGAAAGCCACCTCACCGCCGGGGCCCAGAAGTTCACCCCAGGCAAGGACGATGCGAGCAAGCTGGAATACGGCAAAAGCATCACTGACGCCTGCCTGGGCTGGGATGATTCGCTGCAGGCGTTGGCAGAACTGTCTGACGCTGTGAAAGCGCGCCGCGCGCGTTGAGTGCCTGCGCAGCGACTGGCTCTAAACTGAGACCCCAGAAGACTGCATATCCCGTGCAGTTCCGGGCTTCCATGGGCCTCTTGGATGGGCCCTTGGAGCAAGTCCGCAGTTCAGAAGAAAGGTGAGTCACCATGCATAGCGAAGTGTCGGTCAAGCTGACCGGAGATCAAGAGTTCCGTTTTGACCTGGAGGGCGCAGAGCCCATGGGCCACGAGGCAGGGCGGCGCTGGCTCGATGAGCAATTCATCTCGCTGGACTGCGAACCACTGCGCGCCAGCGGCAAGGTGCTGCTGGCCGACAAGGTGCTTACCGTGGCCCGCGCCGCAGGGGCGCCGCTGATGCAAGACGCCGCCTGGTCGCGCGACTTTGCGCGCGCTGCCAGCGCTGCGCTGGCCAAGCCCATCGTGCGGGTGGATGTGCCAGGCATGGCAGTGACTTTCTGATTTTTTTGCCTGATGGGCAGTCTGCGGATGCATCGATGGCGTTCTCCCTGACGGTGCAGAAACTTGCATAGCCATTTGCTAACGAATTTTTTGGGCCATCGGATTTTTTACTGCAGGTACGGGTTTTCCCGTGCGCTGCACATTTACCGTTCGACGATTTCGTTTCCATGTGTTTCACTTTCAAAACAGTGAAATTCCAAGGGAATGAGCTATGTACTCGGAGGCGGTTCAGTCGAGCCATCGGGCCTCGCAGCAGGCGGCCTGTAGAGACTATCTGCTCGACTGTTTACTCATTACAGCTCGCTGCCACGGCGAAACGCTGACCCGTGATGCAATCATGGCGGGGTTGCCTGCCAACAAGGCACGGCTTACCCCTGGGCTGTTCGCCCGTGCGGCCCGCAGGGCGCGGTTCAGTTCCCAACTGGTGCGAAGCCCGCTTGTGCGGCTCAACCCGGCGTTGTTGCCAGCAATTTTGTTGCTGCGCGATGGAAGCGCGTGTGTACTGACTGGGTGGGATGCCCAGCAAACTGTAGCGCACGTGATCTATGCCGATTTGCCCGACAGCCAAGTCGTGGTGGACCGCGTCGCCCTGGAGGCGCTCTACAGTGGTTCGTCCATCTACTTGCGGCCGACCATGCGTTTTGACGCTCGGGCTCCGCAAGTTCATGCAGGCCGCCAAGGGCACTGGTTCTGGAGTGTCATAGCGGAGAACAGAGGGCTGTATCGGGACGTGCTGCTGGCGGCGTTCATTGCCAACTTGCTTGCCCTGGGGTTGCCTATTTTTGTTCGAGTGGTGTATGACCGGGTGGTTCCCAACAACGCACTGGACACACTGTGGGTGCTGGCGGTGGGACTAATGGTTGTGCTGGTGGGAGATTTGGTGCTGCGCATCCTGCGCAGTCGTTTTGTGGATCTGGCCAGCAGTCGTGCTGACATTCGTTTGTCCGCGTTGATCATGGAGCGTGTGCTGGGCATGAGGATGGAGCTGCGCACCACGTCGGCTGGCTCCTTTGCCGCAAACCTGCGCGCTTTTGAGGCCGTTCGGGACTTCATCGGATCGGCCACGGTGATCGCCTTTATTGACCTGCCTTTCGCGCTGATTTTCATGGCGGTCATCGCATGGATAGCTCCGCCCATGTTGATCCCCCTGGTTGTTGGATGCGCCTTCATGCTGCTCTTCTCCCTTGGTGTTCAAAGGCAGATGCGTCGCCTTTCCGAAACTGCCCATAGAGCGGGTGCGCAGCGCAACGCCACGTTGATAGAAGGGCTCGTGGGTATGGAGACGCTTAAGACCTTGGGGGCAGAGGCTGTCGTGCAACGCAAATGGGAGCAGAGCGTCGCCTTGCTATCACGGGTGGGGGTCCAGTTGCGATTCCTGTCCACATCGGTCATGCAAAGCTCCTCCTTCGTACAGCAGTTAATCAGTTTGGTAATCGTGATCATTGGCGTTTACATGATCGCGGACAAGCAACTCACCATCGGTGGCCTGATCGCGTGCACCATGCTCGCGTCCCGGGCTATGGTTCCAGTGGGGCAAGTGGCCGGCTTGCTGGTTCAGTACCATGCGGCGTCTACTGCGCTCAGCTCCCTTGACGAGGTGATGCAGCGCGAGGTGGAGCGTCCGGAAGGGGCGGGTTTCATCAGCCGTGGCGCTCTGCTCGGTGCCATAGAGTTCCGTGATGTCAGCTTCACCTATCCGGGGCAGCAAGTGCCCGCTTTGCGCAAGCTGTCTTTTTCCATCCAGCCCGGGGAGCGGGTTGCGATTCTTGGACGCATTGGCTCCGGGAAGACCACCTTGGAAAAGCTGATTCTGGGGTTGTACCGCCCGTCAGAAGGGGCTGTTCTCATCGATGGCATTGACCACCGTCAACTGGACCCGGCAGAACTGCGTCGGCAGATTGGTTGTGTGCAGCAGGATGTCATGCTGTTTTATGGCACTTTGCGCGAGAACATCACCATGGGAGCCCCGCTGGCCGATGACGCAGAGGTGATCAAAGCGGCAGAAGTGGCGGGTATCCTGGACTTGGTCAATGGGCATCCGCAAGGTTTTGACATGGTGGTGGGAGAGCGTGGCGAGTCCCTCTCCGGTGGTCAGCGCCAGGGGGTTGCCATTGCGCGTGCCGTCATCAATGACCCTGCGATCCTGCTGCTCGACGAACCAACGTCTGCCATGGATCACTCCAGCGAAGAGGGGATCAAAAAGCGCTTGAGCGCTTTTAGCCAGGGCAAGACCTTGATTCTTGTCAGTCACCGGGTGTCGTTGCTTGACATGGTGGATCGCATCATAGTGATGGACGCCGGGCGCATAGTGGCGGACGGACCCAAGGACCAGGTTGTCACTGCCCTGCGGCAGGGCCGCATTGGAAAGGCGGCATGACCATGACCGCCAGTGCAGAACACGGTGCTTATGAAGCACGGCACCATGCAAGCCAAAGCGCCACAGTTGCAGGCGAAGGGTTGTTTGGGCGATTTCTGCAACGCGTGGCAAGGTCAAGCCATGGGCCGATTGATGCGGAGGGCGATGCTGATTGGGCCCGGCTGCAGCAAGAGCCACTTCGGGCCCGCCTTCTCTTGAGGTTTGCTGCACTGATCGTTTTGGTGCTGCTGGGTTGGGCGGCGGTATCCCCGATTGACGAGGTAACTCGTGGAGATGCGAAAGTGGTCCCATCCAGTCAAGTACAGATAGTGCAGAGCGTGGACGGCGGGGTGGTGGAGTCGTTGCTGGTGCGTGAAGGTCAAGTGGTAGAGGCGGGTCAGCTTTTGATGAGTGTGGATCCCACACGGTTTGTGTCCAACATGCTGGAGAGTCGCGCCAGCCAGTTGGCGTTGCAGGCAAAAGCCTTGCGGCTGCAAGCTTTGACGCGGGGCTTGGCTTTTAACCCTTCACCTGAGTTGCAGCGTGATGCGCCAGAGATTGTGGCGCAGGAGCGGCGACTTTATGAGTCTCGTCGCGAGGAGATCAGTGCGCAGATATCGATCTCGCAAAATCAATTGATGCAGCGCCGCCAGGAATTGAATGAGGTACGGGCGCGTTTGGCACAGGCCAATCAGGGTATGGCATACCTGCAGCAGGAGTTGAGCGCCACCCGCCCCATGGTCAAAACCGGGGCGGTGTCAGAGGTCGAAGTTTTGCGGTTGGAGCGGGATGTATCCCGACTCAAAGGCGACCAGGAGCAGGCCACCGCCCAGATGTCCCGCGTGCAAGCCGCAATCCAGGAGGCAGAACGCCGCATTGAAGAGGTTCAACTGACTGCGCGCAATCAGATGAGTGCTGAGTTGTCAGAAACCATGAGCAAGCTTTCAAGCCTGTCAGAGGGCGGGCGGGCGCTTGCCGACAAAGTCAAACACGCTGAAATCAGGTCCCCCGTACGAGGTACCGTGAAGCGTGTGCTGGTGAACACCGTGGGCGGGGTGGTGCAGCCTGGCAAAGAGGTTCTGGAAATTGTGCCGCTGGATGACACCCTGATCCTTGAGGCCAAAATTTCGCCCAAGGACATTGCCTTCCTTGGCCCGGGGCAGAAGGCACTGGTGAAGTTCACGGCCTACGACTTTTCTATTTACGGTGGGCTCGATGCCGACGTGATCGGCATTGGCGCTGATTCACTCGTGGATGACAAAGGCAACGCTTTTTATCTGGTGCGGGTGCGTACCCACAAACCCAGCCTGGGGGACAGCCAGCCCATCATCCCTGGAATGGTGGCGCAGGTTGACATTCTCACTGGCAAGAAGACGATCCTGTCTTATCTGCTGAAGCCCGTCCTTCGAGCCAAGGCCAATGCACTGTCCGAACGATGAAAACCAGACATTGTTTTCTCACCGGGGCTCTGGTGAATGTGCCAGCCCGTTGGTACCAGGCGTTCCCTGAGGGCATTGCTTTGCCTGGCCCGCCGTTGCCTCCGCACGAACCGCCGAGCCCGGACAGCCCAGCCTCGGCAGGCGTAACTGTGGTGTGGGTGCCCGTCGCCCACACGAACTGGATGGAATGGCTGTTGCAGCTGTCAAGAGAAGCGCCCGCATGCCACCCTGTGGTTCTATCGGCGATGCCTGAGGATCAGGAGGCACTGCTTGCGTTGCAAGCGGGTGCAAAAGGATATGTCCATTTGCACTCCGCGCCCTCCTTGTTTAGGGAGGTGGCTGTTGTTGTAGAGCACGGCGGTCTATGGCCAGGGGCGGGTTTGGTGGCCCGGTTTCTTGCAGCCACGACCAACTTGCTGCAACGCAGCGAAACCGCGGGACGTGGTGACATTTCGATGCTATCGGCCCGCGAAAGCCAAGTGGCCAAGGCCGTAGCTGCGGGGCTCTCCAACAAAGAAGTGGCATCACGCTTGAACATTTCAGAGCGGACCGTCAAAGCACATCTGGGCGCTGTGTTTGAGAAGCTGGAGGTGCGTGACAGGCTTCAACTGGCGCTCTTCCTGTCTGCTGGTGCTCGCACACCTCGCAAGGCTGGCGCGGAGGGCGGTGATGCCTGATAAGCACCCCAATCCCAACCCCCTCAGTGAGACCGATGCCAGCCTTGCCCGGGTGACGGAAGATTTGATCAATCTCCTTGTTGAGCGAGGGGTGATCCGATTTACAGATTTGCCGCAGGCCGCCCAGGACAAACTGCTAGCCAGGCAACAAACCCGGTCTCATCTGGCCAATAGTTTGCGTCTGCTGAGTGATGAGGGTGAGGACGGCCTCTTGTGAGCAACGGGGTTTCTGCCAGCGTGTTCTGTCTCTGCTCGATCAGTCTGGTTGTTGCCGGTGCGCTGTCCTTTTTATCGCTCGCGCATGCGGGGTAAGCCGAAGTTGTACTTCAGTCCAATAGCCAGCCTTGCGTTACAGGGCTAACCTGCGTCCCATCTGCTGGAACGGATGCATTGAGCATTCCAAGCCATGCGGTTGTGGAGACGATCATGACTCAAATCGCTACCGTTGTTGCTGTCGTCGGGACCGCTTTTGCTACTGACACAGCGGGGATTCGCCACCAAGTGCAAGTTGGCGAGTCTCTGCAACTTGGGGATGTCATTGTTACCCTGGGAGACTCTCGCATTGAGTTGCAAATGAGCGACGGCGATGTTTTTCAGATGGCTGCGAATGAGAACGTGAAGCTCGATGACAGCATGGTGGAAGCGCCTGGAGGTACCCCTGCCGCAGAGAACAGCGTAGCCGATGGCAGCATTCAGGCTGTGATTGAGGCCCTGCAGCGTGGGGGTGACCTGGATGAATTGGAAGCCACCGCGGCGGGTGGCGGTGGCGGTGGCGGTGGCGGTGGCCATGGCTTTGTGCAGTTGCTGCGCAATGGGGAAGAGACCGATGGGGTGGAGTACCAGTTCGGTTTTGAACCCCAAGCAGCGGCGGCTTTGGTTGGCTCGGGTGATGCATTCATTGAGTCCGATGCCGATGCAGATGCCGATGCAGATGCCGATGCAGATGCCGATGCAGATGCCGATGCAGATGCCGATGCAGATGCCGATGCAGATGCCGATGCAGATGCCGATGCAGATGCCGATGCAGATGCCGATGCAGATGCCGATGCAGATGCCGATGCAGATGCCGATGCAGATGCCGATGCAGATGCAGATGCCGATGCCGATGCCGATGCCGATGCCGATGCCGATGCCGATGCCGATGCCGATGCCGATGCCGATGCCGATGCAGATGCAGATGCAGATGCAGATGCAGATGCAGATGCAGATGCAGATGCAGATGCAGATGCAGATGCAGATGCAGATGCAGATGCAGATGCAGATGCAGATGCAGATGCAGACAGTGATAGCGATTCGGATTCCGACAGTGACGATGACGCCGATTCGGATAACGACGCCGACAGCGACAATGACGCCGACAGCGACAATGACGCCGACAGCGACAACGACGCTGATTCGGACAACGACGCCGACAGCGACGATGACGCTGACTCGGACAACGATGCTGACTCGGACAACGACGCTGACTCGGACAACGACGCTGACTCGGACAACGACGCTGACAGCGACAACGATGCCGACTCGGACAACGATGCCGACAGCGACGATGACGCTGACTCGGATAACGACGCTGACTCGGATAACGACGCCGACAGCGACGATGACGCTGACTCGGACAACGATGCTGACAGCGACGATGACGCTGACTCGGATAACGACGCTGACAGCGACAACGACGCTGATTCGGACAACGACGCCGACAGTGACGATGACGCTGACTCGGACAACGACGCCGACAGCGACGATGACGCTGACTCGGACAACGACGCTGACTCGGATAACGACGCTGACAGCGACAACGATGCCGACTCGGACGACGACGCCGACAGTGACGATGACGCTGACTCGGACAACGACGCCGACAGCGACAACGACGCTGATTCGGACGACGACGCCGACAGTGACGATGACGCTGACTCGGACAACGACGCCGACAGCGACAACGACGCCGATTCGGACAACGATGCCGACAGCGACGATGACGCTGACTCGGACAACGATGCTGACTCGGATAACGACGCCGATTCGGACAACGATGCCGACAGCGACGATGACGCTGACTCGGATAACGATGCTGACAGCGACAACGATGCCGACTCGGACAACGATGCCGACTCGGACGACGACGCCGACAGTGACGATGACGCTGACTCGGACAACGACGCCGACAGCGACAACGACGCTGATTCGGACGACGACGCCGACAGTGACGATGACGCTGACTCGGACAACGACGCCGACAGCGACAACGACGCCGATTCGGACAACGATGCCGACAGCGACGATGACGCTGACTCGGACAACGACGCCGACAGTGACGATGACGCTGACTCGGACAACGATGCCGACAGCGACAATGACGCCGACTCGGACAACGATGCCGACTCGGATAACGACGCTGACAGCGACAATGACGCCGACAGCGACAACGACGCTGATTCGGACAACGATGCCGACAGCGACGATGACGCTGACTCGGATAACGATGCTGACAGCGACGATGACGCTGACTCGGATAACGATGCTGACTCGGATAACGACGCTGACAGCGACAACGATGCCGACTCGGACAACGATGCCGACAGCGACAATGACGCTGACTCGGACAACGACGCTGACAGCGACAATGACGCCGACAGCGACGAAGAGCCTCCTCAAGCCATGTCTTTTGCGGCTCGCACGGGTGGTGCAGGTGACGATGAGGAAGATGTGCCATCCGACAAGGGTGACTCTCCCCCCGGATCAGATGTCACCCCAGAGTCTCTTGACCTCCTGGGTGAAGAGGAGGACGGGCTTGGTGTGCCACCAGTTGCGTCGAATGAGGCGTCACCGCCCACAGAAGATTCGTCGAGCAGCGAGCCCATTGCATCTGAAGACCTTCTGCCAGACGAGGAGGAAGTTGCCGGTGTGCCGGGTAGCTCGGGAGGCTCAGGTGGTGGAGCAGCTCCGTCCGACGGAGGCGGGGGGCAACCCATGGATGTAGGAAGCGATCCAGGCGCCGATTTGGTAAATCAGGTTGCTCAAGAGATGACCCAAGGTGAAAAGCCCATGTGAACTGAACCGCGCATGGGTTCTTGAGCACCGCCGTGAAAGGCGGTGCTTTTTTTGTGCACACCAATGGCTATGCTGTGTGCTTGCGTCGGGCGGTCATTTGGGCAATCTGGCTACGTGCTCTCTGGACGCGCATGTTTGCTGTAACTTGGTGGCTGGTCTGAGGTACCAAAAACGGAGGTCTTTGCCCATGGCGTTGATGGCAACTGCGCTGAATGCTTTGCATGATTCCGTGCGTCAGGAGTGTCTGGAGTCCCGCCCTGGCGATACACCGTTGATCCTTTTCTTTTCTGTGTGCGATTCGACGAAGCGCGCCAAGATTCTGAGCGCAACAGGCGAGGCGTTCGATGAAGCCTGGGAAAACGGGAGGGCTCAATGCATGGCGTTGCCCATAGCGGATAGTGGTGAAGTATGCGAGGGCCCGTTGTGGTTGCGCATAGATGTGCCGTGGCATGTGTGGTGTTTGACGTGGGGCGAACTCAAACAGCGGCTTGCATCCACTAAGCGCAACTATTTTCGGTACGGAATCTCCCTGGATGAGCGTTTCGAAAACGCGTTTCTGGAGATGGAGGTCAATGCACATGCAATGTTCTACCCGCGGGGTGAAACTCCTCATGCAGTACTCAACGAGGGTAACTTCCTTCTGCATGCAAAAACCCGTTATGGACTGGAAGGGGTCTGCTTTGACGACGGGCAACCGGTGTGGATCTTTGAAACCCGTGGCTGGTTTGCAGACGGCCAATCAAGTTATCCGCTGATTGGTGGTGTTGGGGTAGATGCGGGGCGGCGAGAATTCACTGCCTGGAATGGGGCTGCCCTACTCGATGTGGTGGCTGGTGGGGCGGACCATCTAGCCCATCAGGTTGGAGATGATGGCCGGTTCGTTTACGGATTCTTCCCGTGCTTCGGTCGGCGAATTGAGAGCTACAACGCGTTGCGTCACGCCAGCACCCTGTTCTCCATGGTGGACGCTTGGGCTTCGTTGCGGTCCGATACCTTGTTACGGGCGATCGAACGCGCGTTGAGCTACATGCGAAGTGCACTTGTTCGGGTCTATGCGCAACCAGATGGCGACTCTATAGCGTACCTGGTAGACGAAGGTGGGGAGATCAAGTTGGGCGGCAGTGCGGTCGCGCTGCTGGCCTTGGTGCGCTTTGCCGAGGTGACGGGAAGCAATGAAGACGCCCCATTGATGGAGCAACTGGGGGCCGGCATGCTGGCGATGCAGAACCAGCGAACTGGGCAGTTTGTCCATGTTTTGAGTGCGGAAGATCTTTCTGTCAAACAAGCGTTTCGCATTGTTTACTACGATGGCGAGGCCGCATTTGCATTGATGCGCCTGTATGCGCATACCCATGAGCTGCGCTGGCTCAATGCCGTGGAAAAAGCCTTTGAGCACTTTGTAGCCGCTGAGCACTGGCGCAACCACGATCATTGGCTGGCCTACTGCACAGAGGAGTTGACGCGGTACTCGCCGCGAGAGAGCTACTTCATCTTTGGCCTGCGTAATGTGTTGGACCATCTCGATTTCGTGCTGGAGCGTGAAACCACATTTCCTACGCTGCTAGAACTCATGATGGCAACCCGAGCGATGATTGAACGGTTGCGCGCTCTTCCAGAGCTTCGATACTTGCTGGCGATGATTGATGAGTCCAAGTTTGAGCGAGCCTTGCATTTCCGCGCCAAATACTTGCTCAATGGTTTCTTCTGGCCCGAGTGGGCCATGTTCTTTCGGGAGCCGCACAAGATTTGTCGGAGTTTTTTTATCCGGCACCATGGCTTCAGGGTTCGGATTGACGATGTGGAGCACTACCTCTCGGGGCTAGTGGCCTACTACCGTGTTTTTTTTGGATCCTCGCAAAAGCGCGGACCGATGCGATGGACTGCGCAAAATATTGCAGCGGTGACTGGTGGCACATGGTGGCGCCCGCCCGGCGCGGAGTTTTCTGGAGCGGGAGGCGCCTGTACCTGGCCTCCCGCCATGCGGGAATGCGATGTGGTTTTTGTCAGGAGGCCGGGTTGCAAGGGCGGCATGCCCGAGTCGCTGCTGGCAGCGCTGCCGCTGACCCCTGCTGCGATCGTTTGCGTGGACCCGGGCCACATTGCGGCGCTGCAATCGGGTGCGTTGGTGGATGTTCCCGTGCTTGCGGTAGAGGATGAGTCTGCAGCGTTGCTGGCTATGGGCAAGGCGGCACGTGCGCAGATGAAGGCATGTTTTGTGGGGGTTACAGGTAGTGCTGGGAAAACCACCACGGTGGCCATGCTGGCTCATGCGCTGGCCGACTTTGGAAAAGTCGGCATGGCACGGGAGAGTGCCAATCTTCCTCACGGTATCGCGTGGAATTTGGCTTCTCTGCCTGTCGATGCGGACTATGTCGTGATGGAGATGGCTGTAGGCGATATGGCTCTTAACACCCGCCTGGTCAGGCCGGACGTTGCCGTATTTACGAATGTGGGGCCGGCGCATCTCAAGTATCACCACTCGGTGGCAGAGATCGCGCGCAAGAAATCACTGATGTTTGGCGGCATGTTGCCGGGGAGTGTTGCCGTTCTCAACCGCGATATGAACGAGTGGCAGATTGTGCATAAGGCTGCGTTGAGGCGGAATCTGAGAGTGGTCACTTATGGGAAGCACCCTGAGTGCGATGTGAGGCTAGACGCCTTTGAGCTGGGGCTTGCGCAAGTTTTCGCTTTTGGTGAGCGAGTTGAAGTACGTCTTTCGGCACAAGGGGAGCACATGGTCCTGAATGCCATGGCCGTGCTGGCGGTTGCTGGGGTTGTGGGTCGGGATGTGAAGCGTGTAGCCACGTCGCTGAGCCGATTCCTGCCTTTGCCTGGACGCGGTGAGCGCCACACTCTGGCTTGGGATGGCGGATGCAAATTGGAATTGGTGGATGAGTCCTACAACGCGAATCCCTTGTCCATGCACGCTGCGCTGGCGGCCGTTGCGAGGACTGGTTCAGGCCGATTGGTACTTGTTTTGGGTGACATGTTGGAACTGGGTGAAAACGAAGCGTCGATGCACCTGGCGCTGAAAGAGCCTATTCTCGCGACCGATGCCACGTTGATCATTCTTGTTGGAGCGCTCATGCAGGACTTGGCGCTGGAGGCGTGGCCTCCTGATCGCAAGGTTTTTCATTTCGATACTGTGGAGCAGGTGGGCGAGTGGGTGTTCCGTCAATTGCGGGGCAATGATCTGGTGTTGGTGAAGAGCTCAGCGGGGACGCGGCTGTCCGACTGGGTGAAGCGTTTGAAGGCGCATTCCGCTGCTGCAGCGCGAGTGCCGACGCCAAGCGCGGATTGGATATGACGATGGGCTGGCGCTCCCGATTTGGCTGGACAGCCGGGCTTGCCGCCCTGTGCTGCTCAAATGCATTCTCAGACTGGCGAGCACCGAGGGAGGCACTGGATCAGAGAGTCACAGAAGGTTCTGTGAATGTGTATTTCACGCGGTATGGGAGAGATGCTTTTGATGCATACAAAGTGTCTCTGCTGCAAGCCCAGCTGGCGGCGGCAGCTCTCTTTTTTGAGCAAGAGCTTGGCCTGCAGTCTCCGTTGAAAATGCCGAGATACCAAGGCCAGGTTCGACGCATTGATGTACACGTCCTTCAGTTGGCTCGTGGAAATGGTAGTGCTGGCGATGCGGCCATTCAGTATCGATACCGCAAGTTTGGCGAGCAAGAGGGGCGAGCGCTTACGTTGACCATAGGCGCTCATTGGGAGCCTCCCAACCTGACTCCGGCGCACGAACTCTTCCATGCGTACCAGTATGGGTACACTTTTTTCAAGAATTCTTGGTTCCTAGAGGGGTTGGCGCGTTCCTTGGAAAACGCCATGGAGGGAGTCTCCGGAGCCGAAACTGCGTTGCCAAGAAATGTGAGCGAGTGGCATCTGCTTGTCCGAGAGTCCTATGGTGCGCACCTTATGTGGAGCCGACTTATGCGGCTTTGCGAGCCTGCTTGCAAACCTGTACTTAAACCCTTTGCGAAGCCTTGCGGCGCCCCTTTGGTAAAGGCAACCTTGGAGGCACTTGGCGAGGTGCAAGCAACAGTCACCAAGGTGCGCGGGCTGAACCCGGCTGATTGGCCAGAAGACGAGCAGCGCAATGTGGCTAACGTTCCATACATGGCCCAGGGCTTGCGGAGCGCTATCGCAAGAGCTTGCGCTGCACCTCGTTCCGAAGAACTTCAAGAGTTTGAGCGACTTCTTGTCCAGGCTACTGAAGCGCCCGCATTGGAAAAGCCACGCTGAGGGAGTTGTGCACAGCAGTTGGTGATGGGCCATAGACATCAATGGATGTCTGGTGTTTTTTTACATTGATCCTGTTTTTGCAGTGCCTTGATCGCGGCTGGGTGACCACTCTCTGCTGCCAGCTCCAAGGCCAGTCTGCAGGACAAAGGAGGGAGGTGGCGCGCCAGGAGTACGAGTGCACCCGCTTGGCCCGTGGATGCTGCAAATTCCAATTGCTTTCGTGCAGGTGATTCCGGCGAGCAGGAAGCACCCTGTCGCAACATGGCTTTGGCGAGTTGGTAATGAGCTGCGGGGCTGCCAGTTTCTGCTGCGGATTGCAGTAGCTGCTGTTTTCGGCAGGCATGTTCTGCATCGTCGGGGAGTGCCTTGGCCAGCAAGCGTTGCGCTCTGGGGTATCCCTGTTTTGCCGCAGCTTCAAGCCAAGCCAAAGCGGCCTCTGGTTGCCCGGTGTCGAGCAAACGATTAGCCAACTCACATTGAAAAGTTGTGGCTCCGTGCTCGGCGCCCAGTAGCAAATAGTCTTGGCCGACGATGGCCTCGAATTCGATGGTTTCTCTTTCCGCGTTGACCGCGATAGAGGAGCATGTTTTCTTCAACTGGGTTAGATCGTATGCAATATTGCGCAGCGAAGGGCTGCGGGCGAGCCATTGCAGTGCCACAGCGCTGACTTCCCGTGGCAAGTCGCGGGGCCACCGTGGTTGCTCCAGAAGGTGGGCGACGGCCCAGTAGTGCTTGTCTTTGACTTCGCTGCAGTGGAATGGCTCGCGTCCGGTGGCTAGATACACGGCCAGCCAGCCCAGCGAGTAAAAGTCGCTGCCAGGTCCATGTTGGCCAAAATAGCATTCGGGGGCCATGTAGCTGGATTTTGCGCGCAGTGTTTCGCTGGGAAGCTCATGGGTGAACTCGCTGGCCCCCCAGTCAATCAACGATACACGATGGCCCTCCAAAAGAATGTTGGAGTGCTTGATGTCCTTGTGTAGAAGTCCTTTGGAGTGGGCGTGTTGAAGGATGTCCAGCAGCTGCTGGACGATGCCCAGCGTATCTGCACTTGAGAGCGGGCCGGTGCGGCGCACATGGTGGTCCAGCCGGACTCCTGGCATGAGGGTCGTGACCATGCACAATTGCCCACGTTGGTCGCGCCCATGGTCTATCAAGGCTGGAACCCCTGCAAACCCGTCGAGTGCAATCAAGGCCCGCACTTCTCTCAATAGGGTGTTGACGTGCGTGGGATTCTTCAGGATCTTGATGGCAAATTTTCCCGGGAGGTCTGGGTGTATGCAGCGATAGGCTTGCGCAAGGCCACCTCCGCCCAGGCGGTCCTCAATCCGGTATTGCCAGGGGCCCAATGATTGAAGCATAGGGGTAACGTTGTGGTGCCAGGTGGGCGCTTCGATTCTGTACCGTATTTGTCAGGTTTCTGGACCAGGCCAATGGCCTAGTAGACGCGCATAGAACGATGCGACATGCTGAATGGTGTCGATGCGAAACCATTGCCTTGTGTACTTGAAACGGATCCCTCCAAGGCTGCGCGCCGGGTTGCGCGCCGAGTAGACGGCGGCTGGGGTGTTGACAAGATGCAAGGTGGCCCAAGCGCCTAAGCACAGTGCGGGCCATATTTCCTGTGCTATGTCCATTTGTCCAGCTTTCAGGGCCAACTGGTATGCGCCCATCAAGCCCTCCATTCGGGCGCCATCGGAGTACGGATAGTCGCCGAATCGATAGTAAAACCCACCGGCGTAATCTGGGTAGGGGGCTGTATCTACCTTGTACATCTGAGCCACCATCTGGCGCGCATCTGATACAACAAAGTTGAAGTAGTCTGCCTTGCGCATTGCGGGAAAGTCCCACAACTCTTTGATGCCCATCATCAGCCACGCATCTGATGGAACATTCGTGTATTGGTCCGCCCTCTCGGTGGGGCGGATGTTGATCAGGTAGTGCAGGGCCCGATGCAGATGGTTGAAGTAGGGCGTCCGCTCAGTCTCACCGATCAGGTGCAAGTAGCGAGCAAGGCCGCAAATGGCCTCGCCGGGGTAGTAGAACGAAAAGTAGTTTGCGTTTCGCCTTTCGTCGATGTTTTCGTCGAGATAGATGTTGTAGTAAATGAACTCGCCGCTTGCGGTGATCTGTTGGATCAGATGCCGGGCCAGCCTTTGTGCCCAAGGGTGGTAGCGTGTGTCTCCGGTAGTGATTTCGTACTCTGCCAACAGGTAGAGACCTAAGCCGGTGCCACCCAGCTTGGCCTTGCGCTCGCTGTAGATGTAGGCGGCTTCTCCGGTATCAGTGGCGTATGTCCTGGCCTGTGCAATCAGGAACTCGATAGCGCGACGAGCACTGTCGTAGCTGCGGCGTTCTCCTCGCAGTTGGTCGCTGTAGAGGCAGTTGAGCGCTCCTCCGCTATGTCGCAGGATGTTGTAGTACGGGTTGGTTTCCGGGTCGCGCGTGGGGTGCTCATGGTCGCGTCGGCTGTCGGTCGCCGCGTCGTAGTAGTAAAGGTAGGTTCCGTCGGGGTTCTGTTCACGCAGTACATGGTCCACAGCGAGCATGAGAGCCTCGGACAGTTTCTCCCGCGTGAGTGGACCTATCAGGGGCATCCCCCGGTAGAGGCGGTGAAAGTGGCCGTCGATCCATAAGTAGCTCTCCGAGTGGAAGCGGGCACAGTGTGCCTGCGCAACGGTCTCAGACCCAAAACTTGAACGCAGATGCGCACGCAACTGCTGCAGTGACATGATCGAGTAGACGAACGCATCCCCCGGCAGGAAGAGGTGGCGTTTGCCGGCGTTTGTGCGCAACTCAATGCCTTCTAGACCCACTTCAAAGTGCCGGTCCCCTCGAAGCGTCATGCCCACTTTGCCCAGATCCATGGGGGTGGGGGGATCAGCAACAAAATCGAGTTGCAAGCGCACTTTTTCGTGGCCTGCCAAGGCTGAATACCTTGGGTGCTTGACGAGCCGCTGAAGCGCACGCTCCAGGCCTTTTTTCCCTCCTCCTTCGCGGCTGACCAGCAATCGTGGTTGTCCTGGGGCATACAAGACAACAGCAACGCGGACGCCCTCTTGAGGAAAACAGGTGCTGGTGAAGGTCTCTAGCGCCCTGGAGAATTTTCCTTCAGGCCTTTGAAGGTCTTCCAGCAGAAGCTCTCCAAATAGATGCTCCGCCGGCCCTGGCTCAAAGCTGGGCATGCGGGCGTGAGGCGCCTCGAAGACTTCGGGTGAGTAAGTCATGTTGGTGCCCATGTGTGCAGCAGGTCTGCCATCGTCGGCGCGAAGCGCAGCTTCTGGGGCTCGGGGTGGCTGTTATTTACGAGGTCCTTGCACGCATCGTGTTGCGAGGGATTCAAGCCCACGATGGTGATACTCGCGGAGCGCAGCAGATGAAGCACGGCAGCAAGCCGGTCTAGCGTACGAAAGTCGTCTGCCAGCACAACACAATGATTGGGTTGAGCCAGGGTGATCTCATCGATTCGCCACATGGTAGGCAGCAGGATGCCGCCAGGCGCACCACTACCTATGGTCGAAAGTCTGGCAAGCGCTAGCGCCGTGCGATGCGCGTATTCTGTGTTGCTGGGTGTTTGAAAGACGCAATCCAGGTCCATCTGCGATTGGTTCACCAGCGCTGCGATAGGCGGGAAAGGTCTGCTCCCTCCGCCGAGCAGGACGGTCACCGATCGGTTGCTGCGTGCGCGTGCGGATTTCGCAAGCTGGTACAAGCTATGCGTTGGATCCTCGCTCAGGAGAAAAGGCATCCATCGTGGCAGCTCGGGTGGCATGACGGCGCTCATGACAGCCTGAGCGCCTTGTAAGAATGCTTCTCGGGTGCGGTGCTCGATGTGCTGGATGGCTGCAAGGCTGTTGGCTACACCTTCAACGATCACCAATTGCCCTTCGGGGGATTCACCCTCAATGGCAATGCGAGAGGGATCCCAATGCCGGGGATATCCTTTTCCAATCCAGGTCGCGCCAGCGACGACCGCCAGTGTTTCGGCCGTCCAGGCATCATCAGCCACGTATGCTTTTTCGGCAGAAGTCTTGCAGAGCCCCAGCAGCAATGGGCTATCCAGATGGTCTGTGATGCGCAGTTGCAGTGATTTCGTACTTGATGGAGCGTTGTCGGGTGGAGTGGACGCCATCTGCACAAGGGCTGGATCCCAGCCTTGTGCGACCAGCTGATCCCGTGTGCTGATGCTGTCACTCAAGGCTTCTTCGGAAGGCTGGATGCACCATGTGTGGCGATAAGGCGCGAGCAGGGCAGACCACTGGGCCAACATCTTGCGCATGGGCTCGGAGTCTTGGCAAAACACCTGCAGGCAGGTGGTCGGTGCGGGGGCAAGCAGGCGCAGCAGATGGATCCCTGCCTCGGTGGCCGAGGTGGGGACCTTCAGAGTCCAGGGCGTGATCTTTGGCAAAGCGGTAGGGTCCACCCGCGGAGCGCACAGCAGCGCGAGTGATTGCAGGGTCGGCAAGTCGCATCCCAGCAGTCTCATGGCTGCCAGGGCGTACGCGATCGTCTGCGTCTTGCCGACTGGGGGTGTTGACTGCTGAGCTGATGGGGGGATGGTCAGCAGCAGTTGCCAATCACCGGTCGCGGGCGCTAGGTAGAAGGACGCAGCGCCCGCCGCATCTGTGACCGTGAGGACGGCCTCGCCACCGTGGAGGCGATGGTGTCTCAGCCAGCCGGATTCGACGTAGAGCGCTGTTGCTGGCAGGCACGCGACGGTGGTATGGGGCGGCATATGCGCCGTTGCGGCCCGCAGTGCCAAGGACGTGGCGTCAAACACTACGCCATTGTTGGCTGTGTCGCACACCATGCGGTAGAGCTTGGCCTGGATGCCGGGTAGCATCAGCTCCTTTTCCAGAGCGCGAAAGTCCCCTTCTTCGTCCACAAGAATCGCCACAGAGTGCTGCTGCACAGACATGCCTTCCCGCGCCAATGCACTCCAGGGCAACGGCAGCACCAGTGCATCGATCTCTGTGCGGCTCAGCCACCCACCGACCCAGGCGCGTACAGCCCCATGGTGCGATGGCAGAGGGGCAGGAAATGGGTCGCGCAGGTTGTCTGCTACGCGGGCTTCAACGCCAGTCATGCGCAGCATGTTGGACAACATGTCCGCGCAGAGTTGCTTGCCGTAGCGACCTACCACGCACACCACGGGAATGTTGCTGGACTGTCCGGCGGAAACGGCCGAACGCAGTATGTGGCGCGCGACGGGACGGGGGGTGCCAAGATCGGGAAAACGGTTGATATCGAGCCCAGGACCGGCGTTGATTTCAACTATGGCGGTTTCTACTTCTGTCCATGGGCGTGTTATGTCCGCCGAAACGAGATCGACGCCAGCGAAATCGAGCTGTACTGCCACAGCGGCTTGTTCTGCCAGGTGCTTTACAGAAGGATGGATATCTCCAGAGACATCCCGTGCGAGAGAAGACGGGCACGCAGCGCGGCGCAGCACTACCACTGTTCCGGCTGGAGGTGTGCTGTCTGGCCCCAAGTTTTGGTCTGACAGGGTTTGCAGGACCTCGGTGTCAAATGCAATGGGGGCAATGAAGATGCCATCCCTTCCATGCGACTGGTTGGACGCTTCCACCAACTCGGCCACCGTGCATATGCCGTCTCCGGTCACGCAGGGGTGCAGGCGTTGGGCTGCTGCGACGCAGCGCCCTCCGATCACAAGCAGTCGGTAGTCTTCGCCAATGACCTGTTTCTCCACAATGATCTCGGCATACATACCTGCAAGTCTTTGGTACACCTCTTCCACGATAGTGACCGTGCGCAGCATTGTGAAGACGCCTTGACTGGCGCGTGAGCCCGAAGGCTTGAGTACGACAGGGAACCCCAGTTTGATCGCCGCCTGGGCGGCCTCGGCCGAAGAGGTGACCCGTTGTTGCGCAGGAACCGGGAGGCCTGCCCTGACCAAGGCAGTACGTGCGCGGATCTTGTCACCGGCGAGGTCCTTGCCCAGATGGCTGGTAATAGCGCTATACGCGTTGGCCATCAGTTGGGAGCTTGGGCCTTGGCCCACGCGGTAGTGGGCGCGGTGAAGCCCTCCGCCGACTTCGCAGTGCAAACCCATTTGCCTTGCGGTCAGCAACCTGTCTTGGGTATGGTAGTGGCTGGTGCGTGGGCGCAGGTCACACAACGTCATCCACAAGGGATCTCCCCATGGGGCAGCTCCGTCCGCATTGAAGGCAACGCGGGTCAAAGCCAGCGCCATTTGCGCCAGGGCTTTGGCGGACTCTGGGGTCATGATTTCGAGAGTGACCTCAGTGGCGGACTCTGAAAGTGGTGTGATGCGGTGTCGGCTGGCAACATGGCGCGCAGCCCTGAGCAAAGCCATGGCGAATGTTGCAAAAACATGGCCGGGGTCTGTCGATCCGAATTCAATGATCAGGGGGCGTGGCGTTAGATGGTTGTGGGGGTAGCCTTTCAGGCGCTCCCAAAGTATCTCGGGTGTCGTTTTGGGGGGGGCGTGCTCATGGGTCAGAACGACGCGCAGGCAGTCATGCCACGCCGCGAGGCTAGGCCCAGGAAGCACCTGGACGACCTGGAGCTGGAATTCGGGAGACGTGGCCATTGCGGTTGTGTCAGGCACTGAGCCCTGGGCCCGTGGCTCCGTCAAATCCCAGTTGTGTCAGAAGCGGTAGGTCGGTGCGGGATTCCACGCCGGTGGCGATGACCGTGATGCCCAGCGTATGTGCCATGTTGCACAGTCCCTGCAGGAACTCCTGGTTGCCCGGGGTGTTTGCAATACCTCGAACGTAGCTGGGATGGATCTTTATGTAGTCAAGCCCAAGGTCGGCGAGTTTGTTGCCCTCTGCAAAACGCTGCCCGAAGTACTCGATCCCGACCCTGCATCCCAGCTGCTTGAGGGTATGGGCCAGGTCCCGGAAGGCCTCAAAATGGCGAAAGACGCCGTACTCGGGCACTTCGAACAACAAGCGTTGGCAGACGTCGGGATAGGTCATGAGCATTTGCGTCAGATCGTTGCGAAACTGGAAGTCTGCAATCGTGTCTGCCGACAAGTTCACTGCGATATCGCCAGAGCCCGTACGCAGGTGCTCGATGGCCAACCGTACGACCTTGAGGTCAATGGGCACGGTGAGATTCAGATGTGCAGCCATGGGCATGAAATCCCCCGCTTGCCAAGGAGGACCTGCATCATCGGTCTGAAGGCGGATGACTCCTTCATCATGCAAGGCAACCACCCCGTCACCACCTACGACGGGATAAAACACCAACGACAGTCGGCCGCCACTGACGGCCTCGGTCAATAAAGTTCGCCATTGATCTGTAGGCAGCACCGCGTGCTCGTGGCCCTCTTCGTTGGCGTACCAATTGTTGGGGCCTTGGGCTTGCGCGCGGGCCATGGCTTCATCTGCCCGGCGCAAAAGGTCGCTCATATCCTGCCCTCGTTGATAGCGTACGCCGGCCACATGGAAAAGGTCAGGGGCGTCGCCTATCCAATAGGGCAACCACCCGGTGGTCAGGCGTTGGTGAATGTCGGTGGCCGCGTCGCTGGCAGAGGCCTGGGTGGGGCAAACCACGGCAAACTCGCCACCCTTGATGCGCCCGGCGCGCTGACCGGGTCTGTCGTTCCCGCTGTCGTACAAAACGGAGCCCAGGCCCTTGAGCAGATCATCGGTGCGGGCGTGGCCCAGCTGCACGTTGAGCGTATTGAGGTCCGCGATGCGTACCAGCACGAAGCTGCCCGTTTTCGCGAAATGTTCACCTGTCAGTATCTCGTTCAGGTGCGACAAAAAGTACTCGCGACTGGACAACCCGGTAACGGCATCCCGGTTGACTTTCCTGCGCAGAGTTTCCAGTCGGGCGGCCTCCTCAGTCAGCATGGCTTTGATCCTTGCGACCATGTCATTCATGGCCCGGACAACGCTGCGCAGTTCGGGGGTGCTTGGCTCTTCAATTGTGAGAAAGTGCCTTTGTGCGATGGCTTCGGCTTGGCTCACTACGTCTTCTAGAGGCCGCGTGATGTAACGGATGACTTGTGTGCCGGCCAATCCAGTGACTACGCTGCCAAAGACAAACCACATCAGCAACTCCAGGGTGCCCTCCCACAGGCTTTTGTAGACGTACTGGTCATGACTGGCCAAGCTCAGCGTGCCGTACTGGCTCCAGCCATCGTTGATCTGCGCGCGTCCGGGTTCTGCGCGAATCGGAATCAGATTGACGAACCATGAGGGCGCGGCTGTTTGCTCTCCTTTGAAAGTCTTTTCCACCAGCGTTGCTCCAGTGGGCGACACAATGCGAATGAAGCGGTAATGGCCCGCATCAAACTGCGCGGCTACTTGCAATTCCACGGTGACGGGGTCCTTGTCGAGTTGTGACAAAGACAGTGCCAGAGAGTTGGCGTTGTCAATGTTTTTGACCTGCAGTTGCTGCTGGAGGTAGTGCCGCGCGGACAACACACTGACCACCATGCTGCAGCCAAACGCCAGCGTCATCACAAGTGCGATGGCAATCCAGAGTTGTTTAGTGAGTGACATGGTGAAGCCTCTCGTAAGTAGTCTGGAGCATCACAGCCCGTCCTGGCGCATGCGTTCCAGTACATCGCGCCAGCGGGACAGCCGCGCTGTCGGATCGGCTGCAGGGGCGGTCGTTCCTGCTACCCACAGGCCACTGTTGTTGAAGCTGAAAACGGGCGCGAGGTCTGTTCTGGACGTGGCCGGACGGATGTTGCCTATCAGGTTGTCGAGAATCATGGGCTCTTCTGTCGGCACGGCGTAGTAGCCAAGCACCATGTGGGCCTCGCTGCGGGTGCTTCCGGCTCCACCGATACGGGCTCGCACATAGATCATGCGTAGCTTGTCATTGGGCACGCCCATCAGCAACAGGCTGGTGTACTTGGCAATCGCAAAATCTTCGCAGTCGCCTGCACCGCGTCCCATGGTTTCCAACGGGGTGGCCCAGTAGTCGTTCTGCTGCCAGACGACGATGTCGTTCTCAAACAGTACCCGGCGATTGAAAAAGGTGTTCACAAGAGCCAGTTTTTCAGACTCTTCGAGTTTTCGCCCTTCGTCCAGCATCTTGCGCCAGGCGCTCACCGTATCTGCAGCCTTTGCCCCATAGCGCTGCGAGGCAAGGTTCTGCATCTTGTCCATGTCTGGTTCCGCGATCGCCCATTGCAGAGCGAGCAGGCAAAAGAAAACAATTCTTCCCCGGCGTAACCACGCGAGAAAAAAACGATAGTTTTCTTTGATAGACATGGCCTTGAGTTGCAGTTTGTTGCTATCAAAACACCCCCGCCTCAGTTCATTTTGCAAGGAAATGATGATTTCGCACACAAATTGTTTGCGTGCGAAAACACCGCTGCCTATAGTGATTTTTCTCACTAACAGATACATCTGGAGGCCCCATGCGATACGTCCTAACGCTGGTCGGTTCAGCAGTCCTCGTTGCCACAGGAGCTTCGGCGCAAGTGCTGCCGCTGCCCTTGGTGGAGGCAGCGCGCAAGACGGTGGTGACCAATCCCGAGGTGCAGGCGCGATGGCGCGGTTTCAGAATCGCGGATGCGGAACGTGGTGAGGCGCGTGCGGGGTACTTGCCCCAACTGGATGCGTTGGCTGGTGCGGGCCGGCAGAACAACCGGCGCCCCTCCGGGGAGACCGGATGGTATTCCTATGGCAGTGCAGCACTGACCCTGAACCAGATGTTGTTTGATGGGTTCTTCACGCGCAACGAGGTGCAACGTTTGGGCCACGCCAAGCTGGTGCGGTACTACGAATTGGTTGAAGCGTCGGAAACAGCCACCCTGGAGGCTTTGCGTGCCTATGTTGATGTGATTCGGTACCGAGAGCTAGTGGAGCAGGCAAAGCTCAACTACGCCGAACACAAGGTGACGACGAGTCAGATTGACGAGCGGGCGGGCGCGGGGGTCGGCCGACGCGTGGATCTGGAGCAGGCCGTGGGCAGGTTGGCTTTGGCGGAGTCCAATTTGCTGACGGAGCTTGCCAACCTGTATGACGTGACAGCCCGCTACCAGCGAGTGGTGGGGGAGATGCCTGCTGCAAACCTTCCCACGTTGGCCGAGGGCATAAAGCTCAAAGGGTTGCCACCCTCCTTGCCGGAAGCCATGAGCCTGGGGTTGAGCAACAGTCCGGCGTTAAGTGCAGCCATTGAGAACGTGCGGGCCAGCGAGGCCGGTATTGCTGCACGGAAGGCCGCCTATGTCCCGCGGGTGGATTTTCGCGCCAGTCAAACTTGGGACCACAACCTGCTAGGTGAGAGGGGGCGTTCGCGCGACACTTCGATAGGCGTGGTGTTGAGCTACAACCTGTATCGGGGCGGTGCGGACGAAGCCCGCGAACTCAAGGCGGTGGAGACTAACAGCCAAGCGTTGGATCTGCAGGAAAAGGCTTGCCGTGATTTGCGGCAGAACCTTGCAAGTTCTTACTCCGAATCTCAGCGATTGACTGAGCAACTGGCATTCCTTGATCAGCACCGGTTGTCGTCTGAAAAATCCCGTGAGGCGTATCGCCAGCAATTCGACATTGGCCAACGGACCCTGCTCGATATTCTGGACACCCAGAACGAGTACTTCCAGGCCAGCCGGGCTTTCATCAATGCCCGTTACAACCAAGTCATCGCGCAGGCGCGTGCGCTGGCGTCCATGGGCAAATTGATGACAGCGCTGGAGGTGTCGCGCCCCGATATGCCTTCGCTGGCCGAGGCAGGTCGCGGCACGGACGGCTCCAATCAGGCCGCCGAGTTGTGTGCAGGGGATTTGCCTCCCATGGTGACGGTGGAGCAAGCCAAAGTCGGCGTGGATGTTACCCCCAGGCAGCGTGCCCGGCCGTTGCCTGCAGGTGATCAGCCAGGGGCTGTGCCCGCTCCACGCAAATAGCGCCTGCGCAGGAATGCGGTGCCAGAGGCGGCTTTAAGCGCGCGGGTAGTTGCTGCTGTCGTTGTAGCCCGTGCTGCAGTGACGGGTGTCAGCGCACTGTCGCCAAAGCCTGCAGCAACTTGGCGTGGATGCCCCCAAACCCGCCATTGCTCATGCACACCACATGATCCCCCGGCCGGGCGGACTGCGCCACCTGGGCCACCAGGGTGTCGATGTCGGCTGCGGTTTGCGCGCGCTGGCCTGGGCCTACACCGAGGGGAGCGAGCGCCTTGGCGGCATCCCAGTCCAGCCCTGCCGTGTGGCAGAACGCGAGATCGGCGGGCTCCAGGGCCCAGGGCAGCTGGCTCTTCATGGCGCCCAGTTTCATGGTGTTGCTGCGGGGCTCGAACACGGCCAGGATCCGCGCGCTGCTGCCCAGGCTGCGGCGCAGGCCGTCCAGGGTGGTGCGCAGCGCCGTCGGGTGGTGTGCAAAGTCGTCGTACACGGCCACGCCACCCACGGTGCCACGCAGTTCCATGCGCCGTTTGACGTTCTGGAAGGTGGCGAGGGCGCTGGCTGCTTGCTCGGGGGGAACTCCTACATGGTGGGCAGCCGTGATGGCAGCCAGCGCGTTGAGCTGGTTGTGCACCCCGGTGAGCGACCATTCCACGCGGGCCACGCGGCGGCCCTGGTGCATGACGTCAAATGCCTGGGGATCGCCTACGGCGTAAAAGTCGCTCACCGCCGCGCCAAAGCTGGTCACTTCGCTCCAGCATCCGGTGTGCAGCACCCGTGCCAGGCTTTCCTCCAACCCGTTGGTCACGACGCGGCCTGACGGGGGGACCGTGCGTACGAGGTGGTGGAACTGGCGCTCAATGGCGGCCAGGTCGTCAAAGATGTCGGCGTGGTCGAATTCGAGGTTGTTGAGCACGGCGGTGCGGGGCCGGTAGTGCACGAACTTGCTGCGCTTGTCGAAGAAGGCGGTGTCGTACTCGTCCGCCTCGATCACAAACAGCGGCGTCGCACCCAGTGGGGTGGACGCTGGTACGGGGCGCTGTGCCGCGCCCAGCCGGGCAGACAGGCCGAAGTTCAGTGGCACACCCCCAATCAGGAAGCCGGGCTGCTGGCCCGCGTTTTCCAGGATCCAGGCCAGCATCGAGGTCGTGGTGGTCTTGCCGTGCGTGCCGGCCACGGCCAGCACATGGCGCCCCTGCAGCACATGTTCGGCCAGCCACTGGGGGCCGCTGGTGTAGGGCAGGCCAGCGTCCAGGATGGCTTCCATCAGAGGGAACTTGGGGGTGCCGTCGGGCAGCCGGGCACGGCTGACCATGTTGCCGATCACAAACATATCGGGCTGGAGCGCTATCTGGTCCGCACCAAAACCCTCGATCAGGTCGATGCCCAATGCCCGGAGCTGGTCGCTCATCGGGGGGTAGACGCCGGCGTCGCAACCGGTCACCTTGTGGCCTGCCTCGCGGGCCAGCGCTGCAAGGCCTCCCATGAATGTGCCGCAGATCCCTAGTATGTGTATGTGCATGGGCGCTGATTCTAAAGCCGCTGCGATGCGGGAAAATCTTGGCAAAAAAGCCCTTCTGCGCGCACTGTGTATGCCCTGTGAGCTACAAAATGCATAGCATCTTGGGTGGTTTCGTTTCTGGGGTGTCTGCGGGCCTTGTGCGGGGCGCAGGCGGCCCGTCATGGATCGCGCGCACAATGCGGACTCCTCCGCTGTCTTCCACTTTCATGCACACACCTTTGAGCGAAGAAATCGCCCACACCACGGCACGCCTGGTGGTTGAGGAAGGGCTGGAATGGGGGCCCGCCAAGCGCCGGGCCCTGCGCCAGATGGGGCTGCCTGCCCGGACCCCGCTGCCCGACAACGATCTGGTGGAAGCGGCGGTGCGGGAGTACATCGAGATCTTCTGCGCCGACACGCAGCCGCGCGAGTTGCGGGCGCTGCGCCAGCTGGCACTGGTCTGGATGGAGCGTATGGCGGCGTTTCGTCCACACCTGGCGGGGGCGGTCTGGCACGGTACTGCCACGCGCCTGTCGGATATTTACTTGCAGTTGTTTTGCGATGACCCCAAATCTGCGGAGATCGCGCTGATCGACCACCATGTGGACTATGAGCCCCGTACGGTGACGGGTTTTCATGGCGAATCGGTCGAGGCCTTGAGCCTGGGCAGCAAGTCGCCGGAGCTCAATGAGATGATCGGAGTGCATTTGCTGATTTACGACCTTGATGACCTGCGGGGTGCCTTGAAGCCCGATGCCAAAGGCCGCGTCCCGCGCGGTGACATGACGGCCGTGCGCCGCCTGCTCCAGGAAACCAGTGCCCCATGACGAAGACGACCCCCTCCGATTTGCCTGAATCCGCGCTTGCATCACCGAATGTGCTGCCTCAGGTTTCCTCGCCCACTCGCCGCCGCCTGCTGTATGCCGGTGTGGCCGGGGCTGCTGCCGTGGGAGGGGCCGGCTTGGCATGGTGGAAGTTTCAGCCGCACGCCATGGAGGCAGGGGCGGAGCAGGCGCTGTGGGGCATGGAATTTGAAAAGCCGGAGGGCGGCGTGGTCGCGTTGAAGTCTTTCTCTGGCAAGCCGCTGCTGCTCAACTTCTGGGCCACCTGGTGTCCGCCCTGTGTGGAAGAGTTGCCCATGCTGAACGCTTTCTATCGCGAACATGCTGCCAAAGGCTGGCAAGTGCTGGGTTTGGCGATTGACCAGCCCTCGGCGGTGCGCAAATTCCTGGCGCGGCTTCCTCTGGAGTTTCCCGTGGGGCTGGCGGGTTTGGGAGGGACGGATCTGGGGCGTTCGCTGGGTAACTTGACGGGTGGGCTGCCCTTTACCGTGGTGCTGGGCGGGGCGGGGCGGGTGCTGCACCGTAAAATGGGGCAGGTGACCCCACAGGATCTGCAGCTGTGGGCCCCTTTGCGGTGATGCATGTGACGGCAGATTTCGGGTCGCCGCAGTGATTCTGGAGGGCTCCGGCCGTCTATTTCCATGACGAAGTTCATGGAAAATGCATGTGGAAGACTGCGATAGGGTGAAATTGGAGTAAATTCGCGCCCTATTCAGTTTTATAGCCGTTGGAGCTTCCATGGATCTGCGAAAACTCAAAACCCTCATCGATCTCGTGTCAGAGTCGAATGTGTCCGAACTCGAAATCACGGAGGCCGAGGGCAAAGTCCGCATCGTCAAGAGCGGTGGCGCCGTGGTTCAGCAGTATGTCCCGGCCCCCATGCCGGCCCCGGCGGCACCTGCGCCTGCAGCTGCGGCCCCTGTGGCAGAACTGCCCGCTCCGCCAGCGGTGCCCGCAGGCCATGTCGTCAAGTCGCCCATGGTTGGCACCTTCTACCGTTCGTCCAGCCCCGGCGCCAAGGCATTTGTCGAAGTCGGCAGCCAAGTGAAGGAAGGCGAGACGATTTGCATCATCGAAGCCATGAAGATCCTCAATGAGATCGAGGCGGACAAGTCGGGTACCGTGACCCGCATCCTGGGTGAGAACGGCCAGGCCGTGGAGTACGGTCAGCCGCTGTTCATCATCGAATAAGGCGCCCATGTTCAAGAAAATCCTGGTCGCAAACCGAGGGGAGATTGCCCTTCGTATCCAGCGCGCCTGCAGCGAACTTGGGATCAAGGCCGTGATGGTCTATTCCGAGGCCGACCGCGACGCCAAGTACGTCAAGCTGGCCGAAGAGGCGGTGTGCATCGGCCCCGCACCCTCGCCGCTGTCCTACCTCAACATGCCGGCCATCATCTCGGCGGCCGAAGTGACCGACGCCGAGGCCATCCACCCCGGCTACGGCTTCCTGTCCGAAAACGCCGACTTTGCCGAGCGCGTGGAAAAGAGCGGCTTCCAGTTCATCGGCCCCACACCCGAGTCAATCCGCATCATGGGCGACAAGGTGTCTGCCAAGCAGGCCATGATCCGCGCGGGCGTGCCCTGCGTGCCGGGCTCTGAGGGCGAGTTGCCCGATGACCCGGTGCAGATCCGCCGCATCGCCAAGGCCATCGGTTACCCCGTGATCATTAAGGCAGCAGGCGGCGGCGGTGGCCGTGGCATGCGCGTGGTGCATACCGAGGCCGCACTGGTTAATGCCGTGCAGATGACCAAGGCCGAAGCAGGCGCTGCGTTCGGAAATCCTGCGGTGTACATGGAGAAGTTCCTCCAGAACCCCCGTCACATCGAAATCCAGATCCTGGCCGACAAGCACCGCAACGCGGTCTACCTGGGCGAGCGCGACTGCTCCATGCAGCGCCGCCACCAGAAGGTGATCGAAGAGGCACCAGCCCCTGGCATCCCACGCAAGCTGATCGAGAAGATTGGCGAGCGCTGCGTGGCTGCCTGCAAGAAGATTGGCTACCGGGGTGCGGGCACCTTTGAGTTCCTGTACGAAAACGGCGAGTTCTACTTCATCGAGATGAATACCCGCGTGCAGGTGGAGCATCCGGTGACTGAATGGATCACCGGTGTGGACATCGTGAAGACGCAGATCATGGTGGCGGCTGGCGAGAAGCTGCCCTTTACGCAGCGCCAGATCGAGATTCGTGGTCATGCCATCGAATGCCGGGTGAATGCGGAAGACCCGTACAAGTTTGTCCCCTCGCCCGGGCGCATCACGACCTGGCACCCACCGGGCGGCCCGGGTGTGCGTGTCGATTCGCATGCCTACACCAACTACTTTGTGCCGCCGAATTACGACTCGATGATCGGCAAGATCATCGTGCACGGCGACACGCGCGAACAGGCGCTGGCCCGCATGCGCACGGCGCTGTCCGAGACCGTGATCGAAGGCATCAACACCAATGTGCCGCTGCACCGCGAGCTGATGGTGGATGCTAAGTTCATGGCCGGAGGCACCAACATCCACTACCTGGAAGAGTGGCTGTCGCAGCATAAGCGCTAGGCTGGGTACTGCCCCCTGAGTCGTTTCGCACCTTCCTCTTCCTGTTGAATGGCTGCGCCGTTTGGGAAGGGGAATACCGCCAGTGCTGGCGAGGGCCGTGTGCGTTTCGTGGGTTGCAGGTTTGTGTCAGGCACCCTGCTGGTGCGGTAACAGTGAGTTCACATGCTGGCTCTTGGCAACGAGGGTCAGCATTTCATTTTTCTGAGAGGCGTCTATGTTTGAGTTGAGTCTGATGTGCCCCGAGGAATGTATCGAGCCAGTCAGCGATGCGCTGGATGCGCTCGATGCGCTCTCCGTGTCGGTGGAGGATGCCGATGCCCAGACCGACGCCGAGCAGGCGCTGTTCGGTGAGCCCGGCATGCCACCGCCCAAGGATGGCTGGCAGCGCAGCCGTGTGGTGGCGTTGTTCCCGTCTGAAGTGGCGGCGCGCGAGGCGCAGCAATTGCTGGTAGTGCAGGACTTCTTTGTGGGCTGCCAGGTGTTGGGCGTGGCGCAGGTGGCTGAGCAGGACTGGGTGCGGCTCACGCAGTCGCAGTTTGCGCCGGTGGACATCACGCCGGATTTCTGGATCGTTCCCACCTGGCACGAACTGCCTGCCCAGGCGGTGCGCAGCATCCGTCTGGACCCGGGCCTGGCCTTTGGCACGGGCACGCACCCTACCACGCGCATGTGCCTGCGCTGGATTGCGCGCAACGGGGCGGTGCAGCCGGGGGCTGGCAACAACCCGCTGGGCCGGGTGCTGGACTACGGCTGCGGCTCGGGCATCCTGGCCATTGGTGCGGCCAAGTTTGGCGCCACGGACATTGACGCGGTGGACATCGATCCTGCCGCTGTGGAATCCACGGCACAGAACGCGCAAGCCAACGGCGTGCAGCTGAGTGCCGGACTGCCCGACAAGGCGCGGGGCGAGTACCAGACGGTGCTGGCCAACATCCTCGCGACACCCTTGCGGGTGCTGGCGCCTTTGCTGTGTGCCCATGTGGCGCCGGGAGGGCATTTGGTGCTTGCGGGCATCTTGGAGCGCCAGGCTGAAGAGCTGAAGGAAGCTTATGCACCATGGGTGCGCCTGGAAGTGGCGGATGCCGAAGACGGCTGGATACTGATGACTGCCCAGCGCTGAGCCTGCGCGTGTTCCGCCTGGGCCGAGGTGGCGCGGCCCCTACAATCCAACGCTGATGAGCCAGATCACTCGCTGCCCGTCTTGCGCCACCTCCTTCAAGGTGGTGGCAGACCAATTGCGCATCTCGGAAGGATGGGTGCGGTGTGGCCAATGCAAGGAGGTGTTTGATGCCTCTGCGCATTTGCTGCCAGTGGCCCCGGCGGCCCTTTTGCCCGATGTGTCCCTGACAGATGTGCGGCCGCCGCCGGCGCCCACCGCTCGAAAGAGCGATGCGGAGCGTGCTTGGGGGGGCGGGGCCGCGCCGCCTTCGTCCCCGGCGTTGGGGAGGGGCGCTCAGGCGGCTCCGATGGCAGCCCACGCTGCGCATTCCACTGCGCATCACCCTTTGCATGCGGATGCTGGAGTCCATCGCGCAGGCGCTTCACTGCCCATGGCTGCAGCGCCCCTGGCACCGGCAACGCCTGTGCTGGATATTCCTGCGCCCACTGTGCCTGCCTTCCTGGCCGTAGGCGCGGCGGCTTCCGATGCAAATACCTTGAACCTCGCGCCGACTGCGCCGTTCTCCTGGCGGCCCGTCCCCACGCCGTGGGCGGCAGCGGAGGCTGATTCAAGCCCATCACTGTCGGGGTTGGCAGTTGATGGACCGGCCACGGAAGAGGTCGTGGCAAAGCCGGTGTTGGATGCTACTGCGGAGGCGCCTGGTGAGGCGGCGGCTCTGCCCATAGCCGTGGCGGATGCCGAAGTGGGCGGGGCTGCGGAGGTTGTGCGGGGTGGGTATGAGCTTCCCACTGCCGATTCGCATGACCCCATCGGGCTTGACGGCCCGGTGACCTCGGGGAAGGGTGGAGGGGGAAGCTCCTTCGCTGGGGTGGGCAGCGAGGCCGTGGTCGATGCGACCGGGAGCACATTGGCAGCGGAGCCTGTGCTGGAGCACCACGGGGAGGCACTTTCCTCTGACCTGCCGAGCACGGGCCACCATGACGCCCCCCCGACCGTGCCTGAGCTCCTGCCGTCGGTGGATTTTGTGCAGCGGCCCGTGGTGGATGAGATACCGGCAGCGTTGGAGCTGGTCGCAGATGACTCTCCGGCTGCGGTGTTGCAGCCCCGCACTCGCAAGCCCGTGGCCAGCCAGGTGGATGAAGATGAGCAGGGCGAAGAGGGTGCGCATGAGGCCGGGCCTGAGGTCAGTTTTGTGATTGCTGCGCGGCGCAAGGCTTTCTGGCGCAAGCCTGTGGTGCGGGCCGTGCTGGTGCTTGTATTGCTGGTCTTGGTGGTGGGCATGTTGCTGCAGGTCGCCGTCCAGGAGCGTGACCGCATTGCAGCCACGGACCCGCGTGCAAGGCCGTGGCTGCTCAAGTTGTGCGAGCCTTTGCAGTGCGAGGTGGCTCCCCAGCGCCAGATTGCCGATGTGGTCATCGACAGCTCTTCGTTCAACAAAGCCCGTGGCGACAGTTACCAGTTGGCGCTGACCATGAAGAGCAAAGCGGACATTCCATTGGCCATGCCTGCGGTGGAGTTGACCTTGACCGATGCCCAGGACCAGCCTGTGCTGCGCCGGGTGCTGCTGCCGAACGACATGGCCGCACCGGCGGAGCTGCCGGCGCGTGGCGAATGGAGCACTTCGGTATCGGTGATCGTGACCACAGGCGGTGCGCGCGTGGCTGGGTACCGGCTGCTGGCGTTCTATCCCTGAATTTTTACCAACCTACGGACCGATTCATTTCTATGGCTGCCCTCATTTGTGGTTCCCTGGCATTCGACACCATCATGACCTTCGAGGGGCGCTTTGCAGAGCAGATCCTGCCTGATCAGTTGCACATCCTCAATGTGTCATTCCTGGTGCCTTCTCTGCGCCGCGATTTTGGCGGGTGTGCGGGCAACATTGCCTACAGCCTCAAGCTGCTGGGGGGGGAGCCTTTGCCCATGGCGATGCTAGGCAGCGATGGGGCGGACTACCTCCAGCGACTGCAGTCGCTGGGCATCGATTGCCGCCACGTGGGCCAGGTGCAGGACACCTACACCGCACAGGCCATGATCATGACGGACCGCGATAACAACCAGATCACGGCCTTCCACCCGGGGGCCATGATGCAGGCGCATGCCAACCGCATTGATGTGGGCTCCAAGGCGAGTGTGGGGATCATTGCACCCGATGGGCGCGATGCCATGCTGGAGCATGCAGCCCAGTTCGTGGCGGCGGGTATTCCGTTTGTGTTCGATCCTGGCCAGGGGCTGCCCATGTTCAGTGGGGACGAGTTGGCGAAGTTCATTGACCAGGCATCCTGGGTCACAGTCAACGACTACGAAGGAAAGATGCTGAGCGACCGCACCGGCTGGACCCTGGCTGAAATCTCGCACAAGGTGGAGGGGCTGGTGGTTACCTTGGGGGCTGAGGGCTGCGAGGTGTGGGTTGCAGGTGAGAAGACCCATGTGCCTGCCGTGGTGCCGACGCAGGTGGTGGACCCCACGGGATGTGGGGATGCCTGGCGCGGTGCGCTGCTGTTCGGCCTGGAACGGGGCTGGGCGCTGCCACGTTGCGCGGCGCTGGGCAACCGCGTGGGGGCTCTCAAAATCGCGCAGCGCGGGCCGCAGAACTACACGCTGGATTTTTCGGTGGAGTGAGCTGTGATCGGCGTTGGGTAAAGGGGGCTGAACAGATGTTTGAGCCCGGTCCAACGCCTACTTGATCTGATGCCACCGCGAGGTGTGGCCCGTGCTGCCCCGCTGTTTGTGGGCTGGCGTGCCGCAGGCGAAAAAAAACCCGGTGCACACAGGCACCGGGTTGAGCGTGCAATACGCCTGAATTAAGGCTTGTTGCCCGTAGGGAAGGGCCAGGCAGCCTGAGGATTCAGGGTGGTCTGCGCTGCTGGTGCGCCTGCAGGGGCAGGCGCCTTGGGGGCCTTTTTGGCAGGGGCAGCTTTCTTGGCGGGAGCCTTGGCAGCGGCCTTCTTGGCGGGTGCTGCTGCCTTTTTGGCAGGAGCGGCCTTCTTGGCGGGGGATGCGGGCTTCTTTGCTGCTACGGCCTTCTTGGCTGGGGCGGCTTTCTTGGCCGGTGCTGCTGCCTTCTTGGCGGGTGCAGCCTTCTTTGCTGCTACTGCTTTTTTGGCTGGAGCGGCTTTCTTGGCCGGTGCTGCTGCCTTCTTGGCGGGTGCAGCCTTCTTTGCTGCTACTGCCTTCTTGGCTGGAGCGGCTTTCTTGGCCGGTGCTGCTGCCTTCTTGGCAGGTGCAGCCTTCTTTGCTGCTACCGCCTTCTTGGCTGGAGCGGCTTTCTTGGCCGGTGCTGCTGCCTTCTTGGCAGGTGTAGCCTTCTTCGCTGCTACGGGCTTTGCAGTTGCAGCTTTTTTCGCGGGTGCAGCCTTCTTGGCGGCGGGTTTTTTCGCAGTTGCCATCATGTTCTCCTTGGGTCAATTTGCAAAGAGCACTTGCTGTCTACAGTGGACAGCAAGCGATCCATGGAGATGGAATAGAACTCCATCTCCATGAACACGGGAACGCTCCACACGGCGGCGCTCTGTGGCGCTGTCTGTCTGGGGCGTGGTGTAAAAATCCATGGTGGTGTGATGCGAAAAGGCGCTAGTCCCAGGACAGCGCACCACCGGACTGGTATTCAATAACCCGGGTTTCGAAGAAGTTGCGTTCCTTCTTCAGGTCGATCATCTCGCTCATCCACGGGAACGGGTTCTCTTCGTTGGGGAACAACGTCTCCAGCCCGATCTGCGTAGCGCGGCGGTTGGCGATGTAGCGCAGGTAGCCCTTGAACATCGAGGCATTCATGCCCAGCACGCCGCGTGGCATGGTGTCTTCGGCGTAGCGATACTCCAGCTCAACCGCCTTGAGGAACAGCGCCTTGATTTCGGCCTTGAACTCGGCAGTCCACAGGTGCGGGTTTTCCAGTTTGAGCTGGTTGATCAGGTCGATGCCGAAGTTGCAATGCATGGACTCGTCACGCAGGATGTACTGGTACTGCTCTGCCGCACCGGTCATCTTGTTCTGGCGGCCCAGTGCCAGGATTTGTGTGAAGCCCACGTAGAAGAACAGCCCTTCCATCAGGCAGGCGAACACGATCAGCGACTTGAGCAGCGTCTGGTCAGTCTCGAAGGTGCCGGTGTGGAAGTTGGGGTCCATGATCGCCTCGATGAAGGGGATCAGGAACTCATCTTTGTCGCGGATCGAGGCAACTTCCAGGTAGGCGCTGAAAATTTCGCCTTCGTCCAGGCCCAGCGATTCCACGATGTACTGGTAAGCGTGCGTGTGGATCGCTTCTTCAAACGCCTGGCGCAGCAGGAACTGGCGGCACTCGGGTGCTGTGATGTGGCGGTAGGTACCCAGCACGATGTTGTTGGCTGCCAGCGAGTCGGCAGTCACAAAGAAGCCGAGGTTGCGCTTGATGATGCGGCGCTCGTCTTCGGTCAGGCCGTTGGGGTCCTTCCACAACGCGATGTCGCGCGTCATGTTCACTTCCTGCGGCATCCAGTGATTGGCGCAAGTGGCGAGGTATTTTTCCCATGCCCACTTGTACTTGAAGGGCACCAGCTGGTTGACGTCGGTCTGGCCGTTGATGATGCGCTTGTCGGCTGCGTTGACGCGCCGATGTGCGGTTGCTGCTGCAGCGGTCGGAGCAACGGCAGAGGCTGTCATCGTTGCATGCACGGCTTGCAGGGAGGGGGTCTGGAAAGGCAGGGGCGGCTGTTCCGCCGGGTGGCTCTTGTTCAGTCCACCGTCCAATTGATTTTGCGATGAGGGCTTGACTTCTTCGTCCCAGGACAACATAGATTTTCCAGTGTTCGGATTATGAAAGCAGTGCTGCAAAAAGGAAAGCACTGCAGCGTTGTGCAGCAACGTTTTGTTGCTTCACAGCACCGGCACAACACCCCGGATCAGTCCGAAGTGTTGTGCGCGAAGTCCTTATTGGCAGGCTTCGCAGCCAGGATCGTCGATGGCGCAGAACTTCACATCCGTGGCGGGCACCGCTGCGGACTGTGCAGCAGCGGTGGCAGCCGCCGCTTCGAGTGCGCTGGGCTGTGCCTGCACGGGGGCGGATGCTGCGGACGCGCCGCCGTCGTTGCCCGAGGACACTGCGTTGAGCTGGCGTGTGTTCACCGTGCTCATCTCGACGTGCGTGGCGCTCTGCGTGCGCAGGTAGTACGTGGTCTTGAGGCCACGGATCCAGGCCAGCTTGTAGGTGTCGTCGAGCTTCTTGCCGGATGCACCTGCCATGTAGATGTTCAGGCTCTGGGCCTGGTCAATCCACTTCTGGCGGCGCGATGCGGCTTCCACCAGCCACTGCGGCTCGACTTCAAACGCTGTGGAGTACAGCGCCTTGATGTCCTGTGGCACGCGGTCGATGGGGTGCAGCGAGCCCTTGAAGTGCTTGAGGTCCATGATCATCACGTCATCCCACAGGCCCAGACGCTTGAGGTCGCGCACCAGGCCGCCGTTGATGACGGTGAACTCACCTGAAAGGTTGGACTTCACGGACAGGTTGCCGAACGATGGTTCGATCGATGCATCCACGCCGATGATGTTGGAGATAGTGGCCGTCGGGGCGATGGCCACGCAGTTCGAATTGCGCATGCCGTCCTGCGCGATTTTCTTGCGCAGGGCGTCCCAGTCCAGCGTGGACGAGCGGTCCACTTCCACATAACCGCCCCGGGCCTGGGAGAGCATGTCGAGCGTGTCGAAGGGCAGGATGCCACGGTCCCATAGCGAGCCCTTGTAGCTGGAATACTTGCCGCGCTCCTTGGCCAGTTCGGTGGATGCCCAGTAGGCGTAGTAGCAGATGGCCTCCATCGACTTGTCGGCAAACTCCACCGCTTGCTGCGAGGCATAAGGAATGCGCAGTTCGTACAGGCTGTCCTGGAAGGCCATCACACCCAGGCCCACCGGGCGGTGGCGCAGGTTGGAGTCGCGCGCCTTGGTCACGGCGTAGTAGTTGATGTCGATCACGTTGTCCAGCATGCGCATGGCCACCGTGATGGTCTTCTTGAGCTTGTCGTGATCGATCTGCCCATTCTTCAGGTGCTGCAGCAGGTTGACCGAGCCGAGGTTGCAGACAGCGGTTTCGGTGTCGCTGGTGTTCAGCGTGATCTCGGTGCACAGGTTGGACGAGTGCACCACACCGGCGTGCTGCTGGGGCGAGCGCACGTTGCAGGCATCCTTGTAGGTGATCCAGGGATGGCCGGTCTCGAACAGCATGGTCAGCATCTTGCGCCACAGGTCGGTGGCCTGCACCGTCTTGGCGGGCTTGATCTCGCCGCGCGCTGCCTTTTCTTCGTAGGCCACGTAGGCCTTCTCGAAGTCGGCACCGAACAGGTCGTGCAGGTCGGGCACGTTGGAGGGCGAGAACAGCGTCCAGGTGCCTTTTTCCATCACGCGGCGCATGAACAGGTCGGGGATCCAGTTGGCCGTGTTCATGTCGTGCGTGCGGCGGCGGTCGTCGCCGGTGTTCTTGCGCAGTTCCAGGAACTCTTCGATGTCCAGGTGCCAGGTTTCCAGGTAGGTGCAGACCGCGCCTTTGCGCTTGCCGCCCTGGTTCACGGCCACGGCCGTGTCGTTCACGACCTTGAGGAAGGGCACCACGCCCTGCGATTCGCCGTTTGTGCCCTTGATGTGCGAGCCCAGGGCGCGCACGCGGGTCCAGTCATTGCCCAGGCCGCCGGCAAATTTGGATAGCAGGGCGTTTTCCTTGATGGATTCGTAGATGCCGTCCAGGTCGTCGGGCACGGTGGTCAGGTAGCACGAGGACAGCTGCGAGCGCAGCGTGCCGCTGTTGAACAGCGTGGGCGTGCTCGACATGAAGTCGAATGACGACAGCACTTCGTAGAACTCGATGGCGCGGGCTTCGCGGTCGGTTTCGTTCAGTGCCAGGCCCATGGCCACGCGCATGAAGAAGGCCTGGGGCAGCTCGATGCGGGTCTTCTTGACGTGCAGGAAGTAGCGGTCATACAGCGTCTGCAGGCCGAGGTAGTCGAACTTCAGGTCGCGGTCGGCCTTGAGGGCGGCACCCAGGCGCTGAAGGTTGTACTGCAGCAGGCGTTCGTCCAAAAGCTCGTTGTCCACGCCCTTTTTGATGAACTGAGGGAAATATTCGAGATAGGCTTGGCCCATCTCGGCCTGGGTCACTTCCTTGCCCAGCACTTCGCGCACGATGGTGTGCAGCAGCAGGCGGGCCGTGGCGTAGGTGTAGTCGGGGTCCTTTTCGATCAACGTGCGCGCGGCCAGGATGGACGCCTTGTAGACCTCATCCATGGGCACGCCGTCATAGAGGTTGCGCATGGTCTCGGCCACGATGGGGTCGGCCTTGACGTCCGCACCCAGGTTCACGCAGGCCGATTCGATCAGTGCCTGCAGGCGGCCCAGGTCCAGGGCAATGCGTGCGTCGCCGTCCAGCACGTGCAGCAGCGGGGCGGATGCCACGGGGGCTTGCTGCTCGCTCTGGCGCGCGCGCTCCTGGGTGCGGCGTTCGCGGTACAGCACGTAGGCGCGGGCCACTTCGTGGTGGCCACCGCGCATCAGGCCCAGCTCCACATGGTCCTGCACGTCTTCAATATGGAAGGTGCCGCCACCGGGGCGCGAGCGCACCAGTGCCCGGGTCACGTTGTGGGTCAGGGTGTCTACCACTTCGCGGACGCTGGCGGATGCTGCCCCCTGCGTTCCGTGCACTGCCAGAAAGGCCTTCATCATTGCCACTGCAATCTTTTGCGGTTCGAACGGCACCACAGCGCCATTGCGACGAATGATCTGGTGGTGTGCGAACTCATTGCCGGCTGTTGCCGCCGGGTTGGCCTGGGATTCATTGGAGTCTGCCGGGCCGGGCTGGGCGGTGGAAGGCGTGTTCAAAGCAGCTTGCATGGGTGTCCTCTTCTTTGGGCTGTCTGGAGTGGGAGAGCGGCGCAAGTGGGCGCCGCGATGGGGAAGTGGTGCGCCGGACTTCAGTCTGTCGCACACTATATATGGTGTGTCATGTGTGTTCAAGACACTACCGGTAGTGTACCGCCTGAACCGGACTGAAAAAGGGAAACAAGCTGTGTTAGGCCCCCGGTGCGCAAGCGGAGCACCCGGCGTGAGGCCCTTGCGGGTGTTGCGATGGGTGCCGTAAACCCAGCAGTGGCGGGTGCTGGCGGCGCATTTTCCCTTCAGAGCCGCGTGGCGACTGGAAGAAAAAAAATGTGCAAATGCACAAAGAAAAAACCGGGCTGACGCTTCGATGCGACAGCGTTATTCATTGCTGCTAAGGCACGGGGGGCTGTGTGGCGCTGGGGAACTGGTGGCGTGGCCAATCCAGCGCTTTTTGCAGGATGGCCCAGTCGAATCCGGGGCCGGGGTCCTGCTTGCGCCCGGGGGCAATGTGTTCATGCCCTGCCACATGGGCGATGGGATAGCGCAGTGCGATGTCCTGGCACAGCCGGGCCAGGGTCTGGTATTGGGGGGGCTCAAAGTCCAGGCCCTCCAGGCCCTCCAGCTCGATGCCGATGGAGTCGTCGTTGCATTGGGCGCGCCCCCGGTAGAACGACTGCCCCGCATGCCAGGCGCGCAGATCGCAGTCCACAAACTGCCATGGCACCCCCAGGCGGTCGATGAAAAAGTGGGTAGAGACCTGCAAGCCACGGATGCCCTGGTAATAGGGGTGGGCGTTCCAGTCCAGGGTATTGGTGAACAGCTGCTGCACAGCGCCCGTGCCAAATTCTCCCGGCGGCAGGCTGATGGAGTGCACCACGATCAGATCCACCGCCTGGGCCGTTGCCGGGCGTGCACCGTGGTTGGGCGATTCCAGGCGGCGTGCGCCTCGGTGCCAGCCGCCGTCCCAGACGGAGACGCGCTGTGCGTCATCCCATGTCGTCATGCGGGTCCTGGTCGTTCGGGACGGCGATGTTCAGGCGCGCGATGCGGTAGCGGATCTGGCGCAGGCTGATGCCCAGCCGCGCGGCGGTGGCGGTCCGGTTGAACCCGGCCTCCTTGAGCGCGCGGATCAGTATCTCGCGCTCTTGCTGGTCCAGCCAGGCTTGTAGGTCACTGGGCAGGGGCGCGGCGCAGGTGGTGGTTTGCGGGGGCGAAGCGGTGGCATCGGCGGTCTGCGTCTGGGGGCTGCTCTCAGGTGATGCCGCCGGACGCACTGCCTGTGGGTCGGTGGCGCCGGTCGGCCAGTCCACATGCAACTCCTCGCCATCGCTGAGCGCCACGGCGCGGTGCAGAAGGTTCTCCAGCTCCCGCACATTGCCTGTGAGCGGGTGGGCGGCGATGGCGGCGAGCGCGCGGTCGGTGAGGGCTGGCACGGGCATGCCGGATTCCTGGGCGATGCGGGATAGCAGCGCCGTACAGAGCGCGGGCAGGTCTTCGCGCCGCTCCCGCAGCGGCGGGATCACGATCTCGATCACATTGAGCCGGTAGTACAGGTCCTGCCGGAAGCGGCCGGACTGTACATCGGCCGCCAGATCCCGGTGGGTGGCGCTCACGATGCGCACATCCACGGTCTCTTCCTGGGTGGAACCCAGGGGACGGACACTGCGTTCCTGGATGGAGCGCAGCAGCTTGGACTGCATGGCCAGAGGCAGATCGCCGATCTCGTCCAGGAACAGGGTGCCCCCGCGTGCGGCCTGAAAGTACCCGTCCCGGTCCTGGGTGGCGCCGGTGTACGAGCCCTTGCGGGCGCCAAAAAATTCGGCCTCGAGCAGGTTCTCCGGGATCGCGCCACAGTTCACAGCCACCAGGGGGCCGTCGGCCCGCTGGCTGCTGGCATGCAGCGCCTGGGCCACCAGCTCCTTGCCGGTGCCTGACTCGCCATGGATGAGAACCGGCGCCATGCCGCGCGACACCTTGGCCACCCGCTGCTTGACGTTGCGGATGGCTTCCGACGCACCCACCAGCTTGTCCAGCGCCGCGTTGCCCGATGCGTGCTCGGCCGCCGTGGCCGATTGGCGTTGTTGTCCGGGGCTGCGGGCGGCCCGGGGGGCGGGCACCCCACCGGTGCCTTGCACTGCCGATGCCACCACCGAGCGGAACTGCTTCAGGTCCACCGGTTTGGTCAGATAGTCGAAGGCGCCTGAGCGCAGCGCCTCGACCGCGTTTTCTGCCGAGCCGTAGGCGGTCATGACCACGCAGCGCTCCCGGCGCTGCTGGTCACGCAGGTCCTGCAGCAGCTCCATGCCAAAGCCATCAGGCAGCCGCATGTCGGTGATCACGGCATCGAAGCGGTGGGCCCTGAGCTGGTCGCGCGCCTCCTGCACGCTGGACGCCGTCTCCACGCGATAGCCTTCGCGCAGCAGGGTCAGTTCGTACAAGGTGCGCAGATCGGGTTCGTCATCAACGACGAGGATAGAGGCGGCAGGGGCGTTCATGGCAATCCGGTTCAGACCACGATGGTGTCAAACAGCGTCGCGGCGTCGGCAGGGCGGGTGGTGCGGCGGAAGCCCACGGTGAACGCGTTGCCTCCGGTCTCGCCCCGCAGCGTGGTGCGGTTCAGCCGCTGGTAACTGATGGACGCTCCATGGCGTTGGCACAGTTCGCGGCAAATATAAAGGCCCAGGCCGCTGGAGCGGCTCTCGGACGAGAAAAACGGTTCGAACAGGTGGCGCTCCACGGATTTGTCCATGGGGGCTCCGTCACTCCACACCTGCAGGCTGACCTGGCCTGCAGGGGAGGTGCGCGTCGTAACGCAAAGGGAGTCGGGCTCCGACCCCATATAGCGCAGGGCATTGTCCAGCAGGTTCACCAGCACGCGGCGCAGGTGCTCACCATCAAACTCCACCTGTGTGGCCTGGGTGTCCAGCATGACCACGGCACGGCGCTGCACCGGGTCCTGGGCCTGCCAGTCGTGCCAGATCTGGGCAATGGTCTCGTCCAGCTGCAGAGTGGAGGCGGGCGCATGGCTGATCTGGTGCTGGACACGGGCGATATCGAGCACTTCTTCTGCAATGCGTGCCAGCCGGTCGGCGTTTTGCTGGACCATGTGGGCCAGGCGCTTCTGTGCCGGGTCGTGCAGGTCTTCCTCCAGCAGTGCGTTGGCCTGCACGATGGCCGCCAGGGGGTTGCGGATTTCATGGGCCACGGCCGCAGACATGCGGCCCATGGCTGCGAGTTTTTCGGTGCGCAGGCGGGCTTCCATTTCGCGCAAATCGTGCAAAAACATCACACACAGCCGCTCGGTGTGGGCCTCGCGGGCGGCTTCCCGGGTCGATGTGAGCCAGGTGCGCACATGCAGGCCGGTCGGGCTTTGGCCGGGGTGCAGCAGGTCCACATCCGCTGTCTGGGGTTGTTCGTGGCGAAAAGTGCGCCGGGCCAGGATCAGCAATGGCTTCCAGGGGGAGGCGGACTGCAGGGTCAACGGCAGGTCGGGCAGGGCACCACTGGCCAGCAACTGCAGACCGGCCGGGTTGGCAACACGCACCACATCATTTTCGTCCACCACCAGCACACCGTCGGTCAGGTTCTGGATGACCAGGGCACTGACCTGGGTCTGCACGCGGGCCGCAATCTGGCTCTGCTGCGCCACTTCCTGTTCGCGCGCCAGCCGTGTCGCCAGTTGGTGCACCAGATAACTCACGATGAAGTAGCCCGTGCCGGTGAGTGCGCTTTGCAGGTAGCGCTGTGCATCGTCATCGCCCGTGCGTGCACCCATCCACCAGGCCCAGCCCAGCAGCAGCAGGGTCACGCCCGCCGTGGTGCCCAGCGCCAGCGTGAGTGTGCCCAGCACGGCCGCCATCAGGATGGGCAGGCCGAACAGGGGCGTGAAGTTCATGGTGCCTGCGTGCAGCAGCTGCAGGGCCGTGATGGCTGCAAGGTCAATGCCGATGGATGGGAGCCACTGGGGGCCCGCGCCGGGCGAAGGAGGGCCCTGCCGAGCCAGCACGCGCAGGGCCACGGTGGCTACCAGATACGCCACGCAGAGCGCCAGCACCGTGGGGTCCGCCACCTGGTTGATGATTTGTCCCGCTCCTTGCAGGACCAGCAGGGCGAGCGCCACCATGAGGCGGCCGGTGAGGAACCCACGCCACATGCGCACAAAAGGCGCATCCACCGTGGCCAGGTAGTTGCCAGCAGGCAGGGTTTGCATGGCTCAGGCCGGGCCCAGCTGCCGGTGTTCAGTGCTGCAGTAGGCCTGGTTGCCGAGCATCACGGCCTCTGCCTGAGGGATGTGCACGCCGCAATGCGCGCAGGCCAGCATGTCCTGCGGCAACGCGCGTGGCGAGGGAGACGATGGCTTGGGCACGGCATCGTCCGGCGCGCGGCGGCTGCGCCAGATACCGATGGCCACGGCCAGGACCAAGAACAAGACCAGGTACTTCATGCACTGCGCCCCAGAACCACTTCCAGCACAAACCGCGAGCCCACATAGGCCAGCAGCAGCAGGGCCGATCCGGCATACAGCACCCGCACCGCGTTGCGTCCGCGCCAGCCAAACCGTGCGCGCCCCAGCAGCAAGGTGGCAAACGTCAGCCACGACAGCAGGGAGAAGATGGCCTTGTGGTCCCAGCGCCAGCTGCGGCCATAGAGGGCCTCGCCAAACAGCCATCCCGCCAGCAGGGTGGCGGTGAGCAGCACAAAACCAGCGGTCACGAAGCGGAAGGTCAGCCGCTCCAGGGTGAGCAAGGGGATGCCGCTGTGTGGGTCTTCTGCCTGGCGGATGTGGCGCTCTGCGCGGGTCATGAGCCAGGCGTGCACCACGGCCGCCGCAAACAGGCCATAGCAGGCAATGCCCAGAGCCAGGTGCAGCGGCAGCCAGGCCGATGCGGCCACATGCAGCGGCTGCCCCGGGAAGACCATGGCCAGCACGATGGCTGCAGCGCCCAGGCCCGCCAGCACCCAGCGGGATTGCATCTGCGGAAACAGCTGCCGCTCCACCGCATACACAGTGAGCACCAGCCAGGCGGTAATCGACAAGGCCGGTGCAAAACCAAAGCGGGGGGTGTCGCCCCACAGGCCCCACACCAGCACCGCACCGTGCAGCACCCAGGCCACCAGCAGGGCGTTGCGGGCGGCTGTGGCGCCCAGGCGCGAGGCCGCGGCGGCTGGCACGGCATATGCCACCGCGGCGGCCAAGGCCAGCAGCCAGCTGATGGGGGAGCTACTCGCTAAAATCATGGGTCACAGTTTAGCCTTTTGCCCCCACCGCCAGCGCCCTGGCGGGCCTGTCCGCCCCGACCTTGTGTTGATCGCGCGCAGGCAACACCGGAACTTCCCCTATGGCCTCCGCCCTTACCGACAAACTCTCGCGCCTCGTCAAGGAGATGCGCGGCCAGGCCCGCATCACCGAATCCAACGTGCAGGACATGCTGCGCGAGGTCCGCATGGCCCTGCTGGAGGCCGACGTGGCCCTGCCGGTGGTGCGCGATTTCATCGCCCGCGTGAAGGACAAGGCGCTGGGCCAGGAGGTGCTGGGCTCGCTCAAGCCCGGACAGACACTGGTCTCCATCGTCAATCGCGAGCTGGCTGCCACCATGGGCGAGGGCATCTCCGACATCAACCTGGCCGCCCAGCCCCCGGCCATCATCCTCATGGCGGGCCTGCAGGGTGCGGGCAAGACCACCACCACGGCCAAGCTGGCCAAGCACCTGATCGAAAAGCGCAAGAAGAAGGTGCTGACTGTCTCGGGCGACGTGTACCGCCCGGCCGCCATCGAGCAGCTCAAGACCGTCACCAAGCAGGCGGGCGCCGAGTGGTTCCCCAGCACGCCCGACCAGAAACCGCTGGATATTGCGCGTGCCGCGCTCGACTACGCGAAGAAGCACTATTTCGACGTGCTGCTGGTCGATACGGCCGGCCGCCTGGCCATTGACGAAGCCTTGATGAAGGAAATCAAGGATCTGCACGCCACGCTGAACCCGGTCGAAACCTTGTTCGTGGTCGATGCGATGCAAGGGCAGGACGCGATCAACACTGCCAAGGCCTTCAAGGAGGCGCTGCCCCTCACCGGCATCGTGCTGACCAAGCTCGACGGCGACTCGCGCGGCGGTGCAGCGCTGTCGGTGCGGCAGATCACCGGCGCGCCCATCAAGTTTGCCGGTGTCTCGGAAAAGATCGACGGGCTGGAGGTGTTCGATGCCGAGCGCCACGCGGGCCGCATCCTGGGCATGGGCGACATCGTGGCGCTGGTCGAGCAGGTCACGGCCGGGGTGGACATGGAGGCTGCGCAAAAACTCGCGGCCAAGGTCAAGAGCGGTGACGGCTTTGACCTGAACGACTTCCTGGCCCAGATCCAGCAGATGAAGCAGATGGGCGGCCTCTCCAGCCTGATGGACAAGCTGCCGTCGCAGCTCACCGCCAAGGCCGGAGCCCTGGACATGGACAAGGCCGAGAAGGACATCAAGCGCAAGGAAGGCATCATCCAGAGCATGACGCCGCTGGAGCGCCGCAAGCCCGACCTCATCAAGGCCACGCGCAAGAAACGCATCGCCAACGGGGCGGGCGTGCATGTGCAAGAGGTCAACCGCCTGCTCAAGGAATTTGAGCAGATGCAGGGCATGATGAAAAAGATGAAGGGCGGCGGCCTCATGAAGATGATGAAGCGCATGGGCGGCATGAAAGGCCTGGGCGGTGGTGGCATGCCCAAGATGCCGTTCTGACGTTCTGACGTTCTGAGGCTTCTGGCGTCGGTTTGAAAAAAGCCCTGAAGAGGCGTGGCCTCTTCAGGGCTTTTGTATTCAGGGCGGCAGCAGCGCCACCTGCCTGGGGGCTGGGCGCCCGGATCTACTTATGGCGCCTGCAGCCAGTGCTTGAGCGGCTGATTCGCCCACGCCTTGGCCTCTTCGCCCACAAAGATGCGGGGCTGGGAGGCCGGGAGCTTGCGGCGCTTTTCCTGTGCAGCGATGGACTTTTGCGCCTCGCCCATCCAGTCGGACACCGAAAGGCTGGCTCCGCCCGCCTGGCCAAACAAGGCTTCGGCAAAGGGCGTGTGGTTGCCGCCGTATTTGCATTGGAAGCTGGTGCGGCGTGCGTCCGTGGCCGTGATGACCACGCGGTTCGGTGCCTTCAGGGGCTCGACAAAGGCGCCGCTGTAGCAGGCGGACAGTACCACCAGCACGGGCACCTTGTTGAGCGGTGCCAGCGCATCGCTCAGGGCTTGGGGCGTGAGGGGCTGCAGGTTTTTGCCGCCCGCGCTGATGTTGAGCAGACCGGGGTTGCTGTGGGTCGATATGAACAGCAGCACGCGGTCGCGCGGGCGCGCCACCTCGGCCGTCTTGGACATCACCAGTGCAAAATTTTCTGCCGTGGCCTGGGGCCAGTCGGTGGGCTGGTCGCGCGCCGGGTTGGCCAGCTTGAGCATCAGCGCGTTGGGGTCGATCTCCTTGACCCGTTGTTCGGCCAGCAGCACGTCGTTGCGGAAGGCCTTGGCCTGCGAGTGCATCGCAAAGCCCGCAAAGATGATGCGCCCGGGCGGTTCGGGGGGCGGAGGTGGGGGCGCCGGGGTGGCGATCGGGACGGGCTTGTGGGGCGGCGCCGGGGTGGGCTGGGCGCAGCCCACCAGGGCCAGGGTCAGGGCCAGTGCGCTGGCCTGGATCAGCCGCCAGCGGGCGGCAGGGAACAACAGAAGAGGTGGCATCGATAGCGGGGCCGCGCAGTGCCGCAGACCACCGTCAGGCAGAACGGTCTGGGCGCAGGGGCCAGGTGAAAAGGACACGCATCGTAACGACTTGCCAGGCACGGGTTACAGGGCATAGAGGCCCAAAGTTTGAAGGTTTCTAAGGCATCTGCGCTCGATGGTAAACACTTTATTGCTATCAAATATATAGTAAATGCGAAAAAGCCGGTGCGGACACCGGCTTGTGGTTTGTGCCTGATTTTTCACATTGTCACAAAGCCGCCAGCGGCGCGGGCCGGGCCAGGCGGCTGGCATGCAGCCAGGCGCGGCGCAGCACCGGGGGAGACCAGGATTCCTCGGGGATCAGCAGCAGGCGCTGTGCGCGCAAGGCCTGGCCCAGGGCGATCTGGCTGGTCCAGACCGCCAGCGGAATCGCCAGCGCCAGCGGTAGGCCCACGGGCATCAGCCACAGCAGTGCGCTGCTGTCGATCAGGGCCACGCCCAGGGCCAGCAGGCCGATCACCCCGCTCATCGGGGCCAGCTGGCGCACCGCGTGGCGCCAGGGCACGGCATGGGCTTCGCGCGGGGGCGACTTCCATTCCAGCTTCAGGCCGGTGAGCGCAATCAGCACAAACAGCGAATGCGCCAGCATGCGGATGGGGGCCTGCAAGATGGCCAGCACGCTCTCCAGCGCGGCGCTTTTGAGCAGGCTGAAGGTGCCGCCATATTCCTTTTGCTCGCGCCGCATGAACACGGCGGCCACGCCCAGGATGCGGGGCAGGAACAGCAGGCACAGCGTCCATGCCCACAGCGCCAGCAATTCGGCGGGCAGGATGTGCCAGTCGGCCACCAGCTTGGCGCCCGACAGCCACAGCGCCGTGCCCAGCGTGAGGAAGGCGAGCCACAGCGGCGCCGACAGGTACGCCATGGCCCCGGTGACGAACATGGAGCGGTGCACGGGGTGGATGCCGGGCTCGGCCATCAGGCGCGCGTTCTGCAGGTTGCCCTGGCACCAGCGGCGGTCGCGCTGCAGCTCGGCCAGCAGGTCGGGCGGCTGTTGCTCGTAGCTGCCGACCAGGTCGGACACCAGCCACACGTGGTAACCGGCGCGGCGCATCAGCGCGGCCTCGACAAAATCGTGGCTCATGATGCCGCCCGCCAGGCCCCCCTTGCCGGGGATGGGCGCCAGCGCGCAGTGCTGCATGAAGGGCGCCACGCGGATGATGGCGTTGTGGCCCCAGTAGTGCGACTCGCCCAGCTGCCAGTACTGCATGCCCAGCGTGAACAGGCGGCCCGTGACGCGCGATGCAAACTGCTGCGCGCGGGCATGCAGCGTGACGTGGCCAATGGCCTGCGTGGCGGTCTGGATGATGCCGGCAGAAGGGTTGGCCTCCATCAGCTTGGCCATGGAGACGATGCAGGAACCGCTCATCACGCTGTCGGCGTCCAGCACCACCATGTAGCGGTAGTCCTTGCCCCAGCGGCGGCAAAAGTCGGCCACATTGCCCGCCTTGCGGTGCGTGCGGCGCGTGCGCAGGCGGTAGTACACCTGCACTTGGGGCTGTGGGCTGTGTTGCGCCAGGGCGCTGCGCAGGGCCTCCCAGGCCGCGCGCTCTGCGGCGGCAATGGCGGGGTCGTTGCTGTCGGACAGCACGAACACGTCGAAGCTGGCGCCGTGGCCGGTGGAGGCGACCGACTCGCAGGTCGCACGCAGCCCGGCAAACACCGTGGCCACATCCTCGTTGCAGATCGGCATGATGATCGCAGTGCGTGTCTCCGGGGCCAGCGCATGCCCTGCCACGCTGCGCACCGACAGCGCATGGGGGTCGCCACGCAACATCACCCAGAAGCCCATCAACCCGGTGAGAAAGCCGGTGACCACCCAGGCCGACAGCAGTGCAAATAGCGCAATCTGGCCGTAGCCCAGCCAGGCGTTGTCGTAGTCGGGCTGCACGCCTGCAAACAGAAAACTCGCCAGCGCCGTGGCCAGCACGGTGAGCAGGGCAAAGGTCCATCGGCGGCGCTGCGCTGCCTGTTCCCAGGCCTGTGGGGGGCTGTCGGCCTGCGATGCATGGGGGGCATTGCTGCGGCCCCGGCCGGTCAGCCGCAGCAGCAGTGCCGTGCCGATGCTGTTCCAGAACCCCCGCCAGGGCAGGGGCACCATGGATCCTCGCTGCAGTGGTGGCGCGGTGACGGCATTGGGGTGCCGCTCCTCGCGCAGGGGGCTGCGGGGCGGATGGGCGGGCACCGGGGGGCTTACTCGGGAAGAATGATGTGCGTCCATGTTTCACTCACAGCGTGGTTGTCGTGTTGGAGAAAAGCGCGCAGCTCGATGGGCCGGTCGGCCTGCTGGCGCTGGATGCGAACGGTCATGCGCCACTGGCCGGTGGCGGGGTTGCGGTAGACGATGTTTTCCAGCACCTGGCCATTGGCATCGCTGGTCACCACCGCCTTCACCGTGGCGTCGGCGGGCAGGGCCTGGAGGGCCGGGCCGTCGAAATCGACCACGTACTGCACCTGCTGGCGCAATGCCTCGGCGGGCTGCTTGGAGTAGCCCATGCCGCGCCGCGATTGCGTGGCCCAGGCGCTGGGCGGGCGCTGCTGCGTATCGCCCTGCCAGCTCAGCTCGTACGCAAACTCCAGCGGCTGGCCGGGTGTCGGCATCTGGGCGGGCACCCAGTACGCCACGACGTTGTCGTGCGTCTCATCGGGGGTGCTGAGCTGCACCAGCTCCACGCGGCCTGTGCCCCAGTCGTGCAGCGGGCGCACCCAGGCGCTGGGGCGGCGTTCGTAGCGGGCCTCCACGTCCTCGTAGCTGGCCCACTGGCGGTCGCGCTGCATCAGGCCGAAGCCCTTGGGGTTGTGGGTGGCAAACGAGGTGACCAGCGTCTGCTGCGGGTTTTGCAGCGGACGCCACAGCCATTCGCCGTCGCCCGTGGCCACCATCAGGCCGTCGGAGTCGTGCACCTCGGGACGGAAGTCGCCCTTGCGGGGCTGGTTCTCGCCAAAGAAGAACATGCTGGTCAGCGGCGCAATGCCCAGCGTGGCGATGGGCTTGGCGCTGCCGTTGCCCGTGGGGGGGCGCACAAAGATGCGGCTGCGCACCGTGGTGGTGGTTTGGGTGCCGGGCTGGATGTCAAAGCGGTAGGCCCCGGTGGCGCGGGGCGAGTCCAGCAGCGCATACACCGTGACCTGGGTGGCCAGCGGGTCGGGCCGCACCAGCCAGAACTCGGTGAAGCGCGGGAACTCTTCGCCACTGCCGCCCACGGTGTCGATGGCCAGCCCCCGGGCCGACAGGCCGTATTGCTGGCCTTTGCCCAAAGCGCGGAAGTAGCTGGCGCCCTGGAAGACCACCAGCTCATCCTTGTAGGTGCTGGTATTGAGGTGGTTGTGCAGGCGAAAGCCCGCGAAACCCAGGTCGCCCCAGGCGTCGGGTCGCACTTTGTTTTTGCCGTAGTCGAAGTCGGCGCTGCGGTAGCTGATGTGGCGAACGCCTTGGGGCGTGACTTCGTTGATCAGGACGGGTTCTTTCTGGTACAGGCCCAGGTGGAAGAACATCGCTTCAAACGGCAACTTTTCGGCGCGCCACAGGGCGCGGTCGGGGCGCCAGCGGATGTCGCGCACCTGGTCGTAGTCGAGCTGCGCGAGGTCTGCAGGCAGCGTGTCGCTGGCGGCTTGGTAGGGCTTTTCGGCCCGCTCGCGTGCGACGCGGGTGACGGTGTCGAAATCGAAGGCCGGGCCCGGTGTCTGTGCCTGGGCTACCCCGGTCAGCAGGGTGGTGACCAGCACCACTGCAGTCCACAGGGAGTGGCCAGTGGCACGTAGGCGGCAGGAAAAAACAGCTTGCATGCTGGCACTAGGGCAAACCCTGTGCCAGCTTGAGAAAACTGTTTTAAATCAGTGGCTTACGCTGCCATCTGCACGTAAGCAGTTGTGCGGGGTACTGGTAGCCGCCAAAAATCGGTCTTTTTGTCGCCATCTGGCGACGGCATGGAGACGTCACCAGAGAAAACTCAGAAAAATCAATGACTTAATCGTGTCGCTCATCGGCGACGTCGTCGGATTCGGGCGCGTCGGTCTTGAAGTTTCCGGGCGTGAGCGCGTGTTTTTGCAGCAGCCGGTAGAACTCGGTGCGGTTGCGTTGCGCCAGGCGCGCGGCATCGGCCACATTGCCGTCGGTCATTTTCAGTAGGTCCACCAGATACTCGCGCTCAAAGCGCTGGCGCGCCTCGGCAAAGCTCAGCACCTGCGCCGAGGGAATGCGCAGGGCGCGCTGCACCAACGACAGCGGCACCAGCGGTGTGGTGGACAGGGCGCACACCTGCTCGACCACGTTGTACAGCTGGCGCACGTTGCCGGGCCAGGCGGCGGCCGTGAGCGCCTTGAGGGCTTCGGGCGCAAAGCCCGACAGGCGCTTGTCGTACTTGCGGGCCAGCCTGTCGAGAAAATGGTTGGCCAGCAGCGCAATGTCCTCGCGCCGCTCGCCCAGTGTGGGCAGCTGCAAGGTCACCACGTTCAGGCGGTAGTACAGGTCTTCGCGGAACTGGCCTGCGGCCATGGCCGCCTCCAGGTTGCGGTGTGTGGCCGAGATGATGCGCACATTGATCTGGATGGACTGGCTCGCGCCCACGGGCCGCACGGCGCGTTCTTGCAGCACACGCAGCAGCTTGACCTGCAAGGCGGGTGGCATGTCGCCAATCTCGTCCAGCAGCAGTGTGCCGCCCTCGGCCGCCTGGAACAGGCCCTTGTGGTTGCTGACCGCATCGGTGAATGCGCCCTTGACGTGGCCGAACAGCTCGGATTCGAGCAGCGCCTCGGGGATGGCGCCGCAGTTCACGGCCACGAAGGGTTTGCTGGCACGCGGGCTGGCCCGGTGGATGGCCTGGGCCAGCAGCTCTTTGCCGGCGCCGCTGTCGCCCAGCAGCAGCACACTGGCGTCCGACTGGGCCACCAGGTAGGCCTCGGCCAGCAGGTCGGTCATGCGGGCCGAGCGGCTCACGATGTCGGCCCGCCAGACTTCGTTGGCATGGGCCTGGTGCAGGGCAGGGGCGCTCAGGGCCAGGGCCTCCGCCACTTTTTCCAGCAGCTCTTTGCCGTCGTAGGGCTTGGTCAGGTAGGTGAAGACGCCGCGCGATGTGGCCTCGACCGCATCGGGGATGGTGCCGTGTGCCGTGAGCAGGATCACTGGCAGCGAAGGGTGGCGCGCGTGCACCTCGTCAAACAGCGCCAGGCCATCCTTGCCCGGCAGGCGCACATCGCTCAGCACCAGCTGGGGCCGGGCCATGTCGAGTTGCGCCAGCGCGGCCTCGGCCGAACCCACGGCCACGACCTCGTGCCCGGCTGCCTTCAGGCGCAGCGACAGCAGGCGCAGCATGTCGGCATCGTCATCCACCACCAAGATGCGGTGCGCGGTGCTGCGCGGCTCGGATGGGCGTGTGGATGCTGGCATGGCGTGGTGCCTCAGGGTTTGGCGTTGCCGTTGTTGCTCGCGCCGCTGGCCGCTGCGCCCGGGGGCGGTGTGGCCGGGGCTGCCGGTGCGGGGCGTGTGGTCAGGCTGCGTTCGATGGCGCGCACGGCCTCCAGTCGTTCGCTCAGCTGGTCGTTGCGGCGCTGGGCGTCGCGCAGCTGCTGGGCCTGGCGTTCCAGCTGCTCTTCCAGGCGGCGCTGCTGGGTCAGGCGCGCCTCCAGCAGGCGGGCCAGCGGGTGCAGGTCTTGGGCGGCAGGGTTGGTCAGGGTGCGCTGCACCAGGCCTAGAGCGCGCGCCGTGTCTGCGGGCTGGCGGCTTTGGGCCAGCACCAGCGCCAGGCGCAGCGCGCGCGAGGGCTTGTTCTCGTCCAGGTCGGACAGGCGGGCTGCCTCTCGTGCCAGCTCGATGCCGCTCGCGCCCAGGGTGCGGTCGGCATAGGCGAGAGTGTCGCGCAGCAGGTCTTTGGGCGGTGTGGTGGGCTCATCGCTTTCAGGTGCCAGTGGCTCGGGCGGGGTGGCAGCGGGCTCCGGGGCCGGCTCAACCGCAGGGGCAGCTGTCGCCACCGGGGCACCATCCGGCGGTGTAGGGGCTGTGGCGCAGCCAGCCAGCCATGCTGCACCCACGCACAGGGCGGCGCGCAGGCACCAGGGCATCCCCCGGTACGCTGGGCGGTGGGTCGGCGAGGCTTGTGGTTCAGGAAACATCGGGCAATTCAATCCGGAAAAAAGAGCGGGGAGCGTCGCCTGGCATCTGCAGCACCTGCACCCGGCCGCCATGCGCGTGGATGTATTCCTGCACGATGGACAGCCCGATGCCGGTGCCGCGCACCGCGTTCTCAGGCTGGCGTTCGCCCCGGTAAAAGGGTTCAAACACATGGGCCCGGTCGGCGGGGGCCACGCCGGGGCCTTCGTCGGTCACATCCACCCGCACCTGGCCGGGGGCGCGCGAGACGGCCATGCGCACGGTGCCTTGCTCGGGCGAGAAGCGGATGGCGTTGGACAGCAGGTTGCCCATGGCCGAGGTGATTTTCTCCGCATCCAGCAGCAGCACGGTGCGCTCGCCGCTCACCTCCACCCGCAGGCTGCGGGCCTGCCATTGCAGGCGCTGCGCTTCCACCAGGTCTTCCAGCAGGGCGACCAAGTCGATCTCGCGCCGCTGCAGCTGGCGGGCCTCGAACGCGGCGGCGTTGAAGCGCAGCAGCGCCTCGATCTCGCCTTGCAGCACCAGGGTGTTCTGGTGCAGGATTTGTGTGACTTCTTTCTGGCCCTCGCTGAGCGCGCCGGTCACGCCGTCTTGCAGCAGGGCCACGCCTTCGCGCAGTGCGGCCAGTGGGGTTTTGAGTTCGTGCGAGACATGGCGCAAAAAGCGCGCCTTGTCGGCGTCCAGCTCCACCAGCCGCAGGCGCAGCCACTCCAGTTGCTGGCCCACGCGGCGCACGTCGGCAGGGCCGGTGATGGCCACGGGTTGCTCCAGCTGGTTCTCGCCCAGGCGGCGAATGGCGCGCTCCAGCCGCTTGAAGGGGCGTGCCAGCCAGATGCCCAGCCACAGCGCCAGCACCAGCGCCAGCACAATCGCCCCCACCAGCTGGTGCATCACGGTGCGGCGGCTGGCGTCCACCCGCGCCTGCAGTTCGCTGGCCTGGCGGGCGTTGAGTTCTTGCACCGACTGCGTGATGGCTGCATGCAGGGTGTCGAGCGCCACGAACTCTTCGGCCACGCTGCGTTCGTTTTCCAGCGACTGCCAGGGCGGGGCGCGCAGCAAGTCGTGCACGGTTTGCATATGGGCCTGCCACTGCTGTGCCTGGGTGGGCGGCAGGCCCGCGTCGCTCAGCTGGCGCACGATGCCCTGGGCATCGGCGGCCATGTCGTCAAAGCTTTGGCGCAGCAGAGGGTCGTTCAGCACCAGCGATTGCCGGGCCGACCGCTCCATGGCCTGGCCGCGCTGGTTGAGCGCCTGGGCCGCCACGTTCAGCGCGGCCGCCTGGGCGGCGCTGGCCTGGCTTTGGCCCATCAATGCTTCGAGGGTGAACACTGCCCGCAGGGCACTGGCGCCCAGCACAGCCGTAATCAGCAAGAACGCGAGCAGCAGCAGTTGCTGAAATGATGGGCCGTGCGGGCGAGCCTGCGGAGGGCTCGTGGGGTTTGGGGCCATGCGCCGAGTGGGTCAGGCCGGGAGGGCGGTGCCCTCACGCACCAGCACCTCGCCGCGCAGGGTGTAGGCCTTGGCTTCGGTGATGGTCACATCCACCATCTGGCCCACCAAGCGGGGCTGGCCCACAAAATTGACGACGCGGTTGCACTCGGTGCGGCCCATCAGCTCGGTGGCGTCGCGCTTGGAGGCGCCTTCCACCAGAATGCGCTGCACCGTGCCCACGCGGCTTTCGCTGATGGACTTGATGTTGGCGTTGATGACGCCCTGCAGGTGCTGCAGGCGGCGCAGTTTCACGTCGTGCGGTGTGTCGTCGTGCAGGCCTGCAGCGGGTGTGCCGGGGCGGGGGCTGAAGATGAAGCTGAAGCTGTTGTCGAAGTGGATGTCGTCGATCAGCTTCATCATCTTGTTGAAGTCGTCCTCGGTCTCGCCGGGGAAGCCCACGATGAAATCGCTGCTCATCGCCAGGTCGGGTCGGATGGCGCGCAGCTTGCGTACCGTGCTCTTGTATTCCATGGCGGTGTAGCCGCGCTTCATGGCCATCAAGATGCGGTCAGAGCCGTGCTGCACGGGCAGGTGCAGGTGACTCGCCAGCTTGGGCAGCTTGGCATAGGCATCGATCAGCCGGGGTGTGAACTCGTTGGGGTGGCTGGTGGTGTAGCGAATGCGTTCGATGCCGGGGATGTCCGACACGTATTCCAGCAACAGCGCAAAGTCAGCAATCTCGGCCGTGCCCCCCATCTTGCCCAGGTAGGCGTTCACGTTCTGGCCCAGCAGGGTGATTTCCTTCACGCCCTGGTCGGCCAGGCCCGCCACTTCCACCAGCACGTCGTCAAACGGGCGGCTCACTTCTTCGCCACGGGTGTAGGGCACCACGCAGTAGCTGCAGTATTTGCTGCAGCCTTCCATGATCGACACAAAGGCGCTGGCACCCTCGACGCGGGCGGGCGGCAGGTGGTCGAATTTTTCAATCTCGGGGAAGCTGATGTCCACCTGTGGCTTATCGAGTTGCTCGCGCTGGTTCAACATCTCGGGCAGGCGGTGCAGAGTTTGCGGGCCAAACACCACGTCCACATAGGGGGCGCGCTTGATGATCTCGGCGCCTTCCTGGCTGGCCACGCAGCCGCCCACGCCAATCTTCACGCCGCGTGCCTTCAGGTGCTTGATGCGGCCCAGGTCGCTGAACACTTTCTCTTGCGCCTTTTCGCGCACCGAGCAGGTGTTGAAGAGGATGAGGTCGGCCTCGTCCACGTTCTGGGTGGGCTCGTAGCCTTGGGCGGCATTGAGCACGTCGGCCATCTTGTCAGAGTCGTACTCGTTCATTTGGCAGCCGAAGGTTTTGATAAAGACTTTTTTGGCCATGGCAATGTCGCAAATAGCAAATGGTCACCGTCGCCAGCAGGGCGCGGAGAGGGGCTGTGGAGGTCGCAAGGGCGTGGCCGCCAGGGCCGCACCCGCAGGAATTACTTCAGAACGGCGCCAGAGCCGGTCGTGATGTTGCTGGTTGTGCTGTCGCTGCCCTTGCGGGGTTGCGCCGCCTCACGCTCGGTCAGGATCCAGGCCGCGTGCAGCATGCCGGTGCTGGCTTCCAGCACGTAGTTGACCTTGAAGGTCTGGCCCAGCACGGTGTGCGCCATGACCAGGGTGTTCTGGGGGCTGAACAGCCGCATCCCGGGCGCCATGCGGATGGGTTTGCCGTTGAGCACGGCTTCGGCGGTGGTCGAGAGGGTCAGTGTGCCGCGTAGCGCGGCTTCCGGGAAGGGACGGTTCATGCCCAGTCCGGGCTCCACCTGGGCGGCCGCTGGCATGGCGACAGACATAAGGGCGCCGCAGGCCAGGGCGGCGAGCCAGGTGTGTCGGTGGCGTGAGATGGGGGCGGAGGCAGGAGTGTTGCAGCGGTTCATGGTTTACATCCAGGGGCTGAAGTCACGATTCTAGGGGGAGGCGGTGCGGGCAGGTCCCACCGGCAGACTGTCGGGCTGCGAAAGCCGGTACCTCAAAGAAAAAACCCACAGTGAGTTGCCGCACTGTGGGTTTCGATATGGTGGTCGTAGGTGGACTTGAACCACCGACATCAGCATTATGAATGCTGCGCTCTAACCAACTGAGCTATACGACCGCAAGACCAATATTATAGAACAAAAATTATTGGTGTGTGAAGTTGGCTGTGCGTTTGTTCATGAAAGCGTCCATGCCTTCCTTCTGGTCCTGGGTGGCAAACAGCGCGTGGAAGAGGCGGCGCTCGAACATCACGCCGTCGGACAGAGTGCCTTCGAACGCCCGGTTCACCGACTCCTTGGCGGCCATCACGGCGATCTGCGAGAAGCCCGCCACGATGATGGCCGCGCCCAAGGCCTCGTCCATGAGCTTGTCGTAAGGCACCACGCGGCTGACCAGTCCGGCGCGTTCGGCTTCGGCGGCGTCCATCATGCGGCCGGTGAGGGCCATGTCCATGGCCTTGGACTTGCCCACGGCGCGGGGCAGGCGTTGCGTGCCGCCAGCGCCGGGGATCACGCCCAGCTTGATTTCTGGCTGGCCGAAGCGGGCGTTGTCGGCGGCGATGATGAAGTCGCACATCATGGCCAGCTCGCAGCCACCGCCCAGTGCAAAGCCACTCACGGCGGCAATCACGGGTTTGCGGATGGAGCGGATCGTCTCCCAGTTGCGGGTGATGTAGTCGCCCTTGTAGGTGTCGGCAAAGCTGTACTTGGCCATCGCGCCGATGTCGGCGCCCGCTGCAAAGGCTTTTTCACTGCCCGTGACGATCATGCAACCGATGTTCTCGTCGGCATCGAACGCCTTGAGGGCTGCGCCCAGCTCGTTCATCAGCTGGTCGTTCAGCGCATTGAGCTGTTTGGGGCGGTTGAGCGTGATGACGCCGACCTTGTCCGCTTCAACGCGAACCTCGATGGTTTCGTAGGCCATGAAATCTCCTATGTATGGATTGTTGTGACAGCGCAGGGAATATACCCAACCCGGTCACGCCGTCAGGCCAGCCAGCGCACCAGCGCCGCCGTGTCGGTGGGGGTCAGGCTGACCGTGTCCACTGCAGGCTGTGCCAACTGCGCAGGGGCGGCTTTGCCGCGCGTCTTGGTGGCAGCCTCACCAGCCTTGCCGCCAGCGGTGGAGGGCAGTGCCAGCGGCAGCCGCAGCAGGCGCCCGTCCCGGGCCACGATGGCAGTCAAGGCCGTCTCGGTACCTGCGTAGAACGTGACGTCATCCAGCTTGCCAATGCGCCAGCCTTGGCCTTGCACTTCCAGGCCCAGCCACTCGTCGCCTGCCGCCATGCCGGCCTTTTCGGCCGCGCCGCCGCGCAACACGGTCTTGACCTGCACGCTGTGGTTCTCTGCCACGCGCAGGCCCAGGCGTTGGGCCAGTTGGGGGGCTTCGGCCTTGAGGGTCACGCCGTGAGCGGCCAGCAGATCGGCTAGCGGTAGCTCAGAGGTGCTGTGCACCCATTGCGCCAGCTCCGAATCGAAGGAGCGGCCCGCCAGTTGTTCCAGCACTGCACGCAGGTCGGCCTCGGCCATCGGGCCGCCCGCCGTGCGGGCCCACAGGGCGCGCATCACGGCGTCGAGGGTAGTCTTGCCTTCGCGGCGCACGGCCAGGTCCAGGCACAGGGCCACCAGCGAGCCTTTGGTGTAGTAGCTCACCGTGGCATTGGGCGTGTTTTCGTCCTGGCGGTAGTACTTGACCCAGGCATCGAAGCTGGCCTGGGCCACAGTTTGTACGGCCCTGCCCGGGGTTTGCAGCACCTGGTTGATGGTCTTGGTGATGAGCTTGAGGTAGGTGGCGTCATCGATCAGCCCGGCGCGGCGCAGCAGCAGATCGTCGTAGTAGCTGGTGAAACCTTCGAAGAACCACAGCAGCTCGGTGTAGTTCTCCCGGCTGTAGTCGTACCTGGCGAACTCGGCAGGGCGCAGGCGCTTGACGTTCCAGGTGTGAAAGTATTCGTGGCTGATCAGCCCGAGCAGCGTGGTGTAACCCTCGCTGGCCCGGGGCTCGCCCTGGCGGGGCAGGTCGCGGCGGCCGCAGATCAGGGCCGTGGAGTTGCGATGCTCCAGCCCGCCATAGCCATCCGCCACGGCATTGAGCATGAACACGTAACTTTTGAACGGCGCCTTGCCTTCGGCGCCATGCCAGAAACGGATGGCGGTCTCGCAGATCTTCTGGGTGTCGGCCAGCAGCCGCTTGCCGTCAAAAGAGGGGGCCGCACCGGCCACCACAAACTGGTGGGGAACGCCGCAGGCCTTGAAGCGGCCCACCCAGAACGGGCCCAGTTCTACAGGGCAGTCCACCAGTTCGTCGTAGTCGGCAGCGCCATACAGGCCAAAGCCCTGCTTGTCGGTGGCCAGCGCCTGGAGCCCCGTGGCCACGGACCACTGCGCGGTGGCAGCGGTGCGGGCCATGTCCAGCGTGTGGCGGTGCTTTTCCTGGCCATGCACGCGCAGGCACAGGCTGGTGCCGTTGAAGAAGCCACGCGAGGCGTCCAGCCAGGCCGTGCGCACCGAGTTGTCGTAGGCGCAGACGGTATAAGTCAGATCCAGCGGTTTGCCCGGCGTGCAGGCTACTTGCCAGCGGTGCTTGTCAAGTTGAGCCAGGGGCAATGCACGTTTGCCTTGGCGCGCGCCCAGCTCCTGCAGATTTTTCGCAAACTCCCGCACCAGATAGCTGCCCGGGATCCAGACGGGCAAGGACAGCTCCTGCAGCGCTGCAGGGCGGGCGATGGTCAGCGAGACGCGGAACAGGTGCGCATGCAGGTCGGATGGAGTGATGCGGTAGTGAACCTCGGCGGGCTGGGTGCTGCGTGGGGAGGGCATGGGCGGCGGGGCGGAGGTGCTCGGAATCAGTTGGTTGTGCCAGAGGTCTCGCTGCTGGCTTCCGCCAGGCGTTTTTCCACCTCTTGCGTACCGATGGCGCCAGGCACGCGGGAGCCATTGGCAAAGATCAGCGTTGGCGTGCCGGTGATCTTGTGTTTCTTGCCGAACATCAGGTTGCGCTGCAGGGCGCTGGTGTCGCAGCTGGCCGAGGCGACAGGCTTGTCGCGCACCATCATGTCCTGCCAGGCACCCGCCTGGTCTTTCGAGCACCAAATGTTGCGTGATTTTTCGGCAGAGTCGGGGCTCAGGATGGGGTAGAGGAACAGGTACACCGTAACGTTGTCCACCTTCTGCATGTCGCGCTCAAAGCGTTTGCAGTAGCCGCAGTTGGGATCTTCGAACACTGCCACCTTGCGCTTGCCATCGCCGCGTACGATGGTGAACGCGTCCTTGAGCGGCAAGGCCGAAAAGTCGACGGCCGTGAGCTTGGCGATGCGGTCTTCCGTGAGGTTCCGGCGCGCCTTGGTGTCGATCAGCTCGCCCTGGATCACATAGTTGCCCTTGGCGTCGGTGTAGAAAAGGTCGGTGCCGATGCGCACCTCAAACAGCCCCGCCATGGGCGTGGGCCGAACCTCGTCGATCTTGTCCATCTGGGGAATGCGCTCAGCCAGCGCCTTGCGGATGGTGGCCTCTTGCGCTGTCGCGCTCAGGCTAAGGGTCATGGCGGCAATGGCCAGCAGGCAGTTGGTCAGTTTCATGGTGTTCTCGTTCAGTCTCGATACCTTGCAGGACGCATGGGCGTCCCAACGTGTTTTCAGCGCATCCCCATGGCCCGGCGGGTCACAAAATCCTTCAGCGGGCCACTGCGTTCAAAGCCCTTCATGCCCCAGTTGCGCAGCGCCTGCCAGGGGGCTTCCTGGCGTGCAAACAACTGCTGCAGTCCGTCTGTGGCCAAACCCATGGCAACCAGGGCCGCCTTGCGCTCGCGTTCGTAGCGCCGCAGCAGCCGCAAGTCGGCCACACTGCGCCAGTAGTCACGCGTGCGCAGCACCTCGGCCAGGGCCTGCACATCGGCCAGCCCCAGGTTGAGCCCTTGCCCCGCCAGGGGATGCACGTTGTGGGCTGCATCGCCTGCCAACACCCAACTGCCCTCGTTGCGGGGGCTGGCCCCGGCAGCGAGCGTGCTGCCACACCAGCGGTCTGCCTTGGCCAACTGCAAAGGCCAGCTGGCACGATCCGCGTACAAGGTCAGCGTGCCCAGCACTTGCTGGCTGGCGGTTTGCAGCGCCTGGGTGAAATCTTCGGGGGGCAGGGCCATCAAGGATGCGACCTGCTCCTGTGGGACGGACCACACAACGGCCACAGAGTTCCCCTCGGCGCCATCCAGGGGCAAAAAAGCCAGGATGCCATCGGGAAGGAACCACTGGCGCGCAACCTGGCCATGGGGGTGCTCGCAGCGCACGCGGGTGGCGATGGCATGCTGGGCGTAGGGCGTGACCTCGAAACGGGCACCGAACTCGGCCCGGGTGCTGCTGGCGCGGCCCTCGCAGACCACTGTCAGTGGCGCGGCCACCGGGGCGTCTACCACCTCGACCTGGGGTTGGAACCGCACGGCCTCGGCAAGGCGGGCTTCAAGGGCGGGTACATCCACGATCCAGGCCAGCGCGTCCACGCCCTGCGGCCCAGCGTCAAACACCACGGCGCCACCCTGGTCTCCCTGCACCTGCATTTGCCGCACGGCCGTCGCGTGCTCGGCATCCGGCCAGCTGCGCAGGGATTCGAGCAATTGGCGCGACGCGGTGTTCAGGGCATAGGCCCGGACGTCGGCCGCCTTGCTGACCGGGGCGGGGGCTGGCACCAGGGCCACTTTCAGCCGCTCGCGTGCCAGCAACAATGCCAAGGTCCTGCCCACAATGCCGGCGCCGCGTATACAGATATCAAAGGTTTGGGCCATGGCGGCCATTGTAGGAGGGCGCCTGCACCCCAAAGCCACAAGGCAGAATTGCGGTTTCTGCCCTGTCGCCATTTCTCAAGAGGAACCCCTGGCCGTGAGCTTCAACCCCGATTCCGATTTGTCCGGCACCATTGCGCGGCTGTTTGTGTACCCCATCAAGTCCTGTGCGGGCATCGAGGTGCAGGAAGCACTGCTCACGGACACCGGGCTGGACCTGGACCGGGCCTGGATGGTGGTGGATGCCGACGGCATGTTCCTGACCCAGCGCGCCCTGCCGCGCATGGCGCTGATCCGGCCACAGCTCAAGAGCGACGAGATGGTGCTGCGTGCGCCCGGCATGCTGGCCCTGCATGTGGCGGTGGACGCCGTCGAGGCACCGGCCACCGTGACCGTGTGGCGCGACACTGTACCCGCCTGGGACATGGGGGCCGTCGCTGCCCAGTGGTTCACGGACTTCCTCGGGCAACCCTGCCGGCTGGTGCGGTTTGACCCCGAGCACCGGCGCTTGTCTAGCCTGGAGTGGACGAACGGGTTGGAGGTGCCCAACCAGTTTGCAGACGGGTTCCCCATCCTGGTGGCCAGCGAGGCCTCGATGGACGAGCTCAATGGACGGCTGGCCGCTGCAGGCCATACGGCAGTGGGCATTGAACGCTTCCGGCCCAACGTGGTACTGGCTGGCATTGATGCCCACGATGAAGACCGGGTGGACCTGGTGCGTGTGGACGGGGGCGCGGACGGCGAAATTCACCTGCAGCCGGTCAAACCCTGCGCGCGCTGCCCCATCCCCGACATCGATCCGGCCACGGCGACTTCCAGCCCCGAGGTGGGCGACACCCTGCGCACCTACCGCCGGGACAAGCGCGTGGATGGCGCCATCACCTTTGGCATGAACGCCATCGTGCGCCAAGGCGCGGGCCAGGTGCTGCGTGTGGGGCAGCGCGTGGCGGCCGATTTGCGGTTCGAGTGACGCAGTAACCGGGGGCGATGGAAGGGGGAGCTGGCAGCCCCGTAAAATCGGCGGTTTGTCTCCGAATTCCAGAAAGCCCTGCCATGAGCCTCCAATGCGGCATCGTGGGCCTGCCCAACGTCGGCAAGTCCACCCTCTTCAACGCGCTGACCAAGGCCGGCATTGCCGCCGAAAACTACCCCTTCTGCACCATCGAGCCCAATACCGGCGTGGTGGAAGTGCCCGACCCGCGCCTGCAGCAGCTGGCCCAGATCATTTCCCCCGAGCGCATCGTGCCCGCCATCGTCGAGTTTGTGGACATTGCCGGCCTGGTGGCGGGGGCATCCAAGGGCGAAGGCCTGGGCAACCAGTTCCTGGCGCACATCCGTGAAACCGATGCCATCGTGAACGTGGTGCGTTGCTTTGAAGACCCCAACGTGATCCACGTGGCGGGCCGCGTGGACCCGATTGCGGACATCGAAGTCATCCAGACCGAGCTGTGCCTGGCCGACCTGGCCACGGTCGAGAAGGCGCTCAACCGCTACAGCAAGGCGGCCAAGTCCGGCAACGACAAGGAGGCCGCCAAGATCGTTGCGCTGCTCACCCCCATCCAGGCTGCGCTGGACCAGGGCAAGCCCGCGCGCACGATTGCCGTGAGCAAGGAAGATGCGCCCCTGCTCAAGCAGTTCTGCCTGATCACGGCCAAGCCCGCCATGTTCGTGGGCAACGTGGCCGAGGACGGTTTCGAGAACAACCCGCTGCTGGACAAACTCAAGGCCTACGCCGAAGCCCAGGGTGCGCCGGTGGTGGCCATCTGCGCCAAGATCGAAGCCGAAATGGCCGAGATGGAAGACGAAGACCGCGACATGTTCCTGCAGGAGCTGGGTCTGGAAGAGCCCGGCCTGAACCGCCTGATCCGCGCAGGCTTCAAGCTGCTGGGCCTGCAGACCTACTTCACGGCCGGTGTGAAGGAAGTGCGTGCCTGGACCATCCATGTGGGCGACACGGCGCCCCAGGCGGCCGGTGTGATCCACGGCGACTTCGAGCGGGGCTTCATCCGCGCCCAGACCATCGCCTTCGACGACTACATCCACTACAAGGGCGAGCAAGGCGCCAAGGATGCGGGCAAGATGCGCGCCGAAGGCAAGGAGTATGTGGTCAAGGACGGCGATGTGTTGAACTTCCTGTTCAACGTCTGACCCACCCCTGACCTGCCTGCGGACCTGCGAATGGGTCCATGGCCCCGTCCCTGTCCGGCTGCTTGGCTGGCAGGGATTTTTTTCGGCCCTCTCTGCGTCTCTCTTTCCACTTTCCCGCGGGCTTGCCCATGAACACCGGAATTCTCTACGCTGCGCTCGCCTACATCGCCTGGGGCCTGTTCCCCCTGTACTTCCGGCAGGTGGCGGATGTGCCCTCGCTGGAGGTCGTGATGCACCGCACGCTGTGGTCGCTGGTGGTGGTGCTCGGGCTTCTGGCCGTGCGCCGGCATTGGGCCTGGATGGCCACCGTGGCGCGCCAGCCGCGCGTGCTGGGAGCCTTTGCGTTGTCAGCAGTGCTGTTGTCCTGCAACTGGTTGACCTATGTGTGGGCCGTACAGAACCAGCATGTGGTGGATGCCAGCCTGGGCTACTTCATTCTGCCGCTGGTGAATGTGGCGCTGGGTTTCGTGTTCCTGCACGAACGTCCCCGCCCGGGCCAGTGGCTGGCCGTGGCCGTGGCGGCTGCGGGTGTGCTCTGGCTCACGCTGCAAGCCGGGCGCCTGCCCTGGATCGCGCTGGTGCTGGCGCTGAGCTTTGGGTTCTATGGCCTGCTGCGCAAGGTGGCGGTGCTGGGCGCGCTCGAAGGGCTGGCGCTGGAAACCCTGATGCTCGCGCCGGCGGCTGCCGCCGTGCTGGGGTGGTGGGCCTGGCAAGGGCAGGGGGCCTTGGTACAAGGCGACGCCGCCGCCATTGGCTGGCTGGTGCTGGCGGGCCCCATGACGGCTGTGCCCCTGTTGTTGTTTGCAGCGGGCGCGCGCCTGATCCCGATGTCCACGCTGGGCATCCTGCAGTACATCTCGCCCAGCCTGCAGTTCGCTCTGGGGGTCTGGATTTTTCACGAAGCCTTCGAGCCCGCGCGGCTGGTGGGTTTCGTGTTGATCTGGGGGGCACTGGTGGTCTACAGCCTCGAAGGCTGGTGGATGCGCCAGCGGGTGGCGGCTGCCTGAACGGGGCGGGGCAAGCGGTGGCGCTACTGGAAAACGCGCAGATTGTTTGTGTCAGTTCCACGTAAGATCGCGCGCGGTTCCAAGGGATCGTCTGCACGGTGCTGAGGATCCGCGCCTGGGTCCTTCGCCATTCGGCCCCCTGTTTTCCGAACAAACCCAGGCATGTGCCTGCCCCCGCATGTTCTTTGCACGCAAAAACCTGTTCTCGGCGACAGACGCTTTCCCCCTGACCGACGCCGTGCTGGAGTTCGACGACTCGTCGTCTGCAGCCTCCTCCGCCGTGCGGCCCGGGCGCCGGGCCCTGGACGGCCTGGGGCCCCGGGGAGACTGGCATGAGCGCAAGAAGTGGTGGGCCGTTGGAGGGCTGATCAGCCTCTACGCCCTGGCCCTGCTGGGCTTTTATGCCCTGGACATGGTGGCGGGCGAGGCCCTGGCGCTGCTGGCGGCGATGGTGGTGGTGGGTTTTGTGGCGTTCTGGCTTGTGCTCCGTGCCGACGTGCAGCAGAAGATCCGGCTGCGGCACTTGCAACTGGCCATCGTGTCCACCGCGATTGGCGGCATGCTGGTGGTGTTCTATCTCGCCCCTGTCACGCAGATCCTGTTCGCACCCTTCATGTTTGTGGCGGTGGCATATGGCATTTTTACCGTGCCCCGCCGTACGCTGCTGGCGCTGACCGCTGTGGTACTGGTGGCCTATGCAGCGGTGATCGGCCTGCACCATAGCCACCAGCACAATGCCGCGCTGCTGCGCCTGGAGCTGCTGCACCTGCTGGCGCTGGCGGTGTCGGTGCCCGCATTCATTGTTCTCATGGGCCGGGTACAGCACCTGTACCGCAGCCTGTACCGGGCCAGCCGCAAGATCAAGAACATCCAAGAGGACGCGCAGCGCGACACGCTGCTGGGCTGCTTCAACCGCCGCTACATCCTGGCCGCCCTGGAGGAGCAGAAACAGCTGGCCGACGAAAGTGGCATCCCGCTGTGCCTGGCCGTGCTCGACATCGACCACTTCAAGCGCATCAATGACGAGCTGGGCCACCTGGGCGGAGACGAGGTGCTGCGCACCTTCGCACGCATTGCGCAGCAGGGCGTGCGGGGGGGCGACCTGTTCGGGCGCTACGGCGGCGAGGAGTTCTTGCTGATCTTCCCTGCCACTTCGCTGCTGCCCGCGCTCAACACCTGCGAGCGGATCCGCGCCCAGGTGGAGACACATGCCTGGAGCGGCCTGCTCAAGGGCCGCGTGACGGTGTCGATTGGTGTGACGCAGTACGTGCTGGGCGAGTCGGTGCTGGAGTTCTTCTCGCGCGCAGACACGGCGATGTACATGGCCAAAGAAGGGGGCCGCAACCAGGTGGTGGTGGAAGAGCCCATCGCCAAGGGTGACTCCCTGCTCTCAGAACACAGCGGCCACGCGTTTTTGTAGCCTGGTCCGGGGAAGACCGCCTCTGCTGTCCTACGTCCCGACCTGCCCCGGCATCAAGTACAGCAGCGCAGTGGTCATGACCAGGTAGCGCAGGAACTTGCCCACCGCCATGTAGGCCAGGCAGGGCCAGAAGGGTAGCTTGAGCCAGCCCGCCACGGCGCACAGCGGGTCGCCTACCCCCGGCAGCCAGCTCAGCAGGCAGGCACGGGGGCCAAAGCGCTTGAGCCAGTTCAGTGCCCGCAGCTCCGTGGCATTGCCGCGTGCCCTGTCCACGGCCCGGTGTGCGCCCAGGCCCATCCACCAGCTCACGCCACCGCCCAGCGTGTTACCCACGGTGGCCACGGCGATGGCGGGCCAGAACAGGTCCGGGTTGAGCTTGACAAGGCCAAACACGGCGGGCTCAGAGCCCATGGGCAGCAGTGTGGCCGACACGAACGACACCACAAAGACCGTGCTCAGGCCAAATTGCGGCAGGGCCAGCCATTCCAGCAGCTGGTGCATCCAGATTTCCATGGGGGGAGTGTAGGGTGCGGCTCCCGGCCGACGGCGATGCAGGGCACCGGCGCACTGTCCTACAGCAGTCTGCGCTGTCCCGGCATGGGCGAGGGTGCAGGGGTTTTGTAAGGTGCAGCTTGGTCACCCCCGAATCTCGCGACAGGAGTACGCCATGCCCGCCACTGCTGCATCCCCTCAGACCCGCTCGCGCTCCGGCCACTCCGGCAGCTTCGCCCCCTGGCCCCGCGTGGTGGGCTGCGCAGGGGGCATCGCCGCCTTGACGCTGGCGGCTTGTGCGCACCACCCTCAGGCAGTGGTGTCCAATGCCGGGCCCACCGGGTCAGGCAGCCCAGCTGTGGCGATCAGCACCGCGCAAGACAGGGCGCTGTGCCGGGACGAGCCCGCTACCCGCGCAGAGCTCGGGCGCGCTGCCCACGCGCTGCTGGCCCAGGGCCTGGCGCTGCAAGCCACCTGCTTGGCCCCCGGCGGCTGGGTGGTGCAGGTGCTGGTGGTAGACGGCATGAAGGCCCGTCAGGTGGTGCGGGGGCCGCTGGCCGATGGCCAGGCGGTGGACATGGGGACGCCATCCGGCAGATTTCAAGCCGGGGCAGCGGCCACGGCAACGGGCCATTCGCCCGACGTGGTGCACAACCGCCAGTGGCTGCGCGCCCTCATGGCACACCACCAGTTCGACAACCTGCCGGATGCCTGGTGGCATTTTGCGCAGCGCCATGGCGACACCATCCTTGAGCCAGCCGGTGGTGCCGATCTCGCGGCCCGCTAGAACCTGTTCAAAGTCTGTTTTGTGCATCGCCAATGGGGTCCTGCGCGGGGATAGCCAGCGTTGCCGGAATATTTCATTTGCTGAAATTTTGAGCAGGTACAATCCCGCCTCCTTTTTCAGCATTCGCTGTCGCCCCCTCCCGCACCCCTCCCATGCACATCGGCCACATTCCTTTGGCGAACCGGTTGTTTGTCGCCCCGATGGCGGGCGTCACCGACCGGCCGTTCCGCCAGCTGTGCAAGGCGCTGGGCGCGGGGTATGCGGTCAGCGAGATGGTGACCTCGCGCAAGGACCTGTGGAACAGCCTCAAGACCTCGCGCCGGGCCAACCATGAAGGGGAGCCCGGGCCCATCGCCGTGCAGATTGCCGGCACCGATGCACCGATGATGGCCGAGGCTGCGGTCTACAACGTGGAACGCGGCGCGCAGATCATCGACATCAACATGGGTTGCCCGGCCAAGAAGGTCTGCAACAAATGGGCGGGCTCTGCGCTGATGCAGAACGAAGCCCTGGCGGTGGAGATTGCCGCTGCCGTGGTCGAGGCTTGCGCGCCTTTCAACGTGCCCGTCACGCTGAAGATGCGCACCGGCTGGTGCCAGGAGCACAAGAACGCCGTCGCATTGGCGCGGCAGTTCGAAAGCGTGGGCATCCAGATGCTCACCGTGCACGGCCGCACGCGCGAGCAGGGCTACAAGGGCCAAGCCGAGTACGACACCATCGCCGCCGTCAAGGCGGCGGTGAAGGTGCCCGTGGTGGCCAACGGCGACATCACCTCGCCCGAAAAGGCGCGCGATGTGCTGGCCGCCACCGGTGCCGACGCGATCATGATCGGCCGCGCCGCCCAGGGCCGCCCGTGGATCTTCCGCGAGATCGGCCACTTTCTGGCCACGGGCGAGCACCTGGCGCCACCGCTGGTGGCCGAGGTGCGCCGCCTGCTGCTGGACCACCTGCAAGACCACTACAGCCTGTATGGCGAGCTGACCGGGGTGCGCAGTGCGCGCAAGCACATTGCGTGGTACCTGCGCGCGTTGCCGGGTGGCGAGGCCTTCAGGCAACACATCAACACGATCGAAGACTGCACCACGCAGTGGCAGGCCGTGGCCGACTACCTGGATGCCCTCGGGCAACAGATGGACCGGCTGCCTGCCGCCACGGGCGTGGACGCAGAACCAGAAGAACAAGAGGGATTGGCTGCATGAGCAAGAAACACATAGAAGAATGCGTGCGCGAGAGCCTGCAGGGCTACTTTCGCGACCTGGGCGGCGAGACGCCCGATGGCATGTACGACATGCTGGTGCGTGTGGTCGAAAAACCGCTGCTGGAAGTGGTGATGACCCATGCGGACAACAACCAGTCGCGCGCGGCCGAATGGCTGGGTCTGAACCGCAACACCCTGCGCAAGAAGCTGGTCGAGCACAAGCTGCTCTGATGCTGTCGTGCTGATTGCTATCTAATTTATAGCTATTGGCCCTTGATGGACAGGCGCAAGGGCCCTTTTTTATTCAAAACCTCCTCACCACCACCGCCATGAACGCACTCCTCTCCGTCTCCGACAAGACCGGCATTGTCGAATTTGCACAAGCGCTGCATGCGCTGGGCATCAAGCTCTTGTCCACCGGCGGCACCGCCAAGCTGCTGGCCGACAAGGGCCTGCCCGTGACCGAGGTGGCCGAGGTCACCCAGTTCCCCGAAATGCTGGATGGCCGTGTGAAGACGCTGCACCCCAAGGTGCACGGTGGCCTGCTGGCGCGCCGCGAGCTGCCCGAACACATGGCCGCCTTGAAGGAACACGGCATCGACACCATCGACCTGCTGGTGGTCAACCTCTACCCCTTTGAAGCCACCGTGGCCAAGGCCGGTTGCACGCTGGCCGACGCCATCGAGAACATCGACATCGGCGGCCCCGCCATGGTGCGCAGCGCCGCCAAGAACTGGAAGGACGTGGGCGTGATCACCTCGGCCGACCAGTACGAGGCCGTGCTGGCTGAACTCAAGGCCGGTGGCAAGTTGAGCGACAAGCTGCGCTTTGCGCTGTCGGTGGCCGCCTTCAACCGCATCGCCCAGTACGACGGCGCGATCAGCGACTACCTCTCGTCCGTCACGTTCGAAGAAGACAAGCTGTCGGAAACCTACGTGCCTACGCGCACCCAGTTCCCCGGCCAGAGCAACGGCATCTTCACCAAGGTGCAAGACCTGCGCTATGGCGAAAACAGCCACCAGCAAGCCGCGCTGTACCGCGACCTGCACCCCGCGCCCGGCTCGCTGGTCACCGGCGTGCAACTGCAGGGCAAGGAACTGAGCTACAACAACATCGCCGATGCCGATGCCGCCTGGGAATGTGTGAAAAGCTTTGACGCCGCGGCCTGCGTGATCGTCAAGCACGCCAACCCCTGCGGCGTGGCCGTGGGCCTGGATGCGCTGAGCGCCTACAGCAAGGCCTTCCAGACCGACCCCACCAGCGCCTTCGGCGGCATCATTGCCTTTAACCGCGTGGTGGACGGCCAGGCCGCAGCCCAGGTCAGCAAGCAGTTTGTCGAAGTGCTGATGGCCCCCGACTTCACCGCCGAGGCGCTGGAGATCTTCAAGGCCAAGGCCAATGTGCGCCTGCTCAAGATTGCCCTGCCCGCACACGGCGGCAAGACGGATTGGGAACGCGGCCGCAACGCCATGGACGCCAAGCGCATCGGCTCGGGCCTGCTGCTGCAGACGGCCGACAACCACGAGCTGTCGCTTATCGACCTCAAGGTCGTGACCCAGAAGCAGCCCACGCTGGAAGAAATGGAAGACCTGCTGTTCGCCTGGAAGGTCGCCAAGTACGTCAAGAGCAACGCCATCGTTTTCTGCAAGGGCGGCATGACCATGGGCGTGGGCGCTGGCCAGATGAGCCGCCTGGACTCGGCCCGCATCGCCAGCATCAAGGCAGGCCACGCTGGCCTGACCTTGCAAGGTACGGTGGTGGCGAGCGACGCGTTCTTCCCCTTCCGCGACGGCCTCGATGTGGTGGTCGATGCAGGCGCCACCTGCGTGATCCAGCCCGGTGGCTCCATGCGCGACAACGAAGTGATCGACGCCGCCAACGAGCGCGGCGTAGCCATGGTGTTCAGTGGCGTGCGCCACTTCCGCCATTGATTCGACCGGCGGCGGGCACCCAACAAAAAGCGGCTTCCAAGGAAGCCGCTTTTTTTATGTCCGTTGTCAGGATGAAGTTGAGGTTCAGGTGCCGAAATTCATCGGCAGCCCCACGTAGTTCTCGGCCAGCGACACCGAAGCAGCGCGTGAGTTCACCAGGTAGTCCAGTTCGGCCTCCTGGATTTTCTGCCCGAATTCGCCGGTCTCGGGAAAGCGGTGCATCAGCGAGGTGAACCACCACGAGAAGCGCTCTGCCCGCCACACGCGGCGCAGGCAGCGGTCGGAGTAGGTGTCGATGCCCACGGCGGATTTCTCTGTGTAGAACTCGGTGAGCGCTGTCCACAGGTAGCCCACGTCGCTGGCCGCCAGGTTCAGGCCCTTGGCGCCCGTGGGCGGCACGATGTGGGCCGCGTCGCCCGCCAGGAACATGCGGCCAAAACGCATGGGTTCGGCCACAAAGCTGCGCAGTGGGGCAATGCTCATCTCCAGCGCCGGGCCGGTGACCAGGTTCGCGCGCGCCTCGGGGTCCAGGCGGTTGCCCAGCTCGGCCCAGAACTGGTCGATGGTCCAGTTCTCGATCTTGTCGGTGCTGGGCACCTGCACGTAGTAGCGGCTGCGCGTGGCGCTGCGCATGCTGCACAGCGCAAAGCCGCGTTCGGTGTTGGCGTAAATCAGTTCGTGCGAGACGGGCGGCACGTCGGCCAGCACGCCCAGCCAGCCAAAGGGGTACACGCGTTCGTAGGTCTTGAGCAGGTTGGCCGGCGCGCTGGCGCGGCACACGCCGTGGTAGCCGTCGCAACCGGCGATGAAGTCACAGGCCAGCTCGTGCGTCTGACCGTCCTTCTGGTAAGTCACGCGGGGGCTCTGGCCGTCGAAATCGTGCACCTGCACGTTCTGCACGTCGTACACGGTGGTCAGGCCTTCGGCCGCGCGCGCGTCCATCAGGTCACGCGTCACCTCGGTCTGGCCGTATACGGTCACGCGGCTGCCGCCGGTCAGATCGTGCAGGTCGATGCGGTGGCGCGCGCCCTTGAACAGCAGCTCGATGCCGTCGTGCGGCAGCCCCTCGGCGTGGGCGCGGGCGCCGACACCGGCCTTGTCCAGCAGGTCCATGCTGACCTGCTCCAGCACACCTGCGCGGATGCGGCCCAGCACGTAGTCGGGGCTGCGCTGTTCGATGATGACGGCGTCAATGCCGGACTTGTAGAGCAACTGGCCGAGCAGCAGGCCGGCGGGGCCTGCGCCGATGATGGCAACCTGGGTACGCATGGTGGGGCAATCTCGTGAAGTTCGATGCTGCCAAGCGTAGGTTGATCTGCGTCAAGAGAGCGGGCCGCCGTGGCGGTTGCGTGCGATTGTCGGTCGTGTTGTGCGATCATCGCGCAATGACCATCGTGCAGGCAGCTGCCCCCATCGCCAAGGCGGACTTCATCGAAGGCATGGCCAAAGGCATGGCCGTGCTGGAGAGTTTTGACACCGAGCGCCAGCGGCTCAACGCCACGCTGGCCGCGCAGCGCACCGGGCTCACGCGGGCGGCTGCCCGGCGGCATCTGCTCACCCTGGCGCACCTGGGCTATCTGGAGACGGATGGCAGCTACTTCTGGCTGGCGCCCAAGGTGCTGCGGTTTTCGGGCAGCTACCTGGCCTCCGCCCGCCTGCCGCGTGTGCTGCAGCCCACGCTGAACCGGCTGGCGGCGCAGACGCAGCAGTCCTTCTCGGCCGTGGTGCTGGATGGCAACGAGGTGGTGATCGTGGCGCGCAGCGGGGTGTATGGCGCACCATCGCGCGTGCTGGCCTATGGCCTGCACCTGGGCGCGCGGCTGCCTGCGCACCCCACGTCCACCGGGCGGGTGCTGCTGGCGGCGTTGCCGCCGGTGGAACTCACGCAATGGCTCAAGGGCCACAGGCTGCAACGCCTCACGCCCCACACCATCACCCAGGTCGGGCTGCTGCGGCAGGTGATTGCCAAGGCGCGCCGCGATGACTGCTGCCTGGCGGTGGAGGAGCACGAGCTGGGTGTGCACGCACTGGCCGTGCCGCTGCGCAACCTGCAGGGCCACACGGTGGCGGCGCTCAACGTGGTGGCGTCGCCCAAGCAGATCGATGAAGGCAGCCTGCAGCGCGACATGCTGCCGCTGTTGCAGGACGCGGCCCGGGAGCTGCGCGGGCTGTTGTGATAGAGATGCCGCAAGAAATGTGAATTTTTGCTGGAATTTCTGGGGCTCAGCTTACGCTCACCGCACGCGGTACACGCGTCCCGTCTGCGCCCCTTCCACACTGCGCTGGTAGGCCAGGGCCGCGCGCACTGCGGGCACCGGTTCAAAGCCGGGGAAGAAAGGACCATAGGTGCCCATGGATTCGGTCAGTACCGTGGGGCTGACGGCGTTGATGCGTAGGCCGCGCGGCAGCTCGATGGCGGCGGCGGCCACAAAACCTTCGATGGCCGCATTCACCGCCGTGGCGCTGGCGCCGTTGCGGACGGGCTCGATCGACAGGATGCCCGCTGTCAGCGTGATAGAGCCGCCGTCGTTCAAGTATTTCTGGCCGACCAGTGCCAGTTGCACCTGGCCCAGCAGCTTGTCCTGCAGGCCGATGTTGAACTGCTCGGCCGTCATCTCTGCCAGCGGGCCAAAGTGCAGGTTGCCTGCGGTGCTCACAATCGCATCCACCTTGCCCACAGCCTCGAACAGTCGGGCGACCGCGCCTGGCTGCGAAAAGTCCGCGCGGTGCGTGCCGCTGCTGCGGCCCACGGTGATCACTTCGTGGCGCGCGCCCAGGTTGGCCAGCACGGCCTGGCCGATGGTGCCGCTGGCGCCGATGAGAAGAATCTTGGACATGGTGTTTTCCTTGGGTGTCAAAAAGGGTTGATGAGGAACTGACAACCCGATTCTTTTGCTAATCAATCAATGCATAAAGTTCCTTCAAGTTATGCTTGAACTAACTATTGATTAGGAATATCCAGGAACCATGGACAAGCTGCGCAACATGGAAGTCATGGTGGCCGTGGTCGAGGCGGGCAGCTTTGCCGCCGCAGCGCGCCAGTTGCAGATATCGGCGGTGATGGTGGGCAAGCACATTCAGCAGCTCGAAGCCCATCTGGGCGCGCGCCTGTTCCAGCGCAGCACGCGCCAGAACAGTCTGACCGAGGTGGGCGCCGCGTTCTATGAAGACAGCAAACGTGTGCTGGAGCAGGTGCGCTGGGCGGAATCGGCCGTAGAGCGCAGCCGCGCCGTGCCCCAGGGCCTGCTGCGGGTGAGTGCGCCGTTCACGCTGGGCAATCACGTCATCGCGCCGCTGGTGGCCGACTTTCTGCAGCACCACGACCAGGTGCGTGTGGACCTGCAGCTCACCGACAGCGTGGTGGACCTGGCAGGCGAGGGCTTTGATGTGGCCGTGCGCATTGGCCAGGTGGTGAACGAGGGCCTGGTGGCGCGCCCGCTGCGCCCCTACCGCATGGTGATTGCCGCAGCCCCTGCCTACCTGCAGCGCAACGGCACGCCCGAACGCGCGGCCGACCTGGCGCGGCACCAATGCCTGAGCCACTCGGTGTGGCAGCGCCGGGTGGAATGGACGCTGCGCGACGGCAACGAGGAGTTCTTCTGGCCCGAGAACGCGCGCTTTGTGTGCAACCAGGGCGACGGCCTGCGCCGAGCGGCGCTGCGGGGCCTTGGGCTCATCATGCAGCCCGAGGTGCTATTGGCCGATGATCTGGCCAGCGGCGCGCTGGTGCCGGTGATGCAGCACTGCCTGCCCGTGCCGCGGCCGGTGCACCTGGTGTATGCGCCCGACCGGCGGCAGTTGCCCAAGCTGGCGCGGTTTGTGGAGTTTGTGGTGGGGGATTTGGGGGAGTAGGCTCGACCCCATGCGCGTGTCGGGCGCCGGACGCTTTCAATGAGATGCCACGTACCATCCCAGCGCAATGATGAGAGCCACAAGGATGGTCACAAGCCAACCCCACAGGACCCTATGCCGCGCGCAGCGATGGCAAAAGTCGACGACCTCGGCCGGGCCCGTCTCCGACATCCGGAGGCGAACGGTCTTTGAACCCCCGCGCAGGGGCGCGCCACATTGGTAGCACCTGTACGAGGCGTTCCACTTCTCGCTCCTGTTGCGGCGCCACATTGAGGCCGCGACAAAGACGCAAGCTGCGGCTATCAGAAGCGCGATCGTGATGTTGTCCATCACCCAAGTATTGCAAGCCAGGAAGGCTACTCCACCGCAGCCGGCGGCACCGCAGGCCCGATCTTGAACACCCCGCTCACCCGCGCACAGGGCACGCCATCGGCGGTGACCAGCCCTTGCGCAAACACCAGCGAGCGCGTGACACGCAGCGGCTCGGCCTCGCCCTGCACCCAGGCGCCCAGCGGGGCGGGGGCCAGGTAGTCGATCTGCAGGCTGATGGTGGGCAGAAAACGGTCGGCCACCTGATCGCTTTTGCGGTGCACCGACAGCGGCAGCAGCATGTCGCAAAAGCTGGCCATCATGCCGCCGTGCAGGTTGTTCATGGGGTTCACATGGCGGCGCTCCACGCGAAAGCCGAACTGCACCACGCTGCCTTCGTGGCGCAAATAGAGCGGGCCGTTGTGCTGGATGAACGGGCCGCCGGACTGCAGCGGCGCAAAGCCCGGCGGGATCTCGGCATGGCTGCTCATGCGCGTGCCTCTTTCTCCACATCCTGCGCAAAGCTGGCGCCCTGCAAGCTGCTGTGGGTGGCGCCGTCCTCGGGTAGCCAGCCGCTGTACACCGTGCGGAAGTCCGCCACGATCTGCGCCAGCGGCATGTCGTCGAACGCGCCGCGCTGGTGCACATATTCCATGTGGCGGGCGCCGGATTTGTCGAACGGGTGATAGATCGAATCTTTCTCGCCATCGAACTCCAGCGGCAGCAGGCCGAAGCGCTCGCACAGCTCGATGTTGAAGGCGGGTGTGGCCTTGCGCCAGGCGCCATCGAGCCAGATGTCGGTGTAGCCATGCCAGATGAAGAGATCGGTCTTCATCGTCTCGCGCATGCGCTCGGTGCTGAGGTGGTTGCGCACATCGGCAAACCCCATGCGCGCCGGTATGCCTGCCGCGCGGCACACGGCGGTGAGCAGCGCGGCCTTGGGCACGCACCAGCCGTGGCCGTTGGCCAGCACCGTGCTGGCTGCCATGCCCTGCGGCGATAGGTCGATGCGGTACGGGTCATACCGAAAGCCGTCGCGCACGGCCAGGTACAGGGCCACGGCGCGTTCGCGGTCGGTGGCGCCGTGCGCATGTTGGGCAGCAAAGGCCTGGATGGAAGGGGCGTCGCTGTCGATAAGTGCCGTGGCACGCAGGTGGGCGGGCGTGGGGGTGCTGGTCATGGGCGGTTGTCTCCTGCAGTCTGTCGAAGATCAGTGTGTGGCCTCTGTGCCCCCGATGCTGTCACAGGCGCGCCAGCCCGGCGCGGCAGGGGCTCGATGCCCCCATCACACCCGCCACGCAGGCAGCTCCCAGTTGCGCCACAGCGCAAGCCCACGCAGCCCGGCCGTGAGCAGCACGCAGACCACCAGCGGGGCCCAGTCGGGCGCCTGCAGATGGCGCAGGGCCACGTCGGCCCAGCCACCGGCAAAGGCGCACAGGGCATAGGGCCGGTGGTCGCTGAAGGCCTGTGGCACTTCGTTGCACAGCACGTCGCGCAGCACGCCGCCGAATACGCCGGTGGTCACGCCCATCATCACGCTGATGATGGGAGGCATGCCGATGGCGGTGGCAATGTCCACGCCCACGGCGGCAAACAGGCCCAGGCCGATGGCGTCGGGCAGCAGCATGGCGCGTTCGGTGGGCTTGAAGTGGCGCTGGCGCATGAACAGCATGGCGCCCACACACAGGGCCAGGATGCCCCAGACAAAACCCGTGTGGCGCACCCAGAAGAAGGGACGCTGGTCCAGCAGCAGGTCGCGCAGCGTGCCGCCGCCAAAGGCGGCCACAAAGGCCACCACACACACGCCCACCACGTCGAGCCGCTTGCGCGCGGCGGCGATCACGCCGGACAGCGCAAAGGCCACGGTGGCGGCCACTTCCAGAAGAAAGCGCAGGGTGTGCACCCAGGGGGCGTCGAGCAACTGGTCCATGGGCGCGATTGTGCCGTGGAGCGCGGGCGGCGCCGGGTGAGTCGTTGTGTGTGCAATTGCTATAAAAAATATAGCTATAAAGGCATGCTGATCAGGCGCAAAGGCCTGTTTTTCTCATATCTCAGGTTGGGTGCGCCCGCAGAGAGGCGCCCCCGGCTTACCCCCGCACCAGCAGCCACCCCAGCGCCACCACACAACCCGCGCCCCCCAGTGCCCCCAGGCGCCACGCCCAGCGCAGCGCGGCCTGCGGCCACAGGTTCATGGCCAACACCAGCAGCCAGCCCAGGGCCATCCAGGCGGCGATGACCAGGGCCACCCCCGCAGTGGGCCCGGCGGCAGTGACCGCCGCCATGCCCTGCAGCACCATCGTGCCCAGCGCGATGGCCCAGGCCCGGGTGCGGTCTGGGGTGCCGTCGCCCCAGGCGCGGGTGGGCACGGACCGCGCCCAATGGCTCAGGCCGATCAGCGATGCCAGTGCGGCACTGGCGCCGATGAGTTCCTCGGTCATGCGGCCTCCGAAGGGTGGTGGCTGCGGGGCTGCGCCGGTTGCCGCCGCAGGGCACGCAGCAGGTGCTGCCGCCGTAGCAGCGGCGCGCCTGCAGCGGCCATGCACAGCACCGCAGCGGCGGCCCACTGCCACAGACCCGCCTTGGCCGCCAGGCCGCCAAAGGCCAGCGCGGCCAGCAGCCATAGCGCGGCCGAGGTGCGGGGCGCCCAGTGGCGCAGGGTGGCGGCGGGCAGGGCCACCAGCATCGCGAGAAGCAGGCCCAGCATGCCCGACGAGCGCGCGGGCTCGGTCGCGACGATGTGCGCCAGGCGGAAGGATTCCACCGCCAGCACACCGCTCAGCCAGAACGGCCCGTGGGCCAGCACCACCCCAACGCCCCAGCCGCGCGGATGCCAGCGGCGGCGGTTCGTGGCGGGATGTGTTTTGGTGCCTGCGGTGGCCGCTGCATGGCGCACCACCTTGCGCCGGGGCGCCTGCACTCGCTGGGGCCCGATAAAGGCCGCGATGCCTGCGCAGGCCAGGCCCACGGCAACCAGGCTGGCGAACATGGCAGGCGCCAGCGCGCTGCCCAGCGCGAGGCCCGTGATGCCCGCCAGGGCCAGCAACCCGCCCGCGCCGCCCAGCGCCACGCGCCACAGCGCCAGCGTGCGCAGCGCCCATGCGGCCAGGGCCGACAGCAGCAGCCACACGCCGATGAGGGCCCACACCGCCCACACGGGCCGCTGCGCCAGCGAGGGCAGGCCCGAAGGCCCCCACAAGTGCACAAACACCGCCACGATGAGCGCGGCGGGCGTGGTGGCATGCAGGGCCAGAAATAAACGTTGCATGGGGAGCGAAGCTGGGAAGCTATGAAGGGGGACGCTTGGCGTTGGTGTCAGCCCGCAGCCGCGATGCCGCCCGCAGCACCCTGCGCAGCCTCCGCCTCGCGCCTGCGCTGCTGGCGCGCATCCAGCCAGATCAACGTGCCCGAGATGGACAGGAACGCGGGTGTCATGCCCAGAAAGAAATACAGCCATTTCAGCGCCAGCCCGCCAAAGTCGCCAAAGTGCAGGGGCTCCATCAGCCCATTGACCAGCGACCAGAAGCCCGCCGTGCGCGGGTCGTGCACCTTCTTCGGCACGCCCGTGGCGGCATGGATGTCCACCCGCGCGGTGCTGGCCAGGTGATCGCGCAGGTTGCCGGTGAAACCCACCTCGGCCGTGCTGCTGCCCCAGCGGCGCAGCGACACATAACGCGCCTCCAGCCCCGGCACGGCCTGCTGCGCGGTGGCATACAGCGCGTCCAGCGACTGCATGGGCACGGGCTCGCTGGCCTCTGCCTTGCGCGCGGGCTTGGCGGCGGCCATTGCTGCAGGGGTGGTGATGTATTGGTAGCCTTGCTCAAACAGCGGCGCCAGCCCCATCCATGCGCCTGTGGCTGCAATCAGGATGTGAAAGCCCAGCCCCCAGATGCCCGCAGACTTGTGCAGGTCCGACATCACCACCCGAAAGCTGCGGCCCCAGCGCTGGGTGAACAGCTCGGCCAGGATCTTGCGGTGGATGACGATGCCCGTGGCAATCAGCACCAGCATCGCCACGCCGAGGAACCCCACGATCCAGCGCGGCCCGAAGAACAAAAACACATGCAGCATGCGCAGGTACTGGCCCAGCTGGCTGTCCACCGGGCCGACCACCGTGCCCGTGTCGGAGCGCAAGGCCACCTTGGTGCGCGTGCTGGCCGGGGCTCCGCGTTCGCGCACGAACGCGAAGTAGCTCGGGTTGACGGCATCCGGCAGCGCGATGGTCTCCACCGTCGCGCCAGGGTAGCGGGTCTGCAGCTGCGTGAGCACCGCGTCGAGCGAGGCCGGCTTTTCAGAGCGTGGCAGCTTTGCCAGTGAAGGGTTGGCCCACAGGTCGATCTCGTGCTTGAACACCACCACCGCACCCGAAAAGCACACGATGAACATCAGCAGCCCCGTGACGATACCCGCCCAGGAGTGCAGGGCGAACAGGCGGTTGAGCGTGCGCTGGCTGGTCATGGCGTGCGGGTGGCGGGGGTGGAGCGCTGCGTCAGAAGAAGTACGTCACGCCCAGGCTGAAGTTGCGTGGCAGCGAGGGCGAGACCACGTTGGCGTTGATCGCGCCGTCGTAATACGCCTTGTTGAACACGTTCTTCACGCCCGCAGTCACGCGGTAGTTCTCACCCACGTAGCTGATGGACGCATCGGCCACAAAGTACGAAGGCAAGGTGAACGGGTAGGAGCCAATCTGCTCGCTCACATACCGCCCGCCCAGGCCCAGCGTCACGCGCTGGTACTGCGGCAGCTTGTACGTGGCCCAGGCCGTGAGCGTGTGGCGCGGCGTGAGGTTGAGTGGCTTGCCCACGATGGCGGCGTTGGTGTCACGCGTGACCTTGGTCTGCGTGTAGGTGTAGGCGCTGGTCAGCTTCCAGCCGTTCTTCAGGTCCGCGCCAAGCTCCAGCTCCAGCCCGCGTGCGCGCTGCTCGCCGGTCTGCACGCTGAAGCCCGTGTTCACTGGGTCGGCCGTGGTCACGTTCTCGCGCACCAGGTCAAACACGGCGAGCGCACCGGTGACCTGGCCACCGGGGGCCTCGTACTTCACGCCCGCCTCCCACTGCTTGCCGGTTTCGGGCACAAAGTTCGATCCTGCAAACGTCAGGCCCGACTGGGGCAGGAACGACTCGCCATAGCTGCCATATGCGGCCCAGCCGGGCTTGAACTCGTACACCAGCCCGGCCGACAGCGTGGTGGCGTTGTCCTTCTGGCGCGTCTGTGTGTTGGCCACGCGGTTGTTCGTATCGGTGGTGGACCAGTCGCGGCGCAGGCCCACCAGGGCCGTCCAGCCCTGGCCAAACTTGATCTGGTCCTGCGCATACAGCCCGGCCACGGTGAGTTTGGCGGGCGCATCCTGCGTCAGCGCCTCGGGGCAGGTGGCCTGCATGCCATACACGGGCGCAAACAGGTCCAGCGCACCGATGCGGCAGGTGCGGCTGGCGAGCAGGCTGGTGCCGCTGCGCGCATCGAGGCCCGTCACCAACTGGTGCTTCACGCCCAGCGCTTCAAAGCGCGACAGCAGCGAGGTGTCGGTGGCCAGCAGGTCGTAGTCCATGTACTGGCGCGAGGCCTGGCGGTTCTGCAGGCGCTGGTTGGCCTGCAGCGCCTGGTTGGAGACAAAGTTGCCCGTGCCCTTCTCGGTCTCGTAGCGCACGTTATGGCGGAAGGTCATGGCCTCCGACATCTTGTGCTCTAGCGTGTAGCCCACGGTTTTGCTCTCTACGTCATACCCGCCAAAACTTGGGTCGCCCGTGAACATCGTGACGGGCAGCGTGCCGTTGCGGTTGGGCAGCAGCGTGCCGTAGGGCGTGATGCCCTGCTGGCGCATCCATTGGCTCTGGCTGTAGGTGGCAAACAGCACCAGGTCGGTCTGCGGGCCCAGGTCGATGGAGAGCGACGGCGCAAACCAGCGGTCCTTGCGGTAAACGAACTGCGTGGGGTCGTCCACGTTGGAAACATGCGCATTGATGCGCAGCGCCGTCTTGCCCGATTCGGACAGCGGCCGGTTGATGTCGGCCTGCAGCGTGCGCTGGTCAAAACTGCCCACCTCCACACCCACCTCGTTGATCGCCTCCTTCTTGGGCCGCTTGCTCACCGCATTGACGATGCCGCCGGGCTGCACCTGGCCGTACAACACTGAGGCCGAGCCTTTGAGAACCTCAAAACGCTCGTAGCCGTAGGGCTGCAGCTTGGCCCACATGCCCGGGCTTTGCACCAGGCCATCGACAAGGATGGATTCGGTGGAGCGAAAGCCCCGGATGTTCAGGTCATCAAACCCCCGGCGCCCAAAGTTGACCGGGCTCACGCCCGCCACGGTCTGCAGCGCTTGCTGCACGTTGGTGATCTGCCGGGATTCCATCTGCTCGCGCGTGACCACGCTGACGGACTGTGGGGTTTCCAACCGCCGCATGGGCGCCTTGCTGGCGGTCTGTGCCTCTACGGGCGCAAAGCCCATGTCTTTTTCGGTGCTGGCGTTGATGCGGACTTCTTGGAGCTGGGGGGCGGCCGTTGCTGCGTCTGCTGCCGGTGTGCTGGCCTGTTGTGCGATGGCAGCTTGGGCGAGGCACAGAGCCAGCGGGGTCAGGGTGAAGAGGCGGGCCGCGCGGACGGATGGCAAGCGCGCGGCGTGCGCGGAGCGCAGGGGCTGAGAAGGCATGGGGGTCCCGATGAAATTGAGCGGACAACAAACGCTGGGGGCGCTGGCTCACGTGACAGGGGACGTTGGCTGGCGGGATGTTGTGAATTGTAATGCGAATGGTTATCGTTTGAAATTTGCAATGGTGTGACTGGCGTGTGAGGAGCCGCAGTGCCTAGTGCTGCGACCGGACGGCCAGCACGGCGTTGCGGGACAGGCATCGATAGGGAAGTTGCCAACAACGGGCCGCATGCGGTGCAATCGGCTTAAATTTCATTGCGCTGATGGCGCACCAACCCACCGTGGCGTCATGCCGCTTGGAAAGCCGGAGCGCGGCCTTGCCAGCCGGTCCGCTCAACGCCTGATAGGAGCCCGCCCAATGAAAATTGCACACCCGTACGCCCTCTTGGCGCTGTGTATGGCTGTTGCCCTGGTCCTGCTGGCGGCTCCGTATGTGGTGGGCTGGTTGGCGGACCATCCGCCACGGTCTGCAGCGTCGTTGTGCGCCTGGTGTGTGTTGCTGGTGGCACTGTGCGCTTTGCTGGGGTGGTGGGCGGCTGTAGCGGTGGGCTTCAACGCCAGCATGGGCAGTCTGGTGAGCGCATCGCTGGCTGCCTGGCTGGTGGCGGAGATCATTTTGAATGGAAAACCGTGGAAACACTTTCAAAAACACACTGCCCGATAGCCCTGGGTGAGCTGGGTAGGGCATGGACCGCCCAGCGAGCCAGGAGCTTGCCCCGATGAGCGGCGAGCGAACGCCTCCGGCCGCCTGGGCCCGCTGGCTCGTGCCGATTGCGCTGGCCTGGCTGGTGGTGTGCGGTTTGCTGCTGGTGCAACTGTGGCCGGACTTACCGCGCTCCCGAGCGCGGTGGGCACTTCTGCTTGCCGTGGGGCCGCCGCTGTATCTGCTGGGTGAAGCGGGATCGGCTTGGCTCCAGGCTATGGCACAGCGGCGGGCGGGTATGGACAAAGGGTTTTCGTGGCTGCGCATCGTGTGCGCCCTGCCTGTTGCCTTGGTGTGGTTTGCGCTGTGTTGGTTGTGTGCCTCGCTGATGGTGGCGTAGGCGTGGTGTGCTGGATGCCCGTCGGCCAGTACCGATGCGTCAGTTTGTATGTTGCGAGAAGAAATCGCGCCACATAAGTGGCGCAAAAGCCATTTGTCACTGGCGCGAAAGCGGTTTGCGCGCCACTTTGTAGAGCTGGCCACCCCTTCAGATGCGCTGTCTGAAGTCCTCCACACCGCATGAAATCATTTTGCTATCAAATGAATAGCTAAAAAGGCATAGTGGTCGAGCGGGGAAAGCCTATTTTTTATCCAATTTTTGGATAGGGGCAGCCCCATCTCCGTCTTCGGCACCCCCCACCCCGCCATACCCCGGGTACTCCGCCCCCGTGGCGTTCAGCGCCGCACTCTCCTGCCGCTCCCGCGCCATCTGCTCCGCGAACTGGTTGCGCCCCTCGCGCGCCACGGCGATGAATTTGGCGCGGTCCTTGTGGTGGGGGTACATGCGGTCGGCCAGTGCGATGTTGTGGGTGCGAAAGCGCTGGGTGATGGCGGTGGCTTGCGCGGGGGGCAGGCCCATCAGCTCCAGCACGGTGTGGGCGCTTTGCAGGCTGGACTCGAACAGTTCGCGCTGCACCAGGGTCACGCCCAGGTCGCGCAGCTTGTTCCAGTGCGTCACATCGCGGGCGCGGGCCACGATCTGCAGGTGGGGGAAGTGTTCGCGCGCCAGCTTGGTGATTTGCAGGGACTGCTCGGCATCGTCCACGGCCACCACCAGGATGCGCGCGTGTTCGGCTCCGGCGATGCGCAGCAGGTCGAGCCGCGTGGCGTCGCCGTAGAACACGCGGTATCCAAAGGTGCGGGCCACTTCCAGCATGTCCACACTGTGGTCCAGCACGGTGGTGGGGATGCCCTGGGCCAGCAGCACGCGCGAGACGATCTGGCCGTAGCGGCCGAAGCCCGCGATGATGATGGGTGCCTCTTGGGGTTCGGAAATTTCTTCGGCCTGGGGCGTTGTGTTTTTGAGCTGGGCGTAGCGGCGCAGCAGCACGCGGTCCATCACCACAAGCAGCAGGGGGCTGATCAGCATCGACAGCGCCACGGCACCGATGAGCAGCGAGGCAGTCTCGGTCGGGAACACGTTGGCGCCGGCGGCGGCCTGGAACACCACAAACGCAAACTCGCCGCCCTGGGCCAGCAGCAGGGTGAATACAGGGCGCTCCTGGTAGGGAATCTCCACCACCTTGGCCAGGGCGTAGATGACCACGGCCTTGGCCGCCAGAAAGCCGACCAGGATGGCGGCCATGAGCCCGGGCGAGCGCAGGATGACGCCGAAGTCGATGCTCATGCCCACGGCGATGAAGAACAGCCCCAGCAGCAGGCCCTTGAACGGCTCGATGTCGGCCTCCAGCTCGCGGCGGTATTCGCTGTCGGCCAGCAGCACGCCGGCGAGGAAGGCGCCCAGCGCCATCGACAGGCCCACCAGCACCATCAGGTACGCAATACCCACCACCAGTAGCAGCGCGGCGGCGGTGAAGATTTCGGGGGTGTTGCTTTTGGCGATCCAGCGCAGCACGGGGCGCAGCAGCAGGCGCCCGCCGAGGATGATGGCGGCGATCACGCCGACGATCTTGAGCACCTCCAGCAGCATCTCGCCCGGGGTGTGGCCTGCCCCGTCACCCGCGGCAGCGCCCAGCACCGGCAGCAGCGCCAGGATGGGGATGGCGGCCACGTCCTGGAACAGCAGAATCGAAAAGCCTGCCTGGCCGCTTTGTGTGCGCATGAGGTTGCGCTCGGCCAGCACCTGCAGTGCAATCGCCGTGGACGACAGCGCCAGGCCCAGTGCGCCCACCAGGCTCACGCGCCAGGGCAGGCCGGCCAGCGCGCCCAGCGCAAACAGCACGGCCGCGCAGCCCAGCACCTGGGCCGTGCCGGTGCCGAAGATGGGGCGGCGCAGCGCCCACAGGCGGCTGGGTTGCAGCTCCAGCCCGACCAGGAAGAGCATGAGCACCACGCCGAATTCGGCAAAGTGCAGGATGTCCTGCACGTTGCTGACCAGCCCCAGGCCCCAGGGCCCGATGGCGATGCCTGCCGCCAGGTAGCCAATGATGGCGCCCAGGCCCAGCGCCTTGGCGATGGGCACGGCCAGCACGGCGGCGGTGAGGTACAGGAAACCGTAGGTGAGCCAGGTGGGGGCGTGTTCCATAGATAGGCAGAGGGCAATGCAGGCGGTGGCGTGGGGCAGGCGCCGCAGGGTGCGGGCGGGCGTGGGGTTGTCAGGATTCTGGCATTGCCGCAGCGGTTGGGATCCTCTGCACAAATCACCGCGCCGTGTGCATCTGCGGTCTCGGGCGGTCTGCGGCGTTGCAAATACTCGCAATAGCTACGGCTATTGCTGCGTTTTGCGCCTTGCAGCCCATCCCGATCCGCAGCGCCCACTTGCCGCCCGATTCGTGCAGAGGATCCCTTGGGGCGGGTGCGCAAGGCATGGAATTCTTGTGCTTCACTTTTGATAGCTTGTAAGGCAATAGGGTCGCGCAGAAGAGGCCATTTTTATGCAAAAAACCATGGTTGACCTGTGGTGGCGTTGTTAAGATGCGGGCCCTTCTTCGCACACGGGCTTGTTGACTCATGGACTTGCAGACTTGGCTGGCTTTTTTTGCGGCATCGTGCCTGATAGCGGTGTCGCCGGGTTCGGGCGCGGTGTTGTCGATGAGCCATGGCCTGTCGTTTGGCGTGCGCAAGACGGGCGCCACCATTCTGGGCCTGCAACTGGGCCTGTTGCTGATCCTGCTGATTGCCGGGGCGGGCGTGGGCTCGCTGCTGCTGGCGTCCGAGGTGGCGTTCAGTGTGGTCAAGGTGCTGGGTGCCTGCTATCTGATCTACGTGGGTTTCAACCAATGGCGCGCGGGCGATGCGCCCATCGCGCAGGGCGATGCGCACGAGGCCGCTGGCACCTGGCAAAAGCGCTGCCTCACCGGCTTCCTGACCAACGCCACCAACCCCAAGGGCATCATCTTCATGGTGGCTGTGCTGCCCCAGTTCATGACCGACACGCGCCCGCTGTGGACGCAGCTGCTGGTGATGGCCGCCACCACTGTCACGGTGGACGTGGTGGTGATGCACGGCTACGCTTTTGGGGCGAGCGCGCTGCGCCGCCTGATGCGCAGCGCCCGCGCCGTGCGGGCGCAGAACCGCGTGTTTGGCGGCTTGCTGATGGCGGTGGGGGCAGGGCTGTTTTTCGTCAAGCGCGGTGGCCAGCACGCCTGAGGGCGTGTTGCTTGCGTGTGGCGATGTCTTTATGCTCTTGATTTGATAGCTTGAAGCGCTTGGCTATCAGGCGCAGAGGGCTGATTTGGCTTGTATTTTTCATGGACCTGCAGATTCCAAGGAGCTTGTCATGCCAGTAGTTGTTGTCGCCAACCCGAAGGGCGGCGTGGGCAAGTCCACGCTGTCCACCAACATCGCGGGCTACTTTGCCAGCCAGGGGCATCCCGTGATCCTGGGCGACACCGACCGGCAGGAATCCGCCCGGCTCTGGCTGGGTCTGCGCCCTCCGGCTGCGCGCGTCATTGGCGGCTGGGACACCAGCTCGGACGTGATCAGCCGCCCGCCCAAGGGCACGACGCATGCGGTGCTTGACACGCCCGCCGGGCTGCACGGCTGGCGCCTGAACGATGTGCTCAAGCTGGCCGACAAGATCATCGTGCCGCTGCAGCCCAGCGTGTTCGACATCTTCGCCACACGCAGTTTTCTGGACCAGCTGGCCGAGCACCGCCGCGCCGAGGGCGTGCAGATCGGCATCGTGGGCATGCGCGTGGATGCCCGCACCAAGGCGGCCGAGCAGTTGCACCACTTTGTGGACAGCCTCGGATTTCCCGTGCTGGGCTACCTGCGCGACACGCAGAACTATGTGCACCTGGCGGCCCACGGCCTGACGCTGTTTGATGTGGCCCCGGGCCGCGTGGCGCGCGACTTGGAGCAGTGGCAGGGCATCTGTGCATGGCTCAATTCTTGAAGGACAGCGTGAAGCGCAACCCACCACCAGCCCCCCGGGAAAACACCTGTCACCCGGCAGACAAGGCGCGCCTAGGCGCGGGGCTACATTGCGACGATGAAAATCTTCCGCTCTTATTCCGAAGTCAGCGCCTGCGTGGGCCAGGAGGTCGCCGTGACCGACTGGATCACCATCACGCAGGAACAGGTCAACCTGTTTGCCCAGGCCACGGGCGACCACCAGTGGATCCATGTGGACCCCGAGCGTGCCAAGGCCGGGCCGTTTGGCGCGCCCATCGCACACGGGTTTCTCACGCTGTCGCTGATCCCGCAGTTTTTCGAGACGGGCCTGACCATCGAGGGTGCGCGCATGGGCGTGAACTACGGGCTGAACAAGGTGCGCTTCACGGCACCGGTGCCGGTGGGCAGCCGCCTGCGCGCACGCCTCACCTTGCAGGCTGCAGAGCCCGTGGCACCCGATGGCATGCAGATGACCTGGCTGGTGACCGTGGAGCGCGAGGGCAGCGACAAGCCGGTGTGCGTGGCCGAGTCGCTGGCGCGCAATTTTGGCGCTCCGGCGTAGCAGGCTCAGCATACTCCCTCTCCCCTTGTGGGGGAGGGTGGGGGAGAGGGGGCGCACAGGCACAGTGCCCGGGCTGCGGCCCCCTCTCCCCCGGCCCCTCTCCCGCGAGGGGAGAGGGGAGTGGCTGGATGCCAGCGTTGTGTGTTGGTGTTGTTGGGCAGGAGGCTTGAACCATGGACCGCCTGCAAGCCATGAAAATTTTCGAGCGCGTGGTGGAAGAGGGCGGCTTTGCCGCCGCCGCCCGTGCCATGGACATGTCGCCCCCAGTGGTCACCCGCATGGTGGCCGAGCTGGAGCAGCACCTGGGCACGCGGCTGCTGCAGCGCACCACCCGCAAGCTGGCGCTCACCGATGCGGGGGAGTCGTACCTGCAGCGGGTGCGCGCCATCCTGCACGAGATCGACGACGCCGAGGCGGCGGCTGCCGCGAGCACGCGCGACCTGCGCGGCACCATCCGTATCGTGGCGGCGCCTGTGCTGGCCACCAACTTCCTCGCGCCCATGGTGGCGCTGTGGCATGCCCGCCACCCCAAGCTCATGCTGGACATCAGCATGGACGCCTATGCCTCCAGCCGCGTGGACGAGTTCGATGTGACCATCATGGTGGCGGGCGAGGATTTTGACGCCAACATCGTCGCGCGCTCGCTGGTGCAGGGCGAGGCCATCGTGGTGGCGTCGCCCGACTACCTGAAGCGCCGGGGCATTCCGCGTGAGCCGCAGGACCTGGTGAACCACGACTATCTGCGGGACTCCAGCGCGCCCGTGCGTGCGCAGATGGGCCCGGGCCGCAAGCTGCGCCTGCAGTCGCTGCGGGCCGATGTGCCCGACGAGGAGGTGGAAGCGCCTGCCGTGCTGCAGTCGGTGAGCACCGAGCTGCTGATGCGCGCCGCCGTGGACGGGGCGGGTGTGGCTGTCACCTCGCGCCTGCTGGCCGAGGAGCACCTGGCCCGGGGTGAGCTGGTGCATATCCTGCCGGACTGGATTTTTTCGCGCTACACCATTTATGCAGCGCTGCCTTCGGGCCGCATGCTGCCAGCGCGCACGCGGGTGTTTCTGGACTTCTTGACCGAGCAGGTGCCGCTTGCGATGGCGGAGAAACGCGGGTAGCTTGGGTAGTGCGGCCCGCTCAGTTGAGCTGCGCGAACCCGCTGATGATCGTGCCCTCGGGCTCGACGGTGATCTGGCCGTCGGGCATGGCAAAACTGTTCTGGCGCCAGGCCTCGAACACCGTCACCGCCACGGCGTTCGACAGGTTGAGGCTGCGCTGGCCTGCCACCATGGGCAGGCGCAGGCGCTGGGCGGGGGGAAAGCTCTCACGCAATTCGGCGGGCAGCCCCCGGGTTTCGGCACCAAACACCAACCAGTCGCCCGGCAGGAAGCAGGTGGAAAACACCGGCTGCGAGGCGTGTGTGGTCATGGCGAACATGCGCGTGGGGTCGGGTTGCGCGTCGCGCAAAAAGGCCGTCCAGCCGCTGTGGCGCAGCACCCGGGTGTATTCGTGGTAATCAAGCCCCGCGCGGCGCATCAGCCGGTCCTCCATCGAGAACCCCAGGGGCTCGATCAGGTGCAGCGTGCAACCCGTGTTGGCCGCCAGGCGAATGATGTTGCCGGTGTTGGGCGGGATTTCGGGCTCGACGAGGACGATGTGGAACATGCCCGCTATTGTCTTCGTCCCGGATGTGAGTTGAGCAACCGCTCGTAATCAAAAGTATCCCGCCTGGCAGGCGCCGGGGCAATGCGCAGCGCGTGCGGCGGCCTGTCTATTCCAGTGCGGTGCGTGCCAATACCACCACCGCCACATGCGCCACCCCGGCCTCGCGCAGGGCCAGCGTGGCGGCATGCACGGTGGCGCCCGTGGTCATCACGTCGTCCAGCAGCACCACGCGCTGCCCCCGCAGGGCGGCGGCGCGGGCGGGTTCCACGGCAAATGCACCTTTCAGGTTGCGCAGCCGCTGGGCGCGTGGCAGGCCACTTTGGGCCTCGGTGGCATGCAGGCGCAGCAGGCTGTGCACATCGGCCTTGGCGCCCGCCAGGTGCTGCGCCAGCAGGGCCGACTGGTTGAAACCGCGTTCGCGCAGGCGTTCGGTAGACAGTGGTACGGGCAGCACCCAATCTGCCGCATCGACTGCGGGCTCCACCCAGGGCGTGCTGCGCAGCAGGGTGGCCAGCGTGCGGGCCCAGCCGGGGTCCGCCCGGAACTTGAAGTCCGCCAGCGCGGCGGACCAGGGGTAGGCGTAGTCCACGGCGGCCAGGCAGGCATCAAAGGCTGGCGGGTGCTGCAGGCAGGTGCCGCACACGGCCACCCCTGTGGGCACCCGCAATGCGCAGCGCTGGCAGCGGCTGGCGGGTTGGGCGAACCGGGCCACGCAGGCGTTGCAGATGCGCTGCGACGGCCAGGCATGGCAAGCGGCACACTGACTGGGCACGCGGTCGGCCAGGCCCCGCAAGCCCCGCAAGTGGCGTGAAAGCCCTGGCAATCCTTGAAAAAGCATGAATCAATATACTCGCGCGTCCCTGTGAGCTGCCATGTCCTCCGAGCGCCCCCCCACCATCGATCCCATTGCTGCTGCCCGCTGGCAGGCCGCTGCACCTGCCTTGTCCCCCTGGCTCCATGAAGAGGTGGCCCGCCGCATGGAGGACCGCCTGCAGTGGATTCGCCAGGCGCCTGCGTCCTGGTGCCATTGGGATGCCTTGCGCGGCGGCCTGCAGGCCCATGCGCTGGTGAGTGCCCGCTATCCCGAGGCCCGTTGTCAGGTGTTTGAGTCTGCCGCGCATTGCGAGCCGGTGGTGCGGCAGGCGTTGGCCAAGCCCTGGTGGAGCCTTTCGCGCTGGAGCGCCGCCAGTCCCCAGTGGGGCCTGCCTGCCGATGCCAGCGTGCAGATGCTCTGGGCCAACATGGCATTGCACACGGCCGCAGACCCGCAGGCCCTGATCGCGCAGTGGCACCGCGCGCTGGCGGTGGATGGCTACCTGATGTTCTCGTGCCTGGGGCCCGACACGCTGCGGGAGCTGCACGGGGTGTATGCGGCCCTGGGCTGGCCTCCGGCGGGCCATGCGTTTACCGACATGCACGATTGGGGCGACATGCTGGTGCACGCCGGTTTTGCCGAGCCGGTGATGGACATGGAGCGCATCACGCTCACGTTTGCCACACCCGAGCGGCTGGTGCAGGAGCTGCGCGAGCTGGGCTGCAATCTGCACCCTGATCGCTTTCCCTCATTGCGCGGACGGCGCTGGCGCGACAAGCTCTACGCCGTGCTGGCCGAGCGGCTTGCTGATCCGCAGCAGGGAGGTCAGTTGGCACTGACTTTTGAAATCATTTATGGCCACGCTTTCAAGCCCGCACCAAGGGTGCGCATGGACTCCAGCAGCACGGTTTCGCTGCAGGACATGCGCTTGATGTTGCGCAAGGGCGGCAAAGAAAACTAACCTGTAACTCCGTGTCAATGACTTGGAACAAGGCACGCTACAATTCAGGGTTATTGAGATTTCGGGCATCTTCCCGCGCAAATTTGCGGGCTGCGCCTGTGGTGCCTGAGGCCCCACAAACGGTGCGCCAGCAGCCTTGTGGGCACGACCTGTGACGGGCTTGGTTTTACGTTTTGCCACGGTGTCGGGTCAGCGCATTGACTGGCGCTTGGCCCGGAATTGCTCGGTCACGCCGGCACAGTTGGGGTGGATGTATCTGTCCTTGTGCCTGGTGTCCCTGGGGATCGCAACGTGCTTCTGGATGCTCGGCGCCTACCTGGTGATGCCCTTTGCGTGGCTCGAAATCTTGGCTGTAGGAATTGCATTCGCCATGTACGGTCGCCATGCGGCGGATGGCGAGAGGATTTCGCTGCAAGGCTCGCGCCTTGTGGTGGAACGGGAGACGGCAGGCCGGCTGGAGCGCGCAGAGTTTGACCGGAGCCGGGTTCGTGTAGAGCCCAAGACCGGAGATCACTCGCTCATCATGCTGTCTGCGCAGGGTCGATCCGTTGAGGTGGGGCGCTTCGTGCGCCCCGAACTTCGACCGGCCCTGGCATCGGAGATCCGCATGGCCTTGCGCGCCGCCTGACCCCACGCAGGCTTGTGCAAGGGATTGGTTAAATTGAGGCTTAGAAGTAAGTGAGAACTATGAAGAGCATTTCCAACAAGCTGGCTTCTCCGCTGCTGATTGCCGGTGCATGGGTGGGCTCCGCAGCCCATGCCGTCCAGGACCTGCCTGGTGGCCCTGCAGTCAACCAGCTGAACCTGCATCCCCCAGTGACCAAAATTGCTGAAGAGCAGCATTTTCTGCACTGGATGATGCTGATCATCTGCACGGTGATCTTTGTTGCAGTGTTCTCCGTGATGTTCTACTCGATCTGGAAGCACCGCCGCTCCAAGGGCGCCAAGTCGGCCAACTTCCATGAGTCCGTCACCGTCGAAGTGGTCTGGACCATCATCCCCTTCATCATCGTGATCCTGATGGCCCTGCCCGCCACCAAGGTGCTGGTGGCGCAGAAGGACACCACCAACGCCGACCTCACCATCAAAACCACGGGTTACCAGTGGAAGTGGGGCTATGACTACATCACCGGCGAAGGCGAAGGCCTGGCGTTCATCTCCACGCTGGACAGCAGCCACCGCGTGATGTCTGACAGCGGCAAGGTGGCAGACGCGCCCGCCGACTACCTGCTCAAGGTGGACAACCCGATGGTGGTGCCTGTTGGCAAGAAGATCCGCATCATCACCACGGCCAATGACGTGATCCACGCTTTCATGGTGCCTGCCTTCGGTATCAAGCAGGATGCGATCCCCGGCTTTGTGCGTGACACCTGGTTCCGCGCCGAGAAGATCGGTGACTACTACGGCCAGTGCGCCGAGCTGTGCGGCAAGGAGCATGCCTACATGCCCATCCACGTGAAGGTCGTGTCTGCTGAAGACTACACCGCCTGGGTGGCCGACCAGAAGAAGAAGGCCGCCGCCAAGTTGGACGACCCGACCAAGGTCTGGACGATGGACGACATCATGAAGCGTGGCGAGAAGGTGTATGCCGCGAACTGCGCCGCCTGCCACCAGGCCAATGGCAAGGGCGCAGGCCCCATCAAGGCCCTGGACGCCTCAGCCGTGGTGCTGGACGCCGACCACGCCAAGCAGATCCAGATCCTGCTCAAGGGCGCTGCCAATGGGGCCATGCCTGCCTGGGCACAGCTCAGCGATACCGATATTGCCTCTGTGGTGACCTACACGAAAAACTCCTGGTCCAACAAGACCGGGCAGCTGGTGCAGCCTGCTGAAATCGTGGCCCAGCGCGGCAAGTAATCATCGCCCAACGTATTGAGGAATCCAACATGAGCGCAGTTCTCGACAACCACGGTCACGCGGGCGACCACGCACACGACGACCATGGCCACCATGGCCCCACCGGCTGGCGCCGCTGGGTGTACGCCACCAACCACAAAGACATCGGCACGCTGTACCTGCTGTTCGCCTTCACCATGCTCATGGTGGGCGGCGTTCTGGCGCTGCTGATCCGCGCCGAGCTGTTCCAGCCCGGGCTGCAACTGGTGAACCCCGAGCTGTTCAACCAGCTCACCACAATGCATGGCCTGATCATGGTGTTCGGCGCCATCATGCCGGCCTTCGTGGGCTTCGCGAACTGGATGATCCCGCTGCAGATCGGCGCATCCGACATGGCCTTTGCCCGCATGAACAACTTCAGCTTCTGGCTGATGATTCCTGCGGCCATCATGCTCGTGGCATCGTTCTTCATGCCCGGTGGCGCCCCCGCCGCCGGCTGGACGCTGTATGCGCCGCTGACTCTGCAGATGGGCCCCTCCATGGACGCTGGCATCTTCGCGATGCACATCCTGGGGGCCTCGTCCATCATGGGCTCGATCAACATCATCGTGACCATCCTCAACATGCGTGCCCCCGGCATGACGCTGATGAAGATGCCCATGTTCGCCTGGACCTGGCTCATCACTGCCTACCTGCTGATTGCCGTGATGCCCGTGCTGGCTGGCGCGATCACCATGACGCTGACGGATCGCCACTTCGGCACCAGCTTCTTCAACCCCGCTGGCGGCGGCGACCCCGTGATGTACCAGCACATCTTCTGGTTCTTCGGCCACCCCGAGGTGTACATCATGATCTTGCCGGCCTTCGGCATCATCAGCCAGATCGTGCCCGCGTTCGCTCGCAAGAAGCTGTTCGGTTACGCCTCCATGGTGTACGCCACCTCGTCCATCGCCATCCTGTCGTTCATCGTGTGGGCCCACCACATGTTCACGACCGGCATGCCCGTGACCGGCCAGCTGTTCTTCATGTACGCCACCATGCTGATCTCCGTGCCCACGGCCGTGAAGATCTTCAACTGGATCGCCACCATGTGGCGCGGCTCCATGACGTTTGAGACACCCATGCTGTTTGCCGTGGGCTTCATCTTCGTGTTCACCATGGGTGGTTTCACCGGCCTGATTCTGGCCATGGCCCCTATCGACATCCAACTGCAAGACACGTACTACGTGGTGGCCCACTTCCACTACGTGCTGGTGGCTGGTTCGCTGTTCTCCATGTTCGCTGGCGTGTACTACTGGCTGCCCAAGTGGACGGGCGTGATGTACTCCGAAGCCCGTGGCCAGATCCACTTCTGGGGTTCGCTGATCACCTTCAACATCACGTTCTTCCCCATGCACTTCCTGGGCCTGGCTGGCATGCCCCGCCGCTATGCCGACTACCCCATGCAGTTCGCTGATTTCAATGCGATTGCTTCCGTGGGCGCATTCGGCTTCGGTCTGATGCAGGTGTACTTCTTCCTGGCCGTCATCGTGCCCGCCATGCGTGGCAAGGGTGAAAAGGCCGCTGCCAAGCCTTGGGATGGTGCCGAGGGCCTGGAATGGGAAGTCCCATCCCCTGCGCCTTTCCACACCTTTGAGAACCCACCCAAGCTGGACGTTACGGCCACCCGTGTGATCGGTTGAGGACCATGCCCATGACACCCGAGCAGAAAAAGAGCAACCTGCGGATGGCGCTGATCCTGGCGTCCATTGCGGTGGTGTTCTTCGTCGGGTTCATGGCCAAGGTGTTCTTCCTCTCCCGTTGAGCTGAGGCCCCACCTGCCATGAGCCTGCGCCGCGAAAACGCCAAGATGGTCGGCAAGCTGGTCGTGATTGCGGCTGGCATGTTCGCCTTCGGCTACGTGCTGATCCCGATCTACAAGCACATCTGCGAGATGACGGGTATCAACATCCTGTCGCTGTCCGAGCGCCAGGTGCCGGGCAACGGCGTGGCAGGCAAGGACGTGAAGCTGCCAGCGAATACGCAGGTAGACAAGAGCCGCACCATCACCGTGGAGTTCGACGCCAACGCGCGCGGCCCCTGGGACTTCAAGCCCGCCCAGCGCTCGGTGCAGGTGCACCCTGGCGAGCTGGCCACGGTGATGTACGAATTCCAGAACGTGCAAAACCGCCGCATGGCCGCACAGGCCATTCCGAGCTATGCCCCGCGCCAGGCGGCAGCCCACTTCAACAAGCTGGAGTGTTTCTGCTTCAACCAGTATGTGCTGGAGCCCGGTGAAAAGAAGGAATGGCCCGTGGCCTTCGTGATCGATCCGCGCCTGTCCAAGGATGTGACCACCATCACGCTGTCCTACACGTTCTTCGAAGTGGGTGGCAAGACGCCAGCCGCACCAGAGTCGACTGCGGCGATGGGTGGCGCCCTGTCCACCCCCAGCGTGTTGGTGACGGGGGTGGGCTCATGAATGCGCCCCTCGATCCATCCGCCGTGAAGCCGCTGGAGCGCAAGGGCTCGCTGCTGCGCACGGTGCGCGCGGTGGCCTGGTCGCTCGTTGGCCTGCGCAAGGGCAGCGAGTACCAGCAGGATGTCGAAAAACTCAACCCGTTGCACATCATTGTGGTGGGGCTGGTCGCGGTTCTTTTGCTGGTGATGGGGCTGATGGCCTTGGTGAATTGGGTAGTGTGAACGGGTTGTTGGACCCGTATCGACAACAAGACTGAAAACAAAGATCTGAGATTCAGGAGCTGAAATGAGTGCATCAACCCACGGCGGAACCCCGTACTACTATGTGCCTGCCGAGTCGCGCCACCCGGTGATGGCGGCTGCAGGCCTGTTCTTTGTCATCCTCGGCGCAGGCCAGTGGATCAACGGCCATGACTGGGGCAAGTATTCCCTGGCCCTGGGTCTGGTGTGGTGGCTGTTCACGCTGTACCAGTGGTTCGGTGACGCGGTGCGCGAAAGCGAAGGGGGCCTGTACGGCCACAAGATCGACCTCTCGTACCGCTGGAGCATGAGCTGGTTCATCTTCTCGGAAGTGATGTTCTTCGGCGCGTTCTTCACGGCTCTGTGGTGGGCGCGCGCACACTCGGTGCCTGCACTGGGCAGCCTCGACAACGCACTGCTCTGGCCTGATTTCAAGGCGGTGTGGCCCAGCGTGGCGGCCGGTATGACGGCCTCGCCAGCTGGCATCGTCGAGCCCTTCCAGACGGTCGGCCCCTTCTGGCTGCCCACCATCAACACCGCGCTGCTGCTGACCTCGGGTGTGACGCTGACCATTGCCCACCACGCACTGCGTGAAAACCATCGCGGCAAGACGATTGCTTTCATGTGGGCCACGGTGCTGCTGGGTTTTGTCTTCTTGCTGGTGCAAGGCTACGAGTACTACCACCTGTACACCGACTTGAACCTCAAGCTCAATTCGGGTGTGTTCGGCTCCACCTTCTTCATGCTGACCGGTTTCCACGGCTTCCACGTGTTCCTGGGCATGCTGATGCTGCTGGTGATCACGCTGCGCCTGCAAAAGGGCCACTTCACCGCCGACAAGCACTTCGGCTTTGAAGGTGCAGCCTGGTACTGGCACTTTGTGGACGTGGTGTGGCTCGGCCTGTACGTCCTGGTGTACTGGATGTAAGCATCCCACGGCACCCACAAAAAAAGCGCCTCGCGGCGCTTTTTTTGTTGGAGGGGAGGGCAGCAAGAAGGCTGGAGATTCGCCCCTGTAGCGGGCGAGGGCGCCCGCTGGAACCAACCCGGTCAGCGGGTTGCTGGCAGGCCGGTGGGCTGGATGTAGCCCAACTGCCAGGCAATCAGAATGCACACAAACAGCACAATGGACAGCCCCACCCGCACTGCCAGTGCCTTGGCCATGTGGTTGCCCCTGCGCTTGTCGTCCTGGCTGCCCTGGCCTTTGCGCATCATGAAGAACAAGGCCGACGCGAGGCTGGCCAAAATGGCGATGAACGCCAGCACTACGAGGTATTTCATGGAGCACATTATCCCGTGACCACTATTCGCCGCCCCCTGGGTCTGCGTTTCTGGCTCATTACGCTGGCCACGGTGGCGGGCATGCTGGTTACCGCGTCGCTGGGGCGCTGGCAGCTGTCGCGTGCGGCGCAGAAAGAGGCCCTGCAGGCCATGCTGGACGCGCGTGGTCGCATGCCGGCGATGGATGGCCGTGTGCTGCTGTCGCAACCCACCATGGCAGCTGCAGAGGCCGAAACCCTTGTGCACCGCGCGGTGATGCTGGAGGGGCGCTGGTTGCCCGAGCACACCGTGTACCTCGACAACCGCCAGATGAATGGCCGCCCCGGGTTTTTTGTGCTGACGCCGCTGCAGTTGGTGGGCACACCTTCGGGGGGGGTGCTGGTGCAGCGGGGCTGGGTGCCGCGCAATTTTCAGGATCGCACCCAGCTGCCCCAGGTGCAAACCCCGCAGGATGTGGTGGTGCGCGTGGTGGGACGCGTGGCCGCCGCGCCCTCGCGGCTGTATGAGTTTGGCGGCGGCGAAAGCAGTGCTGGCGGCCATGGCGCCGAGGGGTCTTCCCGCATCCGGCAAAATCTCGACCTGGCCGCGTTTCGCACCGAAACCGGCCTGGCGCTCGCCCCGCTCACCGTGGTGCAGACGGGCGAGGCGGTGGGTGCGGGCGACGGCCTGCAACGCGACTGGCCCGTGGTGGGCGCAGGCGTCGATAAACACTACGGTTACGCATTTCAATGGTTCGGGCTCTGCGGCCTGATGGCACTTCTTTATGTCTGGTTCCAAATCGTCCGACGGTTCATTCGCCCGCGCAGCCAGCCTGCCCCCTGAAGTCCACGCCGAGCACCCGCTCGGACTGACCGTGCACACCTTGCCCGAGGCCGGAGATGCCGTGGCCAGCGCGCAGCGCACCCGCCATGGTCGCTGGAAGATGCTGGGCGTGTTGGCGATCTGCGCGGCACCGGTGATCGCCTCGTACTTCACCTACTACGTGATCCGCCCTGAAGGCCGCCGCAACTATGGAGAGCTGATCGATCCCCAGCGCACCCTGCCTGCGCTCACCGTTGCTACGCCGGATGGTGCCCCGGTGCCCCTGGCCTCGCTCAAGGGACAGTGGCTGCTGGTGAGCGTGGCCGGTGGCGCCTGTGATGCGGTCTGCCAGAACCACCTGTATCTGCAGCGGCAACTGCGCGAAAGCCTGGGCAAGGAAAAAGACCGCCTGGACTGGGTCTGGCTCGTCAACGACAACGCCGCCATCCCCGACGCGCTGGCACCCGCCCTGCAAAAAGCCACGGTGCTGCGCGTGGATGCTGCTGCACTCAACGCCTGGCTCGCACCGGCGGCGGGCCAGCAGCAGGCGGATCACCTGTATGTGGTGGACCCCATGGGCAACTGGATGATGCGCTTCCCTGCTGCCATGGATGCCAGTGGCGCCGCCAAGGCCAAGCGGGACCTGGAGCGCCTGTTGCGCGCCTCCTCGTCCTGGGACGACGCCGGGCGGCCGGGCCAGCCATGAGCGATACCCAGCCGCTGTACGACCTGGCGCCGGTGCTGGAGCTGATGCTCCTGGGCCTGCTGATTGCATTGGGGCCGCTGGCCTGGGTGTGGGTGCGCAACCGTCGCAGCTCGCCCATGCGGCGCCTGCAGGCGCTCACGGTGCTGACCTTGTTTCTGACCTTTGACCTGGTGCTGTTTGGCGCCTTCACCCGTCTCACCGATTCGGGCCTGGGCTGCCCCGACTGGCCCGGCTGCTACGGCAACGCCAGCCCTATGGGCGCGCGTGCAGAAATTTCGGCCGCGCAAGAGGCCATGCCCACAGGCCCCGTCACGCATGGCAAGGCCTGGGTGGAGATGATCCACCGCTACCTGGCCACCGGCGTGGGCGTGCTCATCATTGTGCTCACGGTGTCGTCCTGGGTGCAGCACCGCCGGGCCCAGCGCGGCGTGGCCGAGGCGCCTCCGCTCAGCCCCTGGTGGCCCACGGTCACGCTGGTGTGGGTGTGCCTGCAAGGGGCCTTTGGCGCGCTCACGGTGACGATGAAGCTCTTCCCCGCCATCGTCACGCTGCACCTCATCGGTGGACTGGTGTTGCTGGCGCTGCTGTGTGTGCAGGCGGTGCGCCACACCCACGCGGCACAAGGCCGCCTGCCCACCGTGATCTCGCCCGCACTGCGCCGGGGCCTGGCCTGGACGGGGTTGTTGCTGGCGCTGCAGGTGGTGCTGGGCGGCTGGGTCAGCACCAACTATGCCGTGCTGGCCTGCACCACCTTCCCCACCTGCCAGGGCAGCTGGTGGCCCGCCATGGACTTTGCCCAGGGCTTCCAGGTCTGGCGCAAGCTGGGCATGCTGCAGGACGGCAGCCACATCAGCTTTGCGGGCCTCACTGCCATCCACTACGTGCACCGCCTCATGGCCTATGTGGTGCTGGCGGCGCTTGCATGGCTGGCCTGGCGCCTGCACCGCAGTGGCGCGCTGCGCGCGCAAACGCGCTGGCTGGCGGGCTTGTCGGTGCTGCAACTGGCCACCGGGCTGTCCAACGTGATCCTGGACTGGCCGCTGGTGGCCGCCGTGCTGCACACCGGCGGCGCGGCGGCCCTGGTTGTGGTGCTGACCTGGGCCCTGGTGTCCAGCCGTGCAGCCGTGCCTGTTTCCCGAGAGTTTTCCGCGTCGCCTGGCGCATCGAGAGTGTCCGCATGAGTGTCGCCCCACCCCACGTTGTTGCCTTGCCCTCGCGCATGCAGCAGTTCTATGCGCTGACCAAGCCCCGCGTGGTGCAGCTCATCGTTTTCTGTGCCCTGATCGGCATGGTGCTGGCCGTGCCCGGCTTGCCGTCTGCCGCGCAACTGGGCCACATGGCGCTGGCCAGCGCCGGGGTGTGGCTGGTGGCGGGCGCTGCG
>NZ_JBPVJQ010000009.1:0-121769 GCF_051942715.1 Acidovorax sp. BL-A-41-H1 | reverse complement strand
TCATGGAACACCGGGTAGATCTCGCTGGGCTGCGACACCTTGCGCATGGCGAAGTGCGAGAACTCCGGCAACAGCTGGCTGTATTCCTCCCACAGGTTCTGCTCTTCCTCCGCCACCTGCACGTAGGCAAAGTAGCGCACCAGCGGCAGGATGCGGTCCACCAGCAGGTTGCGGCAGTTGCCGCTGTCGTTGGTGAAGTTGTCGCCATCGCTGGCCTGGGCCACGTAGATGTTCCAGTCGCCGCTGGGGTAGCGCGCGCGGATGATCTGGTCGAGCAGCACCAGCGCGCTGCTCACCACCGTGCCGCCGCTTTCGGTGGAGTGGAAGAACTGCTCCTCGCTCACCTCGGCGGCCTGGGTGTGGTGGCGGATGAAGACGATGTCGATCTTCTCGTAGTGCCGCGTGAGGAACAGGTACAGCAGGATGAAGAAGCGCTTGGCCAGGTCCTTGCGCGCCTCGTCCATGGAGCCCGAGACATCCATCAGGCAGAACATCACCGCCTGGCTGTTGGGCACCGGCACCTGGATGCGGGCGCGAAAGCGCAGGTCGATGGGGTCGAGGTAAGGGATGCGGCCGATGCGCACCTGCAGCGCATCAATGCGGCGCTGCAGCGCGGCCACGGCCTCGCTGGTGCCATCGTCCTGCGCCAGCAGGGCGTCCAGCTCGGCCTGCAGCACCAGCAGCTCGCGGTGCGCGGACTTGCCCAGCGCAATGCGCCGCCCCAAAGCGCCGCGCATGGTGCGCAGCACGGCCAGGTTGTTCGGGATTCCGTCCTGGCTGTAGCCCGCGCGGCGCGACTTCCACAGCGGGTTCTCGCCGATGTGGGTGCGCAGCAGGTGCGGCAGCGCCAGGTCTTCAAAAAAGAGCTGCATGAACTCTTCCTTGGTCAGCGTGAAGGTGAAGTCGTCCTCGCCCTCCCCGCCATCGCTGGCCTGCGAGCCACGGCCACTGCCGCCCTTGGGCCGCTCGATGCGGTCGCCGCGCACATGCTCGGCATTGCCGGGGTGCACCATGTCGCGGATGCCGCCCTGGCCGTGGTGGAACACGGGCTCGCCGATGTCCTTCTTGGGGATGGTGATGTTCTCGGCCTGCTCGATCTCGCGGATGCCGCGCTGCGACACGGCGCGGCGCACGCTGTCCGCAATTTGCTCCTTGAAGCGGCGGACAAAACGCTCGCGGTTGCCGACGGACTTGTTCTTGCCTGCGAGCCTGCGGTCGATGATTTGCAATGCCATCCGTTGCTCCCGTTCCTGGCAGGGCCTAGAGCCCCAGCGCCGACCTCAACTGCTCTTGCGCACGCGCAGGTACCACTCGCAGAGCAGGCGCACCTGCTTGGGCGTATAGCCCTTGTTCACCATGCGGGTGACGAAGTCCTCGTGTTTGCGCGCCTCCTCGGCGCTGGCCTTGGCGTTGAAGCTGATCACCGGCAGCAGTTCCTCGGTGTTCGAGAACATCTTCTTCTCGATCACCAGGCGCAGTTTTTCGTAGCTCGTCCAGCTCGGGTTCTTGCCCTGGTTGTTGGCCCGGGCTCGCAGCACGAAGTTGACGATCTCGTTGCGGAAGTCCTTGGGGTTGGCAATGCCTGCGGGCTTCTCGATCTTCTCCAGCTCGGCATTGAGCGCGCCCCGGTCGAACACCTCGCCGGTGTCGGTGTCGCGGTACTCGTTGTCCTGGATCCAGTAGTCGGCGTAGGTCACGTAGCGGTCGAAGATGTTCTGGCCGTACTCGCTGTAGCTTTCCAGATAGGCGGTCTGGATCTCCTTGCCGATGAACTCGGCATAACGCGGCGACAGAAACTCCTTGATGTAGCCGGTGTACTTGGTCTCCAGTTCGGCGGGGAACTGCTCGCGCTCGATCTGCTGCTCCAGCACATACATCAGGTGCACCGGGTTGGCAGCCACCTCGGCGCTGTCGAAGTTGAACACCTTCGAGAGGATCTTGAACGCAAAGCGGGTGGAGATGCCCGTCATGCCCTCGTCCACGCCCGCATAGTCGCGGTACTCCTGGTAGCTCTTGGCGCGGGGGTCGGTGTCCTTCAGGCTCTCGCCGTCGTAGACCTGCATCTTGCTGAGGATGCTGGAGTTCTCGGGCTCCTTCAGCCGCGTGAGAACGGCGAACTGCGCCATCATCTTGAGCGTGCCCGGCGCACACACGGCGTTGCCCAGCGACGACTCGCGGATGAGTTTTTCGTAGATGCGGGTTTCTTCGCTCACCCGCAGGCAATACGGCACCTTGACGATGTAGATGCGGTCGAGAAACGCCTCGTTGTTCTTGTTGTTACGAAACGCCTTCCACTCGCTCTCATTGCTGTGGGCCAGCACCACGCCATCGAACGGTATGGCGCCAAAGCCTTCCGTGCCCTTGTAGTTGCCCTCCTGCGTGGCCGTGAGCAGCGGGTGCAGCACCTTGATGGGCGCCTTGAACATTTCCACAAATTCGAGCAGGCCCTGGTTGGCCAGGCACAGGCCGCCGCTGTAGCTGTAGGCGTCGGTGTCGTCCTGGGCATAGGTTTCGAGCTTGCGGATGTCCACCTTGCCCACCAGGCTGGAAATGTCCTGGTTGTTCTCGTCGCCCGGCTCGGTCTTGGCGATGCCCACCTGCTTCATGATGCTGGGGTAGCGCTTGACCACCCGGAACTGGCGGATGTCACCGCCAAACTCTTCGAGCCGCTTCACGGCCCAGGGCGACAGCACACGCTGCAGGTAGCGCCGGGGGATGCCGAACTGCTCTTCCAGCACGGGCCCGTCCTCCATCGCATCGAACAGGCCCAGTGGTGATTCGTTGACCGGCGACCCCTTGAGCGCATAGAACGGCACCTTCTGCATGAGGTACTTCAGCCGCTCGGCGATCGAGCTCTTGCCGCCGCCCACCGGGCCGAGCAGATAGAGGATTTGCTTGCGCTCTTCAAGCCCCTGCGCCGCATGACGGAAGAAGCTCACCACCTGCTCGATGGAGTCTTCCATGCCGTAAAACTCGGCAAAGGCGGGGTAGCGTTTGATGACCTTGTTGGCAAACAGGCGCGACAGGCGCGGGTCGTTGCGCGTGTCCACCATTTCGGGCTCGCCAATGGCGGCCAGCATGCGCTGGGCGGCCGTGGCAAACGCCATTGGGTCGCGCTTGCACTCGGCGAGGTACTCGTCGATCGACATTTCCTCTTCACGGCTACGGGCGTAGCGCGCGGCGAAATTGCTGATGGCATCCATACGACCTCCTGTGGCGGCACCCCCGGCGGGCTCGGGAAGTGCCACGGTGTTGCAGTGGGAATCGCTACCGGCTTGGCTCTTTGTAGCACCACGGCCTGCGCTTGAACAGCAAATTCGTGGTCACATCCGTTGCCTTTTTGGCGCTTTGCACACACTGCGGTAGAGCACGGCATACTGCGCAAAGTTCAGCCTGCGCGCGGCCTGCACGGGTTGCCCCGGATAGGGAATGTCCTGACAACCTGCGGGGGCTGCCTACACGCTTAAAAGCGCCCTGAACCCGATGCTTGCAACAGGGCCCACGTGGCAGTCCTGCCCGTCACCAAGGACTCACAGCGCACTGGCGCCCGCACCATCGCCGCGGTACAGCCAGGGCACATCCAGCAAGCGCTCACCCAGCAGGCGCAGCGCCCCATCCCGCCCCCACCGCACCAACCCCGTGGCATGAAAAATGCGCCCATTGCGGATGGAACGCGCCTGCACGCGGGCGTTGCGCTGCCAGCGGTTGAGGGCATAACGCGTGAGGCGCAGCGGCACCTCCAGGTCGTGCATGGCCAGCGCCCGCTGCAGCTCGGCGGCATCCTCGATCGCCATGCCCGCGCCCTGGGCCAGGTAGGGGCGCATGGGGTGGGCGGCATCGCCCAGCAGGCCCACCAGGCCGCGCGCCATCTCGTCGGCGGCGCGCACGGGCGGGCGGTCGCACAGCGGCCACAGACGCCAGCCTGCCGGGGCGTGATCACTCACACCGCGCACCAGGTCCTGCAATGTGGTGCAGGTGCCTTGTAGCGCGTGGTCCAGGCCCGCAGCGTTGGCGGCATGGTCCCAGTTCTCCAGGTCCTGTGGTGCAGGGCCCTGCACGATGACGACGATGTTCTGCAGCTCGCCCCGGCGCACGGGGTACTGCACCGCATGCAGGCGTGGCCCCAGCCAGGCAGTGACCTGGGTGGTGCGCAGCGCCTCGGGCAGCGCCTGCTGCGGCACCAGGGCGCGGTAGGCCAGATGGCCCGTCACACGCGGTGGCATGGCACCCAGCAATTGGGTGCGGGTGCGGCTCCACAGGCCATCGGCGCCAATCAGCGCATCGCCCTCCACCTCCTTGCCCCGGCTGGTGCGCACGGTGACGACTTCGCCGCTGTCAGCAAAACGGTCGATGGCATGGTCCAGAAGCAGCTGTGCGTCAGTGCCCTGGGTGACCCCCTGCAGCAGCAGGCCATGCAGGTCGGCGCGGTGGATGGTGGCGTAGGCCGCGCCGTAGCGCTCCACCGCTGTGGGGCCCAGCGGCAGCACCGCCAGCTCGCGTCCGCTCACAGCATTGCGCACCTGCAGGCGGCCGGGAAAGACCGCCACCGCTTGCAGCGCCTGTTGCAAGCCCCAGGCCTGCAAGCGACGCACCACATTGGGCCCGATCTGCACGCCCGCACCCACTTCGCTGAATGCGGCAGCGCGCTCGTACAGCCGCACATCCCAGCCCGCGCGCGAGGCGCCCAACGCAGCGGCCAAGCCGCCGATGCCGCCACCGGCGACCAACACCTGTTTTTTCATGGATTCATTGTCGCGCCCAAAAGGGCGGTGGCTTTTGTCATAGCGCAGGCCGCAACGCCCGTTCCAGCACCTCGGGCGGCATGGGGCGGCCAAACAGGTAGCCCTGGAAGGCCTTGCAGCCGTAGCGCTGCAAGAATTCGAGCTGGCCCGTGGTCTCCACGCCCTCGGCCACCACGCCCAGGTCCAGGCTGTCGGCCAGGGCCAGGATGGTGCGCACGATGGCCGCGTCATTGGGGTCGGTCTGCAGGTCACGCACAAAACTCTGGTCGATCTTGAGCTGGTCCAGCGGCAGGCGCTTGAGGTAGCTCAAGCTCGAATAACCGGTGCCAAAGTCGTCGAGCGAAAAGCCCACGCCGTAGCGGCGCAGGTGTTCCATGCGCGCAATGATGTCCTCGACATCGGCCAACAGCAGGCTCTCGGTAAGTTCAAGCTTGAGACGCTCGGGGTTGGCCCCCGTGGCGTCCAGCGCCCCCAGCACCTGCTCCACAAAGTCAGGCTGGCGAAACTGCCGCACGCTCACGTTGACGGACAGGAAAAACTGCCGCGTGAGCGAGCTGCGCGACCAGGCCACCAGCTGGGCACAGGCAGCCTCCATCACCCACTGGCCCAGCGGCAGGATGAGCCCGGTCTGCTCGGCCAGCGGGATGAATTCGGCGGGCGACACCATGCCCCGGCGCGGATGGCGCCAGCGCACCAGGGCCTCGGCCCCCTGCAGGCGGCCTTTGCCGTCCACCACCGGCTGGTAATACAACACCAGTTCCTTCTCCTGCAGCCCCCGGCGCAGGTCAGCCTCCAGCGCCGAGCGGTTGCTCACCGCCGCCTGCATGTCGGGGTCAAAAAAGCGCTGCGTGTTGCGCCCCGCTGCCTTGGCCTGGTACATGGCCAGGTCGGCGTGCTTGAGCAGTTCGTCCACGCTGAGCGGCTGCTGGCCAAACAGCGCAATGCCAATGCTGGGCGAGCTGTGGTGGCTGGCATCGCCCAGCACATAGGGCTTGCCGAGGGTGGTGGCAATGTGGCTGGCCACCAGCGCGGCCTCGGCGCTGGCATGGTCCGCATCGGGGCTGAGGCCTTCCACCAGCACCACGAACTCGTCCCCGCCAAAACGGGCGACGGTGTCGGACTCGCGCACGCAGGCCTTCAGGCGCTGGGCCACCTGCAGCAGCAACTGGTCGCCGGTGTCATGCCCCAGGGTGTCGTTGAGGTCCTTGAAGTTGTCCAGGTCGATGAACAGCAGCGCGCCCTGGGTGTCTGAACGCGCCACGGCCAGCGTGGCGTGCTGCAGGCGGTCCACCAGCAGGCGGCGGTTCGGCAGGCCGGTGAGGGAGTCGTAAAACGCCAGGCGCTCGATCTGGCTCTCGACCTGCTTGCGTTCGGTGATGTCGCGGCCCACGCCCCGGTAGCCGCGCAGCGCGCCATTCGCATCGAACACCGGCACACCGCTGACCGAAATCCAGTGCATGGTGCCATCCAGGCGCTTGCGCTGCAGCTCCAGGTCGCGAAACGGCTGGTGCGCGGCGAGCACGGCGCGGTGCGCGGCCCAGTCGGCCTCGGTCATGTTGAGGGCACCAATCTCCCAGCGGGTGCGCCCCATCACGCTCGACAGCGGGATGCCGTTCACGCTCAGATCCCCCGCCAACTGCACAAAGCGGCCTTCGGCGTCGTGCTCCCAGTACCAGTCAGAGGACAGGTCGCTCAGTGACCGGAAGCGCGCCTCACTCTCGCGCAGCTCGTTTTCGACGCGCACGTAGTCACTCACATCGGCAAAGGTGCGCACCAGGCTGCCGTCGGCCAGCGTGGTGGTGCGCACCTCGAAGGTACGGCCATCGCGCGTGGTGCGCCAGTAAAGCGCCGGGGCAGCGGCCACCGCACCCTGGGCCACGTAGTCGTGCCCGCGCCGGTCCACCAGGCTGTAGCCCGCGCCAAAGTCGCCGCGCTCGGCTTGCACGCGCGTCAGGTCGGCCAGCGTGGGGCGGGTGGCCATCAGCGATTCGGGCAGATTCAGCAGCTCCAGCACGCGCTGGTTGTAGACGGTGATGCGGCCATCGGGCCCCGTCTTGAAGATGCCCTGGCTCATGCTGGCCAGCGTGGCCTGCAGGGCCGTGCGCTGCTCTTGCAGCATGGTCAGTGCCTCTTGCCAGATACGGGCGTCCACCATGCGCACGGGCTGGCCCTGACCCTTGGTGCCCTGCGTCAGGGCCACCAGGCGGTTGAGCAGCTCGCTCAGGTGCGACACGTCGTCAGGCTCGCGCAGCACATAGTCTCCCAGCCCGCAGCGGAAGGCCCGCGCGGCCAGCGCCTCCTGCGTGGCGTCGATGCACATCAGCACCGGGCGGCCGGCGCACAGCTCCAGCAGGCCGGGCAGCTCCTGCTCCGAAGGCCTCAGGCACATCACCACGGCGTCCCAGGCCTGCGAGGCCAGGGGCGCCATGGCGGTCTCGGGGGTGGGGCTGTTCACCACGCGCCATTCAGGGTAGCGCTCGGCAATCAACCGCCGCGCAGCCGCTGCATGCTGCGTGTCGATGTCCACCCACAGGATGCCGACGTTGTTCATGGCTTGTGCCCTTCCGGCACAGCCACCAGGGGTTGCGACATCAGGCCCAGTTGCTGTTCACGCAAAAAGATGTCCATGGGGGTGGGCCGCCCAAACAAATACCCCTGGAACCCCTCACACCCGTGCAGCCTCAGAAAGCTCAGCTGCCCCGTCGTCTCCACCCCCTCCGCCACCACCTCCAGGTCCAGGCTCTTGGCCAGCGCCAGGATGGTCCGCACGATCGCCGCGTCGTTCGGGTCCGAGAGCACGTCCCGCACGAAGCTCTGGTCGATCTTCACCTGGTCCAGCGGCAGCCGCTTGAGGTAGGAGAGAGACGAGTACCCGGTGCCGAAGTCGTCCAGCGCAAAGCCCACGCCTTCGCTTTTGAGCTGCACCATGCGGGCGATGGTGTCTTCGATGTCTCCCAAGAGCAGGCTTTCGGTGAGTTCGAGTTTGAGTTTGCGGGGGTCGGCGTTGTGGTTCTTGAGGGTTTGCAGCACTTCGGCCACGAAGCCGGGCTGGCGGAATTGGCGTGCGCTGACGTTCACCGAGATGGACAGGTGGGCGGTGTTGTCGTGCTGGCTCCAGCGCTGCAGTTGTTCGCAGGCGGTTTGCAGCACGTATTGGCCTAAAGGGAGGATGAGGCCGGTCTGTTCTGCCAGGGGGATGAAGTCGCCGGGGCTGATCATGCCGCGCTGGGGGTGGCGCCAGCGCACCAGGGCTTCTGCGCCCATGAGGCGGGCGTGGTGGTCTACCACGGGCTGGTAGTGCACGAGCAACTCGCCCCGGGCCAGGCCCTGGCGCAGGTCGGCTTCGAGGTTGGAGCGGGCGTTGACCGCTGCCTGCATGTCGGGGTCGAAGAAGCGCTGGGTGTTGCGCCCTGCGGCTTTGGCCTGGTACATGGCCAGGTCGGCGCGTTTGAGGAGTTCGTCCACGGTGAGGCGTTCGTCGCCAAACAGGGTGATGCCGATGCTGGGGGTGCTGTAGTGCTGTGCGCCATCCAGGTCGAAGGGCTGGTTCAGGTTGGCCAGGAGTTTCTCGGCCACGGTTTCTGCCTGGGTGGCGGCGTTTTGCAGGTCGGGGGCCAGGGCTTCGAGCATGACGACGAATTCGTCGCCGCCAAAGCGGGCCACGGTGTCGGCTTCGCGCACGCTGCCCACCAGGCGGGCAGCCACTTGCGACAAGAGCTGGTCGCCCATGTCGTGGCCCAGGGTGTCGTTGAGGTCTTTGAAGTTGTCGAGGTCGATGAACAGCAAGGCGCCCAGGCTTTTGGTGCGCTGGCAGGCGGCGATGGAGCGTTGCAGGCGGTCCAGCAGCAGGCGCCGGTTGGGCAGGCCGGTGAGCGCGTCGTAGAAAGCCAGGCGTTCGATTTCCTGCTCTGCACGTTTGCGGTCGGTGATGTCGCGGCACACGCCCAGCACACCGGTCACGCGGCCGTGCAGGTCGCGGATGGGGGTCTTGATGGTTTCGAACTGGCCCTGGTAGCCGTCTTCGGCAAAGGTGAGCGTTTCTTCATACACCAGCGGCTGCCAGGCCTGCATGGCACGCTGGTCGTACTTGCGAAAGCGCTCGGCCTCGGCCGGGTTGGTCAGGTCGTAGTCGTTGCGGCCCACCACATCGCGTTCGGGCCGGCCCGCAAAGCGCTCGAACACGGGGTTGACCGACAGGTACACGCCCTCGGCATCCTTGAGAAACACCATGTCGGGCATGGCGTTGACCACGCGGGCCAAGTGTGCCTTCTGGTGCGCCAGCTCCTGCTCGATGCGCTTGAGCGCCGTGAGGTCGTAGGCGAAAACCACCACTGCCGATGCGCCTTGCTCCGTGACGGCCTCGGGCGCGATGGTGGTGTGGCGGTACTGCATGCCGTCGGGCCCGTCGATGCGGTTTTCAAACACTGCTGTCTCGCCCGCAAAAGCCTTGTCGAGGTGGGGCTGCATGCGCACAAACACCTCGGGCGGGATCACGTCCTGCAGCAGCCGGCCCAGCAGGTCCTGCGGGGTCTTGTACAGCCAGCGTGCCTGTTGCTCGTTGACATACAGAACCCGCAGGTCGCGGTCGAGCCGGGCCACCCCGCCCGGCACCAAGCGCAGCATGTTGGCCATGAGCGCATCCTTGGCGCGCGCGGCCTCTTCGGCCTGGTGGTGCGCCGTGATGTCGGTCTGCACCCCGTCCCACAGCACACGACCGTCGTCGAGCAGGCGGGGCGAGGAATTCAGGTGCATCCAGCGCACCTGGCCATCGGTGCGGCGCACGCGAAAAACCGCCTCCAGGCTGGTCATCGACAGGAATGAATGCCGCTCTGCCTCGCGCAGGCGGCCCATGTCTTCCTCCAGGATCTGGCGATACAACACGCCGGGGTCGTCAAGCACCTCTTGCACGCGCACGCCATTGAGGCGCTCGATGGCTTCGCCCATGTGCACAAAGTGCACACGGCCATCGAGTTCACGCACCACCTGAAACAACACGCTGTGGGGCAGATTGCGGCCCAGCAGCGACAGGCGGCCTTCGCTTTCGCGCAGGCGGCTCTCGGCGGTCTGGATGCGGGCAAAGGGCCGGCGGATGCCCGCATCGAACACCGCCTGGTACAGCAGCGCATAGGCCACCACCCGCAGGGCATGGGCCAGTGGCCCACCGACGGGGGAATGGCCGCCCAGCACCCCCACGGTGATTTCGCCACACACAAACGCCATGGCCGCCCAGGCAAACAGGCGGTCACGGGGCCGGTTTTCGTCCTCCGGGACCGCCTGGCCATCGCGGCGGCTCCGGCGGTACAGCACCCCGGCAATCACGGCCAGCGCCAGCGCCAACCCCGCCGCCAGCGCCTGGCGCAGCACCCCGCCAGCGGCCTGGGCAAACCAGCCCGGCAAGGGGCCCATGGCCGCCCCCACCACCAGCAGCGTGATCCCCCCGGAAACCGCCAGCCAGGCCTGGGGCGCCCCCGGCGCCGCCAGCCGCGTGGCCACGAGCCCCAGGGTGAGCACCTCGGCCAGACGCGCCCAACTGCTGAGCCACAGGGAGATATGGGCAGTACCCACCGGCATGTGCACCGGGCCGGAGTGCACCAGCACGCCATGCAGAAAATTGCAGGCCGCCGCAACCCCCACCCCCACCACCAGCACGTTGGCCCGCGCCTGTTCATGCGCTTCGAGCGCGTGCAGCGACACCGACACCACCAGCAGCCCCAGCAACACCGCCGCCATCTCCAGCAGCGGCTCCAGCCCGTGCTGCGCCCCGGCGCCGTCCCCCAGCAGCTGCACCAGCGGCAGGATCACCAGAGCCAGCACCGCCACCACCAGCACCACCGTGACAGCGGGCGCGTCCGACAGGTAGGAGCGCGCGGTCAGGGGGGGTGGGGAAGGGGCCATGGGCAGCGTGGAGAAGCGGTGCAGAAACGGGGCGGGGTGTGATTCCGGAAGTACGTCACAAGTGTATCGAGGCGTAAGGAAATGACCAGACCGCCGCCACCGGTCGCACCCTCCTGGGTCACCCAAGAAAAACGGGGCCGAAGCCCCGTTGTGCAGTCAATCTCTCAACCCTCCAGCAACTGCCGCAGCACAAAGGGCAGGATGCCCCCGGCGCGGTAGTAGTCCACCTCGATGGGCGTGTCGATGCGCAGCGTGACCACCACCTCGCGCACCGTGCCGTCGGCGCGGTGGATGACCAGCCGGGCATCGCTCTGGGGGGTGAGCGCGGGGTCGGGCAGCACGTCGATGACTTCGTTGCCCGTGAGGCCCAGCGTCTCCCACGAGTCGCCCGCCTTGAACTGCAGCGGCAGCACGCCCATGCCCACCAGGTTGGAGCGGTGGATGCGCTCAAAGCTGCGCGCCACCACGGCCTTGATGCCCAGCAGCTGCGTGCCCTTGGCGGCCCAGTCGCGGCTGGAGCCGGTGCCGTACTCCTCACCCGCAAAAATCACGGTGGGGGTGCCCTGGGCCATGTACTGCATGGCAGCGTCGAAGATGAACATCTTCTCGCCCTGCAAGGCACCCTCGTTCTGGAACACCGTCACCCCACCCTCCTCGCGCGAGCCGTCGGCCGTGGGCGGAATCATCAGGTTCTTGATGCGCACGTTGGCAAAGGTGCCGCGCACCATCACGTCGTGGTTGCCGCGCCGCGCCCCATAGCTGTTGAAGTCGGCCTTCTGCACGCCGTGCTGCCGCAGCCACTGGCCTGCGGGCGAGCTTTCCTTGATGGAGCCTGCGGGTGAGATGTGGTCGGTGGTGATGGAGTCGCCAAACAGCGCCATGATGCGGGCACCCAGCACCGACGGAAGTTGGGCATCATTTTGGCCTTCTCCGCCCGTCCCACTTGCCTTGTTAGCTCCTTTTTCAAGAGAAAACTGGGCAAAAAACGGCGGCTCGGCAATGTAGGTGCTGGCGGGCCAGGTGTAGGCCGTGCCGCTCACGCCCTGGATCTTCTCCCACAGCTTGCCGGGGTCGGTCGCTACCTTGGCGTAGTTGTCGCGGAAGGCCTTGCCCTTCATGGCGAATTTCAGCAGCGCGTGCACTTCCTCGCTGCTGGGCCAGATGTCGCCCAGGTACACGTCGCGCCCCCCCTTGCCTTTGCCCACGGGCTCGGTCATCAGGTCCTTGAGCACCGTGCCCGCAATGGCGTAGGCCACCACCAGCGGCGGGCTGGCCAGAAAGTTGGCCTTGAGGTTGGGGTGGATGCGCGCCTCGAAGTTGCGGTTGCCCGACAGCACTGCCGCGCAGACCAGATCGTTGCTGGTGATGGCCTCGTTCAGCTCGGGCGTGAGGTCGCCCGCATTGCCGATACAGGTGGTGCAGCCATAGCCCGCAATCGAAAAACCCAGCTTTTCCAGGTAGGGCAGCAGGCCGGTTTCAGTGAGGTACTCGGTCACGATGCGCGAGCCAGGCGCCAGCGAAGTCTTGATGTGCGGCTGCACCTTGAGCCCCGCCTCCACCGCCTTCTTGGCCAAAAGGCCCGCTGCCAGCAGCACGCTGGGGTTGCTGGTGTTGGTGCAGCTGGTGATGGCGGCAATCAGCACATCGCCATTGCCCACTGTGGGGTCGGCGCCCTTGGCGGGCAACGTGGCACTGCGGGCCTCGGCATGCGCGGTGGCCAGGGCCGGTTTGTTGGCCTCCATCTCCACCACCGAACGCGGTGCACCCGCCGGGGTGGGCTTGCCGTCGGGTGCTACCTCAGCTACCACCTCTGCCGCGCGGTGAATGTGGAAACGGGTGTGCAGCAGTTCGGCCGGGCGGTTAAAGCCGTTGTGCGCGGCGGGCTGGCTGAACAGGTCGGCAAACTGGCGGCTGACCTGGCCCAGCTCGATGCGGTCCTGCGGGCGCTTGGGACCAGCCAGGCTGGGGGTGACGCTGCCCAGATCCAGCTTCACTACCTGCGAGTAGTCCACCTCGCCCGCCAGCGGCACGCCGAACAGACCCTGGGCCTTGAAGTAGGCTTCAAAGGCTTCGATCTCGGCCTTGGTGCGGCCCGTGCCCTGGAAGTAGTCGATGGTCTTTTCATCGACCGGGAAGAAGCCCATGGTGGCGCCGTACTCGGGCGCCATGTTGCCGATGGTGGCGCGGTCGGGCAGCGCCAGGGTGCGGGTGCCTTCACCGAAAAATTCGACAAACTTGCCCACCACCTTGTGCTTGCGCAGCAGCTCGGTCACGGTGAGCACCAGGTCGGTGGCCGTCACGCCTTCGCGCAGCCGCCCCGTCATCTCGAAGCCCACCACATCGGGCGTGAGGAAGTACACGGGCTGGCCCAGCATGGCGGCCTCGGCCTCAATGCCGCCCACGCCCCAGCCCACCACGCCAATGCCGTTGATCATGGTGGTGTGGCTGTCGGTGCCCACCAGGGTGTCGGGGTAGTAAACGTTGTCCTTGCGCTTGTGCACGCCACGCGCCAGGTATTCGAGGTTGACCTGGTGCACGATGCCGAAGCCCGGGGGCACCACGCCAAAGGTGTCAAAGGCCTGCATGCCCCACTTCATGAACTCGTAGCGCTCGCGGTTGCGCTGGAATTCGAGCTTCATGTTCAGGTCGAGCGAATTCTTCTTGCCGTAGTGGTCGATCATGATGGAGTGGTCCACCACCAGGTCCACGGGCACCAGCGGCTCGATCTTCTTGGGGTTCTTGCCCAGTTTCGCGGCCACGCTGCGCATGGCGGCCAGGTCGGCCAGCAGCGGCACGCCGGTAAAGTCCTGCAGTACCACGCGGGAGACGACAAACGGAATCTCGTCGGTACGCGCGGCATTGGGCGCCCAGTGCGCAAGCTGTTGCACATGCTCGGCGGTCACCTTGCGGCCATCGCAATTGCGCAGCACCGATTCCAGCACGATGCGGATCGACACCGGCAGGCGCTTGATCTCTGGAAACTGTTTGGCCAGCGCGGGCAGCGAGTAGAACTGGCCTTCTTTGCCGGACGCTGTCCTGAAGCTCTTGAGGGTGTTGGCAAACGCGTGGCGGGCGGGCTGGGGCGACGACTTGCGTGAAGTGGCCATGGCGGACTCCTGTGAAAGGCAACACGACCTATTCTGGCAGTCCTGCAAGGCGGTGCAATCGTGGGGCCTTAGCGCCCCGGGGTGTGGCGGCGGCCTCCCGCCATGGGGCGGGGGGCATTTCTCAAGCAAAAAAGGCCGTTTCCGCCTGATAGACAAGCAAAGTTAGCTATATTTTGTATAGCAAACAAAGATGCGCCATCATGCTGCTGCCCACACACGCAAACGGCGCACGCCCCACCACTGCAGCTCGGCCAGCAGAGCCACCGACACCACATGCACCAGCAGATAGGCCTGGCCCAGCAGCGTGGGCGTGTGCGTGGAGCCCAGCAGCAGGGCCAGGCTGGCCACTGCCCAAGCAAAGTTGCCCGCGATCAGCACCCACAGCCAGCCCCGGGGCATGGGCTCGGACCGAGCAATCGCAATGGCCAGGGCGGCGTAGCCCAGCAGCATCACACCCGTGACCTGCAGCAGCCCAGCAGGCAGACCCAGCCATTCGGCCAGCGGCGCCGTGAGCAACAGGTGCAACGCGCCCAGCAAAACCCCCGTGGAGGCATCGAACCAGACCACGGCACGCAGGAATCGGGGGGAGGACATCAGGTTGGTGAACATGGAAAGCTCCTTGGTGGATGAAACAACGGTTGAAAGAGGGCTCCATCGTTCCCGCCCCGGCGCATGCCGTCGATGACCTGGCAGGTAATGGCCCGTGCGCGGTTTGCACCTAGGATGCGGCACATGACCTCCACCAACTCCACACCGCACCGCCCCCCGCGCCATCCACTGCCGCACCGTGTGGCAACGGCGGGGCCCGCCTCGTTTGGCGACCACCTGCGCACCTGGCGCCAGCAACGGCACCTGAGCCAGCTGGAGCTGGCCGACGAGGCAGACATCTCCACCCGGCATGTGAGCTTCATGGAAACCGGCCGCACCAACCCCAGCCGCGACATGGTGCTGCGCCTGTGCGAGCGCCTGGCCATCCCGCTGCGCGAGCGCAACGCCTTGCTGGTGGCCGCAGGCTACGCCCCCATGTACCGCGAACGCGCGCTGGACGACCCGGCCCTGGCCGCCGCCCGCCAGGCGGTGGAGCTGGTGCTCAAGGGCCACGAGCCCTGCCCCGCCATCGCGCTCGACCGCTGCTGGAACGTGGTGGCCACCAACCGCGCCGCGCTGGCGCTGCTGTCTGCCCATGTCAGCCCCGAGCTGCTGGCCCCACCCATCAACGTGTTTCGCCTGAGCCTGCACCCAAAGGGCCTGGCACCTCGCATTGCCAACCTGGCGCAATGGCGCGCGCATCTGTTCGAGCGCCTGCGCCAGCAAATCCAGGCCACGGCCGACCCCACCCTGATCGCCTTGCAGGCCGAGTTGCAGCAATACCCCGCCCCCGAAGAAACCACGCCGCTAGTATTGGCCGGCGAAATGCTGGGCGTGGTCATGCCGTTTTGTTTTGAGAGCGTGCACGGCATGCTGTCGCTTATCAGCACCACCACGATATTCGGCACCCCAGTGGATGTGACATTGCAGGAGTTGGCCGTGGAGTCGTTCTTTCCGGCCGACGATTTCACCGCCAACGCACTGCGCGAACTGGCCCGGCAGCAAAATACTGGTGGCTGAAGCCCACAAACCCGCAGATACAGATCTGCAGATACAGGCAGATCGCAGCTATGCACGCCTTGGGGACGGCGGCTTGAGGCCATGCCTTAACCCTCTGCGCACACCCATAAAAAAAGCCCGCATCAGCGGGCTTTTTTGTGGTGGGAGTTGTAGCCCATCAAATGGCGAACTTCTCGCGGTTTTCATTTTGAATCCACTTGGGCGCCTTGCCACGGCCGGTCCAGGTCTGGCCGGTTGCGGGATCGCGGTACTTAGGTGCCACCTTGGAGCCTGCCGTGGAGCTGCGGCCGGTTTTGCCTGCGGCCTTGCCGGCAGGGAATACATCCTGGGCGGTCAAACCATATTCGGCGACCAGTGCACGAACCTGGGACACAGCATCCGACAACTCCCGGCGCCGTGCTTCGCTGATTTGTTGCTCAAGGGCTTCACGCTGCTTCAAAAGTTCTTTGTAGCTGGTCATGGTGTCAGAATAAGGAGTGTGAGGTTGGTGACGGACCGATTATAGGAATAATCCCCCAACATGGAAGCAAGGCCTGCAAATTTTCCCCGAGAAAACCACAAATAACAGGGGTCTATATTCATCCAGCGCGAATACCAAGGCCTCGCATTGGGGAGTGTTTGCCTTTTTCAAGTCCCTGGGACGGGTACTACGGCACCTTTTCATGAATATCCCCAGCACCAAACTGGGGCCTCGCACGGACAAGGGCGCCAAGAGACGCGTGCCGACTTGTAGGGCCCTGCTGCGCCCCTGGTGTAATCCTCCACCGTCTCGGCAGAAAATCCACGCTCCATCCCACCCACACCACACCATGGCTATTTATTGCATCGGCGATATCCAGGGCTGCGACAGCGCCCTGGGCCGCCTGCTGGACACCATCGGCTTTTCCGCCAGCCGCGACACCGTCTACCTGCTGGGCGACCTGGTCAACCGGGGGCCCGATTCAGCCGCCGTGCTGCGCCGCAGCATGCGCCATGGCGACGCCATCCGCTGCCTGCTGGGCAACCACGACCTGCACCTGCTGGCCGCCGCCGCAGGGGCGCGCAAGCCTTCGCGGCGCGATACGCTGGCCTCCGTGCTGGACGCCCCCGACCGCGAGGCCCTGCTCGCCTGGGTACGCCAGCAGCCCCTGGCCCGCGCGCACACACATGCCGGGCAGACCTTGCTGATGGTGCACGCCGGTGTCTTGCCCGCCTGGTCGGTGGCCGACACGCTGGCCTATGCCGATGAGGTGCAGGCCGTGTTGCTCAGCCCCGAGCTGCCCGCCTTCTTACAGGCCATGTATGGCAACACCCCCGACCGCTGGAGCGACCCACTCACCGGCACCGACCGGCTGCGCGTGATCGTGAACGCCCTCACCCGGCTGCGCTTTTGCTCGGCCGACGGGGTGATGGATTTTGAAAGCACTGAAAGCGCCAGCGCCGCCCCGCCCGGGCTCATGCCCTGGTTCGACGTACCAGGGCGCCGCACAGCAGGCACCGTGATGGCCTTTGGGCACTGGTCCACATTGGGCTGGCTCAACCGCAGTGACCTGCTGGGGCTGGACACCGGCTGCGTCTGGGGTGGCTGCCTGAGCGCCGTGCGTTTTGGCTCCACGCTGGCCGAGCGGGAATTGCTGCAAGTGCACTGCGAACAGGCGCAACAGCCCGGCGGGTAAATCCGGGCTACGCCTGCTGGCAATAATTTGCTATCTTCTCGATAGCTTGCAGCGCTTAATCAGAAGGCGCTAGAGCGCAATTTGGCTCCAAAAAAATCCAATCAGGACTGTGCCGTCGTCTCTGGCTGGGCTGCGGCTTTGAACAGTGCGGCCACCTTGCGCTTGGGCTTGATGTTGGCCGAGATGCTGCTGCGCGGCGCAGACTTGGTGGCGGCCTCCCAGGCGGGGGCGGCATCGGAGGCCGCGCTGGCCTCGTAGGGTTTCTCGAAGAACGGGTCGCGCGAGATTGCGGCGGGACGGAAGCCCCGGTGCTGATCGCGCGGATCGCGGGACTCACGCCCCCCCCGGTAGTCACGATCACGTTCGCGGCGGGGAGCCGATGCACCCAAGGCATCGCGGCCATCGCCCGTCTCACCCGCTTCGCGCCAGGCGCGGCGGCCGTCGTTGATGCGGCCCCGGGGCTGGTCTTCGTCGTACTCGACGGCTTCCAGCTCGATCTTCTTCTTGATGAGCTTCTCGATGTCCGCCACCAGGCGGGCATCGCTGCCCGACACCAGCGTGACGGCCAGGCCGGAGGCGCCTGCACGGCCCGTGCGGCCGATGCGGTGCACATAGTCTTCGGCGTTGAAAGGCACGTCGAAGTTGAACACAGCGGGCACGTCCTTGATGTCCAGGCCGCGCGCGGCCACGTCGGTACACACCAGCAGGTCCACTTCGCCCTTCTTGAAGGCTTCGAGCGCCTTGAGGCGCTCGTCCTGGCTCTTGTCTCCGTGCAGGGCCGCCGTCTTGAGGCCTTCGCGCTCCAGGCTGCGCGCCAGGCGGGCGCAGCCGAGCTTGCTGTTCACGAAGATGAAGGCCTGCTTGATGCCGCGCGTCTTGAGCACCTGGTGGATGGCGCGGCGCTTGTCGTCGTCATTGGCGCTGTAGAAGCGCTGCTCCACCGTGGAGGCCGTCTCGTTCGGGCGGGCCACCTCGATGGTGATGGGGTTCTGCAGGTAGCTGCTGGCCAGGCGCTTGATCTCGGGCGAGAACGTGGCGCTGAAGAGCAGCGTGGTGCGCTGCTTGGGCAGGTAGCTCAGGATGCGCTGCAGGTCGGGCAAAAAGCCGATGTCCAGCATGCGGTCGGCCTCGTCGAGCACCACGTACTCGACCTGGTTGAGCACCGCGTTCTTGGCCTCGATGTGGTCCAGCAGGCGGCCCGGCGTGGCCACCAGCACCTCGACGCCTTTTTTCAGCTCGATGGTCTGGGGCTTCATGTCCATGCCGCCAAACACCACGGTGCTGCGCAGCTTGGTGTGTTTGGCGTACAGCGCGATCTGCTGCGCCACCTGGTCGGCCAGTTCGCGCGTGGGCAGCAGCACCAGGGCGCGCACCGGGTGGCGCGCGGGCGAGGTGGAGCTGTTTTCGTGCTTGAGCAGGCGCTGCAGCAGGGGCAGCGAGAAGGCGGCGGTCTTGCCGGTGCCGGTCTGGGCGGCACCCATCACGTCCTGGCCGGTAAGCACGACCGGAATGGCCTGCTGCTGGATGGGCGTCATGGACTCGTAGCCCATTTCGGCCACGGCACGTGCCAGCGGCTCGGCCAGCGATAGATTGGAGAAGGAACTAGTCATTAAAAGCGTGTTTGTAGGCGACGCTGAATTTATGTCTGAGCAATGTGGCACGCCCTTGGGAGGGGGCTGGCTGCAAGGCGCAAACCGCAGCCGGGCTGGTGGCCCGGCGAGGAGTGCAACGCCGCAGAGAGGGCCCCAGCGGGCAATGTGCCGTGCGCCGGGGACTGTTGGGGCGTTGCGCTAGAACCTGCTCACGATCTCCCGCGGCATCGGGGGCCGCGCGAGGTCATGAACAGGCTCGCAGCCCTCTATTGTCGCACCGGTGGCCCAAAAAGCGATTTTTTGCGGTACGGAGCGGCACGCCACACCGGCCCGCGGGCGGTGCGGGGTACATATTTACTACTCTTTTGATAGCTAAAAAGACTTATCCATTGCGCGCAGAGGCCGATTATTGTTTATAAAAATCATTCCAGCACGGCCCGCAGCTGGCGCGTGGTCACCGCCAGCCGCCTCGCCCCGATCTGCGCGAGGTTATTCATCACCGTGAGCGCGGCCTCGGGGTATTGCCGGGCCCAGGCGTCAAAGTGCGCGCGCGACAGCCGCACCAGGTGTGCGGGGCCGCGCTCGGCCCCGGCGCAGGCGCTGCGGGCCGCGCCGTTGAGGAAAGCCATCTCGCCAAAGGCCATGCCCGGCCCCACGGTGGCCAGGCGCAGGCCCTTGTCGGGCGGCCACAAGGTCACCAGGGTGATGTGGCCCGACTTGACCACCAGCAGGTCGTGGTCGGTGTCGCCCGCGCGGAAGACCACGCCGTGGGCGGGCACGTCCAGCGGCTCCAGCAGGGCCATGAGCGCGTCGGCGGCGGCGCGGGGCACGCCTTCGCCGATTTCGCCCAGCAGGTCGCGCTCGGGGCGCGCGGGGCGCTGCTCAATGGGGCGTTGCGCCAGGATGCCGGCCTCGGCCCATTCCAGCGCACGGTCCAGGTCGGCAAAGGCGCGCACCTGTTCGCCCGCGTGTTCGGCGGCCAGGGGGTCGAGCGCTGCCACGGCGGCGGCAATGCCCTGCTGGCCCAGGTCGCGCACCAGGGCGCGCAGCTGGGCCAACGCCGTGCTGTCCCAGGCGGGCACACGGCCCGCGTCCAGAATCACCCAGCGGTGGCGCGGCTGCAGCAGCATGCGCACCTGCTCGGCCAGATGGGCCGCCACACCAAACGACATCACGCCCTGCAGCTCGAACACGGCCACCTGGTTCATGCGCGGCGCCAGCCAGGTGTCTGACCCCGCCCGGCGCAGGCGCCGCGAACGCAGCTCGCCATCCAGCCGCACATGGCGCAGCACCGTGGCGGCCGAGTCGTGCAGCAGCACAAAAGTGGCCACCACCAGGCCCGCCACCAGCGCACCCACACCACCCATCACCGCAAACACCAGGGCCACCAGCCAGCTCTGCGCCCAGGTCACGCGCGAGCGGCGCGCGTAGCCCAGCGACCACATCAGCCCCGGCACCTGCATCAGCCCGGCCAGCACCAGCCCCCCCGCCAGACAGGCCATGGGCACCCAGTGCAACCACCACGGCCCTGTGACGGCCACGCCCAGCATGATGGCGGCGTGCCAGCGCGGGGCGTCGCGCGATGCACCAGCCTGCGCCAGCACGATGCGCGAGCGCGACGCGCTGGTCGATGCCGGGATCATGCCCGCCAGGCCACACAGCGCGCCCAGCAGGCTTTCGCGGCGCAGGGCCAGGTTGGCGTCGCCACGCAGGCCGTGGTCCAGCTCCAGCTCCTGGTTGAAGACCAGGATTTCCAGGCTGTTGACCAGCGCCATCAGGAGCGCGAGCACCACCAGGGCCGAGCCCTGCTGCTGCGCCAGGGCCATCCAGGGGATGCCGCTCCAGTCGGGCAGCGGCGGCCAGGCGAATGCGCTGGGCTGCACGGCGGGCACAAAAACGGCCCCCAGCCCGGCGCCCCAGAAGCCCGCCAAAGCCACGGCCAGCGCCACCACGGCCACCGCCGTCAGCAGGCCGGGCATGCGGGGCCAGCGGCCCCGCAGCCACCAGGCCAGCCCCACCACGGCCCCGGCCGCCAGCGCATGCCAGCCCAGCTGGGCATCCCAGGGTGCGGCCGCCCCCGCGCCAAAGCCGTTGCGCACCTGGCCCAGCACCATCGACAGGCCCACGCCCGCCGCAAACCCGTGGGTGACTGAAATGGGCAGGAACCGAGCCACCGAAGCCAGCCGCAGCACACCCAGCAGCCACTGGAAGACAAACGCCAGCGCCACTGTGGCCCCGCTCACGGCCAGCACCTGCCGCGCGCTCAACCCCAGCGCGGGTGCCGCACCATGGGCAGTGGCCAGCACCGCAGCAAACAGCAGCGCCACCACCGTGGTAGGCGCATACACCACGCCCGCGCGGGGCGCCAGCAGGGTGAGCAGCAGGCCCGGCAGCGCAGCCGACCACAGGGCCAGCGCCGCCAAGGAGTAGTCGCCCGCCAGGGGCGCAAAGGCCAGCAGCCCCAGGCCCACCGCATGGGGCACGGTGACCGCCGCCGCCGACCACGCCGCCGCAGTGCCCGAGGGCTGCGTTGCCGGGTCAGGCGCCCGCTGGGAAGGCGCCGCCAGGGGCGCTGCGGAGGACATGGGCCGTGGCTTTCAAAACCCGTGCGGGCTGCGGTGGCCTGCAGCCTACAGGCTGCGCGCAGCGAAGGTGTCGCAGGCCTTCACGCTGCCGTTCTGCAGGCCGTTGTGGAACCAGCGCTGGCGCTGGGCGCTGGTGCCATGGGTGAAGCTCTCGGGCACCACGGCGCCGCCCTGGGCGCGCTGCAGCGCGTCGTCGCCAATCTTGGCGGCCGCGTTCATGGCCTCTTCCACATCACCCTGCTCCAGGATCTGGCGCGCATTCTGCGCATGGTGGGCCCACACGCCCGCAAAACAGTCGGCCTGCAGCTCCAGCCGAACTGACAGTGCGTTGTATTCGGCCTTGCTCACGCGGCCACGCATCTGGTCCACCTTGCCGCTGATGCCCAGCTGGTTCTGCACATGGTGGCCCACCTCGTGGGCAATCACATAGGCCTGTGCAAAGTCGCCAGGTGCGCCCAGTCGGTTCTTGAGGGTTTCGTAAAAGCCCAGGTCGATGTAGACCTTCTGGTCGGCCGGGCAGTAGAACGGGCCCATCGCCGCCTGGCCTGTGCCACAGGCCGTGGGCGTGGCACCCCGGAACAGCACCAGGCGCGGCTCCTGGTAGCGGCCGCCCCCCTGGCGGAACACCTGGCCCCACACGTCCTCGGTGTCAGCCAGCACGGTGGACACAAACCGGGCCATGGTGTCGTCTGCGGGCGGGCGCTGCGCAGGCCCCGGCTGCTGCACATGGGCCGGTGGCCCGCCACCGCTGAGCAGCCCCAGAATCGTCAACGGATTGATGCCCAGCACCCATCCCCCCAGCAGGGCGATGACGATGGTGCCGATGCCAATGCTGCGCCCGCCGAATACCGGCGATCCGCCCCCTCCACCGCCGCCATCGCTGCGGCGGTCTTCCACGTTGTCGGATTCGCGATTGCCTTCCCATTTCATGCCAGATCTCCTGGGCCCTCCTGCGGGTGGAAGGCCAATGCTGGATATTACGCGCCGTGCAGGCGCAGCCCGGGCGAACTACGATGCACGCCTGCCACAGGTCCGCCCCCACCGCCCATGATCAACGACACCCGCCACCTCACGCCCGCACCCGACCAGGTGATCCTGCTCACCGGCTTCGACCCCTTCGGCGGTGATCCGCTCAACCCCAGCTGGCTGATTGCCCAGGCACTGCACGGCCAGCGGATTGGCGGCCACCGGGTGGTGGCTGCGCAGCTGCCCACGGTGTTTGGGCTGTCGCTGCAGCGGCTGGCTGCGCTGGTGCACACGCACCAGCCTGCACTGACCGTGTGCCTGGGCCTGGCGGGCGGTCGCAGTGCGCTGTCGCTGGAGCGCATCGGCATCAACATCAACGACGCCCGCATCCCCGACAACACCGGTGCCCAGCCCATCGACACCCCTGTGGCGACCGAGGGGCCCGCCGCCTACTTTGCCAGCCTGCCCATCAAGGCCATGCTGCGCGCCGTGCAGCGGGCGGGCCTGCCCTGCGAGGTGTCGCAGACGGCTGGCACCTTCGTATGCAACCATGTGCTGTATGGCCTGCTGCACCTGCTGGCCCAGGGTGCGGGCCCTGCCGGGGCAAGGGGAGGCTTTGTGCATGTGCCCTGGCTCACCGGGCAGGGCGCGCCCCACCTGCCGCTGCGCGACATGGTGCGCGGCATCCACGCCGCGCTGTGGGCCGCTGTGCTGGCGCCCCAGGACATCAGCTTGCAGGCTGGCGCCACGCACTGAGCCAACCCGGGATCCAGCGCCCCGGGAATGCCCTGAAAAACGGGGAAATGCACCCGCCAAACAGCCCGGAAACGCTGGCCGCTGTGTACAGTCAGGCCATGTCTTTTGCCCCCTCTACCCTGGTCGCTGGCACCCTGGATGCCGCCGCCACCGCGCAGCGCTTGCCCTGGTCGGCCCTGGCCGACGAAATTGCCAAGCTGCTGCACGACAGCACCGTCTCGGTGCCTGCCCGCAGCGTGCTGCCCCTGGCCCAGGGCGGCAGCCTGTTCCTGATGCCTGCCACCGACCGCAGCGTGGCCATGACCAAGCTCATCACCTTCACGCCCGCCAACGCGGGCACCGGACGCCCCTCGATCCAGGGCGACGTGGTGGTGTTCGACATTGCCACCGGCGCACGCCAGCTGGTGCTCGACGGCCCCACCGTCACGGCCCGGCGCACGGCTGCAGTCTCTCTGCTGGCGGCGCGGCACCTGGCACCCGCACCGCAAGGCCCGTTGCTCATCGTGGGCGCCGGGGTGCAGGGCCTGGCCCATGCCGAAGCCTTTGTGCTCGGGCTCGGTGTGAAGGAGGTCTGGATCGCCTCGCGCAGCGCCGCCAGCGCCAACACCCTGGCCGAGCAGGTGCGTTCACTGGGCGCCCAGGTGCGCGTGGTGGCCGACGCCGATGCCGCCCTGCCCCACTGCCCCCTGGTGGCCGTCTGCACCACGGCCAGCAGCCTGGTGCTGCACGCCACGCCCCGGGCCGATGCGTTCATCACGGCGGTGGGCGCCTTCACCCCCGCCATGGCCGAGCTGGCGCCCGCGCTGTGCCAGCACGTGGCAGGGCACGGCAGCATCGTGGTGGACACGGCCGACGCCAGCCACGAGGCGGGCGATCTGCTGCAAGCGGGGCTGGACGTGGCAGCACTGCCCGTGCTGCGGGACGTGGTCTGCGGCCCCTGGACGCCCCGTGCCCCCTCCGGGCCGGTGCTGTTCAAGAGCTGTGGCTGGGCCGGCTGGGACCTGGCCGCCGCACGCCTGGCCCTGCGCCAGGGCGCTGCACAGCCCCCCGCCACCTGAGAGGCCCGCCCATGGCCCTGCTCGCACGCTTTTCCGACCACAGCCTGCGCATGCAGATTGCGCTGGTGTTCGGCACGCTGGTCATCCTGCTGGCGGTGCTGCTGTCGCTGGGTTTTGGCGAGCTGCTCAAACACCACATCCGGCGTGACGCGGGGCTGTCGCTTCAGACCGTGGCCGACAACGCGAGCAAGCTGCTGGCCAATGGTCTGATGCAGCGCAGCCTGGAGGCCGAGGTGCTGGCCAGCGCCGCAACGATCTGGTCCGCAGGACTGGATTCGCCCGAGGCCCAGCACATGCTGGCGCGCAGCCAGGCCATGGAGCCGAGCAACCTCTGGATCGGCGTGGCCGACGCTCAAGGTGTGGTGCGCAACGCCACGGGCGGCCTGCTGCAGGGCCATAGCGTGGCGCAGCGCCCCTGGTTCCAGCGCGGCTTGCAGGAGGTACATGTGGGCGATGTGCACCCTGCCCAGTTGCTGGAGAGCCTGCTGCCTCCCACCGCTTCGGGCGAGCCGCACCGGTTTGTCGATTTCGCAGCCCCCATCCGCATCGGTCCGACCACCGTGGGCGTGCTGGGCATCCACGGCAGCTGGGAATGGACGCGCGAGGTGCTGGAAGGTCTCGCGCCGTCCACCTCGGCAGAAAACGCGGTGGAACTTTTCATCTTCGACCGCCAGGGCCAGCTGATCCTGGCCCCCCGGCGGCACAGCACCACGCTGCAAGCCACTGGCCAGCGCCTGCCCGAAGGCGTCCACGTCAACAACAACCGCGATGGCGGACGCCTGCAGACTGCCGTGGTGCCCTGGCTGGACGGCAAGCAATACCTCACGGCCGCCACGCAGCTGCAGGCCCGCAATGCTGCCAGCGACCTGGGCTGGCGCATCGTGGCGCGCCAGCCGGTCGAGCTGGCGTTTGCCGAGGCCGACGGCACCGTGCGCCTGGCCCTGGCCATCGGCCTGGCCGCAGCGCTCATGGCGTCGGGCCTGGCCTGGATGGCCGCACGCCGCCTGAGCGAGGACCTGTATGCGCTGGCCGACGCCGCCAGCGCCGTGGAGGCGGGCCGCCCCGGCAGCAACATCCCGGCCATGGACAGCAACCGCGAGGTGCACCAGCTCTCCCAGGCGCTGGGCCGAATGACCCACCGGCTGCTGGCCGCGCGCGAGGCCATGGAAGAAAAGGTGCGCCTGCGCACCCTGGAGCTGGAGGCCGCCAACCGCGCCCTCGACTTGCAGGCCCGCACCGACGCCCTCACCGGGCTGCTGAACCGGCGTGGTTTTGAATCGCAGATGGCGTTTGCACTGGCGCTGGCCCGGCGCAGCACCCGGCCATTGAGCGTGATCGCCGTGGACGTGGACCATTTCAAGCGCGTGAACGACACCTACGGCCACGAGGCCGGGGACGAGGTCTTGCGCCAGCTGGCGCGCACGCTCGAAACCCGGCTGCGCGGCTCGGACGTGATCGCCCGGCTGGGGGGCGAGGAATTTGTGGCGCTGCTGCCCGACACCGATCTGGAAGGCGCACGCGCGATTGCCCAAACCCTGGTCACCGCCATGGCCCAGCAGCAGGACCCGGTGGTGGGCACCATCACCGTGAGTGCTGGCGTGGCCAGCATGCGGGGCGCCGACGACAGCGGCGCGGCCATCCTGCGGCGCAGCGACATGGCGCTCTATGAAGCCAAGGGCCAGGGCCGCAACCGGGTGTGTGTGGAGGCCTGAGTACCCTCAGCCGCTTGGCTAAATAGCAGGCCATCGGCCCCCAGCTACCCCGGCCGGGGGCTGTCGAAGTAGGCCTGTAACTGGGCGGCCAGGTGGTGCAGTTCGCCATCTGCCGCCCCGCGCGCCAGCGCCAGCTGCTCCAGCGCATAAGGGCGGTGGCCCAGCATCATGGACATGTTCACGCAGTGGCCGCTCGCGGCCATCTTCAGCGCGAACGCATTGAGCAGCTCGCAAGGCCAGTAGGTGGCCGGTGGGCCCCCGGCAGCCAGCCCCGGGCACGGGGCCTCGGCCTGGGTGGCGGGCGCAGAAGGTGCAGCAAAGGTCAGCATGGCAAGGCTCCATCCAGCCGCCAGACCGCGCGGCGGCATGGGTTCATGCTAAAAAAAACACTGTGGCCTGCCATTCAGCCAAGCGGCTGAGGCCACGTAGGACGAAAGCCCGGGGCCAGGCCGTACACCCTACCGAATCAGGCCTTGGGCAGCGTCACACCCACCTGGCCCTGGTACTTGCCGCCCCGGTCGCGGTAGCTGACCTCGCAGACATCGTCCTTGTCGCTCTCGAAGAACAGCACCTGGGCACAGCCCTCGCCCGCGTAGATGCGTGCGGGCAGCGGCGTGGTGTTGCTGAACTCCAGCGTCACATAGCCCTCCCATTCGGGCTCGAACGGGGTCACGTTGACGATGATGCCGCAGCGCGCGTAGGTGCTCTTGCCCAGGCAGACGGTCAGCACGTTGCGCGGGATGCGGAAGTATTCGACCGTGCGCGCCAGCGCAAAGCTGTTGGGCGGGATGATGCAGCTCTCGCCCTCGAAATCCACAAAACTCTTCTCGTCGAAGTTCTTCGGGTCCACCACCGTGCTGTGGATGTTGGTGAACACCTTGAATTCGGGCGCGCAGCGGATGTCGTAGCCGTAGCTGCTGGTGCCGTAGCTGATGATCCTGCGGCCCTCCGCCTCGCGGACCTGGCCGGGTTCGAAGGGCTCGATCATGCCGTGCTCGGCCGCCATGCGGCGGATCCATTTATCGCTCTTGATGCTCATAGCAGAACTCCCTGCGCAATGGCCTGGCGGCTTTTCATGAAAACCGCCGGGCGCTATTAAATGTGTAGCTGCCAGCGCTTGATGATCAGGCGCGGGAGCCGTATTTTGCTTGAGAAATCACGGTTTGCTCCACCACCCGGTCGTCGCCGAGCACGATCAGCGCAAAGAGCAGCTCTTCCAGGTTGCGCGCTTGGCTGCTCTTGCGCGCCAGCAGCGGCGTGGCCGCCGGGTTGAGCACCACAAAATCGGCCTCGCAGCCGGGCTGCAGGTTGCCCACCACGCCCGCAAGGCCCAGCGCCCGGGCAGCGCCCGCCGTGTGCTGCCACCACAGCTGCTGGGGCGACAGGCTCAGACCCTGCTTGGTCTGGCCCTCTCGCCCCACATAGTAGGCCGCCATCATGGTGTGGAAGGGGCTGAAGCTGGTGCCACCGCCCACGTCACTCGCCAGACCATAGCCAAAGCCCACGCGGTCGGCGCCGGCGTAGTCAAAAAAGCCGCTGCCCAGGAACAGGTTGCTCGTGGGGCTGACGGCCGCCGTGGCGCCTGTGTCGCGCATCAGCGCCCGGTCGTCGTCGTCAAAGTGGATGCAGTGGGCGTACACCGCGCGCTCGCGCATCAGGCCGAAGTCGTCGTACACGCCCAGGTAGCTGCGCGAGGCCGGGAACAGCTCGCGCGCCCAGCGGATTTCATGAAGGTTTTCGGCCACATGCGACTGGATCCACACATCGGGGTAGCGCGCGGCCAGCTCGCCCGCGCCGCGCAGCTGCTCGGGGGTGCTGGTGGGCGCAAAACGCGGGGTGATGGCATAACCCAGGCGGTCCACGCCGTGCCAGCGCTGGATCAGCGCCTCGGTGTCGATCAGGCTCTGTTCGGTGTCATCGCGCACGCCGTCGGGCGAGTGGCGGTCCTGCAGCACCTTGCCGGTGATCAGGCGCATCTGCTGGCGCTGCGCCTCGGAAAACAGGGCATCGGCCGACGCGGGGTGCGAAGTGGAAAACGCCAGTGCCGTGGTCACGCCGTTGCGCAGCAGCTCGGCCACAAAAAATTCGGCCACCTGCTGGCTGTAGCCTGGGTCCGCAAACCGCGACTCGTGGGGGAAGGTGTAGTTCTCCAGCCAGGGCAACAGGCCGTCGGCAGGGGAGCCGATTACATCGGTCTGCGGAAAGTGGATGTGCATGTCCACAAACCCCGGCGCCAGGATGCGCCCCGGCAGGTGCACCACGGGCTCGCCTGCAAATTGCGGCGCCAGGGCCTGCCAGGCACCCGCCGCCAGCACACGCTGACGTCCCCGGGCATCGGGACCCACGGCCAGCAGGCCATCTTCGTCATACAGGGCGCGGTCGTCGTCGGCAAAGCGCAAAAGGGCAGATCGGTATACAGGCATGGGGGCGAGCTTAGCGGCAGGGGGCGCTGCTTGTATACGGCGCGCCCCATAGTGGCTATGGGGTTGGCGGCAAGCGCGTGGTGGTGATGGCCGCTGCTAGCGCGCCAGCTTGCCCACAACGCCCTCCACCAGCCAGTTCATCTGCAGGATCTGCGCGTCCGCCAGCGCCTGGCCGGGGGCAATGCGCTCCTGCCCTTCGTTGTCGCGCACCGGCGCCTTGCCCGCACGGAAAGGCTGGAGCTTGCCGCTTCCGATGGTCTTTTGCGCGGCCAGCACCTCCTGCTGCACGGAGGCAGGCACCTTGGTGCCGAAGTCACCGACACGGATCATGCCCTCGCGCACGCCGCCCCACACATTGGCGCTTTTCCAGCTGCCGTTTTGCACGGCGCGCACGCGCTCGGTGTAGTAGGCGCCCCACTGGTGCGTCACTGCCAAGATCTGAGCATCCGGCCCGGTCTTGCGCATGTCCGAGTGGTAGGCCACCGCCATCTTGCCGCGCTCCTGCGCAGCCGCCATCACGGCGGTGGAGCCGGTGTGGAACGCAATCACATCCACATCCTGGTTGAACAGCGCCATGGCGGCGTCACGCTCCTTGGGCGGGTCGAACCACACGTTGAGCCACACCACCTTGACGGTGGCCTGCGGGTTCACCGAGCGCATGCCCAGGGTGAAGGCATTGATGCCCTGCAGCACCTCGGGGATGGGGAAACCCGCCACAAACCCGGCCACACCGGTCTTGCTCATGCGGCCTGCCGCAATGCCTGCAAGGTAGCGGCCTTCGTAGTAACGCGCGTTGGCCGTGGCCACATTGGCGGTCTGCTTGTAGCCGGTGACGGACTCAAACTTCACGCCCGGGAAGTCCTGCGCCACCTTGAGCGTGGGCTCCATGTAGCCAAAGCTGGGCGTGAAGATGATCTGGTGGCCCGTGGCCGCCAGGTCGCGGATCACGCGCTCGGCGTCGGCACCCTCGGCCACATTCTCGACAAAGGTTGTTTTCACCTGCGGGCCGAGTGCTGCCTCGACGGCTTTGCGGCCTTCTTCGTGCTGGCGCGTCCAGCCCGCTTCGGTGATGGGCGAGACATAGACAAAACCGGCCTTGACGGGCTCGGCGGCGCTGCCCTTGGCGGGCGTGGTCTGGGAAAAAGCGGGGAAGAAAAAACAGGCGGCCACGAGCGTGGCTGCGAGGTTTTTGTACATGGTGGTCCTCTACATGGTCCCGAAAACAGAAAAAACAAAAGGCTGCCGGGACAGCAGCCTTTGTGGCGTATTTTACCGTGAAGGCCTCCAGGGCAGAGGCCTGCCGCAGGCTTCAGTAGTCGTGCTCCACGCACCGCTCAAAGGTTTCCTTGAGCTTGTGCTCCCACACCCGCTTGTCGGCATTGCCCGCAAAGCTGGCCTCGAAACTGTTGAACGCCAGCTGGTAGGCATGTTTGGCCGTGAGGCCCGTGGCGGCAAACACCTGGGTGAAGTTCTCGTTGATATAGCCACCAAAGTAGGCCGGGTCGTCGGAGTTGACTGTGGCGGCCAGCCCCGCATCGAGCAGTTGGCCGAGGTTGTGGTCGGCCAGGTTGGGGAACACGCACAGCTTCTGGTTGGACAGCGGGCACACCGTGAGCGCAATGCGCTCCTGCGCCAGGCGCTGCATCAGCGCAGCGTCGTGAACGGCCTGCACACCATGGTCGATGCGCTCGACCTTGAGCACATCGAGCGCGCTCCAGATGTAGGCAGGCGGCCCCTCCTCGCCCGCGTGGGCGACCAGGTGCAGGCCCAGTTCGCGGCAGCGCGCAAACACACGCGCAAACTTCTCGGGCGGGTGGCCTACTTCGCTGGAATCGAGGCCCACGCCCACGATCTTGTCGATGAGCGGCATGGCCTGCTCCAGCGTTTCAAACGCTGACTCCTCGCTCAGGTGGCGCAGGAAACACAAGATCAGCGTGGCACTGATGCCCAGCTCGGTGCGCGCATCTTCACAGGCCCGGTGCAGGCCGTTGATCACGGTCTCCATGGCCACGCCGCGTGCGGTGTGGGTCTGTGGGTCGAAAAAGAGTTCAGCATGCAGCACGTTGTCGCGCGCCGCGCGGCCCAGGTAGGCGCGCGCCATGTCATAAAAATCCTGCTCATGAATCAGCACGCTGGCGCCCGCGTAGTAGATGTCGAGAAAACTCTGCAGGTTGGTGAACGCATAGGCGCTGCGCAGGGCCTCCACGCTGGCATAAGGCAGCGTCATTTCATTGCGCTGCGCCAGAGCAAAGATCAGTTCGGGCTCCAGCGAACCTTCGATGTGGATGTGCAGCTCGGCCTTGGGCATGGCACGCAGCAGCCCGGGCAGGCGCTCGGCGGAGATGGGAGGGATCTTGAACATCAGCAGACTCCAAAGGTGATGCCACTCTGGCGCAAAAAGCGGCGGTAGGCAGATGATGCCTTGTCGGCGGCGGTATGCAACTCCGCACGCAGATCGAGCGGCAGGCACTGTGGCATTTGCGACTCCAGTACGGGCTGGTCCTGCGTGAAGATGGTGTGCTGGAAGGCCTGCAGTTTCTCGTCGGGTGAGTCGAAATCGGCCACGGCCAGGCGGAACCACACGCGGCTGCGTACCGGAGTGATCGGGCAGATGAAAAGCGCAATGGACTCGCGCCAGCCATCCACCGCCGTAGTGCCCGCCTCGGGCACCTTGGTCAGCACAGCCGCATACGGGGCCGTGACTTCGTAGGTGTACTCCACCTGCGCCGGGGCGGTCGAATGCAGATTGGACTGGGGTTGCCAGGCCTTGCAGCCCGTGGCCAGCAGGCCGGTGGCGGTGGGCTCCACGCGGTAGTCTTCGATGGCGGTGGCTTCGCGGCTGCCGAGCCAGCCTTCGTGCACAAAACCAAAGTGCGACATGTCGAGAAAGTTCTCGATGATGCGCGGCGCGCTGGCCGCCACGTCGTAAGGGCCGCAGTTGAGCTTGCGCAAGCGCACGTCCTCTTCGGCGGCGAATGGGGGCAGCGCTGCACTGCCTGGCGCAATGCGCACCCACACCAGGCCATGGGCCTCGCAGGCCTCGTGGCGCCGGGCGCAGTGCGTGGCGGGCGGCACAAACGCGGGCAGTGCGGGCACATGTGTGCACTGGCCCGAACCATCGAACTGCCAGCCGTGGTACGGGCACTCCAGCCGCCCCTGCACCGTCACCCGGCCCAGCGACAAGCGCGCACCCCGGTGCGGACACCGATCGGCCAAGGCCTGCACCCCACCCAGGCCATCACGCCACAGCACCAGCGGCTGGTCCAGCAACTGCACGGCCAATGGGCTGTTCCCCACATCACCCGCCAGTGCCACGGGGTGCCACAACGTCGATTCGACCATCGTCCCTGCTCCAAAAAAGCACTCAACAATGAAAAAGGGCCACCCTGGAAGGTAGCCCTTTTGAACGGGCAGCCCCAAGAGGCCGCCCGATGACGGGTGAGAAGTTCTTACTTCTTTTCGCCGCCAGGGATCTTGCCTTCCACGCCCTTGACGTAGAAGTTCACGCCGCCCAGGAACTTGTCATCGGCCACGGCGTCCTTAGCCAGCACTTCCTTGCCGTCCTGGCCCACGATCGGACCCTTCCAGATCACGAAGCTGCCGTCGGCCAGGCCCTTCTTGATGGACTCGACCTTGGCCTTGGTGTCGGCAGGCACGTCTTCAGCGATGGAGACGATATCGATCGCGCCTTCCTTTACACCCCACCAGCTTTGGCCCGAAGCCCACTGGCCTTCCAGCGCGTCCTTGGTGGCCTTGATGTAGTACGGCCCCCAGTTGATGACGGCCGATGCCAAGTGGGCCTTGGGGCCGTAGGCAGTCATGTCCGAATCCCAGCCGAAGGCGCGCTTGCCCTTCTCTTGCGCGGTCTTCAGAACAGCGGGCGAGTCGGTGTTCTGGAACAGCACGTCAGCACCGCCGTTGATCAGGCTGGTGGCGGCTTCGGTTTCCTTCGGTGGGCTGAACCATTCGTTCACCCAGACCACCTTGGTCTTGATCTTGGGGTTGACCGACTGCGCACCCAGCGTGAAGCTGTTGATATTGCGGATCACTTCAGGGATTGGCACCGAGCCGACCACGCCCAAAGTGTTGGACTTGGTCATGGCACCGGCGATCACGCCCGCCATGTACGCACCTTCGTAGGTGCGGCTGTCGTAGGTGCGCATGTTCTCGGCGGTCTTATAGCCGGTGGCATGCTCGAACTTGATGCCCTTGTTGTCTTCAGCGACCTTGAGCATGGATTCCATGTAGCCAAAGGTGGTGCCGAAGATCAACTTGTTGCCCTGACCGGCCAGGTCGCGCAGCACGCGCTCGGCGTCGGCGGACTCGGGCACGCTTTCCACAAAGCTCGTCACGACCTTGTCGCCGAATTCCTTCTCGATGGCCTTGCGGCCGTTGTCGTGGGCAAACGACCAGCCGCCGTCGCCCACCGGGCCGACATAAGCAAACGCGATCTTCAGTGGCTCGGGCTTGGGGGCCGGTGCTTCTGCAACGGGTGCCGGTGCAGGCGCGGGGGCCGGTGCCGGTTCTTCCTTCTTGCCACAGCCCACGAGGGCAGCAGCGGCCACGGCGGAGAGCGCTGCCACCTTGAGCATGGAGCGTTTCTGCAGATCAGTCATGTCGGTTTCCTTATCGAAGAAGTAAGACTTGCAAAGGTTGAGGGACGAAAACGGTGATTATGGTGCGATCTACCGCAGGGTAACCAGATTTTCACGCGGACAACCCTTTTCAGGAACCCGGATAAAACGGCTTGCCCAGCGATGCCGGCATATTGATGCGGATCCACGTGGGATTGCGCGAGATCAGCGCCAGCACCACGATGGTGGCCACATAGGGCAGCATGCTCAGCAACTGGCTGGCCACCTGCACCCCTGTGGCCTGCAAATGGAACTGCAGCATGGTCACGCCACCAAACAGATAAGCCCCAAGCAACACCCGTGCCGGGCGCCAGGTGGCAAAGGTGGTGAGCGCCAGCGCAATCCAGCCGCGCCCGGCCACCATGCCCTCGACCCACAGCGGGGTATAGACGGTGGAGATATAGGCACCCGCCAGCCCGCACAGGGCGCCACCCACCACCACGGCCAGCAGGCGAATGCGGCGCACCGGGTAACCCAGTGCGTGGGCCGACTCGGGCGATTCGCCCACCGAGCGCAGCACCAGCCCGGCGCGCGAGCGGTACAAAAACCAGATCAGCCCCGCCACCAGCAGCATGGTGAGGTACACCAGCGGGTGCTGCTGAAACAGCGCGGGCCCAAGCAGCGGCACGTCACTCAGCACGGGAATCGCGTACTTGGGCAGCTCAGGCAGCTTGGCCTGCACGTAGCTGATGCCCGCGAAGGCCGAGAAGCCCACGCCAAACAGGCTGAGCGCCAGCCCCGTGGCGTACTGGTTGGTGTTGAGCCAGATCACCAGCACACCAAAGATGGCTGCCAGCACGGCGCCTGCGGCCATGCCTGCAGCAAAGCCCAGCCAGGTGTTGCCCGTGTGCACCACAGTGGCGAAGCCCGCGATGGCGGCGCAGAGCATCATGCCCTCGGCCCCCAGGTTGACGATGCCGGCCTTCTCGTTGATGAGCAGGCCCAGGGCCGCGATGGCCAGCACAGTGCCCGCGCTGAGCGTGGCACCGATGAGGAGTGCGTAGGATTCCATATCAAGCCTCCCGCCGGGCCGCCCCAAGGGAGGCTTGCACCCCCATGGGGGGCAACGAATACACGAAGTGATGAGTGTGGGGGCTCATGTCTTTACCACCTTCTTTGTGCCCACCCAGCGGATGCGGTAGGCAATCAATGTGTCACAGGCCAGCAGCGTGAACAGCAGCAAGCCCTGGAACACGCCGGTCAGCGACTTGGGCAGGCCCAGGCGCGACTGCGCCAGCTCGCCACCGATGTAGAACATGCTCATGAGGATGGCCGACAAAATCATGCCCACCGGGTGCAACCGCCCCACAAAGGCCACGATGATGGCCGCGAAGCCGTAGCCCGCGGGCACATAGGGCGTGAGCTGGCCGATGGGCCCGGCCACCTCCAGCGCACCCGCCAGGCCCGCTGCACCACCCGAAATCAGTAGCGCCGTCCACAGCGCGCGGCGCGACGAGAAGCCCGCATAGCGCGCCGCCGCCGGTGCCAGGCCGCCCACCTGCTGGGCAAAGCCCGCTCGGGTGCGGAACAAGAACACCCATAGCGCAGCCGCCCCGGCCAGGGCCAGCAGCAGGCCGATGGACATGCGCGAACCCTGCATCAGGCGCGGGATCTGCGTGACCTTGTCGAAGGTCTTGGTCTGTGGAAAGTTGTAGCCCATGGGGTCTTTCCACGGGCCATAGACCAGATAGCCCAGCACCAGCGTGGCCACATAGACCAGCATCAGGCTGACCAGGATTTCGTTGGCGTTGAACTTGTCGCGCAACAGGGCCGTGAGCCCCGCCCACACCATGCCGCCAAGCACCCCGGCGAGCAGGATGGCGGGCACGATCCAGGGGCCGGTGGTCTTGTCGGCAAGCAACGCCGCGCCACCGGCCACCACGGCACCGATCACGAATTGGCCCTCGGCGCCGATGTTCCACACGTTGGAGCGGAAGCACACGGCCAACCCCAGCGCAATCAGCAGCAGCGGCGTGGCCTTGACCATGAGTTCGCCAATGGCGTATTGGGTCTTGATGGGCTCCCAGAAGAACACCTGCAGCCCGCGCACCGGGTCCTTGCCCAGTGCGATGAACAGGGCCACACCAATCAGCACTGTGAAGGCCAGCGCCAGCAGCGGCGAGCCATAGGTCCAGAGTTTCGACGCCTGGGGGCGTGGTTCCAGCTTAAGCATGCTGCACCTCCCCGGCCTGGTTCTGCTCAATTTGCTGCTGGTGCTGCTGCGCCAGATGGGCCTGCACGTCGGCATGCCACAGGCCACTCATCCATTCGCCAATACGCTCCACCGTGGCCTCGGCACGTGGCACAGACGGCGACAGATGCCCCTTGGCCACCACATGCAGCCGGTCGCAGATTTCAAACAATTCGTCCAGCTCCTCACTCACCACCAGCACGGCGCAGCCCGCATCGCGCAGCGCCAGGATGGAGCCCCGGATCTGCGCCGCCGCGCCCACATCCACGCCCCAGGTGGGTTGCGAGACGATGAGCAGCTTCGGGTTGGCGTCGATCTCGCGGCCCACGATGAACTTCTGCAGGTTGCCGCCCGACAGCGACTTGGCTGCCGAATGCGGGCCACCGGCCTTCACATTGAAGCGCTGGATGATGTCCCGGGCATGCGCTTCAAGCGCGCCCACCTTGATCCAGCCGCTGCCCGACACTGCGTTCTTGCGCGTGAGCAGCAGGTTGTGCGCCAGGCCCATGGTGGGCACGGCGCCCCGGCCCAGGCGCTCCTCGGGCACAAAGTGCAGGCCCAAAGCGCGGCGCTGACCGGGGCCCATGCGACCCGCGTTCTGGCCCGTCACCTGGATGCTGGCGGGCTCCGCGCGCTGGTCTTCGCCCGACAGCGCGTAGAGCAGTTCTTTTTGTCCATTGCCCGACACCCCGGCAATGCCCACCACCTCGCCCGCCTTCACTTCAAACTGCAGGTCGATCAGGTCCACCCCGAACTGGTCGGCGCGCGGCAGCGACAGGCCCTTGACGCGCAGCACGGTGGCGCCGGTCTGTACTGCGCGGTGTTCCAGCGCAGGCGGCTCGGCGCCGATCATCAGGCGCGACAGGGAGGCATTGGTCTCCTCGGCCGGGTTGCACACGCCCGTGACCTTGCCGCCACGCAGCACGGTGCAGGCGGTGCACAGCGCGCGGATCTCGTGCAGCTTGTGGCTGATATAGAGAATGCTGCAGCCCTCGCTGGCCAGCTTGCGAAGCACCACAAACAGCTTTTCAACCGCCTGGGGCGTGAGCACCGAGGTGGGCTCGTCAAGGATCAGTACCTCGGGGTTGGTGAGCAGCGCGCGGATGATTTCCACGCGCTGCATCTCGCCCACGCTCAGCGTGTGCACGGGGCGCAGGGGGTCGATGTCGAGGCCGTATTCGGCGGCCTTGGCGCTGATACGCTGCGTGACTTCGGCCAGCGTCAGGCTCTTGTCCAGGCCCAGCCACACGTTCTCGGCCACCGTCAGGGTGTCGAACAGGCTGAAGTGCTGGAACACCATGGCGATGCCCAGGGCGCGTGCCTCTTGCGGGTTACGCACCTGCACGGCCTGGCCGTTGAAGAACACGCTGCCCTCGTCGGGCTTGACCGAGCCGTAGATGATTTTCATCAGCGTGGATTTGCCCGCGCCGTTTTCGCCCAGCACCGCATGGATTTCACCCGGCAGCACGGTGAGCGAGACACCGCTGTTGGCCACCACGGCCGGGTAGCGCTTGGTGATGCCCACAAGCTGCAGCCGGGGCGGCGACGCCCCCGGGGCGGAGGGAATAGGAGGTGAACTCATGCGGGGATTGTCTCTCAGTTTTACAACTTGTTATAGGAACGAAAACACCTTCTTGCGCTTGTTCAGCATACCCAAGCAGCTATTCTTTTCGTAGCGAAGACGCGACAGCCTTCACACATTCGCGCAGCCACACGGCCGCCGCCGAATGGTGGGTGCGCGCGTGCCAGAGCTGGTAATACATGAGCCGGGGAAACGGCACCGGGCAGGGCAGGATGGCCAGCGGCAACTGCTCCACATACCGCTCGCAATACTGGCGGCCCGTGGTCAGCACAAGCAAGCTGGATGCCACGATGCTGGGGATGAGGCTGAAATGCGCGCAGCGCGCCGTGATGTGGCGCTGCATGCCCAGGCTGTCCAGGTGCACATCGATCACGCCGCGTGCACCCGGGTGGGTGGGCGTGGGCGCGATGTGCTCGGCAGCCAGCCAGCTTTCCACATCCCAGCCGCGCCGCACGGCGGGGTGGTCCTTGCCCACCAGGCACACCACCTCGTCGCCAAAGAGGCGGCCCATGTGCAGGTCGTCCGGCGGTTGCGGCCAGTTGCCGATCACCACATCCACCTCACCCTGCGCCAGATGCGCGTGGTAGTGAGCGTCGGCCGACAGCGGCAGTATCTCGATGGGGCACAGGGGCGCCTCGACCTTGATGCGGGCCACCAACTGGGGCAGGAACAGCGGGTCGAGGTAGTCGCTGGCGGCGACGCGGAAAGTGCGGGTGGCTGTGCGCGGGTCAAACCCGCGTGCATCCGAAAACAGCGCCTCTGCCGCCCGCAGGATAGCCCCTGCGGGCTCCACCATGCGCAGCGCGGCATCGGTGGGCATCATGCTGGCGCCGGAGCGCACCAGAAGCGGGTCGCCCGACAGGTCGCGCAACCGTTTGAGCGCAGCCGACACCGCCGGCTGGTGCATGCCCAGGCGGACGGCGGCCCTCGATACGCTGCGTTCTGTGAGCACGGTGTGCAAGACCCTTATGAGATGGAGGTCTATCTTGTCGAAAAGGGCGTGGTCTCTCATAGCAGTGCGTGCATTGATGTCATAAGCTTGTACTTATGCTGAAGGCCTCGGGGCGCCCTACCCTCTGATGAATTGAAGAATTGATAGCAATCGAAGAAGCGGTATCCGTCATGACCACCCAACCCTTGCAATTCCTGCGCCGAGGCCAGCCCGTGGCGCTGGGCAATGTACCACCCGACCGCACCCTGCTGGAGGTGCTGCGCGAAGACCTGGGCTGCACCGGCACCAAGGAGGGCTGCGGCGAAGGCGACTGCGGCGCCTGCACCGTGGTGCTGGGCGAAGAGCGCGGCGGCCAGCTGCACTACAGCGCCGTGAACAGCTGCATCCGCCTGGCGCATTCGGTGAATGGCATGGCGCTGTGGACGGTAGAGGACCTGGCGGAAGACCCGCTGATCCAGCCGGTGGGCGATCCCCCCGCTGCCCCACAAACGATCACGCTCCACCCCGCGCAGGAAGCGATGGTCCAGTGCCACGGCTCCCAATGCGGGTTCTGCACTCCCGGCTTCGTGATGAGCCTCTTCGGGATGTACCAGAACCACATAGCCCCCACGCTCCCCACTGCGTGTGGTTCGCTGCCCCCCGAGGGGGCCCTCACGCCTAGGGGCGGCCCGTCGGCGCTCGACCATGTCCGCCATGGTGAGCCCATCACCCGCGAGCTGGCCCAGGAAGAACTCTCGGGCAACCTGTGCCGCTGCACCGGCTACCGCCCCATCCTCGATGCCGCCCAGCAGATGGCTGCGCTGCCCGGCATGGCAGTCAATGAAGCCGAAGTGCTACAAAAACTGAAGCTTCTGGCGCAAGACCTGAGCGCGCAGGCAGCCAATTTTTCTTATATCGCCCCCACCAGCCAGGCCGCCCTGCTGGCCGCGCGTGCCGCCCACCCCGGCGCGCAGGTCGTGGCGGGTTGTACCGATGTGGGGCTGTGGGTGACCAAGCAGCACAAGCAATACACGCAGGTGATCGACGTGACCCGCGCGGCCGAGCTGCGCGAAGTCACGCAGCACGCTGAGGCCATCCACATCGGTGCGGCCGTGAGCCTGACCGACGCATTTGCAGCCCTCACCGCACAGTGGCCGCAGCTGCACCGATTTGCCACGCGGTTTGCTGGGCTGCCCGTGCGCAACTCCGGCACGCTGGGCGGCAACGTGGCCAACGGCTCGCCGATTGGTGACTCCATGCCGCTCTTGATCGCGCTGCGCGCCCAGGTGGTGCTGGCCAGCCAGGCCCGGGGCGAGCGCCAGCTGCCGCTCGAAGACCTCTACACCGGCTACCGGCAGAACGTGATGGCGGCGGATGAGTTGCTTGTGCGCATCGTGGTGCCCCGCCCCACCCCGCAAGAACAGCTCCGGGCATACAAGATTTCGAAGCGCTTTGACGACGACATCTCTGCTGTCTGCCTGGTGCTCAACCTCGACATCGCGGACGGCACCGTGCAGCGCGCCAGCATTGGCGCAGGCGGAGTGGCCGCCACGCCAGCCCGTGCGCGGCAGACCGAGGCTGCGCTGGCAGGCCAGCCCTGGACCGAGGCCACCGCACAGCGTGCCGCCGCCGTACTGCAGGCCGAATTCAGCCCCATCTCGGACATGCGCGCCACCGGCGCCTACCGCCGCCAGGTGCTGGGCAGCCTGCTGCAACGCTATTGGCTGGAGAGCCAGGGCCGCCCCTCGGTGAGCCTGGACACCTTGACGCTGGAGGCCACGGTATGAACGCCCCCGAACACATCCCCACCCAGGCCCTGCCCTCGCCCACACGGGCCGCGATGGGCCATTCGCACATCCACGAAAGCGCTCGCGCCCAGGTGGCAGGCGCCGCCCACTACATCGACGACCTGCCCGAGGTGAAGGGCACGCTGTATGCGGCGCCCATCCTCTCCACGGTGGCGCATGGCCGCCTGAACGGTGTGGATGCCAGCGCCGCGCTGGCCCTGCCCGGCGTGCGTGGCGTGGTGCTGGCGAGTGATGTGCCGGGCGACAAGATCCTGGCCGCCTTCGCGCACGACGAACCGGTGTTTGCCATTGATAGCGTGCAGTTTGTAGGCCAGGTGATCGGCTTGGTGGTGGCCGACTCGGTCATGGAGGCGCGCCGTGCGGTACGCGCCGTGAAGCTCGACATCACCCCCCTGCCTGCCGTGCTGACGGTGCAGGACGCGCTGAAAGCACAAAGCTATGTGCTGCCCCCCGTGTTTGTGCGCCGAGGCGATGCGGCCACGGGCCTGGCGCAATCCGCCCACCGCCTGAGCGGCGCATTCGAGGTAGGCGGGCAGGAGCATTTCTACCTCGAAGGCCAGATTGCCTACGCCATGCCGCTGGAGCAAAAACAGTGGTGGGTTTACTCCAGCACACAGCACCCGGGCGAGGTGCAGCACTGGGTCTCGCACGCCTTGGGCATCGACAACCATGCGGTGCGCGTGGAATGCCGCCGCATGGGTGGTGGCTTTGGCGGCAAGGAGACGCAGGCCGGGCACCTGGCCGTGTGGGCTGCCGTGGCCGCCCACAAGCTGGGTCGCCCCGTCAAGCTGCGGCTGGACCGGGACGAGGACTTCATGATCACCGGCAAGCGCCACCCGTTTGCGTACGAATACGACGTGGGCTTTGACGACACCGGCCGCATCACGGGCCTGAAGCTGCACATGGCGGCCAACTGCGGCTTCAGCGCCGACCTGTCGGGCCCCGTGGCCGACCGCGCCGTATTCCACAGCGACAACGCCTATTACCTGAGCGATGTTGAGATCGCCTCGTACCGCTGCAAGACGAACACCCAGAGCCACACCGCGTTCCGCGGCTTTGGCGGCCCACAGGGCGTGATCGTGATCGAGGCCATCCTGGGCGACATCGCGCGCGCGCTGGGCCTGGACGCACAGGACGTGCGCCTGGCCAACCTGTATGGCAAGGACGCGAGCAGCGGCCGCAACGTCACCCACTACCAGATGGCGGTGGAAGACAACATCCTGCACGAGCTGATGCCTACGCTGGAGCAAACCTCGGGCTACCGCCAACGCCAGGCCGAGATTGCGGCCTGGAACGCGCACAACCCGGTCATCAAGCGCGGCATCGCCATCACGCCCGTCAAGTTCGGCATCAGCTTCACCGCCACGCTGTTCAACCAGGCCGGCGCTCTGGTGCATGTGTACACCGACGGCAGCGTGCAGGTGAACCACGGTGGCACCGAAATGGGCCAGGGCCTGCACACCAAGGTGGCGCAGATCGTGGCCGACGAGCTGGGCGTGCCGCTGCACCGCGTGCTGGTCACGGCCAGCGACACCAGCAAGGTGCCCAACGCCAGCGCCACCGCCGCCAGCAGCGGCACCGACCTGAACGGCCGCGCCGCCCAGTACGCCGCACGCAACGTGCGCGACAACCTGGCCTCGTTCGTGTGCGGCCTGGACGGCTGCGGCGCAGGCGCGATCCAGTTCGCGGGCGGCCAGGTGATCTCGCCCAAGGCCGTGCGCAGCTTCGACGCCGTTGTGAAAGAGGCGTACGCCAACCGCATCCAGCTGTGGAGCGACGGCTTTTATCGCACGCCCAAGATCCACTACGACAAGGCCACGCTCACCGGGCGCCCCTTCTATTACTTTGCCTACGGCGCCGCCTGCACCGAGGTGGCCATCGACACCCTCACCGGTGAGAGCCGCGTGCTGAAGGTGGACATCCTGCACGACGTGGGCCACAGCATCAATCCGGCCATCGACATCGGCCAGATCGAGGGCGGGTTTGTGCAGGGCATGGGCTGGCTCACCACCGAGCAGCTGGTGTGGAACGACAAGGGCTACCTGGCCACCCACGCGCCCAGCACGTACAAGATCCCGGCAACGGGAGACATCCCGGCACACTTCAAGGTGGACTTGTGGCCCGAAGCCAACCGCGAGGACAACGTGGGCGGCAGCAAGGCGGTGGGGGAGCCGCCGTTCATGCTGGCGATCAGTGTGTATGAGGCGCTGCGCAATGCGGTGGCGGCTGGGCGCAGTGGCGTGGATGCTGCGGCGCCGGTGGTGTTGACGGCACCGGCGACTGCGGAGAATGTGTTGAGGGCGTTGGGGCGGGTGGGGGATTGAGGTTTTTTTGGCCTCTACCGCCTGCTGGTTATGCCTTTTTAGCTAGTATTTTTATAGCATTTTGATTTCTACTCGGCGTTCGGACTGAGCTTCTGTCTAAGTCTGGGCGCGAGCCCCATCCGTTCGGGCTGAGCTTGTCGAAGGCTTGGCGTGCTGGTTTGGAAGGTGTGCTTGGGTTCAGGGCGGAGGCCGGGGTGTGCGCCCGGCGGCGCAGTGGCTTTCTTTTGCTTCGCCAAAAGAAAGTCACCAAAGAAAAGGCGACCCTGCACGCTGCGTCCCTCCGCTTCGCTGCGGGCAACCTGCGGTGCTCGGACGTGGGGCGCGCCGTGGAACTCGCTTTGCGCTGCGCGCGCCGCTCGGACAACCACGGCGAGTCAGTGCACGAAGCACGGGCGCTTCGACGCCCGTGCCGCCCCACGCCCTGCGCTCCTCGGCGCATCGTGAAGGGGACCCGCGAATCGGACATCCACACGGGCCATTGCTGCGCTCGGCCCAGCCTGCGCAGCGCGAGGCGCTTGCGCCCGCGAGAGGGGGCCGAGCGTAGCAAAGGCCCGTGTGGCTGTTCGGCTGTTGGAGGTCCGGATGTCCAACCCCCTGCTGGCTGCGCCTGCGGCGGGGCGGTTGTGGGGTGGCATGGGCGTCGAAGCGCCCATGCTTCGTGAACTGACTCGCCGCAGTTGTCCGAACGAAGCTGCGAAGCAGCGCAGTGAGTTCTGCGGCGCACCCCGCAACCGCCCCGCCGCAGGTTTGCCCCTTCGCAACGCGAAGGGGTCGCAGACTGGGGGTCGCCTTTCTTTTGCTTACTTTTCTTTGGCGAAGCAAAGAAAAGTGAGTCGCCTGCCGGGGCGACAACCCGGCTCCCGCCCTCAACCCCAGCATGCATTTCAAACCAGCACGCCAAGCCTTCGACAAGCTCAGCCCGAACGGGTAGGGAAGCAGCGCCCGAGAGAAGACAAACGCGGCCCAAACAGGCAGGAATGATTCACTACAAAAACAATAGCTACCAAGGCATACCCATAAGGCGCCAGCAGCCAAAAAACCTCAAACCGGCCCCAACGCCATCCGCCCCGACGCCGACGCCGACACCGTCGCCTGGCTCGCATGCCGCGTCTCCACCCGGTTGCGCCCCGCCCGCTTGGCGTCATAACAAGCCATGTCCGCCGCATACAGCACCGACGGCACATCCTGCAGGCTCGCATCCAGCACCACCAGCCCGATGCTCACCCCCAGCGTGAAACTGCGCCCCTGGTACGACGGCTCCCAGGCATGCACCGCCACGCGCAGTTGCTCCGCCACCGCCTGGCCGCGTGCCAGGGCGCAGCCGGGCAGCACCACCGCAAACTCGTCGCCCCCCAGACGCGCCGCCCAGCCGATCTGGCGCACCTGCGATGCCAGCAGGCGGGCCACATGGCGCAGCACATCGTCACCCGCGTCATGGCCCGCAATGTCGTTGACCACGGTGAAATGGTCCAGATCGAGGAACAGCACCACCCCGTCGCCCTGCGGCTCGTTGCCATCCTCATCCTCTGCGGCACTGCGCTGGCGCGTGGAGCGCTCGGCCATCAGCAGGCCCAGGCGCTCGTCAAAAGCGGCGCGGTTGTAGAGCTGGGTGAGCGCGTCGTGCGTGCGCTCCCAGGCGTGCTGGACCTGGGCTTCGCGGGCGGCGGTGATGTCTTCCAGGATCCACACGGTGCCGCCGTGCATCTCGTCGGGCCGCACGCTGCGCCCCTGCACACGGGCCCACACAGGCGTGCCGTCCTTGCGCATGAAGCAGATGTCGCCGTCGAACGCGCCATGTGCCGCCATCTCGGAGCGCACGCGCTCGCCCACCTGGGCATAGTCTGCGTCGCTGGCGTACACGGTGCGTGCGGGGCGCCCCTGCAGCTCCTGCGCGGTGTAGCCCAGCATCACGCAGGCCTGGCGGCCCACCACGTCGAGCATGCCGTGGCGCGAGATGATGATGCCCACCGAGGCGCTGTCGAGCACGGCCTGGAACTGGCCATCGAGCGTGTCCTTGCGCTGCTGCTGCTGCTGGCCCTGCTGCACCAGGCCCTGGAACACGCGCACCAGTTCGCCCACCTCACCGCCCGCGCGGGGCCAGTCCTGGTCGGTCGGGGGCTGCTGGTGCCGGGTGCTGGTCTTGAGCAGCTGGCGCGCCTTGTGGGTGAGCTGCGCCAGGGGCTGGGCCATCCAGCCCATCAGGGCCACGGCCAGCAGCATGCACAGCAGCATGCTGGCCACGGCCAGCCACCAAGCCTCGCGCTGGGCGCCGCGCAGGGGTGCGAGCAATGCCTGCGAGGTGCTGACCCGCGCCACGATCCACTGCGGCAGGGGCATGCCCGCCATGCTCACGATGTGGTCGGGCTGCACATGGCTCATGCCCCGCCCCACCACGGGCTGGGCCTGGGTCAGCCAGCGCGCATACACCGGCGCCAGCCCGGCTTCGTCACGCACCTGGCCCAGGATGCGGGACGAGTCGGAGTGCGAGAGGATGGTGCCGTCGCGCGTGAACACGATGAGCTGCGAGTCCTCGCGTGCGGGCAGTGTCATGGACGGGGGCAGCAGGCTTTGCGACTGCAGACGCAAGGCCCCGGCCACCACGCCCAGCACGGTGCCGTCTTCGCGGTGCAACGGCATGGTGAACATCACACGCGGCTCGCCACCGCGCCCGGTGATCAACTCGGACACCAGGGGTTTGCCGTCCACCAGGGTGCGGCGCAGGGCATCGCGCTCGGCCGGGTCCAGGTCGGCGGCTTTTTGCTGCTGCCCGGCACGCAGGTTCAGGCGCAGCTCGCCGTTGTCGCGGGCCACCTGCATGGTGTCGAAGAACTGCACGGCGGGCAAACCCTGCTGCAGCAGCCATTCGAGCGACGAGGGGGATTCGAGCATGCCGGGCGTGATGCCTGCAGCCACGGTGCGCAGCACCTTCTGGCTTTGTTCGATCTTGCTGGCCAGCAGGCGGGCCACCACCTCGACTTCATCGGTCTGCTGGTTGACCACCCGGCGCACGGCCTCTTGACCCGATGCGCGCGTGACCAGCCAGGCCGCCACCGCCCCCGACAAGGCCACGGCCAGCGCCGCCACCAGCATGAGCCGCAGCACCAACGCACCCGGCACCAGCCAGCCGGGTGCGTCGTCGGGCGCAGCCGAGGGTGCGGGGGCCGTCATGGACACCCCGGCACAGGAGCGTCGCAGGCACGCGGAAGGTTAGGCATGGGGACGGGTCACAACAGACATGTCCCAACAAATATACGCAGCCCCCGGGGCCGGGGGCTTGGGTGGAACCCTTGGAAAAACGCAAGGAAAAACCCTGAGTGCGGCACCGCCCCGCTGAGCGGGGAAGGCGCGCCCTCAGCACCCCGCCATCGACTGCAACGCCCGGGGTTGGGGCAGGTTCAGCACGTTGCCGGTGCCATGAATGAGGCCCAGCTCCCGCAAATGGCGCAGCACGCGCGAGAAGGTCTCGGGGGCAATGCCCAACTGGGCGGCAATCAGGCGCTTGCGCTGGTGCAGCGTGACCTGCATGGCGCCCGAGGGGTCGGGTTCAGCGTGCTTGAGCAGCCATTGCGCACAGCGCGATTCCGCATCTTGCGCAAGGCGGCTTACCGCCAGTTCGGACTGCTGCCGGTAGCCTTGGGCCATGTCCAGCAGCAGGCCGCGCGCGCCTGCTGGCATGGCCGCCAGGCTGCGGCGGAATGCTTCAATCGGCAGGCGCCGCACCTGCAGGCGCGTGTCGGCCACCATGTCCACCGGAAAGGGCATGCCCATCAGGGCCGACGCGGCATCGAGCCAGAACGGCCCTTCCACCGCGCCCAGCTGGTGGCGCAAAAAGCCGTCATCCAGCACACCGCGCAGCACGCGGCCGCTTTCCAGATGCAACACGGAGGTGAGGACCTCGTTGCGCCTGCGCAGCACTTCGCCGGGGGCGATCACCTCGGTGTCAGCGGGCAGGGAGAAAAGGGTAGAGGGCAGCATGGAAGCCACTTTGCCGCGCCGCCGCGCCCGGGGCATTGAGCAAGATCAAAGGCCCACAACGTCGCAAGCCGCGTCCTGCCAGGGTTTGCGCAAAAACACAAGAAAGCTGCGCGCGGACCTGCTACCGCCCACATGGCCGCACCCTGCCCTGCTTGCACAGCGATGGGATGTGCAGCTGTAAGAACCTGTGTCAGCAGAGGCACGGAAATTGCGGATTCCTGCGTGCGGGCCCGCCGCTGCACCACGGTGCACACCGGGCCGCAATCCCCTCCTCCCAACGCCGGGCGTCCGGCATTTCACTCCAGGAAAATCCATGAAAAAAAACCTGTCCACACTGTCTCTGTCCCTCTCGCTGGGCGGCGCCCTGCTGCTGTGCACCACCGGGGCCCAGGCCCAAAGCTCGGTCCAGCTGATGGGGCTGACCGATGTGTATGTGGGCTCCATGAAAAATGCCGGTGATGCGGGCCGCAGCGCTGTAGTGGGCAGCGGCGGCATGACTACGTCGTGGTTTGGCGTCAAGGGCACGGAGGACCTGGGCGGCGGGCTCAAGGCCAACTTCGCGCTCACCTCCTTCATCAAGGTGGACAGCGGCATCCAGGGCCGCTTCGCCAACGACACCTTCTTCTCGCGCGACGCCAACGTGGGCCTGTCGGGCGGCTTCGGCAGCGTCACTGTGGGCCGGGGCTTGGCGCCCAACTTCCTGCCTTCCATCCTGTCGAACCCGCTGGGCGACTCATTCACCTTTGCGCCCGTGATCCTGCACATGAACGTGCCGCTGTTCAACGGCACCGGCTGGGGTTCCACCACGCCATCCGACACCGGCTGGGCCAACGAGATCATCTACAGCACGCCCAACTTTGGCGGGCTCTCGGCCAACCTGCACTACCAGTTTGGCGAGATCGCGGGCGACAGCGGCAAGAAGAACGTGGGCATCAACGCGCTGTACTTCAACGGCCCCATCACGCTCACCGGCTTTTACGAGCGCGACCAGATGAGCAACCCCGCCGTGCCCAGCACCTACCTGGGCACCACCAAGACCGACTGGATGCTGGGCGGCGCCTACGACTTCACGATGGTCAAGGCCTTTGCCAGCTATGGCCAGGCCAAGGCCGACAACACCGCCATCAAGGCCAAGACCACGCAGCTGGGCGTTTCAGTGCCCGTGGGCGCCACCGGCAAGGTGCTGGCATCGTGGGCACAGACCACGCTGAGCGCCACCGACATCTCGCGCAAGACCTTCACCGTGGGCTACGACCATTTCCTGTCCAAGCGCACCGACCTGTACGTGATGGCCATGGCCGACCGCATCACCAACCAGGCCAAGGGCAGCAGCGTGGGCGTGGGCGTCCGCCACCGTTTCTGAGGCTCTTGAGCGGGCCTTTCGTGAACAAAAAAGGCCCTCTCCGCTCTACAGACATGCCATGCAAGCTATTAAAAATATAGCGACCTGGATTCTGTAACCAAACCGTCACGGCGGCTGGGTATCTTTGCGTCCTTGCTCAGGGACCACAACGCGATGCAGAACACCCAATGGAGCCGGCTGGAGGCGATGATGGCGCTGCTGTCGCCCGCTGCACGCCATGGCACCGGCCCGCTGGCCCGGCTGATGCAGGCGGGTGGGCTGCACTGCGTCTTCCAGCCCCTGGCCGATCTGCGCGAGGGCAACATCCATGCCCATGAGGCCCTGATCCGGGGCCCCCAGGACTCACCCCTCCACACCCCCGACGTGCTGCTGAGCCTGGCGCGGCAGGAGGGCATCCTGCAGGACTTCGAGCTGCTGTGCGTGTTCACCGCACTCGCCCAATGGGGCCAGCACGACGCGCCGGGCCGCCTGTTCGTCAACATCAGCGCCGATGCACTGGTGCACGGCGTGGCGCTGGTGGGCGCCGAGATGCTGGGCGAGACCGTGCGCAGCTTTGGCCTGAGCGCCCGCATGCTGGTGCTAGAGATCACCGAACACGAGCGCGTGAGCGACATGCCCGTGTTGCGCCAGGCCATCAAGGCCGTGCACGCCTGCGGTGCGCGCGTGGCGCTGGACGATTTTGGCGACGGCCGCTCCAGCCTGCGGCTGTGGTCCGAGGTCAAGCCAGACTTCGTGAAGATCGACAAATACTTCATCCACGACATCAGCGACCACCCCGAGAACCTGCAGATGCTGCAGGCCATCAAGGGCATTGCCGATGTGTTTGGCACCAAGCTGATTGCCGAAGGCATCGAAACCCGCGACGACCTGCGCGCGCTGCGCGACCTGGACATCCCCTACGGCCAGGGCTGGCTGCTGGGCCGCCCGGCACGCGAGCCACGCGACACGGTGGAGGGCCCCGCGCTGGAAGTGATGCAGGACCGCCGCGTGGCCGTGCTGCCACACCTGGGCCAGACCGCACGCCCGGGCATCCTGCGCAGCCTGCTGGTGGTGCAAGCGCCCACCGCATCGCCCGCCACCAGCAACGATGCGGTGGCCGCGATCTTCCACCAGCACACCGACCTGCACGCGCTGGCCGTGGTGGACGGCACACGCCCCGTGGCGCTCATCAACCGCCAGCAGTTCATGAACCACTACGCCACGCTGTACTTCCGCGAAGTGCACGGCCGCAAATCGTGCCTGGCATTTGCCAACCAGGCGCCGCGGGTGGTGGAGCTGGACTGCGACGTGGACCAGCTGGTGGGCATCCTCACCTCGCAGGACCAGCGCTACCTGAGCGACGGCTACATCGTGACCGACAACGGCCGCTACCTGGGCCTGGGCACGGGCGACCAGCTGGTGCGCGCCGTGACCGAGACCCGCATCGAGGCCGCGCGGCACGCCAACCCGCTGACCTTTCTGCCCGGCAACATTCCCATCAGCCTGCACATGCAGCGCCTGCTGGAAAGCGGCACCGAATTTGTGGCCTGCTACGCCGACCTGAACAACTTCAAGCCCTTCAACGACCACTACGGTTACTGGCGCGGCGACCAAATGATCCGCCTGGTGGCGCGCCTGGCCACGGCCCACTGCGACGCACGCCGCGACTTCGTGGGCCATGTGGGCGGGGACGATTTCATGCTGATCTTTCAGAGCAGCAACTGGCTGCAGCGCTGCAAGAACATCGTGGACGAATTTGCGCGCGAGGCCGTCACGCTGTTCGACGACGGCGCCCGGCTGGCGGGCGGCATCCACGCAGAAGACCGGCACGGCGTGCGGCGGTTCTTTCCGTGCACCACGCTGGCCATTGGCGCAGTGCGCATCACGCCCGGGCGCTTCCGGCACGCCGAAGAGGTGGCGAACCTGGCCGCCGTGGCCAAACACGAGGCCAAGCTGGCCGCCACCGGCGTGGTGCTGCACGGCGGCTTCACCGAATCCAGCCTGGGCGCGCTGGCCGCCACGCGGGCGCTGCAGGATGTGCTGGCGACGTAGGGGGTGGAGGGAGCAGCGCAGGTTCAGTCAGGTACAGGGGCCGTGCGATTCACGCTGCAAGCCAGTTCGCCTCGGTCCCAGGCGCGCCGAGGAGCGCCTAGGAGCACCGTCCCATCTGTTCATGGGTTCTGTGCGCGGCTCGAATTGGAGGTGTGATTACCTTGCCTTTCAACTTCGCAAGCTATAGTTTGTACGGCTGGGGCAAGCGTGTTTCGCAGAATTTTTGAACGCAAAGACCTAAGGCTACGAGTTCCTCCACGACCCCAAATCTGAACGCAGAGGTGATGATGAAATTGAAGGCGCCATCTATCGATCCAGCGGTTGGCTAGCCTTCGAGAATGGCAGCATCCAGCCCCACCTAGCTGCTCTTGAGCGTTGGATGGGAAAGCGGGTCCGAGTGCAGGGAATAGTTCAAACCAAAAACACCATGCCCATCGCATCCCGTGAGTTCCATCATCACTGTGGCTTTGGTCCCCCTGGTTTCTGGCCTGCGCGATTGGAGCCGTATTCGATTCAGCGTGTTACTTCGGAAATCCGTCGTGAAGAAATCGTCTGACCCTGCAGTCGAGCGGGACAGCCACCAGCTGAGCTTGTGGTTCCCACCCCTTCGCGCCAACGGCCCCTCACTTCCACATCAGGCCGTAACCCAACCTATGTCCGTCCCCCCACACCTTCTTCCGTTCTGGAACGAGTTCCTTTTTGCCACAGGGACGGCCGATCATGGCCGCTACTACGACGTCTGCATCTTTGGCGACAGCGAGGAGCTTGCCGACGAACTGGCCGACCTGGTGCTGCGCGGCGTCAAGCGTGCAACCGCAGGCTCGTTGTGGTCCTACGAAGACCAGGGAATACGGCCCCCAAGGCCGGGAGACCTCAGCATCGTCACAGCCTGGTCAGGCCAGCCGCTCTGCGTCATCGAGACGCAAGCCGTCGATGTTGTGCCCTACAACGAAGTCACCGCAGAGTTTGCGGCCGTCGAAGGTGAAGGCGACGGGTCTCTCGCCTACTGGCTTGAGGGCCATCGACGGTACTTCGAGCAGGAGTGCGCCAGAGCCGGGCGACAGTTTGACGAGAGGATGTTGCTCGCCTGTGAGAAATTCAAAGTCATCTATCAACCTCAGCCCCGCACGGCCTAGCCCGTCGTTGGGCAACACGGAGTCCGTTTTCATGAGTACCAACCATGGCTCAGTCACACTGCGCCTCATGACCGAGCAGGACCTTCCCATGCTCCATGACTGGCTGAACCGGCCTCACATCGTGGAGTGGTGGGGCGGAGAAGAAGCACGGCCGACACTCGCTGAAGTGCAGCAGGAGTACCTGCCAAGCGCTCTGGCGAAAGAGTCTGTCACGCCATACATCGCCATGCTGGACAACGAACCGATGGGGTACGCGCAGTCATATGTCGCACTTGGAAGTGGTAGCGGGTGGTGGGAAGACGAAACCGATCCTGGAGTCCGTGGAATAGACCAATCCCTGGCAGATCCATCGCAGTTGGGGAAAGGCCTTGGAACCAAGCTGGTTCGGGCGCTTGTTGAGATGCTGTTCAACGACCCTGAGGTAACCAAGATTCAGACCGACCCGTCTCCGGACAACCTGCGAGCCATCCGCTGCTACGAGAAGGCGGGGTTCGTGCCGCAACAGACGATAAACACCCCCGATGGGCCAGCTGTGTACATGGTTCAAACACGGCGGGCATTCGAGCTGGCGCGCGGTGCTGTCTAGCCCCCCATGCGACCCATCCTGAACTTCGCAAAAGCCATCGCGCTTGCGAGCGTCCTTGCAATCCTGCTCGCCTGCACCACGGCCAAGCCAGCAGGTGAGTTCAGCACAGCCCTCGGAAAGCTGGTTCGATCCGGGAAAGTCCATGAGGTAGATCTGGCAAACGTACTCCCACTGGACTGGCATGAACTGTTCGCCTTTGGCCCGTACTCAACCCGCGACAGCAACTGCCAGGCGTTGCAACTTGGCTGGCTCCAATGCCGCATGACGCTGCCTGCCGAGGTGAATGAAGGCGAATTCGTCCTGGTCTTCCGATCAAGCTCCAAAGTCGTGCACGTGGAGCACCATCGACGGTGGAATGGCGACTTCAGCTCGCGGACTAGTCCGCGACCCCAACCGATACTGCGGTCAGCTGCAAAGTTCTCTGTCAGTCTGGTGTCCAACCGGGCGCCAGAGGGTGAGCAGTGGTACCAACTTGAGCATCAGGCCCATGACTGAGCACCTGCAATGACGAGGCCTGAGTCTCATGCCAAACGCTAGGCGTCACAAAAGAACTCGCGCCACATCTCCCTCTGCACCACCCATGAACGAAGCCGAAACCGCCGCAGGCCTGCCAAGCACACCGCACTATCAGTACGCGCAGCGCGTGGGGAGCCAGCTCTTCCTTGCAGGCCAGGTGCCGCAGGCCACCGATGGCTCGATCGTGGCGCCCGGAAATCCGTGCGCCCAGGCATCGCAGTGCCTGGCGAATCTGAGCAAGGTTCTGTCGATCCACGGGTTTGCCGCTCCAGACATTCGCCGCGTTGTTGTCTACGTCGTCGGCGAACAGGCCGATCTTTCAGCCGCCTGGGGCGCCGTGACCGAGTACTTTGGCGGGCAAGTACCTCCGGCAACGCTCCTGGGTGTCGCCCGCCTGGGATACCCGGGGCAGGTGGTGGAGATCGACGCCACCGTCGTCAAGGGCTAGGCCTCGCTTAAGCGCAGAGTGACGCCGCACTGAGCACTCCACACTACGCGGCCTCAAGGCCCCGTGGGCGCCCCTGCCTCGAACCAGCGCTTGACCAGCGCACGCTCGGCATCCGTCATACCCGTGGCGTTGTTCATGGGCATGAGCTTTTGCACCACCACCTGCTGGTAGACGGCCTGGGCATGCTGCTGGGCCAGCGCGGGCGAATCGAGCCGCAGGTTCTTCATCTGCACCTGCTCGCCGTGGCACATGTAGCAGCGCTGCTCCAGCACGGCCTGCACCGATTTGAAGTCAATTGGGCCGCCTGCGCCCGCTGTGCCTTCCCCGGTAGCTCCTGAAACAGGAGCAACACCCGTAGCGGGCGCGGGGGTGGCCACGGCTGCAACAGCGGCGACGGGTGCCGGGCGCATCCAGGCGATGGCGCCCACGATCACCGCCACGCCCACCAGCGCATAGGGCAGCGGGTTGCCGTTGCGGCCCAGCTTGTAGCCGTGGCGCATCACGAAGAACTGGCGGATGGCCGCGCCCGCAAACATCATCAGGATCAGCACCAGCCAGTTCTGCGGGTGGCTCCAGGTAAAGCTGTAGTGGTTGCTGAGCATGGCAAACAGCACGGGCAGCGTGAAGTAGGTGTTGTGCACGCTGCGCTGCTTGCCGCGCTTGCCGTGGATCGGGTCCACGGGCTCGCCCGCCTTGATCTGCGCGATCACGGTGCGCTGGCCTGGGATGATCCAGAAGAACACGTTGGCGCTCATGGCCGTGGCGATCATCGCGCCCACCAGCAAGAAGGCCGCGCGGCCCGCAAACCAGTGGCAGGCCAGCCACGAGGCAATGCACACCAGCACCAGCACCAGCGCGCCCACAATGGCGTCACCGTTCTTCCTCTGGCCAAAGATGCGGCAGATGGCGTCGTACAGCAGCCAGAACACCACAAAGAACGCGAGCGCCACGATGATGGCTGTGGCGGGCGCCCAGTCCATGCGCGACTTGTCGATGAGGTAGGTACTGGCGCTGTAGAGGTAGGACACCGTGAACAGCGCAAAGCCGCTGATCCAGGTGCTGTAGCTCTCCCAGAAGAACCAGTGCAGGTGCCCAGGCAGCTTGGGTGGTGACACGGCGAACTTGACGGGGTGGTAAAACCCGCCGCCGTGCACGGCCCAGAGTTCGCCGCTCACGCCCTGTTTCTTGAGGTCGTCGTCCTCGGGCGGCGTGAGGCTGCTGTCGAGAAAGACGAAGTAGAACGACGAGCCAATCCAGGCGATGGCGGTGATGACATGGACCCAGCGCAAGAGCAGGTTGGCCCAGTCGAGAAGGTAGCTTTCCATAGTTCTCAACCTTGGCGGCGTGCGGGCGAATGTGCCGCGCATGCCGCTTGTACAACCTGCTCACCACTGCGGGCGCTCTGAGCAGAAGAAGGGGGTCGCGCACCTGGGCAGAGAGAATCTGCTGGGCACCGCTGCGACCGGTGAATCAAAGTGTATGCAGAAATTGTTCCCGATTCCAGCCCTAGTCTGGTGCCTGCGGGGCGGGAATTACCCGCATTCAAGCTGTTGTGACGGCAGGTGCATGAATCGTTCCAGCCATAGGTTCTCAGGCCACCTTCAGACTGAGCAGCAGCTGCGCCGCCACTGCCACGGCGATCACCTCAGGCTCCTTGCCCCCGATGCCGGGGATGCCGATGGGGCAGGTCACCTGGGTCAGCTCGTCCTGGCTGAATCCCCGGCTGCGCAGGCGGCTGCCGAAGGTGGCCCACTTGGTCTGGCTTCCAATGAGACCGATGAAGGGCAGGTCCCGCTGCTGCCGCTGGCGCTGCAGGCAGGCGGCCACCACGTCCAGGTCTTCGGCGTGGCTGAAGCTCATGATCAGCACGCGGCTGCCCGATGCCAGGCCTGGCACGGCCCCCTGCACAGGGTCGGAATGCTCGCAGACCGCGCCGTCGGGCGGCGGTTCGGGGAAGATGCCGTCGCGGCTGTCGATCCAGGTCAGCGCAAACGGCAGCGGCGCCAGCACACGGGCCAGCGCATGGCCCACATGGCCGCCGCCAAACAGTGCCACGGGGTGGTGGCGGGGCGCCAGGCGAGTGGCGAGGCCTGGGGTATCGGCCGCTGTAAGCAGCGCAAATCCCAGGTGCACCACACCGCCGCAGCATTGACCCAGCGCAGGGCCCAGCGCGTACCGCACGGGCGCGGGGTTGTTGACGGCCGTGCCTGCCAGCCGCAGGCGCGCTTCTGCAATGGCCTGCAGCTCCAGGTGCCCCCCGCCGATGGTGCCCACCAGGCGGTCGGCAAACACGGCCATCCAGGCCCCGGCCTCGCGGGGCACCGACCCTTGGGTAGACTCTACGGTTACCAGGCATGCTGGCCCGGCGGTCAAACCGTCCAACAGCAAACGCAAATTTGTCACCGCCATTCCTTTGTCGTTAACGCCCCTGGCCGCTGGCACCGCTGGCGGCCCCTGCCACACCCACACCATGCCCGACACGCCCCCCCACCGCTCCCCCGGCCCGCGCAGCCACTGGCTGCTGGCAGGCATCATGGCCCTTGGCGCCGCCCTGGTGTCCGCCTGCAAATCGCCACCTGAACCCGCCCCGGCGCCTGACAGCGTGCCGTCCACCAGTGCGGAGCCCGGTGGCGTGAAGGGCCCGGTCCCCGCGGCGGCCGGGTCGGCACGCCCCTCGGCCGCCGCCACGCCCCAGGCCTACCGGCAGGATGCGGCCACGCACCTTTATGGGCTGAACCGCGAACGCATCTTCAAAGGCAAGCTGCCCGCCCAGTTGTACGCCATCGGCGTGCTGCAGGTAGACATCGACCGCAGCGGCAAGGTCACCCGCCTGCACTGGATGCGCGCCCCGCGCCACGCGCCCGAGGTGGTGGCCGAAATCGAGCGCACCGTGCGCGCTGCGGCGCCCTTCCCAGCGCCCACGCGCATGGGCAAGGTCACTTACACCGACACCTGGTTGTGGGACAAGGGCGGGCACTTTCAGCTGGATACCCTGACTGAAGGACAGTTGTAAGTACATCCCTCCGAGCGGCTTCGTCGCTCGGCGCGGCCGCGATGCCTACGAACCTCGGTAGGTCGAATAGCTCCACGGGCTCACCAGCAGGGGCACGTGGTAGTGCTGGTCGGCATGCGCAATGCCGAAGTCCAGGCTCACCTGGTTCAAAAAGTTGGGTTCGGGCAACTGCACGCCCCGGGCCTTGAAGTAGCCCGCCACATCAAAACGCAGCCGGTAGGTGCCGGTGCGGAGGCTGGCGTTGTCGAACAGCGGCGCATCGGTGCGGCCATCGTGGTTCAGCACCAGGCGCTTGATGAGGGTGGCGTTGTCGCCATCGGTGGCATACAGGGCGACCTCCATGCCAGCGGCGGGGCAGCCGTTCATGGTGTCGAGAACGTGGGTGCTCAATCCCATAGGGAATCTCCTGAAGTGGGGACCACGGCCGATCGGCGAGGATTGCCAGATCGCAGCGTGTAGACCAAAAGTGTATACACTTTTCGCCATCCAACGTATCATGCCACCATGGAATCTTCATCCACCAGTGCGATTGTCGAGGCGCTGACCCGCGCCATCGTGGAGCACCGCCTGCAGCCAGGCACCAAATTGGCCGAGCAGAAACTGGCAGACCACTTCGGCGTTTCGCGCACCCTGGTGCGCCAGGCGCTGTTCCAGCTCGCGCAGAACCGCCTCGTCACGCTGGAGCCCGCGCGCGGCGCTTTTGTCTCCACGCCTTCCGTCGAAGAAGCCCGCCAGGTGTTTGCCGTGCGCCGCATGCTCGAAACCGAGATGACGCGCGCCTTTGTACAAACCGTGACCCCCGCCAAGATCAAGGCCCTGCGCGCCCATGTGGCCAGTGAGAAGGCCGCCATGGGCACGGCCGACGCGAGCAGCCGCACCGAGCTGCTGGGCGACTTCCATGTGCGCATGGCCGAACTCATGGGCAACGAGGTGCTGGCGCAGATGCTGGGCGACCTGATCTCGCGCTGCGCGCTGATCACGCTGATGTACCAGTCCGCCAGCGCCGCCGAGCACTCGCATGAAGAGCATGGCGACATCGTGGCGGCGCTGGCCGCGCGTGACGAGGCGCTGGCCGTCTCGCTCATGCAGTCGCACCTCGAACATGTGGAAGCCAGCCTGACGTTTGACCGCAAACGCCCGGCCAGCGACCTGGCCGCCGCACTTATGCCGTGACCCTTTGAACCCCTGACGCCCATGATCTACGACTCCACCCAGCATTACCCCCGCGACCTCATCGGCTACGGCCAGAACCCGCCCCACGCGCAATGGCCAGGCGGCGCGCGCATTGCCGTGCAGTTCGTGCTGAACTATGAAGAAGGCGGCGAGAACGCCGTGCTGCATGGCGATGCGGGCAGCGAGCAGTTCCTGTCTGAAATGTTCAACCCCGCGAGCTACCCTGAGCGGCACATGAGCATGGAGGGCATCTACGAATACGGCTCGCGCGCTGGCGTGTGGCGCATCCTGCGCGAGTTCGAAAAGCGCAAGCTGCCCCTGACTGTGTTCGGCGTGTCGAGCGCGCTGCAGCGCCACCCCGAGCTGACGCAGGCCTTCGTGCAGCTGGGCCACGAGATCGCCTGCCACGGCCTGAAATGGATCCACTACCAGCACATCCCCGAGGAAGTCGAGCGCGCCCACATGGCCGAGGCCATGGAAATCATTGAGCGCATGACGGGGCACCGTGCGCTGGGCTGGTACACCGGCCGTGACAGCCCCAACACCCGCCGCCTGGTGGCCGACTTCGGCGGCTTTGAATACGACAGCGACTACTACGGCGACGACCTGCCGTTCTGGATGGACGTGAAGAAGAGCAACGGCGCCACCGTGCCCCAGCTCATCGTGCCCTACACGCTGGACTGCAACGACATGCGCTTTGCACTGCCGCAGGGCTATTCGCACGCCGACCCATTCTTCCAGTACATGAAGGACACCTTCGATGCGCTGTACGCCGAAGGCGACCCGGCGGGCGATAACGCACCCAAGATGATGAGCATCGGCATGCACTGCCGCCTGCTCGGGCGCCCTGGCCGCATCACGGCGCTGCAGCGCTTTCTGGACCACATCCAGCAGCACAGCGACGTGTGGGTGTGCCGCCGCATCGACATCGCGCGCCACTGGAAACAGACGCACCCCTACCCTACGCAGAAAGCAGGCTGAGCATGGCCCTGACCCTGGAACAACTCAACGCCGCCAGCGCTGCCGAGGCATTGCAGCTGCTGGACGGCCTGTACGAACACTCGCCCTGGATAGCAGAGCAGGCGCTGGCGCAGCGCCCCTTCCGCTCGCAGGCCCACCTGCAGCATGCGCTGGCCCAGGTCGTGCGCACGGCGGGGCAGGACGCGCAGCTCGCGCTGATCCGCGCCCACCCCGAACTGGCGGGCAAGGCCATGGTGGCAAAAAATCTCACGGCCGAATCCACCAATGAGCAGAGCAAGGCGGGCCTCACGCAGTGCACGCCCGATGAGTTCGCACGCATCCAGCAGCTCAACGCCGCGTACAACGAGCGCTTCGGCTTCCCGTTCATCCTGGCGGTGCGCGGGCCGCGCGGCACCGGCCTGCCCAAGCAGGAGATCATCGACACCTTTGCGCGGCGGCTCGACAACCACCCCGAGTTCGAGCTGGCCGAGGCCCTGCGCAATGTCCACCGCATCGCCGAGATCCGCCTGAACGACAAGTTCGGCGCCGAGCCCGTGCTGGGCAATGACGTATGGGACTGGCAGGAAAAGCTTGCCGAGCACTCCGACCCCGGCTTTGCCGAAAAAGGCCAGCTCACCGTCACCTACCTCACCGACGCGCACCGCGCCTGCGCCCAGCGCATCAGCCACTGGATGCGCGACTGCGGCTTTGACGAGGTGGAGATCGACGCCGTGGGCAATGTGGTGGGGCGCTACCACCCCGCCACAGAAGGCGCGCGTTATCTCATGACCGGCAGCCACTACGACACCGTGCGCAACGGCGGCAAGTACGACGGCCGCCTGGGCATTTTTGTGCCCATGGCCTGCGTGCGCGAGCTGCACCGCGCCGGCAAACGTCTGCCTTTCGGCATCGAGGTGGTGGGTTTTGCCGAAGAAGAAGGCCAGCGCTACAAGGCCACCTTCCTGGGCTCGGGCGCGCTCATTGGCGACTTCAACCCCGCCTGGCTTGACCAGAAGGACGTGGACGGCGTGACCATGCGCGCGGCCATGCAGCACGCGGGCCTGTGCATCGACGACATTCCCAAACTGCAGCGCGACCCCGCGCAGTACCTGGGTTTCATCGAAGTGCACATCGAACAGGGCCCGGTGCTCAACGAGCTGGACCTGCCCCTGGGCGTGGTCACCTCCATCAATGGCAGCGTGCGGTTTCTGTGCGAGATGATCGGCACCGCCAGCCACGCGGGCACCACCCCCATGGACCGCCGCCGCGACGCGGCCGTGGCCGTGGCCGAGCTGGCGCTGTATGTGGAGCAGCGCGCCGCGCAGGACGGCGACTCGGTGGGCACTATCGGCCAGCTGCAGGTGCCCGCAGGCTCCATCAACGTGGTGCCCGGCCGCTGCCAATTCAGCCTCGACCTGCGCGCGCCCACCGACGCCCAGCGCGATGCGCTGGTGAGCGATGTGAAGGAGCAGCTCGCCAAAATCGCCGCCCGGCGCGGCCTGCGCTACACGCTGGAAGAATCCATGCGTGCCGCCGCTGCGCCCAGCGCGCCCGCCTGGCAACACCACTGGGAGCGTGCTGTGGATACGCTGGGCGTGCCCGTGTTCCGCATGCCCAGCGGCGCGGGGCACGACGCGATGAAGCTGCACGAAATCATGCCGCAGGCCATGCTCTTTGTGCGCGGGCTGAACTCCGGCATCAGCCACAACCCGCTCGAATCCACCACCAACAACGACATGCAGCTGGCCGTGGACGCCTTCACCCAGGTGCTGCGCCAACTTGCAGAGGAACAACAACCATGACCACCCCTAACCAATACGCCGCGCTGGACGCCTGGATCGACCAGCACTTTGACGAGGAAGTGCGCTTTTTGCAGACCCTGGTGCGCGTGCCCACCGACACGCCACCCGGCAACAACGCCCCCCACGCCGAACGCACGGCCGAGCTGCTGAAGGAATTTGGCTACGAGGCCGAGAAACATGCCGTGCCCGCCGCCGACGTGTTGGCCTATGGCATGGAATCCATCACCAACCTCATCGTGCGCAGACCCTACGGCAGCGGCGGCAAGACCATTGCCCTGAACGCCCACGGCGACGTGGTGCCGCCCGGCGAGGGCTGGACGCACGACCCCTACGGCGCAGAGATCGAAGGTGGCGCCATGTACGGCCGCGCCACCGCCGTGAGCAAGAGCGACTTTGCGAGTTTCACCTTTGCGGTGCGCGCGCTGGAAGCCGTGGCCAGGCCCGCCCGGGGCGCGGTGGAACTGCACTTCACCTACGATGAAGAATTTGGCGGCGAACTGGGCCCCGGCTGGCTGCTGCAAAAGGGGTTGACGAAACCCGACCTGATGATCGCCGCCGGCTTCAGCTACGAAGTGGTCACCGCCCACAACGGCTGCCTGCAGATGGAAGTGACCGTGCACGGCAAGATGGCCCATGCCGCCGTGCCCCACACGGGTGTGGATGCACTGCAGGGCGCGGTGCACATCCTGAACGCGCTGTATGCGCAGAACAATGAGTACAAGAAGGTCACGTCCAACGTGGCGGGCATCAAGCACCCGTACCTGAACGTCGGCCGCATCGAAGGCGGCACCAACACCAACGTCGTGCCCGGCAAGGTGATGTTCAAGCTCGACCGCCGCATGATCCCCGAAGAGAACCCTGTCGAAGTCGAGGCCGCCATCCGCCGCATCATCGAGCAGGCAGCGGGTGAGCGCGACGGCATCCGCGTGGAGATCAAGCGCCTGCTGCTGGCCAACGCAATGACCCCACTGCCAGGCAACAAACCGCTGGTCGAGGCCATCCAGAAACACGCGCAGTCCGTGATCGGCGAGCCCGTGCCCGCCGTGGGCACGCCGCTGTACACCGACGTGCGTCTGTATGTGGAGCGCGGTATTCCCGGCGTGATCTACGGCGCGGGCCCGCGCACCGTGCTTGAGTCGCACGCCAAGCGCGCCGACGAGCGCCTGCAGCTGGAAGACCTGCGCCGCGCCACCAAGGTGATTGCGCGCTCGCTCAGCGACCTGCTCGCCTGACGCGGTTTCGTGCTCAGGCGCTGCGGTATGCCCGCTGCGCCTGCGCCAGCCGCGCAAGCCGCTGCACCAGGGCCGGGTACTGCGACTCGGACGTGTTGCCGTAGCCCAGCACCAGGCCGTTGTCTTCGGGCTGTGCGCGCAAGGCAAAGCGTGACAGCGGCGCGGGCGCCATATCGTAGGCGCGGGCCGCCTCGGCAATGGCCTGGTCGGGGTATTCGGGCGGCAGGCGCACCGTGAGGTGCATGCCGCTGTCGCCCCCCAGCACCGTGTGGGGCACGGCCAGGTGCTGCGCCAATGCATCGCGCAGCAGCGCCTGTCGGCTGCGGTACAGGCGCCGCATGCGCCCCAGGTGCCGGCTGAATTGCCCGCTCTCGATGAACTCTGCCAGCGCCAGCTGCTCATGGCGATGCCCACCGCGCAGGGTCTCCTTGAGCAAGGGTGCGGCCACGGCCGCCAGGGCCTGTGGCAGCACCACAAACCCGAGCCGCAACGACGGGAACAGCGTCTTGCTGAACGTGCCCACGTACATCACCGGCGCTTCAGGCACCAGGCCCTGCATGGCGCCGATCAGCTCGCCCGCGTGGCGGAATTCGCTGTCGTAGTCGTCCTCGATGATCCAGGCACCGCAGGCCTGGGCCTGGCGGATCAGCGCCAGCCTGCGGGCCACGGGCAGCACCCCGCCCGTGGGGTACTGGTGCGACGGCGTGGTGTAGATGAGCCGGGGCGGCGTTGCCGTCCAGGCATCGGCAGGCACCACCAGGCCCGAGCCATCCACCCGCAGGGCTTCGACCTTGAGGTCCCCGCACTGGAAGGCGGTCTGCGCCCCCCGGTAGCCCGGGTCCTCCACCCAGGCCGTGTCACCCGGGTTGGCCACCAGCCGCACACACAGGTTCAGCGCCTCCTGCGCACCTTCGGTGATGACCACCTGCTCCGCCTCGCATCGCACACCCCGTGCCACCGCCAGATGCCGCAGGATGGCGCCGCGCAAGGCAGCTTCACCCGCAGGGTGGCCGTAGCCCAGAGCCGACACGCCCGCCGTTTTGAAAGCGCGGTCGAAACAGCGCTTCCACGCACTCACCGGAAACCGCGCCAGCGCAGGCACGCCCGGTTTGAAGGCCAGGGTGTCGGCGGCATCGGCAAAGCGGCTGGCCACCTGCGCACTGCGCTCGGACAGGCGCGGCGGCGCCGCGCGGGCCGCGTCCGCACGGCTCCGAGCGCGGCTGCGGCCCAGCGCGGCCACCTTGGTGCCCCGGCGGTTCAGCTCGATGTAGCCCTCGGCTCCCAGCTGCTCGTACACCGCCGTCACGCTGTTGCGCGACACCCCCAGGTCCGCCGCCAGATCCCGCGACCCGGGCAGGCGGCAGCCCGAGGGGAAACGCCCATCCAGGATGGCGTCGCGGATGCGGGCCAGGAGCTGGCGCTGCAGCGAATCGCCCTGCCGCCCCCGCACCAGCGGGGCCTCCAGCAGGACATGGCGGACAGGGTCGGTGACGGGGGTGGATGGTGTCATGGGGTACCTGCAAAAAAGCCCCTGGTTGGCAAACTCAGTGGCACCATCAGATTGTGCCCTGGTGGATCTTCTTGATGATCCACAAGCCCCCTAAAGTCACACGCTCCATTTCTTTCTTTCCGCTTCAACTGCACGATCCATGTCCACCTCGATCAACGACTTCGCCCAGCCCATCGGCGCCCCCGTGCCCGGCTGGACGTCCCGCCCCCAACCCACCGGCGTGACCCTGGCGGGCCGCCACTGCCTGCTGGAGCCCCTGCAGGCCGAGCGCCACGCGGCCGACCTGGACGCCGCCTACCGGCTCGCGCCCGACCCGCGCGCCTGGACCTACATGTTCACCGGCCCGTTCGACACGCCGCAGGACTACCTGCGCTACGCCCAAGGCGCGGTGCAGAGCACCGACCCGCGCCACTTCGCGGTGGTGAACCGCAGCACCGGCAAGGCCGTGGGCACGCTGGCACTGATGCGCATCGACCCCACCCACGGCGTGATCGAGGTGGGCAACGTGATGTTCTCGCCCCTGCTGCAGCAGACCCCCGCGTCCACCGAGGCGCAGTTCCTGCTCATGGCCTATGTATTCGACACGCTGGGCTACCGCCGCTATGAATGGAAATGCGACAGCCTCAACGCCCCCTCGCGGCGCACCGCAGCGCGCCTGGGTTTCCAGTTCGAGGGCATCTTCCGCCAGGCCGTGGTCTACAAGGGCCGTAACCGCGACACCGCCTGGTTTTCCATCATCGACACCGAATGGCCGCTGCTGCGGCAGGCGTTCGAAGCCTGGCTGTCGGACGACAACCACGACGCCCAGGGGCGCCAGCGACGCTCGCTGACGCAGGTGCGCGAATCCCTGCCACGTTGAGCAGGGCGTGTGCCCGGGCCTGTGCACGCCGCGCAGCGATGACACACGCGCATGGGCTGAATACGCAATGGCAGCACTGCCGCCTGCAATGGGGCAAGCGCCCCCTACACTTGCTGCGGCCCCCCCAGCGGGGCGGCATTCCCTTTCTTTTCCTTCCAAGCAAAAAACCAAGGAGCTGCTTCCATGAACATCCGACACACGCTGCTGGCCTCCAGCCTGGCGCTGGCCCTGGCCAGCCTCACGGCCTGCGGCAGCGCCCCCACCACGGCAGCCGCGCCCGCCGTGCAGCAGACGGCCGCCGCGCAGGCCGCCAGCGCAGCCTACGACTTCAGCATGGACGTGTTCCACCCCGTGGTGGCGCGCAATGGCATGGTCGCCACCGAGCAGGAGTTGGCCTCGCAGATCGGCCTGGACATCCTCAAGGCCGGTGGCAACGCGGTGGATGCAGCCGTGGGCATCGGCTTTGCGCTGGCCGTGGCCCTGCCCAATGCGGGCAACCTCGGTGGTGGCGGGTTCATGGTGGTGCACGATGCCAAGAGCGGCAAGAGCGTGGCGCTCGACTTCCGCGAAGTGGCTCCATCGAAGGCCACGCGCGACATGTACCTGGACGCCAAAGGCAATGTGGTGGACGGCAAGTCGCTCTACACCCACTACGCCGTGGGCGTGCCTGGCACCGTAGCGGGCATGGAGCATGCACTCAAGACCTGGGGCACCCTGCCCCTGTCGCGCGTGATCGCCCCCGCTATCGAGTTGGCGGACAAGGGCTTCCCGGTGAGCGAAACACTCGCCAAGATCCTGCAACAAGAGAAGAAAAACATGGGCAAGTGGCCTGCCACCCAGGCCATCTTCTGGAAGAACGGCGAGCCCTTGAAGGTGGGGGACCCGCTGGTGCAGAAAGACCTGGCCCAGTCCATGCGCCTGATCGCCCAGCAGGGCGCCAAGGCGTTCTACGAAGGCGAAATCGCCCAGAAGATCGCCGCCGAGATGGCCCCCCACGCGGGCGCCATCAGCCTGCAGGACCTGCGCGAATACAAGGTGGCCGAGCGTGTGCCCACGCGCGGCACCTACCGGGGCTACGAGATCGTGACCATGCCGCCACCCTCTTCCGGCGGCCCGCACCTGGTGCAGATCCTGAACATGCTGGAGCCCCTGCCGCTGGCCCAATGGGGCCCCAACAGCGCACAGACCATCCACTACATGGCCGAGAGCAGCAAGCTGGCCTACGCCGACCGCTCCGAATACCTGGGCGACCCAGACTTCGTGAAGATCCCGCTCAAGGGCCTGACCTCCAAGCGCTACGCCGAATCGCTGGCCAAGGGCATCGACCCCAACCGCGCACGCCCGGCCAAGGAGATCAAGCCCGGTCAGCCCCAGCCGTATGAGAGCGACCAGACCACCCATTACTCGGTGGTGGACAAGGCGGGCAACGCCGTGGCTGTGACATACACGCTGAACACCAACTTCGGCAGCGGCATCGTGGCCAAGGGCACGGGCATCCTGCTCAACAACGAGATGGACGACTTCTCGGCCAAGCCCGGCGTGGCCAATGCCTACGGCCTGGTCGGTGGCGACGCCAACGCCGTGGCCGCCAAGAAGCGCCCCCTGTCGTCCATGACGCCCACCCTGGTGCTGAAGGACGGCAAGCCCACCCTGGTGACCGGCAGCCCCGGCGGCGCGCGCATCATCACCACGGTACTGCAGACGGTGGTCAACACCATCGACTTCGGCATGAACCCTGCGGAAGCCGCAGCCGCGCCGCGTGTGCACCACCAATGGACGCCGGACGAGCTGCGCGTGGAAAAGGGTCTCTCGCCCGACACCCTGGCCCTGCTCAAGCAGCGCGGCCACAACATCGCCGTGAAGCCCTCGATGGGCCGCACGCAGACCATCCAGATCCGGGGCGGCGCGCTGTATGGCTACTCGGACCCGCGCAACCCGGATGGGAAAACGCTGGGGTATTGATTGCTACCTAATTGATAGCTACCAGCGCTTGATGAACGCGCGGTAGCGGCCATTCAAACCGCGAATCCCGCTCGCCGAAAGGCCAGCGGGATTTTTCATGGCGGCCTGGTCAGGCTGGCGATGCCTGCCCCATCTCAAAATTCGCCATCTTCTCCAGCGCCCGCACCATCGCCGAGTGGTCCCAGCCCTGCCCGCCATGGGCGACGCAGGCATTGAACAGCTCCTGCGCCATCGCAGTATTGGGCAGCGGCACGCCCAGCGCCCGCGCGCTCGACAGCGCGAGGTTCAAATCCTTCTGGTGCAGCCCGATGCGAAAGCCCGGCTCGAATTTGCGTTGGATCATGCGCTCGGCATGCACCTCCAGGATCTTGGACGAGGCGAAACCGCCCAGCAGCGCCTGGCGCACACGCGCCGGGTCGGCGCCCGCGCGGGCGGCAAAGAGCAGCGCCTCGGCCACGGCCTCGATGTTCAGCGCCACGATGATCTGGTTGGCCACCTTGGCGGTCTGGCCGTCGCCGTTGCCGCCCACCAGGGTGATGTTCTTCCCCAGGCGTTCGAACAAGGGCCTGATGCGCTCGAACACCGCCTCGGGGCCACCGACCATGATGGACAGCGTGGCGTTCTTGGCGCCCAGCTCGCCGCCCGAAACGGGGGCATCCAGGTACTGCGCGCCAGCGGCCTCGATGCGGCGCGCGAAGTCCTTGGTGGCCACGGGCGAGATGGAGCTCATGTCCACCACCACCTTGCCCACACTCCCTTTCAAGCCTTGCGCCACGCCATCGGCGCCGAACAGCACCTTCTCCACATCGGGCGTGTCGGGCAGCATCAGAAAGACGATGTCGGCCCGCTCGGCCACGCCGCGCGCCGTGGTGCACTGCGTGGCGCTGCTCTCGGCAATCTGCGGCGCCACGCGGCCCCGGGTGTGCACATACAGCTGGTGGCCCGCAGCGATGAGGTGGCCGCACATGGGCGCGCCCATGATGCCCAGGCCGATGAAACCGAGTTTGAGGGGGGTGTCGGTCATGTTCTTGTTCTCCTTGTGTGGTGGTGATTCGTCGATTCGTGGGTTGTGGCTCATGCGGTGAGCGCCGTGCGCCACCCCAGGCCGATTTCCGTGGTGCGTGCAGGCCGGTACTCGCAACCCACCCAGCCGTCGTATCCGATGCGGTCCAGATGCGCGAACAGGTAGCGGTAGTTGATCTCGCCCGTTCCCGGCTCGTTGCGGCCGGGGTTGTCGGCCAGCTGCACGTGGCCGATGCGTTCCAGGTGCTTTTGCAGCGTGGCCGCGATTTCGCCTTCGGTGCGCTGCGCGTGGTAGATGTCGTACTGCACAAAGGCGTTGCTGGCATCCACTTCGTCCAGGATGCCCAGCGCCTGGTCCGTGCGGGTCAGGTAGAAGCCCGGGATATCGAAGGGGTTGATGGGCTCGATCAGCAGGCGCAGCCCGGCCGCCCTCAACTCCGTGGCCGCGAAGCGCAGGTTCTCGACCAGGGTGCGGCGCAGCACCGCAGCATCCACCCCCGCAGGCGCCTTGCCCGCCAGGCAGTTGAGCTGCGGCACGCCCAGCGCCTGGGCATAGGTGATGGCCTGTGCCACACCGGCGCGAAACTCCACAATGCGTGCCGGGTCGCAGGCAATGCCGCGCTCGCCAGCAGCCCAGTCGCCTGCGGGCAGGTTGTGCAGCACGATCTGCAGTTGGTGTTTGTCAATGCGCGCGCGGATGTCCTCCGCCGCAAACTCGTATGGAAAGAGGAACTCCACAGCCTCGAAGCCGGTGCGCGCGGCGCGCTCAAAGCGGTCGAGAAAGGGAACCTCGGTGAACAGCATGCTGAGGTTGGCAGCAAAACGGGGCATGAAAAGTCTCCGGTAACACGAGGGGGAAAATGCGGCTCGCCTCAGTCCAGCAGGGCCAGGGCAGTGGGTGCGTCGGTGGGCTGCGTGGCCAACTCCTCAAACTCGACGATGTTGTCGATCTCGGTGCCCATGGCAATGTTGGTCACCCGCTCCAGGATCACCTCGATGACCACGGGGGTGCGGTGCTCGGCCATCCAGGCCTCAGCCTGGGCGAGGGCGGGCGCGAACTCCTCGGGGCGGTGCACGCGGATGGCCTTGCAGCCCAGGCCCTCGACCACCTTCACGTGGTCCACGCCGTAGCCACGCGCCACCTCGCCTTCGGCCATGTTCACGTTGTCGAACGCGAGCTGCACGCAGTAGTCGATGCTGAAGGTGCGCTGCGCCTGGCGGATCAGACCCAGGTAGCTGTTGTTGACCAGCACGTGGATGTAGGGCAACTTGAACTGCGCGCCCACGGCCAGCTCTTCGATCATGAACTGGAAGTCGTAGTCGCCCGACAGTGCCACGATCTTGCGCGCCGGGTCGGCCACGCGCACGCCCAGGGCGGCGGGCACCGTCCAGCCCAGCGGGCCGGCCTGGCCGCAGTTGATCCAGTGGCGCGGCTGGTACACATGCAGAAACTGCGCGCCCGCGATCTGCGACAGGCCGATGGTGGATACGTAGCACACGTCCTTGCCCAATGCGCGGTTCATGCACTGGTACACACGCTGCGGCTTCATGGGCACGCTGTCGAAGTGGGTCTTGCGCAGATAGTCCACGCTGTTCTTGCGGCCCTGGCACTCGGCCGCCCAGGCGCTGCGGTCGCGCAGCTGGCCCACGGCCTTCCATTCACGCGCCACCTCCACAAAGAGCTTGAGCGCAGCGCCCGCGTCGGAGACGATGCCGAAGTCGGGCGCAAACACGCGGCCGATCTGCGTGGGTTCGATGTCCACATGTACAAACTTGCGGCCCTTGGTGTAGACATCGACCGAGCCCGTGTGCCGGTTGGCCCAGCGGTTGCCGATGCCCAGCACGAAGTCGCTGGCCAGCAGGCTGGCATTGCCATAGCGCTGGCTGGTCTGCAGGCCACACATGCCGGCCATGAGCGGGTGGTCGTCGGGGATGCTGCCCCAGCCCATGAGCGTGGGGATCACCGGCACGCCCAGCACCTCGGCAAACTGCACCAGCAGGTCCGACGCATCGGCGTTGATGATGCCGCCCCCCGCCACGATGAGCGGGCGCTCGGCGGCATTGAGCATGCTCAGTGCCTTCTCGATCTGTGCGCGCGTGGCGGCGGGCTTGTAGGGCACCAGGGGTTCATAGGTGTCGGGGTCAAACTCGATCTCGGCCAGCTGCACGTCGATGGGCAGGTCGATGAGCACCGGCCCGGGTCGGCCGGAGCGCATGAGGTGGAACGCCTGCTGGAACGCCTGCGGCACCTGCGCGGGCTCCAGCACGGTGGTGGCCCACTTGGTCACGCTCTTGGCGATGCTCGCAATGTCCACAGCCTGGAAGTCTTCCTTGTGCAGGCGGGCGCGCGGCGCCTGGCCGGTGATGCACAGAATGGGAATGGAGTCCGCACTGGCCGAGTACAGGCCAGTGATCATGTCGGTTCCTGCGGGGCCGCTGGTGCCGATGCACACACCGATGTTGCCAGCCACAGCACGCGTGTAGCCCTCGGCCATATGGCTGGCGCCCTCCACATGGCGCGCCAGGATGTGGCCGATGCCGCCATGTGCCTTGAGCGCCGCATACAGCGGGTTGATGGCCGCGCCGGGCACGCCGAACGCGACGCTCACGCCCTCTTTCTCCATCACCTTCACGGCGGCCTCGATGGCCTTCATTCTTGCCATTGCACATCTCCTTCGGTTTGCGGTCGGTTGAATCGGTTGGATGGGGCAACTCTAGGCAAGCACCCTCTGCGGCGGAAGGCGGCGGCAGACCATAAAATTTATTCCACACAGGAATAAGCCATGGCGCACGCCCGCGCCACCATGCACAACACAGGAGACAACCACGATGGACCGGCTCGATGCCATGGAGATGTTTGTGCGTGTGGTGGAGACCGGCAGCTTCACCAAGGTGGCGCAGGAGTTCGCCACCACGCAGCCCACGGTGACCAAGCAGGTGGCAGCGATGGAGGCACGCCTGAAGGTGCGGCTGCTCAACCGCAACACGCGCGGCGTGAGCCTGACCGAGCCCGGCGCGCTGTACTACGAGAAGTGCAAGGCCATCGTGACCGACGTGGCCGAGGCCGAGAGCGTGGTGCGCGTGCGCCAGACGCAGGTGCACGGGCAGCTGCGCGTGGGCAGCTCGGTGGCCTTCGGGCGGCGCGTGGTGGTGCCGCTGGCGCTGGAGTTCATGGCGCAGAACCCGCAGGTGCAGCTGGACCTGAGCTTCGAGGACCGCTACACCGACCTGGTGGCCAATGGCATCGACGTGGCGATCCGCCTGGGCAAGCTGGCCGACTCGGCCCTGGGCGCGCGCACGCTGGGCATGAACCCCTGGGTGCTGGTGGCCTCGCCCACCTACCTGCGCCGCCACGGCACACCGCGCAGGCCGTCGGACCTGAAGGACCATTCAGCGCTGATCTACAGCAGCGTGCAGGGCAACGACCTGTGGCGGCTGCGCAATGCGAGCGGCGAGGCGGTGTCGGTGCCCGTCACGGGGCGGCTGCGGTCCAACAACCTCTCTGCGCTGCTGGCGGCGGCGCGCGCCCACATGGGCATCGCGGCGCTGCCGCACTATGTGGCGGTGGATTCGCTGGCGGCCGGGCGCGTGGTGGAGGTGCTCAAGACCTGCCGCCTGCCCGAGCAGGAGATCCACGCCGTGTACCCCTCGCCCCGCCTGGTGCCGCAGAAGGTGCAGGCGTTCGTCGCGTTTCTGCAGGGGCGGTTTGCCAAGGACTGGTGGGAGGAGAAGCGGCCATCGCCCTGAGCCGGACACCACCGGGCGTGGCCCGCCCCAGCGGCGTGCCTGGTGCTACAGAAGAAGAATCCCAATAAAAACAGGCGTCATCGCTTATCCACTATGGATTTACAGCTACAAAATCAGTAGTGCACGAAAGTCATTGACGTTGGTGTGCGTGGGCCCCGTGACGACCAGGTCGCCCAGCGCATCGAAGTAGCCATAGGCATCGTTGCGGTCCAGGTGGTCCGCGATGGACAGGCCCTGCGCCGCAGCACGCGCCAGGGTGTCGGGTGCCACGCGGGCACCGGCGTTGTCTTCCACGCCGTCGATGCCGTCGGTATCGGCCGCCAGCGCCCACACGCCCGCCTGGCCTTGCAGCGCCTGCGCGAGCCCCATGCAGAACTCCCCCGCCCGGCCGCCCCGGCCCTTGGCGGCACCGGGTGCGCGCGGGCGGATGGTGACGGTGGTCTCGCCGCCCGAGAGGATCACGCAGGGCCGCGCAAACGGCTGGCCATGCCGCGCCACGGCCCGTGCCAGCGCGGCGTGCACCTTGCCCACCTCGCGCGACTCGCCTTCGATCTCGTCGGAGAGGATGTACGCCGCCACACCGGCCGCACGAGCGGCCTCGGCGGCGGCCTGCAGCGACTGCTGGGGTGTGGCCGTCATGTGCACCACATGGTTCGCAAACACCGCGTCGCCGGGTTTGGGGGTTTCCAGCGTGCCTGCCTCCAGTGCAGCGCGCACTGCGGGGGGCACGTCGATGCCATAGCGCGCCAGGATGGCCAGTGCTTCGGCGCAGGTGGTGGCATCGGACACGGTGGGGCCACTGGCGATCACCGAGGGGTCGTCGCCCGGCACGTCACTGATGGTGAGCGTGACCACGCGCGCAGGGGCACAGGCCGAGCCAGCCGCCCGCCCTTGATGCGCGAGAGGTGCTTGCGCACGCAGTTCATTTCGTCGATGGCGGCGCCGCTCTCCAGCAAGGCCTTGTTGATGCGCTGCTTGTCTTCGAGCGTGAGCCCGTCTGCCGGGAGCGTGAGCAGGGCCGAGCCCCCGCCCGAGATCAGGCACAGCACGAGGTCGTTTTCGGTGAGGCCCTCGGTGAGCGCCAGGATGCGCTCTGCGGCCGCCAGCCCCGCCGCATCGGGCACCGGGTGCGCGGCCTCGACCACCTCGATGCGCTGGTGCAGCCCCTCGGGCCGGGGCGGCGTGTGGTGGTAGCGCGTGACGACCAGGCCCGACAGCGGCGCATCGGCCGGCCACAGCGCCTCCACGGCCTGGGCCATGGCGCCACCGGCCTTGCCTGCGCCCAACACCAGGGTGCGGCCGCCGCTTTCGGGGCTAGGCGGGGCAGGCAAGAAGGCTGCCGTGTTGTGCAGCGGCAGTGCGCGCCGCACGGCCACGCGGTAGAGGTATTCGAGGAAATCCCCGCTCTGGCGAACAGGGTCGGGCACGGCGTCGGTGATGGTCATGGGAAGGTCTCCGCGGGCGATTGTGGGGCCATGGCCACCCGCACAGCAGTGCACCAAAGTCAAAACTACTTCAACCCATGCAGGGGATGGCAACACGCCACGGCGGCGACCAGCACGGGATAACCCCATGTTCTGGCCCTCAACATTTGTCTACATTTCTTGTATGCAAGATTGGTTGCAGCGCACCTCCATCCTTTTTCTCAGCAAAGGGTTCCCATGCTCCGCTTCTTCAACTCCCTTTTCGGCCGGGTGATCCTGGCCTTGATTGCCGGCGTGGCCATCGGGCTGCTCTGGCCTGACACGGCCGTGCAGCTCAAGCCACTGGGCGACGGTTTCATCAAGCTCATCAAGATGCTGATCCCGCTCATCGTGTTCTGCGTGGTGGTGCATGGCATTGCGGGCACGGGTGACTTGCAGCGTGTGGGGCGTGTAGGGGTCAAGTCGCTGATCTACTTCGAGGTGGTCACCACCATCGCGCTGGTGCTGGGCCTGGTGCTGGCGTTCTGGTTCGAGCCCGGCGTGGGCATGAACGTGGACCCCAAGGCGCTGGACCCCAAGGCCATGGGCGCCTATGCCGAAAACGCCAGCAAGCTCACCGGTGGCGGCTTCAGCGACTTTTTGCTCAAGCTCATCCCCACCACGGCCGTGAGTGCGTTTGCCAACGGTGATGTGCTGCAGGTGCTGCTGTTCTCCATCGTGTTCGGCTGCGCACTGGCGCTGATGGGCGAGCGCGGGGCGCGGGTCACGGGCCTCATCGAAGACCTGTCGCATGTGCTGTTCAAGACCATGGGCCTGATCATTAAGCTGGCGCCGCTGGGCGTGCTGGGTGCGATCGCGTTCACGGTGGGCAAGTACGGCATCGGCTCGCTCAAGCAGCTGGGCATGCTGGTGGTGCTGTTCTATGCGGCGGTGGTCATCTTCGTGGTGGTGGTGCTGGGCCTGATCATGCGGTTCTCGGGCTTCAGCCTGTTCAAGCTGCTGCGCTACCTGCGCGAGGAGCTGGCCGTGGTGTTCGCCACCACGTCGTCGGACAGCGTGCTGCCCCAGATCATGGCCAAGCTCAAGCACATGGGCATCCGCGATTCGACCGTGGGCCTGGTGATCCCCACGGGCTACTCGTTCAACCTGGACGCGTTCTCGATCTACATCACGCTGGCGGCCGTGTTCATCGCCCAGGCCACCAACACGCCCATCACGATGACCGACCTGCTGACCATCCTGGCGATCTCGCTGGTCACCTCCAAGGGCGCGCACGGCGTGCCGGGCTCGGCCATCGTGGTGCTGGCCGCCACGCTGCACGCCATTCCGGCCATCCCCGCCATCGGGCTGGTGCTGGTGCTGTCGGTGGACTGGTTCATGGGCATTGCCCGCGCATTGGGCAACCTGATTGGCAACTGCGTGGCCACCGTGGCCATTGCCGCGTGGGAGGGCGACATTGATCGCGACCGCGCCCATGCAGTGCTGGACGGGCAGAGCCTTCCCCCCTTGCAGCCCCCGCTGCAACCATCGCCTGCGCAGCCACAACCCGCGCCACAATCGGCCGCATGAGCACCAACCAGACCCAGATCGCCCAGCAGGTGGTGGAATCCATCCTTGCGCAAAAGCTCTCACCCGGCGAGCGGTTGGGCGAGCAGGAATTGGCCGACCTCTTCGGCGTGAGCCGCACCCTGGTGCGCGAGGCGCTGATGCAGCTGCAGGCCCGTGGTTTTGTCGAAGTGCGCCCGCGCCGGGGCTGGTATGTGGTGGAGCCCTCGGTGGACGATGCGCGCGATGCATTCTCGGCCCGGCGCATCATCGAGTCGGGCATCCTGGCCGATGCCGGGCGCCCGCTGCAGGCGGTCATCCCCCGGCTGCGCGCCCACATTGCCGACGAGCAACGCGCCATCGAAGGTGCTGATGCCGCCACGCGCGCCTTCCTGCTGGCCGACTTTCATGTGTGCCTGGCCGAGGCCATGGGCCACCGCAGCCTGAGCGACATCCTGCGCGACCTCACGGCGCGTACCACGCTGGCAGCATCGCTTTACCAGTCGCGCCACGAAGCCAGCCAGTCGTGCGCGGAGCACGAGTCCATCGTCGAGGCGCTGGAGGCAGGCAACGCGGCCTTGGCCCGCGAGCGCCTGCTGGCCCACATCGGCCATGTGGAAGCCGCACTCAACCCCGGCCAGCCGCTGGTGCGCGACCGCCTGCGCGAATCGCTGGCCCCTTTGGCGGCGCCACGCGGCCCCACCTGACCTACCCGCAGGCACCGAGTCGGCCCCAGCGCCCCTGGTCTTCCCCTCTACCGCCTGGCGCGCTGGAGGGCGCTGCTGCTGCACCTAGGGTTTACCGGGATAAGCCGTTTCGCATATTTTGTATACGATTTTTGTATGGACTGCTGTGCACCATATTGCACACAGCTCGCCGCCCCCTCCCTCAGGCCCCGTACAAAAGGAATTCCCATGACCCCACCCGTGCATCCCGTGGACGAACACCTGCCCCTGGGGCGCCTCACGGCGCTGGGCCTGCAGCATGTGCTGGTGATGTATGCCGGTGCGGTGGCCGTGCCACTCATCGTCGGGCGCGCGCTCAACCTCACGCCCGACCAGGTGGCAAAGCTGATCTCGGCCGACCTGTTCGTCTGCGGCCTGGTCACGCTGATCCAGGCGCTGGGCGCTTCGCAGTGGTTCGGCATCCGGCTGCCGGTGATGATGGGCGTGACCTTTGCATCGGTGGCGCCCATGGTGTCCATGGCGCAGAGCACAGGGGGCACGGCCGGGGCCGGGCTGATCTTTGGCTCGGTGATTGGCGCGGGGGTGATCTCCATCCTCATCGCGCCCCTGGTCAGCCGCATGCTGCGGTTCTTCCCGCCGGTGGTCACCGGCACCATCATTGCGGTCATCGGCATCAGCCTGATGCGCGTGGGCATCAACTGGATTTTTGGCAACCCCGTGGGGCCGACCGCGCCCAATGTGGTGAACCCCGAACACATCAAGTGGCTCAGCGAGATGCAGTCTGTGGCCGGGGCGCCTGGCTCGTCGCTGCCGCCCGTGCCCAAGGGTTTTGCGGTGGTGCCCACGGTGCCCAATCCCAAATACGCCGACCTCACGGGCGTGGGCATCTCGGCCGTGGTGCTGGTGTCCATCCTGCTGATCGCCAAGTTTGCCAAGGGCTTCATCGCCAACATCTCGGTGCTGCTGGGCATCGTGATTGGCGCGGTGATTGCGGTGGCGATGGGCCTGATGTCGTTCGAGAAAGTGGCCAAGGCCCAGTGGTTTGACCTGGTGCTGCTGTTCGAGATCGCGGGCCCGGTGTTCGACCCCATCCTGATCCTGACCATGACGCTGGTGATGATCGTGGTGATGATCGAATCCACCGGCATGTTCCTGGCCCTGGGCGAGATGACCGACCGCAAGATCGAGCAGGCCGACCTCACACGCGGCCTGCGCACCGACGGCCTGGGCACGCTGCTGGGCGGCATCTTCAACACATTCCCATACACCAGCTTTTCGCAGAACGTGGGCCTGGTGGCCGTCACGGGCGTCAAGAGCCGCTTCGTGTGCGTGGCCGGTGGCGTGATCCTGATCGTGCTCGGGGTGCTGCCCAAGATGGCGGCGCTGGTCGAATCACTGCCCACCATGGTGCTGGGCGGCGCAGGCCTGGTGATGTTCGGCATGGTGGCCGCCACCGGCATCCGCATCCTGGGCGGGGTGGACTTCAAGCACAACCGCTTCAACGCGATGATCGTGGCCGTGTCGATTGGCGTGGGCATGATCCCGCTGATTGCGCCCAACTTCCGCCAGTGGATGCCGCATGCGATCCACCCCCTGATCGAATCCGGTATCCTGCTGGCCTCGATCACGGCCGTGGCCCTGAACGTTTTCTTCAATGGCGCCAGCCGCGACACCTCCGCCGCTGTCAACGCCGCACGCCAGGCCGACGCCCACTAGCATCCCGCCTGCCCGCTGCCTTGAGAAACCCCTGCCACGCCCGCGTGGCCCTGCCCCCTGCATGCATGCCGACTTCCCCCGGCTGCCAGGGGGTTTTGGCTTCATGCCGCATCCGCATAAACCGGCATGCCAGCCCCCCACGCCATCGGGTACCCTTGTTTTGCATTCCGCCGAGGACTTCCAGGATTTCCGTATGACCCAGAAACTTTCCGCCGCCGAAGAATCGCTGCGCGACGCTGCGCGCGAATACCACCGCAACCCCGGCCGGGGCAAGATTGCGGTGACACCCACCAAACCTTTATCCAACCAGCGCGACCTGTCGCTGGCCTACTCGCCCGGCGTGGCCTACCCCTGCCTGGACATCCAAGCCGATCCGTCCAAGGCATTCGACTACACCTCGCGCGGCAACCTGGTGGGCGTGATCACCAATGGCACGGCCGTGCTGGGCCTGGGCGATATCGGCCCGCTGGCGGGCAAGCCGGTGATGGAAGGCAAGGGCTGCCTGTTCAAGAAGTTCGCGGGCGTCGATGTGTTCGACATCGAACTGGCCGAGCGCGACCCGGACAAGCTCGTGGAGATCATCGCGGCCATGGAGCCGACGCTGGGCGGCATCAACCTCGAAGACATCAAGGCGCCCGAGTGTTTCTACATTGAGCGCGAACTCTCCAAGCGCATGAACATCCCGGTGTTCCATGACGACCAGCATGGCACGGCCATCATCAGCAGCGCAGCGCTGCTCAATGGCCTGGAACTCGTGGGCAAGCAGATCGACCAGGTCAAGATTGCGGTGTCGGGCGCAGGGGCTGCGGCCATTGCCTGCCTGAACGTGATGGTGGGCCTGGGCGTGAAGGTGGAGAACATCTTTGTGTGCGACTCCAAGGGCGTGATCTACGAGGGCCGCCCCGGTGGCTACGACGAATCGAAGGCGCGCTATGCCCAGAAGACCGACGCCCGCACGCTGGCCGATGCGGTCAACGGCGCCGACGTGTTCCTGGGCTGCTCGGCCCCCGGCGTGCTCACGGCCGAGATGGTCAAGACCATGGGCCCCAAGCCCATCATCCTGGCGCTGGCCAACCCCGAGCCTGAAATCCGTCCCGAGCTGGCCAAGGCCATTCGCCCCGACTGCATCATCGCCACGGGCCGCTCGGACTACCCCAACCAGGTCAACAACGTCCTGTGTTTCCCTTACATCTTCCGCGGCGCGCTGGACTGCGGCGCGACCAAGATCACCGAAGCCATGAAACTGGCCTGCGTGCGCCAGATTGCGGACCTGGCCAAGGCCGACATCAGCGAAGAAGTGGCCAGCGCCTATGCAGGCAAAGAGCTGACTTTCGGACCCGACTACCTCATCCCCACGCCGTTCGACTCGCGCCTGATCCTCAAGATCGCACCCGCCGTGGCCAAAGCTGCAGCGGAATCGGGCGTGGCCACGCGCCCCATCGAGGACATGGAGGCCTACAAGGAGACTCTGTCGCGCTTCGTGTACCAGACCGGCATGCTGATGCGCCCCGTGATCAACGCGGCCAAGGCCCTGCCCGATGCGAAAAAGCGCGTGGCCTATGCCGACGGCGAAGACGAGCGCGCGCTGCGCGCCGCACAGATGGCGATCGACGACAAGATCGCCCAGCCCATCCTCATCGGCCGCCCCGCCGTGATTGCCGCACGCATTGCCAAGGCCGGCCTGCGCATGCAGCTGGGCAAGGACGTGGAAGTGTGCAACCCCGAGGACGATCCACGCTTCCGCCAGTACTGGGAGCATTACCACAGCCTCATGAAGCGCAACGGCGCCACCCCTGAGGTAGCCAAGGCCGCAGTGCGCCGCTCCAACACCATCATCGCCTCGCTGATGGTCACGCTGGGCGACGCCGACGCAATGATCTGCGGCCTGGTGGGCACGTATGAGACGCACCTGGAGCGCATCCACAGCATCATCGGCCGCCAGGAGGGCGCTCGCGACTACGCCGCGCTCAACGCGCTGATGACCAACCGGGGCACGCTGTTCATTGCCGACACCTATGTGAACGAAGACCCAACTGCGCAGCAACTGGCCGACATCGCCTGGATGTCGGTGCAGGAGGTGCAGCGCTTTGGCCTGCCGCCCAAGGTGGCGTTTCTGTCGCACTCCAGCTACGGCTCGTCCAAGCGCGCCTCGGCCCGCAAGATGCGCGAGGCACGCGATCTGTTCGTGGCCGCCCACCCTGAGATCGAGTGCGATGGCGAACTGCACGGCGACGCCGCGCTGGAGCCCAACATCCGCAACGCCTACATGGCGGACTCCACGCTCACCGACTCGGCCAACCTGCTGATCTGCCCCAACCTGGATGCGGCCAACATCCTCTACAACGTGCTCAAGACCACCACCAGCGGCGGCGTGACTGTGGGCCCCATCCTCATGGGCGGCGCCGCCACGGCGTACATCCTGACCCCTGCGGCCACCGTGCGCCGGGTGTTCAACATGACGGCCCTGGCCGTGGCCAGCGCTGCTGCACGCGCGGGCTGACGGATAGCGTTCATCGCGCTATGCAAAAGAAAGGCCCCTCGGGGCCTTTCTTTTTGGGTGAGACGGCTTTAACGAACAGAGACATCCACATAGTCAGCCACCGGCGGCAGGTGCTCGGCCAGCCAGTGGGAATCGAGCTGCAGCGCCTTCTTGATCTCGGCGGGCAGGCTGGCAATGGTGTCGGCGGGCGACATGGGCTCTTCCAGCCCGATCTCGGCCAGCAGCGTGGCCACATGCAGGATCCCGCCCAGGCGGCAGAACGGGGTGGCGGCCACGGGGTCTTCGGCCGTCTCCAGCGCCCGGGTGATGGTGTCGGGGAAGCGCCAGCGCCGCGCCAGCTCGGCCGTCACCTGTGCCTCGGTAAAGCCCAGCAACGTGCGTTCACGCTCCCAGCGGCCGCCCGCGTGGTGGGGCAGCTGTTCGATGGCCGGAATCTGCTCGGGTGCCTTCTGGGCAATGATCAGCTCACCGAGCCGCACCAGGAAACCTGCGAGCCACGACTCCTGCACGTTGGAGCCCAGCGTGCGGGCCAGCCACTGCGAATAGCCCGCAATGGCCATACTCTCCTTCCAGAACGCATCGGCATCCACCCCGGGCGCGTCCTTGAACACGCCCGACATGCACGACGCCAGCGCCAGCGTGCGCACCTGGTTGAGCCCCACCATGGTGATGGCATCGTCCAGTGACGCCACCTGCCGGGGCAGGCCAAAACGCGCGCTGTTGGCCAGCCGGATCAGCTTGGCCGTGAGGGCCGGGTCTTTGGAGATCGCCGCCCGCACCCTTTCGAAAGGGATGTCATCGTCCTTCATGGTGGCGATCAGCTCGCGCGCCACGTCGGGGATGGTGGGTAGTTGCACGTTCTCGAAAAAAGCCTGGATGTCCGCCATGAGAAGCCCTCCCAAGTGCTGGTATGGATATGGATGTGGATGCCGGTGAATCGATCGCCAAAAAATGGGTACAGGGCAGTTGTTGTACCACCGGCGCACAGGCCTGACCTGCGCGTTTGCACCTAGGCGCGGCACCGATGGGCTGCGGCGTTGCCGCGCCCACTGCAGGCAACGGCCACAGCCCCCATGACGCTATCGCCCAACGCCCCCGCCCACCTGCCAAAACCCCTTTGCACCATTTCGGGAAAGCCTGTAGAACCGCATGCACCAAACTGGCGAACAATAGCCCGCACTCTCTCCCCGCCGCAGTGAAACCAGGCATCGTTTTTGCTGACTGGATCACCATAGCGTGGTAACGAACCATTGGGGCGCCCCGTGCTTCGGCTTTTGCTTTCGCCTGTGCCCCCGCTGTCTGTTGCTCCCACTTTTCCCGCCGTCTTCTGACAGGAACCTATCCATGAAAAAACGCACCCTCCTGCAAGCCGCCCTTCTGCTCGCCACCGCCAGCACCTTCAGCACGGCCCAGGCCCAAGCCACCACGCCCATCAAGTTCCAGCTCGACTGGCGCTTTGAGGGCCCCTCCGCCCTGTTCCTGCAGCCCGTGGCCAAGGGCTACTTCAAGGCGGCGGGCCTGGATGTGGCGGTAGACGCAGGCAACGGCTCCGGCGGCGCGGTGCAGCGCGTCGCCTCGGGCACCTACGACATGGGTTTTGCCGACCTGGCCGCCGTGATGGAGTTCCATGCCAACAACCCCGACGCGCAGAACAAGCCCGTGGCGGTGATGATGGTCTACAACAACACGCCCGCCTCGGTCATGGCGCTCAAGAAGAGTGGCATCGCCAAGCCCGCCGACCTGGCCGGCAAGAAGCTGGGCGCCCCCGTGTTCGACGCAGGCCGCCGCGCGTTTCCCATCTTTCAGAAGGCCAACGGCATTGGCGCCGTGACCTGGACCGCCATGGATCCCCCGCTGCGCGAAACCATGCTGGTGCGCGGCGATGTGGACGCTATCACCGGCTTCACCTTCACCTCGCTGCTGAACCTGGAAGCGCGTGGCGCCAAGGCCGCCGACGTGGTGGTGCTGCCCTATGCCGACTTCGGCGTAAAGCTGTACGGCAACGTGATCATCGCCAGCCCCAAGCTCATCAAGGAGAACCCGGCCGCCATCAAGGCCTTCCTGTCGGCCTTCGCCAAAGGCGCCAAGGAGGTGATCGCCAACCCCGCCGCCGCCATCGAGCATGTGAAGGCGCGCGACGGCATCGTGAACGTGCCGCTCGAAACCCGCCGCCTTCAGTTGGCCATCGACACCGTGATCAACAGCCCCGACGCGCGCGCCGAAGGCTTCGGCAAGGTGGTGCCCGGCCGCCTGTCGCTGATGGCATCGCAGGTGTCTGACGCGTTCAACACCAAGACCCGCGTGAACGCCGACGATGTGTGGAACCCCAGCTTCCTGCCCAGCACAGCCGAGCTGAACATTCTGCCGAAGAAGTGACACCCCCTGAGTCGCTTCGCGCCTTCCCCCTCTCTCGACTCGCTGCGCGAGTCGGGAGGGGGACGCCCCCGGTGCACGCCAGCGAAGCGCCGCCTACGCGGCAGGGCGGCCCTTGCACGGGGGCGCTGGCCTGGGCCGCGCCCAGCATCAACCTCGGTGCACCAACACTACTCACTACGGACCTCTGATGCAGGCTGCTGATTCCTACTTTGTGGACTTCCGTGATGTCTGGCTCGCGTACAACGACGAGCTGCGCGCCAAGAACCAGTTTGCGGTCGAAGCCATCGACCTGCAGGTGCGGCGCGGCGAGTTCATCGCCATCGTCGGCCCCTCGGGCTGCGGCAAGTCCACCTTCATGAAGCTGGCCACCGGTTTGAAGATGCCCTCCATGGGCAAGATCCTCATTGACGGCCAACCCGTGACCGGGCCGCTCAAGGTGTCGGGCATGGCCTTCCAGGCGCCGTCACTGCTGCCCTGGCGGACCACGGTAGACAACGTGCTGCTGCCGCTCGAAATCGTCGAGCCCTACCGCAGCCACTTCAAGCAAAAACGCAAGGAGTACGAAGAACGCGCCCGCAAGCTGCTGCAAAAGGTGGGCCTCGCGGGCTACGAAGACAAATTCCCCTGGCAGCTCTCTGGAGGCATGCAGCAGCGCGCCAGCATCTGCCGCGCGCTGATCCACGAGCCCAAGATGCTGCTGCTCGACGAGCCCTTCGGCGCACTCGACGCCTTCACCCGCGAGGAGCTGTGGTGCATCCTGCGCGACCTGTGGACCGAGCAGCAGTTCAACGTGATCCTGGTCACGCATGACCTGCGCGAATCGGTCTTCCTGGCCGACACGGTGTATGTGATGAGCAAGAGCCCCGGCCGGTTTGTGGTGCGCAAAGAGATCGAGCTGCCCCGCCCGCGCGACCTGGAGGTGACCTACACCAAGGAGTTCACCGACATCGTGCACGAGCTGCGCGGCCACATCGGTGCCATCCGACAAAGTGCAGGCAAAGCCGGCGCGCCCATCCCGCAATAAGAACAAAGAAAGCGCCTCATCCCCATGCACAAGAAAACCGTGGAGCGCTGGTCCCCCTGGATCCTGCTCGTCGCCACCATCCTGCTGTGGCAAATCATCTGCTCGGCCTTCAGCATCCCCGAGTACCTCTTTCCCAGCCCCTGGGCCATTGGCGTGCAGCTGGTGGAGTTCAGCGGCGTCATCGCAGGCCATGCCTGGCGCACCTTCTGGGTCACCATGGCGGGCTTTGGCATCGCCATCGTCGTGGGTGTGCTGCTGGGTTTTGTGATCGGCAGCTCACGCATCGCCTATGCCGCGGTCTACCCGCTGATGACGGCCTTCAATGCGCTGCCCAAGGCCGCCTTTGTGCCCATCCTGGTGGTGTGGTTCGGCATCGGCGTGGGCCCGGCCATCCTCACCGCGTTTCTCATCAGCTTCTTCCCCATCATGGTCAACATCGCCACGGGCCTCGCCACGCTGGAGCCCGAGCTGGAAGACGTGCTGCGCGTGTTGGGCGCCAAGCGCTGGGACGTGCTGACCAAGGTGGGCCTGCCCCGCTCCATGCCGTACTTCTACGGCTCGCTCAAGGTCGCCATCACGCTGGCCTTTGTGGGCACCACCGTGTCGGAGATGACCGCTGCAAACGAAGGCATCGGCTACCTGCTGATCAGCGCGGGCTCATCGATGCAGATGGGCCTGGCGTTTGCGGGCCTGATGGTGGTGGGCGCCATGGCCATGGTGATGTACGAGCTGTTCAGCTGGATTGAAAAGCGCACCACGGGGTGGGCGCACCGGGGTTCTCAGGGTGAATGAGTATCGCGTGATCGACAGGCGGCCCGTTTACGAATCACGGCCGACGGTGCCTCAAGGAAAGGACTTGCGCGAGGGAAACTCGCCATCTGACTCCCAAAGCCCGGGTTGAGACCGTTCGACGAAGCGCCAACCGCCGGACTGAGGCAGGTAACGGCGATAGCTGATGACGAAGTCACCATCCGTTGCCTGGCTACGGACCGCCAGAAGCTGGTCCTTTCCTCCAACCCGCCATTTTTTCCAGGCCGCTTTGCCAGTCAGCGGTAGCAAGATGGCTTCGATATCACCCTTTTGCGCTCGGGCCTGCACGGGTTGCAGCTGGTTTCCCTGGATTTCAAAAGGTCTGGTTAGCGGGCCGTTGTAACTACCCGCCGCCGCCGTGAGGTCCACCGTGACAAGAACTGTTGGGTGGGGTGCGCCGCGCAACGCCGCTGGGTCCAGCTTTGCAAGTGGCCCTTCCAGCGTCACTGCGTCCAATACCTTGCCTTCGCAGCTGCGTAGCTGCAAAACAGCCGGCGAAGCCGCTACTGCCTCCCCGCTGGCCCACAAACGGTTCAGCTCAGCTGTGTTCACGCGCTCGTCCAATGTAATCTGCACACTCTTGCACCCCACCATCACGGCATCGGTCGCTTGCGCCAGCAGATGGACAGTAGCCAATCCAACTGCCAAGATGCCGCGCCTCATGAGCGTGGCACCTCAATACCTGCGATGACCCCTTCGCTCAGCGCCACTGCAGGCATCAGTACATCAATCTGCGAGTTGACATCCTTGTCCAGATCGACCCCCGCTTTCTCCAGCTCTTTGAGATAGCGCTCGGTATCGTTTTCGCTAGGAGGAGTGAGCTTGGCAATCGCCTCGCGCACCTTCGTTGTGCCGTATTTTTTGATGTACAGCGCTTTCTGCGCAGCATGACCGTCGTCCATAGTTGCGAATACAGCAAAGACACCTACCGCCCCCGTTACGTTGCCAATCTTGAGGGGCGAATCACGCAAATTACCCGGATTGTTGGCACGCCAAGCCAGCGACCCACCCACCTTGACCAACGTGGCGTATGCAACGAAACGGCGCCACTGCGCCGGAGTTTTCGCGGCCGCCTGATTCACGGCAAGGATGGTAGATTTGCTCAATTCGCCGCCAGCGATGATGGCTCCAGGGATAACAGGTTTGACCATGGGGATTAATAAGCGGCAGGGCGCGACAGAAAAAGGTGGCAGTTTAAGTAACCGTCACCTCTCCACTTTGGCACTTTGTGAAACAGTCACGACATACTGTGCAACACGCGTTGACCTGAATCACTGGGGTGCTCACCATAGGTCGAAGCAACATCTCCGCTTGGGATCTCCTGTGGCACCTTTGGGTTGTCTGCCTTGAAGGCAAATCAGCGTCTTTGAACAGCACATGCAACACCACGCCGCCCTCACCCCCGACCTGATCAAGCGCCTTCTGCGCCGCGCCAATGCCGTGGTGCAGCGCGCCAAGGACATGGGCCGCCACCCCTTCGGCGCCCTGCTCGTTGCGCCCGATGGCGAAACGGTGCTGGCCGAGCAGGGCAACATAGACACCGTGAACCACGCCGAGAGCACGCTGGCGCGCACGGCGGCGGCCAACTACCCCGGCGCCTATCTGGCCCAGTGCACGCTGGTCACTACCTTTGAGCCCTGCGCCATGTGCGCAGGCACGATCTACTGGGCGGGCATCGGCCGCGTGTTGTATGGCGCCGAGGAAACCGCCCTGCTCGCCCTGACGGGCGACCATCCCGACAACCCCACGCTGGCCCTGCCCTGCCGCACGGTATTTGCCAGCGGCCAGCGCAGCACCGAAGTGCTGGGCCCGGTGCCCGCACTGCAGGACGAGATCACCGCCTTGCACCGCGATTTTTGGCAATAAGCGGCCCTGCCGCGCGCCCACAAAGCGCGTATCGCTCCTTTTTTAGGAGCAATCACCCCCACAACACCGGCCGCAGGCACCCTGCCGCTATACTGCCCGCCCCGTTTGGACGACAGCAGGATCACCCGGCATGCGCTTGACCATTCTTTTGCGACTTCTGGCCCTTGGGGCCGCAGCAGGTTTGGCCGCATGTGGCGGCACGGCCCCGACCCAGGCGGGCGCAGGCAGCGAAGCCGCGCCCCTCGCCACGCCCTCCACGCCCGCAACGCCCCCCATCCGCATCGGCATCGCCCTGGGCGGCGGCGCGGCCAAGGGCTTTGCGCACATTGGCGTGATCAAGATGCTGGAGGCCAATGGCCTAGCCCCCGCCGTGGTCTCGGGCACCAGCGCAGGCAGCGTGGTCGGCGCGCTGTATGCCAGCGGCATGAACGCGTTTGAAATGCAGGAAAAGGCCGTGGCGCTGGACGAAGCCAAGATCCGCGATCTGCAGCTCTCGTCCGGCGGCCTGGTGCTGGGGCAGAAGCTGGAAGACTATGTGAACGAGCAGGTGCGCCGCAAACCGCTGGAGCAGATGGCCAAGCCCTTTGTCGTCGTCGCCACGCGGCTGGAAGACGGCGAGCGCACCGTGTTTGCACGCGGCAACACCGGCCAGGCCGTGCGCGCATCCAGCAGCGTGCCGGGCGTGTTCCAGCCCGTCACCATTGGCAAGTACCACTTTGTGGATGGCGGCATCGTGAGCCCCGTGCCGGTGGATGCCGCACGCCAGCTGGGCGCGGATATCGTGATTGCCGTGGACATCTCCAACAAGGCCCGGGGCCAGACGCCGGGCAACATGCTGGGCGCGCTCAACCAGTCGATTGCCATCATGGGCCAGAAGCTGGGCCAGGCCGAGCTGGCGCGCGCCGACGTGATCGTCCGCCCGCAGGTGCTGGACATTGGTGCCGCCGACTTCAGCCAGCGCGCCAATGCCATCGTGGAAGGCGAAAAGGCCGCGCTGGCCGTGATGCCGCAGATCCGAAAACGTGTGACCCAGCTGCAGGCCGAGCGCGCACGGGCTGCACAACTGGCGCAGGAGAAGCTGCGGGAGGCGGAGTACAAGGACTGCATGGACAAGCGCAGCCGCTTGCAGCGGCTGGCGGGCATGGCCGGGATGGGCGAGGCATGCGCGGCGTCGGCGGCCGCCAAGTAGGAGCGGTCCGGCGGATCAAAGCAGGCTGAAGAGGCTAGACAGGTTAGAAAGGCGGGCCAGAAGACCGCGATGGGCACGCCAGCACCGATGCCCGACGGATATCTTGCACTGGGCGGATGAATCCGCCAGGGCTTGCGGCTGTTATCCGGCCTTCTCTCGCTCCGCATTGGCAATCAGTCCGCGCAGGAACGCCATGATGAGGCTCCCCGAAGGATCGGGACGTGTGCTCATCCGCTGCAACGCCAGGCCATGCGACAGGGCCATGAAGGCGGCGGCCAGCTCGGCAGGCTCGGCAGGAGGAATCCTTCCGAGCTTGTGGAACAGCTGGCCAATCACCTGGCCCAGGTCGCTGCGGTGCCGATCCCACACCTTCTGGTACTCCACCGCGAACGTCTGACTGCGGTTGGCGTGCAATTGCAGTTCGATGGAAAGCATGCACCAATCCGCGTCGTGATTGAGCGTGGAAGCCCAGGCATCCAGCTCGGCAAATATCTGTTCGGAATCGTCTCCGTCACCCGACATGACCCGGGACAGGTGCGTTGCCTCTGCCGTCATGTGGCGCCGCAGCAGCTCCAGCAGCACGTCTTCCTTGCTCGCAAAGTTGGAATAGAACGCGCCCTGGGAGTAGCCCGCCTTGTTCGCAATGTCGCGGATGGACGCGCCCCCATACCCGTTCGCAACAAACAACTGCTGCGCAGTGTCGATGAGGCGTTCGCGTGTTTGCGCCTGGCTTTCCTCTCGGCTCAAGCGCTTTCTTGCTGTCGTGGGGCTCATGCCCAAAGATATCACATGAACTTTCGAGATGGACCTGGGGCCCGTGCCGGTGCAGCCAGGCTGGGCCAGATTTCAAATATCACTTGATATTTAGTTTGCCTGCCGATAAACTGAAAGATCATTTGATTTTTGAAGTTCAATCGACATGAAACAATCCATGGGCTTGCGGGCCGCTTTTGTCACCGGCGCTACCGGCCTCCTCGGAAACAACCTTGTGCGCGAACTGGTCGAGCGCGGCTTCCGCGTCAAGGCACTCGTCCGCTCCAAGGCCAAGGGCCAGCAGCAGTTTGCAGGGGTGGAAGGGGTCGAACTGGTGTTGGGCGACATGGCGGACGTGCCCGCCTTCTCCCGGGCGCTCCAGGGCTGCGACGTGGTGTTCCACACCGCCGCGTTCTTTCGGGACAACTTCAAGGGTGGCAGCCACTGGGCAGAACTCAAGCGCATCAATGTGGACGGAACGAAAGACCTCATCGAGCAGGCCTATCACGCGGGCATCCGGCGCTTCATCCAGACCTCGTCCATTGCAGTGCTCAATGGCGAGCCCGGCTTGCCCATGGACGAGACCTGCCTGCGCGACCTGGCGGATGCCGAGGACGACTACTACCGCAGCAAGATACTGGCCGACCAGGCCGTGTCGGCCTTTCTGGCGGCGCACCCGAACATGCATGCCAGCTTCGTCTTGCCGGGATGGATGTGGGGACCGGCGGATATCGGCCCCACCTCCTCCGGGCAGTTTGTCAACGACGTGGTGCTGGGAAAACTGCCGGGGCTGGTGCCCGGCAGCTTTTCCGTTGTGGATGCCCGCGACGTAGCGAATGCGCAGATTGCGGCTGCAGAACAGGGGCTGCGGGGCGAACGCTATCTGGCAGCCGGGCGCCACATGACGATGCAGGAACTGGTGCCTTTGGTAGGAAAGATCGCGGGCATCAAGACGCCGACACGCCACCTGCCCTTTCCGCTCCTGTATCTCCTGGCGAGCGTCCAGGAGCTTTACGCACGCATCACCGGCAAGCCCATCCTGCTCAGTCTGGCTACCGTGCGGCTGATGCGCAAGGAGGCGGGACGCAGCCATTTCAACCATGCCAAGAGCGAGCAACAGCTTCAGCTGAAGTTTCGCCCGGTTGAGCAAACCGTGGCCGACACGCTGGCCTGGTACCGCGGCCATGGCTGGCTGCCCAGCATGCCGAACCGATAGAGCCCGGCGCAAGGCTGTGTCGCCCTGGTACAGAGCGCGAGCAGCCAACCCCCAACGCGTGCAACGCACCCCCGGCAGCCGTTCATCGGCCTTGTGCCACGTGTCCCGTGCCTTGCCACGGTCCCACCGCATTACCACCCTGAAGGAAAGATTGTGACGAACAGACTGGCTTGGAAACTATGGACGACCTTCGGCGCTGCCTTGCTGGCAGTCGCCGCACCACAAGAGTCCGCTGCGCAGGGAATTCCTGCGGCCCGGACTGCGAACAGCATGGCCGAATTCTGCGCAAAGGGGCAGGCCGAGTACCCGGGCGGCATCGCTCGCATGCACCCCTCGTTCAAATTCAACATCTGCTGGTGGCTGGAGGATGCCGGGATCGAAGCGCGTACCTTTGACGAGGTCATCGGAGCGCTGCCAGAACACGCGGGGCCATCGCAGCCGGTCTGGCAGGCAACGTTCAGCAAGCCCGCGCAGATGTATGCGGAACGGGCACGCGCAGCCGCCGAGCAAGGCGACGCCCTGGCGGCATCGGCCGCCTACAGAAAGGCGGCTTTCTATTGGCGGATGAACCGGATTCCCAAGCGACTCCCGGCGGCAGACCTGCGCGCGACCGAACAGGCCTATGCCGCCCTGGGCAAACCGCTGCAGCGGATTGCCTTCAAGGCCGGCGGCAAAGAGTTCATTGGCTACTTCCGCGCCCCCTCCACACGGCCCAGCGGCGATGCCAAGCTGCCGACCTTGGTGATCCTTGGCGGCCTGGACAACCTGAAGACAGAGATGATCCGGCACAGCGACTACTTCGCAAGCCGGGGGTTCGCAACCATCGTTGTGGAGAACCCGGACACCGGGGAGAACCAGCTGGCGTTCCACCCCGACGCCCATGTGATGTTCGACGCCATTGCCGACTACATCCAGCAACGCAGTGATCTGGATGCCAGCCGGGTGGCGGTGTATGGCTGGAGCATGGGCGGCTATCTGGCAACGCTGGGCGGGCTGAAGAACGACCTCTACAAAGCGGTTGTCAACATCGGCGGCCCCAGCGATTCCAGCTTTGGAAGCGCGCATTGCATGGTGGCTCCGGCATGGATCGTCGCGCCCTACACCATGTTTGCGAACATGGATCCACGGACCACACCCCGGCAGACGATGTGCAACTACTACGAAACCTTCCAGCTCTCCCGCCAGTTGAAGACGCCGACGAAGGGGCAGTTGCAAAAACCCATTCTGATGGTGAACGGGATCCACGAAGACCTGGTGTCCAAGGAGGAACCGTCTTCTCTGGCAGCGCTCGGCTTCAACGTAACCCAGCTGGTCTATGGGGACGATGGACACACAGCGGAGCTGCACATGCGGGAGCACTTTGATTTCACGGCGAACTGGCTGGTGCAGCGGCTCAGGGTGGCGAATTGATCTGACCAGGCGCGACGGGGGGCCTTCGGCACGGCGCCTTGCGCCGACGCTTGGGGTACAGTCGGCCGTCCCTCGGGACTGCTGCCGCCACCTCTGTCCGCTTCGCCCATGACGTCACCTTTTTCCGCCATCAAACCCAGCATCAAGCTGTCCGACCAGGTCGCCAGCACGCTGGAGGCCGAGATCCGCGCGGGCCGCATCCAGGCGGCGCAAAAGCTGCCTACCGAGGCCGTGCTGGCGCAGCAGTTTCAGGTCAGCCGCACGGTGGTGCGCGAGGCGATCTCGCGCCTCAAGTCGCTGGGGCTGGTGGACTCACGGCAGGGCAGCGGCGTGTATGTGCTGGCGCCGGGCATCGAACCGCTGCAGTTTGATGTGCCCCTTGCGGCATCTCGCGAGGCGGTGATGCAGATTGTGGAAGTGCGCCGAGCGCTCGAAGCCGAGGTGGCCGAGCTGGCAGCCCTGCGCCGCACCGATGAAGACATTGCCGCCATCCGCGCCGCCATGCAGCGCATTGCCGATGCCGTGCGTGCAGGCCGCGACGGGGTGGAGGAAGACGTGCTGTTCCACCGCGCCATTGCGCAGGCAGCGGGCAACCCGTTCATGATCAGCACGCTGGACTACCTGGCCCAGTTCCTGAAAGGCGCGACCCGCGTGACCCGCGCCAACGAGGCACGGCGCGAAGACTTTGCCGACGCCGTGACCCACGAACACACACAGATCGTGCGCGCCATCGAAGCGGGTGACCCGGTGGCAGCACGTGCAGCTGCCGCGCAGCACATGAAAAACGCACTGGCCCGTATTGAACAGGCCGATCTCACGTTCTGGGCACAGGACGGCGCGCGGCTGGCGCAGCCATTGGTGGCGGCGTCCGCACCGCTGGTGTTCTGAACCCGGCGGTGACCTGGGTCCCGCAGCACACAGCCGCTGCGCAGGCGGGTCAGAGGCTGCATCTCCTCGCCAAAAGCTATTAAATTTATAGCTTACATCTCTTACCAGTCGCGCGCAGAGGGCCAAAAACCTTCAAATAGCGCCGCCCAACCCGCCTCTCTAGTCCGTGCATGCGGGTTAACCCGAACCACAATGGTGCGCAAGAATTTGTATGATGACCATATAAACATATCAACCAAGGTGCAACCAGGCACCAAAACCAGGCCGTCCCAGGGCCTGCTTTTTTGGGCTGCCTGGGCCTGCCCCCTTCCATCCCGGAGATACCCCGTACATGTCCACCCTCGCACTTCTCGGCATTGGCGCCGGCAGCATTGGCCTGCTCCTGTTACTCATCATCCGCTGGCAGGTCCACGCCTTCGTGGCGATGATGCTGGTGAGCTTTCTGGTGGCGTTTGCCACCGGCATGCCCATTGGGGACATCATCAGCACGCTGATTGCGGGCATGGGCGGCACGCTGGGTTCGGTCGCCATCCTGGTGGCGCTGGGCTCCATGCTGGGGCGCATGATCGAGGTCTCGGGCGGTGCGGCCAGCCTGGCCAACCGCTTCACGCAGCTGCTGGGCCCCACACGGGTGCCCATGGCACTCACGGCCGCCGCGCTGGTGCTGGCCATCCCGGTGTTTTTTGATGTGGGCTTCATCATCCTGGTGCCCATCGTCTACGGCTTTTGCAAGGCGGCGGGCGTCAATCCCATCAAGTTCGGCCTGCCGGTGGCGGGCATCATGCTGGCCGCGCACGTGGTGGTGCCACCGCACCCCGGCATCGTGGGCGGGGCGGCCATCGTCAAGGGCGACATTGGCTGGATCACCATCATTGGCCTGGCCATCTGCATCCCGCTGGCGGCGCTGTCGCAGGTGGTTTCGGGCTGGCTCAACCGCAAGGGCTACCCCATGCTGCCCACCACGGCAGAGCAGTTTGCGGCCTTTGGCAACAGCGAAGGCAGCACGGCATCCAAGGCCCGCAGCGCACCGGGCGTGGGCACCATCATGGCGCTCATCCTGATCCCGCTGGCCCTCATCATGGCCGGCACCACCGGCGCCACGCTGCTGCCCAAGGGCGACAGCCTGCGTAACGTGCTCGGCTTCATCGGCTCGCCCATCTTTGCGCTGATGGTGGCCGTGGGCCTGGCGATGTTCCTGCTGGGACGCAGCCAGGGCTGGAACCGCGAGCGCACCAACGCCATCATGGAATCTGCCCTGCCCCCTGCCGCCACCGTGATTTTGGTGACGGGCGCAGGCGGCGTGTTTGCCAAGGTGCTCACCGCCAGCGGCATTGGCGCGGCGCTGTCGCAAAGCCTCACTGCCACACACCTGCCGCTCATTCTGCTGGCGTTCATCATTGCGCTGGCCCTGCGCGCCGCACAGGGCTCGGCCACCGTGGCCATCATCACCACCTGCGGCCTGCTGGCCGATGCGATGGCGGGCGGCGGGTATTCCCCCTTGCAAGTGGCGCTGCTCACGGTTGCCATTGGCTTTGGCAGCCTGGGCCTGTCGCACGTCAACGATTCGGGCTTCTGGATCGTGACCCGCTACCTGGGCCTGAGCGTGGGCGATGGCCTGCGCACCTGGACCGTGCTGACCACCGTGCTGGGCATCGCTGGTTTTGCGATGACCGCTTTGCTCTGGGTTCTGGTCGCCTAAGCGCCCTATTTGAATTTCTTTGAAGGACTGACAACATGACAAAACCCACCGTCGGCATCATCGGCCTGGGCGCCATGGGCGCTGGCATTGCCAAGACCCTGCGCAACAACGGTTTCACCATCCACGTGTGTGACGTGCGCCCCGGCGTGGCCGATGCCTTTGTGGCCGACGGCGGCACGGCCCACGCCACCACCGCTGCATTGGCGGCGGTGAGTGATGTGGTGGTGTCGGTGGTGGTCAACGCGGCGCAGACCGAGAGCGTGCTGTTTGGCGACGATGGCCAAAGCGGCGCAGCCAGCACCATGCACCCCGGCAGCACCTTTGTGATGTGCTCCACCGTAGACCCCAACTGGTCGGTGGCGCTGGAAGCGCGCCTGAACGCGCTGGGCCTGCACTATGTGGACGCGCCCATCTCCGGCGGCGCCGCCAAGGCCGCATCGGGCCAGATGACCATGATGACCTCGGCCAAGCCAGAGGCCTATGCCGCTGCAGGCGCTGTGCTCGACGGCATGGCCGGCAAGGTGTACCGCCTGGGCGACAAGGCGGGTGCGGGCAGCAAGGTCAAGATCATCAACCAGCTGCTGGCCGGTGTGCACATTGCCGTGGCCGCCGAAGCCATGGCCCTGGGCCTGCGCGAAGGCGTGGAAGCCAGTGCTTTGTATGAAGTGATCACGAACAGCGCAGGCAATAGCTGGATGTTTGAAAACCGCATGGCCCACGTGCTGGCTGGCGACTACACACCGCTTTCAGCCGTCGATATTTTCGTGAAGGACCTGGGCCTGGTGCTGGACACCGCACGCGCCAGCAAATTCCCCCTGCCGCTGGCCGCCACCGCGCACCAGATGTTCATGCAGGCATCCACCGCAGGCTTTGCCAAGGAAGATGACAGCGCCGTGATCAAGATCTTCCCCGGCATCACCCTGCCCGAAGCCAAGGAGAAAAAGGCATGACACGCGCACGAGCCCTGCTGGGCTGCATTGCTGACGACTTCACCGGCGCGACCGACCTGGCCAACAACCTGGTGCGCGCAGGCATGCGCGTGGTGCAGGCCATGGGCGTGCCCACGGCACCGTTGGATACCGAGGCAGATGCCATCGTGGTCGCACTCAAGTCGCGCACCATTCCCAAAGACGAAGCGATTGCCCAGTCGCTTGAGGCACTGAAGTGGCTGCAGGCGCAGGGTGCCAAGCAGATCTACTTCAAATACTGCTCCACCTTTGACAGCACGGCCGAAGGCAACATCGGCCCCGTGACCGATGCTCTGATGCAGGCCCTGGGCACCGACTTCACCATCGCCACGCCCGCGTTCCCCGACAACAAGCGCACCGTGTTCAAGGGCTACCTGTTTGTGGGCGATGTGCTGCTGAACGAGAGCGGCATGCAGAACCACCCGCTCACGCCCATGACCGACCCCAACCTGGTGCGCGTGCTGCAGGCGCAAACGCCCAGCCGTGTGGGCCTGATCGACCACAGCGTGGTCGCACAGGGCGAGGCCGCCATCCGCGCGCGCATCGACCAACTCAAGGCCGAGGGCGTGCGCATGGCCGTGGTGGATGCGGTGGCCAACGCCGACCTGCTGCGCCTGGGCCCGGCCCTCAAGGGCATGCCACTGGTCACTGCAGGCTCAGGCGTGGCCATTGGCCTGCCGGGCAACTTTGGCGTGGCCCCCAGCAACGAGGCCGCACGCTTACCCGCCGCGCAAGGCCTGCAGGCCATCGTGTCGGGCAGCTGCTCGGTGGCGACCAACCAGCAGGTGATGGATTTCATCAAGGCAGGCAAACCGGCCCTCGCCATAGACCCGCTGCGCATCGCCGCCGGCGTGGACGTAGCCGCCGAAGCGCTGGCCTGGGCGGAGGGCCACATCGGCCAGGGCCCGGTGCTGGTGTATTCCACCGCCGAGCCATCGGCCGTGCGCGCCATTCAGGGCAAGCTGGGCTCCGAGAAAGCCGGTGCCATGGTGGAAGACACCATTGCCGCCATTGCACGTGGCCTGGTGCGGCGCGGTGTGCGCCAGCTCATCGTGGCAGGTGGTGAAACATCCGGTGCCTGCGTGCAGGCCCTGGGCATCACGCAGATGCGCATTGGCGCGCAGATTGACCCCGGCGTGCCGTGGTGCCATGCCGTGGCCCCTGATGCCAAGGACGGGCTGCACATCACGCTGAAGTCGGGCAACTTTGGCAGCACCGACTTTTTCACCAAGGCTTTTGCACAATTGTTGGCATGACCTCTACCCCCGCCTTCATGGACGAGAGCCAGGCCCGCGACGAGATCTGCCGCGTGGGTCGCAGCCTGTTTGAGCGGGGCTATGTGCACGCCACCGCCGGCAACATCAGTGTGCACCTGGCCGACGGATACCTCATCACCCCCACCGATGCCTGCCTGGGCACCCTGCAGCCCGAGGGGCTGGCGCGCCTGGACGCCCAGGGCCAGCAGGTGGCGGGCGACCGGGCCAGCAAGACCATAACGCTGCACCGGCAGATTTATGAAGCATCGGCATCGACAGCAGCCCCCGCGCGCTGCGTGATCCACACGCACAGCACGCATCTGGTGGCCTGCTCGCTGCAGGCCGACACGGCTGCAGCTGGCCAGCTGGCGCCCGATGCGCAATTGCTGCCCCCCATCACGCCCTACTTCGTCATGAAGGTGGGCCGCGTGCCGCACATTCCCTACCACCGCCCCGGTGACGCCGCAGCGGCCGCGCTGGTGGCGCAGACCATTACCCGCTATGCCGCCGAGGGCAGCCCCGTGCGCGCCGTGATGCTGGCGCGCCTAGGGCCCAACGTGTGGCACGACACGCCCGCCGCCGCGATGGCCGTGCTGGAGGAGCTGGAAGAAACCGCGCGCCTGTGGCTGCTGTGCCAGCCCCGCCCCACGCCGCTGACCGAGCCCCAGATTGAAGAACTGCGCCAGACCTTTGGCGCGCAGTGGTAACGCCACGCCTTCACCCAAGACAGAAAGACACCCATGCCCCGCTTTGCCGCCAACCTGTCCATGCTCTACAACGACGTGGACTTTCTCGACCGCTTTGCCGCCGCCGCGCGCGATGGCTTCAAGGCGGTGGAGTACCTCTTTCCCTACGCCTACCCGGCGCAAGAACTGGCCGCGCGCCTGCAAGCCAACGGCCTGCAGCAGGTGCTGTTTAACGCGCCCCCCGGCAACTGGGACGCGGGCGAGCGCGGGCTGGCCTGCCTGCCCGGGCGCGAGGCCGAGTTCCGTGAAGGCATTGCTAAAGCCATCGAATACGCCCAGGCCCTGCAATGCCCCCGCATCCACGTGATGGCCGGGCTGGTGCCCCAAGGGGCAGACGCAGCCACCGTACGTGCCACCTACATCGCCAACGTGCGCTACGCCGCCGAGCAGGCTGCGCCGCACGGCATCCAGATCCTGCTGGAGCCCATCAACGGCCGCGACATGCCCGGCTTCTTCCTGAGCCGCCAGGACCAGGCCCACGCGCTGATCGCCGAGATTGGCGCCGCCAACGTGAAGGTGCAGATGGACCTGTACCACTGCCAGATCGTGGAAGGCGACCTGGCCATGAAGGTGCGCCAGTACCTGCCAACGGGCAACGTCGGTCACTTCCAGATTGCTGGTGTGCCCGAGCGCCACGAGCCCGATGTGGGCGAGCTGAACTACACCTACCTGTTCAAGTTGCTGGACAGCCTGGGCTACGACGGCTGGATCGGCTGCGAATACCGCCCCGCACGCGGCGCCGCCGACCACGCCACCAGCGACGGGCTGGGCTGGCTCCAGCCCTGGCTGTAGGACCGATCATGGAGCAACGCTCCATATTTGATAGCTTCTAGCGCTTTCCAGATAAGCGCCAGAGCCTATTTTTTTCAATATTTATTGGAAAAATTGGCGCTGATGCGCTGGCGCAGGTACTCGGCGCCGGTGATGGGCGGGTACTTCTTCGCTGGGCCTTCGATGACCGCGTCTTCATTGGCCTGGCAGAAGAACGCCAGGCTGTAGCGTGCGCCCTGGTATTCGTGCGGCAAGGGGTTGCGCACGCGGTGGAAGTTGCTGGGCAGCACATCGTCGCTCCAGCGCATGAGCATGTCGCCGATGTTGCAGGTGATCACGCCCTCGGCGGGTTCCACGCTGGTCCATTGTCGGCCTTCCGCCTCCTTGCCAGGCAGCACCTGCAGGCCGCCCTGGCCGGGGCGCTGGAACAGCAGGGTCAGACAGTCGAAGTCGGTGTGGGCACCGGCGCGCCACAGGCCCAGCTCGTCCTTGAGTGCAGGGTCCACCGCAAAGTAGTGCAGCATGCGCAGCGTGCTCTGGTAGCTGGGCAGCTCAGGGTTGTGGGCGCGGGTGAAGAAGTCCGCATCAAAGCCCAGCTTGTACGCAAAACACGACAGCAGGCGCATGCCCACCTCCCAGCACTGGCGCTCAAAAGCCAGCGTGGCGGCCTGAAAACCCGGCAGCTCGGCCTCGGTAGGCCACAGGCCCGCCATGCGCGGGCGGGTGACCTGGTAGGACTCCTTCTGGTCTTGCGTGCGGGTGGAGGGGCGGATCTGCGCCTTGTGCTCCCAGCCCGCGTTGCGCGACAGGGGCCACTGGGCCTTGGTGTCTTTGGGTTGGTCGAAAAAGGCCTCGGCGCGCGCAAAGGCGGCGCGGATGTCTTCGACGGGAATACCGTGGTTCGTCACCTGGAAGAAGCCGATATCGACGGAGGCGCTCCACAACTGCTCGGCGATCTCGTGCTTGCGCGCTTCGAAGTTGGAGACGTCGATACAGCGCACTTCTCGCGTGGAGGTCTCGCCGTCCATCGCGCCGCCCATGCGCGATTCTTTCTCCAGCTCGCCCAGCACATCGGGGGCGACGGTGGGTTCATAGACGGGGGTCGCCGGGGAAGTGGCGGGGGTAGCGATGCTTTGCATGGTGTCTGTGTCCTCGTTGGATCAATGGCAAACAAGGCACACGGCAGGCCGCAAGGAATAGCGAAGCAGCGGCACGGCGCCATGTGGTCTTGAAGGGAACAATGGCAGCGGCCCGCTGGCTGCGCAGGCCCTCCAAAGAAAGGCACACGCGCCGCACACAGACCGCCACCGGCTTCAAGAGCAATGACCCGCCAGCTGCTTTGCGCAACGCAAAAGGGGCTGGGCTGAACGCTTCTACTCTTGGCGTAGTAGCAAGCAAACGGCGGGCCAGGGGAAGCACACAGGGCGTGCGCCGCGAACGCGCACCTTTCACCAAACCGGGGCAAAACCGCACCAGGGCAGCGCGGCGTCAGTGCACCACCGCATGGCACCAGCCGCCGATGCATGGATGCATCCATCCATGCACACAAGGCGCGCCACAGGCTTGCGCCAAGGCAAAACCTTCGCAAACAGATGCCGTCAGGCCGCACGTTGCCGCACTTTCGCTACACCGGGCACGCATCCTGCATCGGCCGCTGCCGAGTAGAAGCGTTCAGCGCTGCCACCCAATGGATGGTGGCGCCCGGAAATTGCTCAGTTCAACCCGGTCCTGCGGCGGCGCACGCCTGCGGGCCCGGTGCCTTCCACCGAACCTGGGCCTCCACCATGCTGATGCAACGCCGTCGCTTTCTCTCCACCACCCTCGCCTCGTCGATCGCTGCCACGTTGGGCGCACCCGCCGTGCATGCGCAAAACGCGCTCACCCCACTCAAGTTCACGCTCGACTTCCGCGTGACCAGCCAGACCTCGCCCTTCTTCCTGGCGCAGGCCAAGGGCTACTACAAGGAGGAAGGCCTGGACGTGAGCATCGACGTGGGCGCAGGCTCGGTCGCCTCCATCACGCGCGTGGCCAGCGGCGCCTATGACATCGGTCTGGGCGACATCAGCTCGCTCGCTGAGTTCCACGCACAGAACGCCGAAACGCCGGTGCAGGCCATCTACCAGTACTACAACCGCGCGCCGTTTGTCATCATCGGCCGCAAGGACCGAGGCATCACCACCGACTTTGCATCGCTCAAGGACAAGAAGGTGGCCGCTGCGGCAGTGGAATCCACCCGCCGCAGCTGGCCCATGGTGGCCCGCGCGCTCAAGACGTCGCCCGAGCTGTTCAGCTGGGTCACCACCGATTTCAGCGCGCGCGACAACGTGGTGGTGCGCGGTGATGTCGATGCCGCCACCTACTTCCACGACTCGGCCGTGTCGCTGTTTGCACGCGTTCCATCCAAAGACCTGTCGGTGCTCGAATACCGCAAGGCCGGCCTGCACCTGTATGGCAATGCCATCCTGGCCGGCAGACTGCTGCAAGAGAAGCCCGAGGCGGCCAAGGCCTTCCTGCGCGCAAGCAACCGCGCATTGCGCGAGACCCTGGCCAACCCCGAGGCCGCATTTGCCGCCATCAAGGCCCGCGAGGCCATCCTGAACATGGATGTGGAGCGCGAGCGCTGGGCCATCACGCGCCAGTACCTGCAGACGGCTGAATCGCAGGCCGTGGGGCTGGGGGGCGTGCAGCCTGCCGTGCTGGCACACCAGATCGAGGAGGTGAACACCGTGTTCAACCTGGCGCGCAAGCCTGCGCCGGAGCGGGTATTCAACCCCACCTTCCTGCCCGCCCTGGCCGACCGCAAGGTGGTGGCATGAACAACCTCACCGCACACCAGGAACTGCTGCCGCAGGAAGCGATGCTGGACGAGCACGACGGCAAGTACCTGCGCCATGCCATTTCCCTGGCCGACAAGGCCCGCGCACGGGGCAACCGGCCCTTTGGCGCGCTGATTGTGGGGGCCGATGGCCGCGTATTGGCCGAGGCCTGGAACTCGACCGGTGAGAACGGCGACTGCACCGCACACGCTGAGACATCGGCCGTGCGTCTGGCGAGCCCCGCGCACTGTCGCGAGGTCTTGTCCGGCGCCACGCTGTACTCCTCGGCTGAGCCCTGCGTGATGTGCGCGGGCGCTATCTACTGGGCCAACATCGGACGCGTGGTCTACGGCATCGACGCGATGCGCCTGCGTGTGTTTCGTGGCGAGCGGCTGGACCAGCGCGACGCCGAGCTGTCCTGCCGCGATGTATTCAACAGCTCGCCCCATCCCATCCAGTGCGTGGGCCCGGCATTGATTGAGGAGTCGTCCACCTCACACCAGGGCGCATGGAAAACATGAGGATGCGTGCATGCCGAAAGGCATGCATACATGTCACACATTGTTCATGGCATGCCAAATGCATAGCGGTGGCGACAGCAACCAATCACCCTGACGGAGACACCCCATGCATGCCCTGCTGGCCGCCGTGCCACACCACCCGTTCGACGAGCCAGCCGACCTCGACGACACCGATGGCACCTACCTGCGCAAGGCCATCGCCTGGTCGTGCACGGCACGGGCACGCGGCAACCGGCCCTTCGGCGCGGTCGTGGTGAGCGCCGATGGGGAGTTGCTGGCCGAGGCCTATTGCAATGCCACTGAAACGGGCGACTGCACCGGCCACGCCGAGACCAATGCCGTGCGCCAACTGAGCCCGCGAGTGGGTCGCGATGCCCTGGCCAAGGCCACGCTGTATTCATCGGCCGAGCCCTGCGTGATGTGTGCGGGCGCCATCTTCTGGTCGGGCATAGGGCGCGTGGTGTTCGGCATTGATGCCGAGCGCCTGCGTATGTTCCGGGGCGAGCGGGCCGAGCAGCGCGACGCCGAGCTGTCATGCCGCGACGTGTTTGCCGCCTCGCCCCACGCTATCGAATGCATCGGTCCGGCGCTGGTCGAAGAAGCCAGCGCACCCCATATCGGGTTCTGGAAACTCTGACCCGTTGCTGCGCGGGCAGAATGTGCAGCGCGCACTCTGCCATCCCACGTCCCCCATGCCTCGCACCAAAGCCATGACCGAATCCGAAGCCGAAGCTGCCTCTGGCGCACTGCTGAGCCGCGCCAAACAAGGCCGTGAGCGCATCCTGGGTGCCATCCGCGATGCCGCCATTGCGGAATTCAGCCGGCACGGCTTCAAGGGCGCATCCACCAAGGCGATCGCGGAGCGCGCGGGCCTGACCAAACCCCAGCTTCACTACTACATCAGCAGCAAGGAAGAGCTGTATGAAGAACTGCTGTATTCGGTGCTCAACGGCTGGTCGGGTGCTTTCATCTTTGATGCCAACAGCAACGACCCCAAGACGGTGCTGAGCAACTACGTGCGCAAGAAGCTCGACTACGCGCTGGACAACCCGGGCCTGTCGCGCATCTTCACCACCGAGGTGCTGGGCGGTGGGCGCAACCTGGGCAAATACTGGCCGGTGGCCGTCAAGTCCACCCAGCAGAAGGTGGACCTCATCAACCGCTGGATTGACGAAGGCCGCATGCGCGCCGTCAACCCCACGCTACTGCTCATGCAGATCTGGGGCATGACGCAGCACTACGCCGACTACGGCGTGCAGGTGCACATCATGCTGGGCCTGGCGCCCGATGAACCCATCGACCGCGAGCCCATCGTGCGCGAACTCACCAGCTTTGTGCTGCTGGGCTGCGGCCTCGCACCAGACTAAAGCCCAATGCCCATTTCTGGGCATGGTCTACGCGCCAGAGGGCCTGCGGGGCGTGATGCGCACCAGCACGCGGCGCAAATCTGCCGCGATGAGGCCGCGTTGATCCACCACAAAGACGTTTGACGGGTTTTTGTGGCTGGCACAGCCTTTGCAATAGTTTGACCAATCGATCAAATCACATGGTCAAACAATGCAGCAAGCCCCTGACACCGCCAGCGCCGCCCGCACAGAACACACGTTCGAGCTGATCCTGCAGCGCAGCCAGATGCGCTTGCCGGTTGGCCCCGGCGAGAGCATGGCCGACGTGCTGCAGCTCGCTGGCGTGCCGCTGGAAACCCTGTGCGAGCAGGGCGTGTGCGGTACCTGCGTGACCCGCTGGCTGGACGGCGAGCCCGACCACCGCGACAGCTGCCTGAGCGCGGCAGAGCAAGCCACCCACGTCGCCGTGTGCTGCGCACGCAGCCACGGGCCCACGCTCACGCTCGACCTCTGAACTTCAACAACCCGGAAGCCCCGCCATGCGCATCCTCGTGATCTATTGCCACCCGGTAGAGACCAGCTACAACGCCGCCCTGCACACCGAGGTGGTGCAGCAGCTGCGCGGCGCGGGCCATGAGGTGGACGACTGCGACCTGTACGCCGAGGGCTTCAACCCCGTGATGACCCGCGAGGAGCGCCTGGGCTACCACGAGGTGCCCAGCAACCAGTTGCCCGTGCAGGGCTATGTGGACCGCCTGCGCTGGGCCGAGGCGGTGGTGTTCTGCTTTCCCACCTGGTGCTTTGGCATGCCGGCGATGCTCAAGGGATTTTTCGACCGCGTGCTCATGCCCGGCGTGGCCTTTGACATCAGCGACCCGCACAACGTCAAACCGTCGCTCACGCACATCAAGCGCATCTCCGCCGTGGTCACCTACGGCCGCCCCCGCTGGACGGCCCTGTTCATGGGCGACCCGCCACGCAAGTCCATCACCCGCTACATGCGCCTGCTCACCGGTGGCAAGGCGCGGGTGGACTACCACGCCTACTACCACATGAACGTGGCCACACCACCCCGGCTGGCGGCCTTCAAGGCCCGCGTGGGCCAGGCGATGGCGCGCTTTGCATAAGACCAATTTCCAAGGGCCACGGCATGCACGCATCCAACACCCCCGACCACATCCTGCGCGCCCGGCTGCCGCGCTGGCTGCTGCCCGCCGCCTGGCCGCAGCAGGGCCACCAGCCCGCGCTGGCCGACCTGCAACTGGCCCAGGGCCGCATCGTGCAAGTGCTGCCCCACGGCACATCCCCTGCACCACATGGCGCGGTGTGGGACGTGGCGGGCGCGCTGCTGCTGCCCGGCCTGGTCGATGCGCACACCCACCTGGACAAGGCCTTCACCCTGCCGCGCATGGGCGTGGTCAAACCCGGCCTGCTGGGTGCCATCGAGGCCATGATGGTGGACCGCCAGGGCTGGACCGAAGCCGACATCCACGCCCGCGCCAGCCGCGCGCTGCAATGGGCCTACGACGCGGGCACCGTGCACCTGCGCACCCACTGCGACTGGTGGGAGCCTGATGCTCAGCCACTGGCCGGGAACGTGCTGCGCGCACTGGCACATGACTGGGCAGACCGCATCATGCTGGAGCGCGTAAGCCTGATCCCCTTGCACCTATACACGGACCGCAGCGCCGCCATGCAGCTAGCCGCCACCGTGGCTGCGAGCGGCGCCGGCGCCTTGCTGGGCGGCTTTGTGCATTCCACCAACTGGGACCCGCAGGCGCTGCGCCACCTGTTCGAAGCCGCACAACACCACGGACTGAACGTGGACCTGCATGTGGACGAAGAACTGCACCCCGGCGCTAGCGGTTTGGCGACCACCGCCGCACTGCTCAAGGAGCTGCGCTTTGAAGGCCATGTGGTCTGCGGCCACACCTGCGCGCTGGCCGCACAGGACGAGGCCACCGCCCTCGCCACGCTCGACGCGGTGGCGCAAAGCCCCATCACCCTGGTCACGCTGCCCATCACCAACCTGCTGCTGCAGGACGCCACCACCGGCCGCACACCGCGCCAGCGTGGCCTGACGCTGGTGAAGGAGGCCCGTGCACGCGGCATCCCGGTGCTGGTGGCCAGCGACAACGTGCAAGACCCGTTCTGCCCTGTGGGCAGCTTCGACCCGCTGGAGGCCCTTGCCACAGGGGTGCTGGCTGCGCAGCTGGATGCACCGTTTGACCAATGGAGCGAATCGCTGTGCCGCGCCGACTGGCTGCGCACAGGCCGCACTGGCACCACCGCGCTGCCCCTGCAGCCTGGCACGGTGGCCGACCTGCTGGTCTTCACCCAGGCCGACCACTGGGGCTTTCCGTCCCGCACGCAAGGCGCGCAGGGCCGCGTGGTACTGCGCCAGGGCCGCGTCGCCAGCGGCCATGCACCAGCCGCCTGGCATGTGCCCACCACTGAATCCGCAAGGAGCCTTGCATGAGCCCCGCATCTGCAGCCACGCCCGCGCCGGGCATCGCCCAGCCCCTGGCCCGCTACGCCGCGTGGCGCCGCGCAGGCGACTTCATATACCTGAGCGGGATCATCGCCGTGGACCCTGCCGCCAGCCGCATCGTGCGTGGCTACGACGACATCCCGCATGAAGCCGCCACGCTGATTGGCCGAACGGGCGAGTTCAGCAGCGACATCAAGGAAGGCCCCATCCTCGCGCAGAGCTGGTACGTGCTCGACCGCATCCGCCTGACCATCGAGGCCGCAGGCGGCCAGATGTCCGATGTATTCAAGCTGGTGCAGTACTTCAAGAACCTGGACCACTTCCCGCAGTACAGCCGCGTGCGCAAGCTGTTCTTCCCCGGCGAGCCCCCCGCATCCACCGTCGTGGAAGTGAGCGGCATGTTGCCCACGCCCGACATTCTGATCGAGGTCGAAGCCACGGCCTATCTGCCACAGCGCTGATCCACCCCCAACACCTTCACGAAAGCCTTTCATGCTGCACGGCTACAACCCGCCCCACCGTTACCTGCCCTACCTGAGCTGGACCGAGATCGCCGACCTGCCAGACAAGGAAAACACCGTCATCGTGCTGCCCACCGGCGCGACGGAGCAGCACGGCCCGCACCTGCCGTGTGCGGTGGACACCGTCATCAGCGCCGGCGTGGTGGGCCATGCGCTGGCGCGCCTGCCGGCTGATGTGCCCGCGTTTGCGATGGCCCCCATCACCTACGGCAAGTCCGAAGAGCACCTGCACTTCCCGGGTACCGTCACGCTGAGCGGCGAGACCCTGCTGGCCACCATGAACGAGGTGGGCGAGTCGGTGTACCGCGCGGGCTTTCGCAAGCTGCTGTTCGTCAACGGCCACGGCGGCCAGCCGCAGGTGATGGAGATGTGCGCACGCGAGCTGCGCCTGCGCCATGGCGACTTCATCGTGGTGCCCAGCTTCACCTGGCGTGTGCCGCATGTGGCGGGCAAGTTCCTCTCCGACAAGGAGAAACGCCTGGCCATGCACGCGGGCCACGGTGAAACCGCACTGATGCTGGCCCTGGCCCCCGACACCGTGCACATGGAGCGCGCGGTGGTCAACTACCCGCCCGTATTTGATTCGCCCCTGCTCTCGCCCGACGGCCGCCCGGCCTGCGCCTGGAGTGCGCGCGACTTCGGCCCCAGCGGAATCATTGGCGACCCGCTGCCTGCCACGGCCGAGCAGGGCCACGCCATCCTCGACTCGCTGGCCGCGAGCTGGGCCGCAGCCATCACCGAGCTGCACAAGCTGCAGTGGGCGCCCCGCGCTGAGCCCACCTGGGGCCGTGCCCATCACACCGGGCACATCGAGCACCCGTCTGCGCTGGCCTGAAACCTGCGAACGCAATCACCAATCCTTTTCGCCTTTCCCTTCGTTGTCCCTTCGTTCCACCTCCACCCCCTACCGGAGTACCACCATGATGAAGACCGCCTCCCGCCTTTCCAAACTTGGTGCAGCCGCGCTGCTCGCTGTTGGTGCCGTCGGCACCATGTCGAGCACGGCCCACGCGCAGGAAAAGTTCACCTACATGACCAACTGGTACGCGCAGGCAGAGCATGGCGGCTTCTACCAGGCGGTGGCCACGGGCCTGTACAAAAAGTACGGGCTGGATGTGACCATCAAGATGGGCGGACCGCAGGTCAACATCGTGCAGATGATGGCCGCTGGCCAGGCCGAATGCGTGATGGGATCGAGCGACCTGCAGATGATCCAGATGCGTGAAGGCGGCGTGCCGGTGGTCAATGTGGCCGCTGTGTTCCAGAAGGACCCGCAGGTGCTCATCGCCCACGAGGACGTGAAGAAGTTCGAAGACCTCAAGGGCAAGACCATCCTGATCGCCTCGTCGGCCCAGCGCGGCTACTGGCCCTGGCTCAAGGCCAAGTACGGCTTCACCGATTCGCAGACCCGCCCCTACACCTTCAACATCCAGCCCTTTGTGGCTGACAAGAACAGCGCCCAGCAGGGCTACCTGACCTCTGAGCCGTTTGCGATTGCCAAAGCGGGCGTCAAGGCCAACACGCTGATGTTCAGCGACCAGGGCTACCCCGCGTACGCCACCACCATCTCGTGCATGGAAAAGACGGTGAAGGACCGCAGCGCCGCCGTGGCCTCGTTCGTGAAGGCGTCGATGGAAGGCTGGAAGAGCTACCTGGCCGACCCGGCCCCCGCCAACGCGCTCATCAAGAAAGACAACCCCAACATGACCGACGAGCAGCTCGCCTACAGCGTGGCCAAGCTCAAGGAGATGGGCATGGCGACCGGTGGCGACGCAGCCACCATGGGTATCGGCATCATGACCGACGCGCGCGCCAAGGCCAGCTACGACTTCCTGGTGGACGCCAAGCTCATCGACCCCGCCAAGGTCAAGCTGACCGAGACCTACACCACCGCCTTCGTCAAAGACCTCAAGGTTCTGCCCTGAGCCCTGACAGCCCTGAAACAGCGGCCGGTGCGCTCCCTCGCACGCCCGGCCGCATCCATCGAAAGGCGACCATGACATCCCCCGCTGAATCTCCGCCGCTGGCACACGCCCAGGCACCGCTGCCCCATTCCACGCCCGCAGTGGAGGTGCTCTCCGCTGAAAAAACCTACCCCAATGGCACGCAGGCCCTGTTGCCGGTGGACCTGACCATTGAGGAAGGCGAATTCGTCACCCTGCTCGGCCCATCGGGCTGCGGCAAGAGCACGCTGCTGAAAATGGTGGCGGGCCTGCTGGAGCCCACCGACGGCCGCCTGCACCTGTGGCGGAAGCCCGTGGCGCAGCTGGACGAAAGCGGCAAGAAGATGGCGTTTGTCTTTCAGTCACCCACGCTCATGCCCTGGGCCAGTGTGCAGACCAACGTGCGCCTGCCGCTGGATCTGGCGGGCGTGCCGCGTGCCGAGGCCGACGCGCGTGTGACCGAAGCGCTGGCGCTGGTGGGCTTGTCCAAGTTTGCCAACGCCCTGCCCCGTGCGTTGTCCGGTGGCATGCAGATGCGCGTATCGATTGCGCGCGGCCTGGTCACCCAGCCCGACCTGCTGCTGATGGACGAGCCCTTTGGCGCGCTGGACGAAATCACGCGCCACAAGCTCGACGCCGACCTGCTCGACTTGTGGCGCAAGAAGAAGCTCACCGTGATCTTTGTGACGCACTCGATCCACGAGGCGGTGTTCCTCTCCAGCCGCGTGGTCATGATGGCCGCGCGACCTGGCCGCGTGGTCGAAGAGTTCCGCATCGACGCGCCCTACCCCCGCACGGCCGACTTCATGGTGTCGCCCGAATTCAGCCGCTACGCCAAGCTGCTGCAGGACAGCCTGCTGCGCGCCAGCGTGGACACCGAGGAGACCGTGGCATGAGCACCCCCTTCCCTTCCGCACCCATGGCGTCGCCCGTGGTCACCGGCCACCCCGCAGCCGCCCCGCGCTCGGCGCCTGCACCAGTCGCTGCAAAACCTGCCACCAAGACCACACCCAAACGCCCGCCGCTCATGGCCCAGCCCCGCGTGCAGCGCGTGGTCTACCCCGTGCTGGTCGGCCTGGTGCTGATCGCACTGTGGCAGGGGTTGGTCACAGCCATGGAGCTGCCGCCCTACCTGGTGCCCTCGCCCATCCTGATGATGAAGACGCTGTTCACCGACTGGGCGGCCCTCGGCGGCTCGCTGTGGGTCACCGTCAAGATCACGGTGCTAGCCTTTGTGGTGGCCACGGTGGCGGGCGTGCTGATCTCGTTCCTGTTTGTGCAGAGCAAACGCATCGAGACGGCGCTGTTCCCCTACGCCGTGCTGCTGCAGGTCACCCCCATCGTGGCCGTAGCACCGCTCATCATCATCTGGGTGAAGGATCCGACGGCATCCATGGTGATCTGCGCCGCACTGGTCGCCCTGTTCCCCATCATCAGCAACACCACGCTGGGTTTGCGCAGTGTGGAGCCCGACCTGCAAAGCTACTTCCAGCTCAACCGCGCCACGCGGCTGCAGACCCTGCTGCGCCTGCGCATCCCCAGCGCACTGCCCTACTTCTTTGGCGGGCTGCGCATCTCCAGCGGCCTGGCGCTCATCGGCGCTGTGGTGGCGGAGTTTGTGGCGGGCACCGGGGGCCAGGGTGCGGGGCTGGCGTACCAGATCCTGCAGGCAGGCTTTCAGCTCAACATCCCGCGCATGTTTGCTGCGCTGCTGCTGATCTCGCTCACTGGCGTCGCCTTGTTCGTGCTGATGGCCTGGCTCACACGCGTCGCCCTGGGCGGTTGGCACGCCAGCGAAACGTCGCACGACTAGCCCTTTCAACCCCATCGCCAACACACCGCGCGCAGCCACTGGCGCGCGGCAAGGGCTTTCTTTTGCCCAAAACGGCCACCAGCGGCCAAGGAGATACCGACATGACCACCACCGCCCATCAACTGCCCGACCTGCTGCCCGGCCTCGACTGGATCGCCGACCCGCTGCGCGTGGGCCGCCTCTCACAGGACTTTGCCTGGTTCAGCCCCGTGCTCAAGCGCGACCTGGCGGGCAAGCGCGGCGACATCGCCGTGCGCCCGCGCACCGAAGCAGAAATCCGCCAGGTGGTGGCCGCCTGCGCCAGCGCGGGCATTCCCCTCACCGTGCGCGGCAGCGGCACTGGCAACTACGGGCAAAGCACGCCGCTGCACGGCGGCGTGATCCTGGACCTGTCGGGCTACAACGCATTTGGCTGGGTGCGCGGCGGAGTGGGCCGCGCGCAGTCGGGCATCCGGCTGGCAGACTTTGATGCGCAGGCCAAGCCCCATGGGCAAGAGCTGCGCTGGCTGCCCAGCACCTACCGCAGCGCCACGCTGGGCGGGCTGTTTGGTGGCGGCTTTGGCGGTGCGGGCTCCATCAACCACGGCCCGCTGGCCGCGCCCGGCAACGTGCTGGCAGTGCGCGCGATGACGGTGGAGCCCGAGCCCCAGGTCATCGAACTGCGTGGCCCCGAGGCCATGCTGCTGCACCACACCTACGGCACCAACGGCATCGTGCTGGAGCTGGAAGTGGCCCTGACCCCTGCCGTGGAGTGGACCGAATGCATCGCCACCTTCGAGCAGTTTGACGCTGCGCTGGACTTTGCCGACCGCTTTGGCAGCGCCCCCGGACTGGAGAAAAAAGAGGTGTGTTTTGTAGCTGCCCCCATCCCGCAGTACTTCACCAGCCTGGCCGAGCACCTGCCCGCCGACCAGCACGCGGTGCTGCTGCTGGTGGCCCCACACTCCGAAGCGGGCATGCGCGACATGGTGGCGCAGCACGGCGGCCAGGTCACCTACCGCAAGACCGCCGATGAAGTGGCCAGCAGCCACAAGACGCTTCTCGAATACACCTGGAACCACACCACCCTGCATGCCCTCAAGGTGGACAAGGGCCTGACCTACATCCAGAGCGGCTTCAATCCCATGCACCGCCTCAAGCAGGTGAAGGCGCTGGAGGCCGCGCTGAAAGGCGAGGTGATGATGCACCTGGAATTCTTGCGCACCAAGGAAGGCGCCTTCAACTGCAGCGGCCTGCAGATCATCCGCTACACCACCGAAGAGCGCCTGAACCAGATCATGCAGATCTACCGCGACCACGGCGTGCAGATCAACAACCCGCACGTGTACATCGTGGAAGACGGCAAGCAGAACAACCTGGACCCCGCCGTGGTGGGCATGAAGCGCCGCTTTGACCCGCAGGGCCTGCTCAACCCCGGCAAGTTGCGCAGCTGGTACTCGGCCGGGCAGTCGGCCCCCATAGCAGCGCCCGCACGACAGACCGCCTGACTATTCACAGCCCACGCCACGCGCCTCCGGTATTCCCCCCTCGCCCCTCGCGGGAGAGGGCCGGGGAGAGGGGGCAGGTCCCCACGTAGCGCACAACCCCCTCTCCCCCCGCCCTCTCCCACAAGGGGCGAGGGAGCCGCCCCCCCCACCGCATCAGGCCCAGCGCAAACATGCAGTAAAAAAGCCCCCTCCCGCGCATCCACAGGGCATAATCAGCTACTCATTTAATAGCAGACCATCCGCACCATGCCTTGGCACGCCCGCCTGCAGCTCGACTACACGGCAGAACATAACGCCCGCACGGTGGCCCGCTACGAGCACAACGGCCCGCTGCGCATCCTGCAAAGCCTGTACCCCGAGGGCGACGCCATCTGCCACAACGTGCTGGTGCACCCGCCCGGCGGTCTGGTGGGCGGCGACACGCTGGACATCACCACCACCGTGGGCCCCGGCGCCCACGGCCTGGTCACCACGCCCGGCGCCACGCGCTTTTACCGCTCCACCGGCCCGCTGGCGCTGCAGCGCAGCCACCTCACCCTGGCCGAAGGCGCACGCCTGGAATGGCTGCCGCTGGAGGCCCTGTGCTACAGCGCCTGCCACGCTGAAAACCACCTCACGCTGAACCTCGCCCCCGGCGCCGAATGCATCGCGTGGGACGTGACGGCGCTGGGCCTGCCGCACGCGGGCCAGCCGTTTGAACAAGGCCGCTTCACCCAGCACCTGGAAGTGCCCGGCCTGTGGCTGGAGCGCGGCGTGATCGACGCCGCCGATGACCGGCTGCTGAGCAGCCCCTTGGGCTTGGCGGGCCACCGCTGCATGGCCAGCATGTTCTTTGCCGCAGGCACTTCCCTCGACCGCACGCGCCGCGACGCTGCGCTGGACGCGGCCCGTGCAGTGGTGGATCAACACCCCCAGGTCAAAGCCACCGCAGGCGCCACCAGCCCCAACGACCGCATGGTGGTGGTACGCGTGCTGGCGCCGCAGGTGGAGCCTGCGATGAAGCTGCTCAAGGCCGTGCGGGTGGCTTGGCGGGAGGTGTTGTGGGGGTTGGAGGGGGAGGCGCCCAGGATTTGGGCGATGTAGCCCCATCGATGCGCTCTCACAAAGTCAATCTACATTCCGAGAATGGACACTGACAAGGCTTCAACGCGCGCTTTTAGGGTCAATCACATTGCCATCATCGAATCCCTGCCGTCCCGAGAATTTCAAACTGGTAGAGAACTGGCAGGCTACCTCAGCGGCCAGCTTGAAGATTTACAGACGCCAATTACCGTGTCGCATACTGACGTTGCGACGCCTCATGAATTCCGAGCTGTCATTGCAAATCTAGCGACGCGGGCTGCTCAGGAAGGTCTGCGCCCGATCGTCCACATAGAGGCTCACGGAGAAGACGATTTCGGGCTTCACTTCCGGGGAGGAAAAATCCACTGGCGGGAGATATGCGATGCGCTGATTCCGTTAAACCGAGCCAGCGGATTCAACCTGCTTCTATCTGTCTCTGCGTGCTTTGGCGTGAGCTGTATCTCAGGAGTTTCATTGCGCAGAGGAGCGCCCTGTTACGCGTTACTTGGTCCCTCGAAAGACCTCTCACCGAGCGATCTATTGAACAGGTTCAGGAGCTTTTATCGCGAAATCATCCACTCGCAGGACTTGGACCTGGCCTTGACCACAATGAACAAAAACAAGCTTGAACGTGGGCAAATGGTGTTTGTTTCTGCGGAAGGCTGGTTCGAGGAATTGATGCTGGAGTATTTGACGAACGCAGCGCATCCAAAAGAGCTGAAAGCAGCGGCTATGCGCATCTTTCGCAAGTCAAGAAGTGAGGGCGCCACATTGACCCTCGGGGAAACAAAAAGACAGCTCGTCAAGAACAGGCCGCAGATTGCACGAGGCTATTTTTCTGAGTTTTTTATGGTTGGCCACATTCCCGAGAACGCACAGCGTTTTGGTGTTCTGCTTAGTGCCATGGAAGTCACAATCAAGAAAACCACTCCGTGCTAGCCCGGTGAACTCATAGGGCAACTGAGCTGCAGAAACGCTGGCACGACAACGATTGCGCCGCTGAGCTAAAAGCATCACAAGAGGCGGATCACCACTCACAAGCACCAGCAAACCCCTACGAGTTCCGCAGAGGTTTTCTAGCAGCAATGATCCACCCATTGTTCGATGTGTGATCCCCTTTTAGGAGGCGGGTGCTGCAGGCACCTTCAACAATCCATCCGCCTTAAACATCCCCCGAATCCCCCGCACCGCCTGTCGAATCCGCGCCTCGTTCTCGATCAGCGCAAAGCGCACATATTCATCCCCCTGGTCCCCAAACCCGATGCCTGGCGACACACACACCTTGGCCTTGTCCAGCAGCTGCCGCGCAAACTCCAGCGAGCCCAGCGCGCGATACGGCTCGGGGATGCGGGCCCAGATGTACATGCTGGCCTTGGGGCAGTCCACGGCCCAGCCCGCTTCGGTGAGACCCTTGTAGAGCACGTCGCGGCGGCGCTGGTACTGGGCGGCGATGTCTTTCACGCACTGCTGGTCGCCCTCCAGCGCGGCAATGGCGGCCACCTGCAGGGGGGTGAAGGTGCCGTAGTCGTGGTAGCTCTTGATGCGGGCGAGTGCGGCCACCAGGTCGGGGTTGCCCACCATGAAGCCCACGCGCCAGCCGGCCATGTTGTAGCTTTTGCTCAGGGTGAAGAACTCCACCGCCACGTCCTTGGCGCCGGGCACTTCCATGATGCTGGGGGCGCGGTAGCCGTCGTACACGATGTCGGCATAGGCCAGGTCGTGCACCACCAGGATGTCGTGCTTCTTGGCCAGGGCGATCACGCGCTCGAAGAAGCCCAGCTCCACGCACTGCGCCGTGGGGTTGCTGGGAAAGCCAAAGATCATCATCTTGGGCTTGGGGTAGCTGCCGCGGATGGCCTTTTCCAGCTCGGCAAAAAAGTCCACATCGGGCGCCACGGGCACGCTGCGGATGTCGGCACCGGCAATCACCGCGCCGTAGATGTGGATGGGGTAGCTCGGGTCGGGCACCAGCACGGTGTCGCCCCTGTCCAGCGTGGCAAGCATGAGGTGGGCCAACCCTTCTTTGGAGCCGATGGTGACGATGGCCTCGGTGTCGGGGTTGATGTCCACCGCGTAGCGGTCTTTGTACCAGTGGCTGATGGCGCGGCGCAGGCGCGGGATACCTTTGCTGGCGCTGTAGCCGTGGGTGTCGGGCCGCTGGGCCACTTCGGTGAGCTTGGCGACGATGTGCGGCGGCGTGGCCCCGTCGGGGTTGCCCATGCTCATGTCGATGATGTCTTCGCCCCGGCGGCGGGCCGCGAGCTTGAGCTCGGCCGTGATGTTGAAGACGTAGGGAGGGAGGCGATCGATGCGCGCAAAACGGCGCTTGCCCTGCGATGCAGACATGCGGTGTGACTTTCACGTAAGCGCCCGGAACCGTCCGAGCGACGTGGCTGGCAGAAAGGCCAGCCCGCAGCCAATGTAACGCACAAGACAGCGCGAGCCCGCCAACCTGCGCGCGGCTGTCGCAAAGCCGCTACAGAGCGGCCGACCCGTGGGGTTGGGCTATGCGGTGGCCGAGGCGCGTGCGGCCGTTGCCTTTTCGGTGCCCATCGACCACGCAAAAATGGCCACACCACCCAGGCCCAGCACCACACCCACCCAGCCGGTGGACGTCCAGCCCATGCCTGCCGAGATCGCCACGCCACCCAGCCAGGCGCCGAGCGCGTTGGCGGCATTGAAGGCCGAGTGGTTGAGCGCGGCGGCCAGGGTCTGTGCGTCGCCCGCCACGTCCATCAGGCGGATCTGCAGCGCGGGGCCAATGGCCACCACGGTGCCCAAGAGGAACGTGGCCAGCGCGGCGCTGGCGGGGTGGTGTGCGGCGGGCACAAACAGCGCCATCACCACGATGGACCACAGCAGCACCTTGCCGATGGCGGGCATGAGCGCCTTGTCGGCCATGCGCGAGCCCACCAGGTTGCCCGCTACCATGCCCAGGCCAAACAGCGACAGCACAAACGGCATGAGTGCAGACGGCATGCCCGCCACCTCCAGCAAGGTGGGCTTGATGTAGCTGAACACCGCAAACATGCCGCCAAAACCAATGGCCCCGATGCCCAGCGTGAACCACACCTGCTTGCGCGCCAGCGCGCCCAACTCGCGCAGCGGGCTGGCGCCGTGCGATGCGGGCATGGCGGGCACCCACAGGCGCACCATGACGACGGCGGCCACGGCAATGAGCCCCACAAACACAAAGGCCGCACGCCAGCCAAACGCCTCGCCCAGCGCGGCGGCTATGGGCACGCCCACCAGCGTGGCAGTGGTCAGCCCCAGCATGACCCAGCCCACGGCGCGTGCGCGGCGGCCGGGCGGGGCCAGCGCTGCGGCCACCAGTGCGGCCACGCCAAAGTAGGTGCCATGGGGAAGACCGGTAAACAACCGCATGGCAGTGAGCGAGCCATAGCCCGGCGCCAGCGCCGATGCGAAATTGCCCAGCGCATACACCACCATCAGCGCCATGAGCAGCGCGCGCCGCCCCCAGTGGGCGCACAGCACGGCCAGCACGGGTGCACCCACCACCACGCCCAGGGCATAGGCGCTGATGACGTGGCCCGCCTGCGGAATGCTCACGCCAATGTCGCGCGCCACCTCGGGCAGCAGGCCCATGATGACGAACTCGCCGGTGCCGATGGAGAAACCGCCCACCCCCAGGGCCAGCACGGCGCGCACCAGGGTGCGGTCGTCGGTGGGGGTGGAATCGATGGGCGTGGAGGACAGGGGCGCAGTCATGGCAAGGGCAACAACAGGGGCAAGCCGCTGCGGCAGATGATGGCGCAGCGCAAGAATCAGTAAGGGTTCTGGGGCGGGAACGGGCCCAAAGAAGAAACGCAGTTACGGGGGTAAACCCGAATTTGGTAACCATAACATGCCCTGCGCGGACTTGCTGGTGCGGGGGCATGCCTTGCACTGAACACATGCCCACCACCAGGGCTGTTAGGCTGACCCCTCCTTACTCGCCCCCTCCCCCTTTTTTGCAAGGACAGCCAATGAGCATCAGCCCGAGCACAGCAGACACCATCGCCCGCACCGTCCAGGTGCTGGCCTTCGACATCTTTGGCACCGTGGTGGACTGGCACGGCAGCATCGTGCGCGAGATGCAGGCGCTGTACCCGGCGGTGGATGGCGATGCGTTTGCGCTGGCCTGGCGCGCGGGCTACCAACCCGCCATGGCGCAGGTGATGCGGGGCGAACGGGGCTGGACGCTGGTGGACGACCTGCACCGCAGCATCCTTGACGAGATCCTGCCGCGCTTTGGCCTGGCACACCTGCCCGAGGCCGAGCGCCGCCACCTCAACCGCGTGTGGCACCGGCTGGATGCCTGGACCGACAGCGTGGAGGGGCTGACGCGGCTAAAAAGGCGCTTCACCATCACCACACTGTCGAACGGCAACATCGGGCTGCTGACCAATATGGCCAAGCGCGCTGGCCTGCCGTGGGACTGTGTGCTGAGCGCCGAGGTCTTCAAGGCCTACAAGCCCCACCCCGACACCTACCTGGGCGTGGCCCGCGTGTTTGATGTACCGCCCGAGCAGGTGGCGCTGGTGGCCACCCACCATGACGACCTGGCCGCCGCGCGGGCCTGCGGCCTGCGCACCGCCTACATCGAGCGTCCCCTGGAGCTGGGCGCAGCCCGGCCCAAGGACGGCACGCCACAGCCGGGCAACGATCTGCACGCCAAAGACCTGAACGATCTGGCGCAGATGCTGGGCTGTTGAATGTGCCCCGGGGCACACCCGCGCCGGTCAGTGCGCTACCAATAGCTGCACAAACATCTGCACCTTGGCATGGCATTCGGCGCTGATGGAGGTGAACTCCAGCCCGGCCACCCACTCGTCGCCTTCCGGCTTGAGGGTGATGACCCGCGCATACACATCGGCCACGCGGTAGTCCACCAGCGGCAGCTCAAACTCCAGCTTGACCTCGCTGTGCGGCTCCAGCGGCTCGATCAGCTCCACCAGCAGGCCGTGGTAGCCGATGTCGCGGATGGCGCCGTGCACGATGTGGGGCACGACGATCTTGTCCTGCATGCGCTGGCACAGGCAGGGCAGGCGTGCGTCCACGCGGTGGCTGCGGCGAAACTCCTGGCGCGGCACCTTGAGCTTGTGCGAAGGAATGGCGATCAGCTCGCGCAGGCTCACAGGCTGCGTGCGGCCTTTGACATAGACCTGCATCGGCGCCGACGCGGACACCAGGCCCCAGCAGCGCTGGTAGGTGGAGTCGCTGATGAGCACCTGGCCACGCAGGCTCAGCGCCTCGATGCGCGAGGCCAGGTTGACGGCCTCGCCGATCACGGTGTATTCGGAATACACGTCCGAGCCAAAACGCCCCGCCATCACCGTGCCCGTGTTCACGCCAATGCCCAGAAAGACCTCGGGCAGCCGCTCGCGCAGGTGCGCCAGGTTCAGCTCGCGCATGGCGATCTGCATCTCTACGGCGCAGAGCAGGGCGCGGTCCACATCGTCGTCGCGCGCCACGGGTGCGCCGAACAGCACCATGATCGAGTCGCCCATGAACTTGTCGATGCTGCCCTGGTACTTGAACACCACTTCGGACAGCCGCGCCAGGCAGCGGTTGAGCGCCGCAATGACCACGGCTGCGGGCTGTGAGCCCGACAGCGCGGTGAATCCGCGCAGGTCAGCCAGCAGGATGGTGACCTCGCGCGGCACCACGTCCAGGCCCTCGCTGGCCACGCCATCGGGGCTTTGCATGCCGTGCAGGATGCTGGCCATCTCGGCCTGCGCCGCGTCGGAAAGGGTCGTCCCGGTCTCGCGCTCGATCAGCAACTGCAGGCGGCGCACGGCGTCGTGGTGGAATTCTTTGTGCATGGCGCGAGGGAGGTGGGGAGTGTGTTGGTATGGGGGCATCACGGGCCTCCTGTCAGCCAGAATAGGCGCCGCCCACCGGCTGGTCAACCGGTGAAAACACCCCGGGGCCGTGTGGCAGAAGCTGACTTGGCACGCCCCTCCCCCCAACCCTCTCCCGCAGGGGGAGAGGGGAAAGACCCGGCACTGCGGGCCATGGAAATAGAGGCGGCCAACCCAAGGCCGGGTGGGCTGGAGTGCCAAAAAATACAAGGCTTTTTGGCCTCTACCGCTCGACCATCATGCCCCAACAGCTATCAAATCAGTAGCATTCTCAATACTCATCCGCTCCGGGCCAGCAGCGCCGCACGGCACCACCATCTGATCGATCACGCCAAACGGCGCGGGCTGGTCCTGCCCGTCCAGCGCCACCATGCGCACCCGCTCGCCAAAGCGCAGAAATGGTGTGTGCGGCGCGCCGTCGGCCAGCGCCTCGACCATGCGGCGCTCGGCGATGCAGGACGAGCCCACCGCCACATCCGCATTCGACACGGTGCCCGAGCCGATCAGGGTGCCTGCTGACAGCCTGCGCGTGCGCGCTGCATGGGCGATGAGCTGGCCGAAGTCAAAGTGCATGGCACCGCCGTGCGGGTGGCCAAACCATTCGCCGTTGCGCTGCGTCTGCAACCGCAGGTGCACGCGGCCGCCGGTCCACGCTGCGCCCAGTTCGTCGGGCGTGACGGCGATGGGCGCGAATGCGGTGGAGGGCTTGGCCTGCACAAAGCCGAAGCCGCTTTTGGCCTCGCGCGGGCCGAAGGCGCGCAGGCTCCAGTCGTTGATGAGCACGATGAGGCGCACATGCTGCAGCGCCTCTTCGGCGGTGACGCCCAGGGGGGTTTCGCTGAGCACCACGCCAAATTCGCCCTCAAAGTCGATCTGGTCGGCTTCGGACGGCAGGGCCACATCGTCGTGTGGGCCCAGAAAGTCGTCGGCCGCCCCCTGGTACATGAGCGGAATGGTCTCGAAGTCGGCCACCGGCGGCACCTTGAAGGCCCGCTCCATGAGGTGGCCGTGGTTCAGAAAGGCCGAGCCGTCCAGCCATTGCCAGGTGCGCGGCAAAGGGGCCAGGCACTGGCGCACATCGATGGGCATGGTGCCCAGGGCGGTGGGCGCGTTCACGGTGCGGGACAAATCTTGCAACGCGGGCTCCACCACGCTCCAGCGCTCCAGGGCATCGAGCAGCGTAGGGGCCACCGGGCTGGCATCGATGCAGCGGCGGGCATCGGCCGACACGACCACCAGGCGGCCATCGCGCTGGCCGTTTCGCAGTGTCGCGAGTTTCATGGCGCCACTCCGGCCGCAGGCTGCAGCGGCAGCACCGGGTCAAAAATAGCCACGGCCCGCGTCCAGCCCGCAGAGGCACCGCGCACCTTGACGGGAAAGCACGAGATGTAGAAGCCACTGGCGGGCAGCGCCTCCAGGTTGTGCAGTTTTTCGAGGTGGCAATAGCCGATATCGCGCCCGGCCTTGTGGCCCTCCCAGATCAGCGATGCGTCGCCGCTTTCCGCATAGCGCTGCGCGGTGTAGGCGAAGGGGGCGTCCCAGCTCCAGGCGTCGGTGCCGGTCAGGCGCACGCCGCGCTCCAGCAGGTACATGGTGGCCTCGTAGCCCATGCCGCAACCCGCTCGGGTATAGCCCGCCGTGCCGTATGCGCTGCCAGCGCGGGTGTTGACCACCACGATCTGCAGCGGCTGCAGCGTGTGGCCGATGCGTGCCAGCTCGGCCTCCACATCGGCGGCCTGCACCACGTAGCCGTCCGGCAGATGGCGAAAGTCCAGCTTCACGCCGGGTTGAAAGCACCAGTTCAGATCCACCTCGTCGATGGACAACGCGCGCTGCCCGCCGTCCATGGTGGACGCAAAGTGGTAGGGCGCGTCCAGGTGGGTGCCGTTGTGGGTGTTGAGCTGCACCTCCTCCACCGCCCAGGATTCGCCGTCGGGCAGGTCTTCCTTCTGGAGGCCTGGAAAGAACTGCGCCAGATCCGCAAAGCTCATCTGGTGGTCGATGTAATGGATGCGCGGGCCCAGGCCCGGCGGGTCAGAGACAACATCGTTTTCAAGGTGCATCGAGATATCGACGATGCGGCGCGCAGGTGTGGCGAGCGTGGTGGTCATGGCGGGGTCGGGCGGAAAGGTCGAAACAAGGCGATCAGGATTCGGCCGTGAAGCCGGTCTGCTTGATAAGGCCGCGCCACTGGTCGGCATCGGCCTTGAGCATCTGCGCCAGCTGCGCGGCGGTGGAGGGCTTGACCTCCAGGCCGTACTGCTTGCCGTACTCCACCACCTCGGGCTGGTTCAACGCAGCCTGCAGGGCATCGGATGCGCGCTTGATGGTCTCGGGCGTGGCCTTGCCAGGCAGAAAGAAGCCGTACCACTCGCTGACCTTGAGGGGGTAGCCCAGCTCCGTCAGCGTGGGCACCTGCGGCAGGAACGGCGAGCGCTTGCTGCCCGCAATGGCCAGCACGCGCAGCTTGCCGCCCTTGCCATGCTGCAGGTAGTCGCCAATCGGCCCCCAGAACGCAGGGATCTGCCCGCCCAGCAGGTCTTGCATGCCGGGCACCGTGCCCCGGTAGGCGATATGGCGCATGTCGATCTTGCTGAACTGCCCCAGCAGCACGCCCACCATGTGCGGCATGGAGCCCGCACCGGGGCTGCCGTAGTTGGCGCTGCCGGGGTTGGCGCGCATCCAGTCCAGCAGGTCGGCCAGCGTGCGCACGCTGTCGGGCACGCCGGGGCCTACGGCCAGGCCGTGGTCGAACATGGCGCCCAGTGACACGGGCGCCACGTCGTCGAGCGTGTAGCGCAGCTTGGGGTAGGTGTAGGGGTAGATGGACAGCATGGACGACGGCGTGATGAGCAGGCTGGTGCCATCGGCCGGGCTGTCGCGCAGGTTGAGGATGCCGATCTGCCCACCTGCGCCGGGCTTGTTGTCCACCACCAAGGATGCTGCGTAGTGGCCGCGCATGCGGTCGCCCACACGGCGCGCCAGCGCATCGGCCGTGCCCCCGGCCGGAAAGCCCGAGATGATGCGCGCCATGTCGGGCATGGCGTCCTTGCCCGCCTGCGCCCAGGCGGCAGGAGCACCGCCCAGGGTGGGCAGCAGGGCGGCAGAAAGCTGGGTAAAACAGCGGCGGGTGATCATGGTGTCTGTCTCCGGTTGGATTGGATGGAATTTGCAGCGAAGCCCCGCAAGCCCTGCATGAGCTGGCCTGCAGCGGGTGGCATGAAAAAATTATACGAACGTACAAATTCAAATCGACTGGGGTTTGTACGAGTGTTCAATAAATTTATACAGCCGTATAAATCAGCCTATGCCCAAATCCCGCTCCACCCCCCAGACTGCGGCCGCCGTGCCCGCAGCCCCTGCCGCGAAAGCCCCGGCGCGCAAGCGTGCTGCGGCCCGCAGCGCCACCAGCGAAGAAGAACTCGCCCCCAACCGCCAGGCCAACATCCTGCAGGCGGCCGAGCGGCTGTTTGCCACGCGCGGTTTTCATGGCGTGTCGATCCGCGACATTGCGGACGAGGCCGGTGTGCCGCTGGCGCTGGTGGGCTACTACTACGGCCCCAAGCTCTCGCTGTACCACGCCATCTTCCGCGCACATGCGGGCTACATCGATGTGCGGCTCAAGTCACTGGCCGATGCCCAGCAGAAGGCACCGCCCGGCCAGTTGCTGGACGAAATCGTCAAGGCCTTTGTGCTGCCCGTGTTGGAAGTCGCCAGCCAGCCTGCAGGCCACCACTTTCTGCGGCTGCTATCGCGCGGCATGAACGACCACCTGGAAGAAGACGAGCCCATCATCCGCGAGCTGTTCGACCCGCTGGCCCATGCGTTCATCGATGCCATTGCAGCCGCCCTGCCCCAGGCCACGCGCAGCCAGGCCGCGTGGTGCTACCAGTTTGCACTGGGGGCCCTTCTGCACCACGTGAACGACCAGCGCATCGAGCGCCTGTCGTACGGCCAAAACCAGCCCGGCGACGAAGCCACGGCAGGGCCGCTGCTGGTGCGTTTCATCGCACAAGGCATGCGCGGCGCCTGTGAAGGCGCAGTGCACTGACGCCAAGCAGCTGACATCCCCCGCTCCCACTACAGCACTGCCGCGCGAGCGCCGCATGCCTGGCACAGCCACGCCCATTTTCCTGGTCCCGGCCCACCGCCACCCCCGGTGGCTGGGGCCCTGCGCCGCCGCCCCACCCCAGGCGTCGGCGCGGCAGACCGGCGCGCCCTAGCCGCCGCGAACCGGCGCACACAACGCGCTGACGCCCTCCCCCGTTGAACTGCGTTTTCGGAACAGCCATGGCTGCGCCGTGGACCGGTTCGCCCTTCGCTTGTCCCTCCGTCATCGAAAGACACCATGAAACCTCGCACCTCTCCCGCGCCCCATCCCTTCCACTCTCGGGCCCGCCTGCATTGGGCACGCGCCCTGGGCACCGCCGCAGCCCTGTCTGCCATCACACTCGCCGCACAAGCCCAACCCGCCGCAGGCCCCGGCCTGCAGGTGTATGGCCTGGTCGATGCCGCCGTGGGCCGCTTCGCGGGCCCCGCCGCAGGCATCAATGCGCAAGACCGCGCCGTGACCAAGCTGGACGGTGGCGGCATGTCCACCAGCCACTGGGGCCTGCGCGGCACCGAAGACCTGGGCGGCGGGCTGTCTGCGCAGTTCGAGCTGTCGTCCTTTGTGCGCAACGACTCCGGCGCCACCGGCCGCAGCGACGCGCTGCCCGCGCCCGTGAATGTGGCGGCCGACCCGGTGTTCTCGCGCGCCGCCTGGGTGGGTGTATCGCACCGCGACTGGGGCCGCGTGCGGCTGGGCAATGTCACATCGCTGCTGTTCCTGAACGCCATCACCTCCAACGCGTTTGGCGACTCCACGGTACTGGGGCCGCTGAACCTGGTCACCTTCATCGGCAGCCCGCTCACCGGTGGCACGGCATGGGCCAACTCGGTGGTGTATGACAGCCCCAGCGTCGCGGGCTTCAATGCCTCGGTGGCGCACGCTATCTCTGAAGGCCAGGGCGGCGGCAACAGCGCTGCGCGCCTGGCCTACGCCCAAGGCCCGTGGGCCGCATCGCTGGCATGGCAGAGCGTGAAGAAGAACCCCGGCACCTTCGCCGACGGCACCTCGCCCAACGACACCCGCGCATGGCAGTTGGCCGCGTCGTACGACTTCGAGGTGGTCAAGCTGTTTGCCCACCTGGGCCGCATCGACAACCGGGGCACGGCTGCTGCGCCGCTCAACGTTTCATACCGCGTGTGGGACATCAGTGCATCCATGCCCGTGGGCGCAGGCCGCGTGCTGGCAGGCTACGCCGTGCGCCGCACCAGCGACACCGTGGGCCCCGTGCCTGCCACGGTGGCGGGTGGCAACGTGGAACGCAAGGTGTTCACCCTGGGGTACGACTATTTCCTGTCCAAGCGCACGGACCTGTACGCCATGGTGATGCGCGACAGCACCCAGACCCGCACGCTGCCTGCGCCACCATCGGTGGTCAGCGCTCAAGGAACCAGCTTTGCCGTGGGGTTGCGACACCGGTTCTAAGCCACATCACAACGGTTGTCTCCAAGTTTTAGGGCACCTTTGGTGCCCTTTTTTTGGGTGGCAGGACTGAAGACCGCTTCAACCGGGCATCACAGGCTGGCGCAGCACACAGGCGAACTCTCCGATGGTGCTGTCGTAATCCCAGCGCTCGGCCACCCGCAGACGCTGGCTGGGTGCCTCGCCCGACACTTCTTCGCGCAGCACCACAAGGCTGTTGGGGCAACCGTGCCGCAGGCGGCGCGACACCGCCGTGCCCGCGCGGCTGGCCCACAGACCAGGCAGGGGCTGCAGCACACCGGGCTCATGTACATGGCCCGACAGCAGCATCTGCGCACCGGCTGTGCGCCAGCGCTGCAGGGCCTCGTCGGCGCGGTGCGGGCGGTGGGCACGGTCGCTGGCATCGCGGGCCACCAGGGGGTGGTGGCTGGCCACGATGCGCCAGGCCTCGGGCGGGGCCCGCGCCAGCAGCACGGCCACGTGATCAATCTGTGCGGACGACAGGCTGCCACGTTCGTGCCGCCAGGCGCGTGTGGTGTTCACGCCCACCACATAGAAGGGGCCCATCTGGCGCACAGGCTCCTGGTCCACGCCAAACTGCTCGGCAAACCGCTCGTAGGCCCGGCCCCAGCGCAGCCACCAGGCAAACAGCGGCAGGTCGTGGTTGCCCGCCAGCACCAGCGTGCTGCGCGCATGCAGGCCCTGCACAAACCGCGCGGCCTGCGCAAACTGGCTGACGGTGGCGCGCTGGGTGAGGTCGCCTGAGACCACGGCCAGGGCCACACCCAGCCGCTGTGCCAGGCGCTGTGCAGCCGCACACACCTCGGGGTCGTGCGCCCCGAAGTGCAGGTCGGACAGGTGCATCAAGGCGGGCATGGCGTTGGGTGGTCAGACGGGTATCAGCCCAGGGGCAGGCGGTGCGCCGGTCTCGGCCACTGCTGCTGCCAGTGCAGGCTGCGCCGCATCATCGCGCACCAGCGGCGACGGCGCCACCAGCCACAGCGGCCGTTTGCCAACGCGAAAGTGCAGCGGCGGCGCCATCCACTCGCGTTCGCCATCAAACGCCACCTTGACCTGCGGCGGGCGCCAGCTGGTCGGGGCCACCGTCAGCTCGGTGCAGGCAATGCTGGTCACGGCACCGTCCTTGTCCAGCTGGCCGGTGGCGGCGTTCCACACCGTGCGGGCCGTAGCCCAGCGGCCCTGGGGCTTGAGCATCACCACGGCCAGGTGCCCGCCGTCGGCCACCTGCTGCGCCTGCGGCAGGCCCATGCGGTCCAGCTGCAGCGGGTTGTTGCCCACAAACAGGGTGGCAACCAGATGCTCCTCGTGCTGCACCTCGGCGCCGTGGTGGGTGGTCATCACCACGCGCCAGCGCCTGCCTGCTGCGGGGCGGAACAGGCTCCACACCGCCGATGCCACCGCCACCCAGCGCGAGCGGCCAAACCGCTTGGAGGCCCGCTCGCGCTCTGCCAGCAGCTTGGGGTACAGGCCCACGCTGGCGTTGACAACGAACATGCGGCGGTTGACATGGCCCACCTGCACGGGGCGCATGTCCCCCGCGTGCAGGGCCTGGAGCAGGTCTTGCACCGCCTGCTCCGGGTCCAGCGCCAGACCATGCTCGCGGCTGAAGTAGTTGAAGGTGCCCATGGGCACCACCCCCATGGGCACGCCCGCGTGCAGCGCGGCCGCCGCCACGGCGTTGATGGTGCCGTCGCCACCGGCGGCCACCACCAGGCCGCCATCGGTGCGCGCGGCCTCGGCAGCATCACGCGCCAGTTGCACGATATCGCCGCGCTGGTGGGGCACATGCCACACCACGTCGTGCGCCTGCAGCGCCGCCACGCCTTCGAGCTTGGCGCGCAGCAGGTCCAGGTCGGCCCCCGGCCGCTTGGGCACCACCAGGTGGATGGGGCCACGGGGTTTGGGAGGATGGGGGTGGTCGGAAGGGGTCATGCAAAACTCTGCAACAAACAAGAACAGCCCCACACCACAAAGGGGCAGGAGCCGCAGGGTCGCCCATGGTCGCAGCCAGGCGCGGTGCCCGCAGCCGGTCGCAGCGCCATCGCCGTGTCAGCCTGCGCCGACACATGCCTGCACCGTGCGCGCAATACACCCACCACGTCCCGGGATGCTGGGAACTTCGGTACAACCTTCGGCTTCTTTCCCTGGTGGTGCAGGCAACTGCATCTGCAAGACGTTGGAAACCGAAAGAGAAAGGACCACCCCGCACCATGACGACGACCGTCCCTGCCGCGCCATCCACTGCCTCCACCGCATCCGAGCTGGGCACCTTGCTGGCGCAGCACCCCGTGGGCTGGTGGCTGGCGGGCGTATTGGCCCTGGCGCTGCTGGGCGCCGCCGCACTGGCGGGTCTGCGCGCCCTGCGCCACCACGCGGGCCCGCCGCTGAACCGTTTCTTTCCTGCGCAGGCCCCCACCCTCATGCTGGTGGCCATGGCCGCATCGGCCTGCGTGCTGGTGCTGGCGGGCGCCACAATGGCCGAACTGGCCGAGAGCGGGCGCACCCAGGGCCCCTGGGGCGTGCTGGATGACACCATCGCTGCGGGCTTGCGGGCCCAGGCCGACACCGCCGTGCTGCAGGTGTTTGCCACCCTCACCCACCTGGGC
>NZ_JBPVJQ010000008.1:0-155361 GCF_051942715.1 Acidovorax sp. BL-A-41-H1 | reverse complement strand
GAGGCTGTAGTCAGATGCCGGGGCCGGTGTCCAGCGGCACCCGCAGCCCCGTCTTCATGCATTCCAGCGCCACCGAGGTCCGAAACCAGCGCACGTTGTCGTCGCCTTCAAACAGGCGCCGCGTCAGCGCCTGGTAGTCGGTCATCGAGGCCACCGTCACCACCAGCAGGTAGTCCGCCTCGCCCGTCACGCTGTAGCACTGCTGCACGGCCGCTTCGGCGGCGATGCGGGCGCGCAGCGGGGCGGTGCGGTCGGGGCGTTCGTTCTCCAGGTGCACCTCCACGATGATGGTCAGGGGCTTGCCGACCTTTTCCGGGTCGAGCACGGCCACGTTGGCGCGGATCACGCCGGTGTTCTGCAGCCGCTGGACGCGCCTCTGCACGGCCGGGGCCGAGAGGTTCACGGCCTGGGCGATCACGCGCTGGGGCGTGGTGTTGTCGGTCTGCAGGATGTCCAGGATGGCGAGGTCGAAGCGGTCGAGTACGGCGGGTGCGGTCATGCGAAACCTCGTGGGAGGGCGAGAACGGGCGAGTGAAAATTGCGTTTGACCCCTCAAATCAGAGTCAAAAACACGGCGTGAGCGAACTATATTTTTGCGCATGCCAGTTTCTTTCTCTACCTCTGCGGTGTTCCACCGTTTTCTCCCTTTTCTTGCCGTGCTCGGCTCCGTCACCGCGCTGGGCATTGGCACATCCTGGGCCAAGCACTGGCTGTTTCCGGCCGTAGGGGCGCAGGGCACCACGGCGCTGCGGGTGGGGTTCTCGGCGCTGCTGGTGCTGTTGCTGTGGCGGCCCTGGCGCTGGCACCTGAGCCGGGCCGATGCGAAGTCGGTGGTGCTGTACGGCGCGGCCCTGGGCGGCATGAACCTGATGTTCTACATGTCGCTGCGCACGTTGCCCTTTGGCCTGGCCGTGGCCATCGAGTTTGCGGGGCCGCTGGCCGTGGCCATCTGGTCGTCGCGCCGCGCAGTGGATTTTGTCTGGGTGCTGCTGGCCATCGCGGGGCTGGGGCTGCTGCTGCCGCTGGGACTCAACGGCAGCATGCTGGACCCGGTGGGCGTGGCCTATGCATTGGGCGCGGCGGTGTTCTGGGCGCTGTACATCGTGTTTGGCAAACGCGCGGGGCATTTGCACGCGGGGCATTCGGTGTCGCTGGGCCTGTTGGTGGCGGCACTGGTGGTGGTGCCGGTGGGCGTGGAGCATGCGGGCGCGGCGCTGCTCTCGCCCAGCCTGTTGCTGATTGGCGTGGCGGTGGCAGCGGTGTCCAGCGCAGTGCCGATTTCGCTGGAGATGATGGCCCTGAAGCGCCTGCCCAAGGAGGCCTTCGGCATCATGATCAGCATGGAACCCGCCGTGGCCGCGCTGGTCGCCATGGTGCTGCTGGGCGAGCATCTGAGCGCGGTGCAGTGGTTGGCCATTGGCTGCATCATGGCCGCCTCGATGGGCAGCGCGCTCACAGCGCGTGCGCCCGCAGCGCCAGGGGCGGCGCCGCAACCGGCCTGAGCACTGGCGCAGACGCAGCGCCTTGCGCGCTGTTCCGGCCTACTTGGCGGGCGGCGCGCCGCGCAGGTTGTCGATCATGCCCTCCAGCCGCTCCACCTCCTGGTGCATCTTGGCGTCGGCACCCACGCGGCTTTCCACTGCGCGCACCAACGGCATGATGAGCTGGCGGTAGGTGACAGATAGGGACAGCAGCGCGTCCACCATGCGTTGGCTCTGGGCCTGGTCGCTGTGGGCGTGCAGGGTTTGGGTGCTGGTCTGCAGGGCCTGCAGCGCCTGGGCCGTGGCGTCCAGGCTGGCGCGCATCTGGGCCTGGGTCTGGGTGGTGCCTTGTTGCAGGTGCTGGGCCAGTTCGGCCAGGCTAGCCAGCGCAGGCTCGATGCGGGCCAGTGCTGCAGCCTGCGCTTGTTGCGCGGGCGTGGGCTGGGCCAGGTGCTGCGCAATCGCGAGCAGGGGCTGGGCGACATGTTGGGTGATGTGCTGCGTGAGCTGCTCGGTGGCCTTGCGGGGCTGCAGGGCTTCCACGCTGCGGGCAATGTCCAGCAGCCCGCGCGTCACGCGCACGCTCGGGTCGTCCTCGGCGCCACCCATCTTGCGCTGGCGCTGGTAGTCGCCCCGGATCTGGTCCCAGCGTTCCTGTTCTTCGGGGGTGGGGCGGCCAATCAGTTGCGCCAGTTGCAGCAGGTTCTCTTCCGCGCCGGTGGTCAGCGTTTGCGCTTCGCCCCGGTAGTGGTCGCGCAGCAGGGCGTCCAGCTCATCGTCCTGCATCAGCGGCGTGACCTGCGGCGCCAGGCGCGACATGTTGCGGTAGCTGCCTTGCAGGCGAAACGGCGGCGCCTCGCGGTAGCGGTCGTCCTGCGCGGCCGAGGCGATGTAGGCCAGGTTCACCTTCAGCAGCACATCGCGCACCTTGAACAGGCGCTGCAGCAGGCCCTTGAGTTCCTGCAGCTCCACCGCGCTGTAGGGGTGGGCAAAGCTGTTGGTGTCGATGGCCTCGCCCTGTGCCATGCGCACCAGCAGGTGCACGTCCTGCGGCTCGCGCGCAGCCAGGGGCTGGGTCACGGGGTGGGCGGTCAGGCTGTTTTCGATGTACGACAGCGCAAACACCGCCTCGCGGCCCGAGAGGACGTCGCCCAGGTTGTAGATGTCGGCGCGGTTGGCCAGCATGTCGGGGATGCGGAAAACGTCGCCCGATTCGGTGTAGGGGTTGCCTGCCATCACGATGGCAAAGCGCTTGCCGCGCATGTCCCAGGTGCGCGGCTGGTCCTGCCACACGCCTTCGATGCGGCGGGTGCCGTCGGCCAGCGCGATGAACTTCTGCAGGAACTCGGGGTGCGTGTGCTGGATGTCGTCCAGGTACAGCATCACGTTGCTGCCCATGGCCAGGCCCAGGTTGAGCTTTTCCAGCTCTTGCCGCGCCGCGCTGTTGGGCGCGGTGCTGGGGTCGATGCTGGTCACGCCGTGGCCCAGGGCGGGGCAGTTGATGCGCACAAACACCAGGCCCAGGCGGTTGGCCACATATTCCATCAGCGTGGTCTTGCCGTAGCCGGGCGGCGAGATCAGCAGCAGCATGCCCATGCGGTCGGTGCGTGCGCTGTCGCCTGCGGCGCCCAGTTGCTTGGCCAGGTTGTTGCCCACCAGCGGCAGGTACACCTCGTCGATGAGCCGGTTGCGCACAAAGGTGGCCAGCGGCTTGGCCTGGAACTGCGCCAGGTGCAGGCGCGCTTTTTCTTGCATCAGCAGCTCGTGCCGCAGGGCCTGCAGCTGCGTGAAGCCACGCACCGAGTGGCTGCGGTGGTGGCGCACGCGGCGGCGGAAGTCGTTGAGATTGAACGCCAGTGCACCGTGCTGGATGCGCGCGTGTTCGCTGCGCAGCCCGGCCACTTGCGCATCCAGCGTGGTGTTGATGCGGCGGCGTGTGCCCTGAAAAGTGAGCGCCGTGGCCGCGTCGTCAATCCAGGCCAGGCCCGGTGTGGTGCTATCGGCCGTGGCTTGTGTGGCCGCAAATGCACGCAGCCAGCCGCGCGCCAGGCGCCAGCGTTCCAGCGGCTCGGCCGCATTCAGATCGCGCTGCCAGGCGCTGGCCAGACCGCCATGGTCCAGCGCGCGCTGCAGGGCTTGCACCAGGTCGGCGCCGGTGTTGCTGATGACCCACTGGGGTGTGACGGGGGACAGCTCAGCGGTGCCGATCTCGGTCTGCGCCAGTTCACGCACCAGGTACGCACCGGCCTCTTCCACCAGGGTGCGCAGCAGGGCCTCGTCGCTTGCATCTTCCGCGTTGCCGGTACTCAGTGCCTGGGCCAGTTCGGGCAGCCATTCCGCGGTCAGCACGGGGTGCTGCTCCACAAACTGGCGCAGGCCTTGCGCAGCTTCGGCCTCCAGCGTGTCGCGCAGGTGGGTCTTTGAAAACAGCTGGGCAATGTGCTGCGCGCTGCGGGCGCGGCGCGCCAGGGAGTGGCGGCTTTCCTCGCGCAAGCCCAGGTGCCAGTAGAGCTTGGCGAGTGCGCGCTCGGCCGGGCCATACACCAGCAGGCCAGCCGCGTCCTGGATGGGCGCCAGCACCCGCACGATGGCCAGGGCGTCATCGTCGTGGATGCCGCGCTGGTAGCCCTCCTGGTAGCGGCTGGCGGCAAAGCGGCGCAGCGAATCCAGCAGCACGGCGGGCGGGGCGGTGGGCTCGGTGCCATCGGTGCTGGCGTGCTCGGCCAGCTGCACCAGCAACTCGCTCCAGCCGGGCTCGGCCTCGCCGCGCTGCTGGGCCTCCAGCCACTCAGCAGCCAGGTATTCGGCGCGCGCCACTTGCGGCGTTTCAGACACCAGCGCCTGCTGCCAGAAGGGGCGCAACGCCTGCAGCCGCGCATCGTGTGCGGGGGCTAGGTAGTCGGTGCCGGTGATCTGCCAGGCCAGGCCGTCACCGTGGGCGACCAGGGTGAGGTCCAGCGGCTGCTTGTTGATGGTGAAGGTATGGCTGCCCAGCTTCAGGCCGCCCTCGGCGCCGGCCGACAGCTCCCGCTGGTCGCGCACCGCACGCACGGCCTGGTCGCGTGCGGTCTTCAGGCGCGTGTCGATGTCATCGGCCACCACGGCCGCGCCCAGGCGGCGCAGCTCGGCCACCTGCTCGCGCAGCTTGGCCAGCATGGGGTCGGATGCAAAGTAGCTGTGCACCTGGGCCAGCTCGTTGAAACCGGCGATGCGGCGCGGCACACCATCCAGCACGCGTGTGGCCGCATCGGCCAGCGCCTTGGCGCGGCGCTGCTGTGCATCCACCAGGCCCTGGCGGCGGGCCGACAGGGCCTCGTACACGCTCTCGCGCTGGGTGGCAATATCGGCCAGAAACTCTTCCTGCTCGGCAAAGCGGCCTTCGATGTCTTCCAACTGCGCGAGCAGGCGCGTCAGCGCTTCATCGCACTTTTCGGGCGTGTCCGACAGCTCCAGCGCGTTCTCCACGGCCTGGCCGAACAGCTTGAACTGCGCGCCAAACTCGGCGCGCTGCTCGGCCGCTCCCAGGTTACGTCGGCGTGCGCGGGCATCGGCGCGCAGGCGGTTGATGTCGGCGTATAGCAGCGCAATGCGGTCGAGGATGGTGGTGCGCTGCACCGCATCGCCGCCGGGCAGGCTGCCCAACTGCTCGCTGAGCAAATCGAGGCTGGCGGCTTCGGAATCCAGCGTGGTCAGGTGTTCTGCCAATTGGCTGGCTGTGGTGGCCTGGGGCAGGGCGGTGGCCACCTTGGTCAGGGCCTGGCGCTGGCCGTCAAAGGCTTTTTCGTCGGACAGGAACTGCAGCGCGCGCTCGCCCACACGCTGCTGCTCGGCCGTCAGTTGCGCGGCCATGGCGTCAATGGTGGCCAGATCGGCATAGCGCAGCTCGCGCAGCAGGTGCAGCTCGCCCTGGCGCTGGCGCAGGCGGTTCAATGCCTCCACAAAGTCACTGGGGCTGCGCCACAGTTGGCTGGCAATGGCGGTCATCAGCTCGCGCTGCTGGCCTTCGGCCTTTTGCAGGGCGCGGGCCGTGTCCTGGCGAATGCTCTCGACTTTTTCAAACTCGCCCAGCGTGGCCTGGGCGGCCTGCTCGATGCCACCCAGGTCGGCGGCTGCGTTCTGTACCTCGCCCGCGTCCAGCCAGAAGTAGGCGTCGCGTGCGCGCTGGCACTGGCGGATCAGGTCTTCGTACGCGGTGCGTGTGGGCACTTGCTCGCGCACCATGCGGGCAATGCCCAGCAGGTCCGAGATGCCGCGCACCAGGTCGGCATTGCCCACGCGGCCAAAGAAGCCCGTGCCTGCGGGCTGGCGGCTGGCATGTTCTTCGGTCGCAAACGGTGTGCGCCACAGCTGCATGGGGTGCACGCGCGTGGCTTCGCCGCGCGCGGCCTGGAACACCAGCATGCGCCCATCGGGGAAGGTGCTGTACCCGTCGGCCAGGATGGGCGGCGCGAGCGACTTTTCGATGAGGTTGTAGGTGAAGATGGCGTAGCAGCCCGCATCCAGCGTGGCCGGGCTGCCCTGGGGTGGTGGCACGGTGCCGTAGAAGATGTAGGCCACGTCCTCGCCGTTGGGCGAGCGCTTCATGCGCGTGAAGCGCAGCTGCTCGGTCAGCTCGGGCGGCAGGTCAAAACGCTTGGTCTCGCCCGACTGCAGGTAGTACCCGCCGGGGAAGATGATGCCGTGGTCCTCCGGCAGCTGCATGCACGACGCACCAATCGCGTCGATGCGCACCACCTGCTGCGTGCGCTGGTTGAACACCAGGTAGCGCGTGGTGCTCTCGCGGTAAGGGCGCACCTGCAGCAGGATCAACAGGCCCAGCTTGGCATACGCAAACTCGGCATCGCCCAGCGCCTGGTTGGCGTCGTCCACGGGCTCTTCGTAGATGCCCAGGCCGGTCTCGGTGTTGTTCTCGACCTTGACGGTGAGCGTGCCGCCCACCGTTTCAACAAACACCGTGTCCAGCACATTGATGTGCGGGTGGGCACCGCCCACATGGTGCTCGCGCGTCAGCGGCGTCCAGCTGAAGTCGTGGCTGGGCGGCGGCGTCAGGTCGCGCTCGCCCCGGTTGTCCACGTACTTCAGCGAGCCATCGCTCTCGCGCCGCCAGCGGAACACGCGGATGTCCTGCGCCTGCTGCCCGATCTGGAAGGCCGCCAGCAGAAACTCCGGCGTGGGCCGCAGCAGCTGCAGCGTGGCCTGCTTGTAATAGGTGTACAGCTCGTTGAAGTCGGCCACAAAACGTGGGTCGTCCAGAAAGCTGCCCACCATGGACACCTGCACCAGTTCATCGCTCTCGGGCGCGCCGTTGGCATCGTGGTGCGCCATCTCGTACAGCGCAAACACATCCTCAACTCGCGTCTCGCGCTTCAGCCCCATGAACACGTTGTAGCCAAACAGCAGCCGGTTGCCGCCGATGTAGGCCAGGTCGCGCGCCACGCAATTGTGCTCGGTGCGCGCACGCAGCCGCATCAGCAGCTGCTGGTCACGCTGGCCGAACTGTTCAATGCGTGCCGCATTCAGCGCCTGGGCCTTGGACAGCAGCTGGTCGCCCTGGGCTTCCAGGCGCTTTTTCAGCAGCTCGTAGCTGCTGCTTTCGGCCACGCTGGTGTCGATGGCGGCGTCTTGCGTGTCGGACTTGGAGGTCATGGCGGAACTTCGTTAAAAAGGCGCTGTGGCGCTGATCCAATGAGCGCTATGCGCTACCAAATTTGTATGCGTTGAGAAGCAAGGCGGCTACAAAATGAATGGCTTGCCTTCTCTCATCGCGGTCGCCAGCCACGGCATTAGTTCTTGCGCGTTGTTAGCGATTTTTTCGAACACTGGCAATTCCTCATGGCTCCAGAAGTAGACGGCGCCATACTCTCCGGTCCCGCCGTCGCATCGCACCAGAAAGCCATCTGGCGTGTGTGTATCACCTAGGATGGGAGCCATGCGTTCGGGATCAATGCCGCTTGCGTGGATGTGTTTCCAGATCTCCGCATGAAAGTCTGGGCTGCTTTTCGCGTGCAAGTTGAGCCACCCCATGAAGTCGGTGTGCCATTCGTTGCTTTGTTGCAGGTTGAAAAGACGGTATTCGTACTCGTCCGTTTCCACGCTTCCCCTCAGATGCGTACTCTGGCCGCTGGAGACCCAGGACAGGAAGTCCTGCGGCAGATTCGGATACCGTGCCCTCCATGCGGCCTGCTCTGTGTCGGCGAGGAGAGGGCTATCGTGATAGCGTAAAACGACACTGGCGCGGCGCTTTTTCTCTTTGGTCTGCGCTTCCTCGGACTGCGCGCGCATGTAGGCTCGATAGCCTTCCGTCTCGGTGACTTCCGGCATGGGACCAATGCCGCGATGATTCAGGGCGTATATCGGCCAAACCTCCTCGTTGCGATCCATAGCCACCAGGGCGCGAATCTGCAGTTCACGCAAGTCGCTGTCCCAGCAATTTGCGGAAATTCCGTATTCGACGATTTCCAGCGCAGCTTGGTACTGCCGCTGCTGTAACCGATGTGTCGCTAAAGTCGCGCATGCGCTGGACACTTGAGAGCCTGCGGTGCTGTAGTCGCCGAAGTAGTAGCAAACATATCTGTTCGGGTACTCATGCAACGACTCCATCTTGCGATAGATGTCAACGATGACTTCTGCATGCTGAACTGCCTGTTGTGCATGCACTTGTGCCAGCGCGCCCCCAGCATCGGTGGCCCAGTTTGCATAAAGACGGCGCAGCACGGTGTGGTGAAACATGCAGTCTGAAGGCTCAACGACGGAGTTGAGAAGGGTCTGGGCAATCTCGTAGTCTCCCAGCTCCACCCGCAACATGGCTTCGTCGAGCAAGAGTTCAGTGGCCGTCTTGCGCCGACCTTGCGGCTCCAAGAAGTACTCGGGAAATAGACCGTTGTTGTTGTCGAACAGCGGAATTGCCCCAGGGTTTGCGGCAATCCAGTCCAGATACTTCTGCACAACGATGCGGTCGCCGTCCGGCTGCGTCAGCCGAAGCACTTCGCCGCTGGGAAAAATAGTGGGGCTCGGAGCTTTTTTAGGTACGCAGCTTGAGATTCGGAAAGAAGCGGCGCCGTTAGCACCATAGGGAGCGATCGAGAGCTGGACAAGCATTGGCGGGTTGTGGCCGGGCAATTGCCAAGTGGATTTGAAGGTCATGCAGCTATCCAGTTCGAATTTCAGGCAAAGGTTGATACGCGTTGCCCGTCGTCTAATTTCAATTTCTCTGTGACGACGCTGCCGCTTCGGGCGCCTGCAGCAGCGCCAGGAGTTCGTCACGGTGCGGCTGCTCGGCCAGCCAGCGGCGGATGCGCAGCACCTCGTCCACGCAGGTGTCGCCGTGGCGCTGGCGCAGGGCCTGCATGCGGGTGGCTTGCAGCCGTTCGGCCTGCAAGCGGCGCTGGCCGCCGTCGGAGAGCAGGGTGTCCAGCTGCAGGGCCAGGCCGCGCTGCACCAGGGCCTGCCATTCGCAGGGGTCCAGCCACACCAGCTGGCAGGGGCCGCAGCGGTCCACGCGGAAGGCTTCGGCGGCGTCCACGGGCAGGCGTTCCATGAGGCGGGTACACGCGGGGCAGGCACGGGCGCGGCCATGGTCTGCGGCGGTGTCGGTGACTGTGGAGACATGCGCAGCGCTCAGCTCGGGAGCGCGGCTGCGCCAGCGGCGCCAGTCATCCATGTTCAGCAGCACTGCGCCACAGTCGGGGCAGGCGGCTGCGGGCAGGCCGTCCTCCAGCGCCACGTTTTTCAGCAGGGAGCGGTGGGTGCAGCTGCAGTGCAGGCGGGTGGTCATGGGTGTGATTTGCTATTGAAATATGAGCTGCTGGCGCTTTATTTCATTGGCTTTCAGGTGAAAGTTTCCTGAAAGCCTTGTGTATCAAGCGCCAGACGCTATGGTTTTTGCTTACTTGCGAAAGCTCTGTGCCAGTTGCTGCAAGGCCTGCTTCTGGCTGTCTGTGCCGGTCTGCATCACCCGCGCGATCAGGGCCGAGACGCTCAGGTTCTGCAGCTCACTGGCCGATCCGCCCGCCGCGCCCAGAATCTGTTTGACGTCTTCGACCACGTCGCGCTCGCCGCTCAGTTGGTCCTTGAAGGCCACCTGCAGCGTGTTGCTCTTGTTCACGGCCGCGTCGATGCCCTTGCCCACCGACAGCGCGCGCACAAAGCTGTCGAAGTAATCGCCCTGGCCGCCAACGATGTCGATGCGCGCGTTCTTCAGCGCCACGCCTAGCACTTCGGCCTGTTCCTTGGCGATGTGTTGTTGCGCCTCGATGTGCTTGAGCGTTTCAAGATGCGCGCGCTCCAGGCGCATGCGGTATTCCTCGTGCTCGCGGGTCTCGGGGCTCATGGCCTTCATGGCCTCGAACTTTTCCTTCAGGCCGCGCGCTTCGGCGTTGAACTTCACGTCGATGTTGTGCGCCTCGGCGTCGCCCATCTTGGCCAGGGCTTCGGCGTCCACGGTGCGCACCAGGGCTTCGGCCTGGCCGACCTTTTCCTTGCCTGCAGCCTCGGCTTCCATGCGGGCACGCAGGCCCATGGCGTCGGCGTGTGCCTGGGCTTCGGTCACCTGGGCTTCGGCACGGCCAATCTTTTCCTTGCCGCTGGCTTCGGCTTCCATGGTGGCCAGCTTGGCGCTGGCGCTGGCCATCTGCACTTTGGCTTCCGCCAGACCGGGCGCGGCGGTCAGCGCTTCAATGCCTTCGGCATCGCGCTTCTTGGCTTCTGCGTCACGTTCGGCGACCTTCAGGCGGGCGTCGGCCAGCACCAGGTCTTCGGCGGCCTTGTGGCGGGCCTTGCGTTCCTGCGCCTCGGCGGTCTTCACTTCCATGATGACCTTCTCTTCGGCTGCGGCCTCGGCGCCAATCACGATGGACTTGCGCGTGCGGTCGGCCTCTGCCACTTCCCGCACTTCCTTGATGGCTTCTTCCTGCTCGGCCACCGTGCGTTCGACCACGATGCGCTCGCGCACCACGTCGGCGATGGCCTTCTTTTGCACTTCCACGGCCTTGTCTTTTTCAATGCGCTGCAGCGTCACTTCCTTCTCGCGCGCCACCACTTCCAGCTCTTGCGCACGGGTTACGCGTTCCTGTTCGATCACCACGGCGCGTTTGCGGTTGTTCTCGGCCACTTCCTTTTCGCGCAGCACGTTTTCCTGCTGCACGGCCAGTTGCTGCTCAGACTGCAGGCGCGCCATTTCGGAGCGGGTGCGCTCCTCGGCCTGGATCTTGGAGGTTTCGGCTTCTTCGCGGGCCTTCACGGTGGCCACTTCTCGGGCCTGGCGCGCGGTGGCGTCGGCCTGCTGGCGTTCCAGCTCCAGCAGGGCTTCCTGTGTCTCCACATTTTTCTTCTTGATCTGCATTTCCTCGTTGCGGCGCAGCTCGTTGGTCACCACGTGTTCTACGGCCGTGAGCTGGGTGATCTTCTTGATACCTTGCGCGTCGAGGATGTTGTTGGCATCGAGCTTGGACAGCGGGGTTTGTTCCAGGTAGTCGATGGCAGCGTCTTCCAGCACATAGCCCGACAGGTCATCGCCAATCTGCTCGATGATCTTGTCGCGGAAGCGGTCGCGCGCCTGGTACAGATCCACAAAGTCCAGCGACTTGCCCACCGTCTTGAGCGCCTCGGAGAACTTGGCCGAGAACAGGTCTTCCAGAATCTCATGGTTGGAGGCGCGTGCGCAGCCAATGCCCTGGGCCACGCGCAGCACGTCTTCGGCCGTCTTGTTCACGCGCACGAAGAACTTCACCTTGATGTCGGCGCGGATGTTGTCCGCGCAGATCAGCCCCTGGTCCCCCGAGCGGTCGATCTCGATGGTCTTGACCGAGATGTCCATCAGCTCGGCTTTGTGAATGATGGGGTAGACCATGCGGCCGGTGAAGGTGACTTCGGGTTCGGAGCGCAGGGTGTTGATGATGAGCGCGTGGCCTTGCTCCACCTTGCGGTAGAACTTCGCGAACATGGCGAACATCGCCAGGATCAGGAAGACAAGAACGCCAACGGCAATCAGGATGACCATGAAGGATTGCTGCATGAGAACACTTTCTGCTGAAAGGGTGGAACTGAAGAGAACAGTGAAAAACGGAAAACAGGGCAACCGGCGTCTTGCGCTGCCCAGGTGCCAGGAATGGGCTCGGTCACTCGGGTGGGAGGGGCATCACCAGGTACCGGTGGGCGCCCGCGTCGTATTCGGTGATCAGGGCGGTGTCGCCGCGCTTGAGTGTGTTGGGGCTGGGTGACCACACGCGGACATTGATGCTGGCGCCGCGCTGGGCCACTTCGGCCCGGCCTTGGCGCTCGTCCACCACGCCGGTCAGCACCTTGCAGGTCTGGCCCACCAGCGAGGCATTGCTTTGCGCCGTGTGGTGCACAAACAGGCCCCGCAGCGGCCGCACGATGCGCGCCGTGATCACCAGCGACAGCGCGGCAGACACGGCGAGGATGGCCAGACCCGCCACCCAGCGCAGGATGTCGGTAGGGATCCACGCCTGCAGCGTGACGGCGGCAAGGCACGACAGCGTCCAGCCCACCAGCACCAGCAGGCTCACCACGATGGAGAACGGAACGCCGCTCAGGCCGAAGGCCACCACGTAGCTGGCGATGGCGCCCAGGTCGTCGGCGCTGGCGTCGGCGTGGGCTTCGATGTCCAGGTCAATGCCGCTGGATTCGAAATCCACCATGCCCACGATGGCCAGCAGCCAATACACCAGCACCACGCCCAGCAGCACGGTGTAGATGGCGGTCGGAAAACTGGTGGCCGCCGCGATGAGATTGGCAAACATGAAATTCCCTCCTGTTCCTCGTATGTTGTGTCTGTGTCGAGGACTGTTTGATGAAATCCGCGCCCGGTTCAGGGCCCGCTTTTTCCTTTTTCCTTGCGTGGCTGGGGGGGGTGTTCCGCGGTTTTGATGTCGCTCCCCTTGGCGGGCTTGCCGGGCCGCGCTGCCTGCGAGGGGGCGGCGGGCACCTGCTCCACAAAAGCGATCAGCTCGCGCGTGGCGGCCTCTTTGATGCCCAGGCGGTCGTCGGGTGCCAGGCCATAGCGCCCGGCGAGCAGCGTGTAGTCACCCGTGTCCAGCGTCACGGTCAGGCGCGGGCGCTTGGGGCGCGCGGCCACGGGCAGTTTCAGCACACTGCGGATCTGGGTGGAGGTGGACACATTGGCGTGGAAGGCCGCGACCCGGATAGCTTCCATCACCGCCTCTTCCACATCAAAGGCGACCTGCACGGCGCGCAGGGCGGGCTCGGAGCCCTGCCAACGCACCGGCTTGCGCGGTGCTGCGGGGCTCATGGTGCGGCGGGGGGCGTGGTGGTGGTTGTTCCGGTGGCAGCGGCCGCTGCCGCCTGCCGCGCCTTCAATCGCTCCATCACCTGCGCAGCGCGCACCTTGTCGCTGTCGCCAATGCCTGCGTCGGCCAGTTTGCGCTCCAGCGCGCGGTGGCCAAACTCCTGGTCCAGCTGCTCGGCGGCGGCCATGCGGTCGGCCAGGTCTTCGTGGCGCTTCTTGATGCGCTCCAGCGAGTCGCGGGCGCTGGTCAGCTGCGAGCCGGTGGCGCCGATGCTCTCGGAGATGCTCTGCGTGGCACGGTACACGCTCTCGGTGGTCTTGGCGATGCCGATCTCGCGCTCGTGCTCGCGCACACGGGTCTCGGCCGCGCGGATCAGGTCCTTGAGGCGCGACACCTGCATGGCGTAGCTGGCGTGGGCCTGGGTCTGCGCGTTCAGTTCGGTTTCGAGCCCCGCCACCCGTTCGGCCACTTCCAGCGCCAGGCCTTCCTCGGCCTTGTTCAGCGCCTGCACAGCCAGGTCTTCATGGCGCAGCAGATCGGCCTTGATGCGCTCGATGTCGCGCGCCGTCTGCATCTGCTTGGCCATCACGCCGGTCAGCTCGGTCTTGGCCTCGGTGATGCTGTTTTTGGCGTCGATGATTTCTTGCTCATAGATGCGCGTGGCGTTGCCATCGACCACGCTCTGGCCCAGTTCACGGGCGCTGCCGCGCAGCAGGGTGACGAGTTTCTTGATGACCGACATGGTGTTCTCCTGTCAATGTCGAAAGAGCTTTGGGGAAGAAAGGTGGGCGGAATGCGCCGGGGCTCAGTGCAGGAATTCCGCCAGCGCGTCGAGTGCATCCAGCGCGTTGTCGCTGAGCACGGCCACTTCGTGCGCCACGTCTTCGGCGCGGGCCGCGCGGCTCAGGGCGCCCACCAGTACGAAGCGGCCATCCACGCGGCCAAAGGCCGACAGGGGCACGGAGGGGTTCAAATCGAGCAGCGCTTCCATCAGCTCGGCACGCCGTTCGGGCCGCACATCGGCGTCGGTCCACAGGTAGCACAGGCAGATCATCTGCATGTCCGAGCAGGTCACGAAGATGGGCAGCTCGTCGCGCCCTTCGATGCTCACCTGCACCACGGGCACATCACCCGCAATGGGCTGCAACTGCACAGCCACACCGCCCATGAGCGCCGAGGTCAGAACGTCCAGGTTGTTGAGTTGTTCCAGCAAAGTGGCCACGGCGTCTCCTTCATCCTGCGGGTGGGGCAGGCGGCCGGAGGAAGGTCCGTGTGCCTGCATGGATCAGGAGAATAGGGATGCAGACATATCATGTCAACATCATCATTTGTGACCAAATGCAAGTGCGGCGAAACGGGGCGCCAGGGATGGCCATCAGCACGTACCGCAGGATATGGGTGCGTGGTTTGCTATCAATTTAATAGCTATAAGCGCTTTATGGTCGCGCGGCAGGGCCGTTTTTTGTCAAGACTTTGGTCCCCTCGACAGGAATCGAACCTGTATCTAGCGCTTAGGAGGCACTCGTTCTATCCATTGAACTACGAGGAGACAAGCCGCCGCGCATTGTAGTGGCGCGCGGGGGCCCCTTTGGCCGCCGAAGCCTCAGTCGTACTTCACCGTATAGATGATGTCCACCGCGCTTTTCTCACCCGTCTGCCCGCGCAGCGTGAGGCGGCGGGAGAGGTCGTAGAAGATGTAGAGCGTGCCCAGTGTGCCCGACAGGCTGCGCTCGTACGTCACGTACAAATCCTTGGACAGGCGCTTGCCGAAGGTGAGGGCGGCGGTGCTGGCGTCGTCGCCCGGGGTGGCGCCGCGAAAACCGATTTCGTCCAGGCCCACGCGGCTGGCGATGTTGGCGGTGCCGGTGTTGCCGCCCTTGCGGCCGAGCAGGGCCAGGGCGGCTTGTTGCAGCACGGCGGCTTCGGCACCGCCTGCGGTGGCGTTGCGGCCCAGCACCACCCACGAGAGTTTTTCGGCGTCGGGCAGGTCGGGGTCGGAATAGAGCTTGACGCGGGGCGCCTGCGCGCTGCCCGTGACCTGTACGCCCGCGCGCACGCTGATGTTGGGGCGCAGCGCCAGGATGTCGAGCGAGGGGTTGTTGTAGGGGCCGTTGAAGCGGATCAGGCCTGTCTCCACGTCCAGCATCTGGCCCCAAGCGCGGTAGCGGCCTTCGTCGGTGCGCACCTCGCCGGTCACGCGCGGCGGGGCGCCGGGCACGGCGCTGCTGCGGATGTCCACCTCGCCCGTCAGCCGGGTGGTGATGCCATGGCCGCTGAGCGCAAAGTCGCGCCCCAGGTTGAGGGTGATGGCGATGTCGGGCGGCTTGGCGGTTTCTGTCTGGGCCGCTACCTGGTTGGCCTTGGCGGCGGCCTGGGCCTTGGCCTGGTCTTCGCGGTCTTTGGCGGCAGAGCGCACGACCACGTCGGAGCCCAGCGTGGGCGCGGTTTCATCGGGCAGGATGATGGTGGCGCGGTCGGTGGTGAGCTCGCCGCGCAGGCTGATCTGGCCCTGCTGCAACTGCGCCTGCAACTGGCCCGACACGCTGACCTGCCGGTCGGCGCGCACCAGCACCTGCAAGGCCTTGGCCTCTGCCTGCAGGGCCATGGTGATGCCCGACAGGCCGGTGGTTGCCGCAGCGCTGTCGCCCCAGCCCACGCTGCCGGTGGCGGTGAGCGTGCCGCCGTCTTGCGGCGCGGCAGTGCGATTACCGCTGAAGCCTGCAATGCGCGCGCCGCTGCCGCGCCCGCCCTGCAGGCGGAACTCGGTGATCTGCAACTGGTTGCCTTGCAGCGTGGCGCGCAGGCGGCCGCCCTGCAGGTCCACGCCATCGACCACGGAGCGCACGGCCATGTCGTCGGCGCCCAGCGTGCCGGCCCAACGCGGCGCATTGCGCGTGCCCGACAGGGTGGCGCTGGCGTCCAGCGTGCCGCGTACGCGCCAGCCGGGTGGCGCCAGGGCCGACCACACCCCCACGTCGGGCAGGCGCGCGCGCAGCGTGCCAGCCAGGGGCGCATCGGGCGCCCAGGCAGGGGCGGACCCTGGTGGAGCACTGGGCGTGAGGCGGGTGCTGACGCTGGCCTGCACCTCGCCAGCCCGATCGCTGGCCCAGGCCAGCTGGGCGCGCAGGGCTTCGCCGTCGATCTCCATGGTGACTTCGGCCTGGCGCACACCGGCGGCGGTGCCTGGTGCATTGGCCGATCCCGCAGGGCTGGCCGAAGCCTCGGTGGCGATCACGGTGGTGGCGCCAGCGCCCATGCCCTGTCCGCTGCTCTGCACAGCGGTGATGGCGGTGGCATCGCCCGCCAGGATGTGCAGGTCGCCACTGGCCCGGCGCAGGCTGGCACTGGCGCGCAGGGGGCCCTGGGTGGTGTCCACATTCCATTGCCCGTCCAGCACGATGCTGGTGGCCAGGCCCATGCGGGCCAGCAGCGGCTGTGTCGGGCGGCCTGCGGCAGAGGGGTTGTCGCCGAGGCCCAGGGCATCGACCCAGGCCATGGGCAGACTCAGCAGCGTGCCTTGGGTTTGCAGTTGCAGCGGGTTGGCACCGGTGGCCATGCGCAGGGGTTGCCACCGCAGCGTGGCGGTGCCGGGCAGGGGGCCAGTCAGGCGGGCCTGGCCTGCCGAGGCCTGCAAGGTGTAGCCCGCCGCTGGCGACGACGCACTGGGGCTAGAAGGGGCGCGCGTGGTGAGGGACAGGGGCTCGGCCAGTTGCAGCGTCCAGGGGCCGGGGCGGGCGGCATCTTGCGCCACCAGCCGCAGTGCGCTGATCTGCACCTGAGCGCGTGGTGCGCCTTGCGCGGGTGTGCCCAGCCCACCGGTGGCGCGGGTGTGCAGGACCAGCCGCTGCATCTGCCGGGGCTGGGATGCGTTCAGGCGCGCTTCGCCGTCCAGCACCAGCGTGGCCTGCGCCAGGGTGCCAGTGAGGTCGGCCTTGACAGCGCGCAGCTGCACGGCGGTGGCGCCGCCTGCTCCCTGGCCCGGAGGCAGGGACAGGTCCAGCTGCGGGGTGACGAGCGCGGCTTGCAGCTCGAAGGGGGTCTTGTCCGATGGTGGTTTATTGCCCGTGCTGGTGCCGCTGGCGGATTCCAGCTGCCGGGCCAGCGTTTGCCAGCCGCCTTTCCAGCGGGCGGTCAGTTGTGCGGCGCCCTGGGCGGTGGCGCCTTGCAGGGCCTGTTGCAGTGGAGTGCCCACCAGCGGCAGGCTGGCCAGCCAGCGCTGGGTCTGGCCCACATCGGTCCATTGCATGTGCAGGTCGCCCGCACCGGTCTGTGGGGCGATGCTGCCTTGTGCGCGTGCTGTGGCGCCCGGCACGGCCAACGTGACCTGGCCCTGGCCCGACAGATCGCCAGGGGCCACGCGCAGCTGGGTGGCTTCGACGCGGGCTTGCAACGCGTCCAGCAGCAGGCGCTCCAGCTGCAAGCTGCCACTGCGCTGGGTGGGCGAAGGCGGGTGCCAGCTGCCTTGGGCGGCGAGCGTGTTGATGCGCAGCAGCGGGGCGCGCTGGGTGGTTGATTTGCCCGATGCCACAACGCCAGAGCCGGTGGCCCGGATGTCTGCCGTAAAACGCACCACCTCGCCCTGCATCTGCGCTGCCACGCGGCCTGCCAGCGGGGCGGCCGCCCAGGCGGTGTGCAGGGCGTCGGGGCGCAGGTTACGCAGTTCGGCCTGGCCCTCCAGCGCGCCGGTGGCGGGGGTGTAGCTGCCGTGCAGGGTGACTGCGCCGGTGCCCGCATTCACCGTGGCGCCGGGCACCGTCCAGCGGGTGCCGTCGTACTTCGCGTCGGCCTGCAGCGTGGTGATGGGCAGGCGGGTGTGGTCCCACGGGCCTGCCAGTGCGTTGCGCAGTTGCGCCTGCAGGGCCCAGCCGGTGCTGCTGGTGGCCGCGCCTGGGGTGGGGCCAGCCTGCACGGTGCCATGCAGCTGCGTGGCCGGGGCCTGGGGCCAGAGGGCTGCGAGGTTGACGGCGCGCAGCGTGGCCTGGGCCGATTGCAGGGGCTGTGAGGCCCATGGGGCCAGCGTGGCCTGCACCTCGGCCTGCATGGGGGCGGCGGTGGCGGGCGGTGGCGGTGTGGCCTGGGTCTCTTGCGCGGTTGTGGGTTGGATGCGCGCCTGCAGTTGCAGCTGCGCCGCCGCCGTGGCCAGCGTGCCCTGCAGCGTGGCGTGTGCGCCCAGCTGGATGGCGGAAGTGCCGCCAGGCACGGTGGTGCGCACCGTGCCGTCCACGGTGGCGTTCAGCGCCAGGGGCGCCTGGGCCTGCAGCGTCAGCCGCGCGTTGTATTGGCCCTGGGCCAGCTCCACGCCGCCGATGTTCAGGCGGTGCTCAGTCCCATCAAAGTGATAGTCGCCCGCCAAGCCCCGGGCTTCCACGGCCGGTGCGCCTGCCCACTGCAACTGGTCCACGCGAAACGCCACGCCGATGTGCAAGGGCAGCACCAGCTCGGTGGGGGGCGTGGGGGGCTCAGCACTTTGCGGGCCGCCCAGTGGCGTGATCTGCACGCGTGTGGCCAGTACGTCGCCCAGCTCCAGCCTGCGCTGCAGCAAGGGCGCCAGCTGCCAGCCCAGGCGCAGGTCGGTCACTTCGACGGACAGGCTGGGGCTGCTCCAGCGCAGCCAGCCGATGCGCCCACCGCTGCGCAGCGAGCCGGTGACTTCGCGGCTTTCCAGTTGCTGCTCGGCGGGCAGGTACTGCGCGGCGCGGGCCAGCGAGGTGGCCAGCGACGTGCCGTTGCCCGCCCACCACCACAGGAGCGCGCTGGCCGTGAGCAGCAGGGCCACCAGCGCTACCAGCAGCCAGCCCAGGGCCCGCAGCGCGCGGTAGGCACCTGGTGGGCGCGGTGGGCGGGGGCGCTGGGCCGATGAGGACCCGGCGCTGAAGTCGGACGCACGGGCGCGCGGTGCGGGATGGGGCGGGGTGCTGCTCATCGCCATCAGAAGCTGAACCCCAGCCGCAGGTGCAGCCGCAGTTCCTGGGTCTTGATGCCATAGGCCAGGTCGGCCTGCAGGGGCCCCACGGGGCTGCGCCAACGCACGCCAGCCCCCACGCCCACGCGGGGGCTCAGGTCGCCCACCTTGTCGGCCACGGCGCCGGCATCAACAAACAGCGTGCTCTCCCAGTCGGTCATCTGGCCCTTGTAGACGATGGGGCGTTGCCATTCCACGCTGCCCACGGCCAGGTAGCGGCCACCGTAGAGCTGGCCGTTGTCGGTGCGCGCACCGATGCTGCGGTAGCCGTAGCCGCGCACCGTGGTGTCACCGCCGGTGATGAATAGCTGTGTCACAGGGATCTGCGCGCCATCGCGGGCGAGCACGGCCCCGGCCTCGGCCCGCAGGGCCAGCCGGGCGTTGCGGCCTGTGCCTGCATCGTCGGTCACGCGCCCGGCGGGCACGAAGGATTGCCAGCGCACCAGGGTGCGCACAAACGGGTCGCGCTCGGGCCGCAGCGTGGTGCCCAGGCCCAGCTCCACGGCGATCCCATGGCCGCGCGTGGGGGCGGTGAGGCTGTTGAAGTAGCGGCCTGTCCAGCCGTAGTTCACGCTGAGGGCCGTGCTGGTGTCAGACGGCGACTGCACGTTGGCGGCCAGCCCCTGGCTGTTGGCGTAGTCGTATTGCACAAAGTAGTTGCGGTCGATGTGCCGGGTGCTTTTGCTGCGGCCTGCGCGCAGGCGGCTGCTGTTCACGTCGTAGTCGCCGGTGGGTTCGCGCTGCAGCTCGCCGCCCGCAAACCAGCGCCAGCCCCGGTCGTCCGGCAGGTCGGTCCATTCGCTGCTGGCCTGCTGGGTCTCGCGGTCCACTGCGAGCTTGCTCACGGCGCGCCAGCCCAGGCCGGGCATCTGGTTGTGGATATGTTCCAGCGACAGGCGCGCGCCGCTGTCCGTCGAGAACCCTGGCCCGAACACCAGCTTTTGCACCTTGGCCTCGCGCACCTGGGCCACCACGCGCGCAGCCTGCGGGTCGGTGCCCTCGGTGTCGAGCGTGAGGAACACGGCGTCGTAGTAACCGCTGCTGGCCAGCCGCAGCTGGGCGTCCAGCATTTCGGCCTCGTCGTACACGGCGCCAGTGGGCAGGCGGGCCAGGCGCCGTGCGCCATCGGGGTCGTAGCGCTGGCTGCCCTCCACGCGCAGCGGCCCGAAGCGGTAGGCAGGGCCGGGTTCGTAGGTCACGCTGAGATGGGCTTCGTGTTTGTCGGCGTCGATCTCGGCCCGGCTTTTGTCAATGCGGGCGGTGGGGTGGCGGCGCGCCTGCAGCTGGCGCAGGCCATCGTTCTTGGCCGCGTCCCAGGCAGACTGGGTGAAGGGCTGGCCGGGTGCCAGTGACCAGTTGCGCTGCACGCGCTGCTGCTGGCGGGTGCTGGCGTCCGGGGGCTGATTGCCTGTGGCTTCGGCGGCTGCCGTGCGGCCGGGGCTGAAGAGCACTTCTGCGCGGGCCACCTGGGTCTGCGGGCCGGGTTCCACGGTGACGACCACGGCGCGTGGTGCGGTGGGGCTGTCGGGCGTTTCGGTCAGCTCCACGGTGATGGTGGGCGCAAAGTAACCCATCGTGCCCAGCAGCTCGCGGGCATTGGCGTCGGCGGCGCCCAGCAGGCGCTGCAGCTCGTTGGCATGCAGGTCGGGCAGGTGGCGAAAGCGCTGCAGCTCCAGGTGGCGTTCCAGGGTGTCTTGCACAGTGGCCGGTGCGCGCACCCGCAGGTCGAACGCAGGTGTGGCGGATTCGGCAATGGCTGCGGTGGAGGCCTCCTGGTGGTCGTCGCCTTTCTCACTGCGTGGCAGCAGGCTGCACCCGCTCAGGCACAGCGCGCCGATAAGCAGCAACGCCGACCATGGGGCCGGCGTTGGGGGATTGGCGCAGGAGCGCAGGACGCGAAAGGGCACGGCTACAAAGGATGGGGTTGGACGGTGGGGGCTCGCTGTTTAAAACCAGCCCGCCGCCACTATGCACTGAAAAGCATCCCGCCCGTGTCAGACAGCGGCGCGCAATGGGCTCTTTGTGCCGCCAACCGCTGTGCTTACTTCGACAGCAGCCGCATGGTTTCTTCCAGCCCCTTGAGCGACAGCGGGTACATGCGATTGCCCAGCAGCTGCTGGATGATGCTGATGCTCTGGCGGTATTGCCACACGCCCTGGGGCTCGGGGTTGATCCATGCGTGTTTGGGAAACGCGTGGGTCAGGCGCTGGATCCACTCGGCGCCCGCTTCCTCGTTGTTGTATTCCACACTGCCGCCGGGCTGCAGGATCTCGTACGGGCTCATGGTCGCGTCGCCCACAAAGATCAGCTTGTAGTCGCGGTTGTACTTGCGGATGATGTCCCAGGTGGGGAACTTCTCGGCGAAGCGGCGGCGGTTGTTCTTCCACATGAAGTCGTACACGCAGTTGTGGAAGTAGTAGAACTCCAGGTGCTTGAACTCCGACTTCACCGCGCTGAAGAGTTCTTCCACGCGCTGGATGTGTTCGTCCATGGTGCCGCCCACGTCCATCAGCAGCAGCACCTTCACGTTGTTGTGGCGCTCGGGCACCATCTTGATGTCCAGGTAGCCCGCGTTGGCGGCCGTGCTGCGGATGGTGTCGGGCAGGTCCAGCTCCAGTTCATGCCCCTCGCGCGCAAACTTGCGCAGGCGGCGCAGCGCCACCTTGATGTTGCGCGTGCCCAGCTCCTGTTGGTCGTCGTAGTCCTTGTAGGCGCGCTGCTCCCACACCTTCACGGCGCTCTTGTTCTTGCCCGCGCCGCCAATGCGCACGCCCTGCGGGTTGTAGCCGCCGTGGCCAAACGGGCTGGTGCCGCCCGTGCCGATCCACTTGCTGCCGCCTTCGTGGCGCTCCTTTTGTTCTTCGAGGCGCTTCTTCAGCGTCTCCATCAGCTCGTCCCAGCCCATCTTCTCGATGGCGGCCTTTTGCTCGGGCGTGAGCTCGTTTTCCAGGATCTTGCGCAGCCAATCGGCCGGGATTTCCTTGGTGAAATCGGCCACCATCTCCACGCCCTTGAAGTAGGCGCCGAAGGCCCGGTCGAACTTGTCGTAGTGCTTCTCGTCCTTGACCAGCGTGAGGCGCGAGAGGTTGTAGAAATCGTCCAGGCTCCACGCGTCGTCCGACTTGGGGCCCACCACACCGGCCTGCAGGGCTTCGAGCAGGGTGAGGTATTCCTTGACCGACACGGGCAGCTTGGCCGAGCGCAGGGTGTAGAAGAAGTCGATCAGCATGTTTTTGGCTCCTTGCGCTCGTCAGGCGGGCGTGTTGCGCTCCAAAAGGTATAGCAATTGGGCGCGCGCCTCAGGCCACTCGCCCGCGCGCATGCTGTACATCACCGTGTCACGGATGGTGCCGTCGCGGCGCAGCGCGTGGCCACGGATCACACCGTCTTTTTTGGCGCCCAGGCGCTCGATGGCCTTTTGGGATGCGAAGTTGTAGTTGTCGGTGCGCCAGCCCACCACATTGCAGCCCAGGGTGTCGAAGGCGTGGCCCATCATCAATAGCTTGCAGGTGGTGTTGATATGGCTGCGCTGCACGCTCTGGCGGTACCAGGTGTAGCCAATCTCCACCCGGCGCGCGGCGGGCAGGATGTCGTGGTAGCTGGTGCTGCCCAGCACGGCGTTGGTGGCCTCATCGACCACGGCGAATGCAAAGCGGTCACGTGTGGCCAGGGCGGTTTCGATGTAGGCGCGGGTGTCCTGGGGCTCGGGCACCGAGGTCACGCGCAGCTTCCATAGCTCGCCGTCGGCGGCGGCCAGTCGCAGGCCTTCCTCGTGCGAAAGGGCCAGGGGCTCCAGGCGCACACCCCGGTCGCGCAGGGTGATGGGTTCTACAAAAGCCATGGCTGTTGCTCCGGACGCTGCCTCAGTCCTTGGCGGGCTTGCTGCGGCGGCTGGCCTGCCAGCGTTTGGCGGCATGCAGGCCCAGGCCACCGCCCAACCCGACCAGGGCAATGCCCAGCAGAGCCGGGGTGCCATAGCCTGGGGCAAAGATGTCCATGCCAAGCCACTGGCCCAGCCAGAAGCCAGCCAGTGCGCCGCCGACAAAACCGACGGCGTCAGAGATGCCGTCTGCGAGAGACGGGGTATTGGGGGCGCTCATGGTGCGGCTTGTCCGAAAAATCAGCGGTTCCGCTGGTTCATGAACACCAGCTTTTCAAACAGGCTCACGTCCTGCTCGTTCTTGAGCAGCGCACCCACCAGCGGGGGCACGGCCACCTTGTTGTCCGCGCTTTGCAGGGCCGTGAGCGGGATGTCTTCGGCCACCAGCAGCTTGAGCCAGTCGATCAGTTCGCTGGTCGAAGGCTTCTTTTTCAGGCCGGGCAGATTGCGCACGTCATAGAACGTCTTCATCGCCACGCTGAGCAGCTCGCTCTTGAGTGTGGGGAAATGCACGTTGATGATCTGCCGCATGGTTTCGGCTTCGGGGAACTTGATGAAGTGGAAGAAGCAGCGGCGCAGGAAGGCGTCGGGCAGTTCTTTTTCGTTGTTGGAGGTGATGAACACCAGCGGGCGGTGCTTGGCCTTGATGAGTTCACGCGTCTCGTAGCAGTAGAACTCCATGCGGTCGATCTCGCGCAGCAGGTCGTTCGGGAACTCGATGTCGGCCTTGTCGATCTCGTCGATCAGCAGCGCCACGGGGCGGTCGGCCGTGAAGGCCTGCCACAGCACGCCCTGCACGATGTAGTTGCGGATGTTCTTCACGCGCTCGGCGCTGTCGCCATCGTTGAGCTGGCTGTCGCGCAGGCGGCTCACGGCGTCGTATTCATACAGGCCCTGCTGGGCCTTGGTGGTGGACTTGATGTGCCACTGCAGCAGCGGCATATCGAGCGCCTGGGCCACTTCCTCGGCCAGCATCGTCTTGCCCGTGCCGGGCTCGCCCTTGATCAGCAGCGGCCGTTGCAGCGTGATGGCAGCGTTCACGGCGAGCATCAGGTCTTGGGTGGCGACGTAGTTCTGGGAGCCTTGGAATTTCATGGGGGAAAACACCGGATCGTTGATGAATGGGCTTGACAGGGCGCTGGCTATAATCAACGGCTGATCAGAGCCCAGAGCTGAACTTCCACGAGATTGTGCGCGCAAAATGAACAAAACGCTGACCACGCTATTTGCCCTGGCTGTCGCTTCCGTGACCGCCGTCTCCCATGCCCAGGAAGCCAAAGGCGACGTGGAAGCCGGCAAGCAAAAAATTGCCATGTGCATCGGCTGCCACGGCATCGTTGGCTACCAGGCCAGCTTTCCCGAGATCCACAAGGTGCCCATGATCTCGGGCCAAAGCGCCAAGTTCATCACCGCAGCCCTGGTGGCCTATCAGAAGGGCGAGCGCAAGCACCCCACCATGCGCGGCATCGCTGAATCGCTGTCCGAGAAGGACATCGCCGATGTGTCGGCCTACTACGAACAACATGGCAAGACCGGTGCCGAGCTGCCCGCCAAGCCCGGCCGCGAGCCCAGCGTGCAAGTGGCCGAGCTGCTCAAGAAGGGCGCTTGTGTCTCCTGCCACGGCGACAACTTCGCCAAGCCCATCGATCCTTCCTACCCCAAGATCGCGGGCCAGCACGCCGACTACCTCTTTGTAGCCCTCAAGTCCTACAAGGTCGAGAAGAACGCCAATGTGGGCCGCAACAACGCCATCATGGGTGGCGTGGCCAAGCAGTTCACCAATGCCGAGCTGAAGGCCCTGGCCAACTACATCAGCAGCGTCGATGGCGACCTGCACGTGGTGCCCCAGTCGCGTTTCCGCTGATACGGCCAATTGGTCCACGCACCCCAAAGCCCGCCTTGGCGGGCTTTTTTCATGGGGGTGCGGGCGCAGGCGCCCCTCACCGGTGAGCGGGCCCTTGCCAAAGTCGCGGGCGAGCCTGAACGCGCCCAGCGCCTACAAGGGGTTTTGGTGGGCCTTTGTAGAATAGGCGCGGGTGTCGCAATCATGGGGTTCGGCAGGTTCATGCGCTGGTCGGGCCGCCGCGCGGCTTTTCTGCGACCCATGAACTCCTCTCCGACCCTGATCCAAGTGATCGGCGCCGTCCTGTTCGGACTGGCCATCCTCCACACCTTCTCCACCAAGTTCTTCGAGCATCTGGCGCACACGCAGCCGCGGCATGCGGGCATCTGGCATTTGCTGGGTGAGGTGGAGGTTGTCTTCGGCTTCTGGGCCATGGTGCTCATGCTGTTCATGTTTTCCATCAGCGGAAAACAGGAGGCCACGGCCTACCTGGACTCGCGCAATTTCACGGAGCCCTTGTTCGTGTTTGCGATCATGGTGATCGCTGCCACCCGCCCCATCCTGGAGCTGGCCGGGGCTGTGGTGCGCGCGCTGGCGGCCCTGCTGCCCGTGCAGCGCGGCATGGCCATGTACTTTGTGGTGCTGGCGGTGGTGCCCCTGCTTGGCTCGTTCATCACCGAACCCGCAGCGATGACGCTGGCGGCGCTGATGCTGCGCGATACGCTGTTCTCGCAGCCTCTCTCCAGCCGCCTCAAGTATTCGACACTGGGCGTGCTGTTTGTGAACATCTCGATCGGTGGAACCCTCACGCCTTTTGCGGCGCCGCCGGTGCTCATGGTGGCTGCCAAGTGGAACTGGGACATCTGGTTCATGGTGTCCCACTTTGGCTGGAAGGCGGCAGTGGCCGTGCTGATCAACGCGGGCATCGCGATGCTGATTTTCCGCAACCAAGTCGGGCACATGGGCCGCAAGATGCCTGCCTCCGAGTCCCCGGTGCCATGGACCGTGACGTTGGTGCACCTTTTGTTCCTGGTGCTGGTGGTGGTGTTTGCCCACCATCCCGCCGTGTTCCTGGGCCTGTTCCTATTTTTCATGGGGTTCACCACGGCTTACCAGCGCCACCAAAGTCCGCTGATCCTGCGCGAGGCACTGCTGGTGGCGTTCTTCCTGGCCGGGCTGGTGGTGCTTGGCGGCTTGCAGCAATGGTGGCTGCAGCCCGTGCTCATGAAGATGGACGCCAATGCCGTGTTCTTTGGTGCAGCAGCACTCACCGCCTTCACCGACAACGCAGCGCTGACTTACCTGGGCTCGCTGGTCGAGGGCCTCAGCGACGAGTTCAAGGTGGCCCTGGTGGCGGGCGCCGTGACGGGAGGCGGCCTGACTGTGATTGCCAACGCGCCGAATCCTGCCGGGGCATCGATCCTGAAGGAGAAGTTCTCGCAGGGCGTTATCAACCCGCTGGGCCTGCTGCTGGGCGCGTTGCCACCCACGCTGGTGGCGGTGCTGGCGTTCAGGTTGTTGTGACCGCCATGACCCGTGCGGGGCTCAGTCCCGCGTGGCGCGCCGCTGCACGCAGGCGATGTAGGCCTCGCCATCGGGCGGGCGGCCTGCGCGCTGGCTCTCCCACAGCATCTCGCCCAGGCAGTCCATGGCCGCATGGTGGGCATCGTGCAGCGAATCGAGCCGCGCCGTCAGCAGCTCTACCGCCTGGCGGATGCCGCGCGGCTGGTCGATGCTGCACTGCTCGCTGATCGACAGGTGCATCGACAGGTGCAAAAACGGATTGGTCTGGCCGGGCGTTTCGTCGTAGTTGCGCGCCACGGCGGCATCGGCATCCGACAGGTCGGCGTGGTATTCGGGGTGCTCGGCGATCCACAGGCTGGCCAGCGTCTCGATGGCCTCCATGGGGGCGCCGCTCTGGGTCTTGGCGTGCACACCGCACAGAAAGCGGCGCACATCGGCTTGGGAGGGGCTGAACATGGGGCGTGAGGGTAGCACGCGCCTTTTTGCCTTGGGGGCTGCAGGGTCGCGCCTGTGCGCTACGCCGTGCTGCGGCCGCGTCCTACGCGCCCTGGGCGGGGCGGCTCCTACATTGGCTGGGCGCAAAGACACGGAGCCGGGTCCGCTTTGTCGCAGTCCTTCAAACCCGGCATGGGGAGAAATGCCATGAATGCAATGCGAATCGTTGGTGTGCTGTTGCTGGTGCTGGGCCTGGCCGGTTTTCTGACCGGGGGCTTCAGTTTCACCAAGGAGAGCACCCAGGCCAAGCTGGGCCCGCTGGAGCTGACCGTCAAGGAGAAGGAGTCCGTCAACATCCCGCAGTGGATGAGCCTGGGCGCCATGGTGATCGGCGGCGTGGTGCTGGTGCTGGGCTTTCGCAAGCGCTGAGGCGTTTCGCTGGGCCTGTGTCTTGGGGCGCGGGCCCGTTGTGCCTCAGTCCATTCAGCGCAGCGAGCGGTTGGTGTTGATGCCCCGCGCCTTGCACCCACGCACGGCAAGGGCCACCGGGGTTTCAGCCCCGGCTGCTCGTTGCGCTGAGTGCGCGATACACCCGTCGCCGGATCTCAGCCGCGTGGCGCACCCATCATGCGTGAGATGGTCCGAGCCGCGCTCAGCAGTGCGGGCAACAGCGTCTCCTGCATCATGGCGGCACTCGTGCGGTTGGCCTGACCGCTGATGTTGAGCGCCGCCACCGTCTGCCCTGTACGATTGGTCAGCGGCGCAGCAATCGATATCAAACCCTCTTCCAGTTCCTGGTTCACCAGGCACCAGCCCTGCTGCCGCGCCTGGCGGATGTGGGCCAGCAGTGCATCGACATCGGTGGTGGTGTGTTCAGTAAAACGCTGCATGGGGTGGCCCTGCAGCCGGGCCTGCAGTTCGGCGTCCGGCAACCCGGCCAGCAGCATGCGGCCCATGGACGTCCAGCACGCGGGCAGGCGCGAGCCCACGCCCAGCGTGGTGCGCATGATCTTGTGTGTGGGCACGCGCAGCACATAGACGATGTCCAGGCCGTCGAGCACGGCGGCCGATGACGACTCGCGCACCTCTTCCACCAGGTCCTCCATCACCGGCTCGGCCAGGTTCCAGATGGGCAGCGACGAGAGGTACGCAAACCCCAGGTCCAGGATGCGCGGGCTCAGGCGAAACAGCTTGCCGTCCGTCTCCACATAACCCAGCGTCTGCAGCGTGAGCAGGATGCGGCGCGCACCGGCGCGCGTGAGGCCCGTCTGCGCGGCGACTTCACTCAGGGTTTGCTGCGGCGTGGCCGCGCTGAACGAGCGGATCACCTCCAGCCCGCGCGCGAACGACTGCACATAGCTGTCGCTCGGTTTGGGGTCTTTGGCTTCAGGGGTTTGGGAATTCATACGTATGCCAACTATAATTCTTTAAGCGAACATTTGTTCTATATGCGAACAAATTTCAAAGAGACAACAGAGAAACCAAGAAAGCGTTGCAATGATCAACAAACTGGCGGACTCGGTGGCCCAAGCCCTTGCGGGGGTGAAGGATGGTGCCACGGTGTTGATAGGCGGGTTCGGCACGGCCGGCATTCCGGGCGAGCTGATCGATGGCCTCATCGCCCAAGGGGCGCGTGACCTCACGGTGGTCAACAACAACGCAGGCAACGCCGACCAGGGCCTGGCCGCGCTGCTCAAGGCCGGGCAGGTGCGCAAGATCATCTGCAGTTTTCCGCGCCAGGTCGATAGCTATGTGTTCGACGGCCTGTATCGCAGTGGCAAGCTGGAGCTGGAACTGGTGCCCCAGGGCAACCTGGCCGAGCGCCTGCGCGCTGCGGGCGCGGGCATTGGCGCCTTCTTCTGCCCCACGGCCTATGGCACCGAACTGGCTGCGGGCAAGGAAACGCGCGAGATCAACGGCACGCACTACGTGCTCGAATACCCCATCCACGGCGATGTGGCCCTGATCAAGGCCGAGAAGGGCGACCGCTGGGGCAACCTCACTTACCGCATGTCGGCGCGCAACTTTGGCCCCGTGATGGCCACCGCTGCCAAGACCACGATTGCCACCGTGCACGAGGTGGTGGAGTTGGGCGCGCTGGACCCCGAAGCCATTGTCACGCCCGGCATCTATGTGAGCCATGTCGTGAAGATCGCGCGCACGGCCACGCAGGCGGGTGGATTCAAAAAATCAGCATGAAATTGGCACCTACCGCCTGAGGAGTAAGCGTGAGTAGCTATCAAAAGCGTAGTAAAGACGAACTGGCGAAACGCGTGGCGCAAGACATCCACGACGGTGCCTACGTCAACCTGGGCATCGGCCAGCCGACCCTGGTTGCCAACCACATCCCCGAGGGCCGCGAGGTCATCTTGCAAAGCGAAAACGGCATCCTGGGCATGGGCCCGGCGCCCGCGGCGGGGCTGGAGGACTATGACCTCATCAACGCAGGCAAGCAGCCAGTGACGTTGCTGCCCGGCGGCGCGTACTTCCACCACGCCGACAGCTTCGCGATGATGCGCGGCGGACACCTCGACATCTGCGTGCTGGGCGCCTTCCAGGTCAGCGCCACGGGCGACCTCGCCAACTGGAGCACGGGCGAGCCCGGCGCCATCCCCGCCGTGGGCGGCGCGATGGACCTGGCCATCGGCGCCAAGCAGACCTGGGTGATGATGGACCTGCTGACCAAGCAGGGCGCGAGCAAGATCGTCACGCAATGCACCTACCCGCTCACCGGTGTCGCGTGCGTGAAGCGCATCTACACCGATCTGTGCACACTGGCCTGCACACCCACCGGGCTGCAGCTCATCGACACCGTGCCCGGCCTGTCGCACGCTGAGCTGGAGCAACTGGTGGGCCTGCCCATCCGTGCAGCCGCCTGAATTCAACCCCTAGAAACGAGGAGACAAAACCATGAGCCCACAACGCCAAGCCTTCATCTGCGACGCCATCCGCACCCCCTTTGGCCGCTACGGCGGCGCGCTCTCCAGCGTGCGCACCGACGACCTGGGCGCCATCCCCATCAAGGCGCTGATGGACCGCAACCCCGGCGTGGACTGGGCGGCGCTGACCGACGTGCTGTATGGCTGCGCCAACCAGGCCGGTGAAGACAACCGCAACGTGGCCCACATGAGCAGCCTGCTGGCGGGTCTGCCCATCGACGTGCCCGGCGCCACCATCAACCGCTTGTGCGGATCGGGGCTCGACGCCGTGGGCACCGCAGCGCGCGCCATCAAGGCGGGCGAGGCCGGCCTGATGATCGCGGGCGGTGTGGAGAGCATGAGCCGCGCCCCCTTTGTCATGCCCAAGGCAGAGTCGGCCTTCAGCCGCAATAACGCGGTGTATGACACGACGATCGGCTGGCGCTTCATCAACAAGCTGATGAAGGAAAAGTACGGTGTGGACTCCATGCCCGAAACCGCCGAGAACGTGGCCACCGACTTCAAGATTGAGCGCGAAGCCCAGGACCAGATGGCCCTGCGCAGCCAGCTCAACGCCGTGGCCGCCGTCAAGGCTGGCCATCTGGCGCGCGAGATCGTGCCGGTGCTCATCCCGCAAAAGAAGGGCGACGCGATCATCGTGAGCCAGGACGAACACCCCCGCGAGACCAGCCTGGAAGCGCTGGCCAAGCTCAAGGGCGTGGTGCGGCCGGATGGCACGGTGACGGCGGGCAACGCATCGGGCGTGAACGACGGCGCCTGCGCGCTGCTTCTGGCCGATGAAGCCAACGCTGCCAAATATGGCCTCAAGCCCCGCGCCCGCGTGGTGGGCATGGCCGTGGCCGGTGTGGCGCCGCGCATCATGGGTTTTGGCCCCACGCCTGCCACCCTGAAGGTGCTGGCGCAGACGGGCCTGACCATCGACCACATGGACGTGATCGAGCTCAACGAAGCCTTTGCCGCGCAAGGCCTGGCCGTGCTGCGCGCTCTGGGCCTCAAGGACGACGACGCCCGCGTGAACGCCTGGGGCGGCGCCATTGCACTGGGCCACCCGCTGGGCGCCAGCGGTGCGCGCCTGGTCACCACCGCCGTCAACCGCCTGCACGAACATGCGGGCCAGTACGCGCTGTGCACCATGTGCATCGGCGTGGGCCAGGGCATTGCCGTGATCCTGGAGCGCGTGTGACCGTGATTGAGCGCAACCCCACACCGGTCACTGTCATCACGGGTGCCAGCAACGGCATCGGCCGCGCGATTGCCGAAGCCGTGCTGGCCCAGGGCCACGCCGTGGTCAACCTGGACTACGTGCTGCCCAGCTGGAGCCACCCGCAACTCACCTCGTACCAGGGCGACCTGACCGACGAGGCATCGACCCGGGAACGTGCGGCCGAGATTGCGGCCAAGCACAACGTGACGGCGCTGGTGAACAACGCGGGCGCCACGCGCCCCGGCACCATCGACACCGCCACCACGGCGCAGCTGGATGACGTGGTTGGCCTGCACCTGCGTGCGCCCATGCTGCTGGTGCAAGCCTTTTTGCCCACGTTGCGCGCCAGCGGGCAGGGCCGCATCGTCAACATGTCGTCGCGCGCCGCGCTGGGCAAGGGCGAGCGCATCGTCTACTCCGCCACCAAGGCCGGAATGATCGGCATGACACGCACGCTGGCCATGGAGCTGGGGCGCGACGGCATCACGGTCAACGCGATTGGCCCCGGTCCGATTGCCACCGAACTCTTCCGCCAGAGCAACCCCGACGGTGCGCCGCAGACGCAGCGCATCCTGAACAGCATTGCCGTGGGCCGCATGGGCACGCCCGACGACGTGGCGCGCGCGGCGCTGTTCTTCCTCTCGCCCGACAACGGTTTCGTGACCGGGCAGGTGTTGTACGTGTGCGGCGGCACCACGCTGGGAGTGGCGCCTGTTTAGCAACCTGAACTGATCTTCCCTGCCGCCCTGCAAGGGGCGCACCCCTGTTCTCGCCCGGAGGCCTCAGCGCCCGGTTGAGGCCACGGCGCGGCCGGATGTCGCGTCCGTGATACCCATTTCATCCACCTTCTTGAAGGAGACAAACCATGACCCGTTCCACCCACACCACCCGCCGCTTCGCGCTGTCGGCCGCCGCTGTCACCGCCCTCGCAGGTATCGGCCTGCTGGGCAGCAGCGCCGCAATGGCCCAGGTCTACCCCAGCAAGCCCGTCACCATCGTCGTGCCCTTTGCCGCAGGCGGCACCACTGACATCCTGGCGCGCATCATCGGCCAGGCGCTGACCACCGAGCTGGGCCAGTCCGTCATCGTGGACAACCGCGCAGGCGCGGGCGGCAACATCGGCGGCGCCATGGCGGCCAAGGCCCCGGCAGATGGCTACACCCTGTTCATGGGCACGGTGGGCACCCACGCCATCAACGCCAGCCTGTACAAGAAGATGCCCTTCGACCCCATCAAGGACTTTGCGCCGCTCACGCGCGTGGCCAATGTGCCCAACCTGCTGGTGGCCAACCCAGCCCAGCCCTACAAGTCGGTGAAGGAATTGATCGCCTACGCCAAGGCCAACCCCGGCAAGGTCAACTTTGGCTCGTCGGGCAACGGCAGCTCCATCCACCTGTCGGGCGAGCTGTTCAAGAGCCTGGCCAAGGTGGACATGGTGCACGTGCCCTACAAGGGCAGCGCACCGGCCGTGACCGACCTGCTGGGCAACCAGATCGGCATCATGTTCGACAACATGCCTTCGGCCATCCAGCATGTGCGCAGCGGCAAGCTGGTGCCGATTGCGGTGACCACCGCCAAGCGCTCGCCCGAGCTGCCCAACGTGCCGACCATTGCCGAAGCCGGTGTGCCCGGCTATGAAGCCACCTCGTGGTTTGGCATGTTTGCGCCCGCAGGCACGCCTGCGCCGGTGCTGGCCAAGCTCAACAGCGCACTGGTCAAGGTGCTGAACCAGGCCGAGGTGAAGAAAAAGATCAACGAGCAGGGCGCCGAGACGACCAGCGAAACGCCCGAGCAGTTTGCAGCCTTCATCCAGGCCGAGTCCGTCAAATGGGGCAAGGTCGTCAAGGAGTCGGGCGCAAGTTTGGACTGACCCCCTGAGTCGCTGCGCGCCTTCCCCCTGAAGGGGGGCGCCCCAGCACGGCGGGGCGGCCCTTGCGCGGGGGCCCTGGCTTTGGCCGCGCCAGTTACAACGTGGCGCTATCAGCGTGGCTGATCAGCGCCGCCCCAAGGTCCACCAGGTCAGCAGCCCCAGCGCCAGCCCCCAGCAGGCCGAGCCCAGCCCCAGCAGGCTCACATTGGAGGCAGTTACCACAAAGGTGACCAGCGCGGCCTCGCGTTCGCTGGGTTCTGCCAAGGCGCCGATCAAGCCGTTCTGGATGGCGCCCAGCAGCGCCAGGCCAGCCACGGTGCTCACCAGGGCTGCGGGCAGCAGCGCAAACGCGTAGGTGATGGCGCCCGCAAAGCTGCCCAGTAGCAGATAGAACACCCCGCAGGCCACGCCCGCCAACCAGCGCTTTTCGGGCAGCGGGTGAGCTTCTTCACCGGTGCAGATGGCAGCGGTGATGGCCGCCAGGTTGATGCCGTGGGCCCCGAACGGTGCCAGCAGCAGGCTGGCCAGCCCCGTGCCTGCGATGAGCTGGTTGTTGTGGGCGGTGTAGCCCGAAGAGCGCAGCACGGCCACGCCAGGCACCTGCTGGCCGGTGAGGCACAGCAGCGCCAGCGGCACGGCGGTGCTCAGTAGGGCAGTCCACGAAAACTCCGGCGTGGTCCACACCGGCAACGCCAGCCCCCAGGCCGAGGTGGAGGTGCTGGTGGCCGTGGTGGCGGGCGGTACCGCTGCCTGTCCCCAGCCCAGCCCCTGCCACAGCGCCACACCCAGCAGCAAGGTGAGGGCAATGGCATAACGCGCCGAGCGTTGTTTGAACAGCAGGTAGCCCGCAAACATGGCCCCCACCAGCCAGGGCGCGCCTTCCACCGTGCTGCGCGCCGCCCCAAACGCGTCCACGCCAAACCGCAGCAGAATGCCCGCCAGCATGGCGGCGCACAGGCTGCGGGGGATGTGCGCCATCAGCCGGTCAAAAACCCCCGTCCACCCAACCAGCAGCAAGGCCGCTGCCGCCAGCAGGTAGGCACCCACCACCTGGCTGTAGGGCAGGGCCACCAGGGCGGTGGCCAGCAGCGCCGCGCCGGGCGTGTTCCAGGCGCAGACCACGGGCACGCGCTGGCGCCAGCTCATCCACACACCACACACTCCGGCGCCCATGGAGATGGCCCAGACCCAGGATGTGACCTGTGCCGCTGACAGGTGCCCGGCCTGTGCGGCCTGCAGCACCAGCAGCAAGGGGCCCGCGTACGAGATCAGCACAGCCACCAGGCCCGCCACCACGGCGGGAAACAGGTCGTGGGCCGTGGCTGTCCAGCGGGTGCGAGTCGTTTCATCCTGCCGCGCCGGGGGCGCGATGGCGGGCGCGATGGCGGGCGCGATGGCGGGCGCGGTGCTGGCAGCGCGCAGGGCAGCGGGCGCGGTGGCCGACGCTGTGCGGATGGGGTAGGGCTGGGGCGTTGTCATGGCGCCATGGTGCCCGCAGGCCACCCGCTGTGTGGGCACAGTCTGCCCGGGGTTTATGCTGTACAGATGGCTCCATCGACATCTGTACTGCAGCACAGTTACCTGCAGCTTGCGCAGCAAGTGCGCCGCGACATCACCTTGAAACGCTATGCGCCGGGCGAGCGCCTGCCTTCGGTGCGCGCGCTGGCCGCCGCGCAGGGCGTGAGTGTGGCCACCGTGGTGCGCTGCTACCGCCACCTGGAGGCACTGGGCGTGGTGCAGGCGCGGCACAAGTCCGGCATGTATGTCGCAGAGCCCACCCCGGCCCGCGCGGCGCCAGGCGCGACGGACGGCGCGGGCCCGCCGAGCTTGCCAGTCCTGCAGACCCGCGCGCGGCCTGCGGTGCCGCCGCCCGTGGAGTTCGACCGACTGGTGTCGCTGGAGCACCGCATGACCCAGCTGTATGCGCTGACCACCCAGCAGCCCCTGCAGTGGGGGCTGCATCTGGCCAACGCGGCACCCGCGTGGTACCCCACCGAGGCCCTGGCCCGCATCGCCCAGCGCCTGCTGCGCAGCCAGCCGGAGATGCTGGGCACCTACCCCACCGGCAGCGGCCTGCCCGCGCTGCGCACCGAGCTGGCGGCCTGGATGGCGACCTACGGGCTGGACCTGCAGCCTGACGAACTGCTGGTGACCAACGGCAGCACCGAGGCCCTGAACGTGGCGCTGCGCGCCGTCACCCGGCCGGGCGACGCCGTGGTGGTGGAGTCGCCCGTGTACTTTGGCCTGCTGCAGATGCTGGGCAACCTGGGCCTGCGCGCCATCGAGCTGCCCTGCACGCCGGGCGAGGGCATGAGCCTGGAGGCACTGGAATACGCGCTGGAGCACCAGAGCGGCGTGCGTGCCGTGGTTGCAATGCCCAACTTTCAGAACCCGCTCGGCCATGTGATGCCTGACCGCAACAAGCGCCGTTTGCTGCGCCTGGTAGAGCAGCACGACCTGGCGCTGATCGAAGACGATGTGTTTGGCGACCTCTCGCACACGCCGCACCGCCCTCAGCCCGTGAAAGCCTGGGACCGCCATGGTCGCGTGATCTATTGCGGCAGCAGCAGCAAAAGCTTGGCGCCCGCGTTTCGCCTGGGCTGGACATCGGGCGGGCGCTGGCATGCGCGCATGGAGTCGCTCAAGCTCAGCACCTCGCTCGCGGCGCCGTGGCTGGAGCAGGCGGTGATGGCCGAGTTCATGCGCTCTGGCGGCTTGCAGCCCCACCTGCGCCGCTTGCGCGAGCGGCTGGCACAGACCACGCCGCGTGCGGCCGAGGCCGTGCGCAAGCACTTTCCGGCGGGCACGCGGGTGCACAGCCCCGCCGGGGGCTGGTGGCTCTGGCTGCAGCTGCCCGAGCCCGTGGATTCACTGGCCTTGCTGCAATGCGCGGTGGCGCAGGGCATCGCCTTCACCCCCGGCGCACTGTTTTCCACCAGCGCCAAGTACGCCAGCTACCTGCGCCTGAACATTGCCCGCCCCTGGACGCGCGAACTGGAGCAGGCCGTGCGTCAGCTGGGGCAACTGGCGGCCGGTGTGCGATAGGTCCGGCGGGCGGGTTCTTGGCCCGGTTGCTCGAAGGGGCTCTCTTCCATTTCGGGCCGAAAGCCACATCCCCACAAGAGCCATGGTCAGGCCCTTGCTTTTTGCAAAGGACAGCCCGGCAGGTGAGTGAGCTTTCCCGCAATCAGGAACGCCATGGCGATGAAGTGATCGGTGGTGCCATAACCACGCGCCTTGGCCTTGGCTGCTTGCAGCAGTGAGTTCACCGCCTCCACATAGCCGGTGTGCAGGTGAGGGGCATCAAACGCCTGGAGTATTCCCGCCCAGTGCTGCTGGATGGTCTTGGCCAGATCAGTGAAGGGCCGCAAGCGGCTGCGTTGTGCCCATCGCAGCCACTTTTTGATTGCCAGCTCGCTTTGTGCAGCCTGAGTCTGAGCGAGCGCACTGCGGTAGATGTCCCGCAGCGCCTCCTTCATCCGCCACGCCCTGGCGGTCTGTTGAGCCAGTGCTCGCCCCTGGCCTCTTCCCGCCGCACTGCGTCCGCTGTCCGGTTGGCCATCTGCACCACATGAAAGCCATCGAAGGCAATGGCCGCTTGGGGCAAGTGCTGGCCAGCTCCTGCGATGAAGGCCTTGGACATGTCCATGCACACCACCTGGATGGCCTCGGGTCTGCCTTGGTGGCTTTTGAAGTCTTCGGTAAATCTCTGAACCGTGCTGGCATCCTTGCCGGGGGTGGCGTAGATCAGTCGCGCTCGCTCTAGATCGTGCACCAGGGTGATATAGCTATGGCCTTTGGCGCAACTGGTCTCATCGATACCAATGACCGCCACCTGCGCGTAGCTCTCCTTGGCGCGCGCCAAGCCAACATGGGCATCGATCTGGCGCCACAAGGCGTTGTCCGCGCAGCGCAGGATGCGCGCACATGCGGCCACCGGCATCTCACGGGCCAGCGTCAGAGCCAGCGCCTCGAACATGAGCGTGAAGCGGCTGCTCTCTCGCGCCCAGGGAACACTCAGCTGGCTCGTAGAGCCGCAGGCGCTGCACGACACCCGAGGCAGCGCGCAGTGCACGTAGGCTTCAAACTGAAAGAAATCAAGATGCCGCCAGCTGCGCTGGCGGTGGTCATGCAGTTTCTGGTCAGCTGCGGCGCAAACGGGGCAAGCGGCACTGCCGGATTGCCAGACCACGTACAGGTCGATGCGGCTGCGCTCGACATCCAGTGCAACACGCTCCACAGCCGAGGGCGCGGCCAGCCCCAACGCTTGGCAGAACAACGCTTCTTGCATCGGGAGGGCTCCTGTTCAGGGGGTGTCAATGGATTTATTTGAACTGTAGTGTTCCACCCGAAACGGAAGAGAGCCAAAAAAACAAGCCCTCCCGCCCGATGGATAAGCGCCGATAACTCCACATTTGATAGCGCCCAGCCCATCAAAGCTGAGCGACCGCAGCTACGCTTTGAGAAAGATGTCCGTGTCCGGCGCAAAACACGCATGCAGCGGCAGCAGCGCCCCGCCCAGCGCCCGCGCGTCCGAGCCCATGGTGCCCAGCTCCAGTCGGGGCGGCTGGTGCAGGCCTTCCCAGTTGTAGTCGGCCAGCGCATGGCGGGCGCTCTCGCACAGTGCCTGCAGCAGCTCGGGGGCAGCGGCGCCATCGACCACCACGGCGTCCAGGTCCAGGAACGCCGTGGCCGAGACGATGCAGTGCGCCAGGCCCGCCGCAGCGCGCGCAATCCAGCCCCGGCTGTGTTCCAGCCACGGGGCCTGCAGCACCCGCTTGTCGTAGGCGGCCATGGGGTCGAGGCCGTGTTCGCGAAAGCGCTGCTCCAGCTCCCACAGCGAGGCCTGGCTGATGAGCTGTGCGGGGGCCTGGCCCGGCTGGGCGGGTGACAGCGGCAGCGAGGCCACCGCACCGGCATTGCCATGCAGGCCCCGGTGCAAGTGCGAGTTGATGACCAGCCCGCCGCCCACAAAGGTGTCCATGAAGAGGTACAGAAAACTCGGGATGTCACGCCCACGACCCTGCAGCAGCTCGGCCACGCAGGCGGCGGAGGTGTCCTTGGCAAAGCTCACGGGCAGTTCGGTCATCTGCTGCACCTGCTCGGCCAGGTCGATGTTGTTCCAGGCCTCGGACTGCGCCTCGGTCAGCCCCAGCATGCGGTGCCAGCCGCCGAGCTGGAACGGCGCGGCCACGCCCACGCCCACCACACGCGAGCGCAGCGGGCCCAGGCCGTCGAGCAGCTGGTTCAGGTGCGTGCGGATGGCGGGCAGCAGCACGTCGATGTCAGGGAAGGCGTAGTCGAGCACGATGCGCTCGCGCACATGGCCGGTGAAGTCCACCAGCAGCCAGTCCGCGCTGCGGCGGCCGATCTTGATGCCGATGGCAAACGCGCCGTCGGGGTTCAGGCCGATGGGCACCGAAGGCTGGCCTACACGGCCGCGCACGGGGGCTTCGCGGCGCAGCAGCTGGTCTTCGTCCAACCGAGCGGTGATCAAACCGATGGTCTGCGCCGTGAGGCCTGTGACCCGCGCCATCTCGGCCTTGGCCAGGCTGCCGTGGGTGCGCAGCGCCTGCAGCACCACGCGCTCGTTGAACTGGCGCAGCCCCACGTGGTTGGAGCCGCGCTGGCGCAGCAGCGCGGGGCTGGCGGCAGTGTTGTCAACGGCGGTGGGAGATGCGTCGGTGTCCAGCATGGTGATGAAACGGTCAAGCGTTCAGAGTGTCGCCGATGACGCCCTTGCGCAGCAGGAAATTGCCCCAGGGCTGGCGTTCGCCAGTGACGACGATCGCATAGGCCTTTTTGACGCGCTCGTAGAACGCATACCGCTCCACGCCTTCGGCCTGCGCGCTGGCCACGCCCTCGCGCGCCAGCACGTCCATGGTTTCGCGCTGCAGGGCTGAGCGGTACGGCACCTCGGTGCCACCCACCTGCATGTAGGCCACGGGGTGCGTCACGTCTTGCGCCAATGGCAGCACACTGGCCACCGCTTGCACAGCGCGTGCCATGCCAATGCCCGGCAGGCGCAGCACGGGCTTGCCAGCCCCAAGGCTCATGGCGGTGAAGTTGGCGTCGGCCAAAACAATGGCATCGTCATGGCCCATCTCGGCCAGCACCTTGAGCAGGTCGGGGGTCAGCAGGGGATCGATGTTCTTGAGCATGGGGACAGCACTTTCAGGCGAGGCATTCGGCAGGCAGTTCGGAGGCCGCCATGGCGCCCGTCATCACGGCCACGGTGTCGCTCATGCTGATCTTCTTGGGGTTGACCACGGCCGCGCGCTTGCCCAGCCGGGCGATGTGGATGCGGTCGGCAATCTCGAACACATGGGGCATGTTGTGGCTGATAAGGATGACGGGCAGGCCCTTGTCGCGCACACGGCGGATCAGCTCCAGCACCATGTTGCCCTCCTTCACGCCGAGGGCGGCGGTGGGCTCGTCCATGATGACGACATGGCGCGCAAACGCTGCTGCACGCGCCACGGCCACGCACTGGCGCTGGCCGCCCGAGAGCGTCTCCACCGCCTGCGTCATGGAGCGGATGCCGACCTTCAGCTCGGCCATGCGGGCCACGCTTTCTTCCAGCATCCTCTTCTTGTCGAGCATGCGCAGCGCGCTGCCCAAGAGGCCCGGGCGGCGCAGTTCACGGCCGAGGAACAGGTTCTCGGCAATCGTCATCGCCGGGGCCACGGCCAGGTCCTGGTACACGGTTTCGATGCCCGCGCGGCGCGCGTCGATGGGGCTCTTGAACTGGATGCGCTGGCCGTCGAGCAGGATCTCGCCTTCGTCGGGCACGGTAGCGCCCGACAGCGCCTTGATGAGGCTGGACTTGCCCGCGCCGTTGTCGCCGATCACCGCCAGGATTTCCCCGGCGCGCAGTTCAAAGTCGGCGCCATCCAGCGCCGTGACCTGCCCATAGCGCTTGACCAAGCCCTTGGCCTGCATGACCAGCGGGGCGTTCGCGGTGTGTGTGGAGGTGGTCATGATCAACGCACTCCTTTGCGCGAGAGTTGGTCGGTGGCCACGGCCAGGATCACGAGGATGCCGGTGACCAGGATCTGGTACACCGACGACACACCCATCAGCGTGAGCCCGTTGCGGAACACGCCCACAATCAGCGCCCCCACCAGCGTGCCCAGGATGACGCCGCGCCCACCAAACAGGCTGGTGCCACCCAGCACCACAGCGCTGATGGCGTCGAGGTTTTCGGTCTGGCCCGCGTTCGGGTCGCCTGCCCCAGTGCGCGCCACCGACAGCAGCGACGCAATGCCGTAGAACAGGCCGGCCAGCACATACACGCCCAGCAGCACCTTGTCGGTGGCAATGCCGGTGAGGCGCGTTGCCTCGGGGCTGTTGCCCACGGCGTACACATGGCGGCCCGGTGCGGTCTCGCGCAGCGCAAACCAGGTGATGAGGTACAGCACCAGCATGAGCACCGCGCCCCACACGATGGCAGTCTGCCCCAGCTGGAAGGTGTTGCCCAGTGCGGTCATGCCCGCAGGGATGTCGGTGATGGTCTGCGCGCCCGAGTACAGCTGTGTGGCGGCAAACGCAATGTTGAGCGTGCCCAGCGTGACGATGAAAGGCGGCAGCTTGATCTTGGTGACCAAGAGGCCGTTGATCAGGCCGAACAGCATGGTCACCGCCATACCGCACGCAATCGCCACGGGGGCCGAGAGGCCGTAGTCCGCCGCCATCTTGGTCATCACGATGCCGCCCAGTGCCATGACCATGCCACACGACAGATCAATGCCCGCGGTGAGGATCACCAGCGTCTGGCCGATGGCAATCACCGCCACCACCATGACCTGCTGCAGGATGAGCGCGAAGTTCTGCGCCGACAGGAAACGCTCGCTCTGCGTGGCAAAAAAGGCGCACGCCAGGATCAGCGCGATGAACGGCCCCAGCGTGGCCAGGGGCGGTAGTTTGGAAGCGGTCGAGGACATGGCGGCTCCGTGCGGGTGGATGAGGTGACTCTCAGAGAGAAGGCGTGTTTTCAGAGCTGCTCGCAAAACTCAGCGAAGCGGTTCTGGCTAGGCGCTGCGTCGCAGGCAGCACGGTAGTACGACAAGACGCAGCAACGACGCCAGAAGAGTTTTTCGAACGGCTCTTACTTGGCGCCCCAGCACAGGTCGGTGCCAGTTTTCACATCCTTGCTGTCCACGCCCGCCATGGGCTTGGCAGCGATCAGCGTCACGCCGGTGTCGGTGTAGCCGCTGACCTTCTTGCCGGTCTTGGCGTATTCCACGCCGGCCGCCACGCCCATGGCCGCCATGCGCAGCGGGTACTGCTGGCTGGTGGCGGCGATCACACCCTTGCCCACGTCGGCAATGCCTGCGCAGCCGCCGTCCACCGAGACGATGAGCACGTTCTTCTCCTTGCCTGCGGCCTTGAGCGCGTTGTAGGCACCGGCAGCGGCGGGCTCGTTGATGGTGTAGACGATGTTGATGTCGGGGTTCTTCTGCAGGCAGTTTTCCATGCCGGTCTGGCCCTTGGCGCGGTCACCAAAGCTGTCGGCCATGCAGACCACTTCGGCGGGGCGCGACAGTTCGTTGCTCTTGGCGTCGTTCGCCTGCAGGCCAAAGCCCTTCAAGAAGCCGTTGTGCCGCTGCGCGCCCACGGGGTGGCCGGGGAACAGGTCCAGCGTGGCGATCACGGGCTTCTTGCCTGCAGCGGCGGCCTTGGCGTACTGGCCGATCAGCTCGCCGGCCTTGTAGTTGTCGGTGGCAAACAGCGCGTCCGTCGCGTCCATGGGCTCGGTGGGGCTGTCGAGTGCAATCACCATCACGCCGCGTGCCTGCGCCTTCTTGATGGCGGGCACGATGGCCTTGGCGTCGCTGGGGGTGATGAGGATGGTCTTGGCACCGGCAGCGATCAGGTTCTCCATGGCCGTGACCTGACCCGCGTTGTCGCCGTCGGTCTTGCCTGCGGCCGACACCAGCTTGGCGCCCAGCTTCTTGGCCTCGGCCGTGGCGCCCTCTTTCATCTTCACGAAGAAGGGATTGGTCTCGGTCTTGGTGATGAGGCCGATGACGGGCTCGGACGCCTGTGCCTGGGCCAGGCCACAGGCCAGGGCGCCGGTGAGGGCAAGGGCAGAAAGCGCGAAAGCGGGGGTGCGTTGCATGGCGTTGTCTCCGGGTGTTGGGATGGCAGATTCCTGTCGGCCCCGTGCTGCGCGGCTGGCAGGTGAACCACTCTTGTCGGGTGGATGGGATCGAACTATAGTGGCCGACAAGTTAATAAATCAAGTGGATTTACTTATGGTTTTCCCTATCCAGTCCGCCGGCTCTGCCCCCACCCACACCCCACGGCCGCTGCGCGTGGCCACGGCGGGTGAGGCCCTGTTTGACCTGATCGAAGAGCCGGACGGCCGCCTGAAGCCCTGCGCGGGCGGCGCGGTCTACAACCTCACCCGCGCGCTGGGCCTGCAGGGCGTGGGCACGCTGTACCTCAACCCGCTGTCGGGCGACATGCTGGGGCGGCAACTGGCGCACGACTTGCACGATGCGGGCGTGGCCCTGGCAGCGCCCACGCCGGTGCGTGCGCCCAGCGCGCTAGCGCTGGCCGCGCTGGACGCCGAGGGCAAGGCCAGCTACAGCTTCTACCGCGATGGCGTGGCCGACCGCCAGGTGACGGCAGCGGCACTGACGGCCGCCTGCGCCGCGTTGCCTGAGCTGCAGGTAGTGGCCACCGGCTGCCTGGCGCTGGTGGCACAGGACGCTGCCGTTTACCAGCCCTGGCTGGCAGCGCAGCGCGCAGCAGGCCGCATGGTGGTGGTGGATGCCAACCTGCGCCTATCGGCCGTGGACGATGCGGAGGCCTACCGCGCCAATGTGATGGCCGCCCTGCAGCACGCCCACCTCATCAAGGTGAGCGACGACGACCTGGAAGCGCTGGCGGTTCCGGGCGCCAACGCTTTGGAACGCGCCCACTATTTGCAGCAGCAAACACAGGCCCAATGGCTCGCCCTGACCCTGGGGCCAAACGGCGCCTGGCTGCTGCAGCGTGATGGGCTGGCCGTGCATGCGCGCGAGGAGGCTCCGATCACGGTGGTAGACACGGTGGGGGCGGGCGATTGTTTTCTGGCGGGGTTGATCACGGCCTTGCTGGCCGGGCCCGAGCGGGGGGCGGAAGCGCTGGCCCAACGCGTGGGCGGCTTGACGGCGCCCGTTTCGGAGGCCCGGCTGCGCGCCGTGCTGCACCACGCGCTGGCCAGCGCCAGCCACTGTGTGGAGCGGGCGGGCTGCACGCCGCCGCGGTACGAAGAAGTACACGAGCGGCTGGCGCTGCGGCGTTCAACGACCGCAGCGGGCCGGTAACCCTTACTCAGCTGGCTTGGCTGCCGGTTTGCGGGCCCGGCTGCGGGGGCGGGCAGCGGGTGCCTTGGCGGGCGTGGTGCCTTCTGCCTCTGCGGCAGAGGCCTCGGGCGCAGCGGCGGGCGACTCGGCGTTGGCCGCATCGCCGGCATCCACCCCAGCACGCGCTCCGCGTGCACGGGGCGTGGCCGCCTTGCGGGAGCTGGCGCCCGACTTTGCGCTGTCTCCACTGCGAGCGCGGCTGCGGCGAGGGGTGGCAGCTTCGGAGCCATCAGCCTCGATGGACGCACCACCTACCGGCGTGTTCTCACCCTCTTCCACTTCGGAGCGCAGCTCTTTTTGCGGTGTGGTGGTGGCGCCGATCTCCGGCTCTGGCGGCACCGCTTCAGGAGCCACAGGCTGGCTGAAGTAACGGCTGGCCGGGCGCTCGGAGGGGGCATCGGCCTGCTCGGACTCAGCGTGTTCGTTGCGTTGCGTGGGGCGCGTGTCTGCACGGTCAGCGCCCTCACCACGACGCCCCTGGCTGCGGCCCGGCGCGCCCTGCCCTTCGCTGCTGTCAGAGCGCAGATCAGGTGCCGTCGCCACCGCATGAAAGTCATGCCGCGTGGCGCCGCCCTGGCTGGCGCGCTCATGGGTACGCTCTCCAGTACCTTCAGGCCGTGCGGGCGCGGATGGGGCGCTCGACCCACCATGGCTGCGGTACACATACGCTCCCGACTTTTCATCGCGCCCAAACTCCAGCAACCCACGCGCCTGCGCCTCTTCCAGCAGGTTGCCGAAGGTGCGGAAGCCGTAACGCCCCTCGCTGAAATCGGGCTTGCGGCGCTTGATGGCCTCCTTGAGCACCGAGGCCCAGATCTTGCCGGTGTCGCCGCGCTCGGACAGCAGGGCCTCGAAGGTCTCGGCCGCCAGCTCCACGCCCTGGGCGCGGCGTGCGTCCTGGCTTTCCTTGCGGCTGCGCTCCTCCTCGGGGCTGCGGCGGGGTGCGGGTGGCGGGTTGCTGCCCGGGCTCTGGCGGCGGGCCTGGGCGCGCTGGTTTTCGCGCACCAGGTCGTCATAGAAGATGAACTCGTCGCAGTTGGCGATCAGCAGGTCGGACGTGGACTGCTTCACGCCCACGCCGATCACCTGCTTGTTGTTCTCGCGCAGCTTGGACACCAGCGGGGAGAAGTCCGAGTCGCCGCTGATGATGACGAAGGTGTTGACGTGCGACTTGGTGTAGCAGAGGTCCAGCGCGTCCACCACCAGGCGGATGTCGGCCGAATTTTTGCCCGACTGCCGTACATGCGGGATTTCGATCAGCTCGAAGTTCGCCTCGTGCATGGTGGCCTTGAAGCCCTTGTAGCGCTCCCAGTCGCAATAGGCCTTCTTGACCACGATGGAGCCCTTGAGCAGCAGGCGCTCCAGAATGGGCTTGATGTCGAACTTTTCGTACTGCGCATCGCGCACGCCCAGGGCGACGTTTTCAAAGTCGCAGAACAGAGCCATGCTGATGCTGTCGGAGGGGGATGCCATATCGTGTGTGAGTTCCGTTCAATGCTGCGGATCATCACACGGAACGCATTGCCCCCTCCGAAGGGAGTGGCCTCAGGTGGGTTTGGCCAAGCCCAATTTCTCTACCAGCGCCTTCTCGCGGGTGAAGGTGTCCTGCGCAAACTTCTTGTACGCCGACGTGCTCATGTACATGGGCACCATGTCGTAGCGGGCCAGTGCGGTCTTGTAGCTGTCCTGCTCCATGGCCTGCTTGAACGCATCGTGCAGGCGCTTGACCACTGCATCGGGCGTGCCCTTGGGTGCGCCGATGCCAAAGGGCGAGTTCTGCACCAGATTCAGGCCCAGCTCCTTGAGCGTGGGCGCGTCGGGGAACTTGGCCAGGCGCTCGGCGCCCCAGGTGTTGAGCACGCGCAGCTTGCCGGCTTCGACCTGCGGTGCAAAACCGGTGGAGTCGGCAGCCGCCATGATCTGCCCGCCCAGGATGGATTGCATGAGGTCAGCGCTGCCCTTGTAGGGAACGTGCAGCAGCTCCAGGCCCAGCTGCTGGGCGATGAGCTCCATGGTCAGGTGCGGGCTGGTCATGGTGCCGGTGGAGCCGTAGCTGAGCTTGCCGGGGTTGGCCTTGGCCCAGGCCACGAAGTGCGTCCAGGTCTTGAGTGGCGAGTCGGCGGGCACCACCAGGCCAAACGCGTAGCCAGTGACATTCAGCACGTAGCTGATGTCTTTGACCGGGTCCCAGTTGATCTTGGTGGTGTAAGGGAGGCGGAACACGCCCAGCGGAATCTGCGCGACGGTGTAACCGTCAGCAGGCGACGTCTGCAGCGCCTGGGCAGGCAAGGTGCCGCCCGCGCCGGGCTTGTTTTCCACAATCACGGTCTGCCCGAGGATCTTGCTGGCGTTGTCAGCCAGCGCGCGCATGGTGATGTCGGTGGGGCCGCCGGCCGGGAAGGCGATGACCAGCTTGATGGGTTTGTTGGGAAAGCTCTGGGCCTGTGCCAGGAATGCGGGGGCAGCCAGGCTGGCGGCTCCCCATTGGATGATCTGGCGACGTTGCATGGCGGGGCTCCTGAAAAGCAAAAACAAAGACTTCGCCATTGAACTGCAGCCCTTGCTGCGAGGGCATGCGGAAACCCCCTAGCCCATGTCGCCAAGGCGCCACCGGGATGGTCACGCCTTGTAGGTCGAGAGCAGGATGCTGGTCTCGGTGTTGGCAATGCCCGGCGTGAGGCGGATGCGGCCCAGGGCTGCGTCAAATGCTTCCAGGCTCTCGGCGCGCACCTCGGCCACGATGTCCCAGCGGCCGTTGGTGGTGTGCAGCGTGCCCACCGTGGGCTCGCCGCGCAGAGCGCGGATCACGGCGGGGGCGGCATTGCCTTCGACCGCAATGCTCATCCAGGCGCGGATGCGCTGGGGTTCGGAATCGGGCCGCAGGCGCACGGTGTAGCCGGTGATGACGCCGCTCTCCTCCATCTTGTGCAGCCGGTTCTGCACCGTGCCGCGCGACACGCGCAGCTTTTGCGCCAACGTGGCCACGGGGGTGCGCGCGTCGGCACGCAGGATGCTGATGATTTCGCGGTCGGTGTCGTCGAGTTTGGTCATGGTGGGTCTTGCAACTGTCAGATCGGCAATTTTCAGCGCATTTTGAACAATCATGATGCTATTGAATAGCATGAGCTGTTCAGAAAATGGTGCCTTCTTTGCTGGGGTTGCGGGCGAAAACTTGAACTACTAGTGTGGTGTCTCAGAAGTAATTGGAATTATTTCCGCGAGTGTTGATCCCAGGAGTTTCCTTGGAGGAGACTACGCCGATGGCCCACACTGGACGCCCCGCCACGAAGCTGCAGATCACCGATGCCGAGCGCCAAGAGCTCCAGGCGCGCTTGCGCGTACGCAAGGCGCCAGCAGACGAGAAGCTGCGCATGCGAATTGTGCTGGGCTGCGCGGATGGAGAGTCGGGCGCTGTGATTGCCCCGCGCTTGGGAACGACGGTGCAAACCGTCTCCAAGTGGCGGCGGCGCTACCAGGCGTACCGCCTGGCGGGTTTGACCGATGCACCGCGCACGGGCCGCCCCCGCAGTGTGGGAGATGAGCGGGTTCAGCACATCGTGGACAAGGTTCGTCACAGCAGGCCTACCAACGCCACGCACTGGAGCGTGCGCCAGATGAGCCGAGAGGCGGGCGTATCACCGGCGACGGTGCAACGCATCTGGCATGCGTTTGGTCTGAAGCCGCATTTGCAGGAGACCTTCAAGCTGTCCACTGATCCTCATTTCGTGGACAAGGTGCGCGATGTGGTGGGGCTGTATATGGCACCACCTGATCGCGCCTTGGTGCTGTGCGTAGACGAGAAGAGCCAGATCCAGGCCCTGGATCGCACCCAGCCAGGGTTGCCACTGACGTTTGGCAAACCCAGCACGCGCACGCACGACTACAAGCGTCACAGCACAACGTCGCTGTTCGCAGCGCTGGATGTGGCCACTGGCAAAGTCATCGGACAGCTCAAGCGCCGTCACCGCAGCCTGGAATTCCTGCAGTTCCTCAAAGCCATTGATGCACAGGTGCCGGGCGACCAAGACATCCACCTGATCATGGACAACTACGGCACGCACAAGACGCAGGCCGTGCGGGCGTGGCTAGCAGCCCATCCCCGCTATCACGTTCACTTCACGCCAACTTCCGCGTCCTGGCTCAATCTGGTCGAGCGCTTCTTCAGCCAGCTCAGCGAGCAGTGGATCAAGCGCAGCGCCCACACCAGTGTCGCTCAGCTGGAGCAAGCCATCCAGGCATACATCGACCGTCACAACGAAGACCCCAAGCCGTTCGTGTGGCGCAAAAGCGCCGACACCATCCTGGCCTCTGTCGCTCGCGCTGCTGGTTCGATTATTTGATACTTATTTCTGAGACGCCACACTAGTTCAGCCGAGGCGATTCACCCGCTCGATGTCCCCAAGGTCTGCTCGCCGGACAACGCGGCGTGCTAGGGCTTCTTCGGTAGGCTGAAGAATGAGCTGTTCTATCCTCGGGACTGGAAGAGCGTCACGATCGAACAGTTCATTGAAGTGGTCGACTCGTACATCCGTTGGTACAACGAGAAGCGGATCAAGATCTCTCTTGGCTCTTTCAGCCCCATCGAATACCGGGTGAGCCTTGGACTTGCGGCATAAAACCAGTCCGAGTTTTCTTCCGCCCCCGAGTGGTAAAGGCCCGCCTGTCGCCTTACCGGCCCGCGAGGATCGCCCGCGCCACTTCGGCAAACCCCGCGCCCCGTTCGCCCTGCGTCACATAACGCGGCAGGTGTGTGAGCTGCGGCACAAACCGCGCGATGTTGGCTACGCCCACGCTGTGCGGAAAATGCTTGAACATGAGCTGGTCGTTTGTAGAGTCGCCCACGTAGACCCACCGGTCGATCTCTGCATCAAGGTCACGCCCGAACAGCTCGCGTACGATCCATCGTGCCCCCTCCAGCTTGTTGTGCGTGCCATACCAGCCATTGATGTGAATGCTGCTCACTGTGGCGTTCATTCCGGCCGCTTGCATCAACGCTACGCAACGGTCGATGTCAGTCTGAGGCATTTGGGTGAACTCGCTGTGGTCGATGGCGATATCGCACTCGCGGCCTCCAGAGTCGGTGGCGCGAGACGCGCCTGGGACTCGACGTTCGATCTGCTTCAGCACTTCTTGCATGCGGACGAAGTTGGCTGTGCGAGTAGCCGCATCTTGCTGGTGGAGCTTCTTAAGAGCGCCCTCGGGTCGCTGGACCAGTGCAACAGCACCGTTCTCCGCCACGATGGCGTCAACGGGCCATGCCAATGCGAAAGGCTCGCTCCAACCGACGGGGCGGCCTGTGATAGGGATGACACGCAGATCATGGTTCGAGAGGTCATGGAGAGCTCTCAAGGCCTCTTCTGTTATGGAGCCTTCCGTCGTCAGCGTATCGTCGATGTCTGTGAGAACGCCGACTATGCCGGAGCGTTTAGGCCATGAGGAAAGTGGTTGCATTGCTACTGTGCCGCGAACTCAATGATGGCTCTATAGAAGCGGTCAGAGCCGTCTGCCGTATTGTCTGGCCTGAGTTCCATGCGATTGACCCCTTGTTCCGGTCCTTTGAAGCGCGCAGGAACCACGGAAAAGTAGTATGGGCTGATAAAGCGCGCCCCTGCTTTCAAATGGGATTGCATGGCCGCGAGGTGTACGCCTTCGCGTTTCCATTGCTGCGGGTTGAATTCAGGCACGCCATAACCCCTGATTCCACGCTGAGCCATGAAGTCGCGCAGCCATGCACTGTCGGTCGCTCCGCCGTACATGTTCAACCCATGGTTCCACGGAGCGTTTCCTTCCAGCGTTTTGCCCACTGCAAATAGCTGCGGATTCCATGAAGAGTTGACGTTCGGCACGATTTGGTGTGAGAACAACTTGCTGGCAGGAAGTCCTGCCTTAAGGGCCTGCTCGCGAAAATATTTCAAGAACTGAAAAACCTGAAATTCCCTGAACAGGTTCCACTCACGCGCCAAAGGGTTGTAGTACACATCCTGAAGTGGTCTCGGCTGATCCAGCCACGAACGAACACCCGATAGGGTAGCGGCAGCCTTGAGTGAGGCAATCTTTTTGGGCTTTGCAGACGGTGGCGCTGCTTGGTCACGAGCGACCACTACAAATTCGACCTCTGCTACTTGGTACGGAGTGCCTTGCGATTTCGCGATGACCTGAGCTATGTGTCTGCCGGGTTTGATACGGGTGAAGTCGAGGTCATATCGGAAACCCGTGCTCGGTGTGGTGATGGACGCTTCTGCTCGGTACACATCCAATCTGTTGAATCCGTAAGCTATCGGGCCGACGTATTCGCTATCGACGTGCAACTCCAACTGCTGGATTTTTTGCAAAGGATCCCAAAGCCACCCCGCGATAGGCAGCGTGCCATCTGCGAATGCATCGTAGTGTTCTCCAAAGCTGCCTAGTTTTTCCTTACGTATGTCTTTCGAAGGGGCGGGTACCTCCTCGAACTTGGCGTAAGTCGACCCCATAGTGGCGTTCAAACTATCTACGCTCTTGTACTTCGCAGCGAGCCACTTGCGAAAGTCAGTGATGGATGATGGACTGTAGTCTGTGACTTGAATGCCTTGATAAGCACCCATTCCGTTTTCGAAATCGGGAAACATCTGATGCAGTTCCCCCGCCAACGTGTAGGCTACTACTCGGTCCTGCACGGACTTCGGCAGCGCTTTGATTTTCTCGGCTACATAGCCGAGCGCTTGGAATCGGTAATGATTGACGGGGATTGCAGGGTTGGTGGACAACGTGTACGGCTTGATTTGGTAGCCAAAGTAATTCAGCTCCAGAGGCTTTCCATCGCGTAGTTGCAGCATGTTCTGCGAATCCTTGCTCAACTCTTCGGAAATAGGACCGAGAGAGTCAAAATGGTCGGCAGCAAGGTACACAACAACGGGACGCTGAACTTTGCGCAAGATGCTTAGAAAATCATCTACTCGGGTCGGATCGATCTCCCAGCCACGCGGCGTCTTCTGATACAACGCGAGCAATTGCAGCGTGGCTGTGTAGCCGACCTGAACGGCCCCTTTTGGTCCACCCGGCTCCAATGTGTTTAGCAGGCGATTGACGGCACTCGCCCCATCCAGTTTCGATTTACGGCACAACGCGTAGGCGTCGGCAAGTGATGTGATGCTTTTGTTCGACGCGGCTTCGTCACACAGATGGATGCCTTCCACAATCGGTGCGATGACGAGCGGCTCCTTTCGTAGTTCCTGGCCCGCAGACTCAGCGACTGCTGTAAAGCCTGACAGGGCTGCGATCAGAAGAATGGCGGCACGTTTACAGGGATTATACCGGTATACGCCTGTTCGGAATTCACGAAAAAAAAACATGGGATTGGCTGAGCCTGGACGTAAGGTCGCTACGGAGATGTGGAGCCGAGGGCTCCTTGTACTGAGGCTTCTAGGGCTTGACTTACTGGTTCGGTCGGCACATTACTGACGTCATAGTGCAAGAAAGCAATAAGAAATTGAATGCCGATAAGTATTGGTAGGGCGGCTAGCATAACGGTCCCACTGGTAGCTGGATAACTGGAGTGCGTACTGTTGAGCCAGTGAACGGTTCCGAACACTGTTCCAGAAACGAGGAGAAGAGATCCGAAAAGACTGTAGAGAGTCCCAATGTTGAAGTCTCGAATCAGATAGTTGTAGAAATATCGTCTCCAAAGTCTCGACAAATGTTTGCGCAGAAACTCAGGAAGTACTTTGCTTATCTTTAGATTAGATTCTTCATCGGCATAGACGGAATCCATCGGGACGTCCTTAACAACCGCTCGGACAGTATTCAATCGAAAGAGCATGTCCGTCTCAAAAAAGTAGCGACGCTCAAGTTTGTCCAAGGGTAGTTCTGCCAAAACGCAAGTGCGGACGGCCGTATAGCCGTTGGTGGGGTCCATGACGTTCCAATACCCGCAACTAAGCTTGGTGAGGAATGACAGCACAGCGTTTCCGAACAGCCTTATTGGAGGCATCCCTTGAACTGACTCAGGGCGGTAGAAACGATTCCCCTTGGAGTAATCCGCTTGGCCTCGTTGCAAAGGCCTTACGAACAAGGGGAGCAATCGCGGGTCCATTTGTCCGTCGCCATCAATTTTGACAACGATATCGAAGCCTTCCGACATGGCGGCTTGATATCCCGTCACGACCGCCCCTCCCACGCCTCGGTTTTCGGGGTTATAGAGCACGCGTACACGTGGATCATGGTTGTGTTGTTCGACGAAGCGGCCGCTACCCTCCGGACAGGCGTCGTCGACCGCATAAATTCTTTCGACTTCAGGTCCTATGTCGGCAATTACGCCCAGAACATGTTGAGTGACTTTGTAGCAGGGGATCACGACAGCAATACGCACGGGGTGGACCTTTCAGGATGCTTGGGCGGCGACGGCGATGCCTGCAAGTATCAAACCGCCTCCAACAAGGGTAGCCCAGCGAATGGGTTCGCCTAAGAACAGCCAGCCAAGCGTTGGGACGATGAGAAACGCGAGTCCCATGAAGGGATATGCCAAGTGCAAGGGGGCATGCCTCAGCACCCAGATCCATGCTAGCGTAGTGGCTCCGTATAAAGCCAATGCAGTTATGAGCCAACCGTTGAAAACCCAATGCTGCCATGTGGCAACTTCGGGAATGGTTAGTGCCGCTTTTTTGAAAAGCATCTGCCCCAGAGATATCCCGAGGACACAAACGATGGTGATGCATGCGAGGACTGGAGTCATTTTCTAGGGCTGTTTATATTGGTTAGATCTACTGCGGCTCGTTCAGCCGGTAAGAATTTATCGCTCTGCCGTGGTGGATGTACTGGTACGCAGCCTCCGCAAGCGTGGACCGGAGCAGTTCCGCACTTTCCCAAATCACATAGGTTCCTTTTGGGCAGTGGAACGTGAGTGTCAGTTCCCCTGGGCCCGCTGGACGCAACTCTGCATTTCCGGAAATTGCATATGTTTGCGGCACTCCATTTGCTTTCAGTTGGAGTGCCGCATCCGGTCGATACCACTCCTGCAATGTGTAAGCGTTGGAAAGGCTCAAGGTAGCCTTGCGGCAGTCACCATCCTGAGTCAGCGGCTCATCCGGCGGTTCTATGGCAAAACGAAAGCGCCATATCGCATCCAGCGTGTGGTCTGGGCTCAGCGCAGGGACATCAGAAGGGTGTAGCGGAATATGCAATTGAAACGGAGTTTCCTCAATTCGCCAGCGCAGTCCGTCGGTGTTACTACCACGTTGCGCTCGCGCGGCTCCCATGGATTTGCTGTCTAAAATTACTTCCGTTGGACCTGGGCGGTAAGGGTCCATGGCCCAATTTTCATTTTCCAATGAGTATTTTGTGAGGGCTAGGGGTAATGCAATAAGCGCTGCAGCCAATCCGATCCGTGAAATAAACCACTGCCAAGTAAATTTGTCGTCTCCTCCACCGAGAGATTTTTCAGATCTACTCAGTAATATGGCGACACTCTGTCCCGCCAAAAGTATGAGCCACGGCTCCATAAAGAAGAGGTTGTAGCGACCGTTGTATAGAACAGGTGTGAGCTGCAGCGCCATGGAGAGCGCGCCGGTCAGCAATAGCGCGAAGACAACGAGCGTTCGTGGCGTTTGGCCGCATGTGGCGATCCATTGGCTACTTGTTCCACTTCGAATTTTGCGCAGAGCCCGACCGCAAAGGAGGAAGGCCGCTGCACTGATCACTATCCATTCGAAAGTACGCAACGTACGCAACTTGGGTGTTATCCGAAGTTCTGGGGTGCTGTAAAGAAGCCAGGATTTCAGCTTGAACGCAAAGAATTTTAAATTGTCGCTCAAGGAGGTATTTTCGATGATGTTGATGGCAACACGTCGATTGATTGAGTCGGAAAGTTGTTTGAGAGGGTTGCCCAGCGTCTCCGGCGCAACCGCGCGGGGTGTATGGCCAGCGTCATAACTGAACCCTGAGAAAACTGGTTCGAGCCCCATTTTGAAAGGACTGACACCGTAGTAGAGCCCCGTACCTGCGCCGGTGGAGATACCCCAAAACCCAAAGCACACACCGTTTTTCAGTACGATGGTCCCTGGCAACAGCAAGGCTGCCAGTAATGCTACGCATAGGTGTTTGTTGATGACGTCTCGTACGCTCTGTATGGAGATCGTTTGGTGCGTAGTCTTTCGGAGACACCAGCACGCAGCAGTGACCAGTATCAATGCACATACGGCGAAAAATTGCAGCACGGGGCGAGCCAACAAGGTGATTGTAAGTCCCGTTCCACCCCAAAACAGCCAAAAGAAACGTCGATGGTTACCAGTTATGTACTCGATGCTTGACGTTATCCAGAGCATCAATCCAAACAGGAAAATTGATTCCGTGAGGACTTGCGGAATGTAGCGGCGAAACTCCGGGTAGTACGCTAACAGCGCAGTGGAAACGATCCCGGCCCACATCCCGCCTAAGCGGGTGGCGCTGCGCCACATGAGCACAATGCACGCAAGAAATAGCACGCAGTTCACGAGTTGGATGGTGGCCACATCGGCCCCCCACAAGGCTGGCCATATATAGCCTAAAGGTGCGACATGCAGGCTCGATGGATCTTTCGTCAGGAAACCCCATGGATCGTCCATCAACAGCCGAGCGTTAGGGAGATACACCCAACGAGCATCTCCGTTCAGAGGCGCATCAGGTGCTGGAAAGAAGCGAATAAGTTGCTTGACGGCGACCAACAGTGTCCACGCAAGCCAGATCAAAGGGGCATGCTGAATTATGTGTAGCGAAGATGGGATGGAAAAGTACTTTGGCATCAGTCAACGAGTGCGTATGGCGAACCAAAACACGCCTCCATACTGCCCCTGTTCTTTGAGGTAAGGGCTGCCTCGCAGCAACTTGGCGTCAGGCTCCAAAGCTGCTAAGCGTTGCGCTCCGGTCTGGGTGAAGTCAAAACGCTGAGGGTCAATCTTGATATCAACAGAGTCCAATTGATTTGTTCGAACTTCGAATGTGCGTTCGCCTGGAAGCGCGCCGAGTTCAATGCCCAAATGCTGGTAACGGTTAACGGTATTCCATTCCGCGGCAGGCAGGCCCAATCCTTCCCAGAAACTACGCTGTGGGTAATAGAGAACACCATTGATAGTAGGGACTCCTACCGCTGCAAATGTCATTGGCCCTACTCCCCAACCACCAATGACGAGTGTGCGAAGGGGTTTTGAGGTTGGCGGGTCTATAGCCATTGGCATAGCACCAGAACTTAGATTGACCGACCTTGGAGCTCGTGACACCGGGTTGAACGCAATAGTTGAAATCACGTTCAATATGAGGATCATGCAAACCGCTGTGCGCACTTTTCCACGCATCATCCACCACGAAACGAAAAAACCAGCGAGCACTAGCGACCACAAAAACGGTGGACTATTATTGGCAAAGAGCTCCTTTGGAAAAAATTGCAATCCAATAAAAACCAGCAGTGCACTACCGCAAGCAATAGCGAAGTCCATACAGGTGCGGATGCCCGATACACGCACTGTCGGCGAGTCCGGCCGGGCGTTGGGCGTGAGGATTGCGAGAAGCGCTGTGCACGCTAATCCGATCGCTAAATCTAGGCGGCCAGACGGTACACGGCTCCAGAACGTCGCTTCTGCGAGCCACAAAGGAATGCCGAGGAAGCGAAAAACCGTCCATGCTGCAGCGAAAGCGAGGCAGGCGAACAACGCCCAGCGGGCGTTGATTGAACGCCTGCAGTAGATCAGCGCTAAGACGAGGAGGGGAAGTGGAAACAGTAGGTAAGAGCCGATTTCACTCTGGTTGGAATGAGGGCCTGCCCCAAAGGTCAGTGTCTCCGGGTTGGTGTAGCCGCGTAGTGCCCACAGCCAACTGATCTCACCCCCCTGCAGGGCTTTCCGTGCGCCGGGATAGGCAGTGGACCGAATTTTCTCGACTGCATCCGCTGTATCTATCCACCAACTTCCTAAGAGTGTGGCAACTACCAGTAAAGCAACGCTGAAACTGAGCCATTGGGCTTTGCGAAACTGTAATTCTTGTCGATGGTCCAGCAGCCAGCCGATAGCCAATAGCACAAAAAAAGTGCCCACCGTAATCTGCCATGGTGGGTACAGGACCAATACCCATCCAGCCCCAAGCACGCCCGTGACCGCGCCCAGGACAAGTGCTTTTGCCAAGGATTTGTTCCTAAGTGCTGACGCAGTAGTAACGAATAGCGCCAATGGGAAAAGCGCTGCGTAGAGTGGCCAATGAGACCAGCCTGCAGCATAGGGAGCGGTACAAAACGCAGTGGAAAGTGCGAGGTTGAAGCCATAGTTCCCAGGGCGTAGCAAGTTGAGCGCTTGCCATAGAAAAAAAAGACAGGCGAAGATAGGAAACTGCCAATGCCAGCTCAATGCTTGTCGCAGCGGCAGCAGAAAATAGCCCCAAGTTGCTGGACGCGCCAATGCAGCCGGCTGGCTGATTGGTACGCCGGTCATACCCACCACCCCCATATTCTGGCCTTCGATACCGATATTGGAGTTGACTATCGGGAAGCGCGGCGAATGGTTCCATTGAGCGAGCGTGTTTGCGGCAAGGACGCCCCATTCGTCTGAACGTATATCGCGCAACTTGAATAGTCTTGCGTCGCTCCCGTTGAATTCCATCACGCCCAAGCCGAATGGACCCTGCGGGCCTTTGCGCAGAAGTTGAAGCGAGCTTCCGGTGATGCCAAAGGCAACCAAGAGTACGAAGACGGTGCCAATAGCAATTCCCGTTCTCTGCGGGTGCCGGCCAACCCAGTGCTCCAATCCTTTTCCCCATCGGCGAAGTGGTGGAGCGTACGAAAGTGCTATCGCAGCGAGTACGAGCGCCAAGAGGATCCAGTGTCGGCTCTGCGGTTTGTCCACCTGAACTCGCGGCGTTTCGCCACCCCAGGCTGGAAGTTTGATGGCGCGGCCCTGGTCAAAGATCGCACTGACCTCGACGAGATGCGTGCCACTTGGCAATGACCCTTGCAGGGGGATGTCCGTCGAAAAACCGGTCATTGCACCTGGAACGCCAAGCGCTGCTTGCACGTCTTTTCTCTCGGATAACGACAGGATCTCTACTTCGTAGTGGCGGCCGTGGATGAAAACCTGTAACTTCTCGGGCGCACGCCGAGTGACTGAATCCCAACCCCAGCCCTCAATGTGCAATTGGTTGAGCGAACGGTCATAGCGCGTAGCGTCAATTGTTCCTTGAAATTCGTGACCGGCCTTGTCACTTGCGACCGCCAAACCACAAATCGATAGAAAACAGAAGAACAACGGAATGAGATACCGGAGGGCGAAAAGACTCCTTTCGTGCACGATACGTCGCATCCCCTATGCACCCTGCAAAGCCAACCCCGCATGCTCCCGCAGCGGATGGAAATGGATCTTCGGAAACCGCTCCTGCGCCAGCCGCACGTCGTAAGGTGAGGTGCACAGGTAGGCCAACGTATCCGCCGCATCGTGCGCCAGGCGCAGCGGGTAGGCATCGGTGAATGCACGCAGGTCGGCCGCGTTGTCGGCGGTGATCCAGCGGGCGCCCGTGTACTGGCAGCCTTCCAGGCGCACATCAGCGTCGTATTCGGCCTTCAGGCGGTGCTGTACCACTTCAAACTGCAGCTGGCCCACGGCGCCCAGCAGCATGTTGCCGCCGGCATCGGGCTTGAAGACCTGGATCGCGCCTTCCTCGCCCAGCTGGGCCAGGCCCTGCTGCAGCTGTTTGGTGCGCAGCGGGTTCTTGAGCACCACGGTCATGAACATCTCGGGCGCGAAGAAGGGCAGGCCGGTGAACTGCAGGTTGGCACCGTCGGTGATGGTGTCGCCCAGCTGCACGCCGCCGTGCGTGGTGAAGCCGATGATGTCGCCCGCGTAGGCTTCTTCGACCGCTTCTCGGCGCTGGGACATGAAGGTCACGACCGAGGTGGGCCGCAGCTCCTTGCCGGTGCGTTGCACCTTGAGCTTCATGCCCGGCGTGTATTTGCCCGAGGCCACACGCACGAAGGCGATGCGGTCGCGGTGGTTGGCGTCCATGTTGGCCTGCACCTTGAACACCACGCCCGAGAAACCTTCGTCTTCGGGCTGGATGGTCTTGACAACGGGCTGCTTGTTGACTTCGAGCGTACTCACGCGCGGGCCAGGGGGCGGGGCCATGTCCACCAGGGCGTCCAACACCTCCATCACCCCGAAGTTGTTCACGCCGGAGCCGAAGAACACGGGGGTGAGCTTGCCGGCCAGGAAGGCCTCATGGTCCCAGGCGGGGGATGCGCCGGTGGCCAGCTCCATGCTGTCCATGGCGGCGTCGAATTCGGCACCAAAGCGGGCGCGCAGCGTGTCCACGTCGGTGAGCGGGATGGACTCGAAATCCTGCGGGCGGCGTTCGCTGCCGGACTCGAACACGGTCATCGTCTTGGTGCGCAGGTTGATGATGCCGCCGAAGCTTTTGCCCTGGCCCACGGGCCAGGTCATGGGGCAGCAGGGCATGCCCAGTTCGCGCTCCACCTCGTCCATGATGTCCAGCGGGTCGCGCACTTCGCGGTCCATCTTGTTCACGAAGGTGATGATGGGCGTGTCGCGCTGGCGGCAGACCTCGATCAGGCGGCGGGTTTGTGCTTCCACACCGTTGGCTGCGTCGATCACCATCAGCGCCGAGTCCACGGCGGTGAGCACGCGGTAGGTGTCTTCCGAGAAGTCCTTGTGGCCGGGCGTGTCGAGCAGGTTGATCACATGTTCGCGGTACAGCATCTGCATCACCGAGCTGGCTACCGAGATGCCGCGCTGCTTTTCGATTTCCATCCAGTCGGATGTGGCGTGGCGGCTGGCCTTGCGGCCCTTGACGGCACCGGCGATCTGGATCGCGCCCGAGAACAGCAGCAGCTTTTCCGTCAGCGTCGTTTTACCGGCGTCGGGGTGGGAAATGATGGCAAAGGTGCGGCGGCGCCGGGTTTCGGGGGCGTGGGACACAGGGGGATTCCAAGAGGGCTAGGGCCCGCTGCGGCAAGGGCTGCGGCAGTGGGCGCGACAGGCGCGGTGCGCCGAATCGCGGGATTTTACCGGGCGGGCATTCTGGATTCCCCGGGGCGGGTCTCAGCCAGTGGGGGCCTGCGTGTGGCGGGCGTACATCTTCTGCATGCCGCCGATCCAGCGCTCGTAATCCTGCCCCTTGTTGCGGAAGTACTGCGCCACCTCGGGGTGGGGCAGTACCAGAAAGCGCCCGTCCAGCATGGCGGCCAGCACGTCGCCCGCCACCTGCTCAGGGGGGAGGATGCCGTCGTGCGAGGCCGATCCGCCGTCGCCCGTGACCATGGCCGTCTGCACCGATTGCGGGCACAGGCAGGCCACGCCCACGCCCTTGCGGCCGTAGGCGATGCGCAGCCACTCGGCAAAGGCCACGGCCGCGTGTTTGGTCACAGCATAGGGGGCCGACTCGACGATGGTCAGCAGCCCGGCGGCCGAGGCTGTGACGAGGAAGAAGCCCTCGCCGCGCTCCACCATCTCGGGCACCACGGCGCGCGCTGCCCACACATGGGCCATGCCGTGGATGTTCCACATTGCGTCCCACAGCGGGTCTTCGAGTTCGATGCCGCCCGGGCGGCCCAGGATGCCCGCGTTGGAGATGTAGGCGTCCACGCGGCCATAGCGTTCGCGCGTGGTGGCCACCAGGGCCTGGATGTCGGCCTCTTTGGAGACATCGCAGCGCACGGCCAGGCCCCCGATCTCGTCGGCCACGGCCTGGGCGGGTTCCAGGTGCAGGTCGGCCACGACGACGGCGCGTGCGCCCTCCTGTGCAAAACGCCGCGCGATGCTGCGGCCGATGCCGCTGGCGCCGCCGGTGACGATGACGACCTTGTCCTTGGGGTCCATGCTGTGCTCCTTGATGGCGCTTTTGAAAGAGCATCAGTGTCAGGGGCTCCGCCAACCCCGGCAGCCGCACAGGTGACATGGGTGGTTGGCATGTTGCCGGCGTGAAAGAGCAAGGGCGAGTGAGAGCGGGGCGGCCCCACCCGCAGCCGGGGATGTTTCCCCGCCGGGCACTTGCTTTTATAATCCGCCGATCCGAGGAGCGTTGCAGCGCCCCCAGCACAGGCGGGGCGTGAGGCTCGGAGTCACCCAGCAACGACGCTCATCCACTTCTCGTGTGGTGAGCCTTGTCACTCCCCCGACCAGTGGTTTTTCAAACATGCTTTGGAGCACACCACCATGAACGCACGCGTCAACGCCCCGGTCAACACCGACTGCATCATTGCCGACATCGGCCTGGCCGATTGGGGCCGCAAAGAGATCCGCATCGCCGAAACGGAGATGCCCGGCCTGATGGCCATCCGCGAGGAGTTCGCGGCCAAGCAGTCGCTCAAGGGCGCCCGCATCACCGGCAGCCTGCACATGACGATCCAGACCGCCGTGCTGATCGAAACGCTGCAAGCTCTGGGCGCCGATGTGCGCTGGGCCTCGTGCAACATCTTCTCCACGCAGGACCATGCCGCCGCCGCTATCGCTGCCACCGGCACGCCCGTGTTTGCCGTCAAGGGCGAGACCCTGGCCGAATACTGGGACTACACCCACCGCATTTTTGACTTTGGCCCCAAGGGCACCGCAGGCGAAGGCCCCAACCTGATCCTGGACGACGGCGGCGATGCCACGCTGCTGATGCACCTGGGCAAGAAGGCCGAGAAGGATGCGTCCGTGCTGGCCAACCCCGGCAGCGAAGAAGAGCGCATCCTGTTCGCCGCCATCAAGGCCAAGCTGGCCGAAGACAGCACCTGGTACAGCCGCAAGAGCGCCGAGATCATCGGCGTGACTGAAGAGACCACCACCGGCGTGCACCGCCTCAAGGAAATGTCGGCCAAGGGCTCGCTGATGTTCCGCGCGATCAACGTGAACGACTCGGTGACCAAGTCCAAGTTCGACAACCTGTACGGCTGCCGTGAGTCGCTGGTGGACGGCATCAAGCGCGCTACCGACGTGATGATCGCCGGCAAGGTGGCCGTGGTGGCCGGCTACGGCGACGTGGGCAAGGGCAGTGCCCAGGCCTTGCGCGCCCTGAGCGCCCAGGTGTGGGTGACCGAGATCGACCCCATCAACGCGCTGCAGGCCGCGATGGAAGGCTTCAAGGTTGTGACCATGGAATGGGCGGCCGACAAGGCCGACATCTTCGTGACCACCACCGGCAACCGCGACGTGATCACCTATGAGCACATGGCTGCGATGAAGGACCAGTCCATCGTCTGCAACATCGGCCACTTCGACAACGAGATCCAGGTCGCCAAGCTCGAAGAACACTGCCAGTGGGAGGAAATCAAGCCCCAGGTGGACCATGTGATCTTCCCGGATGGCAAGCGCATCATCCTGCTTGCCAAGGGCCGTCTGGTGAACCTGGGCTGCGGCACGGGCCACCCCAGCTTCGTGATGTCCAACTCGTTCGCCAACCAGACCATCGCCCAGATCGAGCTGTTCACCCACAGCGACTACTACGAAAACGGCAAGGTCTACGTGTTGCCCAAGCACCTGGACGAGAAGGTGGCGCGCCTGCACCTGAAGAAGGTGGGCGCCATGTTGACCGAGCTGAGCGACGACCAGGCCGCCTACATCGGCGTGCCCAAGCAAGGCCCTTACAAGCCCGATACGTACCGGTATTGATGGGCGGACCAAAGGGGCGCAGCCCCTTTCGGTTTGGTTCTGACGCTTCTGTTATCGCAGCCTCTGCGGTAGTGTGTCGCTGCTCGTTGGTGCTATATAAATGATAGCTTATGGCGCTTGATGGTATTGCGCTAGAGGCTGTTTTTAATCATAAAAGGATGGGCGCCATGCGCGCAGATGTGTTTTTGGTGGAGCGAGGGCATGCCGCCACACGCTCGCAGGCCCAGCGCCTGATTGCGTCGGGTGTCGAATGGCGCCTGTCGCCGCTCGCGCCCTGGCAGAAGGTGGCCAAGAATGGCGACGACATCCCGGCCATTGCCGAGGTGCAGTTGCTCGACGGTGCCGAGGCCAAGTACATCTCGCGCGGCGGGCTCAAGCTCGAAGGCGCGCTCGATGCCCTGGGTCTGAAGGTCCAGGGGCTGCGCTGCCTGGACGTGGGGCAGAGCACCGGCGGCTTCACCGATTGCCTGCTGCAGCGCGGTGCCGCGCAGGTGATCGGCGTGGATGTGGGCCATGACCAGCTGCACGAGCGGCTGAGGAACGACCCGCGGGTGGTGTGTGTCGAGGGCGTGAACGCCCGCTCGCTGACGGCCGAAGCGCTGCAGCAGGCCTGCGATCTGGCGCTCTCGGAAGTCATCGAGCTGGAAGAGGACAACGAGACCCAGCCCGAGGCCCCCTACAGCTGGATGCGCAACGGCGGCCAGGTGGACGAGGACTATGACGACAGCGACGATGCCAAGGAAAAGGACATCGAAGCCTTCAAGGCCGAACGCGCCGAGCTGGCCAAGGCGCGCGCACAGGGCACGCTGCCGGTGGAGCGCCGCCGCCGCGCCGACCGGGAAGATGTCGATATCACGCCCGAATTTGGCCTGGTGACGGGCGACCTGTCGTTCATCTCGCTCACACTGGTGCTGCCCGCGCTGGTGCCGCTGCTGGCGCCACAGGGCGACCTGGTCATGCTGGTCAAGCCGCAGTTCGAGCTGCAGCCCGGCCAGGTGGGCAAGGGCGGTATCGTGCGCGACGAGGCTCTGTACGCCGTGGTCGAACAACGCATCCGCGATTGCTGCGCCACCGTGGGCCTGGCCGTGCTGGCGTGGCTGGACAGCCCCATCCAGGGCGGCGACGGCAACCGTGAATTTTTTATCCATGCTAGGAGGGCTGCATGAATGCTGCCAATGCACAGGGCACCGGTTTCCCTGTGAGTTTTGAGTTCTTCCCGCCCAAGACGCCCGAAGGCGCCGACAAGCTGCGCGTGGCCCGCCAGCAGCTGTATGCGCTGCACCCGGATTTCTGCTCGGTGACCTACGGCGCCGGGGGCTCCACGCAAGAAGGCACCTTTGGCACCGTGCGCGAAATCCTGGCCGAAGGCGTGGGCGCCGCGTCGCACTTCTCCTGCATCGGCGCCACGCGCCAATCGGTGCGCGAGCAGCTCGCCACGCTCAAGGCCATGGGCGTCAAGCGCCTGGTGGCGCTTCGCGGCGACCTGCCCAGCGGCTATGGTGCGGGTGGCGAGTTCCAGTACGCGAGCGACCTGGTGGCCTTCATCCGCGCCGAGACAGGGCGCGACTTCCACATCGAGGTGGCGGCCTACCCCGAGGTGCACCCCCAGGCGCGCTCGCCCGAGGCCGACCTCAAGGCCTATGTGGCCAAGGTGCAGGCCGGGGCGGATTCGGCCATCACCCAGTATTTCTACAACAGCGACGCGTACTTCCGTTTTGTCGAAGACACGCAGCGCCTGGGCGCGGACGTGCCTGTGGTGCCGGGCATCATGCCGATTGGCAGCTCCACACAGCTCATGCGCTTTTCCGACGCGTGTGGCGCCGAGATCCCGCGCTGGATCCGCCTGCGCCTGCAGGGGTTTGGCGATGACACGGCCAGCATCAAGGCCTTTGGCCTGGATGTGGTGACCGACCTGTGCGACCAGCTGCGCAGCGCGGGCGTGCCCGCCTTGCACTTCTACACCATGAACCAAAGCGCCGCGACGCTGGAGATCTGTCGCCGCCTGGGGATCTGATGGGTTGGGGTGGCCTGCCGCTGCCCGCCCGCTGTGGGTCCCTGCAGGGGCTTGCCGGGCATGCGGCGTGTGTGGGGTTGTTGTGGGCCCTGGTGATGGCCCCCGCGCTGGCCCAGGGGCTGTCGGCCGAGGCCGATGCGCTGGCCCCCCACCTCCTGACGGTGCCGGGCGAGGCGATGCTGATCGACCCCCCGCCGCCACCGCCGCTCCCGCTCCCGGGGGCAGATGCCTCGTCCCTCGGGCTGGTTACGGCCGACGAGGTGGGTCTGGCCTCGTGGTACGGCGCGCAGTTCCACCGGCGGCGCACAGCCAGCGGGGAGCGTTTTGACATGCGTGCGCTCACGGCGGCGCATCCCACGCTGCCGTTTGGCTCGCGGGTCTGCGTGCGCAGCCAGGCCACGGGGCGCACGGTGGTGGTGCGCATCAACGACCGGGGCCCCCATGTCCGCAACCGGGTGATCGACCTCAGCCGTGGCGCAGCCGAGGCCCTGGGCATGATCGGCCTGGGGCTCAAGCCGGTGGAGCTGTTTGCGCTGGACGAGGATGAAAAGGACTGCCCGGCGGCGCCTTGAGGAGGGCATTCTGGCCCGCGTGTTCACGGCCCATGGCTGGCGCCGGGCGGCGCAGCACCGCAGGGTGGGGCGCCTCAGCCGCCGGATTCGAGCGTGTGCGTGGCGTGTTTGTCCTGCGCCAGCAGCTCGGTCATCTGCGGCAGCGCGGCCTTCAGGGCCGCCTTGAGCGTGTAGGGCGGGTTGATCAGGAACATGCCGCTGGCGGGCAGGCCGGGGCGCTTGGTGTCGCCGGTGACCGTTTCGGTGATCTTGCTGGACTTGACGGTCAGCGTGGCGTGCAGCCAGCTTTTGCCCGCCTTGGTGGCCAGGGTCTTGAGGCGCCGGGGCAGATCATGGGCCTCGGGGCGCGGGATGATCGGGTACCAGAACGCATAGGTGCCCGTGGCAAAACGCTTGAGCGAATCGGCCGCCATGTCGAGCACCTTGGCATAGTCGCTCTTGATTTCATAGCTAGGATCGCACAGTACAAGCGCGCGGCGGGCCGGTGGGGGCAAGAATTTCTTGATGCCTTCAAACCCGTCTTCGTGCAGCACGGCCACCTGGCGGCCTGCCTCCAGCTGGGCGACATTGCCCGCCAGGGAGCGCAGGTCGGTGGGGTGCAGCTCGAACAGCTTGAGCTTGTCGTGGCTGCGCAGCAGGCGCTGGGTGATGAAGGGCGAGCCGGGGTAGACCCGCAGGGTGTTGCCCTGGTTGAAGGCGTTCACCATGTCCACATAGGCCTGCAGGGCCGGGGCGAGGGCGGGGGTGGTGGGGGCAAACAGGCGGGCGATGCCGTCGGCGGCTTCGCCGCTGGTGCTGGCGTAGTCCCCGTCCAGCCGGTACAGGCCTGCGCCTGCGTGGGTGTCCAGCACGGTCAGGGCCGCGTCTTTCTCGGTGAGGTGTTGCAAGGCGGCAATCAAAACCGTGTGCTTGAGCACATCGGCATGGTTGCCCGCGTGGAAGGCGTGGCGATAACTGAACATGGCCCAATGGTAACGAGTGCGCCCCTTGGTGCGCCTTTTTTGTGGTGCCACCCGCCCAGGCGGGGTGCCCTGGGGGCTGCTTGGGTGTATCTTTCCAGGCCACGGCACAATCCGAACCGCCGGTTGGCCACGAGCGTGATGTTTTTGGCAGACAGGTCGGCATTTGTTAGCCATTTGTTTCGAAATCGCCCCCTGCCATGCCGCATGATCGCGCCTGCGGCGGTGCTGGCGCTCCGTTGCGCTCTTGAACCGCCTTCGACACCGCAAGCACGCCACGTCCTTTGACCATGACCGAAAGCCTCCGCCAAGCCCCTGCCACTGGAGTCAGCCATGTCGATGCGCTGCCCCCCGGCTCCCGGCTGGCCGAATTCGAGATCCTGGCGCTCCTCGGGGTGGGGGGGTTTGGCATGGTCTACAAGGCGTTCGACCACTCCTTGCACCGGGCGGTGGCCATCAAGGAATACATGCCCTCGGCCCTGGCCGGGCGCTCCGAAGGGCAGTCGCTGTGGGTGCGGTCCTCGTCCGACCAGCAGACTTTCCAAGCCGGCCTTGCCTCGTTTGTGGGCGAAGCGCGCCTGCTGGCCCAGTTTGACCACCCGTCGCTGGTCAAGGTGTTCCGGTTTTGGGAGGCCAACAACACAGCCTATATGGTGATGCCGCTCTACAGTGGCATGACCTTCAAGCAGGCACGGGCGCAGATGCGCACGCCCCCGCCCGAAGCCTGGCTGCGCAAGCTGCTGTGGTCGGTGCTGGACGCTCTGCGGGTGCTGCACGACGGGAACACGCTGCACCGCGATATATCGCCTGACAACATCTTTTTGCAGGACAACGGCCCGCCGGTGCTGCTGGACCTGGGCGCGGCCCGGCACGCGATCAATGACCAGGACCGCAAACACACGGCCGTGCTCAAGGTGAACTACGCACCGATCGAGCAGTATTCCGACGGCGACGAGGAGCTGCGCCAGGGGCCGTGGAGTGACCTTTATTCGCTGGCGGCCGTGATGCACGGCTGCCTGGCCAACGACACCCCGCTGCCTGCCACGCTGCGCTCCATCCGCGACCGCATGGTGTCGTTCCCCCGCATCGCCAAGACCGTCAAGCGGCAGTTTGGCGTGGAGTATTCGGCGCCATTTGTGGCCGCGATTGCGCAAGCACTGGCACTGCGGCCCGAAGACCGGCCGCAGAGCATTGACGCTTTTCTCCAGGCCATGGAGATGACTTCGCCGCCGGACGATGTCCAGCATTTTGATTTCCGCGCCGAACTGGGCGACATCTGGGTGGAGCCTGCCGACCAGCCCGGCCCCGGCTTGCTCACGCCCACGGTGGATGTGACCTCAGCACCGCGCATCGTGGCCGAGATGCAGGCCCAGGCGAAACGCGCAGAGACCTCCGAAGCGGCGGCCCCCGTAGTGGTGGACAGCGGCGTGGGCCGTCCCGCGACGGATCCGGGCGCCGACACGGTCATGCTGGGCGGCCCCGACACCGTGTTTGCCGACCCGGGGGACACGGTGTTCATCGACGCAGGCGACACCGTGGCGGCCGATGATTCGCGCCATGAGGGTGCAGCCCACCACCGCCGACATGGGGGCGAGCCGCGTGCCCTGCCGCTGGAGCGCGACACTGTGCGCGCTGCGGGCAAAACCGCCAGATCCAAGCGGCGGTCACCCCTGGTCGCGGGGCTGGTGGTGGCCGTGCTGGTGGTGGTGGCCTCTGCGGCCGGCCTGCGGTGGATGCAGGGCAACAAGGCGCCCCACGACGACATCATTACCGAGATGGCCGAGCCGCCCGCACCGCCTGCGGCGCCCGCTTCGGCAGAGGTTGTTCTCACAGAAACTGCCGCCGCTGCCATGGAAGGGGCTTCCAGTCCGGCCGGCCTGGCGGCGGCAGGTGCGGCTGCAGCGGCGTCTGCTGCATCCCCCGCCTCTGCCGCGGCATCGGCGCCCCGGGGGGCACCCCGCACAGCCAAGCGCACCGCGCCGGAGCCCGTGCCGACGCCCATCGTGGTGCGCGAGGAGCCTGAGCCACCGCCGCCGCCGCCCGTGGTGGCCGAGCCCAAGCCCAGGCCACCGCCGCCACGCGTTCCATCGCCCCAGGAGGCCTGTGCCGACGCCAACTTCCTGTCGCGCCCCATGTGCATCCACCAGGAATGCCAGAAGCCGTCGCAGGCCGGGCAGCCCATCTGCGTGGAAAACCGCCGCCGCTACGAAGCCGAGGAACAGCGTCGCCGCCAGACGCCCAATTGACTGGGCTTGGCGGGTTTTTGGCGGGTGTCCGGGTCACCCCGGGCCCGTCGCTTGCGCTCACAAGAGACTAATTCGTATAATCGAGGGCTTCGCAGCGCTTTTGTGGTCCCGCGGCGAAGATCAAGCGCCACCTAAGAGGCTTCCGAAAGAGGAGCACCGACCGTGGAAAAGGACCCGCCAAACCCTCTTTCCAAGAGAAAACTCATGACAACTACTTTCAGCGCAAAGCCCGCTGAGGTCGTGCACGAGTGGTTTGTGATTGACGCGACCGACAAGGTCCTCGGACGAGTAGCCAGCGAAGTTGCTCTCCGTTTGCGCGGCAAACACAAGGCCATTTACACGCCTCACGTCGATACCGGTGACTTCATCGTCATCATCAACGCAGCCAAGCTCAAGGTCACCGGCACCAAGTCCCTGGACAAGGTGTACTACCGCCATTCGGGTTACCCCGGCGGCATCACGGCCACGAACTTCCGCGACCTGCAAGCCAAGCACCCCGGCCGCGCGCTGGAAAAGGCTGTCAAGGGCATGCTGCCCAAGGGCCCCCTTGGTTACGCAATGATCAAGAAACTCAAGGTGTACGGTGGTGCAGAGCATCCCCACACCGCCCAGCAGCCCAAGGCTCTGGAAATCTAAGGAGCCTTGAGATGATTGGTGAATGGAACAATGGCACCGGCCGTCGCAAGTCCAGCGTCGCCCGCGTGTTTCTGAAGAAGGGTTCCGGCAAGATCACTGTGAATGGCAAAGACATTCAGCAGTATTTCGGCCGCGAAACCTCGATCATGATTGCCAAGCAACCGCTGGCGTTGACCAACCATGTCGAAACCTTCGACATCCAGATCAACGTGCACGGTGGCGGTGAATCCGGCCAGGCTGGCGCTGCCCGCCACGGTATCACCCGTGCCCTGATCGACTACGACGCAACGCTCAAGCCCGCACTGAGCCAAGCTGGCTTCGTGACCCGCGACGCCCGTGAAGTCGAACGTAAGAAGGTCGGTCTGCACTCTGCACGCCGCGCCAAGCAGTTCTCCAAGCGTTAAACCTTGGCCCTGCCGGGATGCCGCCCTGTGCGGCATCTGCTGCAAAGCATCCCCGGGGTGCTTTACAGAGAAAAACCGCCTTCGGGCGGTTTTTTCGTTTATGGTGCGCTCTTTTCTTTTGGGGGCTGTATGTCCAAGACACGCCTGTTGACCCTATGCGCTTTCGCCTGCTGCGCCGTCGGCTGACCATCAGTGCCCCCCGGGTGGCCATCCGCAGCGCCTTGCCCTGGCCCTTTCGCTGGCTGGCGCTGGCGGTGGTGCTGGGCTTTTGTGCGGCAGTCGCGCTTTGGGCGTTCGAGTTCGGCAAATCCATCGCCGGGCTGGACACCGTATCGCGTGATGAGGTGCACCAGATGAAGGCCGAAATCACCCGCCTGCGCGATGAGGGCCAGGAGCGGCAAACGGTGGCATTGACCGCCGAGAGCCTGCTGGCCACCGAACGCGCCGCCAAAGAGAGCCTGATGGCCCAGGTGCGCCAGCTGGAGGCTGACAACCGGACGCTGCGTGAGGATTTGGGTTTTTTTGAAAAACTGATCCCGGCAGCCAAGACCGATGGCCTGGCGATCCGTGCCCTGCAGGCCGAGGTGCTGGGCGGGATGCAGCTGCGCTGGCAGGTGCTGGTCATCCAGGCGGCCCGCAATGCGCCCGAGTTCAATGGCCGCCTGGAGCTGGTGCTGGCAGGCACCCAGGATGGGAAGCCCTGGACCCAGACCCTGCCGCCCCAGGGGCAGCCCTTGCAGGTCAAGCAGTACCGCCGCATGGAGGGTGTCCTCGATCTGCCGCCCCATGCCGTGGTAAAAACCGTGACCGCGCGCGTGCTGGATGGCGCCACCGTCCGCACCACGCAGACCATGGCCATCGAGTAAGAGACAAAGGGTGGCGGCCTTCGCCGGTGGCCCCGCGCCACTGTCGCAACCGGTGGGGCCCGCCGTGCTCCCGCCTCAGGTGTGCCAGTGACCCTGTGCAGGGTGCGTAGGGTGGTGCCAGCCAATAGCTTCGGTTTTCTCGTTCATCCGCATGTGGGCCGTCCGGCCTGCGCGCTTTTTCAGGAGTCCTGCCCATGTTTTCGCGTAAGAAGCAGCCCCCCATCAAGAGCCTGGTTGCGCAGGGCACCAAAATCGAAGGCAATGTGCTGTTTGCCGAGGGCATGCGCATTGACGGTGAAGTGGTGGGCGACATCCGTGCGGGGGCAGAGCAGCCCAGCATCTTGGTGATTTCGGAAACCGCGCGGGTGGAGGGGGCTGTGCATGCCGACCACGTGATCATCAACGGCCAGGTGCTGGGTCCCGTGCATGCGGGTGAGCTGCTGGAGCTGCAGCCCAAGGCGCAGATCACTGGCAACGTGCACTACAGGGCGCTAGAGATGCACCAGGGCGCTGTGATTGCCGGGCAGTTGTTCCCGACGGCCGTGCTGGTCGAGGAAAAGCCCCCACTGAAGTTGGCGTCAAACAATCCGTGATCTGAATTCCCGAGCGGTTTGCAGTAGTATTAACCCCAAATACCGAACCCGGAGTACCCCATGAGCGCCGTTGCCGACAACATCCAGACCGAAATGCCCGCCCCGATCCTCTTCACCGACAGTGCTGCGGCCAAGGTGGCGGACCTGATTGCCGAAGAAGGCAACCCTGACCTGAAGCTGCGCGTGTTTGTGCAGGGTGGTGGTTGCTCCGGCTTCCAGTACGGCTTCACGTTTGACGAAATCACCAACGAAGACGATACCACCATGACCAAGAATGGCGTGTCGCTGCTGATCGATGCGATGAGCTACCAGTACCTGGTCGGTGCCGAGATCGACTACAAGGAAGACCTGCAGGGCGCCCAGTTTGTGATCAAGAACCCCAACGCCACCACCACCTGCGGGTGCGGCTCCAGCTTCTCGGCCTGATAGGCCTTAGGGCGGGCTGGGAGGCCGATGCCCTGGATGCACCAAAGACAAAAACCGCCTTCGGGCGGTTTTTTCATGGTGGGGGGCTTCGCTGCTGCGCTCAGGCCGGGTACACCGCGCCCAGCACGCGTGCGCCCGCTGCGCCGGTCACGCTGGGCAGGTTGCCAGGGGCCTGGTGCATTGCCTGGCGCGCCAGCCAGGCAAAGGCGGCGGCTTCGACCTGCAGCGCGGGCAGCCCCAGGGCATCGGTGGCCACGACCTGCAGCGTAGGGCACAGGGCCTGCAGGCGGCGCATCAGCTGGGCGTTGAGCGCACCACCCCCACACACCGCCAGGATTTCGCTATCTATTTTGTAGCTATCAACGCATGCTGAGCAGGCGGTAGCAGTGAATTCTGTCAATGTGGCCTGCACGTCGGCGGGATTGGCGTGCCCGAAGGGCTCCAGGTGGGTGGCCAGCCAGGGGGGGTTGAACAGGTCGCGCCCCGTGCTTTTGGGTGGCGGCTTGTGCAGAAAAGGCTCCTGCATCAGCGATGTCAGCAGGCCGGGCAGCACCTGCCCGGTGGCGGCCCAGGCGCCGTCCCTGTCGAAAGGCTGGCCAGTGTGCAGCTGGCACCAATGGTCCATCAGCGCATTGCCAGGGCCGCAATCAAACCCCAGCACGCAGCCGTCCGCGCCGAGCACGCTGAGGTTGGAGATGCCGCCAATGTTCAGCACCAGCACTGTTTCGTCCGGGCGCCCGAAGATGCCCTGGTGGAAGGCGGGCACCAGCGGCGCACCCTGGCCGCCCGCTGCCACGTCGCGGCTGCGCAGGTCGGCCACCACGGTGATGCCGGTCCGCTCGGCGAGCAGGGCGGGGTTGAGCAACTGCAGGGTGTAGCCCGTGCCGTCGAATTCCTGGGGGCGGTGGCGCACGGTTTGCCCGTGGGCGCCGATGGCGCGGATGGCATGGGCAGGCAGGCCGCTGCGCTGCAGCAGTGCCTGCACCACCTCGGCATAGGCGCGCGACAGCGCGTTGCCAGCAAGGGCCGCCCGGTGCAGTTCATTGTCGCCGGGGGTGTTCAGGGCCAGCAACTCGGCGCGCAATGCGGGTGCAAAGGCGGCGCTAGCGTGGTGCGTCACCCGCATGCGCAGGCCAGAGAAGTCGGCCAGCACCCCGTCGATGCCATCGAGCGAGGTGCCCGACATCAGGCCGATGTACAGATCGGACATGGCCTGACGGGTGGAGTGCGTCGTTGGTAAGTCGGGATCAGTCTGCGCTGGCCTGCTCGATGAGCGCAGCGGCGTTCAGCTGAACACGCATGTTGGCCGCGAGGCGATCAAACGCAGGGCGTGCGGCGGCAGACACCGGTGCTGCGGCTTCGCTCTGGGCCACGATGGTCATGGGGTCCTGGTGCACACCATTGACGCGGAACTCGAAGTGCAGGTGCGGGCCGGTGGCCCAGCCGGTGGCGCCCACGGCGCCCAGGGTCTGGCCCTGCTCGACCGACTGGCCCTGGCGCACGTCGATGCGGCTCAGGTGGGCGTACACCGTGACATGCTGGTTGCGGTGCTTGATGAACACCACGTTGCCGTAACCGTTCTGCACGCCCGCAAATTCCACCACGCCATCGCCCACCGTGCGCACGGCGGTGCCCGTGGGGGCTGCAAAGTCGGTGCCCAGGTGGGCGCGCCAGGTTTGCAGGATGGGGTGCAGGCGCATCTTGAAGCCGCTGGTCACGCGCGAGAACTCGACGGGCGAGGCCAGATAGGCGCGGCGCATGCTTTCGCCGTCCAGCGTGTAGTAAGCGCCCTTGGTGGCGCCGGGCTCCTGGAACCACACAGCCTGGTGGGTCTTGCCGTTGTTGACGAACTCGGCGCTCAGCACGCGGCCGCTGGACAGGGGTTCGCCGTCGGCTTCCAGGGTTTCATACACCACCGAGAAGCGGTCGCCCTTGCGCAGCGAGCGACGGAAATCGATGTTGCCCGAGAACAGTTCGGCCACCTGTACAGCCACGGCGTCGGGGATGTTCGACGCGTCGGTGGCGGCGAACAGCGAGCTGTGGATGATGCCGCCCGCCAGCCGGCTGTTGGTCGTCATCTTGGCGGTTTCGATGCGCGTCGCAAACTTGTTGTCGCCTGTGCGCTCGACGATCAGGCGGCGGAAGTTGCCGCTGTCGTCCGGCACCCAGCGCACGGTCAGGCGCACCAGGCGGTGGTCGTCGGTGGTCTCGGCCGACACGCTGCGGCCGGTGCGGCCCAGCACGTTCTGGCGCACGGGGGTATCGCCACGCATGAAGGCGGCGGCGGCCGGGTCGGCCACGCCCAGGCGCTGCAGCAGGGATTCGGGGGTGTCGCTGGAGCGCACCTGCTCGGAGCGGAACAGCGAGAAGCCCGGGGCGTCCAGCTCGCCCAGCACCAGGTTCTCGGCCAGCGATTCGACGGGGTAGCTCACCATGCGCACGGGCAGCTCGGCCGGATCGGGCGCGAAGGAAGCCACAGCGAAGGCGCCACCACCACCCGTCAGCAGGACGGCGGCAACGGCGGCGGTGATGCGTTTGGGGTGTTGTTGGATCGTGCGGGACAGTCGGTCAAGCAAAGCGGTGCTGGCGGTGCGGACCGTGGTGAGGCCGTGAATCAAAGGTCTATCCCCAGGGTGATTGCGGATCCATGGCACACCCCCGGTGCGAATACGGGGCAGGGCCAGGAGCACAGACTGTCAGGCTGCAGCCATCCGACAGGTTGATAAAAACAGGTCGAAACGGCGGGCCCACTAGAATCCGCCTCTGCAATGTGGGCTGAAGTATAGCGGCGCATGCTGTCTAGACATCCCAAAAAACCCTTATGAATCAATCTGCTGTTACAACAACCCCGGTCTCCGATGGTGTAGGACGGGCCCTCGAAATCTCGCTGCGCGGCGTGCAAGAACTGCTGCCACAGGACGAATGGGTCAAGAAGCTGGCGCGCTCGGAGGCCACGGGCCAGCCGCTGCGCATCAAGCTGGGTCTGGACCCCACGGCCCCCGACATCCACATCGGCCACACGGTGGTGCTGAACAAGATGCGGCAATTGCAAGATCTGGGCCACCAGGTCATCTTCTTGATCGGCGACTTCACCAGCCTGATCGGCGACCCCTCGGGCCGCAACAGCACGCGCCCGCCGCTCACGCCCGAGCAGATCAAGGTGAATGCCGAGACCTACTACAAGCAGGCCAGCCTGGTGCTGGACCCGGCCCGCACCGAGATCCGCTACAACAGCGAATGGAGCGAACCCCTGGGCGCCACCGGGATGATCCAGCTGGCCGCCAAGTACACAGTGGCACGCATGATGGAGCGCGACGACTTCCACAAGCGCTTCACCACCGGCCAGTCCATTTCAGTGCACGAATTCTTGTACCCGCTGATGCAGGGTTACGACTCGGTGGCTTTGAAGAGCGACCTGGAGCTGGGCGGCACGGACCAGAAGTTCAACCTGCTCATGGGTCGCCACCTGCAGCAGGAATACGGCCAGGAGCCGCAGTGTGTGCTCACCATGCCGCTGCTGGTGGGGCTCGATGGCGTGGACAAGATGTCCAAGTCCAAGAACAACTACATCGGCATTGCCGAAGACGCGAACACCATGTTTGCCAAGGTGCTGTCGATCAGCGACACCCTGATGTGGGACTGGTTCACCCTGCTGTCGTTCAAGAGCCTGGCCGAGATCGCCGCGCTCAAGGCCGAGGTGGAGGGCGGGCGCAACCCCAAGGACGCCAAGGTGATGCTGGCCAAGGAAATCACCACGCGCTTCCACAGCGCGGCCGCCGCCGACGCTGCTGAGCAGGACTTCATCAACCGCAGCAAGGGCGGCGTGCCCGATGAAATCCCCGAGGTGAGCCTGTCCGGCGCACCACTGGGCATTGGCGCTCTGCTCAAGCAGGCCAACCTGGCGCCCTCGGGCAGCGAGGCCAACCGCCTGATCGACGGCGGCGGTGTGCGTGTGGATGGCAGTGTGGTCAGCGACAAGGGCCTGAAGCTGGCCGCTGGCACCTACGTGGTGCAAGTGGGCAAACGCAAGTTCGCACGGGTCACATTGGCCTGATTTATTGAGCTGAATGGGCCTTCGCCGCCCGCTGGATAAGTGATAATTGCTATAAAAATAGAAGCAAAAGCGCCGAGCCTGTACAGGCCGGCGCTTTTTTCTTTTCAGGCCCCGTCCAGGTTGTCGTTCAAATCCGGGTCGGGCACATCACCAATCGCCTGGCGGGTGGCCTCGGCCTGCACCTGCAGCCAGGCGCAGAAGGCCTTGATCTCTGGCCGATTGACGCTGCGCGGCCCCACCATCAGCCAATAGGACAGTGGCGAGTCGATGCGGTGGCCGGGCAGCACTTCCACCAGGTCGCCCGCAGCCAGGGCATCGGCAATCAGCGGCATGCGGGCCAGTGCCAGCCCCTGGCCCGCCAGCGCGGCCTGCACGATCTGGTGGGCGTAGTTGAAGTAGAGCCAGCGCTCAGGCTGCAGTTTGGTCAGGTCGCGGGTGTCGAACCAGCGGCGCCAGCTCAGATATTCCAGATAGTGTGTGCGATGGGCGTCGCCCGCCTCGATCAGGGTGAACTGCGCTACATCGGCGGGGGTGCGCAGCGGTTTGCCGCTCTTGAGCAGCCAGGGGCTGGCCACCACGGCCAGTTGCTCGCCAAACAGGCGGATGCCGCCCTGCGTGGCCCCGGCGGGCATGGCATAGCGCAATGCCAGGTCCACGTCCGAGGTTTCCAGATCGACCTGCACGTCGCTCGCATCAATGCGGATGTCGATACCCGGGTTGTCGCGCTGGAACTCCTCCATGCGCGGAATCAGCCACATCGACGCAAAGCTGGCCCAGGTGGTGATGGCCACGCTGCGGCGCCCGGCCGTCTGGCGCACCAGGCGCACGGCAGCGTCCATGCGCTCCAGCGCCGGGCCCACCGCGCGCTGCAGTTGCGCGCCCGCGCTGGTCAGCTCCACCGCGCGCGTGTGGCGCAGGAACAGGGGCACGCCCACTTCTTCTTCCAGCGCCTGGATCTGGCGGCTCACGGCCGACTGGGTGAGCGCCAGCTCGTCGGCCGCAGCGCGGAAGTTCAGGTGCCGCGCCACGGCCAGAAAGGCGCGCCAGTGGCCCATGGCCACCGGACGGGTGCGCAGGACAGCGGGGGAGTATTCGGCTGAGGCCATGGCAGGGCTCCCGGAGAGTATTGATTCATGCGTTGATGGAATGAATAGCGTACCGCGTTTTCATTGGACTGTGTGTGGCGAAAGGATCACTATTCATGCTCCAAAACACCTGTTTTCCCACTCTAAGGAGCCTGTCATGTCTGCCCGCAACGTTCTGGAATCGCAACAATCCGTGCAAGCCGCCGTGGCTGGCCGTTCTGCGGCCGGTTGCTGGAAACTGACCCCCGGCCGCGCCCTGTCGCTGCACCCGCGCGAGCGCAGCGTGCTGGAGATTGCCCGGGGCCGGGTCTGGCTCACGCTGAGCGGGGCCTTGCCCCGCCACCAGCCGGCCGACATGCCCGCAGATTTGTTCCTTGGCGTGGCCGACCACCTGCTGCAAGCCGGTGACCGCCTCGACATCGCAGCGGGCCAGCATGTGGTGATGGAGGTCTGGACCCCGGCGGGCTCGCCCGGCGAGGACGTGGCTTTCCATTGGCATGGCGCCCCTGCCCCGGTGCCCGCGCAAGGCCGGTGTGCCCTGCGGCCCGGTGCCGAATGGGAATGTGGCGTGGTCCAGCCCCTGCGCGACCTGGTGCAGGCACTCGCCCAGGGTGGGCGCGCCGTGGGGCTGGCGGGGGGCCAGGCGATCGGCGCCGGAGGGCGTCTGGTGCTCGGAATCGCCCGCTTTGCTCTCATTCGGATAGCGGCACCACGCGAAAGCAAGCCCGCTTGAGACCGACATGCAAGAAGAGCATCAATTGGTGCATTCCTTTTCATTGGACGCTGCGGCTAGCACAGAGCACCATAGAGTCCATCAAGGGTAAACCCGGAGATTCATATGACCACCTCGCAGATTTTCAAGTTCTTTTCCACCGCTGCCACGGCTGCTGCCGCCCACGGTGTCAGCACCTTGCTGCCAGGCAAGGCCCTCAGCCTCACACCCCGCGCGCCCATGGCCCTGCGCATTGCCGAAGGCCAGGCCTGGGTCACGCTGGATGCGGGCCCCTACGGCACCGGCGCCGAAGCTGGCGACGTGTTCCTGCACGCCGGCCAGACTTTGTGGGTGGCCGCCGGCCAACACGCCGTGGTCGAGCCCGTGGGCCAGCAGCGCCTGCAATACCGCTTCACGCGCACGCCGGTGGACGTGGCCAGCACCGCCACCCCCTGGTGGCGCCGCGCGGCTTTTGGCAGCCCGTCGGTGGCGGTGGCCAGCGACGCCTGCTGCGCCTGAGTCTTTGTGAAAAGGGGGCGATCAGCGATGGGCTGGTGGCCCTGGCCGTTTCTTGCAGCCTCTTTCAGAAAGAGCTCAGCGCCTGGGACATCACCCCACCAGCGCTGCAAGCTCTGGGGGCCACTCCAAGCCCCCGCAATCTTTTCGTGCAGTTCAGCGAAAGAGTGAGAAGCAGACACTGAGGTTTTCGCCCGAGGCAATGTTGCTTGCAACATCCACGGTCACCAGCAGGTCGATGATGTTGTCGCGTTTGACGGTGGCTGCCATGCTCCGGCCCGGGCTGCTTCGGATGTCCAACAGCACGGTGGAGTCCAAGCCTCCCGGCGGCTGGTCGAAGAAAATAAAGTACGACCGCGTCTGTCCCCCTCCATACGCCGACGTCACGGTGTAGCCGTTGCCGCTGATCCGTGTGGCGGGCGCCAGGGTGTTCGAGAGCGGGTCTGTGACTGAAAAGCAGCCGTGGCGCATGACAGATACACCCGCCACAGCGCCCTGCGGCCCCGCCGGACCTGTGGCTCCTGTCGGGCCAGCCGGGCCAGAGGGCCCTGCTGGGCCTACAGGGCCTGCTGGACCCGTGGCACCTGCCGGGCCCGTCGGGCCTGTAGCACCGGTTGCCCCTGTCGAGCCGGTGGCTCCTGCGGGGCCTGCTGATCCGGCGGAGCCTGTGGCACCGACTGGACCGGCGGGGCCCGTCGCTCCGGTATCTCCCTTGTCCCCCTTTTCCCCGGGGTCACCTTTGTCACCTTTCGGCCCCTGGGATGCCAGCGGGTTGCAGCGGCCCAGGGCGCCTGTGGCGTCGTGGCACACCATGGTGGTGCCGATGGCGGGGGTTGCTGGCAGGTTGGGCAAGCGCACCTCGCCTCCTGGCAGCACCTGCAGCGCGGGCGTTCCGGGTGCGGAGTGGATGACCACACGGCTCCCGGCGGCGGGCGTGAGGGTCATGTCGGCTGCGCCAGCGTGCGTGGCCACGATGCCAAGGCAAAGGACAAGAGAGCGGGAGAGTTGTCGAAGCATGGAATCGATGAATCTCGGTAAGGTCAATGTTGTGCGGGTTTCCTGCGCCGCCGGGTTGCCAGTGCGAGCACGGCTGGCGTGAGCAAAGCCAGCGTCCAGGGGCCCAGCATGGGCACCGGAACGGGCGCAACTGCGCTGCCGCCCAGCGGGATAGGGCCCGCAGGGCCGGCCAAAAGGCAGCCAGGGCTGGCAGTGCGCAGTACCTGGCCGCCGCTGGCATGTGTGGGGTTGGCCCATGTCCACTGTCCAGCCAGTTCCACCCGGCCCCCATTCAGGGACAGCGACGCCCCGGCCGATGCGGAGACATCGCGCGCTGCCAAAAGCGCACCACTGGCGCCCAAGGCCAGCGAGCCGCCATTCACGGCAACGTCCGTGCAACCCAGGTATACCGTGCCGCCGCCCAGGTCGGCCGCAGTGCCGGGAGGCAGGGCCCAGTCGGCCCTGGTGGGTGCAGCGGTGGTGAGAAGCAAGGCGGCGATGGCGCCCGCATGCAATAGGGATTTGTGCATGAAATGGGGCTCTAGGGCTTATGTAGAAAGCGTAAGACGCTCTTAATTGAGGAGTGACTCCCGCAGTCGGCGCGAGGCCGTGCCCGCTGCGAGCAACGACAGCAGTACCAGCGCCCAAGGGCCGAGAGCAGGGATGGCCTGCGCACCCGTTGGGGCGGCTGCCAGCAGGGCGGGCAAACCTGGGTCGGCGATCTGGCCGTCGGCGTTGCCGTCGCTGTCGCCTGCGCCGCCATCGGTCAGGGTGAAGGTCACGCTCAGGCCATCGGGTGCGATTGCCGCGCCTGGCAGTGCATACCAGTGCGCCGCCGCGCAGGCCGCAGCACCAGTGCAACCCAGGCCTTCTGGGCTGGCGCCGTACTTCAGGTAGACGGCGCCTGGCGGCACCGGCTGGGTGTAGCGCACGGTGACATTGGCGCTGGCGCCCGGTGTGCCGCCTGCCAAGGTGAGTGCGAGCGGGGCAAAGTCCGAGCGAGCACCCGCAGGCAAAGGCGCAGGCAGACTGCCGCCGAAAGCGGCAGACTGGACCTGCCAGCCGCCCGAACCCGCTACTTGCACGCTGCCCTTGCCCGTGCCAACAGCGGCCCAGGGAGCGCTGCACAGGCCAGAGTCGCTGCCGCCGTGGGTGCCTGCGCAGGTCCAGGTGTATCCCCCGGCGGCCGATTGCACCGTGCTGGCCGAGCCCGCGCTGCAAAAATCTGTGCTGGGAGTGGTGATGCTGGGGCGACCGGCCGCAGCGCCGCAGGTGCCGTTCACCGACTGTATGAAGCTGAAACCCATGTGCTGTGCAGTGCCGTGTGGCGTGATGACCTCCACGGTGGCCGCGCCTGCCGCATGGGCAGGGGTGGTGGCGGTGATCTGCGTTGCACTGTCCACCGTGAAGCGTGCGGCTGCCACATCACCGAATGTGACCGCCGTCGCCCCACTGAAGGCGTGGCCGGTCAACCTGACCTGATCGCCCCCGTTGCTGCCCGCACTGGCAGGGTTGGCATGGGTGATGAACGGCAGCAGCGACGGCGCTGTGCATTGTGGCGAGGTGGTGCCGCCATAAAGGCCAGCACAGGTCCACTGGTAGATCGTCCGGTCGCCGGGCGGCAGCAGCACGCTGCTGGCTTGGCCCGCGCTGCACAGGTTGGCTGAGGGGGCTGCGGATGTTGGCTGCCCCTGGGCGCTGCCGCAGGCACCATCCACGGGGGCGACGAAGGCGAAGCCTGCGTCCAGCGTGGCGGTGCCATCGGGCGTGGTGACCTCGATGGCCACCGGGCCCACCGCGTGAGCGGGGGTGACGGCTGTGATGCGGGTGTCGCTGTCCACCCGAAAGCTGGCTGCTGGGGTGCCGCCAAAGGCCACGGCCGTGGCGCCGGTGAGCCGGGCGCCTTCGATGCTCACCGTGAGTCCCCCATTGAACAGGCCCGTGGCGGGGCTGGCGCTGCTGGCAATGGGCAAGAGCGTGCCTTGCAGCTGCATCACCCAGGACTGGGGATAACACCGCCACCCCATGTAGTCGCGGCAGAGGTGTCCGCCGGTGCTGCTGCGGTTGACCTGCCGATAGCCCCTGCCCGCAGGTCCGTTGGGATCCGCAAAGATCACCCAGACCTGGCTCGAAGCCCGAGCGGTGTAGCTGCCGGTGAAGGTGGTGGGCCCTGGTGACGGCGCCATGGCCGTGGCGGTGAACGGCTGGCAGTCGTTCGCGGGCGCCCCATCGCCCGGGGCGCTGCCGCAGACCTCCATGGTGAAGGGTGTATCGGGGTTGTGGGCGTTCACCATGTCCAGCGCCACCTGGGTGATGCGGGCTGGAGCCGGGCCCACCGGCACCCGGTTGGCCCAGCGCATCGGAACCTGTACCGTGTAGCCAACGTTGTCGCCCGTGCCCAGGTTGTCGAAAAGTACTTCGGCGCGAACGGCGCCGGCGTCGGCGCTGGCGAGGGCCACGAGCAGCAGAATGCGCGACCTGAAGAAAGAAGCCATGTGTTTTTTGTGAGAAGGCCTCCGGCGCTTCGCCATAAAGCGCAAGAAGCTATGCTTTTGAGAGCATCAGGTTGTGTGCCTGACGTACCCGTCGGATCGTCGCGGCAGACGGCTCCAGCGGCTTGACTGGGCGTTTGCCCGGTTCTTGACTGGGCGTCTCATTCGGGGGCCAGCAGCTGCAATCAGCGGGTGCAGTGGGTAAGGTGTGCGCGGACTTGGCGTGGGGGTTTTGAAGAAAGCAAGGCGCGGTCGGCACTGCCGCAAGCAGCTGCGTCGCAGCCGCTGTGATGGGGCGGGGGCTTGTGTGGCGCTGTCTGCGCTTGAGCGATGGTCTGCACCCCGGTGGGAGCGCTCACCGCGCAGGGGCTTCTCGCGCCAGCCCCATTGGCAGCACAAGAAGCTCTTTGATGGCAATGGACCTGGTCTGGGCCCCGGTGTCTCAGGTGCTTGGCGTGTCCAGCAGGCGGATCAGCTGATCCTGCAGGGTAATCAGAATCTCCTCAGACAACCCCGGCTGCGCGGCCGCCGTGGCGCGGGCCAGCACCAGGCCGCCGACCATGGTGGCCAGCACCTGCATGGCGTGCGCGCGGTGGGTGGCTGCAGTGGCGGCTACCGTCGTTTTGTCGGCATCCTGCGGCGCGGTGCCAGTGGGTATGGCGGGCTCGGCAGGCGTGGCAGGCGCACTGTCGGCCAGCAGCTGCGCAAAGCGCTGGATGTTGCGCTCGATGCCTTCGGCAAACACCTGCGACAACTCGCCGCCCGCGCGTGCTGCGTCCACTGCCAGCGCGGCGGCGGGGCAGCCGCTGCCGGGGGCGTCGCGGTGCTGGGGCGAGAGGTAGCTTTGGATGCGGTCGGCCACGCTGGCGTTGGGCGTGTGGCCGTCCAGCGGCGCAATCGACCAGTCGAACGCACGGGCGCAGGCTTCGCGCACCAGGGCGTCCTTGGACTCGAAATGCCGGTACAGCCCGCCGTGGGTGAGCCCCGCGTCGCGTGTGATGTCGGCCACCCCCACGCCCGTGAGGCCGCGCTCGCGGTAGAGCCGGGCGGCGGCGTCCAGGATGCCCTGGCGGTTTTCGGCGGCCTGTGCCTTGGAGACTTTCATGGGGTGGGTCTTCTATTGATTGCGATCGTACGCAAAGCGGTGTTTTGTGTTTATGATGACGGTCCTAATCATAAATGCCCGATCCTTCTGTGGCGGTGTGACCGCGTGGCCCGCCACCGGGCAGCCGCTGGCCCCGTCAACCCCGGGGCCGCAGAGGCGCCGGGCGGCAACCAGCGAGGTGATTCCATGACCCCCACCCCTCTTTCCCACCGCAGCGCCCTGGCGCCCGCCGCACACGGAGCGGCCCGCTGATGCGCCGCGTCGTCATCACCGGCATGGGCCTGGTGTCGCCCCTGGGTTGCCAGGTGGAACTGGCCTGGCGACGCCTGCTGGCGGGCCGCTCGGGCATCACCGTGCTGCCCGAGGCCGTGACCGAAGGCGTGCCCGCCAAGGTGGCCGGGCGGGTGCTGGCGCTGTCCGAGGACCCAGAGGGCGGCTGGGATGTGGATGCCATCGTCTCGGCCAAGGACCAGCGCAAGATGGACCGCTTCATCCCCTTTGCGCTGGGCGCTGCCGACCAGGCGCTGGCCCAGGCGGGCTGGCCGGTGGTGGGGGGGGACGAGTCGGCGCTCGCGCGCACGGCCACGGTCATCGCCTCGGGCATTGGCGGCTTTGGCGCGATTGCCGACGCGGTGCGCACCACCGAAACGCGCGGGCCGCAGCGGCTGTCGCCGTTCACCGTGCCGTCGTTCCTGGTCAACCTGGCAGCGGGGCAGGTGTCGATCCGCCACGGGCTCAAGGGGCCGCTGGGTGCGCCGGTCACGGCCTGCGCGGCCAGCGTGCAGGCGCTGGGCGACGCGGCCCGGCTGATCCGCGCGGGCGAGGCCGATATCGCCGTGTGTGGTGGCAGCGAGGCCGCCATTGACCGTGTGAGCCTGGGCGGCTTTGCGGCGGCCAAGACCTTGTCCACCGGCTTCAACGCCGCGCCTGCCCAGGCCTCGCGCCCGTTCGACGCGGAGCGCGACGGTTTTGTGATGGGCGAAGGCGCGGGCATGCTGGTGATCGAGGCGCTGGAGCATGCGCTGGCACGCGGCGCCCAGCCGCTGGCCGAACTGGTGGGCTATGGCACATCGGCCGACGCGCACCACATCACCTCGGGCCCCGAGGATGGCGACGGCGCGGCGCGCAGCATGGCCGCCGCGCTGGCGCAGGCGGGGCTGCGGGCCGACGAGGTGCAGCACCTCAATGCCCATGCCACCTCCACCCCGGTGGGCGACCGGGGCGAACTCGCCGCCATCCGCCGCGTGTTCGGCACGGGGGCAAGGCCCGCCATCGTCTCCACCAAGTCGGCCACGGGCCACCTGCTGGGCGCGGCGGGTGCGGTGGCCACCATCTTCACCACGCTGGCGCTGCGCGACCAGGTGGTGCCTGGCGCGCTGAACCTGCACACGCCCGATGCGTTGGCCGAGGGGCTGGACCTGGTGGCGCTGCGCCCCCGACCCATGGCGCTCACGCACGCCATGGTCAATGGCTTTGGTTTTGGCGGCGTCAATGCCACGCTGATCCTGCGGCGTTGGACCGAAACTGCGTGATGCCTGGAAGGAAGCGCGAGGCGGCGGGTCAGAGCACCAGCTCGCCCCGCACGACCTCGAACGCGGCCATGGCCGCATCCCCGTCCAGCAGTTCCATGCGGGCCAGCGCCTCCACATCTTCCACGGTGCTGAACGCCAGGCTGAAGTGCTGAAAGCGCCGCCCCGCCAGCGGGCCGTGGTGCAGCACCTCGATGTTGATGTGGCGGGGGTCGTTGCGGATGCGCTCGATCAGCTTGAGCACGGCTTTTTGCGGGCCTTCCAGCTGCTGGCAAAAGCGCTGTCCGTCAAAAATCAGCAGGCCCGTCACGTCAAGCTCCACGTTGACCTGGCGCGCGCGCCCGGCAATCTCGGCGACCACGCTCAGTGGTTGCTCGGGGGCGATGGTGCTTACGTAGAGGACCTCGTAAAGGGCGGGGGATAGGTGCATAGGTGCAGCCCAATGTAGGGGGCTCAAGGTGTCCGCGCAATGTCAAAAGACATAGGGGCGGCAGCGGCGCTGCCAGGCGTGCAGCTTTGTTGCAACCAGCGGTTGTCGCGTGATTTCCGTCCCTAGAATCGATTCCCCATGAACGTCACCTTGCCCGCCAATGTCTGCCCCCCGGCCTGCAGCAATTGCCGGTTGCGCAAGACCGGCGCTTTCACAGCGGTGAAGCCTGAGGTGCTGGACTTCATCCAGGGCTTTCGCAGCGAGAGCCTCGCCGTGGAAGCCGGCGGCGCCCTGGTGCGCGAGAACCAAACCAACGCCAAGCTGTTCACGCTGTATTCGGGCTGGGCGTTCCGCTACAAGACGCTGAGCGACGGGCGCCGCCAGATCCTCAACTTCTTGCTGCCCGGCGACCTTGTGGGGCTGCAGCAGGAGTTTGGCGAGGTATCGGCCCACGGTATCGAGGCGCTGACCGACTGCTCGCTGTGCGTGTTCCAGAACGACAGCCTGTGGGCGCTGTTCCGCGAGCATCCGCGCCTGGGCTACGACATCACCTGGCTGTCGGCGCATGAAGAGGGCCATGTGGACGACAACCTGCTCACCGCCGGTCGCCGCAACGCCACCGAGCGCGTGGCCATGCTGCTGATGCACCTGTACCGGCGCCTGGACCGCATCGGGCTGGTGGAAGACGGCTCGGTGGCGTTCCCGCTCAACCAGCAGCACATTGCCGACGCGCTCGGGCTGTCGCTGGTGCACACCAACAAGACGCTGCGGCGGCTGTCGCTGCTGGGCCTGCACGAGCTGAAAAACGGGCGGCTGCGCCTGCTCAACACCCGCGCACTGGCGCGCATTGCCGAGTACTACGACACGCCGCCCCGGCTGATGCCGCTGCTGTAGGCAGCGCCGGTGCTGGCGGTGAGGGGCGTGAATGGCTGGATGTGCCGCTGGACCATGCCGGGCTTGCCATGGATGGGATAACGTTTTGCCGGGGCCGTGCCGCCGTCGATAATCCACGGCAAACCTGTGCGCAGCTGCCTGCCGCGCCTTATTTCCACTTTTTTTCCATGACCCCAATCGACATCCTCATCATGGCGGCCGGCAAGGGCACGCGCATGAAAAGCCGCCTCCCCAAAGTGCTGCAGCGCCTGGCCGGACGCCCGCTGCTGCACCATGTGCTGGACCAGGCGGACCACCTGCAGGCGCGCAGCGCCACCGTCATCACGGGCCATGGTGCTATAGAAGTAGAAGCAGCTTGCGCAGGTGCAGCGCGCGCAGACGGCAGTTTTGACCTGAAATTTGTGCGCCAGGAACCCCAGCTGGGCACGGGCCACGCCGTGTTGCAGGCCGTGCCCCACCTGCGCGATGACGGCACGGCCGTGGTGCTGTCGGGCGATGTGCCGCTGACCCAGGCCGACACGCTGCGCGCGCTGGTGGCGGCCAGTGGCGGCGAGCAGTTGGCGCTGCTCACGGTGACCCTGCCCGACCCCACGGGCTATGGCCGCATCCTGCGCAATGCCGATGGCGCCGTGCAGGGCATCGTCGAACACAAGGACGCGAATGACGCCCAGCGCGCCATCACCGAGATCTACAGCGGCATCATGGCCGTGCCCGCGCGCCTGCTGCGTGGCTGGCTGGCGCGGCTGACCAATGACAACGCCCAGGGCGAGTACTACCTCACCGACATCGTCGCCATGGCCGTGGCCGATGGCGTGCCGGTGGTAGCCCACCGCATCAGCGACGCGCTGCAGGTGGCAGGTGTCAACAGCCCGCTGCAACTGGCCGAGCTGGAGCGCGCCCACCAGCTGCGCCAGGCCCGTGCGTTGATGGAGCAGGGCGTGCGCCTGGCCGACCCGGCGCGCTTTGATCTGCGCGACGACACCCGCACCGGCGTGCGCGGCGAGCTGGTCTGCGGCCAGGATGTGGAGATCGATGTGAACTGCGTCTTCACCGGCCGCGTGGAACTGGGCGAGGGCGTGAGCATTGGCGCGAATTGCTGCATCGCCAACGCACGCATCGCTGCAGGCGCGGTGATCCATCCCTACACCCACATCGACGGCGAAAAGGCCGGAGCCACCGTGGGCGAAGGCGCGCTGATCGGCCCCTTTGCCCGCCTGCGCCCGGGCGCGCAGCTGGGCCGCGAGGTGCACATCGGCAACTTTGTGGAAGTGAAGAACTCGACGATGGCCGACGGCGCCAAGGCCAACCATCTGGCCTACCTGGGCGACGCCACCGTGGGCGAGCGCGTGAACTACGGCGCGGGCAGCATCACCGCCAACTACGACGGTGCCAACAAGCACCGCACGGTGATCGAGGCCGACGTACACATCGGCAGCAACTGCGTGCTGGTGGCGCCCGTGACCATTGGCGCAGGCGGCACGGTGGGCGGTGGCAGCACCATCACCAAGAGCACGGCGCCTGGCGCGCTGAGCGTGGCGCGGGGCAAGCAGGTGAGCATTGCCAACTGGTCCCGCCCGAAAAAATGAAGCACCCCCTGAGTCGCTTCGCGCCTTCCCCCTCCAGGGGGACGACAGCCTTTGCTGCGGGGCGGCCCTTGCTGGCTGTCCTCGCCTGCGTCTTCGTCTTCGTGCATAGCGCGTTGGCGCCTCGTTGTGCCATGCACGCTTCTGTGACCTGCGGCGGGAGATGAAAGTGGCTGGTGCAGACATGACCCCCGAACAGCTGCGCGCCGAGCTGGCCCGCAGCCAGCAGCAGGTGGCCGACATGGCGGCTGCGCAGGAGGAGTTCTTGCGCGCCGTCTCGCACGACCTGCGCGCGCCGCTGCGGCATGTAACGTCGTACGGCACGCTGGTGCGCGAGGTTTTGGGCGACTTGCCGCCCGAAGTGGTGCAGGGCGCCGAGGTGCAGGAGGCCCTGGGTTTCCTCGCCACCATGGACCAGTCCGCCCGGCGCATGGGGCTCATGATCGACGGCCTGCAAGCCCTGGTGCGCGCCAGCAGCGCCCCGCTGCGCCTGCAGCCTGTGCCGTTGGCCGATGCGATGGCCCAGGCGCGCGCCACGCTGGCCCCTGCCGAGGCGGGGCGTGTCGTGGAATGGCGCGTGGATGCCGACCTGCCTACGCTGCACGCCGACCCGGTGTTGCTGCAGGAGTTGCTGGTGCAGCTGCTGGGCAATGCGCTCAGGTTCACACGCCCCGTGGCCCAGCCCTGCATCACCGTGCGGGCTGATGCGGCACCGGCAGGCAGCGTGGCCTTCACGCTGCAGGACAACGGCGTGGGTTTTGACCCGGCGCGTGCGGGCACCCTGTTCGGCGTGTTCCAGCGCCTGCACCGTGAGACCGAGTTTGACGGCGTGGGCACGGGGCTGGCGCTGTGCCGCGCGATTGCCCAGCGCCATGGCGCCACGCTCGCCGCCACGGCGGCGCCGGGGGCGGGCTGCACGGTGCGGGTGGCGTGGCCTGAGGCCACAGCGGCTGCAGCCGCTGTGTAAGAGCCGGGGTCTTTCGGAAAACGCGTTTACACCGCTGGCGCCAGCGCAGGCTCCATGTAGCCCGAAACGCGGTTGCGCCCCTCGTGCTTGGCGACATACAGCGCCGCGTCGGCCGCATCGATCCAGGCGCGCAGGTTGCTGTGGCGGTGGTCGGCCGGGGCCACGCCGATGCTGCTGGTGATGCGCAGATCGGGCAGGTGGCGCAGCCGCACGCATTCGGTCTGCTCGCGGATACGCTGGGCAATCGCCAGGGCGTCGCGGGCGTGCATGCCGGGCAGCACGATGGCAAATTCATCGCCGCCAAAGCGCCCCGCGCAGTCGCCCGCGCGCACATGGCCGCGCACCACATGGGCCAGGGCCCGGATCACCTCGTCCCCCACGGTGTGGCCGTGCAGGTCGTTGATGCTTTTGAAATGGTCGATGTCCAGCATCAGCATGCAGGCGGGCTCGTCGGTGGTGTGGTGGCGGCGCAGCGCGGCTTCGGCCTGTTCCTGCCAGTGGCCACGGCCGAACAGGCCGGTGAGCGCGTCCACGCGCCGCAGCTCGTCGAGCATCAGGTTGCTGTGCGTGGCCTTGCGGATCAGCTGGTAGCTCACGATGCTGACGGACAGCGTGTGCAGCACCATCACGGGCAGGCAGGCCACCATCACCCGCATGGAGGTCTCGGGAGCCCAGTGCATGCCGGTGAGCAGGGTGCTGGCGGCGCCTGCCACCAGCATCGCCACCAGGGCGCGCGCCCACAGCCCCCGGATGCCGGTGGTGATCTTGTCCACCATGGTCAGGGTGAGCAGCAGCACGCTGGGCAGCAGGTTGAAATGCATGAGCGGCACCAACGCAGCGGTCAGGGCCGAGTCGATGAGCAGGTTGCGGGTTTCAGTGCGGTAGGGGTCGGCGCTGCGCTGGGTGAGCAGGTAGGCCACATGGGGCCAGGCAAAGCAGGGCAGCGCCATGCACAGCCAAGCCAGGGCGGAAGCCTGGCGCTCCCATAGCACCACGCCCACCACCATGCCGCCCAGCCCCATGCCCAGTATGCGCAGTGGATAGATGCGGCGGGGCATCTGGCGTCGGGAGGTTGGCATCGGTCTGTGGGAGCGCCCGCACGGGCAAAGGTCAAGGATGCGCGGGAGCTTACAGCGCACATCCAGACGATGCCAGCAAGAAATGACCATCTGGCGCTAGGCGCTCTGGCAGGGGTTTGGGCTATCAAATTTGATAGCTAGAAGCGCTTGTCAGCCGCGCGCAAGAGGCACTTTTGTGTCAAATTTTGCGCGCCGGGTGGCGAAGAAGGCCTTCACATTGCGCACATTGGCGTCACCCGTGAACAGCCGCTGCGACAGCGCCAGGTACCCCGGCATGTCGCGCGTGTGCACCACCAGCACAAAGTCCGGGCCGGGCGACACGCGCCAGCATTGCTGCACGGCGTCGTCGGCCACGGCGCGGGCTTCGAACGCGTCGAGCTGTTCGGCGCCCTGGCGGTCCAGCGACACCTCGACGATGCAGGCCAGTCCGTGGCCCTGCAGCGCGGCCAGCCGGTCGGGCTGCAGGATGGCCACCTGGCGCTCGATCAACCCCGCATCCTGCAGGCGCTTGACGCGGCGCAGGCAGGTGGGGGGCGACACATGCACCTGCTCGGCCAGCGCCTGGTTGCTTTGTGCGGCGTCGGTTTGCAGCAGGTTGAGCAGCTGCAGGTCGGTGGCATCAAGTGTGATTTGTTCCGTCATCATCATTATTTTGAACTTAAATTTCATCAATGGGTTGCGGTGAAATTTAAGTTCAAATTCATTTGAATATCAACCAAACATTTCTTGTGTGGCTGCCTACCATCGCTCCATCGTTTTCCAACCAAGGCATTCACCATGTGCGGCATCGTCGGCGCAGTCTCCACGCGCAACATCGTTCCTATCCTCGTGCAGGGCCTCCAGCGGCTGGAGTACCGGGGTTATGACTCCTGCGGCGTGGCCGTGCACGGCGCCAGCATCGACGCCTCGCGCCACGGCACCGCACGTGGCGGCTTGCAGCGTGCCCGCAGCACGGCCCGCGTGGCCGAGCTGCTGGAGCAGGTGCAGGCCGAACATGTCGATGGCGCCACCGGCATCGCCCACACGCGCTGGGCCACCCACGGCGCCCCGGCCGTGCACAACGCCCACCCGCACTTCAGCCACGGCCTGGGCGTTGACGCTGCTACCCAGCAGGCGGGCCGCGTGGCGCTGGTGCACAACGGCATCATCGAAAACCACGAAGAACTGCGCCGCAGCCTGCAGGCACGCGGCTACGTGTTTGCCAGCCAGACCGACACCGAGGTCATCGCCCACCTGGTGGACAGCCACTACAGCGGCGACCTGTTCGAAGCCGTGCGGGCCACAGTGGCCGAGCTGCACGGCGCCTACGCCATTGCGGTGATCCACAAGGACGAACCCCACCGCGTGGTGGGCGCGCGTGCGGGCTCGCCGCTGATCCTGGGGGTTGGAAACGCAGGGGCGGAGCATTTCCTGGCCAGCGACGCGATGGCCCTGGCAGGCGTGACGGACCAGATCGTCTACCTGGAAGAGGGCGACCTGGTGGACTTGCAACTGGGCCGCTACTGGATCGTGGGCAAGGACGGCGCCGCGTTGACCCCCGCGCAGCGCCCCGTGCGCACCGTGCAGGCCCACAGCGGTGCGGCCGAGCTGGGCCCCTACCGCCACTACATGCAAAAGGAAATCTTCGAGCAGCCGCGCGCGATTGCCGACACGCTCGAAGGTGTGGAGGGCATCGTGCCCGAGCTGTTCGACGGCGCGGGCCAGCACGGCCAGCCCGGCGCGGCCGCCTGGCGCGTGTTCAAGGAAATCGACAACGTGCTCATCCTGGCCTGCGGCACCAGTTACTACAGCGGTTGCGCGGCCAAATACTGGCTCGAAGAAATCGCCGGCATCCCCACCCAGGTCGAAGTGGCCAGCGAATACCGCTACCGCACCAGCGTGCCCAACCCGCGCACCCTGGTGGTCACCATCACCCAGAGCGGTGAAACCGCCGACACGCTGGCCGCGCTGCGCCACGCGCAGAGTCTGGGCATGCAGCACACGCTGACCATCTGCAACGTGGCCACCAGCGCCATGGTGCGCGAATGCAAGCTGGCCTACATCACGCGCGCTGGCGTCGAGATCGGCGTGGCCAGCACCAAGGCCTTCACCACGCAGCTGGCGGGCCTGTTCTTGCTGACGCTCGCGCTGGCGCAAAGCAAGGGCCGCCTGAGCGAAGAACAGGAAGCCGCCCACCTCAAGGCCATGCGCCACCTGCCCGTGGCCCTGCAGGCCGTGCTGGCGCTGGAACCCCAGCTCATCAGCTGGGCCGAAGACTTTGCCCGCATGGAAAACGCACTCTTCCTGGGCCGGGGCCTGCACTACCCCATCGCGCTGGAAGGCGCATTGAAGCTCAAGGAAATCAGCTACATCCACGCCGAGGCCTATCCGGCCGGTGAACTCAAGCACGGCCCCCTGGCTTTGGTGACCAGCGCCATGCCGGTGGTGACGGTGGCGCCCAACGACGCGCTGCTCGAAAAGCTCAAGAGCAACATGCAGGAAGTGCGCGCCCGCGCCGGCGTGCTGTATGTGCTGGCCGACGGCGACACCCATATCGAAAGCAGCGAAGGCATCCACGTGATTCGCATGCCGGAACACTACGGTCCGCTGAGCCCGCTGCTGCACGTGGTGCCGCTGCAGCTGCTGGCGTACCACACGGCATGTGCGCGGGGAACGGATGTCGATAAGCCCCGCAACCTGGCCAAAAGCGTCACAGTGGAGTGAGCGTCAGATAGTGGCTGCGACTTCCACAGCCCGTTCGCGCAGCCATTGCAAAGCCAGATCCTTGTCACGGTGGCGGTGCCATTGCAAGGTCTGGCGCATGACGGGAATCTCCAGTGGGGGCTCCCACACCTGAATGGGCAGCCCGTACTGCAGTGCGCGCTGGGCAAGGCGCTTGTGCACGGTGGCAATGCGTGCCGTGCCGATCACCAGGCTGGGCAGGGATGCGAGGGTGGGCGCGGTGACTTCGATGCGGCGCTTGACGCCGAAGCGCTCCAGAAACCAGCCATCGAACGCGGGGATCTGCCGCGCGCCGGAGTAGTCGGCCACCACATGTCCCGCCGCCAGGTAGTCGTCAAAGCTGAGCTGGCCTTGGATGTGCGGGTTGCCTGTCCAGGTGACGCACATGTATGTCTCCTCGAACAGCGTCATGCTCGGGTGTTTGGCCGACACATATTGCTCGGGGATGATGAGCATGTCGGCCCCGTACTCCTCCAGCTGTTCCACGGGGCGAGCGTTTTGCGCCCGCAGATGCACCTGCACCCCGGGCGCTTCGTGAAACAGCCTCTCGATCAGCGGCTGCATGAACACGGTGGTGGTGAAGTCTGACACCAGCAGCGTGAAGCTCCGGGTGTCGGTAGAGGGGTCAAAGCGGGGCTTCTCAGCGATGGTGCTGTCGATGCGCATCAGCACTTCACGCACCGGGTCCAGAAGCGCCTCCGCGCGGGGCGTGAGCACCATCTGACGGCCCTGCGGCACCAGCAATTCATCGTCGAAATACGCACGCAGCCGCGCCAGCGCATTGCTGGTGGCGGGCTGGCTCAGGTGGATGCGCTCGCCTGCGCGGCTGATGTTGCGTTCGGTCAGCAGCGCGTCCAGCGCCACCAGCAGGTTCAGGTCGAGTTTGTTGAATCGCATGGGCTACGGGTAAACGTTGATATCCGCGATATCAATTGATGGAATCTGAAAAATCCATTTTTCGAATGTGAGCTTACTCCCTACAGTAACCACCGAACCGATGTCCAGCCCCTTTGGTCATCAGATTCCCAAATAAACAGAACGGAGACAAATGATGAAACACTGCCCATCAGGCGCAGTGCGGCGGGGTGCTGCCCAAAGCCGCAGAAGCCGCCTCACGCTGGCCCTTGCCACTCTGGCTGTTACCCCCTGTGTTTCTGCCATCGAGCTGGACACTGGCAACCCCGACTGGAAGCTGCGCTGGGACAACACCGTCAAATACAGCCTCACCGGACGCCTCAACACGGCCTTGCCTGAGTTGTCTTCCGTGTTGCCCGTGACGGCCAACCAGAACGATGGCAACAACAATTTCAAGCGCGGCGTGGTGTCCAATCGTGTGGACCTGCTCAGCGAGCTGGATCTGACCGGCCCTCGCTACGGTGCGCGCCTGAGTGCGGCGGCCTGGTACGACCAGGCCTACAACAGCCATACGGACAACACCAGCCTCACGTCCAACCACAGCCCTGCGAGCGAGTTTCCGGCGGAGACCCGCAAGCTCATGGGGCGCAAGGCCGAGCTGCTGGACGCCTTTGTGTACGGGCGCTTTGATGTGGCCGACAAGCCCGCCACGGTGCGCCTGGGCCGCCACACCCTGTTGTGGGGAGAGAGCCTGTTCTTTGGCGCCAACGGCATCGCGGGCGGCCAGGCCCCGCTGGACCTGATCAAGCTGCTGTCGGTACCCAACTCCACCTTCAAGGAAGTGGCCCGGCCGACCGGCAAGGTCTCGGGGCAGGTGCAGCTGTCGTCCGACGTGACGGTGGGCGCGTATGTGAACTACGAGTGGGAGAAGACCCGGCTGATGCCCGTGGGGGCCTACCTCTCGACCAGTGATTCGCTGGGCCCGGGTGCAGAGCGCATCAATGCGGGGCCCACGGGCACGTTCATCCGGCAGGCGGACCTGGAGGCCAAGAACTCGGGGCAGGGCGGCTTGCAGCTGCGCTGGCGGGTCGAGTCCATCGACACCGATCTGGGTTTCTATGCCATCCGCTACCACGCCACCACCCCCAGCAACATCAACAACGTGCTGGTAGGCCTGCCCCCCGCGCTGAGGGCCAGCAGCTACCGCTGGATGTACCACGAGGGAGTGCGCGCCTATGGCGCCAGCTTCTCCAAAACGATTGATAACTGGGGACTGGCTGGGGAAGTCTCGGTGCGCCACAACGCACCCCTGGCCAGCTCCGGGCAGTCCACCCTGGCCACTGTTGGCGTGAATGCGGGCCTCAACAACAACAGCAACCCAGGATATGCGGTGGGCGAGACGACACATGCGCAAGTGTCCTGGATCGCATCGCTGGGCCCCTCGTGGATATCGCGCGAAGCGTCGTTTGTGGGCGAGGTGGCCTGGAACCAGCGCACCAAGGTCACACGCAATGCGCAGATGCTCAACCCCAATGCCGACAAATCGGCCACTGGCGTGCGCATGGTGTATTCGCCCAGCTACCGGCAGGTGCTGCCGGGTCTGGATCTCACCCCCTCCATCGGCATGGGCTACACGTTCGGCGCCTCGTCAGCCGTCGGCCCGGGGTTTGGGGTGGACAAGGGCGGTGACATCAACCTCGGCCTGGCCGGGGTGTACCTGGGCACATGGAACGTGTCGCTGAACTATGTGCATTACCTGGGCAAGGCCGCGCCCACGCTCAATGCCGCCAACAACGCGCAATACAAGCAAGCGCTCAAAGACCGCAACTCGCTGACGCTCTCGGTCCGCACCACTTTCTGATCTGGAACTCTGTCATGAAGCACTACCTGCACATCGCGGGCGCCTGCCTGCTGTCGTCTGTGGCCCTGGGCGCTGCACACGCCGCCGTGAGCGCCGAGGAAGCCGCCAAACTCAAAACCGAGCTGACCCCCCTGGGGGCCGAGCGCGCTGGCAACAAGGAGGGGACCATTCCGGCATGGAGTGGTGGCTATACCACCCCCATCGCGGGGTTTCAGAATGGCGGGCGCCGGGGCGATCCGTTTGCGGGCGAAAAGCCGCTGTACAGCGTCACCGCCGCCAACATGGCCGAACATGCGAGCAAGCTGACCGAAGGCACGCAGGCGCTGCTCAAGAAGTACCCGCAGACCTTCCGGGTGGATGTGTACAAGACGCATCGCACTGCCGCCGCGCCGCAGTGGGTGTATGACTACACGGCCAAGAATGCCGTGCAGGCCAAGCTTGATGGCGAGAAGGTCACAGGTGCTTATGGTGGCATTCCGTTTCCCATCCCCAAGACCGGCGAGGAGATCATGGCCAACCATGAACTGCACTGGCGTGGCGAGGCCTGGCAAGCCGACTTCCGGGGCTATCTGGGCACGGCCAACGGCCAGCGCGTGCTGTCGGTAGAAGGGCGCGGAGACTTTCAGATGCCCTACTACGCCCAGGGACAGCAAGACAAGTTCACGGGCGAGTACTGGACCATCCGCCTGGTCAACAGCGGCCCACCGGTGCGTGCGGGCGAGGCCATTACGGGCCGGTCGCACCTGGACCAGGACAAGAGCGCATCGTGGGTGTACCTGACGGGGCAGCGCCGCGTGCGCAAGCTGCCCAATGCCTGCTGCGACACGCCCACGCCCGCCACGGCCGGTGTGGCAAGTTTCGACGAAATCGACGTCTTTGCTGGGCGCAACGACCGCTTCGACTGGAAGGTCGTGGGCAAGCAGGAGATGCTGATCCCCTACAACAGCAACCGCCTGCATACACCCGCCAAGGACAGCGATGTGCTGTTGGCCAATCACCTGAACCCCGACCACGTGCGCTGGGAGCTGCACCGCGTGTGGGTGGTGGAGGCCACCCTCAAGCCCGGCCAGCGCCACCAGGCACCCAAGAGCCGCTACTACGTGGACGAAGACACCTGGGTGGCCGTGCTGGGCGACCGCTGGGATGCCAAGGGCCAGCTGTGGAAGACCATCTGGTCCCACCCGGTGGTGATGCCTGACCTTCCTGCCACCACGCCGCAGCAGCAGTGGGGCTTCAACGATCTGATCTCCGGTGCCTGGTATGCCAGCGGCGTGGTCAACGAGCGGAACCAGCACTACAAGATCGTGCCGCGCCGCCCGGACAGCTTCTTCTCGCCCGATGCCATGGCAGGCGAGGGCGTCCGCTGAGCGGGACGAAACCATGCGTATTGCGATCTGTGTAGCTGCAGCCATCGCTGCGGCGGGGGCGGGCTGCGCCTTCGCACAGGTGGGGGATGCTCTCCAGCGCCCTGCACTGAGTGTGAAGGCACCTCAGCGTGCCGTGTTGCTGGCGGCGGCCACTGCGGGGCAGCGGCTGGTGGCGGTGGGCGAGCGCGGGGTGGTCGTGCTGTCCGACGACCGGGGCGCGACCTGGCGCCAGGCGGCCTGCCCGGTCAGCGTCAGCCTGACGATGGTGCGTTTTGCGGACGAGCGCCACGGTGTGGCCGTGGGCCATGGCGGCACGGTGCTGACCACGTCCGATGCCGGCGCCAGTTGGGCGCTGCGGCTGGACGGCCGCCGTCTGGCCTTGCTGGCCAAGGCGGAAGCAACAACGCCCCAGGCGCGGCAGGATGCAGAGCGCCTGGTGGCCGATGGCCCGGACAAGCCTTTCATGGATGTGGTGGTGTGGGACGCCCAGCGCATGCTGGCGGTGGGCGCCTATGGCTTGGCCTTCTACACCGCCGATGGCGGACAGACCTGGGCGCCCTGGATGGGCAGGTTGCCCAATCCCAAGGCCCTGCACTGGTATGTGGCGCGGCGCCAGGGCAATACCCTGCTGCTGGCGGGGGAGCAGGGGCTGCTTGCCCGCTCCAGCGACGGCGGCGATACGTTTGAGGCATTGCCATCGCCTTACAAGGGCAGCTGGTTTGCGGGCGATCTGAACGCCAACGGGCGTGTGGTCCTGGCGGGCCTGCGGGGCAACGCCTGGCGCTCGGACGACGCGGGCAACACCTGGTCGCAGCTAGCATCGCCCACCCAGAGCACGATCACCGCGGCTGCCGACGATGGCAAGGGCGGACTGTGGTTTGCCACACAGGCGGGCGCAGTGCTGCGCCAGCAGGGCGAGGCACTGGTGCCCCTGAACGCGGCACCCGTACCCGTGCCGTCCGCGCTGCTGCCGCAGCGCGAGGGCCCCTTGCTCGCACTGGGCGTGGCCGGTGTGGTGCCCGTGGTGGCACAGAAGGCACGGCCATGAGCGCGCCCTCCTTCGATACCCGCTCGGGCTCGTTGATCGAGCGCGCGCTGTTCAACCACCGAGCCGTAGTCGTGTTGCTGTGCGCCCTGGTCACAGCCCTGCTGGGTTGGCAGGCCACGCGGCTTCAGCTCAATGCCAGCTTTGAAAAGACTATTCCCACGAGCCACCCCTACATCCAGAATTTTCTGGCCTACCAGTCGGAACTCAGTGGCCTGGGCAATGCGGTGCGCGTGGCCGTTGCCCGCCCCCAGGGCAACATCTATGACGCGCAGTACCTGGACACCTTGCGCCGCCTGTCCGATGAGGTCTTCTTGCTGCCGGGTGTGGACCGTGCGCGGATGAAGTCGCTGTGGACCCCCACCACACGCTGGGTGGGTGTCACCGAAGATGGGCTGGAAGGCGGGCCGGTCATCCCCGATGGTTTTGATGGATCGTCAGCCAAGCTGCAGCAACTGGCGGCGAACGTGGCACGCTCCGGAGAGATCGGCCAGACGGTGGCGCGCGATGCCGCATCGACCGTGATCTTTGTGCCCCTGCTGGCCAAGGATGCCCAGGGCCAGTCGCTCGACTACGCCCTGCTGTCGCGGCAGCTGGAGACGTTGCGTGGCAAGTACGAGGCCGAAGGCGTGGCGATCCACATCACCGGCTTTGCCAAGATCGTGGGCGACCTGATTGATGGTGTGCGTGCCGTGCTGGTGTTCTTTGCCATGGCGGTGGCCATCGCCACGGCCATGGTGTTCTGGTACACGCGCTGCATCCGTTCCACGCTGCTGGTGGTGCTGGCATCGCTGGTGGCCGTGGTGTGGCAGCTGGGCCTGCTGCCTTTGCTGGGGTATGCACTCGACCCGTATTCCATCCTGGTGCCGTTTCTGGTGTTTGCCATTGGCATGAGCCATGGCGCGCAAAAGATGAACGGCATCATGCAGGACGTGGGACGGGGCGTGGACAAACTGGTGGCGGCGCGGTTCACCTTCCGGCGCCTGTTCTTGGCGGGCTTGACGGCCCTGCTGGCAGACGCGGTGGGGTTTGCCGTGCTGCTGGTCATCGACATCAAGGTGATCCGCGAACTGGCGATCGCCGCGTCCATCGGCGTGGCGGTGCTGATCTTCACCAACCTGATCCTGTTGCCTATTTTGTTGAGCTACACCGGCGTCAGTGCGGTGGCTGCCGAGCGCAGCCTGCGCGCCGAGCAGGCCGATGCGGCAGGCGCTGCCAAACACCCGCTGTGGGCTCTGCTCGACCGCTTCACCCAGCGCCCCTGGGCCACGGTGGCCGTGGCCGCCGGGCTGGTCATGGGGGTGGGGGGCTTTCTTGTCAGCACGCAGCTCAAGATTGGCGACCTGGACCCGGGGGCGCCCGAGTTGCGCGCAGACAGCCGCTACAACCGCGATGTGGGATTCATGAACGCAGCCTATGGCGCAGGCAGTGACGTGCTGGCGGTGATGGTCAAGACGCCTGAGGGCCAGTGCTCCCACTTCGATGCGCTGAACAAGGTCGATGCGCTCGAATGGGAGCTGCGCCAGATCGACGGCGTCGAGAGCACCAACTCGCTCTCCCTGCTCAACCGCCGGGTGCTGTCGGGCCTCAACGAAGGCAACCCACGGTGGTACGAGTTCTTGCCCAACCAGGACATGCTCAACACCGTGACGGCCAGCGCACCCCGTGGGCTCTACAACGATGCCTGTGGGTTGTTGACGGTGTACGTCTATCTGCGCGACCACAAGGCCGACACCCTGGCGCGCGTCGTGGGCCACATCGAGGCCTTTGCCCAGCGCAACAACACGGCAGACACCAAGTTTCTGCTGGCCGCCGGGTCTGCGGGCATTGAGGCGGCCACCAACATCGTGGTCAAGGACGCGTGGCGAACCATGCTGCTCATGGTGTACGGGGCGGTGGTCGTGCTGTGTTTTGTGACCTTCCGCTCGTGGAAGGCGGTGGTGGTGGCCGTGCTGCCGCTGGTGGTCACGTCCTTCCTGGCCGAAGCGTTGATGGTGGCGTTGGGCATGGGCGTAAAGGTCGCCACGCTGCCGGTGATTGCGCTGGGCGTGGGCATCGGCGTGGACTACGCGCTCTACATCCTGTCCATCACGCTGTCGCAACTGCGCGAAGGCAAGAGCCTCTCTGAGGCGTACTACCGCGCCCTGCTGTTCACCGGCAAGGTCGTGATGCTGACGGGCGTCACGCTGGCTGTGGGTGTGATCACCTGGGTGGCGAGCCCGATCAAGTTCCAGGCCGACATGGGCTTGCTGCTGGCGTTCATGTTCCTCTGGAACATGCTGGGAGCCCTGGTGTTGTTGCCCGCGCTGGCCCACTTTTTACTGAAGCCCGCGACGCCCATCGCCAACGTCCACGCGACTGGGCGCGGTGTGCACGGGGTGCCGCAGGGCGCTCATTGACTGACAACGAGGACGAACCATGACCACGACCCACACGATGTGCGTTGCTGCCGGTATGTTGCTGGCATGCGTCAACGCACAGGCCCAGCCCAGCCCCCAACCGGCCGCAGTGCTGGATAGCTACATCGCCGCAGTCCACGCGGGTGACATGGCCGCCGTGCGCGCGCTCATCGCGCCGGAGGTGGAGCGATCGGATTTTCCCGGCTGCACTCCGGCCATGGACAACCCCAGCTGCCTGGCGCACTACATCGACGCCACGGTGGTTCGACCGCAGGCCCGCTTGTCTGTGCTGAGCACCGAGGTGGATGGGGACCGGGTGTCTGCGCTGCTGGAGGTGCGCAGCGAGCTGTATCGCCGTGCCGGTGTGGAACGCATCGTGGGCCGCGATGTGCTCCGTGTGACCGATGGGCGGATCCAGTCCTTCCGCTTTGTCCCCGACTTTTCCGACGCGCCCACGGCCGTCTTTTTTGGCACGCTGGGCATTGGCCCGCGTGCCTCCCAAGCCCCCGCAAAGTGATCCTATGTTCAAGTACTTTCCTACCAACTACGTCTGGAACCTCTCGGTCGATCTGGCCATCGAGATGGGCGCACGCATCGGTGAAATCGAGGAGATGTGCGCTCCGCTGCAAGAGGCCGCCAAGGCGCCCGATGCCGCTGGCACGCAGGCCTTCCGTGAAACCTGGGTGCGCATGGCGGACAAGCTCTGCGGCTTGGCCGAAGAAGATGAAGCGCGCGGCTGGCTGTATTCCGCTGGCGAGAAATACCGCCGCGCCTCCAGCTATCTCATCACCGCAGAGCGCCTGCAGGCGCACAGCGCTCCGGGCCGACTGGCCCTTTACGAGCGCGAGCTGGAGCTGTTCCTCAAGGGCTCACGCCTGCTGGGCGACCGGGTGCAGCGTATGGAGATTCCCTATGAGGGCAAGCACCTGTCGGCGCTGTACTACCCGGCCCATGGCCTTAAATCGGGGGAGCGGGCGCCCTTGCTCGTGCAGCTAAACGGCCTGGATTCGACCAAGGAAATGAAGTATCTGGTTGGGTTGCCAGCATGGCTGGCCCAACGCGGCGTGTCCTCTCTGGTGGTGGACCAGCCAGGCACCGGTGAGGCGCTGCGGCTGCAGGGGTTGACGGCGCGGTACGACACCGAACACTGGGCCAGCCGCGTGGTGGACTGGCTGGAGCAGCACCCCGACGTGGACCCGAAGCGCATCGGCTGCGAGGGCGTATCGCTGGGCGGCTACTACTGCCCACGCGCCGTGGCCATGGAGCCGCGTTTTGCCTGTGGCGTAGCCTGGGGCGCCAACCACGACTGGCGTGATGTGCAAAAGCGCCGGTTGGAGAAGGAAGGCGACTTCCCCGTGCCGCACTACTGGGCTCACGTGTGCTGGGTCTGGGGCGCCAAGGACGTGGACGAATTCATGCACATCGCGGAAAACGTGCACCTCGATGGCGTGGTCGAGAAGATCAAGGTGCCTTTCCTGGTCACGCACGGCGAGCGCGACTCGCAGATCCCGCTCAAGTGGGCGCACCGCACCTACGAGCAGCTGGTCAACAGCCCCCAGCGCGAACTCAAGGTGTTCACCGACCGCGAAGGTGGATCGCAGCACGCCAGCTTTGACAACAGCATCAACGCCGGCCACTACATCGCTGACTGGGTGGCCCAGACCCTGGGTGGTCATACCGCCTGAGAGCCCCGCACCTGCCCTGACAACCTCTACAACCAAGGATCAACAGATGAACATCATTGGACCCGACGCGCTCGTTTTTGGCGTGGACGACGTCGCTGCCTGCGCCCAGTACCTCACCGACTACGGACTCACTCCCGTGGGCGTCACCGCTGCTGGTGGGCGCTTTGAAGCGCTGGACGGCACATGCGTGGAGATCCGCTCCCAGGGCGACCCTTCTCTGCCACCCGCGCTGGGCACTGCCAGCATGTTGCGCGAAACGGTCTACGGGGTCGCAGATGCGGCCACGCTCGACGCCATCGAAGCCGAGCTGGCGCGCGACCGAGCCGTGGTGCGCCAGGGCGGCGTGCTGCGCACCACCGATGACTTGGGCTTTGCCCTCGCTTTCCAGGTCACGGTGCGCAAGCCGCTGGCATTGCCTGCCGAGGCCGTGAACGCGCCCGGTGCCGTCCCGCAGCGTGGGCCCAACGCCCTGGGCCTGTCGCCCGACATGGCGGCGCGGCCCCGTTCGCTGTCGCATGTGGTGTATTTCGTGCCCGACGCGGCCAAGGCTGAGGCGTTCTACGTCCGACTGGGCTTTGTGTGCACCGATCGCTTCACGGGTGTGGGACCGTTTTTGCGCCCTGCGGGCACGCAAGACCACCACACCTTGTTCATGATCCAGACACCGCCGTTCATGAAGGGCTGCGAACACTTCACCTTCCACATGGGTGGCCCTACCGATGTGTTGCTGGCGGGCACCCGCTTTGTCGAGAAGGGCTACCAGAGCTTCTGGGGGCCGGGGCGCCACAAGTTTGGCAGCAACTGGTTCTGGTACTTCAACTCGCCCCTGGGTTGCCATGTGGAGTACGACGCCGACATGGACCAGCATGACGACACCTGGGCCGCGCGCGAGGTGCCGATGAGTGCCGATGCTTCGCAGCTCTTCCTCTTTCAACACCGCGAGAAGTGGGCGCCTTCGGGCCCGCCACCTGCGGGTGCACCGCACTGAGAGCCGACCATGAAGCTCTGCCACTGGAACGATCTGCCCGATGGCGAGTCGCGGGGCTTTGACCCCGCAGGCCGTGGGCAGGACACGGTGCTCATCGTGCGCCAGGGCGAGCGGCTGTACGCCTATGCCGATCTGTGCCCCCACCTGGACACCCCCATGGCATGGCGCAAGGACAAGTACCTGAATGCAGCAGGTGATCGCATCGTCTGCGCGGCCCACGGCGCGCTGTTTGACATCATCAATGGGCTGTGTACCTTGGGCCCGTGCCTGGGCGACGCCTTGGTGCCCGTGCCATTGACAGTACAAGTGAACGGCGAGATCCACATCGCCCCTACCAATCACAAGGAGACAAACCCATGAGCCTTTCTCACCAACGCATTTTGATCATCGGCGGGGGCTTTTCCGGCATGGCAGCCGCCATCGAACTGCGCAAGCAGGGTGCCCAGGTGGACCTGGTAGAGATCGACCCCGGCTGGCGCAGCTACGGTGCGGGCATCAGCCTGGGGGGCGCCACGCTGCGGGCGTTTCGGCGCCTGGGAATTCTCGAAGCGTTTCTGGCGCAGGGTAACGCCTCGGACGGCTTGAACCTGAACCTGCCCCACGGCCCTCTGGTGGCCACCTTGCCCACGCCCCGTATTGCGGGGGCCGATGTTCCAGGCGGCGGCGCCATCATGCGCCCGGTGCTGGCCCGCATCCTGGCCGAGGCCACCCGTGCGGCGGGCACCAACGTCCGCCTCGGCTGCACCTTTTCTGCCATTGAGCAAGAGGCCGAAGGCGTGCAGGTCACTTTCACCGATGGCCAGCGCCAGCACTATGACTTGGTGATCGGTGCCGACGGCCTCTACTCCAAGGTGCGTGAGACCGTGTTTGAAAACGCACCCCAGCCGCGCTACAGCGGCCAGGCCGTGTGGCGTGCCGTGCTTCCCAAGCCGCCAGAGATCGAGACCGCCACGATGTGGATGGGCCCGAAGATCAAACCCGGCGTGAACCCTGTCTCCAAGACGGAGATGTACCTCTTCGTCACCGAGCCGCGCCCGACCAACGACCATGTCGATCCGGCCACCTTTGCGGACCGTTTGCGCGCATTGCTCGATGGGTTTTCCGCGCCCACGCTGCAGTCCATTCGCAGCCAGATCGGACCGGACTCACAGATCGTTTTTCGTCCGCTCGAAGGTCTGCTCATGCCGCGCCCCTGGTCGCGCGGCCGGGTGGTGCTGATTGGTGACACGGTGCACGCCACCACGCCGCATCTGGCGTCCGGGGCCTGCATCGGGATCGAGGACGCCTTGGTTCTGGCCGATGAACTGGCGCAGGCGGGCGATGTACCGACTGCGTTGTCGGCCTTTGAAGCCCGGCGCTGGGAGCGCTGCCGCATGGTGGTCGAAAACTCCGCCCGGCTGGGCGAGATCGAGATCGAAGGCGGCGACAAGGAGGAGCATTCGCGCATCATGCGCGAGTCCCTCATGGCGTTGTCCCAACCCATCTGAGGCGAGGTGCGCATGATCACAACCCAATCGCTGCGGGGCCGGGTGGCCCTGATGGTGGGCCACTGCGCAGGCATGGTGGATCTGGTGGCCTTGCCCGTCTGGGTGGGCACGCTGATATCGGTGTACCGCTTCGACCCGCAGCAGGCCGGCTTGCTGGCGACGCTGTTTTTGGCTGGAGCGGTGGCCGCCAGCCTGGTGTTAGCGCCGTTCTTTCAGTTGTTGTGCGGGCGCACCGTGGCGACCTGCGGCTTTGCCGGCGCGGCCGTGGCGTTTGCCGTAGCGTCCACCACCACCCAGTTCGCCTTGTTGGCGCTGCTGCATGCGGGGGCAGGTATTGCTGCGGGCACGGCCCTGAGCGTTACCCATGGCACCATTGCCCGCAGCCCCAACCCCCACCGCATGTTCGCCCTGGTGGGCATGGCACTAGGGGTATTTGCCATCGCGTTCCTGGGGGGCACGCCTGTGCTGGTGGCCAAGCTGGGTGGACCCGCGTTGTTCCAGGTCTTTGCCGGCGTCATGGCAGTGGGCGCGGTGGTGGCGGCTCTGGCGTTTCCCGAGGCCGACAGCGTAGGCGGTGCGGCCACTTCGCGGGCTCCGGCTGCGCCTCTGCCCGCTGCGGTCTGGTGGGGCGTGTTGGGCATTGCGGCGCTGGGCCTGGTGCAGTCCATGACCTTCAGCTTTCTGGAGCGCGTGGGCAGTGACCGGGGCTACGGACTTCAGGCCGTCACCGGCGTGCTGATTGCCCTGGGCGTCGTCAACCTCTTTCCCGCAGCGTTGGCCGCTGTGCTGGAAAAGCGCTGGGCTGCCCGCAGCGTTCTGCTGTCGGGACCTGCGCTCCAGGCCTTGCTGGTGGTGGTGATCATGAACTCGCCCGTGTTTGCGCCCTATGCCGCAGCCGCCGCCGTGTTTGCGGCCGTGATGATCTTCACGCACACCTTTGCCTTTGGCGTGCTGGCGCGGCTGGACCCCAGCGGCCGAGCCTTGGCCGCCACCCCCGCCATGCTCATGTTCGGTGCGGCCATTGGGCCCATCCTCGGCGGCACCTTGGTCAAGGCCTGGGGCTATGGCAGCCTGGGGGTTGCGGCTTTGGTGATAGACGCGGTGGCGGTCTATGCATTTGCACGCATCCACCGTGCCCCGGGTACTGCAGGCGCAGTGAAAGGCATGGCATGAGCAGCCCCGTTGCCTTTGCGCAGACGCAGCCCCGGCTCAGCCGCCGTGCCTGCCTGGTAGCGACTGCAGCGGGCATGGCTGCGCCGTGGGTCCAAGCGCAGCCGGGTCGGCACATCACCTTCATCGTTCCCCAGCCTGCGGGTAACCCCAGTGATGTGTTCGCTCGCAAGCTCCAGACGGTGATGCAGCGCGAACTGGGTCAGACCATCGTCATCGAGAACCTGCCGGGCGCCGGTGGCTCCATCGGTGTACAGCGCATGCTGAACGCGCCTGCCGATGGTGCGACGGTGGTGGTGGTTTCGCAGACCGAGCCCATCCTCACCCCGTTGTCGCTGGCCAGCGCGCGCTACAAGCCCGAGCAGATGCGCGCCATCGGCACACTGGGGCGCACCAGCTACGTGCTGGCAGGCCGGGCCGACATGCCCGCCACCACCCATGCGCAGTTGCTGGACATGGCGCGGCAAGCGGCTGCTGCTGGCAAGCCACTGACATTCGGGCACATCGGGCAAGGCTCGATGATCCACCTCATGGGGACCCAGTGGGCACGCCTGTGTGGCGTGCCGCTGGTGCATGTGCCGTACCGGGGCGTGCCCCCGGTAGTGCAGGACCTCATGGGCAATCAGATCGATCTGTCCTTTGTGCCACTGGGGGGCGCGGCGCTGAACATGCTGGAGACGGGCAAGCTGCGTGCCTTCGGCTGCACCGCCGCCAAGGCGCCTTCGCTGCTGCCGCACGTCGCACCGCTGAGCCAGCAGTCTGCAGCGCTCAAGGGCTTTGAATACACCGCCTGGGGTGCGCTGCTGGTGGCGCGCCATACCCCCGATGCGGCGGTGCATCGCCTGCACCAGGCCTTCGGTGTGGGCCTGCGCGACCCCGAGGTCCAGAGCTTTCTGCGCGCCAATGGCACCGAGCCCCAGGAACCGCTGTCGCTGCCCGCCCTCGACAAGTTTTACCAATCCGAAATCCAGATCCACCATGCCCTCGCCCGCACCGTGGGCGTGGTGCCCGAGTGAGCCTTGTACCCACTGCCATGACCAAACCCCCACGCCGCTTTGTGGACCTTTCCATTTATCTGGAAAACGATGTCCTCTCCGACCCGCCCCCCCTGGCGCCCAAGATCACGTACCAGAAGCACGCCGACACGCTGCCCGAGTTCATGGCCATGATCCCGGGCACCCAGCCTGAGGACTACCCCGATGGCGAAGCCGCAGCGGCCGAGTGGGTGACGCTCACCACGCACAACGGCACCCACCTGGATGCGCCGTGGCACTTCCACTCCACGCAGGACGCGAAGAACGGCGGTGCCCGCCCCTCCATCACCATCGATGAGGTGCCGCTGGAATGGTGCTTCCAGCCAGGCGTGAAGCTGGACTTCCGCCACCTGCCCGATGGCTATGTGGCCACTGCGGTCGATGTAGAGGCTGAGCTGGCCCGCATCGGGCACACGCTGCAGCCGCTCGACATCGTGGTGGTCAACACCCGCGCTGGGTCGCGCTACGGGCACAAGGACTACCTGGGCGCCGGTTGCGGTATGGGCTACGAGGCCACCATGTACCTGCTGGAACGCGGTGTGCGGCTGACCGGCACCGACGCCTGGAGCTGGGATGCGCCGTTTTCATACACCGCCCAGCGCGTGGCCGAAACGGGCAACAAGGCCCTGATCTGGGAAGGCCACAAGGCGGGCCGCGACATCGGCTACTGCCATCTGGAGAAGCTGCACAACCTGGAGGCACTGCCGCCCACCGGTTTCACCATCAGCTGTTTCCCCCACAAGATCCGCGGTGCCTCGGCAGGCTGGACGCGCGCGGTCGCCATTTTTGAAGATTGAGTCAGGAGTCCGTTCATGGGTTTTCCATCCATCCACCGCGTGGTCACCGGCCACAACACTCAAGCCCGGGCCGTGGTCGCCAGCCAGGGGCCGTTACCCACCGTGGTCGAGATTGCGGCCATTCCCGGTACGGTGTTCCATGAGGTCTGGAGCACTTCGCAGTCGCCCGCCGTCGTGGACAACGGCCCGGACCCTACGCTCGGTCCGCTGGTGCTGCCGCCCCCGCAGGGTGGCACGCGCATCCGGTTCGTGGACATTCCGCCCGATACGCCCGAGTTCCTCGCACGGGGTGCCGAGCGCATGCATGACGCCTTCAGCCAGATTGGCGATGCGGCCGCCTCCACGGTGAAAACCGACTCCCCCCACCCGCTGATGCACCGTACCGAATCGGTGGACTACGGCGTGGTGATTGAAGGCGAACTGACGCTGGTGCTGGACGAAGGCGAAGTGCCACTGCGCCCCGGCAGCGTGGTGGTGCAGCGGGGTACCAACCACGCATGGGCCAACCGTTCGGGCGCGCCGTGCCGCATGCTGTTTGTGCTGGTGGACGGGCGCTTTGATGCGTCGGTGGCCGCACCTGCCAAGGAGCAGTCATGAGCACGCGCCGTCAATGGCTGGGCGCTGCAGCGTCCGCAGCGGTGGCCCCTTGGTCGTGGGCGCAGACCCTGTATCCCGCGCGGCCGTTGAGCTGGGTGGTGCCTTACCCGGCCGGGGGCTTTGGCGACGCGATGTCGCGCCTGCTGGTGCAGAAGCTGGGAGAGCGCATGCAGCAAGCCGTGGTGGTGGAGAACAAACCCGGCGGTGCGGCGCAACTGGCGGCGCAGCACGTCAAGCAGCAGCCTGCCGATGGCCACACCCTGCTGTACGCAGACATCGGCCCGCTGGCCATGTACCCAGCGCTGTACGCCAAGCTGAGCTTCAGCCCCCTCAAGGACTTTGCGCCCCTGACGCGGTTGTTCAGGTCGCCGCTGGTCGTGGTCGTGCCTGCGGGCAGTCCGTTCCAGACACTGGCCGACCTGTTGCGTGCAGCCGCTGCGGGGGATGGCCTCAACTATGGCTCGTACGGGCAGGGCAGCCAGCCCCATGTGTGGACCGAGCAGCTGCGCATCAAGACGCGTTCGCGCATGACCCATGTGCCCTACCAAGGCGCAGCGCCCGCGCTGCAGGACCTGATGGCCGGGCGCCTGGACTTCATGTGCGATGTGGTGGCTTCGAGCCTGCCGCTGGTGCGCGAAGGCAAGCTGCGCGCGCTGGTCAGCGTGGGCAGCGAGCAGCGCCTGCAGGTGCTCCCCCAGGTGCCTACCCTGACCGAGGCCGGGCATGCGGACCTCGATATTCCGGGCTGGAACGGTGTGATGGTGCGCGCGGGCACGCCTGCGCCGGTGGTCGAGGTGCTGCACAAGGCCGTGGTGGCCGCGCTGGAATCGCCCGAGGTGCTGGGCCGCTACCGGCCGCTGGGCCTGGAGCCTGCACCACTCACGCCCGCTGCATTCGGCGAGTTCATCCAGAGCGAATCGCAGCGGTGGGGTTTGGCCATCCGCCAAGCTGGGGTCAAGGTCGAATGAGCCTCTTTGACCTGCAGGGCCGCACCGCCCTGGTCACGGGGGCCACCCAGGGCCTGGGTCTGGCGATTGCGCGCACCCTGGCCGAGCAGGGCGCCCGGGTGGTGGTCTCCGACCGCTATCCACTCGCCTGCGAACAGGTGGCTGCATCGTTGCCGAACGCCATCGGTGTTGCTGCCGACATGGCCGCGCCAGCTGACATCGCTGCGCTGGTGGAGCGCGCCGGGCCCTTGGACATCCTCGTATGCAACGCCGGCATTCAGGGGCCGGCCGGCCCTCTGGCTGATGCCAGCGATGCCGATTGGCATCAGGTGTTTGACATCAACCTGCGGTCCGCAGCGCGGCTGTGTGCACTGGCGCTGCCTGGCATGGCGGCGCGGGGCGGTGGCAGTGCCGTGCTCATCTCCAGCATTGCGGGCCTGCGCGGCAACCGTTCGATTGGCCTGTACGGTCTGACCAAGGCGGCCCTGGCCCAGCTGGCGCGCAACCTGGCCGTGGAGTGGGGCCCAGCGGGTGTGCGGGTCAATGCCGTGTCGCCCGGCCTCATCCGCACGCCGCTGGCCGAGCAGCTCATGGCTGATGAAGCCTTCATGGTCAGGCGTGTGCAGGCCACGCCACTGCGGCGCGCTGGAGAACCCGAGGAAGTGGCTGGTGTGGTCGCCATGCTGGCCAGCCCGGCCGGGGCCTTTGTGACTGGACACAACCTGGTGGTCGATGGCGGCACCACCATCAGCGATGGGAGTTGAAAACATGTACCACATGCTGAGCTGCAGATCGGCGTACAACGCTCGCCCGCCTTGTCCGCCGTTTTGCTCTCCGTTGCCGAAATGCCGGGCCTGGCGGACTTCCAGGTTATCGGCTGGTTTGGCCAGGTGTGCACCGCCGGGTGCTCCCAACCAAACCGCGCGCGAATTCGGCGCATTTCTGACCGCAGAGATCGACCACTATGCCCGCGTGATCCGGGTGGCGGGGCCGCGACTGGAAACCCCTTCTTCTTGATAGGACTGGCGATGCGATTTGCAACTTTGAAAGACGGCAGCCTGGACGGCCGCTTGGTACTGGTTTCATCCAACGGTCTGCAGGCCGTCGATGCCGCTCCGATAGCTGCGAGCCTGCTGGGGGCCTTGCAGAACTGGGACGCTGTGGAACCCGCTTTGCGTGAGCGCACGGCAGCGCTGGAGGCGGGCACCGCAACCGGCATCTTTGCGTTCGATCCCGCCGCATGCAGCGCGCCGTTGCCGCGCAGCCCGCAGTGGCTCGATGCATCTGCGTTCCTCAACCATGGACGCTTGATGGAGCGCGCCTTCAACACGCCACCCATCCCGCATTTCGACACCATCCCGGTCATGTACCAGGGCGCGAGCGACGACTTTCTGGGCCCGCACGATGATGTACCAATGCCCAGCGAGGCCGACGGCATCGATTTCGAAGGCGAGTTCGGTGTCATCTGTGGCCCGGTACCCATGGGCGTGACGCCTGAAGCGGCATTGGGCTGCGTGCGTCTGGTCGTGCAGATCAACGACTGGAGCCTGCGCGCGCTGGGCCCGCACGAAATGAAGACGGGCTTTGGCTTTTTGCAAGCCAAACCCTCCACCAGCTTTGCACCGGTCGCAGTGACCCCTGATGAGCTGGGCGACGCCTGGCAAGGGGGGCGGGTGCATCTGCGGCTGCATGTGGATTCCAACAGCCAGTGGTTTGGCCACCCCCATGGGGGCGAGATGAATTTCAGCTTTGGCCAGCTGATTGCCCACGCGGCCCGCACACGGCGACTCACGGCGGGCACCATCATCGGTTCGGGCACGGTGTCCAACCAGGGGCGCGATGCAGGCTCTGCTTGCCTGGCCGAGCGGCGCGTGATCGAGATACTGGACGAAGGTGCGGCCAAGACACCGTTCATGCACTACGGCGACACCGTGCACATGCAGGCGCGTTGGCCCGATGGCCGCGAGGGGCCGTTTGGTGTCGTGAGCCAGCGCGTGGTGCCACCCGGTTCGGAGCAGCGCTGATGCATGTCCTCATCACGGGCGCCGGGGGTTTTGTAGGGGCCGCCCTGGCGCGGCGCCTGCTGGGGCCGTCCCCGATGCTGGCGGGTCAGCGGCCTGTGCGCTTGACCCTGGTGGACCGGATGGCCCCCGCCCAGGTGCCGCCGCCCAGTGTGCGCTGGCATGCGGGCAGTTTTGCCGCCCCCGCACTTCTGCAGGCCATGCGCGAGGACCCTCCAGGCTGCGTGTTCCACCTTGCCAGCGTGCCCGGTGCGCTGGCAGAGCGTGACCCGTCGCTGGGTGTGCAGGCCAACTTGCTCGATACCGTGGCCTTGCTGGAGGCGCTGGCCGGTGGAGTGCGCGAGGGCGGTGGCAGCGCTCCACGCGTGGTGTTTGCGAGTTCTGTTGCGGTGTATGGGGCGGTCGGACCATCCCCTGTGTCCGAGTCGCAGGCGCCCCAGCCCTTGTTGAGTTATGGCACCCACAAATGGGCGACGGAGTTGCTGCTGGCTGACTACAGCCGCCGTGGTGAACTGGACGCCTGCAGCCTGCGCTTGCCCGGTGTGGTGGCCCGCCCGTCTGCTGAAACCGGTCACGGCTCGGCATTCATGAGCGAGATCTTTCATGCGCTGCGCTCCGGACAGTCCTACACCTGCCCGGTGTCGCCCCAGGCCACGGCCTGGTGGATGTCGCTGGAGCGTTGCCTGGACAACCTGCTGCACGCCGCACAGCTTTCGGCAACCACCATGCCATTGTCCCGGTGTTGGCAGCCGCCTGTGCTGCAGGCTTCGGTCGGGGCGGTGGTCCAGGCCATGGCGCAGTCCCTCGGCCGAGATGCGAAAGCGGGTATCCGCTACGCACCCGACCCCCACATCGAGGCGTTGTTTGGCCGGTTGCCAACCATGCAAACTCCCCAGGCTGAAGCCGCCGGGTTTGCGCACGATGGGTCGGTTCAGGCGCTGGTGGAGCGAGTGATGCGCCACTTGGGCATTGCGGAGCAGGCAGCGCTCTTGCATGGTTAGCCAAGGTGCTCTGGTCGTGGCCGACACGGCTGCCTGGATGTAGAGGGGGGCGTCGCCGGGCGGCAGGCGAACTGTTGTGCTGCAACTGGTGGGGCAGGTCAACAGCTGGCTTTGCATGCCCGGCGATGATTTTCTGACGGAGATGGCGTGACTTCCTTGCATCCGAGCGAACCTTTGCCGGTTGGCAGACACCGCGCCACGGGCGGGGGCGATTCCCAAAGGGAGCATGGAGGGGCTTGTCATTGGGCGCGATGCCTGTCGGCCTCAGCGGACCACCAGGGTCGGCCCCCTGGCCAAGTGCAAGATCTTGTACGCCACTGAACCCATGAACAGGGACTCGGCAGCGGTCAGGCCCTGCGAGCCGATGGCGATGCCGCAGCTGCCCAGGGTATGGGCCAGGCCCACGATCTCTGTTGCGGCGTCGCTCCCCATGAGGGCATGCAGGCGCCAGTGCAGGGCGGCGGCCTCCAGCAGCTCGCGGGCGGGGGCCATGGCGGTCCAGCCGCGTTGCACCAGTTCGGTTTCGGCGGCCTCTAGGCTCAGCCAGGGCTCTACATGCACCAGATCCACCTCGGCGTGGGGTGCGAGTGCCGCCAGGCGTGCAGCCATCGCGGCGGCGCGCAGTGCGCAGGCCGAGCCATCTACCGCCACCAGCCAGCGTGCACGGCCCGTGCCCGTCGGTCTTGAGCCCGCGCTGTGCCAGGTCGCGGCAACCAGGCGGCCCGTGCTGTCGCGCCGCGTCAGGTCGGGCGCGGGCAGGGCGTCTGGCAGGGCCGTGGTGGTCATGATGCGCTCCGGGGTGGCCGGTGGCCTGAGAACTTCAGGCTGAGCACCACGGAGATCAGGATGATTGACCCCACGATGGACAGCGACCACTGCACCGGCATGTGGAACCAGGGCATGGCCAGCATCTTGCCGCCGATGTAGATCAGCACCAGGGCCAGGCCGTACTTGAGCAGGTGAAAACGCTCGGCCATGTCGGCCAGCAGAAAGTACAGCGCTCTCAGCCCCATCACGGCGAAGATGTTGGAGGTGAACACGATGAACGGATCGGTGGTCACGGCAAAGATCGCCGGAATGCTGTCCACCGCAAAGACCAGGTCGCTGGCCTCAATCATCACCAGCACCAGGAACATGGGGGTGGCATACCGCAACCCATTGATGTTCACAAAAAAAGCCTGGCCATGAAAGCCGGGCGTGATGCGCATGTGGCCGCGCAGCCAGCGCAGCAGCGGGTTCTGGTCCAGGTCGGGCTTCTGGTCGGCCATGACCAGCATCTTGATGCCGGTCACCACGAGGAACAGGCCGAACACATACAGCACCCAGGCGAATTCAGACACCAGCCAGACGCCGCCCAGGATCATGACTGCGCGCATGGCGATGGCCCCCAGCACGCCATACAAAAGCACGCGGCGCTGCAGCTCGGGCGGGACGGCGAAGTAGGTGAAGATCATCACAAACACGAACATGTTGTCCACCGACAGGGCTTGTTCGATCAGGTAGCCGGTGAAAAACTCCAGCGCCTTGCGGTTGGCTATCTCGCGGCCGACGGCGCCATCCAGGTACCACCACAACAGGGCGCCAAACGTGCTGGCCATGGCCACCCAGGCCGTGGCCCAGCTCGCAGCTTCTTTCGCTGATACGCGGTGGGCCTTGTTGCCACCGAGCACGAACAGGTCCAGCGCCAGCATGACCAGCACAAAGGCGATGAAACCGGCCCACATCGGGGCGGTGGCCAAGGATTCGATGGTGTGCATCTGTAGCCCCTGGGGCGGCGTGGCTCGCCGTGCTGTGTGGCGGTGGAGAGGGGTGGCGCGGTCGGTCTGGCGGCCCCGCCGTGGTGCCTCAGCTGGCAGCCATCCACAGCACCAGGATGCCCGCCCCTACCCCTGCGGGTATGCCAAAGCGTTCGAGCTTCGAGGCGGGTTCGCCAGCAATCACTTCCACCGGCACGGTGCTGCGTTCGATCACCTGGTTGGTGATGGAGTGCTCCACCAGGCGCACCAGCGAACTCTTGCGTGCGGTGCTCATCAGGATGCAGTCGCACGCCAGCCGACGCGCCACGGCCACGATGCAGTCAGCCTTGTCGCCGACCTCGTAGTGGACGGTGTAAGGAACTCCGGCCGCATCCAGGGCCTGCCGCACCGGCGCAAGCGCGAGGTCGGCTTGCTCGCGGTGGAAGTCGGCCCGATCGCTTTTGTTGGTGAAGTCGCTCACATGCTTGGAGAACGGTGGCTGTACGTTGAGGACGTGGACCTCCAGGCTGGGGTTCTTCTCGCACTCGCTGATCACGTGGCGTATGCCGTGTTGTGATTTGGGTGAGCCATCGGTGGGGACAAGGACTTTCAACATGGTGGTCTCCTTCACATGCATCGGTGTGGCGGTGCCATGCGCCCCGCGCCAGGCGCCTCGACGAGGCCCCACGATAGCCGCGCAGCCGGTTTGTAAAAGCAGATAATTGAGAAGCAACAGTTCTGAAAAACCGGAGAGACACCGGAGAACACCGAGGAGGCACCGAGCCATGGGACCCGACTTCAGCTATCGGCATCTCTACTACTTCTGGGTGGTGGCCAAGGAAGGAGGGGTTGCGCGCGCCGCCGAACGCCTGGGCATGGCCGTGCAGACCGTGAGCACGCAGGTGCGCGAGCTGGAGCGCTCTCTCGGTTATGCCCTGCTCAAGCCCGCAGGGCGCGGGGTGGCGCTCACCGATGCCGGGTTTGCCGCGATGCGGCAGGCCGAGCAGATTTTTCAGCTGGGGGAACAACTGCCCGCGGCCGTGCGGGATGCCGTGGGCGCCCCCGTGGTGCGCCTGGTGGTGGGGATCTCCGACGACCTGCCCAAGCTGGCCGTGCACAGCCTAATGCAGCCGGTGATGCAGGAGCCCAACCTGCGGCTGCTGTGCCTGGTGGACGAGTTCGAGGACCTGCTGGGCGACCTCGCGTTGCATCGGCTTGACGTGGTGCTGGCCGACCGCGCTGCGCCGCCCAACCCCAACCTGAAGGTCTACAGCCATCTGCTGGACACATCGCCCTTGGCCTGGTACGCTCCAGCGCCCTTGCAGACGGCCGCACGGCGGGGGTTTCCGCAGTCCTTGTCCCAGGTGCCGGTGCTGCTGCCCACCCACCATGCCGCAGTGCGCGCCCGCATTGACCAGTGGTTCGAGCGCATGGCCATCCGGCCGCAGGTGGTGGGCGAGTTCGAGGACAGCGCCCTGCTCAAGACCTTTGGCGCGGCGGGCATGGGGGTGTTTCCGATGGCGGGCCTGGTGCACGACGATCTGACGGCCCGCTATGGCGTGAAGCGGGTGGGCGCGTGCGAAGGGGTGGAGGAGCACTTCTTTGCAATAGGTGCGCGCAAGAAAGTGCTGCACCCGCTGGTGGAGCGGTGGCTGTCGGCCGGACACTCGTAGCCCGTCGCACTGGGTTGGCGCAGCGCCTGCGGACCCTGGGATGGTCAATTGCTATTAAATATATAGCTAAAAATCCATATGGAACGCGCGCAGAGGCCGGTTTTTGTTTGAATTTTCAGCGCCTGAGGCAACGCAGGTGCTTTCAGCGCCGCCGCCAGGCGCGGTGGGCCACGGCCGGTGACAATAGCGCCCCCGTCTGCCACATGGCCCCCAAGAAATGACACATCCCCCCGCCAGGAGCTGGAACAGCCAGTGGTTCGTGCCCACCGGCGAACAACAGCAGGTGCTGCAGTCCAGTGCTCCGGCCCTCATCATCAGTGCGCTGGCGGGCACGGGCAAAACCACCACGCTGTGCATGAAGGCCTGCCAGCTGCTGGCGGGCCTGGGGCCGCAGGGGCGCATCCTGGTGCTGGCCTATTCCCGCGCCGGTGTGACGGCGCTGCGTGACCGGTTTCTCAAACTCCACGGCGCCGTGCCCGCCAGCCTGGAGATCCTGACGATCGAGCAGCTCAGCGAACAGGTGCTCAAGGCCCAGGGCGATCCGGTGGTCAAGCTCGATGACCCGGTGCAGCGGCGCTTTTTGATCCTGCAGGCCCAGCAGGCGTTGCGCCAGGAACTGGCGCGCAGCCCGGACCCGGATGCCGACGCCGTGCTGGCGCATGACGTGGACATCGACGCTTTTCTGGCCTTCGAAGCCCTGGCCAAGAAACGGCAGCTGGACAAGCAGTGTGAGGACCATGGCGGCACCTTGCGGGATTTTTGTGAAGCGCAGGACCTGGACTACGGCCTGTACCGCCTGCTGCGGCACTACGAGCGCATGCGCGTGGGCATGGACCACGAACCCCGCTTCTACGCCGAGGGCGACTGCAGCTTCGAGCTGTGCCGCCAGCTCGACCTGCTGGGCTGGGACGATCCCTGCGAGCCGCTGGTGGGGCGCTATGGCGCGGTGCTGTTTGATGAACTGCACGACCTGGACGAAGGCGCGCTGACGATTCTGCGCAAGCTGGTGCAAAGCCACAACGGCGTGTTTGTGGGCGCGGGCGACTTCAACCAGCACATCCATGAGGGCGCGTTCTCGGTGTTTGGCGGCGCGCTGCAGCACATGCTGGGCAGCCTGCCTGCGGGCACGGAAGTCCTGCGCATCCACACCACACGCCGCTTTGGCGCGGAGATATGTGCGGCCCTCAATCCCTTGTTCGGGGTGGAGTTTGCGTGTGCTGCGCAGAGTTCGGACTCGTTCGTGCACCTGCGCTACGACACCGACGCGCACTGCGCGCAGCAGCTGGTGGAGCTGCACACCCAGATTGTTCAGGGCTGGGGCGGCCTGCGGGCTGACACATCCGACAGGGCCGACAAGAGCGCGCACAGCGCGCTGAACGTGGTGCTGCGCAACCCGCAGGACAGCATCCTGCTGGAGTGGGTGTTTGGGCACGAAGGCGTGCACTACGGCTGCCAGGGGATGGGCGCCTTTTACCTGCGCCGCGAAGTGGCCCTGGTGCTGGCCCTGATGTGGGCGCTGGACGGCGACAGCGCCGCAGAGCGACCCCTGACCCCGGGGATCGTGGCCGCCGCCATTCAGGGGCTGCTGCACTATGGCCGCCGCAACGCCCGGCCCGATGCGGTGGACCCCGACGTGCTGGCCCAGGGCCAGTTTGACGATGCGGGCTGGAGGGTGGGGCCGGGGGCCAGCGAAAGCCAGCAGCTGGCCGCGACCCTGCATGGCAATGCGCCGCTGATGCAGCGCTACATCGTGCACGGCACGCTGGACCGCAACGCCCCGCCGCTCGCAGACGCCTGTGCCCAGGCCATGGCGCTGGGGCCGGAAGTGCTGGCCGATGCGGGCGCGTTCTTCAGCCATGCGCTGGTGCGCCGCATCTTTGATGATGCCGCCATCCATGGCGCGGAGCGGCAGGCCTGCCTGGCCAGCCTGGAGCAATTGGCACGGCTGGCGCAGGGCATGCCTGCAACCGAGTTCCTGGGCCGCCTCACGCTCATGGCCACCACCAGCATTGCGATGTACCAGGCCAAGGAGCCCGTCACCCTGCGCCTGCTGAGCGTCGAAGCGTGCAAGGGGCGCGAGTTCATGTTTGTGGCCGTGCCGTTTGTGGAGCGCGGGCGGTTTCCGGGCCCGGCCTCGCATGCAGAGGCCTACCGCGAGCGCAACATGCTGTACGTGGCCATGACCCGTGCGCGCACGGCGCTGTGGCTGCTGGAGAGCGCTGCGCGGCCGGTGAGCCCGGGGCCGGTGTAGCCAGGGCTGCCAGGGAGGGGGCTTAGACCTTGCCGCGTCCCTTGCGCGGGGCGCGCGCGGCCTGTGCGGGCGCCCGGGTGCCTGCCTGGTCGAGCCACAGCAGGGCGTCCATCTGGGACATGAAGCGCCGCAGGTAGTCGGGCGACAGCGCGCGCATCAGGCTCAGCGAGCGCAGCACCAGCTTGTGCGAGTTCAGCGGGCCCGCGTTTTCGGGCCCCCGGTGCAGGGCCTGCACCACCTGCTGCTCGGCCGAGATCTTGGACCAGACCTCGCTGAACTGGCGCACGCTTTTCATGTCGGGCAGGTGTGCACCTGCGCTGGCGTGCAAGGCGTCGGTGGTGTCGGCATGGGGCTCGGCCGATGCGCGGGCCCTCAGCTCGCGGTTGAGCCGGGCCAGGGGGGATGGCGCAGCGGTTGCCGGGGTCGCCCCCGTGCCGGGTGCCGCCGCTGCGGTGGCGGCAGACCGGGCCTCGCAGGCATAGGTGGCCACGGCCTGCTCCAGCCGCTGCGCCAGCACCTGCTGCACGGCTGCGGGCTGGCCCGGCAGGCGCTGCGCCAACACCTCCAGGTAGTGGAAGCGGGCCGGGTTGTGGCGCTGTAAGCCTTCGGCGCGCAGCGTCTCCAGCATGGCCTCACCGGGCTGTTCATTCATGGCGCGGGGCTGGTGTGTTCGAGGCCTTGGGCACCGGGGCCATTTCCACGCGCCGGTTCTGTGCGCGACCCTTTTCATCGGCGTTGTCGGCCACGGGCTGCTCGGCGCCAAATGCGGCGGCAAACACCTGGGACGAGGGCATGCCCTCGTCGATGAGCGCGCGGGCCACCGTGAGGGCCCGCTGGGCCGACAGCTCCAGGTTGTCGGCAAAACGCTGGTGGGGGCCGCGCAGCAGCGTGGTGTTGTCGGTGAAGCCGCTCACCATCAGCATTTCATCGCGCTCGCGCAGGTAGACCTGCAGGGGCTGCACCAGGCTCTTGAGCAGCTGGCGGCCTTCGGGGCGCAGCTCGTCGGAGCCCGTGGCAAACAGCACGCTGCCGCTGATGCCGATGCGGCCGTTGTTCACCGTGACGCGGCCGCTGGCCAGCGGAATGGCCAATGCTTTCTCCAGCGCCATGCGGCGCTGTTCCTCCTGCTGGCGCTTTTCCACCTCCTGCTTGAGGCTGGCCACCAGGTCGATCTGCACCACCAGCACCCCGGCCAGAATCAGCACGAACGCGCCCAGCAAACCGGCCATGAGGTCGCCGAACACCGCCCACACGGGGGCGGTGGGTTCGGCGCTGTCGTCCAGGGTGTCGTCCAGGCCGGTCACGCGGCGGCTCCCTCGGTCACTGCTGTTGCCACGCTGGCAGGTCGGCCCGCGTTGCCATGCAGCCTGCGCAGGTCTTCCACAATGCCCTGCTGGGCGCTGATGCTCAGGTCAATCACCTCGCGGGCCTGGGCCACGTAGTAGGCCAGTTGCTCGTCGCTGCGGTTCATCGACTGGCTGATGGCGCCCTCGATGCTCTGCAGGCCCTCCAGCAGCTTGTCGTTGCTGGCGCTGAACAGGCCCACGCCATGGCCGAAAGCCTCGCCCAGGCTGGACAGCTCCACCGCGCTGGCAGCCACATGGGCGGCCACTTCGTCCACCTTCCCGGCCTGCGCGCCCAGCGCCTGGGCAAACTGGTCGCCCGCCTGTTCCAGCACCCGGGCGGCGGAGCCCACCAGGGCATCGATGGCCGCGCGCTGCTGCACGGCGGCATCGTTCACCGCGTGCAGCAGGGTGCCTAGCTGCTCCACCATGGAGGTGCGCTCGGCCAGCGCGGTGTTGTCGCGTTCGCTCATGCGCGCCATCTCCTGGCGCAGCTGGGTGATGACCTCGGCCGCCGCCTGCGGCACGTCGGATGCGGTCTGCAGCAGGCGCGTGACAGGCGCCTCCAGCGCCGACCCGAGCGTGGCCAGGTGCTGTGCGACGGCGGCCTGCAGCGTGTCGAGCCGCTCCACGGCGGCCTGGCCGCGCTGGGCTTCGGCGTCGCGCAGGGCCTGCAGCTCGGTGCGCCACACGCTGGTGAGTTCGTCCATGCGCTGGCCCTGGGCCTGCACCCACTGGGCCTCGGTGGCAAGGCGCGTGCGCAGCAGGGTGTCCGACTGCTCCATCAGCGCCGCCGTGCTGCCCAGGGTGCGCGCCACCTGCTCGGTCATGCGCTCGGTGACCTGGGTGGCGGTGGCCTCCAGCGCCCGGCACACGCCCTGCTGCTGGGCCACCGCTTGCTCGCCCACACGCTGCCACTCGGCCGTCAGGGCGCCTGCCATGCCGTCCATGGAGCGGCTCCAGGACTCCAGCCGCTGCTGGTCGGCGGCGAGCTGGGTGGTGTGCGATTGGGCCACGGTGTTGTTCAGGGCCTCCAGCCAGGCGCTGGAGCGCTGGTCGAGTGCCTGGCTGGCGGTTTGCAGCGTGTGGCCGATCTGGGTGGCCGTGCCTTCGAGTGCCTGGCAGGCTGCCTGCTGTTGCGCCACGGTGTGTGCGCCCACCTTTTGCCATTCGGCACTGAGGGTGCTGGCCAGGCCTTCCATGGTGCGGCTCCAGCCCTCCGCGCGCTGCTGGTCCGCCGCCAGCTGGGCCGCGTGCGATTGGGCCACGGTGTCTTGCAGGGCGGCGAGCAGGGCGTCTGCGCGCTGGTCGAACGCCTGGGTGGCGCTGTGCAGGGTGTGGCCGATCTGCGCGGCAGCGCCCTCCAGCGCCTGGCCCACGCCCTGCTGCTGTGCCACCGTCTGGGCGCTGGCCTGCTGCCATTCGGCGGCGAGTGTGGTGGCCATGCCGTTCAGGGCGTCGCGCCAGCCTTCCAGGCGCTGCGCATCGGCGGCGGCCTGGGTGGCTTGCAACTGGGTGGCCGATGCCTGCAGCGAGGCCAGCAGGGCGCTGGAGCGCTGGTCAAACGCCTGGGTCACGGTCTGCAGGGACTGCTCCAGTTGGGCCACCAGCGTGGATTGGGTCTGGCTGTGGCTTTGCAAGGCGGTGGTCCAGGTGTCGGCCACCTGGCGGGCCGTACCCTCCCATTGGCCCGACAGCGCCTGCATCTGCGCATCGGTGGTGGCGCGCAGGCGGTCGTGCGAGCGCTGGGCCTCCTGGGCCAGGGTGGCCATGGCTTGCTCCACCACGGGGCGGATGGCCTCCCCGGCCTGGCGTGCGCTGGCGCCCAGGCTGTCTTGCAGCGAGGTGCCCACGGCGCTGGCCAGCTGGGTGTAGGCGGCAGCGGCTTCGCGGTGAAATTCTTGCTGCTGCGTCACCAGCTGGGTGCCCAGCTGTTCGTTGCGCCGCTCCAGCCCTTCCGCCAGGCCCTGCAGGCGCTCAGCGATCAGGGGCAGGGCCTGGGCCTGTGTCTGCAGGGCGTGCAGCATCTCGTCACGCCGATGGGCGGGCGAGAAGGGGCGGAACAGGGTGGGGATGTGTGCATCCAGCAGGCGCACGGCCGCCAGCCGCTCGCGGCGGCTCAGCGCCGACAGCAGGCCCAGCATGGCCGAGGCGGCCACACCGGCCACCGAGGTGCCAAACGACAGGCCCAGCCCCTTGATGGGCGCCGACAGCGCGGCGCGGATCGACTCCAGGCTGGACGAGGTTTCCAGCGCAGACATGGTGCCGCTGAAGGTGATCACCATGCCGAGGAAGGTGCCCAGCATGCCCAGCATGACCAGCAGGCCCACCAGGTAGGGCGTGAGGGCGGGGCCTGGCAGTGCCACACGCTCGCCTTCGATGCGCTGGCGCACGGGGTGGTGCAGCGCGGGGGCCAGGCGGCCCAGCCAGCCGTTCAGGTCGGCCAGCGGTGCTGGTCCTGCCGTGCCGTCGGTCAGCGCGCGCCCCAGGGACTGGGTGGCGGCGCGGAACTGCCATAGCTCATAGGCCCCCAGCACATAGACCGCGCCAATCACCGCCGTCATGGCCAGCGCCAGGGGGCTGGTTCCGACAAAGCCCCAGCCCACCCAGCCCACGGCCGCCAGGCCCACGGCGAAGACGGCGGGCATCACACTCTTGTTCATTCCTGTTGTCCTGTTTTCTCGTTGTGGGCGGCTTCCAGCAGCCCCGTGATGGGTAGCAGGCGCACTTGCATCTCGGCCAGCAGCAGCGCCTGCATGTCTTGTTCAAAAGCCCACAGCCAGCCGCCTGGCAGGCGCCAGCGTTGCGGCTCATCGGCCAGGCCCCGGGCCTGCAGCGCCTGCTGGTGCGCCTGGTGGCGGTGGGCCAGGCGGCGCTCCAGGTGGCTGGGCAACGACGCCCACAGCCGCTGCTCGCGCGCGCCCAGCATCTGCTCCATGACGGCATCCAGGGCCGCCAGCTGCCGCAGGGCGGGGCGGCCCTTGGCAATGGAATGGCGCACCTGGGTCCGCAAGGCCAGCAGGCGCGTGTCCATCTGCCGCTGCAGCTCCAGGTAGCGGGGGGCATGGGCACCAAAGTCTGCATCGGCTTCGGGGTCGGGCAGCGCCACGGGGGTGTTGTCGGCCCGTGCGCGCAGGGGCTTGGGGGCTGCGGCCCGGGCCGTGAGCAGTGCGGACAGGTCCGCCTGGGCTTTCTGGACAAAACGGTCCAGTGCGGCCAGGTCGATGGCCATGCCGGGTTCTGCCCCTGTGCGTCCTGCCTCTGGCAAGGATTCGATGGCATGCAGCGCCCGGCTGAGCTGTACGGCGTCCACCGTGCCCAGCCACTGGCTCAGCGTGTGCGCCACATCGGGCTGCGGTAACTGCGCAGCCCGCGCGCCATCGTCCCGCGCCCATTGCTGGAGCAGGACAACAAGGCGTGAGCTGTTGAGTCGGTGGTGCAGGTACATCCCGTGGAGGCCATTCACTGTGCTGGCACCCCGCACCGGATCGCTCCGGGTGCGGGGGCATCAGGGAACGGGTCCCCAGTGGGCAAAGCCCGCTATTTTCGCAGGAACGCCGAACCGGCCCGCCCGGGCTGGGAGGGCGTTGCAGGTGTTACATGTCCGGAACCCCTTGGAAAGAGGGGAAAATGGCGCAGCGTTGCGGCGGGATCCTTGCACCGGGGGCGCTATGACCCTGGGAGGGCTGGCGGGCCTTGGCCAGCAGTGCTGACGGTCCCGCCAAGGGGCAGGGGCTCAGTAGGTTTCCAGGTGCAGGCGGCCCTCGCGCTGCAGGGCCGCGCCCACCGTGTCCCAGTCCAGCCCGGCTTCACTGGCAATGTCGCGCAGGGCCATCACCACGCCTTCTTCCATGCTTTTCAGGCCACACACATAGAAGTGGCTGCTGCCGTCCCGCAGCAGCGCGGCCAGGTCGGCGGCGCGCTCGCGCATCAGGTCCTGCACATAGCGCTTGGGCTGCCCGGCGGTGCGTGAGAACGCCAGGTTGATGTCGATGAAATCCTTGGGCAGGTTCTGCAGCGGGCCAAAGTACGGCAGCTCCTGCTGCGTGCGGGATCCGAAAAACAGCATCAGCTTGCCGCCCTCGAACTTGCCGCTGTTGCGCAGGCGCCGCCGCCACTCGGTCATGGCGCGCATGGGGGCGCTGCCGGTGCCGGTGCAGATCATCACGATGTGCGAGCGGGGGTGGTTGGGCATGAGGAAGGAGCTGCCAAACGGCCCCACCACCTGCACCTTGTCGCCCACCTTCAGGTCGCAGATGTAGTTGGAGGCGATCCCCTGCACAGGGTGGCCGTCATGGTCCTGCGTCACGCGCTTCACCGTGAGGGCCAGGTTGTTGTACCCGGGCCGCTCGCCGTTGCGCGGGCTGGCGATGGAGTACTGGCGCGCGTGGTGCGCCTTGCCCAGTGCATCGGTGCCGGGTGGGATGATGCCAATGGACTGCCCCTCCAGCACCGGGAACGGCATGCAGCCAAAGTCCAGCACCACGTGGTGGGTCTCGTTCTCGAAGCCCGTCTCGGTGCAGTTGAAGTTGCCGACCACGGTGGCTTCGGTAGGGCTTTTGGGCGGGAACAGGTTGGTGTAGGGGTGGGCAGCCGACCAGGGCGGCACCGTGGCGCCGTACTGGGCCGAGCGGAACGCTTGCGTGCCCGGCTCCACGGGCGCGGCAGGGCCGGAGGTAGGTACGGCATCCACGGGCGGCACAACACCTTCGGCGGTCAGCGCATCGGGCGGGAGTTCGGGCGGCAGCTCTTCCCAGGTGAACTGCTCCTCAATCGTGTATGCGCGCGCCAGGGGCATGGTGCGCCAGTTGTCGATGGAGCCTGTGGGGCAGGGCGAGATGCAGGCCATGCAGCCGTTGCACACATCGGCCCGCACGACGTAGTTGTTGTCGTCGTGTGTGATGGCACCTACCGGGCAGGTGGCCTCGCAGGTGTTGCAGCGGATGCAGATCTCGGGGTCGATCAGGTGCTGCTTGATGACGGCGGTCTGGACGGCCATATCCATGGTTGTTCTCCTGAAGGCCTCGCGGTCGGTATGGGGGTTGTACCGGGAGGCGGGCGGGGTGCGCTATCGGCAAAAACGTGGGGCCCCGGCCCATGTTGCCCTGCTCCCTGGTATGGGCAACGGGGCAACGTTGGCGTGTGGGTGGGTCAGCCGAACCGGACGTATTCAAAGTCCACGGGTTGGCGGTTGATGCCCATGACCGGGGGCGCAATCCAGCCCGCAAATTTGCCAGGCTCGACCACACGCCCCATCAGCGAGGCCACAAAGGCAAAGTCTTCCGGCGTGGGCAGCCATTCGGCCTTGCGCGCCGTCCATTCCGCTTCGCTCACCACGCGGCCATCGGGCGACATCTTGATGCCCGCGAGGGCGCCGATCTGGCGGTTGAAGGCCTTGTGTGGCACGACCAGGCGCGTGGGGATGCCGGCTTTCTCCAGCACCTTGTTCCAGCGGCCCACCCCGGCCATCGAGTCCTTGATGAAGTCGTCTCGCAGCACCTCGTTCAAGGCGTTGAGCATGGGCACGTCCTTCTCCTGCAGCTGGCCGTTGACCACTTCCAGCACCTTGTAGGTCTGGCCTTTGAGGATGTGGTCGTCACCTCGCTTGCCTTCTTCGTAGCGGCCCTTGAGGCCCGAGCTGTAGAAAGTGGCGGCGTTGCTCGACTGGTCGGCACCGAACAGATCGATGGTCACGCTGTAGTGGAAGTTGAGATAGCGCTGGATGGTGCCGAGGTCGATGGCGCCTGCTGCGCGCACCTGGGCCGGGTCGTCGGTCTTGAGGTCGTTCATCACCTGCGCGGTGCGCGACAGCACGCGCGAGACGCCGCTCTCGCCCACGAACATGTGGTGGGCCTCCTCGGTCAGCATGAACTTGGTGGTGCGTGCCAGCGGGTCAAACGCGCTCTCAGCCAGGGCCGACAGCTGGAACTTGCCATCGCGGTCGGTGAAGTAGGTGAACATGAAGAACGCCAGCCAGTCGGGTGTCTTCTCGTTGAACGCGCCCAGGATGCGCGGGTTGTCCTGGTCGCCCGAGGTGCGCTGCAGCAGCGCCTCGGCCTCTTCGCGGCCGTCGCGCCCAAAGTGCTTGTGCAGCAGGTAGACCATGGCCCACAGGTGGCGGCCCTCTTCCACGTTGATCTGGAAGAGGTTGCGCAGGTCGTACATGCTGGGCGCGGTGAGCCCCAGGTGGCGCTGCTGCTCGACCGATGCAGGCTCGGTGTCGCCCTGCGTCACGATGATGCGGCGCAGATTGGCGCGGTGCTCGCCGGGCACGTCCTGCCAGGCTTTTTCTCCCTTGTGGTCGCCAAAGTGGATCTCTCGGTTGGTATCGCCGGGGTTCAGGAAGATGCCCCAGCGGTAGTCGCGCATCTTCACGTGGCCAAACTGTGCCCAGCCATTCGGGTCCACGCTCACGGCGGTGCGCAGATAGACCTCATGGTTGGTCGAACCCTCGGGGCCCACGTCGTCCCACCAATTGATGAAGTTGGGCTGCCAGCCTTCCAGGGCGCGCTGCAGCGTGCGGTCTTCGCTCAGGTTGACGTTGTTGGGGATCTTCTCGCTGTAGTTGATGGTGCTCATGGATGTCTCCTCGCGGGATGGAAAACCGAACGGTTGGGGTGGGGCTAGACGCGGTTCAGATCAAAGCCAGCTTTCTGGCCGGTGCCGTAGACCTTGAGCGCACCTTTGTCGCCCACGGCGTTGGGGCGGTTGAAGATCCAGTTCTGCCAGGCGGTGAGGCGGCCAAAGATGCGAGTGGCCATGTTCTCCTTGCTCGCAAAACGCAGGTTGGCCTCCAACCCTGTGAGCGCGTCGGGCGACATGGCGGCGCGCTCCTCGATGGCGATGCGGATTTCGTCGTCCCAGTCGATATCGTCCGGGGCTGCAGTCACTAGGCCCAGCGCCAGCGCAGCGTCGGCATCCAGAGCCTTGCCGACGGCTGCGCGGGCGGCCTCCAGTGGCGCGGCTTCTTCGTAGAAGCGGCGTTGCAGGCGGCTTTGGTCGTTCACCATCGGCAGCAGGCCGAAGTTGAACTCGTTGAGCGTGATATTGGGTGCGCGTTCCGTGTCGTCGGGCAGGGCCAGCATGTAGGTGCGATCGGCGGCAAAAGCCAGCTCGGCCAGGGAGCCCGCAAAGGCCGAGCCGGGCTCCACCAGCGCGAACAGGCTGCGCGACGACACATCGAGCCGCGCGAAGGTGCGGCGCAGCGCGCCGATGGTTTCGCGTACCAGCCAGTGGTCCTGGTGCGCTATCAGCGTGGCGTCGCTGGCCAGCACCGCCTGTGCGTCGCCTTCGGTCTTGAGCAGCCAGGTGCCGATGTCCAGCTCGTTGGTGCGCAGGTTCAGGATGGCATCGTCCAGCTGGCGCGCCAGGGCCAGGGGCCACCAGGCGGCCCCTGCGGCTTCGATGCTGGCGATGTCCGTAGGCTGCACGCCAGTGGGGACCTTCAGCGTGATGGTGGCTGTGCGGCGGGTGCGGTCGATGTCCACGCTCACATGGGCGTAGCGCAGGCTGTCGGCCGTTTCTTCGCGCTCCACGCGGGGCAGGGCCACGCCTTGCGCGTGGCTTGGGCGGGGGCTGCCCTCCGCCAGACGTGCGGCGGTGTCATCCACTGCAGCAGCGAACTGCGCAGGCTTGGCAATGCGGTCCACCAGGCGCCAGTCCACCGCGCGTTGGCCGCGCACGCCTTCCACGCTGGTGCAGAAGATGTCGGCCAGGTCGTGGCGCACGTGGCGCTTGTCGGTCACACGGGTCAGGCCGCCGGTGCCGGGCAGCACGCCCAGCAGCGGCACTTCGGGCAGCGACACGGCCGAAGAGCGGTCATCCACCAGCACGATCTCGTCGCAGGCCAGGGCCAGCTCGTAGCCGCCGCCTGCGCAGGCGCCATTCACGGCGGCCACGAACTTGAGGCCCGAGTGCTTCGAAGAATCCTCGATGCCATTGCGCGTCTCGTTGGTGAACTTGCAGAAATTCACCTTCCAGGCGTGGCTGGAGACGCCCAGCATGAAGATGTTGGCGCCCGAGCAGAAGATGCGGTCCCGGGCGCTGGTGACGATGACCGAGCGCACCTGTGGATGCTCGAAGCGGATGCGGTTGAGGGCATCGTGCAGCTCGATGTCCACCCCCAGGTCGTAGCTGTTGAGCTTGAGCTTGTAGCCGGGGCGGATGCCGCCGTCTTCGGCAATGTCGAGCGACAGGCGTGCCACTGCGCCGTCCACGGCCAGCTTCCAGTGGCGGTACTGCGTGGGGTCGGTCCGGTAGTCCACGCGGGACGGGGGCTGCACAGGGTGGGTCATGGCGTCTCCTTGGAATGGGTTTGTGCAAAATAATGCATGTTTTGCCTGTTGATGTGCATAATGATGCATATCAACAGGCAAGTCAATGCATGTTTGTGCGGTGATTCGTCAGGAGGTGGCGCGTGGTGGAAAGGGCGGCGCTGGGCGGACAGGGCCACACCCTGTGTGGGGCGTGGCAGGTGTGGGGCTCAGGCCGCCCGGGCTGTGGCCTTGCGCACGCCCGCGTGCAGGGCGGCCAGGCTTTGCTCGGGCGTCTGGCCCGAGGTGTCGATCGTGATGTCGGCCTTGGAATAGAAGGCGGCGCGCCCGTCCAGAATGCGCTTGAGGTCGTCCATGGCTTCCCTGCTGGCCGCCATGGGTCGCATGTCGCCCTGGGCTACCACGCGGCCCATGTGTTCTTCGGGTGCTGCGCGCAGCCAGACGGTGGTGCAGTGCGCCAGCAACTCGTTGAAGGTGGCCGGGTCCGACACAATCCCGCCCGGTGTGGCGATCACGACCTCGCTGTGGATCTGGATGGTTTCTTCCAGCGCCCTGCGTTCATAGCGGCGATAGGCCGTGGTGCCATAGAGGTCGTGGATCTCGCGCACGCTGCAGCCCGCCAGGCTTTCGATCTCGCGGCTCAGTTCGATGAAGGGCACGTCGAGTGCACGCGCCAGCAAGGGCCCCAGGGTGGACTTGCCTGCACCCCGCAGGCCCACCAGGGCGATGCGCCCGTGCCGGGCTGTGTCATTGCTGCCGCCGCTCAGCAGCTCATGCAGGGCCAGGCGCACGCGGCGCAGCTCGGGCTCGCTGCGGTGCTCCAGTAGCTCGCGGATCAGCAGCCATTCGGGCGAGCTTGTCGTGAAATCGCCCATCAGTTCGGCCAGCGAGCAGTGCAAGGCGCCCGCCACCTGCTGCAGCACCAGGATGGACGCATTGCCCGTGCCGTACTCCAGGTTGGCCAGGTGCCGCTCGGACACGTCGGCCGCCACGGCCACGGCCTTGCGGGTCAACCCCCGCTGCGCGCGCAGGTTGCGCACCCGCTCCCCCAGCGCCACCAGCACGGGGTTCTTGGGTTCCTCGGTCGTGGTTGCGGCCGTGGCAATCGTTGGCAAACCCGTCCCTGCCTCTTCTTGTTCGTTCATACCCATCCTTGTGCGCCAATTGCCGCCCTGTATTTGCTCAGGGAAAATACTGAATATGCACTATAGTGCTTGACGCTGACTGAATCAGAAACTATTGTTCGTGTGACGCAACATACTGCATGTTTCGGGGTGGCGCAAGGACATGGATCAAACCATTGCCTTTGCACTTTCGCCCCTGATGCCCTCACCTGAGACACCCATGTCCACCAAAGCCGTATTTCACCAGACCCTTGCCACGTTGACGGGCCAGATCGCTGGACAGCCGCTGGATGCGGCGCTGGCGGGCTGGCTCAACCAGAACCACGGCCCCGGGAGCGATGTGTACGAGCGGCTCAAGGACGCGTGCACGGTGGGGGTGCGTGAAGGCTGGTTGTGCGAGCGCGAGGGCGGTGGCATCCGCTACGGCCGGGTTTTCAAGCCCGAGGACGCCTTGCACCGCTTCTCGGTGGATGTGGTGGACATGCAGGACCTGGCGGGCCCGCACCACACGCACCCGAACGGCGAGATCGATTTGATCATGCCGCTCACGCAGGGCGCGACTTTTGATGGCCACCCTGCTGGCTGGTGTGTCTACCCGCCCGGCAGTGCACACCATCCCACGGTGGCGCAGGGACGCGCCCTCGTGCTCTACCTCCTGCCCGAGGGGCAGATCCACTTCACCCGGTAGGCGCCACGCAGGCCTGGCGACCTGTTGCCGACTCCTTTCCCCTATTTGAAGAAAGCCCCGCATGACTGAACTGCTCCCCAACTATGCCGCAGGGCGCTGGCAACACGGAGTCGGGCCGGGCACAGCGTTGTGGGACCCTGTGCTGGGCACCGCGCTGGTGCGGGTGGATGCGGCAGGGCTGGACCTGGCCGAGGCATTTGCGTTTGCGCGTGATACCGGTGGCGCGGCCTTGCGCGCAGCCACCTACCGCGAGCGCGCCGCGATGCTGACGGCTGTGGTGAAGGTGTTGCAGTCCCATCGCGACAGCTACTACGAGATCGCTACGGCCAATGCCGGTACCGTCAAGAACGACTCGGCCGTGGACATCGATGGCGCCATCTTCACCCTGGGCCAATACGCCCGATGGGGAGATGCACTGGGCGATGTGCGTGCCCTGCGCGACGGAGACGCGGTGAAGCTGGGCAAGGAGACTGTCTTCCAGTCGCAGCATCTGCAGGTGCCCCGGCAGGGCGTGGCACTGTTCATCAATGCGTTCAACTTCCCGGCCTGGGGGCTGTGGGAGAAGGCCGCACCCGCCCTGCTGTCGGGCATGCCCGTCATCGTCAAACCTGCCACGGCCACTGCATGGCTGACACAGCGCATGGTCCAGGATGTGGTGGATGCCGGGGTGCTGCCCGTGGGCGCGCTGTCGGTCATCGCCGGAAGTTCAGCGGGGCTGATGGACCAGCTGCAGCCCTTCGATGTGGTGTCGTTCACGGGTTCGGCTGAGACGGCGGGCGTCATCCGCGGCCACCCTGCGGTGGCCCAGCGCTCGGTGCGCGCCAACATCGAGGCCGACAGCCTCAACAGTGCCCTGCTGCTGCCGGGCGAGGCACCGGGCAGCGAGGCCTTTCACCTGCTGGTGCGCGAAGTGGTGCGCGAGATGACTGTCAAATCCGGCCAGAAGTGCACGGCGATCCGCCGCATCCTCGTGCCCGCAGACGTGTACGACGCGGCTGCCGAAGCCATTGGCGCCAAGCTGGCTGGCATCACCGTGGGCAACCCGCGCAACGACAGTGTGCGCATGGGCTCGCTGGTCAGTCGGGCTCAGCTGGCATCGGTGCACGAAGGCCTGGCCACACTGTTGGCCCATGCCGCAGTGCTGTACGACGGCCGCAACCAGCCGCTGGTGGATGCTGACCCCGCCGTGGCCGCCTGCATGGGGCCCGTGCTGCTGGGCGCGCGCGATGCCGATGCTGCGCAGCCGGTGCACGACGTCGAGGTCTTCGGCCCCGTGGCCACGCTGCTGCCCTACCGCGATGGTGCGCATGCGATCGCGCTCGCGCAGCGCGGCCAGGGCTCGCTGGTCACCTCGCTGTATGGCAGTGATGAGGCCGCATTGGCGCACACCGCGCTGGCAGTGGCTGCCAGCCATGGCCGTGTGCATGTGGTCACGCCCGATGTGGCGCAGGCCCACAGTGGCCATGGCAATGTGATGCCCATGTCGCAGCACGGCGGCCCGGGCCGTGCGGGCGGTGGTGCCGAGCTGGGCGGGTTGCGCGCGCTGGACTTCTACCACCAGCACAGCGCCGTGCAGGCCAGCCCCGCAGTGCTGGCGGCACTTGGTTTGCCTGATCTGGCGTAGCCCTGCTTCATTTGCGCAGGCCCTTTCCCTACAAGAACCACGGAGACATCCCCATGACCCGCCTGCCAGAGCATTTCAACTTTGCGGAGCACCTGTTTGCGCTGAACCGCGCGCGCGGCGACCGCATGGCCTACATCGACGACCATGAAACCCTGAGCTACAGCGCCCTGGAGGACCGTGCGCGCCGACTGGCGGCGCTGCTGGTGGGGGCCGGTGTGCGGCGCGAGGAGCGGGTGTTGCTGCTGATGCTCGACACCTGCGATTGGCCTGTGGCCTTTCTGGGCTGCCTGTACGCCGGGGTGTTGCCCGTGGCCGTCAACACCTTGCTCAAGCCCGAGGACTACGCCTACATGTTGTCCCATGCCCGTGCGCGCGCGGTGCTGGTGTCGGGGGCGTTGCTGCCTGTGCTGAACGACGCCATGCACCGACAGCCGAACGAGGTGGCCCTGCAGGTGGTGTCGCAGCCGCAGGGGCCGCTGCCCGGCGGTGCGCTGGACATGCGGGCTGCCATCACTGCTGCGGCGCCCCTGTCGGCGCCCGCTGCCACGGGGCCGGATGCGCCGGGTTTCTGGCTGTACTCATCGGGCTCCACAGGCAAGCCCAAAGGCACGGTCCACACCCACGGCAACCTGTGGTGGACAGCCGAGCTGTATGGCAAGCCGGTGCTGGGCCTCACCGAGCAGGACCGGTGCTTCTCGGCCGCCAAACTCTACTTTGCCTATGGCCTGGGCAACAGCCTCACCTTCCCCTTGTCGGTGGGGGCTACGGTGGTGCTGATGGCCGAACGCCCCACGCCCGATGCCACCTTCGAGCGCTGGGCGCGGCACCAGCCCACCGTGTTCTTCGGGGCCCCCACGGGTTTTGCGGGCATGCTGGCCTCGCCCCGCCTGCCGCCACGCAGCGCGGTGTCACTGCGCATGTGTTCATCGGCGGGCGAGGCCCTGCCCGCCGAGATCGCGCAGCGCTTCAAGGCCCACTTTGGCTGCGACATCATCGACGGTATTGGATCCACCGAGATGCTGCACATCTTCCTGTCCAACCGTCCGGGGGATGTGCGCTACGGCACCACGGGCAAGCCCGTGCCAGGGTACGAGGTCTCGCTGCGTGGTGAAGACGGGCGCGAGGTGCCAGATGGCGAGATTGGCGACCTGTACATCCAGGGCCCCAGCGCAGCGCTGCTGTACTGGAACAACCGCGAGAAGACGCGCGAAACCTTCCAGGGCGCATGGACCAAGAGCGGCGACAAGTATGTGCGCGATGCCGAGGGTTACTACACCTACGCCGGGCGCAGTGACGACATGCTCAAGGTCAGCGGCATCTATGTCTCGCCGTTCGAGGTGGAGGCTACGCTGATGCAGCACCCGGCGGTGCTGGAGGCCGCCGTGATTGGCGCGCAAGACGCCGATGGCCTGACCAAGACCAAGGCCTTTGTGGTACTCAAGGATGGGCAGAGCGCCACGCCAGAAGACCTCAAGGCCTTTGTGAAGGAACGCCTGCCCCCCTACAAGTACCCACGCCTTATCGAGTTTGTGCCCGAACTGCCCAAAACCGCCACGGGCAAGATCCAGCGCTTTCGGCTGCGCGAACGAGAACAAGGGCCGCGGCCATGACAGCCGTGGCCTGTACGCCATGCAAGGTCTCCGTCGCTTGGCGGCAGCGCACTGTGGAGATCGAATACGCTTGGATCGCGCCCGAGCGCAAGGCGGCGCCCCTGGTGGTGTTCCTCCATGAGGGCCTGGGGTCGGTCGCCATGTGGAAGGACTTCCCGCAGCGGCTGTGCGAAGCGGGGGGATTCCGGGGGCTCGTCTTCTCGCGCCCCGCCTACGGCCAGTCCACCCCGCGCGCGGCGGACGAGGTGTGGGGCGTGGACTTCATGCACCAGCAGGCGCACGAGGTGATCCCCGCCTTTCTGGATGCGCTGGGTGTGCGGGAAGCGCCTTGGATGTTCGGCCACAGCGACGGTGCCTCCATCGCGTTGCTGTTCGCTGCGCGGTGTCCGGAGCGCACACGCGGCCTGGTGCTGCTGGCCCCGCATATCTTTGTGGAAGGCGTGACGGTGGAGAACATCGAGCGTGCGAAGCATGCCTACCTGCATACCGACCTGGCGCAGAAGCTGGGCCGCTACCACGACGACCCGAACTCGGCCTTCTGGGGCTGGAACCGCATCTGGCTGGACCCTGCGTTCCGCACTTGGAACATCGAGGCCGAGATCACCGCCATCCGTGCGCCCGTGCTGGCTATCCAGGGGCTGGACGACGAATACGGCACGCTGGCGCAGATACGCGGCATTGCACGGCAGGTACCCGGCACCCGGTTGCTGGAGCTGCCCGCCTGCGCGCATTCACCACACCGTGATCAGCCCGAGGCGGTGATCGCGGCCACCGTGGCCTTCATCGCGGCCTCTGATTCGTGAAGCGCATCCCACGCTGCAAGCCGTTGTAGCGGCGCGGCTATTCCACCCTGCGGCGCAGGCCCTCCAGGTTGGTGACCGTGATGCCGCCGTATTCGATCTCCAGCAGGCCCGCAGCCTGCAGGCGCTTCAAGGCTGCGTTGCAGCGCTGGCGCGACACGCCCGAGAGGTTGGCGATTTCCTCTTGCGAGACTTGCAGGTGCGTATCGCTGCCCGGGTGCAGCCAGGGGTGGAACAGGCCCGCCAGCGCCCGGGCCACCTGGCTGTCGGTGTCGAGCAGGTGGTGGGCCGTGAAGTTGCCCAGGAACCAGTGCATGCGCTCGTTGATCTGGCGCAGCAGAAAGTGGTCGAAACTGCGCTCGGTGGCGTGCAGCCACTCGAAGGTCTCCACCGGCATCAGCGCAACGCGGCTGGGGCGCAGCGCAATGATGTCGGCCGTGCGCGGGCTGCCGCGCAGCAGCGTGCCTTCGCCAAACCAGCTGCCCGCCGACAGCCCGCCCAGCGTGACCGAGCGGCCGTCGCCCGAGGTCACCGTCCACTTGAGCAAGCCCTCGATGGCGCCGTACCAGTGCACGGGCTTTTCGCCACGTCGGCACAGCGCGCCCCCCTGTGGCACATCCACCTCGCGCAGCTCATCACGCACACGCGCCTGCGCGCCGCTGTCCAGCAGCGGAAACCAGGCAGACGCTGCGAGCAGATCGTCCATGGTGGGGGGCGTCACTTTGACCAACATGGTGGGCATTCTCCTGCTTGCTGCACCGTTCAAAAGACAGACCCACGTATACCCTGAGTCCAAATGTCGTCGGGATGACTGAATGGGCCGGGCCGGGAAAAAATAATCTGCAGCACTGGCATTTTCCGTTACGCACCATGTTGACCCAACGCAAGGTCTTTGACACCACTGCCCTTGGCTCAGGGCGTGGCCTGTCGGCCGCGAGATCCGCGTTGGTGCACCACTGAGCCGCACCTCTTTTCATCGCCACAACAAACCACCCGCAGGAGACACAGGATGATGTACACACGCCGCCACTTCATGAACCAAATGGGCAGCGCAGCGGCGCTGGCAGCCCTGTCGCCCCTCGCTGCGCAGGCCCAGGCGCTGGATCAGGTCAAGGTCCTCTACGGATTTCCGGCGGGCAGTGCGGGGGACAGCGTGGCGCGCCGGGTGGGCGAGAAGCTGGCGGGCTCGCCCTACACGCGCAACCCTGCTGTGGTGGAGAACAAGCCCGGCGCAGGTGGACGCATTGCGCTGGAGTCGCTCAAGGGGGCTCCTGCGGACGGCACCGTGCTCACACTCTCGCCGTTCTCGTGTACATCGATCTATCCCCACATCTACAACAAGCTGAGCTACGACCCCGTGAAGGACTTCGTGCCGGTGTCGATTGCTGCGGTGATGCACCATGGGCTGGCCGTGGGGCCGCTGGTGCCAGCGTCGGTCAAAACGGTGAGGGACTTCCTGGCCTGGGCCAAGGCCAACCCGGTGCTGGCCAACTACGGCTCGCCCGCAGCAGGCTCCACGCCGCACTTCATTGGCGCTCTGCTGGGGCTGAACAACGGGGTGGAACTCAAGCATGTGCCTTACCGGGGCTCCATCCCGGGCGTCACGGATGTGGTGGGTGGGCAGATCGCCTCCATGGTCACGCCCAGCGGCGATTTCATCCCCAACCACAAGGCCGGCAAACTGCGGCTGATTGCGACTTCGGGCCAGGCGCGCTCCCCGTTCTCACCCGAGGTGCCCACGTTTGCCGAGCAGGGCTTTCCAGAGCTCACGACCGAGGAATGGTTTGGCTTCTACTCCCCGGCCCGCACGCCCGCTGCCGTGGTGGCGGCCGCCAACGCGGCCATCAACGCTGCCATCAAGGAAAAGGCCGTCATCGACAGCCTGGCCGTGGTGGGGCTGATCGCCAAGGGTTCCACCCCCGGCGAGATGCAGGCATCGCAGCAAGCCGAGTTCGAGCGCTGGGGCCCGCTTGTCAAGAAGGTCGGCTTCACGGCTGAGTCTTGATCGCACGAGGAACCCATCGCATGGACCTGACTGTGAAGCGCGTGGCCGTGGTGGCCACCGGTGTCATCGGCGCGAGCTGGGCTGCGTACTTCTTGGCGCGTGGTCTGGACGTGGATGCCTGGGACCCGTCGCCAGGCGCGCAGGAGCGCCTGCGTGCGGCTGTGGCCGCGCACTGGGAGGCTTTGTCGCGCCAGGGGCTGGCGGACGGAGCCCACCTGGATCGCCTGCGTTGGCATGACCGGCTGGAGGACGCGCTGGCGCAGGCCGACTTTGTGCAGGAGAACGGGCCGGAGCGGCTGGACGCCAAGGTGGAGCTTTTTCGCCGCATGGATGCGGCAGCGCCTGCCCACGCGATCCTGGCATCCAGCACCTCGGGCCTGGCCATCAGCGACATCCAGCAAGCCTGCGCGCGGCCTGAGCGGGTGGTGTTGGGCCACCCGTTCAACCCGCCGCACCTGATTCCGCTGGTGGAGGTAGGCGGGGGCCAGCAAACGGAGCCCGAGGCTGTGGTGCAGGCGATGGCGTTCTACGCCCACATTGGCAAGCGCCCCATCCAGGTGCGGCGTGAGATCAAGGGGCATATCGCCAACCGCCTCCAGGCCGCACTTTGGCGCGAAGCCTTTTATTTGGTGAACGAGGGCGTGGCCACCGTCAGCGACATCGACACCGCCATCGCCCAGGGCCCCGGCCTGCGGTGGGCGCTGATGGGGCCGTTCATGAATCTGCACCTGTCGGGCGGCGAGGGCGGCATTGCGCACCTGCTGGCCCACCTGGGCGGGCCCATCGAGGACTGGTGGCGCGACCTGGGGGCCCCGTCCATGGATGCGGCCCTGCAGCACCAGGTGGTCGATGGGGTGGCGCAGGCGTTGGGCATGCGGCAAGCCACCGAGCTGGCCCGCGCGCGCGATGCGCTGCTGATCGAGCTGCTGCGCGCCAAGCAATCGTCGGGTGCGCTGGACTGATGCGCCCTGCACACAGAAAAAATCCTCCGAGACAACACCATGCACCCTGCATTCCTTGACGACGAAGACCAGATCGCGCCGCCGCGCACGCTGCGCCGGTCCCTGGACGATGGCGCGTTCACGCTGCGCTCCCCCGAGGCTCTACGTCCCTATGCCCGCTGTGTGGGCGAATGGCTGGAACGCTGGGCGCAGGAGACGCCCGACACGCTGGCCCTGGCCGAGCGCGATGCGGGCGGCGAGCAATGGCGTGGCCTGAGCTACGCACAACTGCGCCGCGAAGTGGGTGCGGTGGCCCAGTCGCTGCTGGACCTGAAGCTGCCCGCCGGGCGCCCCATTGCCATCCTGTCCGACAACGCGGTGGACCATGCGGTGCTCATGCTGGCGGCCATGCATGTGGGCATCACACCCTGCTCCATGTCCAGCGCCTACGCGCGCTCCCAGGACCCTAGCCGCCTGCACAGCATGCTGGCGGTGCTGGAGCCCAGCCTGGTCTACGCCTCCGATGCGCAGGTCTACGCGTCAGCGCTGGCCGGTTACGGCGGTGAGGTGGTGAAGGTCTTCAGCCGCCATGCCGACCGCTGTGCAGGCGCGCTGGCGTTTGAGCAGCTGCAGCGCGGGCAGGAGACACCTGCCGTGCGCGAGGCGTTTGAAGCGCTGGACGCCGATGGCCATGCCAAGTACCTGCTGACTTCCGGCTCCACCGGGCGGCCCAAGGTGGTCATCAACACCCACCGCATGCTGTGTGCCAACCAGCAGATGATGGCCCAGACCTGGCGCTTTCTGGCCCACGAAAAGCCGGTGCTGGTCGATTGGCTGCCCTGGAGCCATACCTTCGGTGGCAATCACAACCTGAACATGGTGCTGTGCCACGGTGGCACGCTCTACATTGACGAAGGCCGACCGGTGCCGGGGCTCATCGACAAAACCGTGCGCAACCTGCGCGACGTGCAGCCCACCATGCTGTTCAATGTGCCCCGGGGTTTCGACATGCTGCTGCCGTTTCTGGAGGCCGATGACGCCCTGGCCGCGCAGGTGCTGGCGCGTGTGCGCCTGGCCTTTTATGCGGCGGCCGCACTGGCCCCCTCCACCTGGCAGCGGCTGGAGGCGCTGGCCCACCGGGTGCGTCCGGCACGGCCCCTGTGGCTGACTACCTCGTGGGGTGCCACCGAAACCGCACCCGCCGTGACCACCGCCCACTGGCGCCTGGAGGGTGCGGGCTGCATTGGCGCGCCGCTGCCAGGGCTGGAACTCAAGCTGGTGCCCAACGGCGGCAAGCTGGAGATGCGGGTCAAAGGTGTTTCGGTGTTTGCGGGCTACCGCAACGCGCCCAGCGAAACCGCCGCCGCTTTCGACAGCGAGGGCTTCTACCGCATTGGCGACGCAGGCTATCTGGCCGACGCCGAGCGGCCCGAGCGGGGCGTGGTGTTCAACGGGCGCGTGGCCGAGGACTTCAAGCTGTCCAGCGGCAGCTGGGTGTCGGTGGGCACGTTGCGGGTGGAGCTGGTGTCGCAGCTTGCGCCGCTGGTGCAGGACATCGTGCTCGCGGGCCACAACCGCGACGAGGTGGGGATGCTGGTGTTCCCATCGGCAGCAGGTGTGGCCGATACGGGCAGGCTGGAAGCGGCCTTGCGCGCGCTGATGCATGCGCGGCGCAATGGGGGCGCGGGGTCTTCACAATGCCCCACACGGGCGCTGGTGATGCGGGAGCCGCCCGATGCTGACGCGGGGGAAATCACCGACAAGGGCTATATCAACCAGGGGGCTGTGTTGTCACGCCGCGCAGCAGCAGTGGCTGCGCTCTACGCCGAACCCGCTGCTGCGGGTGTGATCACCGGCTGACTGTCCGGGGAGAGGGGCGAGGGGGCGGGGGGCGTGCATGGGGCAGGGCCCATGCACGCAGGCCGGTACGGCCTGCAAGAACCAAAGGCCTGATCAGGCCGTTGCGTCCTTGAGCTTCTTCAGCGCGCGGGTCTTGATCTTGACCGATGCGGGCTTGGCGGGGAACCAGCGCTCTTCACCGGTGAAGGGGTCCTTGCCGAAGCGCTTCTTCTTGGCAGGCACTTGCTGCAGGCCGATCTTCAGCACGCCGGGCAGCGTGAATTCGCCAGAGCCCTTTTTGTGCACCGAGCCCAGGATGGCGGCTTCGAGGGCTGCCAGCACAGCCTTGGCGGCCTTGGGTTCCACGCCCGATTGCTCGGCCAGATGGGCCACCAGCGTGGTCTTGTTGAAAGCCGTCTTGATGGGCTTGAGCGCTGCGGGGGCCGCTGCTGCAGGCTTGGCAGCGGGGGCTGCGGCCTTCTTGGCGGGAGCAGCCTTTTTGGCTGCGGGTGCTGCGGCCTTGACGGCGGCTTTCTTTGCGGGTGCTGGAGCTTTCTTTGCAGTTGCCATGATTGTTTCTTCGTTGGTTTGGATTGCGATCGGCCCTCTCCGATTTGTCGAGAGCCTGCGTGATTTTAGGTGCGAGAACGCCCAGACCGATAGAGGGCATGTCCTGCCGGTGTCTGAGGCTTCTGCATGGCCCTGTGCCGAGGGGCATGGTGTGGGCCGCACTGGGGGTTTGGGGGGCAGTGCCGAGGTGTGTTGAACGCACACAAGCAGATGCCTCGGAGCGCCTGGTGGGCCGGGCCACAGCAGTCCACGGCCGCCCGGGAAAGGTCTGCCAGACCAGCCTTCATACAATCCCGGCAGGCCGCAGCGTGCAGGGGCGGCCTTTCCTGTGCTGCCTGGTGCAGCTTTCCTTTTCTGGTGTGGTGCCCGCAAAGCGCTTGTTTGTTCATGCAACTCAGTCGAATGCTCCACCTGCTGGGGGCCCTGGTTCTGGTGGCCACGATGGTGCTGGTGGGGCGCCTGGCCACCACCGAATGGCAATCGGTGCACAAGGCGTCGGAAAGCTTGCGCTTGCTGGAGCAGCTGCGACGCGGGCTGGTGGCGGTGGAGATGGTGTCGCGCGAACGTGGGCCCACCAACGGTGCGCTGGGCGATGCCTTGCCCATGGCGCAGCCGCGCGCCCAGGCGCTGCAGGAGGCGCGGGCGCGCACTGACCAGGCGTTCGAGGCCCTGCGGCAGGCCGTGGCGGCCGCACCCCGTTCCACCGCCGACGGCATCCATCTGGTGCAAAGCCTTCAGACCGCGCGCAGTGCGCTGGTACAGGCCCGCGCAGATGTGGACCAGGTGCTGGCGCTGCCGCAAGCGCAGCGCTCGGCCGAGGCCATCCGCGACGCTGTGCAGGGCATGGTGGCCGTGGTGCCCCTGCTGTCGCCGGTGACCAACCCACTGGCCAGTGCCGCCCAGCACGCCTACCCCGCACTGGGTGACGATGTGCAGGGCGCGCGCCTGGCCGCAGCGCTGCGCGAATACGCAGGCCTGCTGGGCTCCCACTTCACGGCGGCCCTGGTCAAGGCGCAGCCGTTTTCTGCAGCCGAGCGCCGTGCCATTGACGAGACGCGGGGGCGCATTGCGCAGTTGCGCACGCTGGTAGAGCTGCGGCTGCAGCTGCCGGATGAGGCCCAAGCGGTGTCGCAGGCGTGGAGCACGGTGGAGGCGAGGTACTTTGGCGTGGCGCAGGCGCTGCTGGGCCAGGTGCTGGCGCAGGGCGATGGGGAGGGCCACTACGGCCTGTCGGCCGCCGAGTTCGCGGCCCTGTATGTGCCCGAGATGAACCCCATCCTGGCGCTGCGCGATGCGCTGCTGGCCCAGGCCCGCGACCGCGCGCAGCAGGAACACCGGCGCGCGCTGCGGGTGCTGGTCTGGGCGCTGGCGGGCTCCGGGGCGCTGCTGCTGGTGCTGGGCGGTGCGCTGTATGTGATCCAGCACCGCGTGCTGCAGCCCTTGGCCAAGACCACGCGGGCCCTGAAAGCGCTGGCCAACAACGACCTGCAGGCGCCTTTGCCCGTCCCCCTGGCCGACGACGAGATGTCGGCGGTCATCGGTGCGGTGCGCGCGCTGCAGGGCCAGACCCGCCGGCGCCAGGACCTGGAGCGCGAGCGCGACCTGCTCATCGAGCAGCTCAGGGAGCAGTCCGAAACCGACTACCTCACGGGCCTGCCCAACCGCCGTGCCTTCATCACCCAGGCGCGCACCGCCCTGGCGCAAGCCACGCGCTATGGCGTTGACATGGCTGTGCTGGTGCTGGATGTGGACTGGTTCAAGCAGCTCAACGACAGCCTGGGCCACGCCGCGGGCGACAAGGCGCTGCTGGCGGTGGCCGATGTGGTGCGCGCCGAACTGCGCGAGGGCGATCTGGCGGCGCGTTTTGGGGGCGAGGAGTTTGTGCTGCTGCTCAGCCACTGCAACCGGGAGCAGGGCCTGCAGTTTGCCAATCGCCTGCGTGAGAAGGTGGCCGCAGCGCAGGTGATGGGCACGGCCGACCCCGAGGTGCGCGTGACGGTGAGCCTGGGGATTGCGGACTCGGCCCACGGGGGCTGGGGGCTGGATGCCCTGTTGTCCGCCGCCGATGCGGCGATGTACCAGGCCAAGAATGCGGGGCGCAACCGGGCCGTGGCAGCTTCAGTGTCGCCAGACTGAGCGCCTTGCCCGGCTTTCTGCCTGGCCCGCTCAGTGGTGGTGGATGGCGGCCTGCTGCCGCTGGCGCCACTGCTGAAAGCGCGAGCGCTGCAGCGCCAGCAGCTCCACCAACCCCCAGGCCAGGGCGCACACCAGCATGCCCCGGCCCACGGCCCAGCGGTAGGCCTCAGTCCTGCGCGGCGGCCGGTGCATCGTCAAAGGCTCCGTCGCACGCCCATTCGTGGGTGCGGGGCAGGTCAAAGCTCAGCCAGCCCCCTTCATCGAACAGCTGATCCAGCAGCCGCTGCAATCCGAGCAATTTCCAGAGCATGGTGCGCCTCTTTCGTAGGGAGGTTGAAGGAAGACCGTGGCGATCTGCAGGGCAAGTTACCGCCGTTGTGTGACGGTTTTGCGTCGGTTCGCATGAACCCAACAGCGGCCCCGCCACGCGCCTGTTTGCCCACCCGGGCGTGCTGGCGGGCGCTATCCTCTTGCGGTGAGTCCTTGCCATCCCTCCTGAAAAACCCCTCTGCACATGCTGCCCGAGCTTCTGGCACTGGAAAAAATCCTGGAGCAGGGCGCGCCCCATCTCGATGTGCAGGTGGTGCGGCAGGTGCAGGTGGCCACCGGCGAGCGGTTTCCGGTCTACGCCATTGGTGTGGGCAACCCGGCGCTGGATGTGCCTGCGGTGGGCTTTTTTGGCGGCGTGCACGGGCTGGAGCGCATCGGGGCCGAGGTGGTCATCGCCTACCTGCAGAACGTGGTCATGCGCCTTCAATGGGACACCACCCTGCACCGGCAGCTGGAGCAGGTGCGCCTGGTCTTCATGCCCATCGTCAACCCGGGCGGCATGTGGTCGGCCACGCGGGCCAACCCGCGCGGGGTGGACCTGATGCGCAACGCCCCGGTGGACGCCGTGGACCGCGTGCCGCTGTGGGTGGGCGGGCAGCGGGTGAGCGCGGGCCTGCCCTGGTACCGGGGGCGCCTGGGCGACCCCATGGAGGCCGAGAGCCAGGCGCTGTGCGAGGTGGCCACGGCCCAGCTGCTGGCGCGCCCCTTCAGCATGGCGCTGGACTGCCACTCGGGCTTTGGCGTGAAGGACCGGCTGTGGTTTCCGTTTGCGCACACGCGCAAACCCATTGCGCACCTGGCCGAGCTGCATGCGCTGCAAGAGATCTTTTTGCAGGCTCACAGCCACCACCAGTACATCATCGAACCGCAAAGCACGCAGTACCTGGCGCATGGCGACCTGTGGGACCACCTGTACCTGCAAGCCTGCCAGACCCTGCCCACACACACCTTCCTGCCGCTCACGCTGGAGATGGGCTCGTGGCTGTGGATCAAGAAGAACCCCCGCCAGCTGTTCTCGCGCAACGGCATCTTCAACCCGCTCATCAACCACCGCCAGCAGCGCGTGCTACGGCGGCACCTGTCGCTGCTCGACTTTCTGGCGCGTGCGGCCTGCAGTCATGCACGCTGGGTGCCCGCGCCCGATCAGCGCGCACAACGCCGCGCCGACGCGCTCGCGGCCTGGTACTGAAACGGAGCGCTGCACCATGCGCCAATGGATCCTGTTGCGCGGTCTGACCCGCGAAACCGCCCACTGGGGCGGGCTGGTGGCCGACCTCCAGCAGGCGCTGCCCGGCGATGCCGTGCTGGCCGTGGACCTGCCCGGCAACGGCTGCTGGCACCACAGGCCCTCGCCCACCACGGTGCAGGGCATGGTGCAGGCCTGCCGCGCCGATCTGGCGGCACGCGGGCTGGTGCCGCCCTACCACCTGTTGGCCATGTCGCTGGGCGCCATGGTGGCGGTGGAATGGGCGCAGGGGGCGCCGGAGGAGATCGCGAGTGGCGTGCTGGTCAACACCAGCCTGCGGCCGTTCAGCCCGTTCTACCACCGGCTGCGCCCGCAGAACTACGGCGCCCTGCTGCGCCTGGTGCTGTTGGCCCGCCCGGCCGAAGCGGTGGAGCAGCAGGTGCTGGCGATGACCAGCAACCTGGCCGCAGCGCGCGCCCCGGTGTTGGCGCACTGGGCCACCGTGCGCAGGCAGCGGCCGGTGTCGGGCCGCAACGCGCTGCGCCAATTGCTGGCCGCCGCGCGCTACCGGGCTCCGGCCACCGCACCGCTGCCCCCCTTGCTGCTGCTGGCCAGCCGCCACGACCAGTTGGTGGCCAGCGCGTGTTCGCAAGCGCTGGCCGCTGCGTGGAACCTGCCGCTGGTGATGCACCCCTTTGCAGGCCACGACCTGCCGCTGGACGACCCGGCCTGGGTGGTGGAGCAGGTGCGGCAGTGGGCAACACATGGGTCGCACCCATCGGGCGGCGCGCCGGTTACGGCTGCTTGAATACCACGGCTTCCAGGGCCATGGCGCGGATGCTTTCTGCCGCGGCATCGGCCTGCGCGCGCGTGTCGTAGGGGCCCACGCGCACACGGATGCGCCGCCCCTTGGCGCCGTCCAGCTCCTGGCGGAAGGCGGGCAGGCCCTCGTTGAGCAGCCGCGCCTGGGCCTTGCGCGCATTGGCCTCTTCGGCAAACAGGCCCACGTTGATGTAGTAGCCCGCCGCCGTGCCCACGGTGGGCAGCGGTTTGTCGGCAGCGGCAGCGGCTGGTGCCGACGCAGGTGCCTTGGGCTTGGTGGCGGCACTGGCGCGGCTGGCGGCGGCCTCGCGCCGGGGGGCGGGCGTGCTGGCGGCCGAGGCTGTCGGGCTGGTGGTGGCCGATGCGCGGGTGGATGCTGCAGGTGTGGCCGTCTTGGCTGGTGCCGGTGCCGACGCGGCCGCCTTGCTGGCAGGGGCTGAAGCAGGCCGTGCTGACGGGGCGGGCTCGGCCGGTGGCGGGAGCACCGTGGCGGGCGGCACGTTGGGGGTCGAGGCTTTGGGGGCTGCAGATGCCTTGACTGCTGCGGCTGCCGGTGCCGGGGGCGATGCGGGTGCGGGTGCGAGGCGCGACTCTGCCACAGGGGCTGGTTCGGGGGCTGCTTCTGGCATGGGGGCTGTCGTGGATGCAGCTTGGCCCGTGGCCTTGGCCGGTGAAGCTGGTGTGGTGGTCGAAGCTGCCGTGGCCGCTGCGGTGGCCTGGGCCACGGTCACTGCGGGCTCCAGCGCCAGGGGTTTGGTGTCTGAAGGCGACCAGACCAGGTAAGCGATCAATGCGGCCACGCCCAGCACCACGTTGGCCAGCACCACCATCTGCAGGCGCTTGCGCGAGCTGGCCTGCTTCTCCAGCAGCGCGCAGGCCTCGGGCACAGTGCGCGATGCGGCCAGCGCGCGGGCGATGCGCTTGCGGATGTCGGCATACAAAATGGCATTGCCATACAGCCCCGGCACCGCAAAGGCCAGCACCGCAAACGCGCCCAGCACGCCCAGCTCCACGCCCGGTGGCCAGTTCAGAAAAGACCTGCCAATGCCAAACACGATCAGCGCCAGCCCCTCGGCCGCCGCCACATACACCAGGGCGGCGCCCCAGAGCTGGCGGAACACCATCCAGTTCAGCGTGGCCAGGCAGGCGGCCCAGTTCCAGGTAGTGGTCGTGCGGCCGGTGCTGTCAAAGCGTTCGAAGACGGCCAGGTAGTAGTCGGTGTTGACGGGCCCCAGCGCCAGGCGGGACAGCGCGGTCATGGCGTTGTCGGACGGGGAATCGAGCGACATGGCCGGAATGATGGAGGCGACAGGGTCCGTGTGGTCGAGCATGGGCCGATTCTGTCACGCACCGCCGCGCACGCCACCGGTGTGGGGTGCAAGTCGCTCCGCTGTTGCGGCCCCGCCGCACAGGGGCCCCGCCGCCGCGCGCCGACCGCGCCCGCCGCCCGGCAGGTGCGGTGGGCGTGTGGCCGGGGTTTCTATCCTGTTTCAGCGCCGGAATATTGGAAAAATAGGCCGCTTCCGCGCATCCAGTATCGATTGTTTGCTATCAAAAATATAGTATTGAAGCCACGCGCACGGCCCCGCTCAGCCGCCCCGCACCATGGCCATGACCTTGGCCGCGTCCAGCGTGGCGGCCTTCTGCTGGATCTGCGGCAGGTACTGCAACTGCATCTGCTTGGCGGGCCCCAGCAGGTTCTGGAAGGTATCGCGCAGCATGGCCGTGCTCATCACGCGGCCCCCGGCGTAGTAGCGCTTGGCCACCTGGCCCAGTGCATAGGTGGTGGCAAACGAAAACGCCATGCCCGTGGCCGCACTGCCCAGCCCGCCAATCGTCCGGCCCGCCGCCTTGCCCAGCAGGCCGCCCAGCAGCTTGCGGCCAAACTGCTCCAGGTATTGAGACGTCATGCCCACCCCGGCAGCGGCAATGAACTCCTTGATATGGCCCTGGTCCAGCTCCACCCCATGCGCCTTGCCAATGCCGTACACCATCTTCACCTGCAGCGGAATGATGGCCATGGACGCCCAGGACTGGGGCAGCAGCTCCAGCGCGCCGTTGAGCAGCGCGTAGTTGAGGATGGACTTGTCCAGCTCGGCATCGGCCGGGCCGGGGAGCGTTGTCGTGGCCTGGGTGGCTGCAGGGGTTGGTGCCGCAGCGGCGTAGGCTGCAGCGCCCGCCGCCCCCCAGGGCGTGGCCGAGGGGGCGGATTTTTCCACCACATCCACCAGCGCATCGGCATCGTGCTCAAACGCCGCCGTCTGCTGCGCACCCAGCTGCAGCGCGGCCTTCAGCGCGGCCAGAAACTGCGCCTCCGCCGCTGTCTGCCGCCCATCCACATCACACACGCACACGGCCATCTCGTAAGCCAGCTGGCGGTGGGCCGGGTCGCTCAGCGCAGCGGCAGCGGCCTGCACGCTGGTGCGCTTGAGCAGCACATCCTGGTAGATGCGCGGCAGGTCGGCCATGCCACTGTCGCCCGCCAGCGACTGGGCGATGCGGCGGATCTCCTCGCGCTCGGCATCGTCCTTGGTGCCGTCTGCAAAAGCGGCTAGCAAGGCAATGGTGAGGATGGATTTTTGCTGTTCGGTGTTCATGCGGTGCGGGCCTGGGGGCCGGTGGAAAGAAGCGGTTCCGCAGGCGGCGCGATGGCCGTTGTGTGCTGCGGGGCGGATGTTTTGGTCAGATGCAGTCTAGGCCGCAGGCTTTCAACGCCACAGCGTGTGGGGAATTGCAGGAATCTGGTAACCCGCTGTATCGCGCCTGCGCCGGGGGGCGCAGCCGATGCGGGTTTCTCCTTGCGTAGTTGATCGACTGTGCGGCGCTGCCGGGTTTGCATACAGTGGTTGCCTCATTGCAACAAGGAGACACGGCATGCGGCTGGCGGCGACAGGGATGGGGGCGGGCAACTTTGCCCCGATGGGGGACACACGATGAACATCGCCCACCTGCTGCGCCGCAGCGCTCAGCTCTATCCCGACCAGCCCGCCGTGCTGCACGGCGACCAGCTTCTGTTTACCTACCAGGCGCTGGGCGCCCGCACCGCCGCACTGGCCGCCTGCCTGCGCGAGCGCCACGGCGTGCTGCCCGGCGACCGCGTGGCGATCTACGCCGCCAATGCGCCGGGGTATCTGGAGGCGCTGCACGCTGTTCTGTGGGCGGGCGCCGTGTCCGTGCCCGTCAACTACAAGCTGCATGCCAAGGAGCTGGCCTATGTGCTGGCCGACTCGGGCGCACGCGTGGTGCTGGTGTCTGAGGCCTTGTTGGCCGCCGCACACGAGGCCGGTGCCGACCCCGCCCACACGCTGGTGCTGGGCTCCGAGGCCTACCAGGCCGCCGTGTCGCACGCCCCCATGCCCGTGTGCGACCGCGCGCCGGACGACCTAGCCTCGCTGTTCTACACCTCGGGCACCACCGGCCGCCCCAAGGGTGTGATGCAGACCCACCGCAACCTGCTGGCCATGACGGCCTGCTACTTCACCGATGTGGACGACGTGCTGCCTGGCGACGCCATGGTCTACGCCGCGCCCATGTCGCACGGCGCGGGCCTGTACAACTACGCCCAGGTGCTGCGCGGCGGCCGGCATGTGGTGCCGCGGTCGGGCGGGTTCGAGCCTGCCGAGTTGGTGCAGTTGGCTGCCTGCGTGGGCCAGCTCACCCTGTTTGCCGCGCCCACCATGGTGCACCGCCTGATGGACCATGTGCGTGCCACGGGCGCCGATGTGAGCGGCTTCAAGACCATCGTCTACGGCGGTGGCCCCATGTACGCCGACGACTTGCGCAACGCCCTGGCGGTGATGGGCAACCGCTTTGTACAAATCTACGGCCAGGGCGAAAGCCCCATGACCATCACCGCCCTGCAGCGCGCCCAGCTGGCCGACCGCAACCACCCCCGCTGGGCCGAGCGCATGGTGTCCGTCGGCGTGGCGCAGTCGCTGGTGGAAGTCCGTGTGGTCGATGCCACAGGCCAGCCCCTGCCCCCGGGCGAAACCGGCGAGGTGGTGGTGCGCGGCGATACCGTGATGCCGGGCTACTGGAACAACCCCGAAGCCACGGCGCAGACGCTGCGCGATGGCTGGCTCTGCACCGGCGACATGGGCGTGCTGGATGCCGATGGTTTCCTCACGCTCAAGGACCGGTCCAAGGACGTGATCATCTCCGGCGGCAGCAACATCTACCCGCGCGAGGTGGAAGAGGTGCTGCTGCTCCACCCCCAGGTGCGCGAGGTGGCCGTGGTGGGGCAGCGGGATGTGGAATGGGGCGAGGTGCTGGTGGCCTACCTGGTCGCGGGGGAGGGCGGGGCGGTGGCCGATGTGGTGCTGGATGCCCTGTGCACGGATCACATTGCGCGGTTCAAGCGGCCTAAGGAGTACCGATGGGTAGCGGCGCTGCCGAAGAACAGTTATGGGAAGGTGTTGAAGACGGAGCTGCGGGGGATGGGGGCTAACGTCTAGCACTAGAGTCGCTTGAAGGCTGAAGGCTGGAAATCACCCATTCGCTGGATGAGCTAGCGCTCATCTACTAGGCTCGCCCCATAAAGTGCCATTCCATAAGTGAAAAGATGTTCTTTGTCATCTTTCCTTGCCGCGTGCACTCTCTCTAGAACGTCCCTGACATCTTGTCGCACCCGCTTTGCGAATTCATCAGTTTGCACCAGCTTTTCCCAATCCGTGAGCACTTCTTCGTTGAGTGCGGTCTGATAGTTTTCTGTAGTTCGGATGAGTGGTTTGATGTTGATCTCGCCTGACCGACCGTGAGCAATGGTATTTCTGAGGTTCAACAGCTTGTGAACTGTTTGCAATGGGCGCGCACCGTGACCCTCGGGAAAGGAAACGTTTAGCTTTTCAGAGAGCAACTCAAGCTTTGCCATCGGTGGCAGCCTGTCAAGTTCCTCCCAGCACTCGAAGGTTACGTCACCAGCATGATTGAGATAGGCCTCAAAGGCGAACGCGGTTAGCACGGCGCTAGAAAGGAATTGCCACTTAGAAACTTCTGGCCGTTCTATCCCGACGTTAAGCACACATTCTGATGCGTGCCACAACTCGGCATACGTATGTACAGTCCTCTGCTTGGTGACAACAACTGTGCGTGGTTTTGATGCTTCCACTGGTCTTTAACGCCATGCGTTCTACAGAGTTCGAACAGACAAACTATAGCTTTGGCTGGTCAAGTTTGGGACTGTGTGCGCATGTCGTGACTGCATGGTGGTTCGGTACGCCAATTGCTCTCTGAGCCGAAATCTCCCATTCGCTGAGAAAGTAGACTCGCCACCCCTACGGTTAACCCACCCCGCCTACCATCCCCTCTTTGTCCGCAGGAACCCCTCCCATGCCCACCACACTCAAAATCGATTTCGTCTCCGATGTCTCCTGCCCATGGTGCATCATCGGCCTCAAGGCGCTGGAGCAGGCGGCGGACCGGCTGCAGGGTGAGGTCGCGCTGGACCTGCATTTCCAGCCGTTCGAGTTGAACCCGCAGATGGCGCCCGAGGGCCAGGACATTGGTGAGCACCTGCAAGAAAAATACGGCGCCACGCCCGAGCAGAGCCAGAAGAACCGCGAGGCCATCGCGGCGCGCGGCGCGGCGCTGGGGTTTACCTTCAGCATGGACAAGCGCAGCCGCATCTACAACACCTTCGATGCGCACCGATTGCTGCACTGGGCCGAAGAAAAGGGCGTGCAGCCCGCGCTGAAGAAGGCGCTGTTCAAGGCGTATTTCACCGACGGGCAGGACCCGAGCAACCACGAGGTGCTGGTGCGGGTGGCGGGCGAGGTGGGGCTGGATGTGGCCGAAGCGCGTGCGCTGCTGGCCTCAGACCGCTACGCCGACGAGGTGCGCGAGCGCGAGCAGTTCTATCTGCAAAACGGCATCCATTCGGTGCCCGCCATCATCATCAACGAGCGCCACCTGATCCAGGGTGGGCAGCCGGTAGAGGTGTTTGAGCAGGCGCTGCGGCAAATTGCGGCGCAGGGATGATGCTATATGTTTGATAGCTTATTGGGCATGATGGACGCGCGGTAGGGGTTATTTTTAGCCGTAAAAAAGGGGCCGATGGCCCCTTTTTTGATGGCGAGTCCTGCCCCCGCCCCGCGTTGCCTTACTTGCGCAGCGGGATGGCCGTGGCGCGGTCCACCGGCACGGCGGTCACGCTGTTTTGTGGCGAGCCGTCGATGAGCTTTTCGGAGTAGGTCAGGTAGACCAGCGTGTTGCGCGGCGCGTCCACCATGCGCACGATGCGCAGGCGCTTGAAGAGGATGGACATGCGTTCGCTGAACACTTCTTCCTGCTGCTTGAGCGGCGCAGGAACGTGGATGGGGCCGACCTGTCGGCAGGCGATCGATGCCTCGGCGCGGTCTTCGGCCAGGCCCAGCGTGCCCTTGATGCCACCCACGCGGGCGCGCGAGACGTAGCAGGTCACACCCTGCACGGCAGGGTCGTCGTAGGCCTCGACGATGATGTCGTGGTCGCGGCCGATCCACTGGAAGGCGGTGTCCACCGTGCCGATTTTTTCGCCGGACGCTGCTTGTGCCGTGCCAGTCACACCCACCCAGGCGGCGCCAGCGGCCAGGGCCAGCAGCGCCGAGGTGACGGCTTGCTTGAGGGTTGTCACGCGGAGGCCCCGGCTTCGGTGCAGCGCTGGGCTAGATGGGCCAGGGCTTCTTCGACCTGGTCCACCAGCACCAGGCACAGGTCGCCGGGCTGCAGGCGGGCCAGCGCGGTGTCGATGGCGATGAATTCGCCACGGATTTCTTCGATGTGTTTGGTGCGCGATGCGCCGGCCAGGCCTTCGCGCAGCAGGGCCATCACCTCGCCGTCGGCACGGCCGCGCTGGGCGGCGTCCTGGTACAGGATCACGTCGTCAAACGCGGCGCCCAGGATCACGGTCTGGTCGCGGATGTCTTCGTCGCGGCGGTCGCCCGCGCCGCTGATCACCACGCTGCGGCGGTTGCCGGGCAGGGCGTCCACGGCCTGCACCAGGGCGCGCATGGCGTCGGGGTTGTGGCCGTAGTCGGCGATCACGGTGGCGCCCCGGTAGTCCATGATGTTGAAGCGGCCGGGTGCGTTGTCGCTGTCGTTCACAAAGCCCGACAGGCCCCGGCGGATGGTCTGCCAGGGCATGCCCACGCCCCAGGCGGCGGCCACGGCAGCCATGACGTTCTCGACCTGGAAGCCGATCTTGCCGTTGCGGGTGATGGGCACGTCGCGCAGGTGGATGGTCTCGCGCCACGAACCTTCCGAGGCCACGATGGAGTCGCCATCCACGTACACCGTGCGGTGCCCTTGGGCGCGGTGCGTGACCATCACGGGGTGGTGGCGGTCGCTCGCAAAGTAGATCACCTTGCCGGGGCAGGCCGAGGCCATGGCGGCCACGATGGGGTCGGCGGCGTTGAGCACGGCGTAGCCCGTGGGGGCCACGTTCTGCACGATCACGCGCTTGAGCACGGCCAGATCTTCCACCGTGGTGATGTAGTTCAGGCCCAGGTGGTCGCCTGCGCCGATGTTGGTGACCACAGCCACCTGGCAGCGGTCAAAACCCAGGCCCTCGCGCAGGATGCCGCCCCGCGCGGTCTCGAACACGGCGGCGTCCACCTCGGGGTGCAGCAGCACGTTGCGGGCGCTCTTGGGGCCGCTGCAGTCGCCGCTGTCGATCTGGCGGCCGTTCACGTACACGCCATCGGTGTTGGTCATGCCCACACGCAGGCCCTGGGCGGTGAACAGGTGCGCCATCAGGCGGGCGGTGGTGGTCTTGCCGTTGGTGCCAGTCACGGCCACGGTGGGGATGCGGCCGTCGTCGCCATGGGCAAAGAGCTTGTCCACCATGGCCGCGCCCACGTTGCGGGGCTTGCCATAGCTGGGCGCGAGGTGCATGCGCAGGCCGGGGGCGGCGTTCACTTCGACAAAGCCGCCGCCTTGTTCTTCGAGCGGGCGCAGCACGGTCTCGGCCACCATGTCCACGCCGCAGATGTGCAGGCCCACCATCTGGGCAGCCGCCACGGCACGGGCGGCGACCTCGGGGTGCACGTCGTCGGTCACGTCGGTGGCGGTGCCGCCGGTGGACAGGTTGGCGTTGTTGCGCAGGATGACGCGCTGGCCTTTCTCGGGCACCGAGTCGGGCGTGAGGCCTTGCATTGCCAGGCGGGCCACGGCGATGTCATCAAGGCGGATCTTGGTGAGCGAGGTGGCGTGGCCTTCGCCACGGCGGGGGTCCTGGTTGACCACCTCCACCAGCTGGCGCACGGTGTGTTCGCCGTCGCCCAGCACCTGGGGCGGCTCGCGGCGTGCAGCAGCCACCAGCTGGTCGCCCACCACCAGCAGGCGGAAATCGTGGCCGGGCAAGAAGCGCTCGACCATCACGGTGCCGTAGTCGGCGGCGTTCTTGTAGGCCTCTTCGAGCTGGGCGCGGTCGGTGATGTTGACGGTGACACCCTTGCCCTGGTTGCCGTCTTGCGGCTTGACCACCACGGGCAGGCCGACCTTGAGGGCGACTTCCCAGGCTTCGTCCACGCTCTCGACGGGCTTGCCCAGGGGCACGGGCACACCGGCGGCGTGCAGCAGGCGCTTGGTCAGGTCCTTGTCCTGGCCGATGGATTCGGCCACGGCGCTGGTCGAATCGACCTCGGCGGCCTGGATGCGGCGCTGCTTGGAGCCCCAGCCAAACTGCACCATGCTGCCGCGCGTGAGGCGGCGGTAGGGGATGCCCCGGGCCACGGCGGCTTCGACGATGGAGCCGGTGCTGGGGCCCAGGCGCTCGTCTTCGTCCAGCTCGCGCAGCTCGGCGATCACGGCGTTGGCATCAAAGCTGCCATTGCCCAGCGCGGCTTCGATGAGCTGCTGCGCGTATTCAAACGCCTTGCGGCCCACGGCCTCTTCGCTGTATTCGACGACCACCTGGTACACCCCCACATCGCTGGTGGCGGTGGTGCGCGCAAAAGTCACCGGGCAGCCTGCCTGGGCCTGCAGGGCAAGCGCAGCGGTTTGCAGCACATGGGCCAGCGAGACATCGCCGCCGCCGGTTTCGGGGTGCAGCGCGCCAATGGCGGGGAACAGGGCGCGCAGGCGGGCTTCAAACCCGGCCATCTGGCCCACGGCACGCTCGGTTTCCGAACAGGCCACCACGGCTTCGATGGCCATGTGGCGGCTCCAGAGGTTGGGGCCACGCAGGGCCCGGGTGCGGGATACATCCATGGGGTTTCTTTCAGTAGTCGTCGGGGCTCGCGGGCCGCGTTCCAGTCGAATGCGTGTGTGGCTGTGTCAATGGGGCTGTGGGGCTATCAAGCTTTCAGGCAGGCAGCTCGGGCTCGAAGGTCTTGATGCCCGCGCCGATCAGGTCGGGGGCAATGTCCAGCGCCCAGGCGGTACCCACGGCGGCCAGCAAGGCCTCGGTGTCGGGCACCACGGCGTTGCGGCCGAAGGTGAGGTCCGACAGGGCCCCCAGCACATGCTCGGCACTGCCGGTGGCCAGCACCACGCGGCCGTTTTTCACGAAGACGGCGCGGCCGTTGTCCTTGGCGCGGTGGTCCACGATGGCGGGCAGCGTGCCGTCCTGTGCATACAGCACCACGTCGCCGTCGGACAGCGGGGCCAGGTCGGCCACCTGGGCGATGGCGGCATTGAGCACGGCAGCGCCTTCGGCCAGCACCACGTCCACCTGGGTGCGCATCACCTTGGTCATCTGGTCCTGCTCGTGCACGTCAAACTCGGCCAGCGTTTCCACGCCGTCCATGTCGGTCACCACGCCCACCTGGCAGCGGTCGTAGGCCAAGCCGTCGCGCAGGATGGTGCGCGCGTCGCTTTCGATCACGGCGGCCTGCACCATCTTGTTCATCAGCAGGCGGTGGGCGGCCTCCCAGTGGGCGCAGTCGGTGGCTTCCACGCGGCGGCGGTCCAGGAACAGGCCGTCGCGGCAGGCCAGGCCCGTGTGGTGGCCGCTCAGGTGCAGCAGCCAGGCCACCACACGCGAGATGGTGGCGGTGTTGCGGGTGCCCGCCACGCCCACCAGGGGGATGCGGCCAACGGGGCCTTCATCGTCACCTTCGGAGGGGAACAGGTGCTCGGCAATCGCCTGGCCCACGGGGCGGGGCGCGCCCACGGCGGGCTTGAGGTGCATCAGCAGGCCGGGGCCGGCATTCACTTCCACAATTGCGCCGCCCTGGGTGTGCAGTGGCTTGGAGATGTCGCGCGCCACCATGTCGATGCCCGCGATGTCCAGGCCCACGACCTTGGCGGCCAGCTGTGCGATGTAGGCCACCTCGGGGTGCACGTCGTCTGTGCAATCCACGGCCACGTTGCCGTTGCGCTGCACCACCACCTGGCGGCCTGCTGCGGGCACAGAGTCGGCGGCCAGGTCCTGGCGCTTGAGCTCGAGCTGCACCTTGGTGTCGGTGGCCAGGTCGATGATCTCCAGCGGGTACTCTTCCTCGTAGCCCCGGCGGGGGTCGGAGTTGAGCTGGCTGTCGATGAGTTCCTTGACGGTGTTGCGGCCATTGCCGGTAATGCTGACCACCTCGCCGCGTGCAGCGGCCACCACCTTGCCGCCCACCACCAGGATGCGGTGCTCGTCGCCGGGGATGAAGCGCTCGACCATGACGTCGCTGCCCTCGGGGTAGGCCACGTGGTAGGCGGCCTCGATGTCTTCCTTCTTGCGCAAATCCAGCGTCACGCCCCGGCCGTGGTTGCCGTCGGACGGCTTGACCACCACGGGCAGGCCGATGTCCTGCGCGGCTTCCCAGGCCTCTTCGGGGCTGTTGACCACCTGGCCTTCGGGGATGGGCACGCCGCAGGATTGGAGCAGGCTCTTGGTCAGGTCCTTGTCGCTGGCAATGCCTTCGGCGATGGCGCTGGTGAACTCGGTCTCGGCCGTCCAGATGCGGCGCTGGCTGGCGCCGTAGCCCAGCTGCACCAGGTTGCCGTCGTTCAGGCGGATGTGGGGGATGCCCCGGTCGGTGGCGGCGGTGACGATGCAGGCGGTGCTGGGGCCAAGGTACTGGTCGTCCACCTCGGTGCGCACGCGGGCCACGGCGGCGGCCACGTCAAAAGGCTGGTCGTTGATGGCCGCCATGATCAGCGCATGGCCTTGGGCCAGTGCCACGCGGGCTACGCTTTCGTCGCGGGCGCGGAACACCATGCGGTACACGCCGCGCTGGCTGGTACTGCGCGTCTGGCCAAAGCCGGTGGGCATGCCCGCCAGGTTGAGCAGCTCGATCACGATGTGCTCCAGCACATGGCCGCACCAGGTGCCCTCTTGCAGGCGCTGCAGGAAGCCGCCGCGCTCGCCCACGCCGCAGTGGTGTTCGATCAGCGCGGGCAGCCAGGCCGTGAGGCGGTCATTGAAGCCGGGGATGGTGTTGGAGGGATAGTCCTCCAGCTCGCCCAGGTCCAGCCAAACTTCCAGGACCGGCCGGTAGGTCCAGATATTGGGGCCCCGCAGGTAGTTGATGCGAAGCAGTTGGATGTCGTTGAGTTTCGCCATGGATTGCAGCGGGTGTGTTTCCGGCCTTGTGAGGGCTTTGCGTGGAAAAAGGGGACGAAGGGGGACTTTGTTGGACGATGATTGTGCGCCAGCCCGGGGCCTGTTCGCAGTGTCAGCCAAATGGCTGCCGCAGACGTTACAGGAGGATGCCGTCGCACCGTGGCGTGCAGTATCGGTGAGAATTCCCGCTTTCGCGAGTTCGGCCACCGCAGGCTGCCGGTGGCGGAAAAACCAACCAAAAATGCAACATCACCATTCTGTGGACGCCTCGGGTGTCTTTTCTGGCCCCGTGGGGGGCGAATTGCGGGCCATGCTCGCTTCCAAAGAGAACGTGCTGGCTGCGTTACAGGTTGACCTGAGTACCGCGCTGCGGTTTGCGACAGGTTGGGTGGTGGTGACGTCCGAGCGTCTGCTGGCCTGCGAGCCCGGCACCACGACCTGGCGCAGCTGGCCGCTGGGTGACGGCCTGGCCCTGCGCCTGCACGACCATGGCGGTGTGGGTTCCCTGGAGCTGCACAGCCCCCAGGCCCGGCTGGCGCTGTGGCGCTTTACGCTGGCGCACCACGCCCAGGCATTGCGCCTGGTGCAGCGTTTCGAACAGCAGATGGCCCTGGGCGCAGGCAACACGGCCGCCGAAGACGACGAGCCCGCCTGCCCCACCTGCCACACGCCCCTGCCGCCCGACACCGACGAATGCCCGGCCTGCGCCCGGGCCCAGCCCCCGCAAACGTCCACCTGGGTGCTGCTGCGTCTGTGGCGTTTTGCCCGGCCCTACCGCAAGCAGCTGGCCGCCGGGTTTGCGCTCACACTGGCGTCCACCGCCGCCACGCTGGTGCCGCCGTACCTCACCATCCCGCTGATGGACGACATCCTGATCCCGTTCCAGAACGGCAAGCAGATCGACCCCATGCTGGTGCTGCTGTACCTGGGCGGGCTGCTGCTGTCGGCCCTGCTGGCCTGGGGCCTCTCCTGGGCGCGCACTTATATATTGGCGCTGGTGTCCGAGCGCATCGGTGCCGACCTGCGCACCACGACTTACGAGCACCTGCTGCGCCTGTCGTTGGACTACTTTGGCGGCAAGCGCACCGGCGACCTCATGGCCCGGATTGGTTCCGAGACAGACCGCATCAACGTGTTCCTGTCGCTGCATGCGCTCGACTTCGTCACCGACGTGCTGATGATCGTGATGACGGCGACCATCCTGTTCTCGATCAACCCGTGGCTGGCGCTCGTCACGCTGGTGCCGCTGCCCTTCATTGGCTGGATGATCCACACTGTGCGCGACCGCCTGCGCACCGGGTTTGAAAAGATCGACCGCGTGTGGTCCGAGGTGACCAATGTGCTGGCCGACACCATCCCCGGCATCCGCGTGGTGAAGGCCTTTGCGCAAGAGAAGCGCGAGGCCCAGCGCTTCCGTGACGCCAACCAGCACAACCTGGAAGTCAACGACAAGCTCAACAAGACCTGGAGCCTGTTCACCCCCACGGTGTCGCTGTTGACCGAAATCGGGCTGCTGGTGGTCTGGGCGTTCGGCATCTGGCTGGTGTCACGCAACCAGATCACGGTGGGGGTGCTCACCGCCTTCATCGCCTACATCGGGCGGTTCTATGGGCGGCTCGATTCGATGAGCCGCATCGTCTCGGTCACGCAAAAGGCGGCCGCAGGTGCCAAGCGCATTTTTGACATCCTGGACCACGTGAGCAACGTGCCCGACCCTGCCCAGCCCGTCAAGGTGGACAAGGTGCAGGGTGCCATCAGCATGCAGGGTGTGGGCTTTCGCTATGGCAGCCGTGCCGTCATCAAGGCGCTGGATCTGGATATCCGCCCCGGCGAGATGATCGGCCTGGTGGGCCACAGCGGCTCGGGCAAGAGCACGCTGGTCAACCTGATCAGCCGCTTTTATGACGTGAGCGACGGTTCCATCCAGGTGGATGGCATCGACATCCGCCGCTTTGCCGTGGCCGACTACCGCCGCCACATCGGCTTGGTGCTGCAGGAGCCCTTCCTGTTCTTCGGCACCATTGCCGAGAACATCGCCTACGGCAAGCCCGAAGCGACGCGCGAGGAGATTGTGGCCGCCGCCCGCGCTGCGCATGCACACGAATTCATCCTGCGCTTGCCGCATGGCTACGACTCGCTGGTGGGCGAGCGCGGCCAGGGCCTGTCGGGAGGCGAGCGCCAGCGCATCAGCATTGCGCGCGCACTGCTGATCGATCCGCGCATTCTGATCCTGGACGAAGCCACCTCGGCCGTGGACACCGAGACCGAGAAGGAAATCCAGAAGGCGCTCGATAACCTGGTGCAAGGCCGCACCACGATTGCCATTGCCCACCGCCTGTCCACCCTGCGCAAAGCCGACCGCCTGGTGGTGATGGACCGGGGCGAGGTGGTGGAAGTGGGTCCCCACGACGAACTTATGGAAAAGCAGGGCGCCTACTGGCGGCTCTACGAAGCCCAGGCGCGCCGCGCCGAAGAAGACGCCCAGGCGGCCGGGGTCATCATCGACAGCAGCCTGCTGCACCCTGCCCACCCTGCGGGCAATCCCTGAAAAGTTGTGAGCGAGCTTGCCATGAACGCACCCCTGAACCCGTCGTCTACGCCTGCCTTCCAGTTGGCGCGCAACCCCCATGGCCGCCTGGTTCTGACGCTGCCCGACGGCTCGGAGCATGAAGGCGTCACCCCCGTGCGGGCTTTCCCCATCGCCGCGCCTGGCGAGGGGCTGTCGCTGGTGGGCGCGGATGGCCATGAGTTGTTGTGGATTCCGCAGGTGGACCGGGTGGCGGGCCCGGCCCGGCAGCTCATCGACGAGGAGCTGGCGGTGCGCGAGTTTGTACCCACTATCGAAAAAATCATTGCAGTGTCGAGTTTCTCAACGCCCAGCACCTGGCAGGTGGAGACCGACCGGGGCCCGGCCAGCCTGGTGCTCAAGGCCGAAGAAGACATTCGCCGTCTGGGTGGGCGCACCCGGCTGCTGATCGCCGGGGGCGACGGCATGCAGTTCCGCGTCAAGGACACCACCGCGCTGGACCGGCACTCGCGCAAGCTGCTGGAACGCTTTCTCTGACCGGCTCGGGGCCCTGCAGCCCCAGCTGAGGCCCCTCTTTATCTCTTTTTCGTTGCGCGGAAAGCCTCCGGACGCCTTCGGCCGCCCCTTGGCGCATGGCCAACACGCACAAAAACCACAGGCTGGCCTGGTGGTTGTGATCGCCGGTGCGCTCAATCTGTGTTTTCTGCCCACATCAGGCTGGTGCATGGCTTGAACTCTTGCTGAAATCTAGGTGAAAACCCTTGTTTTGGTTCAATCGGTGAAAAAGACCTAAATTTCCCCTTCTTTTTGCCGTTATGAATTACGAAGACGGCGGAAAACCCTCTGCACGCCAAGACACATTCATTCACCATCGGGGCCACTGCCATGCAAATGCCACCTGTCGATCGATCGCCGAGTTGGCGTCCTCAGGGCGCTGATTTGTATTCCACTGGCGCCTCCGGCGCGCCGCCGGTGCGGCCTATCAATGCGCCCAACCCGGTGGAATCCATGGACCGCCTGGGCGAGGGCGCCGTCGTGCGTGAGCCCGACAAGCCTTCTGCCCCGGACACCGCCAACCGGGACTGGACCGAGGTCAAGAAAAAGGAAACGGTAGAAGAACCCCCCGAGCCGCCCAAGGAGCCCATCTACAAGCAGCTGCTGGAACTCATCCAGTCGATGTGGCGGGCCAGCGGCACGGCGGTGGAGGTGGCGCAGGACATCAACAAGATGACCCTGCAGGAGCGCATGGCCCAGCAGGTCAAGAACGAGCCGCTCACCTATTCAGACCCCAAGGTCAAGCGCACCGGTGGGTTGTAGTTTGCTATATAAATAATAGCTATCAAGGCTTGATGGACGCGCGGTAGCGGTCAAATTTTCTTGTATTTTTCACGCCACGGCATCACGGCCGGGGCGATGAGGCGGCAGCTGCCGCCTGGGCGGCGGCACGTTGCTGGTCTCGCTGCTCCCGGTATTTGGCGGCAAAGACCCGCACTTCCTCGTACGACACATAACCGTCCTTGTCGGTGTCTGCGTCATCGAACGCGGCGGCCAGCCGGGGAAACAGTTGCACCTCGGTGCGGCTCAGCTTGCCGTCTCCGTTGAAATCCAGCATCTTGAAGTCGCGCTGCGCTTTGGCTTCGCCCTTGGTGGGGGCGGGCGGGGTGGTGTCGGCGTCAGGCGTTTGGGCCAGCGCCGCGTGGCAGGCGATGACCCAGAGGGCGGCCATGCTGGCCCGTAGGAAGTTGGTACGCAAAAAGGCTCCTTTGGGTGCCTGGGATGCCGGTGGCAGCCCGGACCTGGACAGACCACAAACCGGGCGGTCAGTTCCCTGCAGCCTGCAGCGGCACCATGTTCGAGATACCGCTGCTGACGTGCCCAGCCGGCACATGGCGCGCGGCCGAGGTCACATGGCCCGTCTGGTCGTCG
>NZ_JBPVJQ010000007.1:0-106366 GCF_051942715.1 Acidovorax sp. BL-A-41-H1 | reverse complement strand
AGGCCGCTGAAGAGCAGGTCGCCAAGGACAAGCAGGCGGGTGTGGCTGCTATGCTACTGGCCGAGCTGTCCAAGAACATCACCGACCTGAACAAGCTAGGCGCAGCCTCGTCCGCCGCAGGTGGCAGTGCCGCCCCTGCAGCCGCAGGCGCTGCCAGTGCTCCCGCTGGCGTGGCTGTGCAAGCACCCGCCGTACCTGCCACGCCCACAGCCCCAACCGCCCCCGAGGCTCCGGCATCGGCGCCTGCAGCCGCAGCCAGCGCACCTGCAGAAGTATCGGTTCCTGCAGAAGCGGCCGCCTCGGCACCTGTAGCCGAAGCATCCGCCCCTGCACCGGCTCCAGCACCTGCGCCCAAGCCAGCCCCGGCCCCCGCACCGGTCGAGGAGCCCGGCTTCCTGGCCGGACTGATGGATGATCCACTGCTGCCGATCGGTGGCGGGATCGTGCTGGCAGGTCTGCTGGGATATGGCGCCTACCGCGTTGTCCAGCGTCGCCGCCAGAACAACGGCGTGGATAGCTCCTTCCTGGAAAGCCGCATCCAGCCCGACTCCTTCTTTGGCGCCAGCGGTGGCCAGCGTGTGGACACGGCCAACAGCGATATGACCACTGGCTCGTCCATGGCCTACTCGCCGAGCCAGCTGGACGCCGGCGGCGATGTGGACCCCGTGGCCGAGGCCGATGTCTACCTGGCCTATGGCCGCGACCTGCAGGCCGAAGAAATTCTGAAAGAAGCCGTTCGCCACAACCCGGGCCGTGTTTCCGTGCACGTCAAGCTGGGTGAAATCTACGCCAAGCGCCAGGACCGCAAGGCCCTGGAGGCCGTGGCCGGCGAGGTCTTCAAGCTGACCCAAGGCGAGGGCCCGGATTGGGCACGCATCGCCGAACTGGGCCGCGACCTGGAGCCCGACAACCGGCTGTACCAGCCTGGCGGCCGCCCCGGCATGGGTGAAGACGAGTCGCCATCGCTGCCCCCTGGCGGCTTCCCCAGCACCTTCACCGGCGCAGGCAGCCCTGCCGCAGCCCTGCCACCCGACCTGGACCTGGATCTCGACCTGGACTTGCCCGATGACGCGTTGACCGACGCACCTCCCGCTGCGCCCGGCGGATTTGCTGCGGCGGCTGCCGCTGCCACCAGTGCCCGTGGCAACACGCCGTCGGACGCGGACGAGCCCCCCACCCTGCGCCCTGAACTGGATCTGCCCCCACCGTCCGCAGAGCCTCCCGCCGCATGGAACAGCCCTGACACGTCGCCCAGCCCCATGGCGCCCCCTCCGGTGGCCGACCTGGACTTCCCCAGCGCTGACGACCTGAGCATGGCCCCTTCTGGCCCCATGCCTCTGACGGGTGACACCAAGGACTCCAGCCCCATGGAATTCGACCTGGGCGAGCTGTCGCTGGACCTGAATGCGCCCACCAAGCCCATGGCCGCACCCGCAGCCAAGGCGCCCCCCCCGGTGGCCGACTCCTCGGATGACGGCTCAGCTGCCGCGCAAGACGACCCCTTGGCCACCAAGCTGGCGCTGGCAGAAGAGTTCAACGCCATTGGCGACACCGATGGTGCCCGCACGCTGATTGAAGAGGTGGTTGCGGAATCCAGCGGCGCCCTCAAGACCCGCGCCCAGCGCATGCTGGCCGAACTGGGCTGATGCTGCCCCCTCAGGCACGCACAACCCCTCCCACCCCGTCCCCAGGCCACCCCATGACGCGGGTGGCACTGGGTGTCAGCTACAACGGCCAGGCCTACAGCGGCTGGCAAAGCCAGCTGTCGGGCAACACGGTTCAGGACAAACTCGAAGCGGCCCTGGGCCGCTTTGCCACGCACCCCGTGAGCACCCTGTGCGCTGGCCGCACCGATGCGGGAGTACACGGGCTGATGCAGGTGGTGCACTTTGACACTCTGCTTCAGCGGCCTGCATCGTCCTGGGTGCGGGGCACCAACACCTTTCTCCCGGCCGACATTGCCGTTCAGTGGGCACAACCCGTCCCATCGGATTTCCACGCCCGCGCCAGCGCCGTAGCGCGTCGTTATGCCTACGTGCTCCTGCAATCGCCTGTGCGGCCGAGCGTGGATGCCGGGCGCGTGGGCTGGGTGTTCCACCCGCTGGACCACGGCGCTATGCGGCAAGCGGCCGACATCCTGCTGGGCGAGCATGACTTCACGTCCTTTCGCGCCTCTGCCTGCCAGGCCAAGTCGCCCGTCAAGACGCTGCACCGCATCGACATCACCCGCCGGGGCCTCGGCGACCCCCACCCGGAACTCGGCTGGAGCCCCTGCTACTGGCGCTTTGAATTCGAAGCCAACGCTTTTCTGCACCACATGATCCGCAACATCATGGGTTGCCTGATTGCCGTGGGCCGGGGGGACCAACCGCCCGAATGGATGGCCCAGGTGCTGGCTGCACAGTCACGCGACGCTGCCGCACCAACGTTTTCGCCCGACGGGCTGTATTTTCAGGGCCCGGTCTATGAAGCCCGCTGGGGCCTGCCCCAGCGCACGGCTGCGTATGATTGGCTGCCATGAAAGCCCAAGACATCGCCCCCCTTCCCCCCGCCCGCACCCGCATCAAGATCTGCGGCCTGACCCGCGAGGAGGACGTGGATGCGGCCGTGGCCGCAGGTGCCGATGCGATCGGCTTTGTGCTCTACGCCCCCAGCCCCCGTGCGGTCACTCCAGCACGCGCAGCCCAGTTGGCCAAACGCCTGCCTCCGTTTGTGACCCCGGTGCTGCTCTGCGTGAACGAGACCGCTACCAATGTGATAGCTGCAAGCGCTTTGGTAGCAGGCGCAACCATCCAATTTCATGGCGATGAATCGCCCGAGGACTGCCTTGCAGCCACCGGCCAGGGCGCCAGGCCCTACCTGCGGGCAGCACGCATTCCCCTGGGTGATGGTGCCGCCCGGTTCGACCTCGTAAAATACGCGAACGATTATTCTCACGCCCAGGCCATCCTGCTCGACGCCCATGTCGACGGTTATGGCGGCGGCGGCAAGGCATTCAATTGGTCACTCCTTCCACCAAGCGTCAGCTCTCACCTCGTTTTGTCTGGTGGACTCACGCCTGCAAACGTGACCGATGGCATTTTGCAAGTCCGCCCGCGTTGCAAAACGCTGTCGGTTGATGTCAGCTCCGGCGTCGAGGCCACGGACCCCAACAGTCCCGATGGTCAGCCCCTGAAGGGCATCAAGGACGCCGGAAAGATCGAGCGCTTCATCGCCGCCGTGCGCGCGGCCGATGCCCAACTTGCAAAGAACCCTCATGAATTCCTATCAGCAACCTGATGCTTCGGGCCACTTCGGCCCTTACGGCGGCAGCTTCGTCAGCGAAACACTTACCCACGCGATCCAGGAACTGCGCGACGCCTACGCCCGCTACCAGAACGACCCGGATTTCCTGGCCGAATTCGCTTACGAACTCAAGCACTTCGTGGGCCGCCCCTCGCCGGTCTACCATGCTGCCCGCACCAGCCGCGAGCTGGGTGGCGCGCAGATCTACCTCAAGCGCGAAGACCTCAACCACACCGGCGCCCACAAGATCAACAATGTGATCGGCCAGGCCATGCTGGCCAAGCGCATGGGCAAGCCCCGCGTGATCGCCGAGACCGGCGCTGGGCAGCACGGCGTAGCCACGGCCACGATCTGCGCGCGCTATGGCCTCGAATGTGTGGTCTACATGGGCTCCGAGGACGTCAAGCGCCAGAGCCCCAACGTCTTCCGCATGAAGCTGCTGGGCGCCACCGTGGTGCCGGTCGAATCGGGCAGCAAGACGCTGAAAGACGCGCTCAACGAGGCCATGCGCGACTGGGTGGCCAATGTGGACAACACCTTCTACATCATCGGCACCGTGGCGGGCCCGCACCCCTACCCGATGATGGTGCGCGACTTCCAGAGTGTGATCGGCAAGGAGTCCATCGAACAAATGCCCGCCATGCTGGCCGAGCAGAAGATCGCCGCCGAGCAGCCCGATGCCGTGATCGCCTGCGTGGGCGGCGGCAGCAACGCCATGGGCATCTTCCACCCCTACATCCCATTCGAGAAAACGCGCCTGATCGGCGTGGAGGCGGCCGGCGAGGGCCTGGACAGTGGCAAACACTCGGCATCGCTGCAGCGCGGCAGCTCGGGTGTGCTGCACGGCAACCGCACCTTCATCCTGCAGGACGCCAACGGCCAGATCACCGAGACCCACAGCATCAGCGCAGGACTGGACTACCCCGGCGTGGGTCCCGAACATGCCTGGCTGCAGGAGATCGGCCGTGCCGAGTACGTGGGCATCACCGACAAGGAAGCGCTTGCAGCCTTCCACCACCTCTGCCGCACCGAAGGCATCATTCCGGCCCTCGAATCGAGCCACGCGTTCGCCTACGCCCTGAAGCTGGCCAAGGAGATGCGACCCGACCAGTCCATCCTGGTCAACCTCTCGGGCCGGGGCGACAAGGACATTGGCACCGTGGCCGATTTGTCGGGTGAAGATTTCTATGACCGTCCCTCCATGCGCGGCCTGACCGTCAAGGGCGCCCCAGGAGACGCCAAGCCATGAGCCGCATCCAGACCACTTTTGAACAGCTGAAAGCCCAGGGCCGCAAGGCACTGATCCCGTACGTCACCGCAGGCTTCCCATTTGCTGACATCACGCCCGCCCTCATGCACGGCATGGTGGAGGCGGGCGCCGATGTGATCGAGTTGGGCGTGCCGTTTTCCGACCCCATGGCCGACGGCCCCGTGATCCAGAAGGCCGGCGAAAAGGCCCTGAGTCTGGGGGTGGGCATGGTGCAGGTGCTCGACCATGTGCGCGAGTTCCGCAAGCGCAACACCACCACCCCCGTGGTGCTGATGGGCTACGCGAACCCGGTGGAGCGCTATGACCAAGTCCATGGTGAGGGCGCCTTCGTGCGCGACAGCGCCGAAGCCGGGGTTGATGGCGTGCTCATCGTGGACTACCCGCCAGAGGAGTGTGAGCAGTTTGCCGCCAGCCTGCGTGCGCACAACATGGACCTGATCTTCCTGCTGGCGCCCACCAGCACGGATGAGCGCATGGCCCAGGTGGCGCGCGTGGCCAGCGGCTATGTGTACTACGTGTCGCTCAAGGGCGTGACCGGCTCGGGCGCACTCGATACCTCGGCCGTGGAGCAGATGCTGCCCCGTATTCGCAAGCATGTGACCATCCCCGTGGGCGTGGGTTTTGGTATCCGCGACGCAGCCACGGCCCAGGCGATCGGCAAGGTGGCGGATGCCGTGGTCATCGGCAGCCGCATCATCCAGCTGATCGAAGACCAGGAGCATGCCAAGGTGGTGCCCCTGACCATCGACTTCCTGCGCGGCATTCGCAAGGCTTTGGACGCCTAGACACCTGGACGCATAATGCAGCCCGGCGCGCCCGCACCCCACCCGGTGCGGCGCGCCACAGATTCCACCCGGCCTGCCCCTGGCGCTTCAAGCGCCCCCACAGGCCGAGCCACCGAAGAGGAGAACACCATGTCCTGGCTCGAAAAACTTCTGCCCTCCAAGATCCAGCAAACCGACCCCACCGAGCGCCGCCAGGTGCCAGAGGGCCTGTGGATCAAGTGCCCAAGCTGCGAGACGGTGCTCTACAAGGCCGACCTGGAGCACAACCAGAACGTCTGCCCCCACTGCAGCCACCACCACCGCATTGGTGCCCGTGCGCGCCTGGACGCCTTCCTCGATGCGGAAGGCCGCTACGAGATCGGCCAGGAAGTGCTGCCGGTCGACGCCCTCAAGTTCAAGGACAGCCGCAAGTACCCCGAGCGCCTGAAGGAAGCCCTGGAGAACACTGGCGAGACCGATGCGCTCATCGTCATGGGTGGCGCGGTCAAGAGTATCAACGTGGTGGCGGCCTGCTTCGAGTTTGATTTCATGGGCGGCTCCATGGGCTCCGTGGTGGGCGAGCGCTTCGTGCGTGGCGTGGAAACCGCCATCGAGCAGAAGGTGCCTTTCATCTGCTTCACCGCCACCGGCGGTGCCCGCATGCAGGAAGGCCTGCTGTCGCTCATGCAGATGGCCAAGACCAATGCCGCTCTCACCCGCCTGGCCAAGAAGGGCCTGCCCTATGTCAGCGTGCTGACCGACCCGACCATGGGCGGCGTCTCTGCTGGTTTTGCCTTCGTCGGCGACATCGTGATCGCCGAGCCCAAGGCCCTGATCGGCTTTGCCGGTCCGCGCGTGATCGAATCGACTGTGCGCGTGACGCTGCCCGAGGGCTTCCAGCGCGCCGAATTCCTGCAGACCAAGGGCGCCGTGGACTTCATTTGCGACCGCCGCGAACTGCGCAACACCGTGGCCAGCAGCTTGGCCATGCTGCAGCGGCTGCCGGCGGATGCAGTGATGTAACTAAAAGCCCGCAGATGCAGAGTGAGCGGCCCCGCCTATCTGGCGCGGCCGCTCTTTTTTTGATAGCTACTCAGGCTTACCCATTGCGCGCAGGGGCCGTTTTTAAGTAGCTCTTCCGGCTCAACGCATGACGCTGGCCTGTAAATGGCCCAGCACAATCATGACCACCTGCAGCAACACCAGCACGGCCAGGGGCGACAGGTCGATACCCCCCACCAGCGGGATGATCCGGCGAAACGGCCGCAGGACCGGTTCGCACAACCGGGCAATCACATCGGACAGCGGTGAACGCGCCTGCACCCAGGACATCACGGCGTAGACAATCAAAAGGCCGATCAGCCCCGAAACCGCCACCCGCGCCAGGCCAAACAGGGCCAGCCACGGCAGCCAGGCCCATGCAGAAGCAGCCCCAAGCAACAAAGTCAGCAGGGAGTACTGCACCAGCTGCAGCAATGCCGCAGCCACCAGGCTCGACACATCCCAGCGCCCCACAGGCGGAATCACCCGGCGCAGCGGCATGATCAGCCAATCGGTCAGGGCAAACACCAGCCCCCCGACCGGGTTGGCGAACGGAACACGCTGCCACTGCATGTACAGCCGCAACAGGCAAGCCCCCGTGAGCAAGCCACCAACAACGTCGAGCAGGAAAGAAGCAATCTGAAAGAGCATGGGTGGAAAAGGGGCGGAGGGAACAAAAAACAAGGGCGGGACTGAAAGCGGGTTGCGCCGTGGGATGATAGCGGGCCAAGGCGCCTCACCCCGCTCATGTCCCAAGCCCTCACACTGTCATCCCTGCCCCTTTTCCCGCTGAACTCCGTGCTGTTCCCCGGTGGCGTGCTGGCGCTGCGCGTGTTCGAGGTGCGCTACCTGGACATGGTGCGCAAATGCCACCAGGCAGGTGCGCCGTTTGGCGTGGTCTCCCTCACCCACGGCCACGAAGTGCGCCAGGCGGGCGCACCCGAAGAGCGCTTCAACGATGTAGGCACCCTGGCGATCATCGAACAGCTGGATTACCCCCAGCCAGGCCTGATCACCCTGCTGTGCCGCGCCAGCCAACGTTTTCGCATCACCCAGCGCCATCACCTGCCCCACGGCCTGTGGACCGCCGATGTGGATCACGTAGACCCCGACCTCCCGGTACCCGTCCCCGGCGACCTCAAGAAGGCGGCCACCGCACTGGCGCAGGTGCTGCACACACTCCGACAACGCGACCCCGAAACCCCCAACGCCATCACGCCCACCGAAGCGCAACTGGACGATTGCGGCTGGGTGTCCAACCGGTGGTGCGAGCTGTTGCCCGTGCCGCTGGAACTCAAGCAGCGCTTGATGGAGCTTGATAACCCTCTGGTGCGGTTGGAGCTGGTGGGGGATGTGTTGGAGAGGACGGGGATTGCGCCGCTACAGTAGACGAAAGACCGATGCACACTTCCCGCCTCTTCTTAAGCAGAGTTCTTGAATGGCCCCGGCGCATCAAGCAGATCTTCGTCGTCGGACTCGATGCCGCCATGGGAGTGTTCGCCATGTGGCTTGCATTCACATTGAGGCTAGAAGCATTGCACACACCCGAAGGAGCTCAATGGCTGGTCTATGGACTGGCACCAGTGTTAGCTCTTCCCATCTTCGTAACGAGAGGGTTGTACCGCGCTATTTTTCGCTACACCGGCATCAAAGCACTGATAACCACGGGAAAAGCCGTGGCTTTGTATGGCGCCCTACTGTTTACAACCCTTCTATTCGTGCAATGGGAAAACGTCCCCCGTAGTGTCGGTCTCCTACAGCCGCTCATTTTCCTGCTGCTCGTAGGTTCCAGCCGCGCGCTGGGATGGTTGTGGCTTGCTGGTAACCCGGGGAAATCTCCGCAACGCTTGCTAATCTACGGCGCGGGTCGCGCAGGTGCACAGACGGCCGCGGGTCTCGTCAGCACGCCCCAGTATCAATTGCTAGGGTTCATTGATGACGATCCGGCCAAACTCGGACAGAGCATTGACGGGGTCCAGGTACATGGGCCAGCTTCTTTATCAAAGTTGGTGCACAAGCAGCAAGTTACAGACATATTGCTGGCAGTGCCAAGCGCCACACGCCAACGCCGACACCAAATCATCGAAAGCATGCGGCAGCTTCCCGTACGCATTCGCACCCTGCCTGGCTTGTCAGACTTGGCCAGCGGGCGCGTCACCATGGCAGACTTTCAGGAACTGGATGTCGAGGACCTGATCGGGCGCGAGCCCGTCACGCCCAACTCAGAGCTGATTGAACGCAACCTCGCCAATCAAATCGTCATGGTAACCGGTGCCGGCGGCAGCATTGGGAGCGAACTCTGCCGCCAAATTGTCAGAGAGCGCCCCGCCACCTTGCTTCTAGTAGATCACAGTGAGTACGCGCTTTACAGCATCCATCAGGAATTGCTTGCACTTAAGGATAAGGGCTTACACAACTGCACTCTGGTGGCTTTGCTGACCAGTGTGGGGTCGGTCGATCGTCTGGACGCAATCTTCCGTGCACACAGACCTTCGTCCGTTTACCACGCCGCCGCTTACAAGCATGTGCCAATGGTGGAATCCAATCCTGGAGAAGGTGTCCTGAACAATGTATTTGGCACACTTAACGTAGTGCGGCTAGCGCTAACTCATGGTGCTAAACACTTAGTACTGGTATCGACCGACAAAGCGGTTCGGCCCACAAACATTATGGGGGCCAGCAAGCGCATTGCCGAGCAGATCTTGCAAGCAGTTTCTGCAGCCAACCAAATGCCTTTTGCAGACAGCGACCACAGGGAATCTAACCCGTCATGGCTTTGCCCCACCCGCCTATCCATAGTCCGCTTTGGCAACGTGCTGGGCTCCAGCGGCAGCGTCATTCCATTGTTTCGCCAGCAAATCGCATCAGGGGGCCCAGTTACAGTCACCCACCCAGAAGTGACTCGTTACTTCATGACCATCTATGAAGCTGCTCAACTCGTATTGCAAGCAGGAGCCATGGCTGAAGGGGGTGATTTATTTTTACTCGACATGGGTGCGCCCATACGCATTGAGCAGTTGGCTCGGCGCATGATCGCCCTGTCTGGCTTGACCGTCAAAGACGACAGCCACCCCAACGGAGACGTAAAAATACTCTTCACTGGCCTACGTCCTGGGGAAAAACTCTACGAAGAGCTTCTCATCAGTGACAACCCTCTTGCCACGCAGCATCCACGGATACTGCGAGCACGGGAAGAATACAAACCATGGCCCGCACTGGCCAAGCTGCTGGAGCAGCTTCAGAGTTCAGCGAAAGCAAACGATACTGCGGCCTTAAAACAAGTTCTGCGCGAGTTGGTGCCTGGTTATGCACCATTCTCTAAAAATGGTGATTGACGTGCACCACACATTACAAACACCATAGCAGGCAACCCTATACCAATCACCTACTTGTAAGAGGCCGAAGAATTTTTAAAAGGAAAACTCGAATGAAATGGCGGGATCGGAAAATTGCCGTAATAGGACTAGGCTATGTAGGTCTGCCTCTTGCCGTTGAGTTCGGCAAGCAAAGATCTGTATTAGGCTTCGATACAAACGTAGCCCGCATAGGAGAATTGCTCAGCGGGCATGACAATACGTTGGAAGTATCTTCCGAGGAGTTGGCGCAAGCGCGTTATCTTCAGTACTCCAATAATGAAGTAGACTTGAGCGATTGCCAGATATTTATTGTTACCGTTCCAACGCCTATAGATCGCGCCAATCGACCAGATATGACGTCTCTGATTAAGGCCAGCAAAATTATTGGCCAACAGATGCAAATGGGCTCAGTCGTCATATATGAATCCACCGTGTATCCTGGCGCCACAGAAGAGGTATGCGTCCCAGTGCTAGAAGAATCCTCCGGATTAAAATTCAATCATGATTTTTTCTGCGGCTATAGCCCAGAGCGCATCAACCCCGGAGATAAAATAAACACCCTCACCAAAATCAAAAAAATAACGAGCGGCAGCACGCCGGAAGTGAGCGATGAAATAGATGCACTTTATCAAACCATCATTAAAGCAGGAACCCACAAGGCATCCAGCATCAAGATAGCCGAAGCTGCAAAGGTCATCGAAAATACACAAAGAGATCTCAATATTGCACTTATCAATGAGTTGTCGGTGATTTTTTCACGCCTAGATATTGACACACTTGATGTACTCGAGGCAGCGGGCAGCAAATGGAATTTTCTGCCTTTTCGCCCAGGATTGGTGGGAGGACACTGTATCGGAGTAGACCCGTACTACCTCACGCACAAAGCCGAACAGGTGGGGTATCGCCCTCAAGTCATTCTTGCAGGCCGTCGGATCAATGACAACATGGCCCGCTATGTCGCTCGTAACACCATCAAGCTCATGCTAAAAAATGGTATGGACGTACCGCGCTGTCGTGTAGGCGTGATGGGCATGACGTTCAAAGAGAACTGTCCCGATATCCGCAACAGCAAGGTTATTGATATGGTGCGTGAATTCGAATCCTGGGGAGTAGAAGTACGTGTAACTGACCCATGGGCAAATGCGGAGGCAATGCACCATGAACACAAGCTGAAATTAGAAACAATTGATGCCAACAATCCGGTGGACGCCCTGGTGGTGGCGGTGGGTCATACCGAGTACAGGCAGGCCAGACTCGCAGAGTTGCGAGCGGCCTGCCGTAGTGAAAAGCCCGTGCTTGCCGATGTAAAAAGCTTGTATGACCGGCATGCAGCCACGGCTGCAGGCTTCACGGTCTTCAGGCTGTAAGAGCCTCCGTATGCATTTCGACTCAGCCATCAACCGCAAGATCCGCTTCGCCCTAGTGGGGTGTGGCCGGATTTCCAAGAACCATTTCGACTCCATACGCCAGCACGCCGGTCAAGCCGAATTGGTGGACCTCTGCGACACAAATCCTGCCGCCCTGCAGCAGGCTGTCCAGGCCACCGGCGCTGCCGGGCACTCCAGCCTAACAGCCCTGCTTCAGAAAACTACGGCCGACTGCGTCATCCTGACCACGCCCAGCGGCACGCATCATCAGCAAGCAGTGGAAGTGGCCCGCGCCGGGCGCCACGTGCTCAGCGAGAAGCCCATGGCCACCAAATGGGAGGACGGTCTGCGCATGGTGCGCGCCTGCGAGGAGGCCGGCGTGCGCCTCTTCGTCGTCAAGCAGAACCGCAAAAACGCCACGCTGCAGTTGCTCAAGCAGGCCGTGAGCCAGAAGCGCTTCGGTCAGATCTATATGGTGACCCTCAACGTCTTCTGGCAACGCCCCCAGGCGGGCTACTACGACCAGGCCAAGTGGCGCGGCACCTGGGAGCTTGACGGTGGCGCCTTCATGAATCAGGCCAGCCACTACGTGGATCTACTCGAGTGGCTGATCGGCCCCATCGATTCCCTGCATGCTTATACGGCTACGCTGGCGCGTGACATTGAGGCCGAAGACAGCGGCGTGCTCAGCGTGCGATGGCGTAACGGCGCCCTGGGCTCGCTCAACTGCACCATGCTGACCTACCCAAAGAACCTCGAAGGCTCTATCACTATCTTGGGCGAAAAGGGCACGGTGCGCGTGGGCGGCGTGGCCGTTAATGAGATCCAGGAGTGGCAGTTCGCCGACAGCCGTCCCGAGGATGAGCAGATCAAGGCGGCCAGCTATCAGACCACCAGCGTCTATGGCTTCGGCCACCCCTTGTACTACGACAACGTGATCAAGACCCTGCGCGGCGAGGCCGAGGCCGACGTCGACGGCCGCGAAGGCCTGAAATCGCTGGAGGTGCTGATTGCGGCATACCGCTCGGCGCGCGACGGCGTGCGCGTGGGCCTGCCGCTGGAGTTGTGATGGGCGCGAACTACACCGTCCATCCCTCGGCCATCGTCGACGAAGGCGCGCAGATCGGCGAAGGCTGCCGTATCTGGCACTGGGTGCATATCTGTGCCGGTGCGCGCATCGGCCGCGCCTGCTCCTTCGGCCAGAACGTTTTCGTCGGCAACGACGTGATCATTGGTGACAACGTCAAAGTCCAGAACAATGTCAGTGTCTACGACGCGGTTACGCTGGAAGACTACGTGTTCTGCGGCCCCAGCACAGTGTTCACCAACGTCTACAACCCGCGCAGCGCCGTGATCCGCAAGGACGAGTACCGCCGCACCCTGATCCGGCGCGGCGCGACGCTGGGGGCCAATTCAACAATAGTCTGCGGCGTGACCGTCGGCGAGTATGCCTTCGTCGGTGCGGGCGCCGTGGTCAACCACGATGTGCCCGACTACGCCCTGATGGTAGGTGTGCCTGCGCGCCAGATTGGCTGGATGAGCCAGCACGGCGAACGGCTGAACCTGCCACTGAACGGAAATGCCGAGTCCGTCTGCGAGCAGACGGGTAAGCGCTACGAGCTGCGCGACGGCCGCTGCCGTCTCGTGGGCTGAACACAGAACAGGGACCCTCATGGAATTCATTGACCTCAAGAGCCAGTACCAGCGGCTCAAGCCTCAGATCGACGCAGCGATCCAGCGCGTGATGGCCCATGGCCAGTTCATCCTCGGCCCTGAAGTGGCCGAGTTGGAGGAGAAACTGGTCGCCTACACGGGTGCCAAGTACTGCATCAGTGTGGCCAACGGAACGGATGCGTTGCAGATTGCGCTGATGGCGCTGGGCGTGGGACCGGGTGACGAAGTCATCACCCCGGGCTTCACCTACATAGCCACCGCCGAGACCGTGGCGCTGCTGCGCGCCAAGCCTGTGTACGTGGATATCGATGCACGTACCTACAACCTTGATCCGGCCCTACTGGAGGCGGCGATCACGCCGCGTACCAAGGCCGTCATCCCGGTCAGCCTGTACGGCCAGTGCGCGGATTTCGATGCCATCAACGCCATCGCAACACGTTATGGCATCCCGGTGATTGAGGACGCGGCGCAGAGCTTCGGCGCTAGCTACAAAGGCCGCAAGAGTTGCAACCTCAGCACCATAGCCTGCGCCAGCTTTTTCCCGAGCAAACCTCTGGGTTGCTACGGTGACGGCGGTGCCATCTTCACAAGCGACGACGAGCTGGCCAAGGTCATGCGCCAAATCGCACGCCACGGCCAGGACCGCCGATATCACCACGTGCGTGTCGGCGTGAACAGCCGGCTCGACACGATCCAGGCAGCCATCCTGCTGTCCAAGCTGGCGGTGCTGGACGAAGAACTTGTTCAACGCCAAGAAGTCGCTGCACGCTATGCCCGGCTGCTCGGGGAAGCGGGGCTCAAAACCATGCCGTTGATCGAACCCCACAATGCCAGCGCTTGGGCTCAGTACACCGTCCAAGTCGCTGAGCGCGATGTTTTGCAGAAGCGCTTGAGCGAGGCCGAGGTGCCGACGGCCGTGCATTATCCGATCCCTCTGAACCGGCAGCCAGCCGTGGCAGATGCCCACGCTCAGTTGCCCGTGGGTGATGCCGTTGCGCAACGGGTGCTCAGCCTGCCCATGGGTCCATATCTGACTTATGCGGACCAATCCCGGGTGGCCGTCGCGCTCAAGGGAGCGGCATGATGAAGGCCGGGCATCTGTTTTGAACAAGCCGCAAGTCATTATCCTGGGCGCCGGCAAGCCCTTTTCGGGCGAACGCCCGTCAGCATTGGTTGAAGCGCCCTGGACCAGCCGTCGTGTGCTGGACTGGTTGCTCGACGCCTTCGCCATGCTGGGTGAGGCCGAGTTCCATTTTGTGGGCGGCTACCGACTCGAAGAAGTGGTGGCGCGCTATCCCAACATCTATTTCTCGGTCAATCCGGAATGGAAACGCAGCGGCGCGGTGGCTTCGTTCCTGTCCACGCCGTTGGATGCCGCTCGCGCGGCCTACGTCTGCTACGCGGATACCGTTTTTTCTCCGGAGGTGGTGTCAGCGCTCGAGGCCGACACCGCTGACATCGTGCTCTGCATCGACCGGCAATGGCGTGTGCGCTACGAAGGCCGTTCGGCCGAGGATTTGGCACGGGCGGAAAAGATCGCCCTGCATCCCGATGGCCGCATGGAGCTTGGGCGGCGGATCGATCCAGCCGTCGCAGACGGTGAGCTGGTCGGTGTGTTCCGTTTCTCGGCGCACGCCGTCATGGCGGTCAAGGAGCTGGGACGGGAGCTTGCCGGCAGCGACTTCGGCCGCGGCGACATGCCGAGCCTCATCAGTCGGCTGGCGTCGCGCGGCCTGAGCGTCGGCATGGTCGAGAACCCGGGGCGCTGGGCCGAACTGAACGCACCGCAGGATCTGGCGCGCTTCGTGCTGGGCACCAAGGCGGAGACGCTGGAGCGGCTGCGCCCTCTCGTGCAGGCCAGCCGCATCGGCGAGCAGATATGCTTTACCGCTGACGACTGGCGCCGCGACGGTGGCGCCGTCATCGCGGCGATCCAGCAGAAATTCGGTGCGACTTCCGTCGTGGTGCGCAGCAGCGCGCAGTCCGAGGATGGTTGGGCAGCCTCCAACGCTGGCGGTTACGAAAGTGTGCTCAACGTGCCGGCGCAGGACACGGCACGCATCACGGAGGCGGTGGGCCGCGTCATCGCCAGTTACGGCCGCGGCGATCCGAAGGACCAGGTGCTGGTGCAGGCTATGCTTCGCAGCGTGCTGCTCAGCGGCGTTGCTTTTACGCGCACGTTGACCCATGGTGCGCCGTACTACGTCATCAATTACGACGACAGCAGCTCGCGTACCGACAGCGTCACGTCCGGCAACGGCCGCAGGCTGCGCACTCTGTTCGTCCAGCGCAGCTGTCGCTCCGGCGTGGACCGGCTCGATGCGCGCATCGCGGCCGTCCTCGACGCCATCGCGGAGCTGGAAGACCTGGTGGGACACACCTCACTGGACATCGAATTCGCTCTTGATCGCGATGGTGTTGTGCACGTTCTGCAACTGCGGCCCATCGCCGTGCGGCACGGCCTGTCCAATGTATCGGACGAGCACGTCGAGTCGGCGCTGGCGCAGGCCGCGGCCTGGTTTGCCGGTGCGCGTGAACGCGGCAGCCGCCTGCTAGGTGAGCGCATGCTGTTCGGCGTCATGAGCGACTGGAATCCAGCCGAGATCGTCGGCACCAAGCCGCGGCGCCTAGCCATGTCGCTGTACCGGCACCTTATCACCGACGAGGTCTGGGCCGCCCAGCGCGCTGATTACGGCTATCGCGACGTGCGTCCTTGCCCGCTCATCGTGAACTTCGCTGGTCATCCTTATGTGGACATCCGCGCCAGTTTTAACTCCTTCGTGCCAGCCGCTCTGGACGAGGGGCTGGCGACCCGGCTGGTCGAGCACTATCTGCAGCGTCTGGCCCAGCGTCCGGAACTGCACGACAAGGTCGAGTTCGAAGTGGCCTTCACCTGCCTGACTTTCGATTTCGAGGAGCGAGCCCGCGAAAGGCTGGGCCCGGCCGGCTTTTCGGCAGCCGACATGGCTGCGCTGGGCTCGGCCCTGCGCGAGGTGACGCGTCAGGGGATGGCGCGTATCGAGTCCGATTATGCCGTGATCGCCGAGCTCGACCGCCGCCATGAGCAGCTGCTGCAGCGGCGCTTGGCGCCGCTGGATCTGGCTTTCGAACTTTTCGAGGATTGCCGCCGCTTCGGCACCCTGCCATTTGCCCATCTGGCGCGCAGCGCCTTTGTGGCCGTCAGCCTGCTGCGTTCACTCGAGCGTGTCGGCGTGACCACGGGTCAGGACACCAGCGCATTTCTGGCCTCGCTGGCGTCCGTGACCCGCGCCTTCGAGATCGACGGCTCACGCGTGCACGCCGGTGAACTGGGGCGCGATGCGTTTACCGCGCGTTATGGCCATTTGCGTCCCGGCACCTACGAGATCACCTCGGATGCCTACGCAGACGATCCACAGCGCTATCTTGAGCCCATGATCAAGCCGCATGCGTCAGCCGGGCAGCGTTATGCATGGTCGCCCGAGGCGCATGTGCGCACCGAGACTCTGCTTCGTCAGCACGGGCTGGAACCTGATGTCGATGCCTTCGAGCGTTTTCTGCGCCGTGCCATCGAAGGCCGGGAGTACGCCAAGTTCATGTTCAGCCGTAATCTCAGCGCCGGCTTGACGGCCTTGGCGTCCGCGGGGGCGCATTACGGCCTGGACCGCGAAGCCGTCTCGCATCTGGATATCGCTGATCTCTACAAGTTGCGCGTCGGCGCGCATCCTACCGATGTGGCGGGCTGGCTCGCGGCGCGCGCCGAGGAAGGGGCGGCCGAACACGAGCTGACGCGGGCAATAGAGCTCCCGCCGCTGATCGCCGAGGCGGGCGACTTCACCTGCTTCGAGCGTCCCGCGAGCGAACCCAATTTCGTCAGCCAAGGCAGGGTCGCGGCCGAAGTGGCCGTGCTGGCCGATGGCGAAGCCAGTATCTCGGTCGAGTTGAAGGGCAAGGTGGTGGTCATCCCGCGTGCCGATCCTGGCTATGACTGGTTGTTCGCGCACGGCATCGGCGGGCTGGTCACGCAGTACGGCGGCGCCAATTCGCACATGGCGATCCGCGCTGCCGAACTCGGCCTGCCGGCCGCCATCGGCGTGGGCGAAGCACTGTTTGAGCGCCTGGTCGCCGCCCGGCTCATCGTGCTTGACTGCGCGGTGCGCAGAATCGAGATACAGGCCTGACCATGAAACGCATCGGATTGACCCAGCGCTCGCACGCCGTACAGGGTTACGCCGAACGGCGCGACATGCTGGACCAGCGCTGGGCCGCGTTGATTGAGCGCCTGGGCGGCTGCCCGCTGCCGCTGTCCAACCGCGTGGGGAATGTCGACGCCTATCTGGACGCGCTGAATCTGGATGCGCTGATCCTCACCGGCGGCAACGACCTGTCGATGCTCCCCGATGCGGCCGACGGCGCCCCGGAGCGCGATCGTTTCGAGGCCGAGGCCTATCGCCACTTTCTGCAGCGAGGCAAACCGGTGCTCGGGGTCTGCCGCGGTGCGCAGATGATCAACCACCTGGCCGGAGGCCGCCTGGTGCGGGTGTCCGGGCATGTCGGGACACGTCATGAACTGGTCTGGGCCGATGCGTCGCCGGCCTACTGGGAGCGGCCGGCCGAGGTCAACAGCTATCACGGCTGGGCTATCCCCGCAGACGGCCTGGCGTCCGGCATGGAGGCATTGGCCTGGGCGCGCGACGGCACGGTGGAAGCGTTCCGGGCTCCCCAGGCGCGGATCGATGCCATCGTCTGGCATCCCGAGCGCGAGACCGAACTGGGACCGGCCACCCTGGTCTTCCTGTCCGCGGCGCTGGGTCTGACTTCTTCTCGATGAACCCATGAAATGGATGTGCAGCAATGAGTAGCCCACAGATCGCATACATCAGACGCCCGCTTTCCGCCCTGAAACAGGTTGCGCGTCATGTCATGGTGGCCGTCGCTTCGTGGTTGCACAGGCTGGGGGTCTTTTTCCTGGTGTCCGCGCGCCGGCTGGTACGACTGACCGAGCGCCACACCATTGACACGACTTCTGACCGCTTCGTCATGGAGCTGCCCGAGCTGCATCGCAAGATCAGGCGGGAACTGGCGATGCAGCGCCGCGATTACGACAGTTATTCCTATTTCCACGGCTACCCTTACCAGGCCCTAGCGATCCTCGACGTCTTCGGCGAGCGCGGAACGGAAGAGCGTTTCGATGCCTACGGCCTGGCTGACCTGGTGCGTCCCGAAGATCGCCTGCTGGATATCGGTTGCAACTGCGGCTTCATGGCGCTCTACGCGGCGTTTCGCACGGGGTGCCGCGCCGACGGCATCGATATCAATCCCTACATGATCCGCATCGGTCAGCATTGCACCGAATTCCTCCAGTTGCAGGACCGGGTCAAGCTCGTGGCCCAGCCTTTCCAGGACTACCGGCCTGCGCAGGTCTACACGGTCGTGCTTTCGTTCGCGACGCACTGGACAGACGACCGAAACTACCGCGTGCGTCTGCAGGACCATCTGCTGCGTATCCACGGCATGATGGCCAATGGCGGTCTGCTGGTCTTCGAGTCGCATTCTGCGGATGTCGGCAATGCCGAGTTCTATGCCGCGCTCGAGGAGATGCGTGCGCATTTCTCGTGGGAAGGCCGGCGGCTGATGGCCAAGGGCACGCGCGAGCTCTATCTGATGCGCCGTCTTGCTGCGTGAGCGCTGATCGTCGCAATCGACGCATGACCACCGAAGGAGTCTGAAGTGAAAGCCTTGATACTCGCTGCCGGCCAGGGCACCCGGCTGCGCCCCCTGACAGATGATCGTCCCAAGTGCTTGGTCGAGCTCGTCGGCAAGAGTCTGCTGGAGCGGCAGACCACGGTGTTGCGTCGAGCGGGCGTTCAGGACCTGACCGTGGTCTCTGGTTACCGCGCCGATCAGATCGCTGCTCGTGGTTTCACCACGCACGTGAATCCGCGCTATGCCTCGACCAATATGGTCGCGACCTTGTTCAGCGCTGTGGACCTTATGGTCGACGGGCAGGATTTGCTGATCAGCTACGGCGACATCGTCTACGAAGGGCGAGTGCTGTCGTCCCTGCTCGCTGTCGATGCACCGGTCACGGCGATGATCGACCGGCAGTGGCTGCGCTACTGGCGCCTGCGCCTGGACGATCCGCTGACCGACGCCGAGACGCTCAAGCTCGGCCCGGGCGGACGCCTGCGTGAACTGGGGAAGAGACCTCGGGACTACAGCGAGATCGAAGGCCAGTACATGGGGCTGATCAAGATCCGCGCAGATCATGTAGCGAAGGTCAAGCAGGTCTACGCATCGATGGACCGCGCCGCGACGTACGATGGCAAGGACTTCGACAATATGTACATGACCAGTTTCATCCAGTACCTGATCGATCACGCCTGGGACGTCCGCGTGGCCGAGACTGACAATGGTTGGCTGGAAGTCGACAGTGTCAGCGACCTCCAGCGCTATGAGGCGATGGCGGCCGACGGCTCCCTGGCGCCTTTCTATCAGTTGCAGGATTCGGCCTGATGGATATGACGTCGCCGGATGCCCGCACCCTGATTGTGCGCCTGGACGCATGGATGGCCCTGGACGGCAATGCTGGCGAGCGGGAGCCCGGCTCAGCGACCGAGGGCGTGTACGACCTTGAGATCGAGCTCTTCCAGCCGGATTGGGATGGCCCAGCTGCGGAGCGGCTGGCACAGCTCGACCGCCTGCGCAAGAAGGTCGAGGTCGCGCGCAAGCTGTACCGCTTCTATCTGCCGGATCTGTCGCGTCCAGCGGGGACGCAGGTGCTTTCGGCAGCGGCGGTGCGATACCTGTGTGCCTTGATGCTCAAGGCGGCACTGGTTTGGCATAACGCGCGCTTTCTGAATTCTGCGCTCAAGCTGCTCGACGGCGTGCTGGAGCGGGAAGATTGCGATTTTCCGGATGAACTGCGCTCCTTGGCGCGTGGGGCATTCGAGGTTCTGGTGCCGCCGGTACCCTACGCCGCATGAGAACGATACCGTTAGCCCTTCTGGTATTTCGGGGCGGCTGTCCTGTGACCGGAGCTTATCTCGCCTATCTGCGACAGCGCAGCATGCGGCCAGAGCTGATCCTGGCGGTGGACTACGTGGGAGAGGGCCCGCGAGCGCAACAGCTGCGCCGGCTGCTGGGCGAACGCTTGGCAGCACGCTTGCTCCGTCTGCACCGCGATCGCGCCGCGCGCGTGCCGGCAGGCTTGGCGGCCACAGTGCAGCAGGGTTGGCCGGTGACGCTAACGCCCGGTCGGGAGCCCGATTACGAAGCGGCGGCAGAGCGGGTGCTGCGTCTGACGGTGGACAGCTACGCGGATCCTCGGCTGCTGGACGCCATGCGTGGTTGCGGGGTCCGGGCGTTCCTCTACTGTTCGGGTGGTCGTGTGCCCGCCGTCCTGTTTCAGCAGGACTTCCGCATCCTGCATATCCATCCCGGAGTGGTGCCCTTCGTCCGAGGATCCGATGGTCTGCTCTGGTCTCTGCTTGCGCGGGGACGCCCCGGAGCCAGCTGCTTCTACATGGATGCGGGCATCGATACCGGTCGGCTGATTGCCACCGCAGAGTTCAATCCACCGCGTTGGCCCGGTCTGCAGGCGACGCCGGATAGCCTGTACAAGGCCCTGTTGCACTGCTATGACCCTCATCTGCGTGCCTCTTTGCTGGTGTCCCTGCTGGAGCGGTTGGCACCGGGGCAAGATCTGGCGGAAATGGAGTCCACCGCCCAGCCGCATGAGCCCGGCGGGCACTACTACACCATGCATCCGGAGCTTCGCGCGCGCGCGTTGGCCCGGTTGTGCCTGTGACGGCAGGCTAGGCGGTGGTGCAGCGATTCCTCTCAGCTTGGCTGAAGCGCTGGCGTCATTCGGCGCTCCTGCGCCGGTTGGGCATACTGACTTCGGGGACAGTCCTGGCGCAAGTCGTCCAGCTGCTCAACTTTGTGGCCCTGGCCAAGCTCTACGCGTTGACCGAGGTGGGCATGTACAGCGTCTTCGCCGCCATCGTGGGCACGCTGGCGCCCGTAGCCTTGCTCGGTTATGAGATGCTGATCCCGGGCACGTCGGACGATGATCTCAGCCCCTACCTCAACGCCATGCTGCTCTTGATGCTGCCCATAGTGCTGCTGCTGGGCTTGCTGGCCATGTTGCTGTCTTACGGCCATGCCCAAGCGGTCGGTCTGTGGGTGGCAGGGACGGTGATCCATCGGCTAGCCGAGATGTACAACGTGCGTGCAAACCGCTTCCGCTGGATCAGCATTGCTAGGCTGGCGCCCCCCCTCATGATGGCCCTGCTGCTGGTGGTGTTCGTCTGGCTGGACGTGCAGGGCATCGACCGCCTGATCGACTGGCAGGCCAGCCTCACACTGGTTCTGGGACTGGCTTATGCGGGACTCACCCTGCCGCGCACCGTACTGTTCACGCGGCATACCATGACCATGATGGGCGCGACGCTGCGCAAGTCGATCAATGCGCCTCTGTACCTGATGCCGTCCAATCTGCTGAATCTGGCGGCCTACAACGTGCCGGTTCTGGTGATTGGCCACTGGTTTGGGCCGCAGCTGGCGGCGCAATATGCCTATGTGCTGCGTTTTGGTTTCGGCCCGGTCGGCTTGGTGGGTAGCACTCTGTATCAGGTCTTCTACGGTTTTCTGTCGGAAGCCGTGCGGACCGACAACAAAGCCATGTTCGATCAGTATGCGCGGGCCAGAAAGCATATGCGCCCGGTGGCTGTGGCGGTCGCGGTCGGTATGGCTCTGATCTATCCGCTGGTTTTCCGTTATGTGCTCGGCCCGGAGTGGATGACGGCCGGATGGATCTCCATGGTCTTCGCGCCGCTTTTTGCCATCATGCTGTACACGAACAGTGTGTCGGTGGTGCTCAATCTCTTCAACCGGCAGCGTTACGAATTCATCAGCCAGATCAATTACTTCGTGTTTTCTGTGCTGGCTTTCGGGCTGACGATCCTGCTGGGCAACGTTTGGATTGGTTTTTTTCTCTTCTCGGCTCTCGGTTGCCTGCGCTACGCGCTGCTACTGCGTGACATCAACAAGGTGCTTGTCGAACACAAGCACATCGGGGGATAGCATGTTACGCGCGCTGAAATACATACTGGGTCGTCGAGCCCGCTGCGATATCCGTTCGCTTTTGCAGCACCTGTTCCAGCCCGCGCCTGACGTTCTGTTTGCAGCCGGCAGCCAAGTGGATTTGCAGTGGGTCATTCCGGCGTATGAGGCTGCCATCAAACAAGGTTTGCGCTGCGTCTTTGCGGGCCCGGGGCTGAGCGTTCCGCAGGGGGCTGTCTACTACGACATCACCATGCATGTGCTGCGTTTTTTTCGCGTGCCCTTGTTCGCGACGGCCACCACCGGTCTGACACCCGCGCGCATGCCCAGGCGAAGTGCCCGCCGCGTGGCTGTGCTGCACTCCCTGGTCAGCATGCACATGGTGTATCCGGCTGGCACCTTCGACGGCTACACCGACATCTTCTGCTGCGGGCAGCATCATGTTGCCGAGGTCGAGGCCATGAATCGCCATGACAACGTCACCGGGCGTCGACCTGTGCTGATCGGTTATGGCAAGGCAGAACGGCTGGAAACGACCCGGCCTGCTGTTGTCGCTGTGCCTGGAGGCGGTGCCCAGCATGTGCTGATCGGGCCGTCCTGGGGTGTAGGCAATATTCTCGAGACCATGGGTGAAGCGTTGATCGCGCGCCTGCTGGACGAGGGCTATCGCGTCACCTTGCGCCCGCACCCGTCTTTTTTCATCTTCGGCGATCAGCAGATTCGGCCCTTGGTGGAGTCCTTCCTGGCACATCCCGCTTTTCGTCTGGAGACATCGGTCGAGGAGAGTTCAGCTTTATGGACAGCCGATCTCATGATTGCCGATTACTCCGGTTTTGCCATGGAATTCGCCTTCATGCGCGGCAAGCCGGTGCTCTATGTGAACGTGCCGCCCAAGGTCCTGAATCCCGGCTGGCAGTCCCTTGGCCCGGTGCCGCTGGAACTGACGGTACGGGAGCACATCGGTGTGGTCGTTGCGCCTGAGGTGGATGCGGTGATCGCCGGTCTTGTCCATTTGCAGGGTGATTCGGCGCGATGGCTAGGTGCAATTGAGCGGATGCGCGAGCGCCACTGGGCGAATTTCGGCCACTTTGGAGAGGCTTGTGCCCAGGAGCTGGCGCGCATGCTGGGCGAAGTTCGGCAATGAGAGAATAGAAAACCTACAGCCCCAACGTCTATGACTTACCAGATCTGTACCCGCTGCATCATGGATACCAGTGATCCGAACATCGAGTTCGATGCTGCTGGTGTCTGCAATCATTGCCGCAATTTCGATCAGAACATGCTTCCGAACTGGCATCCGGATGCTTCCGGGCGACGTACGCTGGACGGGATCGTTGCGCAGATGAAGCGCGAAGGGCAGGGCAGGCCTTATGACTGTGCCATCGGCCTGAGTGGTGGTGTGGACAGCTCCTACCTTGCCTATGTGGCGCGCAAGGAGCTGGGACTGCGTCTGCTGGCCGTGCACGTGGACGGCGGCTGGAATTCAGAGCTGGCGACCCGCAACATCGAGAACATCGTGCGCAAGCTCGACATCGATCTCCATACCTATGTCGTGGACTGGGAGGAAATGCAGGATCTCCAGCGTGCCTTCCTGCGCGCGGGTCTGGCCAATCAGGACGTGCCGCAGGACCACGCCTTCTTCGCGGCGTTGTACAGCAATGCTCAGTCCTACGGGCTGCGCTACGTTCTCAGCGGAGGCAATATCTCGACCGAGTCGGTCATGCCGACGGAGTGGGCCTACAACGCTATGGACCTGCGTCATCTGGAGGCCGTGCACAGCCGCTTCGGGAATGGGCGCCTGCGCTCATTCCCAAGGGTAAATTTCTTCCGCTACTACTTCTGGAATCGCTACGTCAAACGTATGTGCGTGGTGCGCCCCCTGAACTATCTGCCGTATGTGAAGGATGAGGCCATCGCAACGCTGGAGCGTGAACTGGGCTTCCAGTACTACGGAGGCAAGCATTTCGAGTCGCGGTTCACGAAGTGGCAGCAGCTTTTCTACCGGCCACGCAAGTTCGGCTACGACGAGCGCAGGGCCTACCTTTCCAGTCTGATACTTTCGGAGCAATCCACGCGGGGAGAGGCTCTGGCGGCCCTGGCTGGTGATGTCGAAAACGAGCGCCAGGCCGAGAAGGACACGGAGTACATCCTGAAAAAACTCGCCATCAGCGAGGAGGAGTTCCGGCAGATCATGGATCAGCCTCCCAGGACCTTCCGTGACTATCCGTCCAACTACGCGCTGTTCAATCTGAAGACGGCAGCGCGTGACTGGCTGGCGTCCCGCGGCATCGCGGTTCGCCCCAACTCCTGACGCCTATGTGCGGTATTGCGGGCGTTATCGGCCTGGAGGGCCAACCCATTGCGCGCGACATGCTTGCCGGCATGGTTGATCGTATCGCCCATCGCGGGCCGGATGGCGAGGGGCTGCTGATGGAGGGTAATGTCGGTTTGGGGCACCGACGGCTGGCCATCATAGACCTGACACCCGATGGACATCAGCCGATGACGAACAGGGGAGGTGACCATACGGTTGTCTACAACGGCGAGATTTACAACCATGTCGAGTTGCGGCTTGAACTGGAGCGTGCGGGGCATGTGTTTACGAGCCGATCAGATACGGAGGTCCTCCTCACCGCCTATTCGCAATGGGGCGAGGATTGTGTTTCGCATTTCAATGGCATGTGGTCGTTTGCCATCCTGGACCGTCGGCGCAATCGACTGTTCTGTTCGCGGGATCGCTTCGGGAAAAAGCCTTTTTACTACGTCCGGACCAGTGGATATTTCGCCTTTGGATCGGAGATCCGGCAGCTGTTACCGTTTCTGCCGAAGCGACAGGCACATCGCGAAACGCTGTTGAAATTCCTGGTCGGGGCAATGGCCGAGCCCGTGGATCAGACTTTTTACGAAGGGGTCCGCAAGCTGCCTGGGGGGTACAACCTGACCCTGGATCTGGGCAGTCGGCAGTCCACCATTTCCCGATACCATGAATTGCGTCGCGATGCCTCCGTTGCCAGTCTGAGCCTGGGCGACGCGGTGGAGCGTTTTTCGGATCTGCTCACGGATGCGATCCGCGTCCGTTTGCGAGCAGATGTGCCGGTGGGGACCTGCTTGAGTGGTGGCCTGGACAGCTCCACAGTGGCTACGCTGGCGGCAGGGCAGTACCACGCAGGTGCTAATGGCCCTTTCGCGGCGATCACGGCTGCGTCAGAACTGGCAGGAAATGACGAAACGGAGTACGCGCGCCAGGTCGTCCAGCACAATCAGTTGCACTGGCATCAGGTGCGACCGGAGTACCCGGATTTTGCGGGGTCACTGGATGATGTCCTGCGGGCCCAGGAAGAGCCGTTCCCGTCCCCTTCCATCGTCATGCAGTACTTCGTCATGAAGACTGCGCGGCAACATGGCCTGACGGTACTGCTGGACGGGCAGGGAGGGGATGAGACCCTGCTGGGCTATGAGCGCTATTTTGCTGCGCACTATCTGGCCGAAGCCAAGACCGGTGGCTGGCCGCATACCCTGTATAGCGTGATTCGCAACAGCAGGAACAATGCCTTGATGGCGCCGTGGCGTGTCATGGCCTATTTTGCCTATTTCAATTCGGCGCGCTTGCGTTGGGGGATGTACCGTCATCGGAGCAGCTATCTGCGTGAGTTGCCGGACATGCTACCCGGGCTCAAGGAGTATGAAGTGGCGGGCAAAAATGTCTTCGACCTGCAGAAGCTGGAGATCGAGAAGACCAACTTACCGGCTCTTCTGCGATACGAAGACAAGAATGCCATGTGGCATGCCATCGAAACCCGTCTGCCCTTCCTGGACTATCGCCTTGTCGAATTCTCGCTATCACTCTCGGGTGAGGCCAAGATTACCGATGGGTGGACCAAATACGCGCTTCGCAAGGCCATGGCAGGCCGCATGCCCGATTCCATAGTCTGGCGGCGCAACAAGATGGGGTTTGAGGCACCAACTTCCAAGTGGTTTGCGCAGCATCGCCAGATCATGCGTGAATCTGTCCTGGGGTCACGCGTGATAGATGAGCTGGGTCGCCCGGGGGCATTGGAGCGTCGTTATGAGAACCTTGACCCGCTAACCCAGTGGCGGTTGTATATCGTGTCGGCGTGGGCGCGCACTTTTGATGTCGTCCTGGATTGAGCATAGGCTATGGTGATCATCGCAAACTACGGGGTCGGGAACCTTGCTTCGGTGTGCAACATGCTGCGCAAGGTCGGTGTAGAAGCCCGGGTGTCCGAAGGTCCGGCTGATATACGCATGGCCGATCGTGTGATCCTGCCAGGTGTGGGGCACTTCGACCATGGCATGAAGATGCTGAATGCGTCGGGGCTGAGAGAGGAGTTGGATGAGTTCGCGCTTGGCAGGAAGCGTCCGGTGCTGGGCATCTGTCTTGGCGCACAGATTCTTGGGCGCGGGAGCGAGGAGGGAGCAGTTCCTGGCCTGGGGTGGCTCGATATGGAGTGTCGGCGTTTCCCTGTGCATCCTGAACTGCGGGTGCCTCACATGGGGTGGTCGCAGGTCGAGATGCGCAGGACATCGCCCTTGTTCAAGTATGCTGAAGCGGATGCAAGGTACTATTTTGTGCACTCGTACCACATGCAGTGCATTGATGAAGCTGATGTGGTTGGCGTGTCGGAGCATGGCATGACATTCACGAGTGCGGTTCAGCGGAGCAATGTGTTCGGGGTCCAGTTTCACCCGGAAAAGTCATTGCGCCACGGCTTGGCCGTGATGCGAGCGTTTGCAGAGTTCACGCCAGATGAATAAGACGCGCGTTATTCCTGTGCTGCTCCTGCGCGGTACCGGACTGGTCAAGACAGCCAAGTTCAAGGATCCGAAATACATCGGAGACCCGATCAATGCCATCCGGATCTTCAATGAAAAGGAAGTTGATGAGTTGGTGTTCATTGACATCACGGCTTCCCCAGAGGGGCGCCCCCCCCAGTTTGACCTGCTCAAGGACATTGCAGGCGAAGCCTTCATGCCGATGGCATACGGCGGCGGCGTGTCTTCGCTCGATCAGATCAAGAAGATTTTTGGCCTGGGCTTCGAAAAAATCATCATCAATACGGCGGCCTATCGGAGGCTGGAGTTGATTTCTGAAGCTGCCGCGATCTTTGGCTCTCAGAGCATCGTCGGAGCGATCGATGTGAAGTCAGGTTTATGGGGGAGGTATGAGCTTCGGTCCCAAGGGGGACGCAAGAAGGAGCCTGTCGGGCTGGCCGAGCATCTCGCAGCGCTGGAGCGTGCCGGTGTTGGCGAGGTGCTGGTGAACTCTGTGGATCGAGATGGCACCATGTCCGGGTACGACCTCACGCTGCTGAAACAGGTCCGGGCTTGCGTTAAGGTTCCGGTCGTTGCCTGTGGTGGTGCGGCCGGAGTCAACGATTTCGTGGCTGCCGTGGAAACGGGGCAGGCCGACGCCGTGGCTGCGGGGAGCATGTTTGTGTTTGTGGGGCCGCATCGTGCCGTATTGATCAACTATCCTGAGCGAGCCGTACTCGCGCGGGCGCTCAAATAATGGCGGGCTTGTCTCCGCGCCGCCATACGCGAATGCGCATGCTCAAGAGGTTTCAGGGTCCATGAAAATTGCGCACCTGACGTCAGCGCATCCGCGCAGTGACATAAGAATATTTGTCAAGGAATGCCGCAGCTTGGCGCGGCACGGCCACGCTGTATCGCTGGTGGTGGCGGATGGGCGTGGAGATGAAGCCAGGGACGGGGTTGCCGTGATGGATGTCGGTCGATCGGAGGGGCGGGTCGAAAGGATACTAAAGGTGACTCGCAGGGTCTATCGGAAAGCAGTGGAGCTGGATGCAGACGTCTATCATCTGCACGACCCGGAGTTGCTCCCGGTCGGTCTGAAACTCAAGCGCCGGGGCAAGACAGTAGTGTTCGACGCGCACGAGGATGTGCCAAAGCAGATCCTTGGAAAGCACTATCTCTACCCGTGGGTTCGGCGCATTCTGTCCTGGGGTTTCGCACATTTCGAGCGTTACGCATGCAGACGTTTCGACGGGGTCGTCACCGCAACGCCGTATATTCGAGATAAGTTCCTGGCGATCAATCCGCGATCCGTCGATATCAACAATTTCCCGATGATCGGCGAGCTGGAAAATGCGGTGTCATGGCAGGACAAGGCAAACGAGGTCTGCTATGTCGGGAGCATCGCGCAGATTCGCGGGATCAAGGAGTTGGTGCGCGCGCTGGAATCCACGCAGACACCGACCCGCTTGAATCTGGTGGGCGGCTTTGCTGAGGCGCGAGTCGAAACCGAAGTCCGAACGTACCCGGGTTGGAGCAGGGTCCATGCCCTGGGTGTCCAGGATCGCCTGGGCGTGCGTGATGTGCTCGGGCGCTCTGTGGCTGGGTTGGTGACGCTGCATCCGGCCCCCAATTACTTGGATGCGCTGCCAATCAAGATGTTTGAGTACATGTCTGCTGGCATACCCGTCATTGCCTCTAACTTCGATTTGTGGCGGACAATTGTTCAGGAAAGCCAATGCGGTCTGTGCGTGGATCCTTTGAACCCGGCCGCGATCGCCTCTGCCATTGACTACCTGATAAATCATCGACAAGAGGCGGAGAAGATGGGGCGAAATGGACGGCAGGCCGTCCTGTCTCGTTACAACTGGGCTCGGGAAGAGATCAAGCTGATCGAGTTTTATGATCGGTTTCCGTTCGCTTGAGAGCGGGCTGCCCACTACATCTGTTGGATCAATCAAATGTGCGGAATTTTCGGGGTCAGTTCATCTTCGCTGGTGAATGAGGATGAGCTGACTGTGCTGGTCAAGCACGCCCAGCAGCGGGGGCGCGACTCCAGCGGACTGGTGACTTTCCTCCACGGCGTTTACCAGATCTACCGCGCCGATTACCCGATTACCCACCTACTCAAGGAAGTCCGGCCGCAGGCCAGTCATGTCGTGCTGGGACACAGCCGGCTGATCACCAACGGCCTGGGCGACAACCAGCCCATCGCGCGCGATGGCGTGGCCGTTCTGCACAACGGCATCGTCGTCAACGATGAAGCCCTCTGGGCCGAGATCGGCAAGGAGCGGACCCTGCAGATAGACACCGAAATCATCGCTGGCATTGCGACCGCGCATTTGGATTCGGGCGGCGCTCTGGAGCAGTTGCCAGTGCGCATCCTGAGCCTGTGCCGCGGTATCGTGGCCTGCGCGCTCATCCTCCCACGCTTGGGCAAGCTCTGCCTGTTCTCGAACAACGGCAGTCTTTACGTTGGTCGCAAGGGTGATGCGACCTTCTTTGCATCGGAGCGTTATCCACTGACCGTCATCGGCTGCGGCGAGATCGATCAGGTTCGTGAGGCGGTGTTTGTTGATATCCCCTCTTCGCAGGCAGCGCTGGACATCTCCGACCGCAAGGAACGCAAGACCGACCTGATCCCGGCTCTGTCACTGTCGGGAGCGGCAGAAGAGGAGAAGCTGCTCAGCTACCGAAGGTATCAAGGTCGTCGCTGCACCAAGTGCCTGCTAACCGAGACCATGCCCTTCATCAACTTCGATGCTGACGGTGTCTGCAACTACTGTAGACACTACAAGCCGCGCAACAAGCCGCAGCCGAGGGAGGAACTGTTCAAGCTTGTCGAGTCCTATCGCCGCGTACACGGCGACGACTGCCTGGTGCCCTTCTCCGGCGGGCGCGACAGCTGCTTCGGTCTGCACCTGATTGTCAAGGAGCTGCAGATGAAGCCCATAACTTACACCTACGACTGGGGTATGGTGACAGATCTGGGGCGGCGCAACATCAGCCGCATGAGCGCCGAGCTCGGCGTCGAAAACATCATCGTCGCGGACGACATTACCAAGAAGCGCGAGTACATCGCCAAGAACCTGCGGGCCTGGCTCAAGTCCCCGCACTTGGGCATGATCAGCATCCTGACGGCGGGCGACAAGCATTTCTTCCGCCACATCGAGACGGTCAAGCAGCAGACCGGGATCAGCCTTAACCTGTGGGGCATCAACCCGCTGGAGGTCACGCACTTCAAGGCCGGCTTCCTGGGCGTGCCGCCCGACTTCGAAGAAAAACGCGTCTACTCGCACGGCGTGATGAAGCAGCTGCGCTACCAGGGCCTGCGCTTTGGCGCCATGCTGCAGAGCCCGGGATACTTCAACAGCTCCCTGTGGGATACGCTCTCCGGTGAGTACTACCGCAGCTTCACGAAGAAGACGGACTACTACCATCTCTTCGACTACTGGCGCTGGGATGAGAAGCAGATCGACGACACGCTAGCCACCTACGACTGGGAGCGGGCGCCCGACACCACGACCACCTGGCGCATCGGCGACGGCACGGCGGCCTTCTATAACTACGTCTACTACACGGTCGCTGGCTTCACCGAGCACGACACCTTCCGCAGCAACCAGATCCGCGAGGGCGACCTCACGCGTGCAGAGGCGCTGGAAATGGTGGAACAAGAGAACTCGCCGCGCTACCCCAACATCAAGTGGTACCTAGACGCTGTGGGCGTGGACTTCAAGCAAGCCATCAAGGTCGTGAACGCCATCCCGAAACTGTATTGAGCCACCCGTGAATCCCTGCATCTGGTACGTTTCCAAATACGTGGCGCCGTCGGCCAAAGTCGGCGCGGGCGGGCGCGGCTATCTCATCATGCGTGAGTTTGCGCGCATGGGCTATCAGAGTGTGATCATCACCTCGGATTCCAACCAGCTCACCGAGGTGCCCGTTCTGGAAGAGCCTTATCTCCTCCAGGAGGTCGACGGCATGCGGCTGTGCTGGGTGCGGACCATGAAGTACGCGGTGGCCAAGTCCTTGCGGCGCATCCTGAGCTGGCTGGACTTCGAGTGGCGGCTCTGGCGCCTGCCCAAGGACAAATTGCCCGCGCCCGACGTGGTGATCGTCTCCAGTCTGTCGTTGCTCACCATCCTCAATGGCTTTCTGCTGCGTCGGCGCTACAAGTGCCGTCTGGTGCTCGAAATCCGCGACATCTGGCCGCTGACTATTACGGAGGAGGGTGGCTTCGGCCGCTGGAATCCGCTGGTGCTGGGCCTGGGCTTCATCGAGAAGCTGGGCTACCGTCACGCGGATGCCATTGTGGGTACCATGCCTAATCTCGGTGAGCACGTGGCCGGTGTGCTGGGGCAGCCCAAGACTACCCACTGCATCCCCATGGCCGTCGACGAAGCGGCCCTGGGCCCGGGGGAGGCGCTGCCGGCCGACTACGTTGAGAAGTACATCCCCAAGGGCAAGTTCATCGTGGCGCATGCCGGCACCATAGGCATCACCAACGCGCTGGACACCATGCTCGACTGCGCCGAGGCCATGAAGGAGGACCCCGGGGTCCACTTCCTCGTCGTCGGCGAGGGTGACCTGCGCGTGCACTATCAGCACAAGTACGCGCACCTGAGCAACCTCACCTTCGCGCCGCGTGTACCCAAGCAGATGGTGCAGTCCGTGCTCTCGCACTGCGATCTGCTGTACTTCTCCGTGCACGTCTCGACGGTCTGGAAGTACGGCCAGTCCCTGAACAAGGTGATCGACTACATGCTGGCCGGCAAGCCGGTTGTGGCCTCGTACACTGGCTACCCCTCGATGATCAACGAGGCCGATTGCGGCACCTATGTGCCGGCCGGCGACGTCGCGGCACTGCGCCGTGAAGTCCAGCGTTATGCAGCCATGGACGCCGCACAGCGCGAGGCCATCGGCCGGCGTGGCCGCGAATGGATCCTGGCGCATCGCCGCTATGAGGCGCTGGCCAAGAACTATCAGGCCATCCTGTTCGGTCCAACGGAAGCGGGGGTGGTGCGATGAAGCGCCTTTTTGACCTGCTACTGTCGTTCGGGCTTCTGTTGGTTTTGGCCTTGCCCCTGCTATTGCTGTGGGGTCTGGTGCGCTACAAGCTCGGCAGCCCGGTGCTGTTCCGCCAAGTACGCCCCGGCCTGCACGGGCGGCCTTTCATGATGGTCAAGTTTCGCACCATGACGGACGAACGCGGCACGGACGGCGAGATGCTGCCGGATGCCCAGCGCCTGACGCCCTTTGGCCGTTTCCTGCGTGCCACCAGCCTCGACGAGTTGCCCGAGCTCTGGAACGTGTTGCGTGGCGAGATGAGCCTGGTGGGGCCGCGGCCCCTGCTGATGGAGTATCTGCCTTTGTACTCGCCCGAGCAGGCGCGCCGCCATGAGGTACGGCCGGGCATCACCGGCTGGGCCCAGGTGAATGGCCGCAACGCGCTCAGCTGGGAGGAGCGCTTCAAGCTTGACGTCTGGTATGTCGACCACCGTTCGCTCTGGCTGGATCTGCGCATCCTCTGGCTCACAGTGCGCGAGGTCATCGTGCGCGAAGGCATCAGCGCGCAAGGCGAGGCCACCATGCCCCGCTTCACGGGGAACAAGCCATGAAGCGTCTGGCCCTGCTCGGTGCCAGCGGCCATGGCAAGGTGGTCGCCGATGCAGCACTGGCAGGCGGCTGGAGCGCCGTGGAGTTCTTTGACGACGCTTGGCCGCAGCGTCAGAGCAATGGCCCCTGGCCTGTGACAGGCGACAGCGCCGCGCTGCTGGCGCGGCTTCAGGAATTCCAGGGGGTGATCGTTTCCATCGGCGATTGCGCTGTGCGCTGGGCCAAGCACCAAATCCTGCAGGCCGCGGGCGCACCGCTGGTGACCGTGGTGCACCCGGCCGCCGTGGTGAGTCCTCATGCCGTGCTGGGCGCAGGCACCGTATTGATGGCGGGCGCGGTTGTGAACATCGACGCCGTCGTGGGCCAGGCCGGCATCATTAACACTGGTGCTACGGTGGACCATGACTGCCACCTGGGAGATGCCGTGCACATCTGTCCGGGCGCGCACCTTTCGGGCCATGTCCAGGTTGGACACGGCAGTTGGGTGGGTGTGGGAGCCGCCGTCAAACAGGGCATGATCCTTGGTGAGCGCGTCATGGTGGGCGCAGGCGCCGTGGTGGTGCAGGCCGTGCACGATGGGCTCACGGTTGCAGGCAATCCCGCCATGCCCATGGGCGCAAACAATACATGAGCGCAGAGTCATCAAGATCATGCTGAGCACGTCTTTCTCCCCCTGGCCGAGCTACACCGAAGAAGAGGCTCGGGCCGTGCAGCAGGTGCTGCTGTCCAACAAGGTCAATTACTGGACCGGCAACGAATGTCGCGAGTTCGAGCGTGAATTCGCCGCTTGGTGCGGGACGCGCCATGCCATCGCGCTGTCCAACGGCACCCTGGCTCTGGATCTGGCGCTCAAGGGCCTGGGGATTGGCCCTGGCGACGAGGTGGTGGTCACGCCGCGCACCTTCATTGCCAGCGTGTCCTGCGTGGTCAACGCGGGCGCGACGCCGGTGTTCGCCGACGTCGATGCCGATAGTGGCAACCTGTCCGCGAGCACCATCGCACAGGTGCTCACGCCGCGCACCAAGGCCGTGATCTGCGTGCACCTGGCGGGCTGGCCCTGCGACATGGACCCCATCATGGCGTTGGCCGCGCAGCACGGTTTCAAGGTCATCGAGGACTGCGCGCAGGCGCATGGTGCCCTCTACAAGGGCCGCAGCGTGGGGAGTATCGGCCACATCGGGGCCTGGAGTTTCTGCCAGGACAAGATCATGACCACCGGCGGCGAAGGCGGCATGGTCACGCTGAACGACGAACAGCTGTGGCGCGACATGTGGGCCTACAAGGACCACGGCAAGAGCTACGCCGCTGTGTATGAGCGCCAGCACCCGCCGGGTTTCCGTTGGCTGCACGAGAGCTTCGGCACCAACTGGCGCATGCTGGAGATGCAGGCAGCAATCGGCCGAATTCAATTGCACCGGTTGCCTGAATGGACCCGCCAGCGCAACGCTCACGCTGAAGCACTGCGTACGACTCTTTCAGAGTTTTCTGGTACACGAGGACCAATACGGCTTCCTGTTTTCAGTAGCTGTGAGTCTTGTCAAACTCTCCACGCCCCCCCCGCTCCACCCACTTGCGGCTGTTTGCACGCACAGTACAGGTTCTATTTGTATGTGCAGCAGCAGCACCTAGCGCCTGGCTGGAACCGTGATCGCGTAGTAGATGCAATCAACAACGCCGGAGTGCCTTGCTACCACGGCAGCTGTTCTGAGGTCTACCTGGAGAAAGCGTTTGAAGGGACGGGCTGGCGCCCTTCTAAGCCGATGCCCACGGCCAGAGATCTTGGAGAGTCCAGCTTGATGTTTCTGGTCCACCCTACCCTTACTGCGGCAGAAATTGAAAGGACCGCGACCGTCGCAGCCAAAGTGCTTTCTCAGGCCCGTAGCGATAGAAACTAAAATAGAAGGTTTGCTCCACTCGCCCACTGAGCGCGCCATGCCTGACACTTCACCAAACCACCCCGCCCCCCAGGACGACAACCAGCTCATCGCCGAGCGCCGCGAAAAGCTCCGCGCCTTGCGCGAAGTGCAAGCCAATGGCGGTGGCGTGGCCTTCCCCAACAACTTCAAGCCCGCCCACAAGGCGGCCCAGCTGCACCAGGACCACGGCGAGACGGCCAACGAAACACTGGAAGCCACACCCGTCACCGTCAGCGTGGCCGGCCGCATGATGCTCAAGCGTGTGATGGGCAAGGCCAGTTTTGCCACGGTGCAGGACGGCTCGCTGGGCGAGGTGGGTGGCCGCATCCAGCTCTACGTCACACGCGATGCGGTGGGCGAAGAGCTGTACGCCGCCTTCAAGCACTGGGACCTGGGCGACATCGTGGGCGCCGAGGGCACCCTCATGAAGACCAAGACGGGCGAGCTGTCGATCAAGGTGACCGGCCTGCGCCTGCTGACCAAGAGCCTGCGCCCCCTGCCCGACAAATTCCACGGCATGGCGGACCAGGAGCAGAAGTACCGCCAGCGTTATGTGGACCTGATCACCGACGAGCATGCCCGCAAGCGCTTCATGGCCCGCAGCAAGGCCGTGAGCGGCCTGCGCGAATTCATGGTGAGCCACGGCTTTCTCGAAGTCGAGACGCCCATGCTGCACCCCATCCCGGGCGGTGCCAATGCCAAGCCGTTCGTGACGCACCACAACGCGCTGGAGCAGGAGATGTACCTGCGCATCGCACCGGAGCTGTACCTCAAGCGCCTGATCGTGGGCGGCTTCGAGCGCGTGTTCGAAATCAACCGCAGCTACCGCAACGAAGGCATCTCGGTGCGCCACAACCCCGAGTTCACCATGATGGAGTTCTACGCGGCGTACTGGAACTACCTGGACCTGATGGACTTCACCGAGACGCTGATCCGCGAGGTTGCGCTCAAGGCCACGGGATCGCTGCAGCTGACCTACCAAGGCCGCGCGGTGGACCTGTCGCAGCCGTTTGCGCGCCTGACCATCCGCGAAGCGATCTTCCAGTACACCGAGGCGGGTGCCCATGTGGACGATGCCGCCTGGCTCATCAGCGCCCTGAAGAAACTGGGCATGACGGAAGAGAAGGACAAGCTCTCGGCCCGCTCGCTGGCCAGCCTGCAGGTGCTGTACTTCGAAGAGACGGTGGAAGACAAGCTCTGGATGCCCACCTTCATCATGGAGCACCCGACCGAGATCTCGCCCCTGGCCCGCGCCAACGACACCCGCCCCGAGGTGACCGAGCGCTTTGAGCTGTACATCACCGGCCGCGAGTTCGGCAACGGCTTCAGCGAGCTGAATGACGCCGAAGACCAGGCCGCACGCTTCCACGCCCAGGTGGCCGCCAAGGACAGCGGCGACGACGAAGCCATGTTCTACGACCACGACTTTGTGCGCGCATTGGAATACGGCATGCCCCCCACGGGGGGTTGCGGCATTGGCATTGACCGCCTCATGATGCTGCTGACCGACAGCCCCAGCATCCGCGACGTGATCCTGTTCCCGGCGCTGCGCCGCGAGTCCTGAGCCTGAGCGAGGCCCCGGGGCCATGCACTCCGGGAGCCCGAGACCGCGCCTTTCTTGAATGCGCCAAGGAGACCCACCGTGCCTTTCAGCTCCAGCAACGCTCCCTACCCCGCCGCCGAGCCCCTGCCCACCGGCAATGCGTTCTCGGTGCTGGTGGTCGAAGACCAGGGCTCCGTGCGCGCCGCGCTGGTGGCCGAACTGCGGCGCGCAGGCGTGTCCAAGATTTTCGAGGCGCCTGAGGGCCAGGCGGCGCTGCACCTCTTCAAGACCCACCGCCCGGACCTGGTGCTGCTCGACATCAAGCTGCCCGGCCAGGACGGCTACTGGGTGGCCCAGCAGATGCGCGAGAGCGAGGCGGGCGACTGGACACCCATCATCTTCCTGTCGGGCCTGGACAACGAGCTGGACGTGTGGCGTGGCATTGAGGTGGGGGGCGACGACTACCTCGTCAAACCCGTCAAGCCCATCGTGCTCATGGCCAAACTGCGCGCCATGCGGCGACTGCTGGACATGCGCCGCCGGCTGGTGCTGATGTCGGCCGAATTGCATGCCGCCAACCAGCGGCTCAACGAGATGGTGGAGATCGATGCGCTCACCGGCCTGGTCAACCGCCGGGGCTTCGACCGCATCCTGCACAACGAGATCCTGGCCGCACGGCGGGATGGCACGCCGCTCACGCTGATGCTGTGCGACCTGGACCATTTCAAGCTCTTCAACGACACCAGCGGCCATGTGCAGGGCGACGCCTGCCTGAAGGAGGTAGGCCGCCTGCTGCGCGAAGTGTGTGTGCGCCCTCGGGATGTGGCCTCGCGGTACGGCGGTGAAGAATTCGCCCTCATCCTGCCCAACACGCCCCGCTCGGGGGCCATGACCTTCGCGCGGGCCCTGGGGCAGCTGCTCAAGGTGCGTGCCATCGCGCATGCCAATTCGCCCTTGGGCGACATCCTTACGCTGTCCGGCGGCATCACCACCTGCGTGCCCGATGACAGCACCAATGCCGAGAGCATGATCATGCGCGCCGACCAGGCCCTGTACGCAGCCAAGGCCCAGGGCCGTAACCGTTTCTTCAGTTTTGAAATGCAGATGGACACCGTGGAGCAACTGCGCAATTGAGTTTCTTTTCCGCCTTCTCGTTTGACGCCACCGAGCGCAGCGCGCGCACCGTGGCCTCCCGCATGCAGCTGCTGAAAACCCGCCTGCCCGACTGGGTGCAGGACTGGCTGGAGGTCATCATCCCCGGCACGCAGATCCTGCTCATCCTCTTTGTGGCCTGGCTGCTGCAGCGCGTGCTGCGCCGCATCGTGCGCCGCGCCAGCAGCCACTACCAGGTGCCGGACGAGCTGGTCGTGCCCCTCAACGGGCTGATCCGCTGGATCATCGTGGCCAGTGCGCTGCTGCTGGTGCTGGAGCGCATGGGCGTCTCCGCCACCGTGCTCTGGACGGCGTTCACCGGTTTTGCCACGGTGGGTGCGGTGGCGTTTTTTGCCGCCTGGAGCGTGTTGTCCAACCTGTTCTGCGCGCTGCTGATCTTCACGGTGCGGCCATTCCGCATCGGCGACTACATCGAGGTGCTGGACACCGCAGAAAAACCCGGCGCCAAGGGGCGCGTGGTGGACATCAACCTGCTCTACACGACGCTGGAAGACCATGGCGCCACGGCCGAGCATGTGGCCTGGCTGCAGATCCCGAATTCGCTGGTGTTCCAGCGGGTGGTGCGGCGCTTTCAGGGCGTGCCACCTGTCCCGGCTGCAGTGCCGCAGCCTCCCGCAACGCCCGAACAGGCGACAGAGGCGCCCGCCCCACCGGCACCAACAACAGCCGCCGCAGCCCCCACAACGGCGGGCGCCGGTTCCGCAAACAGCTCTCAGGGCTGACCAGCCGGAAGCGACTGGCAGGCCCCACGCAGCCAGGCCAGAACCGCGGCAAAGGCTGCCCGATCCCCCTCCCCCGTCGGCGCCATGAGCAGGTAGCGGGAACCATCAGCCACAAAACCGCGCGGCGCACACAACACACCGGTGGCCAGGTCGTCAGCCACCAGGGCCACCGGGCCGATGGCGATGCCCGCACCGGCGACCGCCGCCTGCAGGCTTTGGTAGAAGTGCTCAAACCGCACATCCCGCTGGGCCTGCAGCCGCGTGTGGGTCAACCCGGCCCAACCCTCCCAGGCACCGGGGCGGGTGGCCGTGTGCAGCAGCACGGCCTGCAACACCTCATCCCGCTGCGCGCAGGCCGCCGCCAGATCTGGGCGGCACACAGGGCCGATGCGCTCGTCCAGAAACGGCTCGGCCACTACATCGGGCGCTAAGGGAAAGTCGCTGCGGCGAATCGCCAGGTCGATGCCATCGCGGCTGAAAAACACCGGCCCACCGGCCGATACTAACCGCAGCTCCCGCTCCGGCCCCACCGCCGCCTGCAGCAGCGCCAGGCGGGGAATCAACCAGCGGATGAGAAAGGTGGGCTCGCACGACAGCACCAGCGGCCTGCCCACGCCCTCGGCCCGGCGCGCACGCTCCATGGCGGCATGCAAACGGCCCAGTGCCGCCCCCACATCGTCGGCCAGCACCCGTGCGGTAGGAGTGGGCACCACCGCCCGGTTGCCGCGCTGAAACAGCGCAAAGCCCAGGGCCCCCTCCATGTCACGCACGGCACGGCTTACGGCGCCATCCGTCAGATGCAGCTCGCGCGCCGCGCGCGAGACGCTGCCATGGCGCACGGTGGCTTCAAACGCACGCAGGGCCGAGAGGTGGGGAAGCCTGGAAATCGTATCCATCACATCGCTATTCAATTGACTTTCACTCAATAAAACCTTGAGTCGAAATCGATTTTTTTATTTTCTAAAAAAAAGCATAGTACCCAGAATTCATTGAGAAAGAAGAAACCTTCATGATCGCCATCCTGGCCGACGACCTGACCAGCGCCCTCGACGGTGCGGCGCCTTTTGCCGCGTGCGGGCGGTCTGCACGGGTGCTACTGCATCCCGACGCGCTGGCAGGGCCGCACAGCACCGACGTGCTGGCCATCGACCTCGACACCCGGTTTGTGTCGCCGCTGCGCGCGCAGGCGCGGTTCCGTCACGCCGCGCAGGCGCTGCGACACGCGCCCGTGCTGCTCAAGACCATTGACTCCACCCTGCGCGGCCACCTGGGCGCCGAAACCTGCGGAGCCCTGGATGGGGCGGCCCGGCAGCTGGCGCTGGTGGCTCCGGCCTTCCCGGCGGCCGGGCGCACCACACAACAAGGATGCCAATGGCTGCACGGCATGCCGCTGGAGCAGACCGTGTTTGCCAGCGACCCGCGCACGCCCATCACGTCCAGCGTGGTGATCGCCCGCATGGGGGGACCACGCGGCGTGCCCGCGCAGCGACTGCGCATCCACGACGCCACCACCGATGCCGACCTGGATGCCGTCGTCGCCACCACCGGCCTGCGCCGGCCAGACCTGCTCTGGGTGGGGTCGCCAGGGCTGGCCAGTGCACTCGCCCGCGCCCACGGGGCGCCCCCATGCCCAGCGCACCCCGCACGCCACACCAGCCCACCGCACCTGGGGCGGCCCCGGTGCACCCTGGTGGTGGTGGGCAGCCTGCACCCCGCCAACGGCGGGCAGGTGGAGGAACTGCAGCGCGCAGGCATCCCTGTGGTGCGCCTCCCGCCCCCACCTGGCGAGCCTGGCCTGGCCATGGCCGCGCTCCAGGCCCTGCAGAACATCTTGGCCCAGGCCCTGGCCACACACCCTGTTGTGTGCCTGACCAGCGCCACGCCGCCCGGACACACCCCGCCGCCCGCCCCCGGGTTCTCGGCCCAGCCTGCACAGCAGCTCGCGTGGCTGGCCGGGCAATGCGCAGCGCAGTGGGACGGGCTGGTGGCCACCGGTGGCGACACGGCCCGGCGCGTGATCGAGGTGTTACAGGCGACCCACCTCGACCTGCTGGGCGAAGTGGCGCCCGGCGTGCCCTACGGCGCGCTGCAGCTGCCCACACGAACACTGGCTTTTGCCACCAAGGCCGGAGGCTTTGGCCAGCCAGACACCTTGCGCCGCTGCATTGAGCAATTGCACACCCTGCCAACCACGGAGATCCAAGCCCATGACCCACCCCTCCCTTCCCCCACCGCTACCCGACCACAACAGCCTTCCCTTCGCCATCACCATGGGCGACCCGGCGGGCATCGGCCCTGAGATCATCGCCAAGCTGGCGCAAGACACCCGCCGCCCTGACCTGCCCTATGTGGTGATTGGCGACGCCGGTGCATTGCAGCGGGCGGTCGATGCCATCGGAGGATCCTGCCCGGTCATGCCCATCGGGGAGAACTTTGACGGGCTCACGCAAGCGCTGGCCCAGGGGGCCATCCCCGTTCTGCCCACCGGGGCGCCCCTGCCCCACGACCTAGCACCCGGCCTGGTGGATGCGCGCGCGGGAGCTGCCGCCCACGCCTATGTGCAGCGGGCCATCGACCTGGCGCTGGCAGGGCGTGTGCGTGGCATCGTGACCGCCCCCATCCACAAGCTCGCGCTGCGCGCCGCAGGTATCACCCACCCCGGGCACACCGAGATCCTGGCGGCCCGCACCGGCACCCGCGACTTCGCGATGATGCTCGCCAACCCGGAACTGCGGGTGGTGCTGGTATCCATCCACGTGGCGCTGAGCGAAGCCATTGCCGCCGTGACCCCCGACAACGAGTTGCGCGCGATCCGACTCGCCCACGCCGCCTGCCGGGGCTTGGGGCTGACCCACCCGCGCGTGGCGGTGGCCGGGCTCAACCCCCATGCGGGAGAGAACGGGCTGTTTGGCGACCAGGACCAGCAGGTGATTGCGCCCGCCATTGCCGCGGCACGCGCCGAAGGCATTGATGCCTCCGGCCCCTGGCCCGGGGACACGGTGTTCATGCGCGCCCGCCAGGGCGACTTCGATGTGGTGGTGGCGCAGTACCACGACCAGGGCCTGATCCCGGTGAAGTACCTGGGCGTGGAGCAAGGGGTGAACATCACCCTGGGCCTGCCTTTCATACGGACCTCGGTGGACCACGGCACGGCCTTCGACATTGCAGGAACCGGCCGGGCCAGTGCCAGCAGCCTGGTGCAGGCGCTGCAGTACGCAGCCGCCATGGGCACCCCGACCCGCCCAGCCACCACGATCAGCGCACCGGCGCCCATGCTGGCGCTGCATCGCCGCCCTCCAGCCACCGTCCGGCGCCCACGCCCCGACTTCATCTTCATGCTGACCCGCCAGGACCGCACCGTCGCCAACGCCATGGACCTCTTGCCCGAGGTGCTGGACGCTGGCGTGCAGCACATCGGCTTCAAGGACGTGGGCCTGCCGCTGCCCGACCTGCAGCAGCTGGCCGACGCCATCCGCGCCGCCGGGGCCGTAAGCTATCTGGAGGTGGTGAGCCTGGACGAGGCCAGCGAAACCGCCTCAGCACGGGCCGCGGTGGCTTTGGGGGTGGATGTGCTCATGGGCGGCACGCGGCCCGAGGCCGTCTTGCCCCTGCTGCGGGGCACGCCCATCCGCTACTACCCGTTCCCCGGCGCCGTGACCGGCCACCCCAGCGTGCTGGGCGGCTCCACCGACGACATCGTGGCCAGCGCAAGACGCATGGCAGCCCTGGAGGGCGTACATGGGCTGGACCTGCTGGCCTATCGGTTTACAGGTGACGTGCCAGCACTGATCCACCGCGTGGTTGCGGCGGTGGACAAGCCGGTGGTGATCGCGGGCTCTATTGACCGGGCTGAACGGATTGAGGCTGCCGTCGCAGGCCGCGCCGCCGGACTGACGGTGGGGACCGCAGCGCTGGACGGCGTGTTTCCAGCCCCGGCCCCCGGGCTGGCAGCGCAATTGCGCTGCATCCGGGGCCTGCTGGACGCTGCGGGGAAGGAGCCGCAGTGCAGCGGGGCGCACTGACCGCAGTGAAAAGCTGACAACTAGCAACCGAGGCTTGCGGCTGGCGCGCACATGGTGCGGGCCGCAATCCACGCGCAACGCCCGCAGCCGTGAACAGCCCCCTCAGGGCAGCAGATCCAGCGCCTGCAGGTAGGCCGGCTGGTACATCAGCTCGTCCCAGGGCTGGGGCAGGGTTTCGGGCAGCAGCGCCAGGCGGCGCGATTCGCTGTCCACGCTGGGCTGCCAGCGGCCCTGCTGCCGGGCCTTTTCCAGGCCATCGATGAGTTCGTCCACGGCCTGGCCGTTGCCCAGGCTCTGGTTGCACAGCAGCACCAGGTCGCAGCCCGCCTGCAGCGCCGCAATCCCGGCGTCGGTGTAGCTGACCACCTGGCCATCGAGGCGCCGCGCCCCTTCCATGCTCAGGTCGTCGCTGAAGATGGCGCCGTCAAAACGCATCTGGCGGCGCAGGATGTCCTGCAGCCAGCGTTGCGAGAAGCCGGCGGGGCGGCTATCGACCTTGGGATAGATCACGTGGGCGGGCATCACGCTGGTGAGCGTGCTGCTGAGCCAGGGGTATGGCGCCGCGTCGTCGGCCAGGATGGCCTTCAAGCTGCGCTTGTCCACGGGTACTTCGGTGTGCGAGTCGGCTTTGACAAAACCATGGCCGGGAAAGTGCTTGCCGCAGTTGGCCATGCCGGCCTGCAGCAGGCCGTGCATGAGGCTCTTGGCCAGCAGCGCCACCACACGCGGGTCGCGGTGAAAGGAGCGGTCGCCAATCACACCGCTTTCGCCCCAGTCCAGGTCGAGCACGGGCGTGAAGCTGAAATCGACACCACAGGCGCGCAGTTCGGCCCCCAGCACGTAGCCCGCCGCCGTTGCCGCATTGGTGGCGCGCAGTGCGCCGCTGCCAGGCACCGCCTTGGCACCGGGGCCGTCATCCATCCACATCTCGCCCAAAGCGCGCATGGACGGCAGGTGGGTGAAACCGTCGGTGCGGAAGCGCTGCACGCGGCCGCCTTCGTGGTCCACGCAGATGAGCAGGTCGTCGCGCACGGCCTTGATGCTGCTGGTGAGCTGCAGCAGCTGTGCGCGGTTTTCCCAGTTGCGGGCAAACAGGATCACGCCGCCGGTCAGCGGGTGGGCCAGGCGGCGGCGGTCCACGTCGGTGAGTGTGGTGCCCGCCACGTCGAGGATCAGGGGTGCGTGTTCAGTCATCAGGGTTCGTCAGAATTTACTATCAAAAATATAGCTATCAAGGCATGCCGGTCGCGCGGTGAAGGCCTATTTTCTTCAAATTTTCTCGACCACGCAGAAGCTGGCGGCGTAGTCGGTCTCGTCGGTCACGCTCAGGTGCGCCTTCAGCCCCCGGGCCTCGAACCATTCCTTGAGCGCGCCGTGCAGCACGATCACCGGCTGGCCGGTGGGCAGCTTGGCCACCTCGCAATGGCGCCAGGTCATGGGCATGCGCATGCCCAGACCGATGGCTTTGCTGAACGCTTCCTTGGCCGAAAAGCGCGTGGCCAGGTAGCGCAGGCCCCGGTCGGGCCAGCGGCCACTCCGCTCGCGCCAGGTGGCCAGCTCGCCATCGGCCAGCACCTTCTGGGCAAAACGTTCGCCGTGGCGCTCCAGACTGGCGGCGATGCGGCGCACGTCGCAGATGTCGGTGCCAATGCCGTAGATCATGAGAATTTTTGAATAAAAATGGTTGCTACCGCGCGTCCATCATGCCTTAGCAGCTATCAAATCAGGAGTTATTGGCCGAACCTGCAAACCCCGCCTGGATGCACGCCAGATAGGACTGGACCGTGGCGGTGTATCCCAGCTCCAGCGCATCGGCAATAAGGGCGTGGCCAATGGAGACTTCGAGCACGCCGGGCACCTCGCGCACAAAGGCAGCCAGGTTGTCGCGGTTGAGGTCATGGCCTGCATTCACGCCCAGGCCCGCATCCAGCGCGGCCTGCGCGGCGGCGGCGTAGCGCTTCAGTTCCACCGCATGCTGCGGCGTGCCCCAGGCGGCGGCGTAGGGTTCGGTGTACAGCTCCACCCGGTCGGCGCCCACGGCCCGGGCGGCAGCCATCTGCTCGGGCACCGGGTCCATGAACAGGCTCACGCGCACACCCAAGGCCTTGCATTCCGCGATCAGCGGCGTGAGGCGCTCGGCGTCTTGCGGAAAGCTCCAGCCATGGTCGCTGGTGAACTGGTCTTCGCTGTCGGGCACAAAGGTGGCCTGGTGGGGCCGCACCTGGCGAATGAAGTCCATCAGGTTCTGCGACGGATTGCCTTCGATGTTGTACTCGCGGTCCGGCCAGGCCTTCATCAGCGCGGCCAGCTCGAACACGTCATGGCTGCGGATATGGCGCTCGTCGGGCCGGGGGTGCACGGTGATGCCCTGGGCACCCGCCTGCAGGCACAGCTCGGCCGCACGGGTGACGCTGGGGATGCCCAGGTGGCGCGTGTTGCGCAGCAGCGCGACTTTGTTGACGTTGACCGAGAGGGCGGTGGTCGGGTGCGAAGCGTTGGATGGCTGGTTCATAGGGCCTGCAGATCGATCATGAGCTGGCGGGTGCGCAGCATCGGGCTGCCGCAATGGTATTGCAGCACGGTGCGCAGCTGGGGCTTGAGTTCCGCCGCGACGGGGGCACAGGCGCGCAGCGTGGCGGTGTAGCTGGCAGCGTCATCGTCCAGCGCGCGCTGCAGGGCGATCCACTGGCGCCCTGGCAGCGCCGCGCGGTCGGCGGCAGAGGCCATCCGCAAACCACCTTCGGCCACCAGCGTGTAGCGGGCGTCGGCCTTGAGCGGCTCCAGCGTCATGGTCTGAGCATCCAGGCTGGGCAGGAGGCCGATCTCGCGCAACAGCAGCAATTCAAAGCTGCGCAGCACGGGCTCCAGCGCGTCGCCATGCTCACTGGCCAGCACCCGCGCCACACCGGCGTAGGCGTCGAACAGTGCGGTGTGCGCATCGGCCCGCGCCAGCAGGCGCAGCAGCAGTTCGTTGAGGTACAGGCCCGAGAGCAGCGCATCACCCGTGGGCATCACATGGCCGCCCACCCACTCGGCGCCCTTGAGGGTGTGGATGTCGGCCGTGCCGTCGCCCGCCAGGGTGTAGGTGAGCAGCAGCGGCTGAAGCGGCAGCAGCACGGGGCGGAAGTTGGAGCTGGGCTTCTTCGCGCCCTTGGCCACCAGGGCCACGCGCCCCTGGCGGCGGCAGAAGACTTCCAGGATCAGGCTGGACTCGCTCCAGTCGTAGCTGTGCAGCACGAAGGCGGGCTCATCGGCAATGCGCTTGGCGGCAGCCACGGTGCTGATTGGGAAGTGGTGCGAGAGGGGTCAGAAAAAACCGGCCACCGCTTCGGGCGACCAGCAGATCATCCGGGCGGGGCTCATTCGTAGCCGAAGGAGCGCACACGCGCTTCGTCGTCGGCCCAGCCAGAGCGCACCTTGACCCAGAGTTCGAGGAACACCTTGGCGTCCATGAGCTTTTCCAGCTCCTGGCGGGCCTCGGTGCCGATGCGCTTGAGGCGCTCGCCCTTGTCGCCAATGACCATCATCTTGTGGTTATCGCGCTCGACCACGATGGTGGCAGCGATCTTTACGAGGCGCTTGTGCTGCTTGCTCTTTTCCTCGTCGAACTTGTCGATGACCACGGTCGAGGTGTAGGGCAGCTCATCGCCCGTGAAGCGGAAGAGCTTTTCGCGCACGGTTTCGGAGGCCAGGAACTTCTCGCTGCGGTCGGTCAGCTCGTCCTCGGCATACCACCAGCCCTGCTCGGGCAGGTACTTTTCGCAGATGCCGAAGAGGCGTTCGATGTCGCCCTTGTTCTTGGCCGACATGGGCACAAACTCGGCAAACGGGTGGCGCTCCTGCATGCTCTTGAGCCAGGGCGCGATCTCGGCCCGGCGGTGCACCATGTCGAGCTTGTTGGCCACGAGCAGCGTGGGGATGCCAGGCTTGAACAGGGACAACACCTTGGCATCGGCCAGCGTGAAGTTGCCGGCCTCGACCACAAAGAGGATCAGGTCCACATCGCCGATCGCGCCCATCACGGTCTTGTTGAGCGACTTGTTGAGCGCGGTGGCGTGGCGGGTCTGGAAACCCGGCGTGTCCACAAAGATGAACTGCGTCTGCTCCCGCGTGCGGATGCCCGTGATGCGGTGGCGCGTGGTCTGCGCCTTGCGCGAGGTGATGCTGATCTTCTGCCCCACCAGGGCGTTGAGCAGCGTGGACTTGCCCACGTTGGGCTTGCCCACAATGGCGATCACGCCGCAGCGCTGGCCGGGCACAGCCGCAGGCACCGCAGCGGCGGCCAGCATGGCCTCCAGATCGTTTTGCACGGGGGCGCTTTCTGCGCCCTCGTCACCAGCTACATTTTTAGTAGCATCATTCATAAATTCTTTGCTTTCAATGTGGCCAGCATGGCGGCAGCTGCCGCCTGCTCGCCGGCCCGGCGCGAGCCACCGATGCCACGTTCGGTCAGGCCCAGTTCGGGAATATCGCACTCGACGTCAAAGGTCTGGCGGTGGGCCGCGCCCACGGTCGCCACCACCCGGTACTGCGGCAGCTTCATTTTGCGGCCCTGGAGCCACTCCTGCAACGCGGTTTTGGCATCCTTGGACGCGGCCTGCATCTGGGGGTTGATCTCCACCCCTTCGAACAGTCGGTGCACCAGCGCTTCAGCATGGGCATATCCGGCATCGAGATACACCGCGCCAATCAGGGCTTCGAGGGCATCGGCCAGGATAGACGGGCGTTGCTGCCCGCCCGACTTGGCCTCCCCCTCGCCCAGGCGCAGCACTTCGGAGACCTTCAGGCGCAGGGCCAGCTGGTGCAAGGTGTCCTGCTTGACGAGGTTGGCGCGCACCCGGGACAGATCACCCTCGGGCAAGGCCGACAGCCGCTGGTACAGCAGGCTGGCAACCGCCAGGTTCAGGACGGAGTCGCCCAGAAATTCGAGCCGCTCGTTGTGGTCCGCAGAAAAGCTGCGGTGCGTGGTAGCACGCTGGAGCAGCGAAGGATCAGAAAAGACATGCTGCAGGCGAGCCTGCAGCGCTACAAGACCGGGCTGCACCTAGTTGGTCTGCGCTTCAAAGCGGTAGACCAGATAGGCCGGCCCCGCCAGAGGGATCTCACGGGCGTACTTGAACGACACCACGACCTTGTCGCCGCGTTTGGTGACTTCCAGATCCTTGCCCTGGATGGAGCGGATGTCGTCGATGGCTGCAGCGCGGTCAAAGGCAGCCCGCACGCCGGGCACCGTGCTCTCGACCTTGGCCTTTTCAATGGCCTTCTTCGCGGACGTGTACTCCAGGAAGATCGGCACTGACTGCCCCCCGATGGCAAACACAGCCACTGCGATCAGGCCGATAAAGATCAGGCCGAAAAAAGACAGGCCACGCTGGCGCGAACGGCTTGCGGTGCGACTCTTGTTCATAAATAACCCCCTCAATATGTGGTGTGCGGCAACTGCGCGTCAGTGGAACGAACCAATGCGCTTGAGGTTACCGAAATTCATCCAGACAAAAAAGGCCTTGCCCACGATGTTGCCCTCTGGCACGAAACCCCAGTAGCGGGAGTCCAGCGAGTTGTCGCGGTTGTCGCCCATCATGAAATAGTGGCCCTCGGGGACCTTGCAGGCGACGCCTTCGACACTGTAGCGGCAGTTTTCGCGGTAAGCAAAATTGCTGGCGCCCTGCACAAAAGCAGGCACATCGGGGTTGTTCAGCAAGCGGTGGGGCTTGTCACCCAGTGTTTCCTCGAACTGCTTGAAGTAGCGCATCGCATCTTCTTCAAAGAAATCGGGGAGTGCTTTCGTATCGACAGCCTTGCCATTGATCGTGAGGCGCTTGTTGATATAGGCCACTTCGTCCCCGGGCACGCCCACCACCCGCTTGATGTAGTCCATGCTGGGTTGTGGCGGATAACGGAACACCAGCACATCGCCACGCTCCGGCTTGTTGCCCTCCGTGATCTTGGTGTTGATGACCGGCAGGCGCAGTCCATAGGTGAATTTGTTCACCAGGATCAGATCGCCCACCAGCAGGGTCGGAATCATGGATCCGGACGGAATCTTGAATGGCTCAAACAGAAAGGAGCGCAGGAAGAACACCGCCACGATCACGGGGAAAAGCCCGGCGGTCCAGTCCAGCCACCAAGGCTGCATGAGGATCTGGCCTTTGGCCTCCTGCACATCCACATCCACCTTCTGGATGCCCATGCGGTCCAGTTCGGCGCGGCGTGCCACGGCGGCGTCTTCTATCGCTTGCGCTGCGCGACGGCGGCTTGGCAAAAAGTAAAACCGCTCCGCCAGCCAGTAGGCCCCGGTAACCACCGTGGCCAGGAACAGCAGCAATGCAAAGTTGCCCTCGATGGCGCCAAAGTACCAGGCACCGATATAGCCGGCAAAACCGGCCAGCACCAAAGACGTGAGAATTTGCATGAACTGCATCAATCTTCCACCTGCAAAATGGCCAGAAATGCTTCTTGCGGCACCTCGACCGAACCGATCTGCTTCATCCGCTTCTTGCCCGCCTTCTGCTTTTCGAGCAGCTTGCGCTTGCGGGTGATGTCACCGCCATAGCACTTGGCCAGCACGTTCTTGCGCAGGGCCTTGATGGTTTCGCGCGCGATGATATTGGCACCAATGGCCGCCTGGATGGCCACGTCGAACATCTGGCGGCTGATGATCTCGCGCATCTTGGCCGCCACGGCACGGCCCCGGTAGGCCGACTGGCTGCGGTGCACGATGATGGACAGGGCATCGACCTTCTCGCCGTTGAGCAGGATGTCCACCTTCACCACATCGGATGCTCGGTACTCCTTGAACTCATAGTCCATCGACGCGTAGCCACGCGACACCGACTTGAGCTTGTCGAAGAAGTCGAGCACGATCTCACCCAGCGGAAGCTCATAGGTGAGCATCACCTGCCGACCGTGGTAAGCCATGTTGATCTGCACACCCCGCTTCTGGTTGGCCAGCGTCATCACCGGGCCCACATAGTCCTGCGGCATGTACAGGTGGACCGTGACGATGGGCTCGCGGATCTCCTGGATCTTGCCCTGGTCGGGCATCTTCGAGGGGTTCTCGACCATGATGACTTCGCCGTCGCCCTTGACCACTTCGTACACCACACTGGGCGCAGTGGTGATCAGGTCCTGGTCGAACTCGCGCTCCAGGCGCTCCTGCACAATCTCCATGTGCAAGAGGCCCAGGAAGCCGCAACGGAAGCCGAAGCCCAGCGCCTGCGACACCTCGGGCTCGAAGTGCAGCGAGGCATCGTTGAGCTGGAGCTTCTCCAGCGCGTCGCGCAACTGGTCGTATTCGCTGGCTTCCGTGGGGTAGAGCCCCGCGAACACTTGCGGCTGGATTTCCTTGAAGCCCGGCAGCGCCTGCTCGGCTGGCCCCATGTTGTTGGGCAACTTCTTTTCCAGCGTGATGGTGTCACCTACCTTCGCGGCCTTGAGCTCCTTGATGCCCGCGATGATGTAGCCCACCTCCCCTGCGTGCAATGCATCGCGAGATTCATTGGCAGGCGTGAAGACACCGAGGTTATCGGCGTTATAGGCAGCGCCCGATGCCATCATCTTGAAGCGCTCGCCCTTGAGCAGACGGCCATCAACCACACGCACCAACATCACCACGCCCACGTAGGGATCGAACCAGCTGTCGATGATCATCGCACGCAACGGCGCCTCGGGATTCCCCCGGGGCGCGGGCACCTTGGCAACGATCAGTTCAAGGATCTCGTCGATGCCCATACCGGTCTTGGCGGAACACGGGATCGCATCCGTCGCATCGATGCCGATCACATCCTCGATCTCGGCCTTGGCAGTCTCGGGATCGGCCTGCGGCAGGTCCATCTTGTTCAGCACCGGCAACACTTCGACGCCCAGGTCCAACGCGGTATAGCAGTTGGCCACGGTCTGTGCTTCCACGCCCTGCGATGCATCGACGACGAGCAGTGCACCCTCACATGCAGAGAGCGAACGAGAGACCTCGTAGGAGAAGTCCACATGGCCCGGTGTGTCGATCAGATTGAGGTTGTAGACCTGTCCATCACGCGCCTTGTATTGCAGCGCGGCGGTCTGCGCCTTGATGGTTATCCCACGCTCTTTTTCGATGTCCATCGAGTCCAGGACCTGGGCCTCCATCTCGCGTTCCGCAAGCCCTCCACACCGCTGGATCAAGCGGTCGGCCAGCGTCGACTTGCCATGGTCGATGTGCGCAATGATGGAAAAATTTCTGATGTGATTCATCAACGGAAAGCGTCAAGTGATTGAATTAAAACGGCGCCCACAAGAAAAAAGGGCGCGTCGAGTGGCGACGCGCCCTGAACCAACAATCATTGGCAACTGCGATAGTTGGAGCTTCATTGTAGGCAAAAAGGCCGCTTGGAAAAGCCCGCCCGACTGCACTGAGGGGGAGTTGCCGGTCTGCAACAGGGATTTTATACACAGTTTATTCACAGTTGACACAACAACAACGCTGGACAACTTGTGGGTGAGCTGTGGATCAGCTGTGCATTGCACAGAACTATCCCGCATCGTGAACCCGACGCCAGTCAATATGCAGATAAGCGTTTAACGAAAGCCTCTATTCTATCGAATCTGGTTGATAGGCTCTCCAAAAGTTAGCAAAAGCTAACATCTAGTCCCCTTCCGAAGACGGCGCAAAAAAGCCGAAAATTAAATCTATCGCCCAAAGGCCCGATCAAGGAAGAGGGGAATCAGCCCGGTGTTGGGCAGCCCTCTCCCGACATCACCGCGTCAGCGACCAGCCCGGATCAGGGCGTACTGGGCCCACTCACCGCGCCGGTACAGCACGTTGATGGACTTGCTCTTGTCGGCCTTGGCGAGCACCGACTCGAACTCCTTCACGCCCGAAATTTCGGTATTGGCCACCGACAGAATGATGTCCCCTTCGCGCAGTCCCGCACGGGCAGCAGCGTCGGCGGCAGCGGCCACCACCACGCCGCCCTTGAGCTTGAATTCCTTCTTCTGCGCGTCCGTCAGTTCCGTCACCGACAGCCCCAACTGTTGCGCGGCTGCGGAAGCCTTGGGCTTTTCCTCGCGCTCGGCCAGCTTGGTAGCAGGCTTGTCTGGTTCGATTTCTGCAATGGTGATGCCAAGATCACGCGATGCTCCCCGACGGAACACCGTCACCGTGCTCTTGCTTCCGGGCTTGGTATTGCCCACCAGGCGCGGCAGGTCCGCCACCTTCTCGATGGGCTTGCCGTCAAAACGCGTGATGATGTCACCGGCTTCCACGCCGGCCTTGTCGGCGGGCGACCCGCCCTCGACACCCGTGACCAGCGCACCTTGCGCCTTGCCCAGGCCAATGGACTCGGCCACATCTTTGGTGACCGCGCCAATCTGTACGCCAATGCGTCCACGCGTCACACGCCCCGATGCGCGCAACTGCTCGCTCACCCGCATGGCCTCATCCATGGGGATGGCAAACGAGATGCCCATGAAGCCACCTGAGCGGGAATAGATCTGGCTGTTGATGCCCACCACCTCGCCGCGCATGTTGATGAGCGGGCCGCCCGAATTGCCGGGGTTGATCGCCACATCGGTCTGGATGAACGGCAGATAGTCCCCCGTGTCGCGCTGCTTGGCACTCACGATGCCCGCCGTGACGGTGTTCTCCAGCCCAAAAGGGGAGCCGATTGCCATCACCCACTCACCCACACGCAGGCGGCTCACATCTCCCACCTTCACCGCAGGCAGGCCCGTGGCTTCGATCTTGACCACTGCCACGTCCGTGCGCTTGTCCGCGCCCACAATCTTGGCCTTGAACTCGCGCTTGTCCGGGAGCGTCACGATGACCTCATCGGCACCATCCACCACATGGGCGTTGGTCATGACAAACCCGTCTGCCGTGAGAATGAAACCGGAACCGACACCCCGTGGCTGCTGCTCCTCTTCCTGCTGCGGTCTCTGGGGGCGCTGCTGGCGGGGCTGGTTGGGAATGGGCACACCAAAACGCCGGAAGAACTCCAGCATCTCCTCATCCATGCCATTGGCGCCGGCGCGGGAGGATGCTTTTTCGACCGTGCGGATATTGACCACCGACGGCCCCACCTGGTCCACCAGCTCCGTGAAGTCCGGCAGACCCCGGACAACGGCCGCTGGCTGGGCCCATGCCGCCTGAGGCAGCGCCACGGCACCGCCCAACCCGGCAAACATGCACGCGAGCGCTACAGAGCGCAGCTTATTTCCATCGAACTTCGGCATCTTCGACCTTTCGTGAATTGTGCAAATGCTGTCCATCAACTTGGTGTGACTGTGAAGAGTGTGCCGCGAAATGGTTCCCGGCAAAGACCCAGGTTCTTCGCCTCCCCGTGAGCCAACAATGCCAGAAAGGGGCTTTCACAACCAGCGAGGACGGACGCCGCTCAGCGGGCGCGCTCCAGCAGTCCTGCAAAAAGGCGCAGCGTCTGCAAGGGCACCTCGCCGACAGCGGTTACCCAAGTATCCGGCGACACCCGCTGCGCCAGGAGCTGCGTTGCGCCCATGCCCGACACCTGGGATTGCGCCGGGTGGCGCTGCGGGTCAAAGGACTCCAGGAACAAGGACACAGAAGCCAGTCCATCGGAATACAAACACTGCAGCACACTTTGTGCATCGTCTGCACCAGAAACCGCCCGGCGATGGCAACTGACAGGCACGAACCCCGCCACCGGCTGCCGCAGTACCCAGCCCTCGGCCTGGGCCGTCGTCTTCACAACGGCGGGGGCGACCACCTTGTAGCCCGTTGTCGAATCCATCGAGCGGGAGAGCTGCTCCACCCGCACCGACGCATTCAAGTCAAGCTCAGAAAACGCAGCCTGCTCCAGAACCCGCCCGTCCAAGGCCAGGGTTTGCAGCTTCACCACCAGCCCGGTGTCCCGCTCCACCCAAAGGCGATAGCCAAAGCGCAGGGCATCCAGGGGCTTGAACCACACCACGTCGGACACCAACCCCGCCACCCGCTCCTGGCCCATCAACTGAGAGGTATAAAACTGGGCCGTGGATGTGCCACTGACCACCGGCACACGCGGGAAAAGCCCGGCCGCATCGCGCCGATCCGTGCGCACCACACGCGCCTGCGGCAAAAAGGTACGCACCTCATCGTTGCGCCGAAAAACAGTGCGCGGCGTGCCGCTTAGCGACTCCACCCGCTCCATCTGCTGGAGCCCGTCGCAGGCGTGCCAGATGCGCGAGCTGGACAGGGCCCCGTTGGCCGACATCACCACAAACACCCCGGCGTAGGATTTGCGGCAGGGCGCACTGTGCATGCGCTCAATCCACTGCGCCACATCGCGCTCGGCAGGGACCGATATCGCTTCCGAGGAAGACGCAGCAGGATTGCCTCCGCCAGGGCCCGCAGCCAAGGCTGCCGATGCCACCAGGCCCCACACAACCACCACCCCACACCACATCAGCCACCGATTGCGAAAGACTTCAGCAGCGCCCAGCACTCCCAATGTGTTCATCACGCGATCTCACCGCCTGGAGCAGGCATCCCTATTCCCAACTCAACGGCCAGGGGTTTCAAAGGTGGCATTGCGCAGAAAACCCGCCGGCATCTGCAGTGCCGAAGTGCTGCCAAACTGCTTGTGGGCCGCCAGCAATTCATCCAGACGGGGATCCCGCAGCATCACCTGCTGCCCATCGGCATCAGCCACAGCCACCACAGGCGCCCCTTGGGCCGGGCTGCTGTGTTCGGGCGCCGCAGCCAACTGAGCGCCAGCTGCAGGGCCAGCGCCAGCTCCTTGCAAACTGGCCAGGGATGTCCAACCTATCGCCGCCACCGCAGCCAGGGAAGCAAAGCCCGCCACCATCTTCCAGCGGAAAACAGACGCATTGGCGGCCTCGGGCAGCCCGGCCGCCACCATTGCCACGGGGACCGGGACCTGGGGACGCTCAGGCAGCGCCTCCTGGGCCAGTTGTTCACGCAAACGGGCCATGAATGCCGGGTTGGCAGGCTGCGCCAGGTCCGCCGAACGCAGCACATCACCCACCAAGTGGTACAGCTGCCAGGTCTTGGCCCCTTCCTCGTCGTCCGCCGCGTACGCGAATGCAGCATTCAGCTCTTCACCCTGAAGTTGGCCATCGGCCAGCGCAGACAGCCGCTCCCGATGGTCCATCCCTTGGTCCACAGAGCCGCCCGCCAGTCCATTGATACCTGTTTCAGCCTTGTTCATTCCATCACCTCACCACCGTTTGCCTGACTGGTTCTCAAGCAGAGGACGCACTTTGGCCGAGATGGCCTCGCGCGCCCGAAAAATCCGGGACCGCACTGTGCCAATGGGGCATCCCATGGCCGCCGCGATCTCTTCGTAACTCAAACCCTCAATCTCACGCAGCGTCACCGCCTGGCGCAAGTCATCGGGCAATGCCTCCATGGCCGCGTTCACCACCTGCGCAATCTCTTGGGCGGCCAGAACGGTCTCGGGGGTTTCGTCGCTGGTTAGTTCATGTCCGAGGCGGGAAGTTTCATCCTCATCCTCGCTGCCTCGGAAGGCGTTTTCTGAAATGACCGGGTTGCGCTTCATGTCCATCAGCGCCTTTTTGGCGGTATTGACGGCAATGCGGTACAGCCAGGTGTAGAACTGCGCATCCCCACGGAACTGATGCAGCGCCCGGTAGGCGCGGATAAAGGTCTCCTGGGCAATGTCCTGGACAAGATCGGTGTCGCGCACCATCCGCCCTATCAGGCGCTCGATGCGGCGCTGGTATTTGATGACCAGTAACTCATAAGCGCGCTGATCGCCCGCTACCGTGCGCTCCACCAGGTGGAGATCGCTGTCTTCGGAGGGAGAAGGCGAAATTACAGTCATGGATACTCAGGATTCACGCCCCACAGACGTGGCCGGGGCGTTTGCTTCAGGGTTGTCAGCGCCTGGTACGGCGCGCGAATATACCGCACGGCGCATGTCCAGCCAGCGCTCGGGCTGGCTCGCACGCTCCAGCCAAAGCCAGGTGCGGCGATGCCCCCAGGGAGACACACACACCCAAAGATGGGCCTGCAGGTCAAGAAGGACTTCAGGCGGTGCAGAAAGTGCCCGGAATATTTTTTCAGGCCCCTCGCCTTCCAGAACCCACCCCTGCCCGTCCCAGCGCAGGGATCCCACGAACTGCTGGCGCCAGAAATGCACCGCACCTGCCGCAGCCGCCAGCCAAAGGCCAATAGCAGTGCTTGCAGACATCCAGGATAGCGTCGCTGTTTCCGCGAGCCAGGCCCACAGCACCGCAGCCCCCGCAAACAACAACACCGCCAAAACGGCGCCCAAGGCCATGCTGCGCCGCACGGGGTACAACACTGCAGGCGCACGCCGTGTGGGCCGGATCATGGCATACAGGTCAAGCTGTAACTGCGCCACAGCACGCGCCATCTCGCCACCCTGCGGAACAAGGGGCGGACATTCTGCGAGCTCGACCTATGGCGTCCATGGGCATTGATGCCACGATGGAAAACGCAGTCCGCAGGATCAGATGCGCTTGAAAACCAGCGTGCCGTTGGTGCCGCCAAAACCGAAGTTGTTCTTGACGGCCACGTCGATCTTCATGTCACGCGCCGTGTTGGCGCAGTAGTCGAGATCGCACTCGGGATCCTGGTTGAACAGATTGATGGTGGGAGGCACCTTCTGCTCGTGCAGGGCCAGCACAGTGAAAACACTTTCAATCCCCCCGGCACCACCGAGCAGATGGCCCGTCATGGATTTGGTGGAGCTGACAACGGTCTTGTAGGCATGTGCACCCAAGGCCGCTTTGATCGCGTTGGTCTCGTTGATGTCACCCAGCGGAGTGGAGGTGCCATGCGCATTCAGGTAATCCACCTGGTCGGCATTGACGCCTGCATTGCGCAAGGCGCTGAGCATGGCACGGCGGGGGCCATCCATGTTGGGGGCCGTCATGTGGCCTGCATCCGCACTCATGCCAAAGCCACTGAGTTCGGCGTAAATCTTGGCGCCACGGGCCTTGGCGTGTTCGTACTCTTCCAGCACCATCACGCCGGCGCCTTCTCCCAGCACAAAACCATCGCGGTCCTTGTCCCAGGGGCGGGAGGCGGTCTGGGGGTCATCATTGCGGGTGGACAGGGCGCGCATGGCGGCAAAGCCACCAATGCCCAGCGGCGACACCGTGGACTCTGTGCCACCAGCCACCACCACATCCGCATCCCCGTATTCGATCATGCGGCCCGCTTCTCCGATGCAGTGCAGGCCCGTTGTACAGGCCGTCACCACGGCCAGATTCGGCCCCTTGAAACCAAAGCGCATGGACACATGGCCGGCCACCATATTGATGATGGACGCGGGCACAAAAAAAGGCGTGATACGCCGAGGCCCACGGCTGACCAGTTCCGCATGGGTGTCTTCGATCAGCGGGAGGCCGCCAATGCCAGAGCCGATCACGCAGGCAATGCGCGTAGCGAACTCTTCACTGAGCGCCTCGCCCGTGGGCAGACCGGCGTCTTGCACGGCCTGCGCAGCAGCGGCAATGCCGAAGTGGATGAAGGTGTCCATCGCGCGCGCATCCTTGGCGCTGATGTACGACTCCAGGTCAAGACCTTTGACCTCTCCCGCGATCTTGCAGGCGAAGTTCGACGCATCGAACTTGGTGACGAGATCAATGCCGGACTTTCCGGCAAGGAGGTTGGCCCAGGAATCGGCCACCGTGTTACCCACGGGGCTGACGCAACCCAGGCCGGTCACGACAACGCGACGACGGCTCATGCGTAAAAACCTTCTGCTGATCGCTTGAGTCAGGCGCAGGGCGCCGCTCAGGCCTTCTGGTGGGTATTGGCGTAGTCGATGGCGTTTTGCACCGTGGTGATCTTCTCGGCGTCTTCGTCCGGGATCTCGATGCCGAATTCGTCTTCCAGAGCCATCACCAGTTCCACCGTGTCGAGCGAGTCGGCACCGAGGTCTGCCACGAAGGCCTTTTCATTGGTGACTTGGGACTCTTCCACGCCGAGTTGTTCGGCAATGATTTTTTTGACGCGTGCTTCGATATCGCTCATGGTTTCCCTCTGGGGGTTGTGAATGAATCCGCGATTCTAGCCGCTTAAGGAGAAGCCCCTAAACGACCCGCCGTCCGGATGAACCGGCGTTAACTTGTCTTAATTACATGTACATGCCGCCATTGACGTGCAACTCCTGCCCCGTCACATAGCCTGCTTCGCGCGAAGCCAGGTAAGCCACCGCATGCGCGACGTCCGCAGGCTTGCCCATATGGCCCAGCGGGATCTGCGCATTGAGTGCTTTTTGCTGGTCTTCGGGCAGCACGGAGGTCATGTCGGTCTCGATAAAACCAGGCGCCACGCAGTTCACGGTGATGCTGCGGCTGCCCAGCTCACGGGCCAGTGCGCGCGTCATGCCCGCCACACCCGCCTTGGCGGCGGCGTAGTTGGCCTGACCAGGATTGCCCGATGCACCCACCACGCTGGTGATGCTGATGATGCGCCCAAAACGCTGCTTCATCATCGGACGGATCGCGGCGCGGCTCACGCGGAATACAGCCTTGAGATTGGTGTCCATCACCGCATCCCAGTCGTCGTCCTTCATGCGCATGGCCAGGGTGTCGCGGGTAATGCCAGCGTTGTTCACCAACACGTGCAGGCCGCCTTGCTGCTTGACGATGGAGTCCATCAAGGCCTCGACCGCTGCCACATCGTTCACATTCAGATTGGCACCCCGGCAGCCCGGATAGGCCGCCAATGCCTGGCTGATCCGCGCAGCACCCTCGTCGGTGGTGGCCGTACCCACCACCCGGTAGCCACGCACAGCCAACTCCAAGGCAATCGCCGCGCCAATGCCGCGCGATGCACCGGTCACCAGCGCCACTTGCGCTGCCTGCACTGCTGTCTGGGTCGATTCCGTCATGCCAACAACTCCCGGGTTTCGGCCAGCGTGGCCGAGTCAAACAATGCTGCGCCAACCAGTTCGGGGTCGATGCGCTTCGTCAGGCCCGCCAGCACCTTGCCAGGGCCACATTCAACAATGTGCGTCACGCCACGGCCTTTCAGCGCCTGCACGCATTCGACCCAGCGAACCGGGCCAAAGGCCTGACGGTAAAGCGCGTCGCGAATGGCGTCCGCGTCCTGCTGCACCGCCACGTCCACATTGTTGAGCACAGGAATCTGGGGCGCGGCCAGTGCCACGCCAGCCAACGCCACGCGCAGCTTTTCCGCTGCGGGCTTCATCAGGCTGGAGTGGAAAGGGGCCGACACCGGCAGCAGCAGCGCACGCTTGGCGCCGGCCGCCTTGAGCACTTCACAGGCCTTGTCCACACCGGCCTTGGTTCCGGCGATCACGGTCTGGATAGGGTCGTTGAAATTGACAGCCTCGACGACCTCGGTGGTGCCGGGCCCGAACGATGCCAGCGCCTCGGCACACCCGGAGATGACCTTGGAGGCTTCCATACCCAGGATGGCGGCCATGGCGCCGGTGCCCACCGGCACAGCCTCTTGCATGGCCGCAGCGCGCAGCCGCACCAGCGGAGCCGCCTGTGCCAGCGTCAGCACGCCGGCCGCCACCAGGGCCGAATACTCGCCCAGCGAATGCCCGGCCACTGCCACAGGGGCAGCCCCGCCCTCAGCACGCCAGACACGCCAGGCCGCCACACCCGCCACCAGCATCACCGGCTGGGTGTTGGTGGTCAGCGCCAGCGCCTCCTTGGGGCCCTCTTTGATCAGGGCACCCACATCTTCACCCAGGGCATCCGATGCTTCTTGCAGGGTCTGCGCCACCACAGGGTGGTCGCCCCACCCATCGAGCATGCCCACGGACTGGGAGCCTTGTCCGGGAAAGACAAATGCAAAAGATGTCATGAAAAAATCCAGAAATTTGAGATAAATCGGGCGCTACCGCCTGCCCACATTGGCTTGATAGCTACAATTTCAGGAGCACAGCACCCCAGGTAAAGCCACCACCCACACCTTCCAGCAGCAGGGTCTGACCCTTTTGAACCTGGCCGGAGCGCACGGCATGGTCGAGCGCCAGTGGAATGGATGCCGCCGAAGTGTTGCCATGCTGGTCCACGGTGACCACCACCTTGTCCATGGACAGCTTCAGCTTGCGGGCCGTGCCCTGCATGATGCGGATGTTGGCCTGGTGCGGAATCAGCCAGTCGATGTCCGCTTCGGCCAGCCCGGCCTTGGCCAGTGCGGCATGGGCGGCCTTTTCCAGCACTCCCACTGCCAGCTTGAAAACCGCCTGCCCATCCATCTTGAGGAGCGGATCCCCCAGCACCTGGCCACCCGACACATTGCCCGGCACACACAGAATGCCCACATGTTTGCCATCGGCATGCAGGTCGCTCGACAGAATGCCCGGCGTCTCGGACGCCTCCAGCACCACAGCCCCGGCCCCATCACCAAACAACACGCAGGTGGTGCGGTCATTGAAATCCAGGATGCGGCTGAAAACCTCGGCGCCGATCACCAGGGCGCGGTTGGCCGCCCCCGTCTGGATCATGGCATCTGCCACCGACAGCGCGTACACAAAACCGCTGCAGACCGCCTGCACATCAAACGCGGGGCAGCCATTGGCCCCCAGCTTGTTCTGCAAGATACAAGCGGTGGAGGGGAACACCATGTCGGGCGTGGACGTGGCCACGATGATCAGGTCGATATCCGTCGGCTGCAGCCCGGCCGCCTGCAAGGCATTGCGAGCAGCCTCCAGACCCAGATCGCTGCTGGCCACATTGGGGGCCGCAAAATGGCGCGCCCGGATGCCGGTGCGCTCCACAATCCATTCGTCAGAGGTTTCGATGCCGCGCTGGCCCAGTTCGGCCACCAGATCGGCGTTGGTCAACCGGCGGGGCGGCAGATAACTGCCGGTGCCGGTAATGCGGGAGTAACGTCTCATTATTGTGCGGTCGCCGCAACGCCAGGCAGGGGCTGGGCATCTGCAGGCACCAGAAGCGGCGCCGCATGCGCAATCCGGGTCCGGACACGGTCGAGCAGGTTGTTGCGGGCTGCATCATACGCCCGGTTCAAAGCCTGCTCGAAGGCCATGGCGTCGGCCGATCCGTGACTCTTGAACACCAATCCGCGCAGGCCGAGCAGCGCCGCGCCGTTGTATCGGCGGTAGTCCATGCGCTTCATAAGCGCTTTTAGGATCGGATAGGCGATGATTGCCGCCATTTTCGTGAAGATATGGCGAGAAAACTCGGCCTTGAGCGCTCCAATGATCATCGAGGCGACACCCTCGCTGGCCTTGAGCGCGACATTGCCAACAAAACCGTCACACACCACGATGTCCACGGTGCCCTTGAAAATGTCATTGCCTTCGACATTGCCAAAGAAATTCAAATCGCCGGAACTAGCCGCAGATCGCAGCAGTTCACCCGCTTTTTTAATAACTTCGCTGCCTTTGATGACCTCTTCACCAATATTCAGCAAGCCCACGGTGGGCTCCCCACCCTCCTGAAGGGCCGACACCAGCGCCGACCCCATCACGGCAAACTGCAGCAGATGCTCAGCCGAGCAGTCCACATTGGCCCCCAGGTCCAGCACCGTGGTGGCACCGCCCGTGGCGTTGGGCAACTGGGTGGCGATGGCCGGGCGGTCAATGCCGTCCAGCGTCTTGAGGAGATAGCGGGCGATGGCCATCAGCGCGCCGGTGTTGCCCGCCGAAACCGCCGCCGATGCCGCGCCGTCCTTGACCTGCTGGATGGCCACGCGCATCGAAGAGTCCTTCTTCTTGCGCAAGGCCACCTCCACCGGATCATCCATGGCCACCACCTCGGAAGCGGGGACGATGGCGGCACGGTCGTGCGCAAACGCTTGCAGGCTGGCCGGCAGACCCACAAGCAGCAAACGGGCGTCGGGATGGTGTTCGAGAAACTGGCGGCACGCCGCGAGCGTGACGCGGGGGCCATGGTCGCCCCCCATGCAGTCAACAGCCAGTGTGATCATGGGCGACTTGTCCGGCCAGCAGACGGGGCCGGAAGAAAAATACGACGGTCAAAACAAAGGCCCGCACTACGCGACGTAGTTGCGGGCCTTGATGGGTGCTGAAATCAGGCTTCAGACTTGTTCTTCAGCACCTGGCGGCCACGGTAGAAACCGTTGGGGCTGATGTGGTGACGCAGGTGCGTTTCACCGGTGGTGGGTTCCACAGCAATGCCTGGCACGTTCAGGGCATTGTGCGAGCGGTGCATGCCGCGCTTGGAAGGGGACTTTTTGTTTTGCTGAACGGCCATGATGGCTCCTGATCTTGAGTAGGTTGGTAAAAACGCGATCAGCCCAAAAGACACGATGGGATTCGCGTGAAGCCCACGATTATAACCCAAATGATTTTTGGGTCAGCCAATCACCCCTTGGGATCCTTGCGCAGCCCGGCGAGCGCGGCAAAAGGATTGGGCTTTTCGGCGTTCGCTTCTTCAAAATCATCGTCGGACGAGGCCAGCGGCACAGCCGTGGGGCATTCATCGTGTTTGGGCACCACGGGCAAGGCCATCAGCAGCTCATCCTCGATGAGTTCGTGCAGGTCGAATTCGCGGCTCAGGGCCAGCAGGTCTTCCTCGCTCTCGTCGTCCAGAGCCTCGGCGGTGGCTTCGTCCGCCACAAAACGGAACTCGCGGTCCACCTCCAGCGGCACGTCCACGGGGGTCATGCAGCGCTGACATTCCATAGGGAAACTTGCGCGCACCTTGATGTGCAGCCACACCTGCCCCATGCCACCCAGCGCGGTACGCACTTCGCCCACGGCCTCCCAGTCCACCAGCAGGTCGGGGTGCAGGCCCTTGGCCTCCTGGGCCAGGCGTTCGTACTTCAGCAGCGAGTCGTGGCCCGCCAGCCGACCGCCCGCCTGTGCGAAGGCTTTCACGTCCAGGCGCTGCGGGGAGAATTCCTTGGTCATGGCGGCAGTGTAAGAGAATCGGCGCATGCATCAATCCCCCCCCCCAGCAACGCCCTCTGGTATTGGGCTCCACCTCGCGCTACCGGCGTGAATTGCTAGAGCGGCTGAACCTGCCTTTCGAGGTCGCAGCCCCGGATGTGAACGAAACCCCCCTGCCCGGCGAAACCCCGCGCGATCTGGCCCTGCGCCTGGCGCTGGCGAAGGCGCGCGCCGTGGCGCAGCAGCACCCCGGGGCCGTGGTGATTGGCTCCGACCAGGTGGCCGACCTCGCGGGAGAGCCCCTGGGCAAGCCGGGCCAGCACGAACGCGCCGTGCAGCAACTGCGCCAGATGCGCGGCCAGACCGTGGTGTTCCAAACCGCCGTGGCCGTGGTGTGTGCTGCCACGGGTTTTGAACAGGTGGAACTGGCCCCCGTGGAAGTGCGGTTCCGCGCCCTGTCCGATGAAGAAATCGAGCGCTACCTGCGCGCCGAGCAGCCCTACGACTGCGCGGGCAGCGCCAAAAGCGAAGGCCTGGGCATTGCGCTGCTCGACGCCATCCACAGCGACGACCCCACGGCCCTCATTGGCCTGCCGCTGATCCGCACCTGCCGCATGCTGCGCGCTGCAGGGCTGGTGCTGCCGTGATGAAGCACCCCCTGAGTCGCTTCGCGCCCTCCCCCTCCCCTTCGGGAAGGAGACACACCCAGTGGCCTGACCAAGCCAGCTCCACGGGTGCGCGGGCTTGCACCGCGTCAGTTTCTCCGGCACCGGACGCTGCGCAGCGCTATGGAGGCCAACGATGAATGCGAAAACCGGCACGCTGTACCTGGTCCCCGCCCCCCTCGACTTTGGCTGCGACACCCAGGCCCCGCTGCAGGACGCCCTGCCCGCAGCCACGCTGCAGACGGCCGCACGCCTGACCCATTGGGTGTGTGAAAACGCCAAGAGCACACGCGCCTACCTCAAGCGCATCGACGCCCTGCACCCCCTGGCCGCCTCCCTGCAGCAGCAGCAGATCACAGAGCTGCCGCGCGAAGTCCACAAAAAGGGCGACCACGGCGACAAAGGCTCGGCCCCGTTCGACGCCCGCCCGCTGCTCGCGGCAGCACTGAACGGGCACGACATCGGCCTGGTCAGTGAAGCGGGCATGCCTGCTGTGGCCGACCCGGGCTCGTCAGTGGTCCGCGCCGCGCACGACCTGGGCATCCCCGTTGTCCCCCTGGTGGGCCCGGTGTCGCTGCTGCTGGCCCTGGCGGCCAGTGGGCTGAACGGGCAAAACTTCGCGTTTGTGGGCTACCTGCCTCAGGACGGCCAGGAGCGCACCCAGCGCATCAAGGAGCTGGAGAGCATCGCGCTGCGCACGGGCCAGACCCAGCTGTTCATCGAAACCCCCTACCGCAACCCCGCCTTGTGGCAAGCCCTGGTGCAGACGCTGCAGCCCCACACGCGCCTGGCGCTGGCCAGCGGGCTGACACTGCCCGAGGCACGCATCCACAGCCAGCTGGTGCGGCAATGGCGCCAGCAACCCGCACCGCCCGACAACCGCACCCCGGTCGTGTTTGCACTAGGCCGCTAGCATGGCAAAGCACTCCTACCCTTTTGCTATATTTTTGATAGCAATCGGCGCTTATGGAACGAGCGCAGAGGCCATTATTCGTTGTGAATTGAATGGCAAGGCGATCAATATTTCCAACGGTGCCGAGACCGCAGGCCAGTCCGGCCTGGTGCGCTGCCGTGACGAGAACACCGGCCACGTGCAGCGCGAGCAGCAGTTGCAGAACGGCAAGTTCATGGGCCTGGAGCGCATGTTCGACCGCGAAGGCCGCCTGCAGCGCGAGCGCAGCGTGAACGAGCGCGGCAACAGCCACGGCCGGGTGGCGGAGTTCTGGCCCAACGGCCAGGTGCGCCGCGAGGAAACCGCCGACAACGGCCGCACCCAGGGCGCGGTGCGGCGCTTCGATGCCTCAGGCCGGGTGGAGCGCGTGTCCTTCCACGGCGAGGGGCAGGAGCTTTTTTACGTGGAGTACACCAGCAAGGGCCAGCCAGCGCGCCTGCTGTGCCCGCGCACCAGCGTGCTGCCCGAGGACCGCAAGCTCTGCGGTTTTGATGGCGCCGCCGACACCCCACTGTTTGCCGAAAGCGGCACGCGGTCGGCGCAACTGCGCTACGACCAGGGCCGACTGTTGAGCGCCACCGAATGGACCACCGACGGCATCGTCTCTGCCCAGCAACTGGTGGTGGACGGCCGGCGGGTGCACAGAAGCTTCACTACCGAAGGCGGCAAGAGCGTGCTGCGCGAGGAGCGTGTCTTCGCGCCGGACGACCGCACGCTGCGGGACACGCGCGGCCAATTGCTGAGCGCCAAACGCTATGGCGCGTCGGGCCAGCTCATCGAGCAGCGCAGCTTTGCCGAGGGCCGCGAGGTGCAGGTGGAGCGCTGGTACCTGAACGGCGCAGTGCGCGAGCGCAGCGCCTGGAGCGGCACCGGCAAGGACGCCCGCCTGCTGCGCGAGATGTACCGCGACGACGGCAAACTGGCCCGGCGCGAGCAGCTCAACGCCGACCAGTGGCCTGTGGGCACCCAGCAGGCCTTCCACGACAACGGCCGCCTGGCGCAGGAAGAGCAGTATTCCGATCCCGACGGCCGAGGGCGCACCCGGCTCACGGCGCGCAAGCAGTGGGATGACACCGGCAAGCTGACTGCAGACGACGCCATCCTGGAAGACGGATCACGCCAGCGCAAGGCGGGTGGGGTGGACAGCTGAAGACGCCGTCCGTACCACCCAGACCAGCAACCCATACGCAAAATGCCCCGAATGGAAACTCCATCCGGGGCATTTTTTCTGCCATCGGCCACCAGGCCGGGTGGGAGGCGGTCAGCGCAGCTGAGGGCCCGCCAGTGACAGCGACCTCACCGCACCCACACCAATCGCAGCACCAAATCGCTTGACCAGGCGCTCGGCCACGTTGTCGCGGCGGGTGTAGTCGATGATTTCCTCAGCCTTTACCACTTCGCGCGCCACGTAGTCCAGGTTGCCCAGCTTGTCGGCCAGGCCCATTTCCACGGCCTGCTGGCCGGTCCAGAACAGGCCGCTGAAGGTGTCGGGCGTGGTCTTGAGTCGGTCGCCCCGACCTGCTTTCACCACGGCGATGAACTGCTGGTGGATCTGGTCGAGCATGGTCTGCGCGTAGGCGCGCTGCTTTTCGGTCTGTGGGCTGAAGGGGTCGAGGAAACCCTTGTTCTCTCCTGCAGTGAGCAGGCGACGCTCCACGCCCAGCTTTTCCATGGTGCCGGTGAAGCCAAAACCATCCATCAGCACGCCGATGCTGCCCACGATGCTGGCCTTGTCCACATAGATGTCGTCGGCGGCTGCGGCAATGTAGTAGGCCGCCGAGGCGCAGGTTTCCTCGACCACGGCGTAGATCGGCTTGTTGTGCTTGGCCTTGAGGCGAATGATCTCGTCGTTGATGATGCCCGCCTGCACCGGGCTGCCACCGGGCGAGTTGATGAGCAGCACCAGCGCCTGCGAGCCTTCGTCTTCGAGCGCGCTGCGCATGGCGGCCACGACAAATTCGGCGCTGGCCTCGGCGCCGCTGGCGATCTCGCCCTTGATGTCCACCACCGCCGTGTGGGGCGTGCTTTTGCTGGCGCTGGGCGATGCCTGGCGCAGCGCCGTGAAGGCGACGGCGGCAATCAACACCAGCCAGGCCAGGCGGAAGAAGATCTTCCAGCGGCGGGCGCTGCGTTGTTCTTGGAGGGCGGAGAAGGCCAGCTTTTCCAGCGTGGCGCGTTCCCAGCCAGGTTCACGCGATGGGTCGCTCACTGATGCTCCTGAATTTGTAGCTGCTTGCGCCCACAGGTCGGGCGCGGGGTTGCTTTTGGGGTCAAAACCCGAGGGTCCGGGCGATTGGGGGTCAGTCATGTCTTGTGTCCTGGGCGCTGCACCACTGCGGCCGGCGCCCCCACACAGGCGGCGGGTGGCAGATGGCATGAGTCCAGGCTTTCCATCTGGATTGTCTAGAACTCCACGGGCTGCAGGTGGTGGGCAGTATGCCAGTGCACCACACCATCGCTTTCTGACAAAGCAATTTTCACCAGCCCGCCCCGGCAGGGGCCGCCGGCACACTGGCCCGTGTGGGGCAGGTAGGCCGCCCCATGGGTGGAGCACAGCAGCCATTGGCCGGTGTCATCAAAAAAATGGCCTTCCTGGTAGTCCATCTCCATCGCCACATGGGTGCAGCGGTTGAGGTAGGCATGGGGCACGCCCCGGTAGCGGATGGCAAAGGCGCGGCAGGTCTGCCCCGCATAACGCACATCAAATGCCACCGCCCGGCCACCATCGACCAGGTCGGCGCTGTTGCACAGGGGAAGGGACTGTTCGGGGGGCGTGGACATGGCGGATTCGTTCACACCTTCTCAGCCATGCTGCAGCAGCCAGTCGTGCAGCTCGCGCACCGAATGCACCACCGACAGCGGGTTCAGCGCGTGGAAGGCATCGGGCTCGTGGGCGCCATAGCTCACCCCCACGCTCGCACAGCCCGCGTTGACCGCCATCTGCAGGTCGTGGGTGGTGTCGCCAATCATCAAGAGGCGCTCGGGCACCACGTCAAATTCGGCCATCAGCTCCTGCAGCATCAGCGGATGGGGCTTGCCAGCGGTCTGGTCGGCGGTGCGGGAGCCGTCGAACACGCCCTTGAGTTGAACCGTGTGCAGCGCCTCGTCCAGCCCGCGCCGGCTCTTGCCGGTGGCCACGGCCAGCAGGTGGCCGCGCTCGCGCAGGTCGTTCAGCAGAGGCAGCACGCCCTCGAACAGGCTCAGGTCGTCCTGGTGCTGGATGTAGTGGAACCGGTAGCGGTTGCCCAGCTCGGTGTACTTCTCGGGGGGTACATCCGGCGCTGCATGGGCCAGGGCCTGCATCAGGCCCATGCCGATCACGTAGGCCGCCTCCTTGTCGGTGGGCACGGTGCCGCCCACGTCGCGCACCGCCGCCTGGATGCAGCGCACGATGATGGCGGTGGAGTCGAACAGGGTGCCGTCCCAGTCAAAGGCGATGAGGTCGAAGCGGCGCGGACGGAAGTTTTTGACAGACATGGAAGCAGAGGTTTTCGCGCTGGATCGTCAGGCGGGGGCAACAAATTCGGCCAGCTCGGGGGGCAGTTCGGCAATCAGCTGCACACGCTCACCCGAAGCGGGGTGGTTGAACTGTAACCGCCACGCATGCAGAAACATGCGCTTCATCCCCTGCTTCTGCAGGCGTTTGTTGAGGTCGAAATCGCCGTATTTGTCGTCGCCCACGATGGCGCGCCCCTGGCTGGCCAGGTGCACGCGGATCTGGTGGGTGCGGCCGGTCTTGATCGTCACCTCCAGCAGCGACATCGCGGGCAGGCCCTGTTCCGGCCGGGCAGCTGCTGTGCTGCGCACCTTGACCAGGGTAATGGAGCGCATGCCATCCGGGTCGTCGGGGGTGGTCACGCGCACGCGGCGTTCGCCGTCGGCCTGCAGGTATTTGTGCAGCGGCAGATCGATGACCTTCTTGTTGGCGGGCCAGGCGCCCGTGACCAGCGCCAGATAGGTTTTGCCTGTCTCGCGCTCGCGGAACTGGTCCTGCAAGTGAGTGAGCGCTGACCGCTTCTTGGCCACCAGCAAGATGCCGGAGGTCTCGCGGTCCAGCCGGTGCACCAGCTCCAGGAATTTGGAGGCCGGGCGCGCCTGGCGCAGTTGCTCGATCACGCCGAAGCTCACACCGCTGCCGCCATGCACCGCCACGCCGGCCGGTTTGTCGATGGCGATCAGGTGCTCGTCTTCGAGCAGGATGGGAAATTCGCGTGCGGGCGCCGGGCGCTCGGCCTTTTCGGCGACCTTGTCTGAAATCCGGACAGGAGGAAGGCGCACGATGTCGCCCGCCTCGACGCGGGTGTCGGCACTCACGCGGCCTTTGTTGATGCGCACCTCGCCGCTGCGGATGATGCGGTAGACATGCGTCTTGGGCACGCCCTTCAGGTGGCGTATCAAAAAGTTATCGAGCCGCTGGCCGGCGGAGTCTTCATCGACCTCCACCATGCGGGCTGCGGGAAGGCCCGCAGGAGCGGCGGGCGGTTTGGCCCCTATAATGTGTTTCACCTGCGCGTTGTCATGTAAGTGGTTGATTTGTCTGGAGTTTAGTCCACACAGCCCGTTGCCCCGTGCAGGCAGGTCGATGCCAGCGGGTGTCGTGCGCGCAGATTGCAGGCCAGATGCCTGTGGTGGCCCGCATGCCACGCGGCGGGCTGACAGATTGAAACACTGATACGGAATCCCCCAAGCTGGCAGATGTTCCCTACCCGGGCGCAGCCTGCCAGCGGATCAAAGCGAGCATGTGGTTGTTGATGGCATGGATAGAGACCCTGTGGCGGAGGCTGCGGCCTTTGGCTGCATGCTCAAAATCGCCTTCAACGCCCAGCCAGCAAGCGCATTCAGCTACTTTTTTGCTAGCAAAACTGCGCTCCTACCACTCGCCCCCATCCACGCGCCCCTGCCTCACGATGCTGCGCTAGAGCGCGGCAGATCATTGGCATCCCCGGCAATTCCCTTCGTTTCGATGCGTCAGTCCAGGCATTCACAGCTCCTGTAGAGCTTGTTGTATTGGTTTGGAAACTGTGGGCGGCAGCCCGCGCAGCCCGTCCCTGTGGGTCAGGTCGGCTGCACCGCTGCTGTCTGCGAAACACTGAAGGAATCGCATCATGAAGCGGATGCTCATCAACGCCACGCAGCCCGAAGAACGGCGCCTGGCCATCGTCGATGGACAAAAACTCCTCGACTACGAAATCGAGATCGAAGGGCGCGAACAGCGCAAGGGCAACATCTACAAGGCCGTCGTGACGCGCGTCGAGCCCTCGCTGGAAGCCTGTTTTGTGGACTACGGCGAAGACCGCCACGGCTTTCTGCCATTCAAGGAAATCTCGCGCCAGTACTTCGCCCCCGGCGTGTCGCCCAGCCAGGCGCGCATCAACGAAGTCATCAAGGAAGGCCAGGAGCTGCTGGTCCAGGTCGAAAAGGAAGAGCGTGGCAACAAGGGCGCTGCCCTGACGACCTTCATCTCGCTGGCAGGCCGCTATGTGGTGCTGATGCCCAACAACCCCCGGGGTGGTGGCGTCTCGCGCCGCATCGAGGGCGAAGACCGCGCCGAGCTCAAGGAGGCGATGGACCAGCTGGAATACCCCAACGGCATGTCCATCATTGCGCGCACTGCGGGCATTGGCCGCACCGCCCCTGAGCTGCAGTGGGACCTGAACTACCTGCTCAAGCTCTGGAACGCCATTGACGGCGCCGCCAAGGGTGGCCGGGGCGCGTTCCTGATCTACCAGGAATCGAGCCTGGTGATCCGCGCGATCCGCGACTACTTCAACAACGACATCGGTGACATCCTCATCGATACCGACGACATCTACGAACAGGCGCAGCAGTTCATGGCGCACGTCATGCCCGAGCATGCCGCCCGCGTGAAGCGCTACCGCGACGACGCCGCCCTGTTCAGCCGCTTCCAGATCGAGCACCAGATCGAGTCGGCCTACGCCCGCACCGTGAGCCTGCCTTCCGGCGGCGCCATCGTGATCGACCACACCGAAGCGCTGGTGTCCGTGGACGTGAACTCGGCCCGCGCCATCAAGGGCGGCGACATCGAGGAAACCGCCACCCGCACCAACCTGGAAGCCGCCGACGAAGTGGCCCGCCAGATGCGCCTGCGCGACCTCGGCGGCCTGATCGTGATCGACTTCATCGACATGGAGGAGAGCAAGAACCGCCGTGAAGTGGAAAACCGCCTGCGCGACGCGCTGCGCCAGGACCGCGCCCGCGTGCAGTTCGGCACCATCAGCAAGTTCGGTCTGATGGAAATGAGCCGCCAGCGCCTGAAGCCCGCCTTGAGCGAAGGCTCGTCCATCCCCTGCCCCCGCTGCGGCGGCTCGGGCCACATCCGCGACACCGAATCGTCGGCGCTGCAGATCCTGCGCATCATTCAAGAAGAATCGATGAAGGACAACACGGCCGCCGTGCACTGCCAGGTGCCGGTGGAGGTGGCCTCGTTCCTGCTCAACGAAAAGCGCACCGAGATCGCCAAGATCGAACTCAAGCAGCGTGTGGCCGTGCTGATGGTGCCCAACAAGACGCTGGAAACCCCCAACTACCGCCTGGAACGCCTCAAGCACGACGACCCGCGCCTGGACCACATCGAAGCCAGCTACAAGCTTGCCGAGGAAGTGGAAGACCCCACGGCCGTGACGCGCCGCTCGCAAGAGCCCACCAACAAGCAGACCCCGGTGATCAAGGGCGTGCTGCCTGACGCGCCCGCTCCGCAGGTCGAGCCCCGCCCTGAAGGCGCGGCCCGCCCAGCACGTGCTGGCCAGGCCCCACGCGGTGCTGCTGCACCAGCGCCCGCACCGGCCCCGGTGGCAGCGCCTGCCCCGGCCGCGCCGCAGGAACAAGGCTTCTTTGCCTGGCTCAAGAGCCTGTTCGGCTTTGGCAGCGCGCCCGCTGCGGCCCCGGCCCCGGTGGCAGCTCCTGCCGCCGCACCGGCCGCCGAGCCCGCTGGCCGTGGCGAACCCCGCCGCGAAGGCCGCAACGGTGAAGGCCGTGGCCGCCGCAGCGGTGGCCGCGATGGCAACCGTGAGGGCCAGCGTGAAGGCGGCCGTGACGGCAACCGCGAAGCTGGCAACGGCGAAGGCCGTGGCCGCCGTGGCGAGCGTTCGGCCGAAGGCCGCGCCCCCCGCGACGTGGAGAGCCGCCCACCGCGTGACACCGACCGCCGCCCCGAGGGCGAAGGCCGTGAAGGTGGTGGCCGCAGCGGACGCGATGGACGCGACGGTGGCCGTGGCCGCCGCGATGCCGAGCCCCGCCAACAGAATGTGGCCCTGAACGGCGACAACACCGCCGCCAGCGCACAGGTGGAAGGCCCGGGCAACCAGGGCGCCGAAGGCACACCAGCCCAGCAGCCCCGTGGTGAACGCGGCCCCCGCCGCGAACGTGGTGACCGCGCCCCCCGTGGCGAACGCGCACCCCGCGCCGTGGAAGCCCAGGAAGCGGCAGCGGCACAGGCCCCTGCCGTGCCCGGCGACTTTGCCGACACAGCGCCCCTGGCCTCGCTGCCCGACCTGGACCTCAGCGGCAATGACGCTCCCGGCAACGGCCAAGGCGCAGGTGGAGAAGAGCAGCGCCGCGAACGCCGTTCACGCGACCGCTATGGCCGCGACCGCCGTGAACGCGGTGAACGTGGCCCCCGCGATGGCAACGGTGCCGAAGCCGCTGCTGCACCCGCCATGCTGGACTTCGACCTGACCCAGGCCGCGCCCGCAGCAGCCACGGCATCCCAGGACGAGCCCCCACGCCGCAGCTACTTCAGCGCCCCGGCCACTGCGCCCGCCGCTCCGGTGGCGGCAGAGGCCGAAGCCGTGGCACCCGCTGCAGCGCCCGTGGCCGCTGTGCCTGCGCCCGCGCCAGTGGTCGCCGCCGCACCTGTCGCCGCAGCGACCACCCCTGCGGCACCCGCGGCAGTGGCCCCGGCTGCTGCCACAGCGGCCCCCGCAACCGCAGCAGCCCAGGGCGGCCTGCCCCGCGTACAGGCGTTCACGCTGCCGGTCGATGCACTGCAGCAAGTGGCCGCTTCGTCGGGCCTGCAATGGGTGAACTCCGATGCAGACAAGATCGCCGCCGTGCAGGCCGCGATTGCAGCCGAACCCAAGCCCATCCACGTGCCCCGCGAACGGCCTCCTGTGGTGGTAGTGGACGAAGGCCCGCTGGTGCTGGTGGAAACCCGCCGCGACCTGTCGGCCATGCCCCTGCCTTTTGAGCAGCCACCAGCGGCTTGAAGCCCGCAGCACATGGCTCCCGCCCCTGGCGGTGGCTGTGAACCCAGAAGGCGGCTCCGGCCGCCTTCTTTTTTTGGGGTCGCGCGAGCAAGGCCCAGCGCCTTGTTCAGCGTTGGCAGCGCGTGCCCGCCAATACCCATGAGCGATCGGCAACCGGGATGGAGCAGGTACCATTTCCTGCATAGCCCGCATAGCCCGCACAGCCGCTGGCAAACCGCCCCCCTATAGACCCAAGAGCTTTCCGCCCCATGCTGTTCCTGCTGTCCCCTGCCAAGTCGCTCGACTACGACACGCCCCTGCCCGAGGGCCTGCCACACACCACGCCGCAGTTTGTGGCCCAATCCACGGCCCTCATCGAGGTGCTGCGCACGCAGTCCCCGCAGCAGATCGCCTCGCTGATGGAACTGAGCGACACCCTCGCGGCCCTCAACGTGGCACGCTACCAGGCTTGGCGGCCCCGCTTCACGGCCAGCAACTCACGCCAGGCGGTGCTGGCTTTCAACGGCGATGTCTACGACGGGCTGCAAGCCCGCAGCCTGGGCCCTGACGACCTGGACTGGGCGCAGAGCCATGTGGCCATCCTGAGCGGCCTGTATGGCGTGCTGCGGCCGCTGGACCGCATGCAGCCCTACCGCCTGGAAATGGGCACACGCCTGGCCACCGGCGCGGGCAGCAACCTCTACCAGTTCTGGGGCAGCCAGATCGCCGAACACCTCAACACCCGGCTGCGCTCCGACACCACGCCCGTGGTGGTCAACCTGGCCTCGCAGGAATACTTCAAGGCCGTGGATCGCAAGGCGCTCAAGGCCCGCGTCATCGAGTGTGTGTTCGAGGACTGGAAGGGCGGCAACTACAAGATCATCAGCTTTTTTGCCAAACGTGCGCGCGGCCTCATGGCACGCTATGCCATCACCCACCGCATTGCCACGCCGCACAAGCTCGAAGGTTTTGATCTGGACGGCTATGCCTTTGCCCCGGCATCATCCGACCCGGAGCGCCTGGTGTTCCGGCGCAAGGCGGCACCTGCCGCATGAATTGAATTGTTCTGCCTCCCCACCGCACCCCGTTGAAGGACCGCCATGGCATCACGCTCTGACACGCATTCCGACAGCACCACCACGGCCCAGCGCAACCATACGGCGCGGCAGGCCATCACGCCCGAGCTGCGCCGCTGGATCATCGAGCAGGCACAGGCCGGCCACGCCGCGCCCGTGGTGCTGCAGTCCATGCGCGACGCGGGCTGGGACGAAGACGTGGCTGCCGACGCGCTGGAGATCACGCTGCAGGACCACCTGAACGAGCTGGCTGTGCAACAAGGCCTGCCCTCGGCCGTGCCCGTGCCCGAGCCGCAGCTCGATGCATCACCCTCGCAGGTGGACTGCGGCGACCGCATGGTCAACGTGCTGCTGGCCATGGCCCAGCCGCGCATCGTGGTGTTTGGCAACCTGCTGTCGCCCGAGGAATGTGACGCCCTGATTGCCGACGCCGAGCCCCGCCTGGCGCGCTCGCTCACCGTGGCCACCAAGACGGGTGGCGAAGAGATCAACGCCGACCGCACCAGCGACGGCATGTTCTTCCAGCGCGGCGAAACCCCGCTGATCCAGCGCATCGAAGAGCGCATCGCCCGCCTCTTGAACTGGCCCATCGAGAACGGCGAAGGCCTGCAGGTGCTGCACTACCGCCCCGGCGCCGAGTACAAGCCGCACTACGACTACTTCGACCCCGCCGAGCCCGGCACGGCCACCATCGTCAAGCGCGGCGGGCAGCGCGTGGGCACGCTGGTGATGTACCTCAACACCCCCGAAAAAGGCGGCGGCACCACCTTCCCCGACGTGCATCTTGAGGTGGGCCCGCAGCGCGGCAATGCGGTGTTCTTCAGCTACGAGCGCCCCCACACCTCCACCCGCACCCTGCACGGCGGCGCCCCCGTGATCGCGGGCGAGAAGTGGATCGCCACCAAGTGGCTGCGCGAGCGGGAATTCAAATAAAAACAGGCCTCTCCGCCCCTCCATATTGCCTTAATAGCTATCAAAACAATAGCAAACATCCATACAACCACACCAGCATGAACACGCCAGAACAATCCCAGCTGGGCAAGGCCTCGGCCTATGTAGACCAGTACGACGCCACGCTGCTGTTCCCCATCCCCCGCGCAGGCAAACGGGCCGAGATCGGCATCACCGGCGCTGCGCCCTTCTTCGGCGCCGATCTGTGGACGGCCTTCGAGCTGTCATGGCTGAATGCGCGCGGCAAGCCGCAGGTGGCGCTGGCGCACATCACCGTGCCCTGCGAGACGCCTAACATCGTTGAAAGCAAATCGTTCAAGCTGTACCTCAACAGCTTCAACAACACACGGTTTGCCGACATGGCCGAGGTACAGGCCCGCATCCGCACCGACATCAGCGAGGCCGTGTGGCGCGGCGCAGAACACCCTGCCACCGTGGGCGTGAAGCTCGTCGCGCCCGAGCTGTTCGACCAGGAACCCGTGCACGAGCTGGACGGCCTGAGCCTGGACCGGCTGGATGTGGAATGCACGCGCTACCAGCCCGCGCCCGAGTTGCTGACGGCCGAATTCAACGAAGCGCCCGTGACGGAGACGCTGACCAGCAACCTGCTCAAAAGCAACTGCCTGGTGACCGGCCAGCCCGACTGGGGCAGCGTGCAGATCAGCTACAGCGGCCCGCAGATCAACCAGGAAGGCCTGCTGCAGTACCTGGTGAGCTTTCGTAACCACAACGAGTTCCACGAGCAGTGTGTGGAGCGCATCTTCATGGACCTGTGGGCACGCTGCAAACCCATCAAGCTCACGGTGTATGCGCGCTACACGCGCCGGGGCGGGCTGGACATCAACCCCCTGCGCACCAGCCACCCGCAGGGCCTGCCGCGCAATGTGCGCACGGCGCGGCAGTAAGCCCGCCATCAGCCCCGCACATCAAGCCAGTCACACCGCAGGGTATGGCGCAAATGTGCGCGGGTGCGCCAGGTCACGTACAGACTGGGCACAAAGATACCGATCAGGCTCAGTGGGGCGGTGAGCGGCTCGCCAAAGGCGCAGATGGGAAACCAGCCCACCCAGCCCAGCACCCACAGCGTCAGCACCAGGTCCCACAGGTGGTACTCCAGCGGGTGGTCACCCTTGTGCGCAACATGCCATTGCTTGATGCGTTGCAGCTCGTCCAGCGTCATGGGAATCTCCCGGAAAACGGGTGATTCAATGTAAGTTACGAGTAAGGCTTCGTCAAGGAATACCGGGATGAAGATCGCCTCTCCCGTGGGGGTGACAAAGCCCCCGGCTTGCCTGCTCGCTCCAGCAGCCCGCCAGCGCCCCGCCCCCCGGCACACCAGCGCCCCCGTTCACTGCGCAGGCTTGTACGCCGCGATGGCCTTGGCCAGATCAGTGGTTTCCTCGCACTGCGCGCAAATGGCCTGCAGTTTGGCGAGTTGGGCTTCGGCCTGCGCCTTCTGGCCCACCTTGAGGTAGCCCATGCCCGAGTATTCCAGCGCGCCCTTGTGGCGGGGGTCCAGCGCCAGGGCCTTGTTGTAGGCGGCAAACGCCTCGTCGTACTTGCCCAGCCAGCGGTTGGAGTAGCCCAGCAGGTTGTAGGCATCGGCGTTCTGCGGGTTCTGGGCCACCACCTTGCTGAAGCTGCTGGCCGCCAGCGCCCAGTTCTTGGCTTCGATGGCTTTTTTGCCCACGGCAAAGTCGTCAATGCGGGTGTTCTCGACCGGCGTGGTGGGTGTATCGGCGGCGTGGGCAGTGTGCAGCGCCCACAGGGGCGCCGCCGCCAATGCCAGGCTCAGCAGGGGCGTGGACATCCAACGGCGAACAGAAAAGGAAGGCATAGGAAGACTCCTGAAAAAGCAGACAAGAAAAAAGGGGTGAGAGGCCGCACCGGCCCCATGCCGCGCAACGGCACCTTGGACAAACGCCACGGAGAGCCAAACGGATGCAGTGCCCGGAAAATTTTTTCTTGGCGACGCCAGGGGCGGCCTCGCCCCGCCCCCGCTCACCACAGCTTGGCGCAGTTGCCAGTGAAAAGCACGGTGCCACTGGGCACCGGGGGCGTTGCCGATGTCTCCAGTGTCACCATGAGCTTGCTGACCTTGAGTAGCAGCTTCTCTGACGTATCGGGCAATGCCGACACCGCAGAGCCCGTCATCGGCACCGTACCCAGCACAAATGGGGCACCGTCGGCGGGCACCGCCCACAGCACCAGCTGGGGGGCAGCGCCCGCCATCGTGGCAGGAGCCGCGGGCATCGCTGGAAGCGTGATGGGCCCGATGGCCTTCACCGTCAGCGTGCGCCCATGGCGCAACGAACTCACCAGCACCTTGCCATTGCCAGCCGCGTCCGTCAGCAAGCCCACATAGGCCTGCGGCAGCTTGTCCCCGGCGCGCAAGGCCACCTGGTCGCTCGACACAAACCAGGTGGGCACCGCAGCCACCAGCGCCACGGTGGCCGCCACCCCCAGCACCAAGCCCGCCAAGCCCTGCAACACCCCATGGCGCCGCCACAACGCGCCCATCCAACCGCCCTGCAGGGCGGCTTCTTTCACATTCAAATCGCGCGGCCGGGTGCGCGCCTCAATGGCGGCCCACACGCGCGGCGGTGGCTGCTGCATCGGCACCGAACTGGCCAACAGGCCCAGCCGCGCTTCCCATTGCGCCACCAGCAACTGCAAGTCGCTGCGATCTCTCAGCAGCCGCACAAACCGGCGGCGCGCACCGCCGCCCAGGGTGCCCAGCACATAGGCAGACGCCAGGTGGTCCAGCAGCGCGGGATGGGTGTATCTCATGCGCCCACCCCTTGCGCGGCCAGGCAGTTTTTCAGACGTTCCAGGCCCCGCCGAATCCACGCCTTGACAGAGCCCAGTGGCGCGCCCATCTGCGCCGCCACCTCGGAATGCGACAGGCCTTGGTAATAGGCCAGCGCCAGACTTTGCCGGTGGCTCCCGTCCAGCGCATTCATGCAGCCGTCGATGCGCAGCGCCTGGGTGGCCTGCTCCAGCAGGTGCTGCGCGCTGGGTGCGGTGGCCCATGCAGATGCAGCATCCGGCGCGTCGCTGCCTTCCGCCTCACCGCCTGCGGGCTCGGTGGTGTCGTTCCAGGCGCTTTCGGGCCGCCGCGCACGGGCGCGCAAAGCGTCCAGCGCCTTGTTGCGCACAATGGCAATCAGCCATGTCATGGGCTGGACAGGTTGCCCACCCACTTCGCTGCGGTAGCTTCCAGCGTTTTTCCAGATGCTCACATACGCCTCTTGCAGCACGTCCTCTGCCGCCTGTCCTTGCCCCAACATACGCACGGCAACGCCAAACAGATGCACATGGGTGCGCTGGTAGACCTGCGCGAAGGCGGCATGATCACCCGCGGCGGCCGCGCGGATCAATGCCTGCAGGTTGGCGGAGGAGCGATCAGTGGCAGTGGCCATATGCGCGCGAGTATAGAAACGCGGCAGCTGTTGCAGCCAGCCCGCGCTAAAAAAGCTGGGCAGTGCCCCCCACACCGTCGGTGCCATCGGTGGTGCCTGGCTTGCGTCGGCGTGTTTCTGCCGCTGCCCCAGCCCGGGGTTCCAGCACGGGCTCTTCACCCCGCCGCGCCAGCGTGCTGGCCCGCACACCGAGCAGCCGCAGGCGCTTGTCCAAAGGCACGCGCTTGAGGCACTGCCCCGCCAACTGACGGATGGTGGCGCCATCGGCCGTGTAGATGCCCGCCGTGTGGTCCCGCGTGGCAATCTTGAAGTCGTCGTAGCGCAGCTTGATGCCAATGGTGCGCGCCACATAGCCCTTGCGCTGCAGGTCCTCGGCCAGACGCACACACAGGTCGGTGAAGATCGCGCCCAATTCCGCCTTGTCGCGCACGGCGTGCAGGTCGCGGTCAAAGGTGGTCTCGCGGCTCATGCTCACGGGCTCGCTTTCGGTCACCACGGGGCTGTCGTCGCGGCCCCAGGCCACGCGGTGCATCCAGGCGCCGGTGGACTTGCCGAAATGGCCGATGAGCCACTGCGGATCCTGCGCCGCCAGCTGGCCGATGGTCTCGATGCCCAACCGCGCCAGCTTCTCTCCCGCCTTAGGGCCGATGCCGTTGATCTTTCGCACGTTCAGCGGCCAGATTTTTTCCTGCAGGTCTTCCTCGTAAACGATGGAGATGCCATTGGGCTTGTTGAACTCGCTCGCCATCTTGGCCAGCAGCCGGTTGGGCGCAACGCCGATGGAGCAGGTCAGCCCCGTCTTGTCGAAGATGCTTTTCTGGATGAGCCGCGCCAGCACCCGCCCGCCCTCGCGCTGGCCGCCGGGCACGTCGGTGAAGTCAATGTACACCTCGTCCACACCCCGGTCCTGCATCACCGGCGCGATCTCGGTGATGGCGGCCTTGAAGGTGCGCGAATAACGCCGCACCTCGTCAAAATCCACCGGCAGCACGATGGCCTGCGGGCACAGCCTGGCCGCCTTCATCATGCCCATGGCCGAGCCCACACCAAACTTCCGCGCGGCATAGGTAGCGGTGGTGATCACGCCCCGGCCCACATAGTCCTTGAGCAGCGGGAAATCCTCTACCGGGATGAAGCGCCGCTCGCGCTCGGCCGTGCCGTCGGGCCCGCGCAGCAGCAGCTCGTCCACCTTGCGCCGCCCGCCGCCAATGACCACGGGCAGGCCCTTGAGCTGCGGGTAGCGCAGCAACTCGACGGACGCGAAAAAGGCGTCCATGTCGAGGTGCGCAATGCGGCGCAGCTTGCCCCCGGTCTGGGCCGGGGTTGCCGGGTCGCTTTCAGCAAATTCAGATGCGGGAACGGTCACGCCCGCTATTGTGCGCGGCGGGGTGGCAGCCTGCTGCCATCCCGCACTTTAGCGCTATCGCCGGGTCACCATCACTGTTTTGCCAGGGCCGCTTTGCGAATGCCCTGCAGCGTGCCGGTGGGCGTGATCGCCTCGGGGTCGATCAGGCAATGCAGCACGCTGGGCAGCCCGCTGGCGCGCGCGCGGGCGAGGGCCGGGGCGAAGTCCTCGGTGCGTTCCACGCGCTCGCCATGGCCGCCAAAGGCCTGCGCGTAGGCCTTGAAGTCGGGGTTCTTGAGCTGCGTGGCGCTGATGCGGCCGGGGTACTCACGCTCCTGGTGCATGCGGATGGTGCCGTACATGGCGTTGTCCAGCAGCACCACGATGATGGGCAGGCCGTATTGCACAGCAGTCGCAAATTCCTGGCCGTGCATCAGGAAGTCGCCGTCGCCCGCAAAGACCACTACCTCACGCTGGGGCCACAGGCGCTTACCACCGACGCCTGCGGGCAGGCCGTAGCCCATCGACCCGCTGGTGGGCGCAAGCTGGCTCGCGTAGGTGGTGAAGGGCCAGAAGCGGTGAATCCAGGTGGCGAAGTTGCCCGCGCCGTTGCAGAAGATGGTGTCGGCCGGCAGCACTTCCTTGAGGTGCTGCATCACCTGGCCCATCTGCAGGTTGCCGGGGATGCGGATGGGCGCCGGGTCGCTCCAGGCCAGGTATTCGGCATGGGCGGCTTCCGTGTGGGCAGTCCACGGCACAGCGGCCGTGGGGCGCACCGTATTGAGCGCCGCCGCAAACGCCTGGGGCGTGGCGTGAATGGCTTGGGTGGGGCGGTAGAGCTTGCCCAATTCCTCCGCATCGGCATGCACGTGCACCAGCGGCTGCGCGGGCGTGGGGATGTTGAACAACTCGTAGCCCTGCGAGGGCACTTCGGACAGGCGCCCGCCCACCACCAGCACCAGGTCGGAGGCCTTGATGCGCGCCAGCAGCTTGGGGTTGACGCCCAGGCCCAGGTCGCCGCCGTAGCAGGCATGCGTGGCCGGGAACAGCATCTGACGGCGGAACGAGCAGTACACCGGAATGGACCACGCTTCGGCAAACGCGGTGAACTCGCGCACCGCCTGCTCAGACCAGCGGCTGCCGCCCAGGATGGCCACGGGACTTTGGGCGGCTTGCAGGCGCTGCACCAGCTCAGCCATCTGCGCGGCGCCAGGGTGGGTCTCCGTCACCTGGTAGGGCAAGGCATCGGCCACCGTGGCGGCCTCGGTCAGCATGTCTTCAGGCAGTGCCACCACCACGGGGCCAGGGCGGCCCGAGGTGGCGACGTGGAAGGCGCGCGAGATCAGCTCGGGCACACGGGCGGGGTCGTCAATCTGCACCACCCACTTGGCCATGGTGCCAAACACGGCGCTGTAGTCCAGCTCCTGAAACGCCTCGCGCCCCATGGCGTTGCGTGCCACCTGGCCCACGAACAGGATCATGGGCGTCGAATCCTGGTGCGCAATGTGCACACCGGCCGACGCATTGGTGGCGCCGGGCCCGCGCGTCACAAAGCAGATGCCAGGTTGGCCGGTGAGCTTGCCCTGCGCCTCGGCCATCATGGCCGCCCCGCCCTCCTGGCGGCACACGGTCACGCCGATGTCGGCATCATGCAGCGCATCGAGCACGGCCAGGTAGCTTTCGCCGGGTACACAAAAGAGCTGCTTCACACCATGGGTGATGAGCTGCTGCACCAGGATCTGGCCGCCGGTGCGGGGGGTGAGGGAGGTCGTGTTCATGTCAACGGTATCGGATCAAAAATTCAGAACAGGGCCTGGCAGGCGCGCTGGATGCGTGCGCAGGCCTCTTGCAGGTCAGCCGTGGACGCAGCGTACGAGATGCGGAAGTACGGCGCCAGCCCCAGCACGCCGCCGGGCACCACGGCCACATGGTGCTCGCGCAGCAAGTAGGCGCAGAAGTCGGCATCGGTGCGCAGCAGCAAACCGCCCGGCGTGATGCGACCCAGCACACCTTCGCAGCTGGCAAAGGTATAGAACGCGCCCTCAGGCACGCGGCAGCGCAAGCCCGGCGAGGCATTGAGCGACGCCACCACCAGGTCACGCCGGTCCTGGAACGCTTGGCAGCGCTCGCGCACCACGTCTTGCGGCCCCGTCAGCGCCGCCACGGCCGCCGCCTGGCTAATGGACGAGGGGCAGGACGTGGCCTGGCTCTGCACCACCGCCATGGCGGCAATCAGCGCCTTGGGGCCTGCGCCGTAGCCCAGGCGCCAGCCCGTCATGGCATAGGCCTTGGAGACACCGTTCACCGTCAGCGTGCGATCGCGCAGCGAGGGCAACACGGCGGCGGGCGTGGCAAAAGCCCGACCGTCGTACAGGATGTGTTCGTAGATGTCGTCCGCCAGCAGCCACACCTGCGGGTGGCGCTCCACCACGTCCAGCACGGGGAGCAGCTGCTCGGCACTGTAGGCGGCCCCGCTGGGGTTGGAGGGCGAGTTGATGAACACCCAGCGCGTGCGCGGGGTGATGGCGGCCTCGAGCTGCTCGGGCGTGATGCGAAAGCCGTTGGCCTCGGTGCAGGGCACCACCACCGGCACACCGCCCGCAATCAGCACCATGTCGGCGTATGACGTCCAGTACGGCGCGGGCAGGATCACCTCGTCGCCAGGGTTCACCGAGGCCATCAGCGCGTTGTAGAGGATCTGTTTGGCACCCGCACCTGCGGTGATTTCGTTGAGCTGAAAGTCCAGCCCGTTGTCGTGCTTGAACTTGTGCTGGATGGCGGCTTTCAGCTCAGCCGTTCCGTCCAGCACCGTGTAGTGCGTCTCCCCCCGCGCCATGGCCTGCTGCGCGGCCTCCAGGATGTGGGCTGGCGTGTCGAAGTCCGGCTCGCCCAGGCCGAGCACGATCACGGGCTGGCCCTGGCGCTTGAGCTGGTTGGCCTCTTGCGTCAGGCGCACGATTTCCGAGACGCCGATGGCGCCCAGGCGGTCGGCCGCGCGGAAGGCCGTGGCGGGGATGGGAGCGTTCATTGTTGGTAGGTCTCCAGGGGTTTGTCGTTGGGGGTGGCAAACAGCTGGCGCAGCGTGGAGCCCAGCGGCAGGCTCAGGCCCACGTTCTTGGGCGGGATGGGGCTCACAAACCACTTGGCGTAGATCTTCTCCATCTCGCCGGATTGCATGAGTTTGGTCAGCACGCCATCCACCGCCGCCTTGAAGCTGGGGTCGTCCTTGCGGAACAGCAGCGCAATGGGCTCTGCGCCCAGCGGCTCGCCCACGATGCGGTAGGCCGAGGGGTCCTTGGAGTTGGCAATCATGCCCGCCAGCAGGTTGTCGTCGAGCACAAAGGCATCCGCGCGGCCCGACTCCAGCAGCAGGAAACTCTCGTGGTGGTCCTTGCCCAGCACGGTCTTGATGGGGGCGCCGCCCAGCGCGCGCTCTTGCTTGCGCAGCAGCTGCACGGCGGTGGTGCCGGTCGATGCCGCAATGGTGCGGCCTGCAAGCTGGCCGATGGACTTCAGGTCCGAATCCTTGCGCACCGCCATGCGTACTTCGCTCACGTAGGTGGTCACCGCAAACGCCACCTGCTGCTGGCGCGCCGTGTTGTTGGTGGTGGGGCCGCAGCCGATGTCCAGCGTGCCGTTCTGCACCAGCGGCAGCGTGTTCTGCGCCGTCACGGCCATGTATTCGAGCTTGGCGTCGGGTGCGATTTCTTTCAGCACGCGCTCGCACAGCTCGACGTGGTAGCCCACGTATTTTTCGTTTGCGCCCAACGCGTAGGCCATGGGCGGCGAGGTCTCGCGCACGCCCAGCACCACTTTGCCGCTGGCCTTGATCTTCTCCAGCGTGGGCTGGCTGACCGTCTGCGCCAGCGCGGGGGCCGTGGCCATGCAGGCCAGGGTCAGGCCTGCAGCGAGCGCTGTGAAGGTCTTGCGGGAAATTGCCATGTCGTTGTCTCCTTGTGTTTTGTGGTTGGCAGGTTGAAAAAAAGCAGGGCTCAGATCACGTTCTTTTCGAGCAGCGGCGCGTTGCGCGCAATGCGTTCGATGGACAGCGGCGACAGGTCCAGGCTTTGGTAGCGGCCCGTGAGCAACAGCTCGGCCACGCCCCGGCCCACGGCAGGACACTGCTGCAGGCCGTGGCCTGAAAAGCCGTTGGCGAACACCAGGTTGTCGCACGCCGGGTGCAGGCCCACGATGGCGTTGTGGTCGAAGGTGTTCATCTCGTAGTAGCCCGCCCAGGCGCCCTGCATGCGCAGTGCCTCAAAGCCCGGGATGCGCTCGGCCAGCGTGGGCCAGATGAGGTTGTCAAACGCGGCGTACTCCGGCTCCAGCGGGGCAAAGTCGGCATCGTTGACTGCGTCGGGCGCAAAGCCGCAGATAAAGCCTTTGCCCTCGGGCCGCAGCCAGATGCCGCTGGTGTCGATGAGCAGTGGGCAGCCCGGCAGCGCTGCGGGGCTGGCCAGATTGAAGACCGTGCGGCGCTTGCCCACCACGGGCAAATCAATGCCAGCCCAGCCCGCAATGGCAGCCGCCCACGGGCCGCCCGCATTCACGGCGTAGCGGCAAGGCAGCACGGCGCCGCTTTGCAGGCGTACTGCGTTCACATGCAACACGCCGTCGCTGGCCGCAGTGTCCAGCCCCACCGCCTCATCGGCCACATAGCGCACGCCCTGGCTCTGCGCCTTCTTGCGCAAGGCCGTCAGCAGCAGGTAGCCATCAAACCAGCCCTCGCCCGACAGGCCCAGCGAGCCCAGCGCCACATCCTGCAGCGCCAGCCACGGAAAACGCTCGGACAGTTGCTGCGGGTTCAGCAGCGCCACATCGGCGCCGTGCTGCTTCTGCAGTGCATGGTTCTCGCGCAGCGTGGCCTCGCCCGCCTGGGTGGCCAGGTACAGATAGCCGCCTTCGTGCAGACCGATGTCGGGCGCATCACCATGGCACGCCAACAGCTGGCCCACGTTCCGCAGAAAGCCGATGCCGAACGCCGAGATCTGGATGTTGATGTCGGTAGAAAACTGCTGGCGGATGGAGCTGGCCGACAGGGCCGACGAGGCACGCGCGTAGGTCGGATCGCGCTCGATCACCACCACCTCGCAGCCCGGTTGCTGCAGCGTGAGGAAGTACGCAATCGCACTGCCGATGACACCACCGCCAATGATGACGATGGGGTGTGAGTCCTTAGCAATCAACATGAACGGGGCAACCAGCGCGTGGCTTACACGTCGAACGTCACGCCCTGCGCCAGCGGCAGTGCGGTGGAGTAGTTGATGGTGTTTGTCGCACGGCGCATGTAGGCCTTCCAGCTGTCCGATCCCGCCTCGCGGCCACCGCCCGTTTCCTTCTCGCCGCCAAACGCGCCGCCAATTTCGGCGCCGCTGGGGCCGATGTTCACGTTGGCAATGCCGCAGTCCGAACCTGCGGCCGACATGAACAACTCGGCCTCGCGCACGTTGAGTGTGAAGATCGACGACGACAGGCCCGCGCCCACGGCGTTGTTCATGGCGATGGCTTCATCAATGCTGCTGTAGCGCACCACGTACAGGATGGGCGCAAAGGTTTCGTGCAGCGCGGGGCCTTCGTGTTTTTGCAGCTCGACCAGCGCAGGGCGCACGTAATACGCATCCGCACCGCCCACGCCTTCCACACGGCCACCGCCATGCACCGTGGCGCCCAGCGCGCGGCTTTGCTCCAGCGCCTTTTGCATGCCGTCAAAGGCCATGCGGTCGATCAGCGGGCCCACCAGCGTGCCAGCGGTGCGCGGGTCGCCCACCTGCACGTTGGCGTACACCTTGGCAAGCTGGGGCACCAGCTGGTCGTAAATGCTTTCGTGCACAAACAGGCGGCGCAGCGTGGTACAGCGCTGACCGGCCGTGCCCATGGCGGCAAACGCGATGCCGCGCAGTGCCAGGTTCAGGTCCGCCGTAGGCGCCACGATGGCGGCGTTGTTGCCGCCCAGCTCCAAGATGCCGCGCGCAAAACGCGCTGCCAGGCGCGGGCCCACGGCGCGGCCCATGGCGGTGGAGCCCGTGGCCGACAACACCGGCACGCGGGCATCATCCACCAGCACCTCGCCAATGTCGCGCTGGCCCACGATCAGCTCCAGCAGGCCTTCGGGTGCATCGGCGCCAAAGCGTGCGATGGCGCGCTGCGCAATCGCGTGCGTGGCCAGAGCCGTGAGCGGCGTTTTCTCCGACGGCTTCCACACCACCGAATCACCGCACACCAGTGCCAGCGCCGCATTCCACGACCACACGGCCACGGGGAAGTTGAAGGCCGAGATCACGCCGCACACGCCCAGCGGGTGCCAGGTTTCCATCATGCGGTGGCCAGGGCGCTCGGTGGCAATCGTCAGGCCGTACAGCTGGCGCGACAGGCCCACGGCAAAGTCGCAGATGTCGATCATCTCCTGCACCTCGCCCAGGCCTTCGGACGGGATCTTGCCCGCCTCGATGGTCACCAGCAGGCCCAGGTCGGCCTTGGCAGCGCGCAGCTCTTCGCCCAGCAGGCGCACCAGCTCGCCCCGGCGCGGCGCGGGCACATTGCGCCATGCCTGGAAAGCCGCATGCGCGCGGCCGATGGCGGCCGTGGCATCGGCCGCACTTTGCTGCGGCACCTGGGCCAGCACCTCGCCCGTGATGGGCGAACGGGCCGCCAGCGTGCCGCCGGTGTACGCAGCGCGGGGCACGCCCAGGCGTTGCAGCAGTTGATCGACTTCGGACACAAGGGGTGTGGCGGCAGGGGTGGCGGACATGGCGGCTCGCTAGCGTGGGTGGAGGCAGAGAAAGGGAAACAGCGTGGGAAAACACACGCAATGAATGCGCCAATATCCGCCAATCGGGCCACGCTGGATAGCAAAAAAATGGAACCACTTGATCACAAATCAGAATGAAGTGCCTGAAAATATCAGGACTGCTACCCCATACCCAAAGCGCGGCAGGGGCTCAAAAAGCTCAATTTTTGGCACCCATCATCATTCCCCCAATGCATAACCCAGTATGACCCTGCTGCGCCGCGCCTTCCTGCCCTCCACCGCCGACCTGCTGGCCTTTGAGGCCGCAGCCCGGCACCAGAGCGTGTCGCGCGCGGCCGAAGAGCTGCACCTCACCCAAAGCGCGGTGTCGCGCCAGATCCGCCAGCTGGAAGATCAGATTGGCACCGCCCTCTTCCACCGCGTGCGCCAGCGTGTGGTGCTCACCGACGCGGGCCGTGTCTATGCGGCCGACGTGCAAAACGTGTTGCAGCAGCTGTCGGCCAGCACGCAGAAAGCCATGGCGTTCTCCAGCACCGACGGCCTGCTCAACCTGGCCGTGCTGCCCACGCTGGGCACCCGCTGGCTCATCCCGCGCCTGGGCGGCTTCATGGCGCTGCACCCCGAGGCCATGGTCAACTTCTCGGCCCGCACCGAGCCCTTTGACTTTGCGGGCACGCCGTTCGATGCCGCCATCCACTTCGGCACCCCGCACTGGGCGGGCGCCGTGTGCGAATACCTGATGCACGAAGAAACCGTGCCCGTGTGCAGCCCCACCTACCGCGACCGCCACGGCATCCGCACCCCACAGGATTTGACCCGCGTGGTACTGCTGCAGCAAAGCACCCGCCCCACACAGTGGGCCGAGTGGTTTGAGCTGGTGGGCGTGCCCACGGCACTGGCGCTGCGCGGCCCGCAGTCCGAACACTTCGCCATGATTGCGCAGGCTGCGGTCTCCCACCTGGGGGCGGCGCTGCTGCCGCGCTTTTTGATTGAGCAAGAGCTGGCGGCCGGGAGTTTGGTGGAGCTGTCAGACCAAGTGCTGACGAGCACCGATGCGTACTACCTGGTGTACCCGGAGGCACGGGCGCAGACGCCGCTGGTCAAGGCGTTCAGGGATTGGGTGGTGGGGGAGTGTGCGGGGCAACGGCAAGAGTGAGGGCCGAGCGCTCATACCAGGCGACCGGGGCGTATCGCCAAGAGAATGAGGCTGGAATCAAAATGGCCTATAGCGCCATATTGCAAAGCGGCCACAGCTCATCAAGATTGACACAAAACACCTGATACTTCATGCCCATACCGGGAGCTTGTGCGGCAGCTAACGGCCAGGAGCAGTCGGTGGTGGCAGGTGGAAGCGGACGCTCAACGATTAAGCTGCAGGTTAGACATCGCGACCTCGCCGCAGATAGTCGGCGTACTCGTCCTGAACCACGAACTCATTCGTCAATCGCGATGGGGCGCCAGGCCAGCGAGTTTCGAGTGTTTTTAAGCACTCTTCAAAACTCGAAAAGGTCAGCACCTCATTTGCCTCGTACTGCTCAAGTTCTGGGTCTAACGGACCAAACTCATACAAGTCCGTGTAGTCTTTTGACCCAAGGTCCGCCGTCTCATAAAGATGAAGTTCGCACCCATTTGGCAAACCTCGAATCTGCACCCAGCGAATGCCGTGACAGTCTGAGCGTGAACACGCGCCGAGAAACACTTCGATGGCCTTACCACGGCGAAGCGCAGCATGTGCTTCGCCGGAGCTGAGATAGCGGCGTGGCATGTCACGAGTCATAACGATTGAGTTCGGCTGACCAGGGTTGAATGCAATGCAAGATGAGATTGCATTTATAGCGCCCCTTTGGTTGAACTGATTCCCCCGACTTAATGTGTAGAGCGCCGATCAATCTGTTTTGAAACAATGACTGCTTTTGGAAGGGGGTGCTGAACGGCAGCTCAGGGCCCAAAGCAGAACTCCGCCCCATGTCGATTTCGTTCAAGACCCCACCTCCTCGCCCGGGCACCATCCCGCGCCATGCAACTTGAACCCCTCGACACCCACCTCTGGCACGCCACCCACGCCTTCAAGGCCAACGGCCTTCCCATCCCCACGCGCATGACGGTGGTGCAGCTGCCAGGGCGCAAGCTTTTGATCCACTCGCCCATTCCGATGCCGCCCGGCAGCACGTTGTTGCGCCAGGTGCAAGACCTCGGCAGCGTGGCCTTTATCGTGGCGCCCAACAAGATGCACCACCTGTTTCTGGCTCCCGCTGCCGCAGCCTTCCCGGGCGCGGTGGTGTACGGCCCGCAAGGGCTGGCGCAAAAACGGCCAGATCTGGCCGCAACATTGCGCGTGCTGCCTGCGAGCGACCTGCCTGAATGGCTGCCGGACCTGGAGCACTTTGCCTTCGAGGGCATTCCGGCGGGCAATGAATCGGTGTGGTTTCACCGGCCGTCAGCCACGCTCGTCGTGACGGACCTGCTGCAGTGGATGGCGGGCGATCTGCCCTGGTCCACACGGGTGTATGCCACGCTGACCGGAGTGCGCAGCGAGCTCGCCGTGCCGCTCACGGTGCGCGCGCTGGTGCGGGACCGGGCTGCGGCGGCCCGCAGTGCTGAGCGCTTGCTGCGCTGGCCCTTTGCGCGGGTGGTGGTGGCCCACAACTGCATCATCGACACCGATGCGCGCGCGCAGGTGGCCCGGGCGCTGGCGGTGTTCTGACCGCAGGCGTCAGGACTGCGACTGCACGGCCTCGCGCGCCATCAGCCAGTAGGGGCGACCAGAGACGGGCTCCAAACACCCGACCACACGCACAAACCCCAGGCGCCGGTAAAACGGCAGGCTGAGCGGGTTGAAGGTCTCCAGATAGCAGGTGGCACGCGCGTGGTCTGCGCGCGCCAGCGTTGGCTGCAGCAGCCGCTGCGCCAGCCCCTGGCCCTGCGCAACTGGGCGCACGCCCAGGATGGAGAGGTACCACGCGCCGTGCAGGTCGGCGGGCACCTGCGCCTCCATGGTGGTGCCGATGTGCTGGTAGTGGCCGAACCCGGCGGGCCCGAGCAGGCGCGACAGCGCCTGGGTACGGCGCTCGCTGTGCAAGGCGCGGTGGCTGGCTGGGGCATCGGGGGTGAGCCACAGGGCCGCGCCATCATCACCGGCCAGATGCACCTCACCCACCGCGCGGGCTTCGTCCAGCGCCAGCACAAAGTAGTGGGCCAACACGCGGTGCCGCAGAGCGGGGTCGCCCACATGGTCGATGGTGACTGCCTGGTAGAACGCGTCGTCCTTCAGCGCTTCGGCCAGTGCGCCGCACACAGGCGGAAAAGGTTCCAGGGCGCTGCTGGTGAGGGGCAGCGCGGGAGTGGGGTGTGGTTGCATGGCAGCCAAAGAGCGCTATTGCAGGTTCTGCAACGCGTAGGTGTACGCGGCGTCGCCCAGAAACTCCACCATGCGCGGGTGGTAGGTGTTGTGAAACGCCTTCATATCGGCGTTGTCGGCATAGAACAGCGCGGTGCCCACATAAGCATCGCGCGATGGCACGTAGAACCGCGCAACGATGGCAAAGTGCTTGTCCATCAGCGCCTGAATCGCCTCGGACTCGGGGGCATTGGCGTCGATCAGCGGCGCCAGCTCTTTGTAGAAGGCGTCGAAGTCGGCATGCACCTTCGGTTTGTCCACATGCGCCCAGTTGTCGGTGGTGGCCAGGGATCGCTCTTGTTCGGCACGCTGTGCGGCGCGGCATTGGTCGAGGTATTCGGGGGTGGTTTGCTGCAGGCTCATGGTGTCGCGTTGGCTCGATGCAAGGATGGCAGTGCCGCAATGTGCTCCACCTGCGGGTGGAGCTGCCTGCGCACAGGAAAGCGCGGACTATAGCGACGCGAAGCCACCTTGGTAGTGCAGCGTTTTATCGGCACCACACCTCACGGCGTTGGCGCTTTTGTGTGGCGGCTGGGCGGGCAGTCTGCGCAATGGAACAGCAGGTCACATCCCATCCATCACCGCAGTAAAACGCACGTCAGATGCAGCACGCACGCGCCCTCACACCGAAGGGTTGGCGGCGCCGGGCGGCGCCAGCAGTTGCTCGGACGGCTGCCCGGCCAGGCTTTGTGCGGGGCGGCGCAGGGTGGCGTCGAAGGGGTGGATGCGCGGGCCGATGGCGGCCGCTTCGCGCTTGAGCAGCTCCACCACCGTGGGCAGGCGGTCCTCGTTGAGGCGGGCAGAGATGGTGCCCACGCTCAGCGCGGCCACGGCGCGGCCTTCGCGGTCGAGCACGGGCACGCCCACGCCAGCCATGCCTTCGAGCAGGCCGGTGTTGCGCGCCGCATAGCCGGTCTGGCGCACACGCTCGATCTCGGTGCGCAGGTAGACCTCGTCGTACACGCCGTACTCGCGCACACGTGAAAGGTTGAAGCGGATGACCTCTTCACGCTCGGCCTCGGGCAGGAAGGCGAGGATGGACAGCGCGCCCTGCCCCACCCCCAGCGCCACGCGGCCGCCGATGTCGCCGGTGAACGAGCGGATGGGAAACGGCCCTTCGCTGCGGTCCAGGCAGATCGCGTCGAACCCGCTGCGCACCAAGAGGAAGATGCTGTCGCCCAGGCTGGCGCTCAGGCGCAGCAGCGCGGGCCGGCAGATGCTGCGCAGGTCGCCGGGGTTACCCGCCTTGGCGGCCAGTGCAAAGAACTCGGTGGACAGGCGGTAGAGCTTGCTGCGCTCATCCTGCTCGACCATGCCCTCGGCAACCAGCGATTGCAGCAAACGGTGCGTGGTGCCCTGCGTCAGGCCAATGGCACGCGCCAATTGGGTGACTCGGCCGCCCTCGGCCTGCACGGCCACCAGGGCGCGGATGAGGGCAAAGACCCGGGATACGCCGCCCGTGCCTGCGGATGCTGCTTCCATGCGTCACTCCTGCGGAATAGATGGCTTGTATTCTAATCTTAATATTCCATTCATCGGAATAAATTGAAGAATAATTCTGATTAATGGAATACCCGACTCAACCTGGTTCGCATATTGCAATAGAGTGAATTAACAAAGCCGGTTACGTTCTATTTCATGCAAGCAGGCGCACCACAGCGGTGCACCCGGCCCCACGCACTGGAATACAAGGCGCCCGGCGTTCCGATACACCGCAGTGGCCCGCGCTTTTTTGCAGAAGACGGGCGGCTGGCCCCGCAAGAACAGATCGATAGACAAACAGGCAGAAAGAAAGGCCCACGCATGTCCTTCCTCCAGCTCACGGATGTGACCAAGTTCTATGGCAGCACCTGTGCGGTGCAGTCCATGAACCTTTCGGTGGAAAAAGGCGAGTTCGTCTCCCTGCTCGGCCCCTCGGGCTGCGGCAAGACCACCACCTTGCAGATGGTGGCGGGCTTCGAGGCGGTGAGCAGCGGCCGCATCGCACTGGCCGGGCGCGACATCACCCACGCCAAGGCCAACACGCGCGGGCTGGGCATCGTGTTCCAGAGCTACGCGCTCTTCCCGCACATGACGGTGGCCGACAACGTGAGCTTTGGCCTGGAGATGCGCAAGGTGCCCAAGGCCGAGCGCAAGGAGCGCGTGGCCCAGGCCCTGGGCCTGGTGCACCTGGAAAAACACGCAGGCCGCTACCCGCGTGAGCTGTCGGGCGGGCAGCGCCAGCGCGTGGCCCTCGCCCGTGCGCTGGTGATCGAGCCACCCGTGCTGCTGCTGGACGAGCCCCTGTCCAACCTCGACGCCAAGCTGCGCGAGGAGATGCAGTTCGAGCTGCGCCAGATCCAGCGCAAGGTGGGCACCACCACGGTGATGGTCACGCACGACCAGAGCGAGGCCATGTCCATCAGCGACCGCGTGGTGGTGATGGAGGCGGGCCGCGCCACGCAGATCGACCACCCGCACCGGGTGTACGAACACCCGCGCACGCGCTTCATTTCCACCTTTGTGGGCAAGGCCAACCTGGTGCCGGGCCAGGTGACCACAGCCAATGCCACACACACCCATGTGGGCGCCGGGCCCATCGAGGTGCGCGTGGAAGGCGCGCAGTTCCGCGCCGGTGCTGCCGTGCTGCTGAGCGTGCGCCCCGAAAAGCTGCAACTGGTGCCCGCAGTGCAGGGCCGTATCGACGGCGAAGTGCGCGAGCGTTTCTTTCTGGGCAGCCAGTGGCTGTACCGCGTGGGCACGGCCATGGGCGACCTGATGGTGCTGGCGCCCAACGACGGCCGCAGCGCGCTTGACGAAGGCGAGCGCACGGGCCTGGACTGGCCCGACCACTCCATGCGCCTGCTTCCCGCCGATGAAGCTGCCATGGCCGACGCCGAGGCCACGCCATGACAAGCGCTGCAACAACAACGGCTGCAGCGCCCCACCCGCTGCTGGGCAAGAAGGCCATGCCCTGGTGGCTGTCTGGCCCGGCGCTGCTGCTGTTCACCGTGCTGCTGCTGGTGCCGCTGGGCCTCACGGCCGTGCTCTCGTTCAACGCCTTTGACCCGGCCACGGGCGTGAAGGCGGGCGAGTTCACGCTGGAGCACTACGGCCATGTGTTTGCCGATTCGTACTACCACGCGATCTTCTGGCGCACGTTCTGGATCGCCGGGCTGGTCACGCTGATCTGCGTGACCATCGGCGCGCCCGAGGCCTATGTGCTCAGCCGCATGCGCAACCCGTGGCGCTCCATTTTGCTGCTGGTGGTGCTGGCGCCGCTACTGGTGTCGGTGGTGGTGCGCGCCTTTGGCTGGAGCATGCTGCTGGGCCCTGAAGGGTTGGTGAACGCGGCCTTTGGCCTGGTGGGCATCGGCCCGGTGAAGATGCTCTACACCGAGATTGCAGTGGTGATTGCACTGGTGCATGTGATGCTGCCCTTCATGGTGATCCCCGTGTGGACCTCGCTGCAGAAGCTGGACCCGGGCGTGGAGAACGCCGCCCTGTCGCTGCAGGCCACGCCCTTCACCACGCTGCGGCGCATTGTGTTTCCGCAGGTGCTGCCCGGCATCCTGTCCGGCAGCCTCATCGTGTTCGGCCTGGCAGCCAGCTCGTTTGCCATCCCCGGCCTGCTGGGCGGGCGGCGGCTGAAGATGGTGGCCACGGTGGTGTACGACGAGTACCTGCATGAGCTGAACTGGCCGCTGGGCGCCGCCATCGCGCTCACGCTGCTGGTGGCCAACCTCGTTGTCATGCTGAGCTACAACCGGCTGGTCGAAGGCCGCTACAAGAAATCTTTGGGATAACCAAGATGCAGAAGAACGGCCCCCTCGCCCTCGCGTTCAACGCGCTCGTCATCGCCTTCATGCTCGCCCCCTTGCTGGTGGTGTGCATAGTGGCCTTCACGCCGCACAACACGCTGACCCTGCCCACCACCGAGTTCTCGCTGCGCTGGTTCAAGGCGGTGTTCGAACATTCGGATTTCGTTCAGTCTTTCTGGAACAGCCTGTGGCTGGCGCTGGCATCGGCCACCTTGGCCACGGTGCTGGCGGTGCCTGCGGGCATTGCGATCACGCGCTACGACTTTCCGGGGCGCGGCTTCCTCAACGGCTTGTTTTTGTCGCCACTCATCATTCCGCATCTGGTGCTGGGCGTGGCCCTGCTGCGACTGTTTGCGCTGATCGGCGGCACGGGCAGCTTTGGCTGGCTGGTGTTTGCGCATGCGCTCATCGTCACGCCCTACACGCTGCGGCTGGTGGTGGCGGCGCTGGTGGGGTTTGACCGCAGTGCCGAGCATGCCGCCCTGTCACTGGGCGCGAGCCAGGCCACGGTGTTCACACGCATCACGCTACCGATGATCCTGCCCGGCGTCACAGGCGGGTGGATGCTGGCCTTCATCAACAGCTTTGACGAAGTGACCATGTCGATCTTTGTCACCTCGCCCAGCACGGTGACGCTGCCGGTTCGCATGTACATGTATGCCACCGAATCCATCGACCCGCTGATGGCTGCCGTGTCAGCGCTGATGGTGGCAGTCACGGCCTTTGCCATGGTGCTGCTGGACCGCGTCTACGGGCTCGACCGCGTCTTGGTCGGACGGAAATGATGCCGCTTGAAACCATGAGTTCCTGCCCACCTTTGCTGCACCGCGTGGCCGAAAAAAGCCGCGCGCCCGTGCACTTCACCATCGACGGCCAACCCGCCACCGCACTGCAGGGCGACACGGTGCTGACCGCCATCCTGACCCAGCGCGCGCAGCTGCGCCGCAATGAATTCAGCCACGAGCCCCGCGCAGGCTTCTGTTTGATGGGCGCTTGCCAGGACTGCTGGGTGATGGCGGCAAGTGGCGACCGGCTGCGTGCCTGCACCACCTTCGTGACGGAGGGCATGGACCTCACGACCGGAGGACCGGCATGACGCCCCCCACCTTGCAACCCGTGATCGTGGGCGCAGGCCCTGCCGGAATCCGCGCCGCGCAGACGCTGGCCGCCCACAGCGTGCGTCCCGTGCTGATCGACGAAGCCGCGCGCGGCGGCGGGCAGATCTATCGCCGACCACCCGCACATTTCACACGCGCCGCAGCCACGCTGTATGGCACCGAGGCCGCGCGCGCTACCGCCGTGCACAACACGCTCGATGGCCTGCAGGCCCAGATCGACTACCGGCCCGACAGCCTGGTGTGGAACGCCCAGGGCGGCCTGCTGGACGTTCTGCACGGCCCCACGCAAACCACGCGCACCGTGCCCTATCGCCAGCTCATCGTTGCCAGCGGCGCCACCGACCGGGTGCTGCCCATCCCGGGCTGGACGCTGCCGGGCGTGTACACGCTAGGCGGCGCGCAGGTGGCGCTCAAGTTCCAGGGCTGTGCGATTGGCAGCCGTGTGGTGCTGATGGGCACGGGCCCGCTGCTCTACCTGGTGGCCTACCAATACGCCAAGGCCGGAGCCAGCGTTGCTGCAGTGCTCGACACCGCGCGGCTCACCGACCAATTGGCCGCCGTGCCCGCCATGCTCACGCAGCCTGCGGTTTTTGCCAAAGGTGTGTACTACGTGGCCTGGCTGCGCACGCACGGCATCCCAATCCACAGCGGCATCCGCCCCGTGCGCGTGTTGGGCGACCAGCGCGTGGCAGGTGTGGTGTGGGCCGATAGCGCCGGGCGCGAGCACACGCTGGCCTGCGACGCCGTGGGCTTTGGCTACGCACTGCGCTCCGAGACCCAGCTGGCCGACCTGCTGGGCTGCCGCTTTGCCTGGGCCCCCCTGCACCGTGCCCACCTGCCCGAGCGGGATGCCGAAGGCCGCAGCAGCGTGCCGGGTGTGTATCTGGCGGGCGACGGCGCGGGCATCATGGGTGCCGATGCAGCGGAGTGGGCGGGCGAACTGGCGGCGCTGGCGCTGCTGCAGGACCACGGCGTGGCCGTGGACACCGCACGCATGCTGGCGCTGCAGGGCCAGCTCACCCATCTGATGAAGTTTCGCCAAGGGCTGGAGCGCGCCTTTCCCTTCCCTACCGACTGGGCCGCGCACGCGCCCGATGCGCTGGTGGTGTGCCGCTGCGAGAACATCACGGCGGGCGAGCTGCGCGCCTGCGTGCGCAACACCGGCGCCGACGAGATCAACCGGCTGAAGGCGCTCACCCGTGTGGGCATGGGCCGCTGCCAGGGCCGCAGCTGCGGCGTGGCCGCCGCCGAGATCCTGGCCCAGGCCACCGGCAAACCTGTGGAGCTGGTAGGCCGCCTGCGCGGGCAGGCGCCCATCAAGCCGATACCGATCCACCTGCAGACGCGGCCCTCAGCAGATGCGGGAGCCTCCGCATGAGCAGCACCACCCGCATTGTCAAAACCGACGTCGCCATCGTGGGCGGCGGCATCGTGGGCGCATCAGCAGCCTTGGCGTTGCGCCGCAAGGGCGTGGACGTGGTGCTGCTGGAGCGCGACCTGTGTGGCTCGCGCTCCAGCGGCGTGAACTACGGCGGTGTGCGCCGCCAGGGCCGGCCTTTGAGCCAGCTGCCGCTGGCGCAGCGCGCCCACCAGATCTGGGCGCGGCTGCCCGAGCTGATCGGCACCGACGGCGAATACCAGCGCACCGGGCATTTCAAGATCGCGCGCAGCGAGGCGGACTTGGCATCGCTGGAGCACTACGCAGACCTGAGCCGCGACTTTGACCTGGGAATCTCGCTGATCTCTGGCGAACGCCTGCGTGCGCAATGCCCGTGGCTGGGTGGCAAGGCCGTGGGCGGTTCGCTGTGCGCCGACGACGGGCAAGCCAACCCGCGCCTGGTGTCGCCCGCCTTCGCGCTGGCCGCCCAACGCGCGGGCGCACAAATCTTTGAGCGCTCGCCCCTCACGCGCATCGAACATGGTGGCCAGCAGTTCACACTGCAATCGGGCACCGCGCTGCAGGTGCAGGCGCCCGTGGTGCTCAACTGCGCAGGCGCCTGGGCGGGTGCCCTGGCTGCGCAATTTGGCGAGGCCGTGCCGCTGCGCTCGGGCCACCCGGCCATGATGGTCACCGAGCCCCTGCCCTACTTCATGCAATGGAGCCTGGGCGTGGAGGGTGGTGGCATCTACTGCCGCCAGGTGGCGCGCGGCAACCTGGTACTGGGCGGCGGCTCGGGCTTCTGGCTGGATGCTGACCGCGCGCGCTCCGAGCGCGGCGCGATTGCATCGCTCACGCAGCAGGCCATCGAACTGCTGCCCGCGCTCAAGCACGCGCATTTCATCCGCACCTGGAGCGGCACCGAGGGCTACCTGCCCGACCGCCAGCCCGTGCTGTGCCAAAGCCGCACCACACCTGGCCTGATCCACGGCTTTGGCTTCGCAGGCGCGGGCTTTCAGATTGGCCCTGCCGTGGGCGAGGTGCTGGCCGAACTGGCGCGTGACGGGCAGACCAGCACACCCATCGACGCGTTTTCTCTCGCACGTTTCGACGAACCACTTGTGCCCGCCGCTCACAACACCCCGACAACCCCAGTGCAGGCCCACTGAGCCAGCCGATCTTGTATTTCCCCCTGACCCACCTGAAAGGCAATCACCATGAACTTCGCTTTCTGCTCGAACGTTGTTTCCCTGCGCCGTGGCCTGCTGGCCGCAGCGGCTGCTGCCACGGCCCTGGCCGCCAGCGGCAGCGCCGTGGCACAAACCAAGACGCTGTACATCGGCATGAACGGCGGCACCATGGAGAAGGCGTATACGCAGTACGTGTTCCCGGCGTTTGAAAAGCTGCACGGCGCGCGCGTGGTGGTGGTGCCCGGCACCTCGTCAGACATCCTGGCCAAGGCCCAGGCCAACAAGGACAAGCCGCAGATGCATGTGATGTTCCTGGACGACGGCATCATGGTGCGCGCCATGGGCATGGGCCTGTGCGAAAAGCAAAAGCCCAACCCACACCTGAACGACATCTACCCCGCAGCCCGTTTCAAGGACGACCTGGCCAGCGGCGTGAGCCTGGGCATGACCGGCATTGCCTACAACACCAAGATGTTTGCGGAAAAGGGCTGGGCCGCGCCCACCTCGTGGATGGACTTTGCCGACCCCAAGTACAAGGGCAAGGTGGTGTTCCAGTCCATGCCTTCGTCGTCGTTCGGCCTGCACGGCTTCCTGATGTTCAACCGCATCCAGGGTGGCAACGACAAGAACGTGGAGCCGGGCTTCAACAACTGGGCCAAGACCATCGGCCCCAACGTGCTGGAGTACATCCCCAGCTCGGCCAAGATCTCCGAGATGGTGCAAACGGGTGAGGCCGCGCTGTTCCCCCTCACGCCCACGGCCGTGGCCGCACTCAAATCCAAGGGCATCCCGGTGGAATACGCACAGCCCAAGGAGGGCTCGGTGGTGCTGATGACCGGCCAGTGCGTGATCGCCAAGAACAGCGAACCCGAGCTGGCACAAAAACTTGCCGAGTTTTTGCTGAGCCCGCTGGCCCAGGCCAATGTGCTGCAGTTTGGCGCGCAGATCCCCACCAACCCCAAGGCACCGGCCGTGGGTGAAGGCGCCGAGCAGGTGGCCAAGATCAGCCAGTGGATGAAAAACGCCGTGACGCTGGACTGGGACAGCGTGAACGCGAACCGCCCCGCCTGGAACACGCGCTGGAACAAGACCATCGAGCGCTGAGAGGGGTGTGAGCAGGCAACGTCTGCTCACACCGGCGGGCCGTTTGTGACAAATGTCACCGGCCCCGCCACGCGCTGCGGCCTGGGGGTGCGCCAAACCGCTGCTTCGAATTCAGAATCCGCCGCCTGAACACGGCAATTGGGTCGTCGAATCGAAGAAGAGGGATACCACCATGAAACGCTGGATCAAATGGACTGCAGGCGGCGCAATGCTGCTGGGCATGATCGTGGCCGCCACCGCCGCCAGCGGCCTGTACCTGGCCGAACAGCGGCGCAACCGCTACATCGACATCAAGCCGCGCCCCGTGGCCTACACCACCGATGCGCAGACCATCGAGCGTGGCCGCTACCTGTATGCATCGCGCGGCTGCACCGACTGCCATGGTGCCCAGGGCACGGGCCGCGAGTTTGTGAACGATGGCAAGGGTACGCGCATCGCCGGGCCCAACATCACGTCTGCGGGCGTGGTGGGCCGCTACCAGCCCGAAGACTGGAACAGCGTGATCCGCCATGGCGTCAAGCCCAACGGCCGCCCCGTGATGGTGATGCCCAGCGAAGACTACAACCGCCTCACCAATGAAGACCTGAACGCACTCGTGTCGTATGTGCGCCAGTTGCCGCCCCAGGAGAGCACGCAGCAGGCGGTGGTCGATCTGCCCCGCCCCGCCTGGGTGCTGTACGGCCTGGGCGTGATCCCTGACGCGGCTGCGCGCATCGACCACCAGCTGGCGCCCTCACGCCCAGTGCCGGCGGGCGTGACGCTGGCCAACGGCCAGTACGTGGCCAACATGTGCATTGGCTGCCATGGTGCAGACCTGTCGGGCGGCAAGATCCCCGGCGGCCCACCCGACTGGCCTGCGGCCTCCGACATCCGCCCCGGCTCCCGCAGCGCCGACAGCGCCCTGGCGCGCTACCCCAACGCCAACAGCTTTGTGGCCATGCTGCGCACCGGCAAGCGGCCCGATGGCACGCCCATCCAGGTGATGCCCTTCGAGTCGCTGGGCCAGCTCAGCGATGTGGATGCACAGGCGCTGTACCTCTACTTGAATGCCCCGGTCGGCAGCGTGAAGCAGGAGGTGGGTGGTGCCAACCCCCTGCCCTCGGCCCAGGGCACCAAGAGCAGCGCCAACACTGTGCCCTCGGGCGCAGGTGGGCTCAAGCTGCCGGGTTGAACCGCGAGCGGGCAAACCCCGAACGAGACAGCTGCCCGCTGACCCACCGCCCGGTGGACCACCCTCCGTGGTGGTGGGTCAGCTCCCGCGGTGGTGGGCGTGTGCGCCTTGTGTTGGCGCCTGGCTGTATGCCCCCATGGGCCCGCCCGGGGTGTTGCCGGGGGTGGCCGGTGGGGTGCGGCGCACGCGGGGCACCACGCTGAGCTGCACGGTGTCGAGCACCGGGCCGGGCACCACGTTCAGGGCCTTGCGCGGCAGGTCCACCAGCTGTTCGGCGTGCCACACGCGCACCTGGGCGGCGCCGTCGGGCACGGAGGGGAAGCGCGCAATCCCGTCGTTGTCGGTCTTGAGCGACCAGGCCGAGTCCGTCACAAACACATGGCCGCGCATGGAGCCGTGCAGGTGGCAGCCCAGCAGCACCACACCGGGCGCGTCGAGCTTCACATCGGCGAAATTGGCGGGCTTGCCATCGGTCTTGCCCGCCAGGCGCAACTCGAAATTGGTGCTGGCTGCTGCACCGGGCGCGGCGGCCGGGGCCACGCCGGTGGGATTGCCGCGCACATGGTGGTCCCACCGGTCCTGGTTGGTAAAGCGCACCGTGGTGCCTGCAGACACCACCGTCACCGCAGGCACAAAGCGCATTTTTTCCTGCTCGATGGTGGGGCTGGCCTGCAGCAGGCTGGGCGGCGTACCCGCTGTATTGCCGGGGTAGATCACCACCACGGCGTCGGGCACGGGCTTGCCTTCGCGGTCCAGCACCTGGATCTGGACATTTCCGGCGCTAGCGCCTGTCCACAAAGCGCTGATAGCTATCAAAACAAGAGTATTTCTCATGGTGGTTCAACGAATGGTGATCACGTCCCGGTGCATGGGCGCCAGCAGGGCCAGCAAGCGGTTTTGCTGGGCGAAGGGTATGCCCTGGGCATCCATGGCGCTTTGCAGCACCTCGACCAGGGCGTTGAAGTGGCCCTTGTTGATGTCCATGTCGGCATGGGCTGATTTCATGTCAGCGCCTTCATATTTGCAAGGGCCGCCACTGAGCTGGCAGATCTGGTCGGTCAGGCTCTCCTTGAGGGCAGCGGGTTTGACATCCTTGAAGTGGCCGCCAATCCGTGGGTCTTTGACCACACGGTTCACAAAGTCGTCCATCAGGCGGGTGATGCCGGGTTTCTCGCCCAGCGCCTGGTACAGGCCTGCAGGGGCCGTGGCCATGGCGGCGGTGCCCTGGGCAAACGCGGGCGGGGCCAGCAAGCCCCCCATAGCAATGGCAGTGGCGATGGCAAGGGCGATGAGGGTACGGTGGTGCGTCATGACAATCTCCTCGCTCAGAATGCGACTTGGGCCGACAGGTAGTACCCGGTCTGGCGGCGGTTGTTGGTGATGCCGGGCACGATGCGGCCCAGGTCCACATAGGCCAGCGTGAGCGACATGTTCTTGCTGGGCGCCCAGGCCACAAAGATGTCCTTCCAGTCGTCCTCGCGCAGCGCGGCGCCCAGGCCTGCGGCGGCGCCCAGCGCCTGCAGGTTGTTGGGCTTGAAGCGGTACTCGGCGCCCACCGCGAGGTTCTTGCTGACCAGGTACGCCACCGAGAACTCGGGTTGCAGGCTGCGGTTGTTCTTGCCGGGGGCCGCCGAGCCAAAACCCAGCAGGCCGTTCTGGTTGGCGTTGGTGTAGCGCAGCGTGCCGTTGACGAGCACGCTCTGCGCCAGCAGCAGTTTGGTCGCACTCACATACACATCGGTGCCGCTGGTTTTGGTGCCCAGAAAGTCCAGCACCGACCCGATCGAGCCCGGGCGCACCCGCTTGTGCTCCAGCCCCACCGCAATCTGCGGCATCCAGCTGTCGCTGTCGAGCACGGCGTCACCCGCCACCCTGAGCTTGATGCCCAGCACATCCATCTTGATGTGCTGGCCCGGCGTGACACCAAACGGTGCAATGCCGTTGAGCGCGATGGCGGGCGAGGCATCAAAGTCCTGCCGCGCCAGCGACAGCTCCAGGCGGTCGTGCAGGCCCAGCGCCACGCCATAGCCGGTCAGGCCATAGTCCTGCGTGGCGGCGCGGGTGGCATGGGCACTCACACCCATCTCGCCTTCGGTGGCGTTGCTGCCAATGACGGCCCAGGGGGTGAGCCCGCCACCCGCCGATCCGGCGACGGTGCTGACGCCGCCGGTGAGCAGCAGCTTGCCGGTATCGGCCCGGGCCGGGCCGCTGGCAAGGGCCAGCGCGGCCACAGCAAGAAGGATGGGTGGGGGCCTGTGTTTCATCGCAGTCTCCAGTGAATGGACGGTTGTAAGAAGATGTTGCCTTCTACATACGCCCCCGAGACCAAAGCGGATTCACGGACCCCGAAAAATTGTTGAAAAGCCGCTGCAACCCGCGGCTCAGGCCCTCACAGCATCCGCTGGATCAGCTCGCCCTTGAACAGCACCGGCCCGGTGGGCCCTGTCTCGCTGGGCACGCCCCCCTTGGGCTCCAGGCTGATGGCGAGCGCTGGCACCTGGCGCACATCGGCCTCGCCCGCCACCAGCGTCAGCAGTTTGTCCTGCCCCAGCACCCCCAGCGAACGCGGCCCCCCCGCAGGCGGCAGCGCCCACAGCTGCAGGGATTTGTCCGCCCCCTCCTGGAAGCCCCCCACGCGCTGCAGCACCAGCTGGTTGTTTTTGGGATCGAAGGTGACGAGCATCGAGGCAGCGGCCTTGTCGTCGGCCAGCACGGCCACGTACTGGATCTGGGGCGTGGCCTGCAGTTGCTGCTGCAGGGCAGCAATCTGCGCGCCCGTGGTGGCGCGCAGGCCGCCGTTGACCTGCACACCCACCACCACCGCCGCCAGTGTGGCGATGGCACCGGCAGCGGCGGCACCGCGCCACAACAGCAGGTTGCGCCACCAGCCGCCTGGGGCTGGCGCGGGTGTGTGTGCGGGGGCGGCCTGCCGGGCGGCCAACATGGCCTGCTCCAGCTGGCCGGCCCGCACCAGGTTGTCGATGCGCGTCCACACAGCGGGCGACGGCGCCACCTGCGGTTGCAGCTCGGTCAGGCCCGACCAGCGGGTCTGCCACACCAGGGCCGCAGCGCGCACGGTGGCGTGCTCGCGGGCCAGGGTCTCGAAGCGGCGGCGGGCGCCACCGCGCAGCGTGCCCAGCGCGTAGCTGGCGGCCAGGCGGTCGAGCAGATCAGGGTGTTGGGTGATGTTCATGGCGACGACCTCAGGCATAGCGCGCCATGCAGGCACGCAGTTGCTCCAGCCCCCGGCGAATCCAGGTCTTGACGGTGCCCAACGGCAGCTTGAGCTGCTCGGCCAGCTCGCCGTGGCTCTGGTCGCGCAGGTAGGCCAGGCTCACCACTTCGCGCTGTTTGCTCTCCAGCTTGCCCAGGCAGTGGTGCAGGGCAAAGGCCTGCTCGCTGGCGTCGGCGGCGTCCATGGGGTTGGGCGAGTCGCCTTCCAGCGTTTGCGCCATGTCATCGTCCAGCTCGTTCATCAGATCGGCCCGGTCGGAGCTGCGCTTGCGCAGGGCATCCAGCGCCCGGCTGCGCACGATCAGGCCCATCCAGGCCATGGGCGGGCTGAGCGACGCGCGGTAGCTGCCCGCGCTGCGCCAGATGGTCAAGAACGCCTCCTGCAGCACGTCCTCGGCCGCGTCCCGGTTGCGGACGATGCGCAAGGCCAGGCCAAAAAGCTGTGACGAGGTGCGCTCGTACAGCCTTTTCAGCGCGGAATCGTCCTGCGCGGCGATGCGGTCAAGGAGGTCCATCAGTTCACTGTCTGGGTGGAGGGTGCTCATGCGCCCATTCTCTGGGATTGGTCGGTTCGGCAGCGCCTGCGGGGCTTTGCCGTAGGTGAATACGCCACAGCGGGCACTTTGGATGTAGTAGGGGCACAAACAGCGACCCGGCGCCGGAAACCGGTGCCCCCGGATCGGCCCCCCCGGGCAGGACCGAATGAATCCAGATGGCTGGCGGGGCCGTATTGCAAGGGTTCGCCTGCTCGCGCTCAAGGCGCTTTCCACCCGTCGCTCCCCGCCATGCCCCTGTACCACCCACTGCCCCCTGTTCATTGTGTTGCCATAGCAGCCACCCTGCTTTGGATGGCCCACAGCCCTGCAGCCGCCCAGTCGGTAGCGCGTGGCGCCGCGCTGTATGCCGCACACTGCAGCAGCTGCCACAGCGCCGACCAGCATGGCGACGGCCCCGCGCACCGGGGCGTGGTGGGGCGCCGCGCGGGGGCATTGAAGGACTTTGACTATTCGCCCGCGCTGAGCGCAAGCAGGATTCTGTGGACGCGTGCCACGCTCAAGGCCTGGCTGCGCGACCCCGAGGCGCTGATTCCCGGCCAGGGCATGGACTACCAGCTCGACCAGGCGCGCGACCGCGAGGACGTGGTGGCCTACCTGGCCACGCTCAAACGCGTGCCGTCGCCGGAATCCGCCGCCCGGTAACAGCCTGCCCCCGGTTCAGGCGGTGGGGAACGTACCCGGCAGCAGGATCGACGAATCCACGTTGTTGATGTTGGTGTGGCCGCAGAACGCCATGGTGATGTCCAGCTCCTTCTGGATGATCTGCAGCGCACGGGTCACACCGGCTTCGCCAAAAGCGCCCAGGCCGTACAGGAAGCTGCGCCCGATCAGCGTGCCCTGTGCTCCCAGCGCGCGGGCCTTGAGCACGTCCTGCCCGCTGCGGATGCCGCCGTCCATCCACACTTCGATGTTCTTGCCCACCGCGGCCGCAATGCCGGGCAGCGCGGCGATGGAGGATGGCGCACCGTCGAGCTGGCGGCCGCCGTGGTTGCTGACGATGAGCGCATCGGCACCGCTGTTGACGGCCAGGCGCGCGTCTTCGGCGTCCATGATGCCTTTGAGGATCAGCTTGCCGCCCCAGCGCTTCTTGATCCATTCCACATCGCCCCAGTTGAGCTGCGGGTCGAACTGCTCGGCCGTCCACGACGACAGCGACGACAAGTCGCCCACGCCCTTGGCATGGCCCACGATGTTGCCGAAGCTGCGGCGCTTGGTGCCCAGCATGCCCAGGCACCAGCGCGGCTTGGTGGCCAGGTTGATCAGGTTGGCGATGGTGGGCTTGGGCGGGGCCGACAGGCCGTTCTTGATGTCCTTGTGGCGCTGGCCCAGGATCTGCAAATCCAGCGTGAGCTGCAGCGCCGAGCAGTTGGCGGCCTTGGCGCGGTCGATCAGGCGCTCGATGAAGTCGCGGTCGCGCATCACGTAGACCTGGAACCAGAACGGGTGGCGGCTCGTGTGCTCGGCAATGTCTTCGATGGAGCAGATGCTCATGGTCGAGAGCGTGAACGGGATGCCAAACGCCTTGGCTGCCTTGGCGCCCAGGATCTCGCCATCGGCGTGCTGCATGCCGGTGAGGCCGGTGGGCGCAATGGCCACGGGCATGGCCACGTCCTGGCCGACCATGGTGGTGCGCGTGCTGCGGCCTTCCATGTTCACGGCCACGCGCTGGCGCAGCTTGATGCGCTGGAAGTCGCTTTCGTTGGCGCGGTAGGTGCCCTCGGTGTACGAGCCTGAATCGGCGTAGTCATAGAACATGCGCGGCACGCGGCGCTGGGCGATGGCACGCAGGTCTTCGATGCAGGTGATTTTGGACAGGTCAGGCACGCAGGCTCTCCAGGGTGGGAATTGCGCCAGATGGTAGGCGCTGGGGCATCGGCCAGCCATCAAAATTATTTCGAGGGGCTGCAACAAATTTTCAGCGCCGCGCCCGGGATGTGGCACAGCGGCGGCGCTTTATCAAGCAAAAAATGCCGTTACCGCCCAATGGACAAGCGCTTGTTGCTACCAAATAGATAGCAAATCGCAACCACTACCCACTACGCGCCCCTCACCCCTCGGCGCCCACCGCCACTTCGGGCAGCACCACCTCGGGCTGCACATCCGGGCCCCGGTAGAGCATGAAGCGCATGCGGCCACCGCGCTTGGCGGCGTACATGGCGCTGTCGGCGTGGCGCGAGAGCGCATCGAAAGTGTCGCCATGCTGCGGGAACAGCGCAATGCCACCGCTGAGCCCCACGCGCACAGGCTCGCCCGCCAGCTCGAAGGGCGCGTCGCACGAGGCGAGGATCTTGCGCGCCACGCCCCGCGCGGGCTCGGCGCCGTCCAGGCCGGGCAGCAGCACCACAAATTCGTCGCCGCCCTGGCGGCACACGGTGTCGGATGCGCGCACGGCGGCCTTCAGGCGCTGGGCAAACTGCACGAGCAGCACATCGCCCACATCGTGGCCCAGGCGGTCATTGACCTCCTTGAAACCATCCAGGTCCAGGTACATCACGGCCAGCGACTTGCCATCGCGCCGCGCCTGGGCAATGGCCAGCTGGGCGCGGTCGTGCAGGAGCACGCGGTTGGGCAGGTCGGTGAGTGCGTCGTACTGCGCCAGGTGCGCCATGCGCTCGGCCATGGCCACGGCCTCGGTCACATCGCGCAGCACGGCCACCGCGCCCCTCACGGCACCATGGCGGTCGGTAATGGGGCTGGCGGTTTCCTCCACCTGAAAACGCTGGCCGCTGCCCCGATGCTCCACCACGCCCCGCACGGCCTCCATCACGGCCGCTTGCTGGATGGCCGTGCGCAGGGGGCTGGGCAGCAGCGCATCGTTGTCGGGGCTGCGCAGGCACACCACCTCGTCCACGTTGTGGCCCGCCGCATCAAAAGCCTGCCAGCCGGTCAGGCGCTCGGCCGCCGGGTTGAGGTAGGTCACCGAGCCCCGGGCGTCCGAGCAGACCACGGCATCGCCAATCGACTGCAGCGTGAGGCGCACGCGCTCTTTCTCGTCAAACAGCTCGTCCTCCATGCGCTTGCGCTCGGAGATGTCGGTGGTCTGCACAAAAATGCCGCGCACGGCACCCGCTTCGGTGTCAGGCACGTACGAGACGATGATGTGGCGCGACACGCCATGCACATCGAGCAGGGTGCTCTCGAACAGCTGCGGCTCGCCCTGCAGGGCGCGGTCCAGAAATGGCTTGTTCACGGCAAAACGCTCGGGCCCCACCAGCTCGCTGAAGTGCATGCCGCGCAGCCGCTCGGGCTGGATGCCGAACCACTCGAAGTGGGCCTTGTTGGCAAAACGGTTGAGCAGATGCGCGTCCCAGTAGCCGATCATGGACGGCATGTTGTTGAGGATGGTGCGCACATCGTGCTCGGCCTCGCTGAGCCGGGCGGCCACCTGCTGGCGCAGGGTCAGCTCGCGCACAAACAGCAGGGCCAGCCCCAGGCAGGCGGCCATCAGCAGCAGCGCGAAACCGCCCAGCCACAGGGAGCTGCTGTACCACTTGCCCAGGATGGTGCTGGTGGCCTGGGCCACATTGATGATCAGCGGGAACTCGCCCACCTGCCGGAAGGAATACAGGCGCTCGACACCATCGAGCGCCGCCGTGCCCACGAAGGAGCCATTGCCCTCCTTCTGAAAGCGCAGCATGTTGGGCGACCCGGCAATCGTCTTGCCCACGTCCATGTCGCCGTACGGGAAGCGCGAGATCACCACGCCGTCACTACGGAACAGGTTCACGCCACTGCTGGGGCCCATGTCCAGGGCACCGAAGAGCTCATTGAAGTAGCTCAGCCGCACGGCCCCCACCACCACGCCCGCAAAGCTGCCGTCGGCATGGAAGTAGGCCCGCGACAGGGGCAGGATGTTGAGCCCCGTGATGCGCGAAGGCACGGGCTTGCCGATGTACAGGCCCTGGTGCCCGTCCTTCTGGAACGCCAGGAAGTAGTCTCGGTCCGCCAGGTTGGCCTTGCGCGGCGTGAGCGAGCCCGAATCCAGCACGATGTTGCCCTGGGCGTCGAGCACCAGCACATCCCCAGCGCCCCGGGAGCGCAAGGAGTTGTCGAACACCACCCGTGCGCGCAGCTCGGGGGGCAGGTCCCACACCTCGGGGCGCGCCACCTCGCGGGCCACGCCCTCCAGGGATTTGTCAAACGACTCGAGCACCCAGCCCAGGCCCTGCTCCAGGGTCTGCACCAGATTGGCATTGGTCTGCGCGGCGTAGTTCCACTCGTCCTGGCGGATGGTCCAGATCGAACGTGCAAACAGCACACCGATCCCCAGGGAGACCAGCACAGCAGCCAGATCAGGCGATGCGAAAAGAACTGGCGCAAAAAGGGCATAGAAATAATTTGTAACCATTTTAGGCGACCCGTATTGGGACGCTGAATGGGTAAATCACACCGTATTCCTCGGCTTTGGGCGCGTCAATGCGCAGCAGCCCTTATCGGGGGCGCCACAGCCCCCGCCGCCACGCCCGCCCCGCGCACCTCGATGCGGATCTCGTCCAGCACCTGCCCGCGCGCGTCGGTGATCTGCACCACATGCCGCCCCGGCCAGGGCAGCCAGGCCACACGCGGGCCCCGGCCCAGCGGCTTGCCGTCCATGCGCCAGAGCAGCCCGTCGCCCGTGGCCGTGAACTGCAGGCGCTGGCGCGCGGGGGGGATGTCCGGGTCCAGTGCAATGATGGTGCCGG